>NZ_RQEV01000013.1 GCF_004771275.1 Leptospira fluminis | reverse complement strand
ATTCTCGGTTGTCACGCTACTCTAAACGTTTTCAAACACGCAAAAAAAATCTCTCCCTCGAATCTCTTTTCCCTTTCCCCCCAACAAACAGTCGACTAAAGACAAATATCCCTTCTTATTTCGACACTACGGCGAATAAGGTAAGATTTATATTCCATTTTTTCAATGAAACGAAATGGAGAAACTTGGATGCGTAGTAGATGCACTTTTTGGCGATCACGCCTAATTTGGACGGGTTTCCTGCGACGAAGGAGATAGGCTTCAGCATCGTGAAGGTGACGTCGGAAAATCCGCAGCTTTTGGCCAAAAAAGTCAGCGTTTTCTCTTTGTAATTATTGATATGATCCTTTGCCTCGAGGTAATGCGCTTTCGGAGTCCTGCCTAAAAGCAGGACTTTCATTCTTGCTTTGATCAGTTGTACAGGGAAATTCGGAGTCTCAATAAAAATGAATCCTCCGGGCTTGAGAAGAGAATGTAGATATTCGAGCAGGCTTTGCGGATTCGGAATATGTTCGATGACGTCCCAGAGTGTAATGATATCGAAACTTTCTTCGGGTAGGTCACTTTCTTGGACGACGCCGGAGTATACGTTCGTAAGAAGATTCTTTTCTTTGGCAAACCGAACCGCTTCTTCCGAAATTTCGTAACCTACCGCATCCCATCCCGGTCTCTCTTGCCGTATTTTACGGATAAAAAAACCGAGACCACAACCCACATCCAGGATTCTTCCACTTGGAGAATGCAGGAATTTATCACAAAAATCCCGGTATATTTCCCTGTGAGCATGGTCCCACCAGAGCAAATCGTACTCTTTGCTGTCCGTTCCCCAGTATTCATTATAGTGTTCTTTCTGGATGTAGGTGGAGTAAACGTGTTCGCAACCAAGGCATTCGACGATCGGAATGCGATTTTCTATAAATACCACTTTTTTGCCTTGATTACCGCACAAGTAGCAATTAGAACGAAATCTAGAATTTGGATTTATTACAATTTCTGAATGCGATTTCCTGTTGTCCCAAATCATATAAGTTTTAACCGAGTATTAGCCTGTATTTTTTTAAGTGCTAAGTTATTCGATCAGGTGTAAGTTGCAATGGGAAAACCTGAAGAAACTGACAGAACGTCGTGAATTTTGTGTTAAAATATAAGTGAAATATAAGGCGCTTTCACGGCCGGTATCAGAGCCGGATTCTAGCATCGTACGTACGACGGATACGCGGTGGAAAAGATGGGAGGATCCGATGTTTCTCCCTGCTTTTTCCGGGAAAATTGAACGAGAGTATATTACAATAACGGAAACTAGATGTTTTTCCTGTCAGCCCGAAAGAGAAAGGTTGCTTGTTCTTCCCGATTTTTCGAAAAGTCTCCGGCAAAATGACAGAAAGTAGCCTGAAGTTCCCGGGAGGTTCGAGCTTTACGGATTTTAAGTCTCAATTTTTAAATTTTACTCAATTTTTTTCCTTTCGCTTGTTGAGATACAAAGGCTTTCAATAACTCAGGGTATGATGAGGATGATTTCTAATCTCAATTACGAAATTCTAAAGAGTTTCGGGAAAAAATGGCATAGATTTCGAGTTGCCATTTCGATTTTACTAATACCTTTCCTATTTTCGTGCAATCGAGCCATGCCTTTAAAAATGGATATGAGCCATGGGACGGGATTTTTGCTTTCCATTCTTTTGGAAAACAATCCGGCGTCTCCTGCCTGTGCTTCCAGCCCTGTCCTTTCTTTGGGAGAAAATGCGACCGTGGCATTGGGGCAATCGGATTTTGTGAGTAGCGCCTACGGCTCCGCTACAAATAAGCTCCATTCCGCGCAAGGGATCGTCTCGGATTCGAATGGAGGAATCTGGGTAGCCGACTCCTCCAACGTAAGAGTCCTACATTTTCCTGCCGGCGTCGCATCGGGCGGATCTCCGGACATTATTTTAGGTGGAACCGCAGGTACTGGATTGAATCAATTTCAAAGTCCTAGCGGACTTGCGTTGGATTCCTCCGGAGGGCTTTGGGTCGTGGATACGTCCAACGAAAGGGTGCTTCATTTTCCGAAAGGAATTTCCACGGGAGGAAGCGCGGATATCACGATCGGCGTTACGGGAACCCATGGAACCACGAGTTCCCTTTTGTTCACTCCGTCAGGCGTGGGAGTGGACAATGCGGGAGGGATTTGGGTGATAGATTACGCAAACTTTCGCGCTCTTCATTTTTCCGCTCCCTTATCTAACGGGATGTCGGCGGATGTCGTATTGGGACAGCCCAACTTTACGACTTCCGCAGCACCCGCTAGTGCCTTGGCTTCGAATTTGGGAGGTCCGAATGCCGTCAGAATCGACTCGAGCGGAAACGTGTGGATTACGGATAACATCTATTCTAGAGTGTTGCGCTATTCTCCTCCTTTCACCAACGGAATGAACGCCAATCTTGTAATCGGTGCGCCCAATTTCACTTCTTCTATGAACGGTGTTACCGGGCAAAATACTCTTTGGGCTCCGAGCGGACTCTCCTTCGATTCCAAAGGGAACGTTTGGATCACCGACAATTCGTATAGAAGAGTCACTCATTATTCCGCTCCCTTCAGCAACGGGATGAATGCGGACAACGTTTTGGGGGAACCGGACTATGCTTCTTTCAATGCAAATCTCACCGTCTCCGCATCCACATTCAACAACCCTTTTGATGTGACCGTTACGCCTTGCGGGCAGGTTTGGGTTTCCGATATCAACTTCAATCGCGTCACTTATTTTCCGTAAAAGATAGGCGGATCCTTCGCTCTGAATCAAGCGCTCCTTTTCCGAGCTAGAATTCCGTAATGCCAAGGGGGGAGATTTCTTAGGATCGGTTCCGGGATTTCGAATCCGCTTTCTTCCACCCATTGTTTCGTCTGTTCCGGTCTGGGGCGTATTTCTAGGCTCGGTCCCCTGGGAGTTTTCGGATCGAAATTCCAATGGATGATTCCCGCTTTTCCTCCCGGCTTCAGGATTCGAAACGTTTCCGCGAGGATCTCTTGGGGGGACTCGTGATGAAGGATATTAAACAGGGCTACATAATCGACGGAGAGATCCGCGAGTCCGGTTCCTTCAGCGATCAAATCTCGTCGTACGATTTCCACATTGGCAAGACCGGCTTGTAGAACTCTCGACTCTGCCATGGAAATCATTTCGGGTTCGATGTCGAATGCGACGACTTTGCCGGCAATCCGTTTCGCTACGGGGATCGTAAACGTCCCGTACCCGGATCCGAATTCTACGAAAGTCCCGATGTCGGAACCGATTTCCATTCGGTCCAGTATTAGCGCCACGTCGAATAAACTCTCCCAATAAGAGTATTCCGGCATCCCACTGTCTCGAACCTTCATTAGTTCAGAAAAAGTTCTTGAACCGGAATGTCAATCGGATGTCAGATCCTAAAGTCGTATGGATCGCGATACGAAAACGCTTTTTACGGGGAGTATGGAATTCCGGGTAGAGGATCCGGAGCTGGGGATTTCCTTTCCCGTTTTAGTGCAGTATCCTACGGAGACTCCCGCCGTTCCGACGGCCTTCGGTCCGTACATGATGGACGTCAGCTCGGATGCGGATCTTTCGGTGGGAGAATTTCCTTTGGTCGTGATTTCGCACGGGAACGGAGGCTCTCATCTCCTGTACAGAACCATCAGTACTCATTTGTCGAAGAACGGCTATATAGTCGCGATGCCGGAACATTACGGAAATAACCGGAACAACAATGAATTGGAAAATACTCGCGCGAATTTGATCAATCGACCCAAGCACGTCAGCATGACGATAGACGGAATCCTTTCCTCGGAACGTTTCGGAAAAAGCGTCCGAGCCGATCGTATCGCGGTGATCGGACATTCCATGGGGGGATACACGGCCTTAGCCCTTGCCGGCGGGGTTCCTTGGACGAAGGAAGGGGAAAGAGTCGAGACTCCTACGGATTCCAGACTCCGAGCGATCGTGCTTATGGCTCCGGGGGCCGGATGGTTTTTGAACTCTTTACGTAAGGTGACGATCCCGATTCTTTTGTTTGCTGCGGAGCACGACCCCATTACTCCCGGATGGAATTCGGACATCGTGTTGAACGGTGTTCCGGATCGATCCCAGGTCCTCTTCCGAACGGCGTCCAACGCAGGCCACTTTTCCTTTTTAAGTCCTTTTCCTCCCGCTTTAAAGAATCGTAATTTTCCACCTTCCGTCGATCCGGACGGATTCGATCGAGAGGAGTTCCATCGGAAACTACCGGCAGAAATTCTGAAATTCTTGGACGAAAAACTGACTTAAATCCTTGTTAGGACCGATTCTCTTTCTCCCGTCTTAGATAAATTTAGCGAGTTTTTTGGAAAAAATTTGTTGGTTATCGGTTAAGGAAAAAAGAAGGTTCAAGATTACGAATTTCCGATGAGAATTTCCAGATTTCCTTATTTTCTTTGTTTTATCTCGCTGATTTTTCTGAACTGCTTGAAGGCGGAATCCGAAAGCTGCGACAATTCCGACGTCTTTACGGCGTCCCTTTTTCAAGGTTTCAGTTCCCGCAGAGGCTCTTCCTTTTGCGGATATGTGAAACCTCCTTTGCCTACGACTCCTTGGACTCGTCTCTTGGGGGCGGCAGGCGCTGCCACGCAGTCTGCCGGAGTAACTACCGACAGTTCGGGGAACGTGTATGCCGCCGGAACTACGACGGGAAGTTTGGACGGAAACGCTCAGATCGGTTCCCAAGACGCATACGTAGTCAAATACGATACGAACGGAAACAAACAATGGACCAGAACTTTAGGAGTCGGAGGGAGCAGCCTGTCTACGAACGGAGTCGCTTCCGATTCTCTCCAAAATGTGTACATTCTGGGTTCCACAAGTGTGAGCCTGGACGGACAGGCTTTCTCGGGCACCTCCGATTTGTTCCTTTCGAAATACGACACGAACGGAAATAAACTTTGGACCCGCCTTTTAGGGCCTTCCGGAAGCGCCGCGCTTCCGATGGGAATCACGACCGATCCTTTCAACTTCGTCTATGTGACAGGTTATACGAACGGGAACCTGGACGGAAACGTATTAACCGGATTGTACGATCTATTTCTCACGAAATACGACCCGAACGGAGTCAGATTGTGGACACGCACCCTCGGAGTTTCGGGGGCACATACGCAATCTGACGCAGTGACTTTAGATTCCTCTAATTCGATTTATCTGACAGGTTATACGACCGGAAATTTGGACGGAAACGTCCTGGCCGGAGCACAGGATCTGATCGTAGTCAAATACGACGCAAACGGGAACAAACAATGGACCCGTCAATTGGGACTATCGGTCGCTTCCGAAGTCGGAAACGGAATAACGACGGATATGCTCGGGAATATCTATGCGACGGGAAATACGAACGGAAACCTGGACGGCCAGACTCTTACGGGTACCTACGCTTTCTTTGTTGTGAAGTACGACAACCAAGGTGCTAAGCAATGGACCCGCCTTTTGGGTACCGGCGGGACCTTCACGTACGGAATAGGAATCACGTACGATTCCTTTAACGACGTTTTTATAACCGGGAATACGGGGGGAGGTTTGGATGGGAATACCCTGACCGGAACCCAGGATATCTATGTTACGAAATACGATCCGAACGGAGTAAAACAATCCACGCAACAAACGGGGGCTTCGGCGGCCAGCAGCACCGCTTCAGGGATCTCTTCCGATTACTACGACAACGTATTCAAGACGGGATATACGTCCGGAAGCCTGAACGGCCAGACTCTCGTAGGAACGAGCTCTTTGTATATTATAAAGAATTAATTTATTTTTTTGTAAGGAGTCGCGCCGGTCCCTTTCTCAATCGGAATCGCGCGACGTTTCGGTTCTTTCGAAATTTGGTCGTTCCGCTCGGGAGTTGTTCCGAATTCCGAAAGAACCGCGCTTCCGCCTTATGCGGTTTTTTTCATCCGGATTGCGCCGATGAGAAGCAATAGGATGGAGATGAACATTCCGAGGATTCCAGGAAGTCCTACCGGAGGAAAATTAGCGGGGGCTCCCGCCGCTCCTTTGGCGGCTAAACCCACTGGCAATAAAAGTCCCGCCACCGCCGCCCAGGACGCGATTGACTTCGCTCTGTCCGAAAGAACCACTTTATCGATCCATAGGCCGACCAGCATGTTGTACATTGCGATCGGCATTCCGTGAGAGTGTCCCTCGCGAAGATAAAAACGTACGATGCTCAGTACGTGTTCTCCGTTTTTTACAGAATTGGCGTCGAATGTTGCGCCGAGAGCGAATCCTCCCATTGCCGCCAAAAAAATCGCCGCCAAGCCTGCGACGAGGTTCGTTTTTCCGTATCGAATCATATTTTTCTCCATTCGAATATGTTGATTTTCCGGGGAGATATATGACGTTTATCGATTTGAATTCAAGAAATTTCGGCCCCGACTCCGTATTTTTCTAGGCTAAGCCGGGAAGATTCGAATACCATTTCCATTCTTTTCTGGGAAGAACCGCTACTCGTACGGCCCAAGAATGTAATATATACTATATTAGGATATTTTGAATTCGCATGCCGGGAGCGAGTGCTTTCTCGAGAAAGGGAAATCGGGCTGTTCTATGTTTTTGGTATACAAATGTTTCGTCTATTGCAAAAATTAGAACATAAAATTTTTTAATAAAATAATATTAATTGATTGTATGTTATTGGG
>NZ_RQEV01000014.1 GCF_004771275.1 Leptospira fluminis | reverse complement strand
ACAGATGTAAGTGTGGTAACACATTGAGTCGAGTGATACTAATAGCTCGTGAGGCTTGACCATATTACGAAAGTATTGAGAAGTTTACTTCTTCTCAATGGTAAGACGCCAAGCAAGGCATCGCAAGATGTCTTGCAAACATGAACATCCATATAAAGATGATCAGCAAACAACAAACATCAGAAATGATGCATTCGCAGTTATAGTGTTTGTAGAAGTAATTCTACACTGAAAGCCAGGTTTAAACCCCTGGCTTTTTTGTTTGGTGAAGGGGTTTCCGTTCTTAGCATATAGGTCTTCACGAAATATAGTTCCATACACCAATATTATCTACTTATAAATTATGTCCTAAAAATTGTTGCAGAATTGACATTCTTTTGATTGAATTTGTAAAAAGTATCAGTATAAGCCCGGAGCTTTTAAGATAACGTGAGTTGGACAGAATATCATTCAAAATTAGCAGCATACGAACTCACGAGAAAATTCCCAATTGATGATGACCAGCGTTTGTCAAGAGCATTAGTTGATGCTCAAGTTGAGCTAAACCCACACCAGGTTGACGCAGCACTCTTTGCCTTTCAATCACCTCTAAATAAAGGTGCAATACTTGCAGATGAAGTCGGACTAGGTAAAACAATCGAAGCGGGTTTGGTAATCTCTCAAAAATGGGCAGAAAGAAATCGGAAAATTCTAATCGTTGTTCCTTCAAATCTACGAAAACAATGGTACCAGGAGTTAAGCGAAAAATTCTTTTTACCATGCACAATTCTTGAATCGAAATCGTATAAATCTTATTGGAAAGAAGAATCAAGATCTCCTTTTGTTTCCAACAATGTAATTATTTGTTCCTACCAATTTGCAAGAAATAAAGCAGAGGAAGTTAAGGTAGTTCCTTGGGATCTAGTTATATTTGACGAAGCTCATCGACTTCGGAATGTATATAAACCGACAAACAAGATTTCAAATGAATTAAAGACAATTTTTCGTGATGTTCCGAAGCTCTTACTGACAGCTATTCCGTTGCAAAACTCACTGCTTGAACTTTACGGCTTAGTAAGCTTTGTTGATGATCAGGTATTCGGAAGTCTGGATAGTTTTCGGGACCAATTTAATAATGCCTCCGGAGAATTCATACTGACGGCTCTTAAAGCAAGAATTTCAAGTGTAATCAAGAGAACACTTCGACGTCAGGTACTTCCATATATTAGTTATACCAATCGTTTGCCGATTCTTCAATCTTTTATTCCAGAAGAAAGTGAAGACCGTTTATACAAACTAGTTTCAGAATATTTGCAACGTAGCAATCTTTACGCTTTGCCTACGAGCCAGAGAGCTTTAATGATCTTGGTCATAAGAAAATTATTGGCCTCCTCAAGTTTTGCAATTGGCGGGACCCTGGAAACATTAATCCAGAGATTGGAATTACGAATTAAAGATTCGGAAGTCGAGAAGGCAGAGGCTCTCGATAAAATCGGAGACGATTTTGAAACATTAGAAGAAACAAGAGAAGAATGGGGAGATTTAGAAACGGATGAACCCCTTAGAGGGGAAGATGTCGAGGCGATCAAATTAGAAATCGAAGATCTTCAAAAATTTAAAAATTTGGCATTAAGCATTCGTGAAAATGCAAAGGGTAAAGCCTTGCTCATTGCTTTGGAAAAGGCTTTTTATCAAATTGAAGTCATTGGCGCAGAGAAAAAAGCAATTATATTTACTGAATCCAGGAGAACCCAGGATTACTTAATTCGTATTTTATCAGATAGCCCATGGAAAGACGGACTATTTCTATTTAATGGTTCTAATAATGATGATCGTTCCAAACAAATCTATGTAAACTGGATAAATCGGCATAAGGATACTGACAAGGTTACTGGATCTAAAACGGCCGATATGCGATCAGCTCTTGTAGATTATTTTCGTGAAGAAGGCCAGATCATGATTGCGACAGAGGCGGGTGCAGAAGGAATTAATTTACAATTTTGCTCCTTAATTGTGAATTATGATCTTCCGTGGAACCCACAGCGAATTGAGCAAAGAATAGGCCGGTGTCATCGGTATGGGCAGAAGCATGATGTGGTGGTCGTTAATTTTTTGAATGAGACTAATGAGGCGGATCAACGGGTGTATCAGCTGCTTTCCGAAAAATTTCGCTTATTTGAAGGTGTTTTTGGGGCAAGTGATGAGATACTAGGTTCGATTGAATCAGGTGTTGATTTTGAAAAAAGAATTGTAAGTATATATCAAAATTCTCGGAAATCAGAAGAGATACAGTCGGCTTTTGACGCATTGCAAGCAGAAATGGGGCTGGAAATTGATTCACAGCTGCAGAATACTCGGGCAAAATTATTAGAAAACTTTGATGATGAGGTAAGAGAAAAACTAAAATTTAGACATTCGGCATCACAAGAAAATCGAACGAACTTCGAGAATAAGCTGATGAAGTTTACTCGTTTTGAATTGGAGGGAATTGCCGAGTTTCCTACAGATTTTTCTTTCATTCTTAGAGAGAGGAAAATTGAAGGAGAATATCCTATCGGGCTGTATGAATTACCTAGAAGATCTGGCGACGCACATTTATATAGAGTTGGGCATCCGTTGGCGGATTTTCTGCTTCGGCGAAGTAAAGAACGGGTTTTGCCCAATGCGGTCGTTGAATTCGATTTGTCGGGATATGAAGGCAAAATTACTATCTTAGATAACTTATTGGGGAAATCGGGAGTGTTGCAAGTGACTCTTATCACTGCATCATCATTAACTCAAGAGGAAGAATATCTAATTTTTACTGGAATGACTAAGGATGGTCAATATTTGGATGAAGAGGAAATCGCAAGACTTTTTTCTATCAATGGTCGAATCCTTCCTGAGATATCTCCAAATCTGAAAGATTCTGAGCAAATGTCGATGATTCTTTTAGAAAAAGAGTCTTTAGTCCGATCGCGAGTTTCTAAAAGGAATATTATATATTTTGAGGAACAAGCGGAGAAGCTAGATGGATGGGCGGAAGATTTAAAATTAGGTTTGGAGCGAGAGATAAAAGATATCGACCGAAAAATGCGTGAAACCCGCCGATCCTCGATTGCTGCACCAACCCTTAGTGAAAAGCTACACTTTCAAAAAGAAATCAAAACTCTTGAAGAAATTCGCAGCCAAAAACGGAAAACATTGTTTGATGCTCAGGATGATATAGATCGTCGTCGTGGAGAGTTTATCGCCGAAATCGAGAAGAAGCTTTCCGTTTCATACTCGAGACAGCCAATTTTTAAAATTGAATGGAGAGTAGTATGAATACTCCTGATGAAGAAATATCTCAAAGAGTAGCCGATAAACTGAAGGTTGTTGCCCAATGGGACGAAACCATTATCAACAAAGTTTCCGAATGGGTAAAAATTGGTAATTGTTCGGTTCCAGATTTAACTTTCCTATTGGAAAACCAGAACCTTAAAAATGAGGATGCAAAAAATGAAGGTTAAATCAATCGCTTTGAATAATTTTCGCGGTTCGACAGAGCGTGTTGAAATTTCATTTAATACGGATAAGGCTTTATCGTTAATTTTTGGTGAAAATGGGACAGGCAAATCCACAATTGTTGATGGCTTTGATTTTTTGTGTAACGGAAATTATGGATCTTTGGCTAATTATTCTATTGGCACGAAGGCAAAAAGTTTCCTGCCAGCGTTTGGGAAAAAGTTGTCGGATTGTTTTGTTGAGGTAAGAAGTGAGGGCGAACCCTGGAGGGCTACGTTTTCAGCGGATGGTATTACTACTTCTCCGAATATGAATTTGCCCGATGCTCGGATTCTTCGCAGACAGACTATTTTAAGACTGATAGAGTTGGAGCCGAGGAAACGTTTTGATGAACTTAAGGCGTTTATTAGCGTTCCAAATGTAGACAAAACTGAAAGTGTATTTCGAAATGCAATAAAAGATACTGAGAAAATATTTAACGAGCACACAAGATCTTTAAGCCAGGCAAAAGACACAATTAATGTTATGTGGGAACAGGCTGGGAAAACTGGACAATCGGCTTTAGATTGGGCCCAGGGCCAAGCAAGCATAGATACTTCTCACTTGAGCGACGAGAACGAAACAATTCGTAGAATGCAGAATTTAATATCGTACATTGAAATCGCAGGTTCAGCCTTGGAAGAGGCGGTTAGGATTGAATTAGAAGCGGCCGAGAAGGAGACCGTTGCCAAGAAAGAGCAGGTTGTCGTCGAGAATAAGAAGAAGGATAAAGACTCTGAATTGCTATTATTATTGCAAAAAGCGCAAGACTATATTCACACACATACGGGTTTGAACGGGTGTCCCGTTTGCGAAACGAAGCTAGACATGAAAAATCTGATCAAACAGCTCGGCGACCGGATTACTGAAATGGATGACGTGAAAACTGCTACCGTTGTAACTGCGCAGGCCAGGTCGCAAGCTGAAACAAAGAAATCGCTAAGAATCAATGCTGAAGAACAGTACTTCCGAAAATTAGAAACCTTCATTCTATTCTGTCAAAAAACACCTAAAGCAATCTTAGACTTATTTGAAATTACCCAGAATTTCACGAATATTTTTTTCGAATTTACCAGTTACTCGGACAATTTACGGGAAGCATTCATTGGTTGGCATAATACTTATAAAAAAACGATAGAGGCCGTTGTGAACGCCCGGATGAATAAAAATCAAGAGAGCATTTTGCTGCAGAAAACAATTCTTTCTCATTTGGGTATCGTAGTGGAGAAAGAATCTTTAGCTAAAACGAAAGAAAAGACTCTCTCTGATTTAAAAGAATTACACAAAATTATCGAAAAAGAGCGGAAAGATTACATAGAAAATATTCTTGTTTCTATATCTAATGATGTAGCAGATTTGTATGAAACGCTACATCCTGACGAGAAAATTGGTAAAGCGCGATTCTATTTAAAACCGAATGCCATTGGTTCGCTGGAATTCGATGCGTCATTTCAGGGAAAGGACGAGATTCCACCGCAAGCTTATTATTCTGAATCTCATTTAGATACTCTCGGAATTTGCGTTTTTATTGCGCTATCGAAATACTATAAAACAAATTCAACTATACTAATTCTAGATGATGTTCTTACCTCAGTCGATGCTGAACATATGGATCGATTTATGCAGTTGTTGCATGATCAATCTAAAATTTTCAATCAGATTATTGTAACGACTCATTATAGGCCATGGAGAGATCGCTACAGGTGGATGAAAGGGCCTTCATCAAATGTTGATGTAATAGAACTTGGTCCCTGGACATTGCATCATGGAATTCAGGCTAAACAATTTTTGAATGCTGTAGAAGAGTTGAGAGAAATTTCTTCCTTAGAGAATTTCGATCGTCAGCAAGCTGCCTCTAAAGCAGGAATCGTTTTGGAGTCTATGCTCGATTTTTTGACAATCCAATATAAATGCTTACTACCAAGAAACCCCCAGAATGAATATACTTTGGGTGAATTGGTCAATGGCTTGGATAGTAGATTATCGAAATTATTGAAAGTGAAACGGGAAGGTTCCGAAATTGCTCTCAAAGAGATCTTGGATAAATCTGTCAATGCTCAGTGGATTCGCAACTGTGTTGGTTGCCATTTTAATTCGTTAGGTAGTGAAATAGCGGATGCGGAGGTAAGAGAATTTTTAAATTCAGTGATTGAAGTAGCTAATGCATTAGTATGTAAATCATGCAATTCTTTGCCAAAGAAGAATAAGTCCGGGAGCTATTTAGAATGCAATTGTGCTAAACTTGAATTGTATCCTTTGCTCCGACCAAGTGCTTGATATAAGGTAATTAATGGCAAACAAGAAAACTAAACTCGAACTCACTTGGATTGGAAAGGATAATCGACCTCGATTAGAACCGCGTATTCTGTTAGAAGATCCGGAAAAGAGCTATCATGCAAAGCATCGCGTCGCGAAGAATGATATTTTTGATAACCGATTGATATTTGGAGATAATCTCCTCGCTTTAAAGGCACTCGAACAAGAATTTACTGGTAAGGTGAAATGCATCTATATAGACCCTCCCTATAATACCGGTAGTGCCTTTGAACATTATGATGATGGGGTTGAGCATTCTCTGTGGCTAAGTCTGATGAGAGATCGGTTGGAGATATTGTGGAGATTATTATCCGATGAAGGTTCAATTTGGATCTCTATTGATGATAATGAAATGCCGTATTTAAGGGTTCTTCTTGATGAGCTCTGTGGACGACAAGCATTTATAGCTAGCAATATATGGCAAAAAAGATATTCGCGTGAAAATCGCGAAGCGATAGGTGACGTGCACGAGTATATTTTAGTTTATGCAAAAAATTCCAATCGTTTCAAAGATATAAGAAATAAACTGCCAATCACTGAAGAGCAAGCTAAGATCTATAAGAATTCGAATAATGATCCAAAAGGTCGATGGCGTGGCATTCCGATGACTGCCCAAGGATTTAGGCAAAATCAAATGTATGAAGTTATTACGCCTACTGGTGTGAGTCATTTCCCTCCAGAGGGAAGGTGTTGGAGCACAATAGAATCTGAATTTCTTCGTTTAAAATCGGAGGGGAGAATTTGGTTTGGAAAAGATGGCAATGGGCAACCTAATATTATTCGATATCTTTCTGAAGTAGAAGGATTGGTTCCGTGGACATGGTGGGAAAGTAATGAGGTTGGCCATACTGATGAAGCTAAAAAGGAAATTCATTATTTATTTGGCAAAGTTGATGCTTTTGATACACCGAAACCAGAAAGGTTGCTGGAGAGGGTTATACAAATAGCTTCAAATGTTGGAGATTTAGTTCTCGATTCTTTTGCAGGTTCTGGAACGACTGGAGCTGTTGCTCACAAGATGGGCCGGCGATGGATCATGGTTGAGCTAGGAGAACATTGTCATACTCACATCATTCCACGTTTGAAAAAGGTTATTGATGGAGAGGATCAAGGAGGAATCTCTAAAACTATCGATTGGAAAGGTGGAGGCGGATTTCGTTATTATAAATTGGCTCCGTCTTTATTAGAAAAAGACAAATGGGGAAATTGGATTATTAATAAACAATATAACTCTGCAATGCTTGCGGAAGCTATATGTAAATTAGAAGGATTTAAGTATGCGCCATCGGATTCTGTTTATTGGCAGCATGGATATTCGACAGAAACTGACTTTATTTACGTAACGACTCAGGCCCTAAGCCGGGATCAACTTTCGTTGTTATCCCAGGAAGTCGGAAATGAACGTACTCTCCTTATAATTTGTACGGCCTTTCGAGCTCAGGACTCTGATTTTCCAAATCTTACAATTAAGAAAATTCCTAATGCAGTCTTGTCAAAATGCGAATGGGGTCATGATGACTATAGTTTACAAGTGGAGAATCTACCGAGCGCGCCGAAACCGGAAAAAAGCCAACTGGAGCTATTTGACTTTGCAGAGGAATCCTAATGGTCGATAAATACGTAAATTCAATAACTGGTAGGTTAAGCCTTAGAGCCCCTCAGCATAAAAGTTTAGATATATTATCGAGAATTATGGATATCGGGCAGCTTTCGAAGTCCCCTGACTTAGAAATGCTCCTCTCTGCGATACATAGTGAATATCCGAGTGTAACTGATTTTGAAAGAGAGTTTCCTTCCTTGTGCTTTGCCTTGGCGACTGGCGTAGGTAAAACTAGACTTATGGGCGCTTTTATTGCTTATTTACATCTTAGTAAATTATATAAGAATTTTTTCATCCTGGCTCCTAACCTTACTATTTACAAGAAACTAATAGCTGATTTTACTCCAAACACCGCTAAATATGTGTTTAAAGGAATTTCCGAATTTTCGATAAATCCTCCTGAAATTATTACCGGTGAAAATTATGAAAGTGGAAAAGGGATTCGAAATACAATCTTTGAGACCGGCATCCATATCAATATATTTAATATTTCTAAGATCAATTCTGAAGTAAGGGGTGGTAAATCGCCTAAGATCAAACGCCTTTCCGAATATATTGGCGAAAGCTATTTTGAATATTTGGCTGGGCTATCAGATTTGGTGTTACTTATGGACGAATCTCATCGTTATCGGGCGTCCGCAGGGATCAAAGCCATTAATGAATTGAGGCCAATATTGGGACTAGAGTTGACAGCTACTCCTCGTATTGAAATAGCTCGTGCATCTGTTCCTTTTAAAAACGTAATATTTGAATATTCTTTGTCTAAAGCCCTGGAGGATGGGTTTGTAAAGGAGCCCGTAGTTGTAACACAAAAAAATTTCGACGCATCGCAACTTAATGCAACGCAGGTCGAAAGAATAAAATTAGAAGATGGAATAAGGTTGCATGAGAATACGAAAGTAGAATTGAGAACTTATGCTTTACAGTCCAATCAAACGCTTGTAAAGCCTTTTGTTCTAGTGATAGCACGGGACACCTCGCATGCAGATGATTTGCAAAAATTCATAGAATCTGAATCTTTTTTTGGCGGCGGTTATAAGGGTAAGACGATTCAAATTCACTCCGGACAACAAGGGGAAGAGAAGGAAGAGGTTGTCGAAAGATTATTGGCCGTAGAAAGAAATGATGAACCTACAGAAATTGTCATTCATGTGAATATGTTGAAGGAGGGATGGGACGTTACGAACCTTTATACGATTATTCCATTGAGAGCAGCTAATGCTCGTATTTTAGTTGAACAGTCGATTGGCCGAGGGCTTAGGCTACCTTATGGGAAAAAAACTGGCATTGCTGCGGTAGATCGACTAAATATTATCGCCCATGATCGCTTCCAAGAAATTGTCGACGAGGCAAATCGATCAGATTCGCTTATACGACTGAAAACACTTATACTTGATCCAGATGCCGATTTGGAACGAGGTGAAACAGTCGTAATCAAGTCTGGTTTATCGTTAGTCTTTTCCGGAGCTGAACAGACTGAATCTTCTAAGAGCGAATTGCCAGTTCGAAAACTTTTCGAAAATGAAGAAAGTAATAGGGCTGCTTCTGTTGTCTATGACGTCATCCGAAAATATGAGAATTTGCCAACTTCGAGAGAGCTTTTGAAAACTGAAGTTCAAGAAAAAATTGCAATGGAGGTGGGGGATATTCTTCGTACAGAGTCCTATGAATTGCCTGGAATTACCGTTGCAGTCAATATTAAAGCGATAACCCGCAAAGTAGCGGAAGTTGTTGTGGATAGAACTATTGATATTCCTAGAATTCAGATTGTACCAAAGAACGGAAAAGGGATTAAATATAAATTTTTTCGACTGGACTGTTCTTCCATTCATTTGCAACTGGTGGATCGGGACGTTTTAATTCATACATTACACTCAAATCAGGAGGAGACAATTAGCTTTAACAACAAGAATCTCCTTGAGGGCCGCATGGAGGATTATTTAGTTAGAGGGTTAATTGATTTTGATGACATATCATACGCTGATCATTCTGATTTGCTTTATGACCTGTGCAGTCAATTGATAAGACATTTTCGCACGTATTTGAAATCGGAAGAAGAAATTTATAATGTAATAGTTTTCCATCAGAAGCAATTAGTAGATTTTATTTATGTCCAAATGCAAATCCATCAAATTGAAGAAGATACCGAGTATGAGGTCATCGTATCCAAAGGTTTCAGCTCGAAATTGAAAGAAATTGCTGCGAGCGTTTCTTCCTCGGAGGCAGTCGATTATCGAAAGGCCGATTTCGATAAACTCAAAATTGGAAGGATATTATTTGGAGGATTTGAAAAGTGTTTATTTCCTCAAGCCAAGTTTTCTTCTGATACAGAGCGTCGGTTTGCTGCTATTCTGGAGAGAGAGAGTATAAAGTGGTTTCGACCTGCGAAAGGACAGTTCCAAATTTTTTATACGCAGGAAGGTTTTGACCAAGAATATATCCCGGATTTTGTAGCTGAGTGTGACTCAGTTATTTTAATGATTGAAACGAAGGCAAAAAATGAAATAAATTTGCACGAGGTGACTCTTAAAAAGAACGCAGCAGTAAAATGGTGCGAAATTGCTTCAAATCATAGTAAAGAGTATTCTGGTAAGCCATGGAAGTATTTGTTAATCCCACACAACGAGGTCAGAGATAATATGTCGTTGGAATATTATATAAAAAATTCCTAATTAGATGCCTTCCTTTTCATCCTTCCGAGTACCCGTCCCTCTAGAAACTTAAAATTCTGTGGAATTACTCCTTGGATTCCTAATTGAGCAGGAGTCATCGGCTCTTTCAATTTGCTCACACTTTTAATTCGAATCCCGATTCCTGTTTCTTTGCCATCAAAGTAAGAAGAAAAACGATCTTTATCGATTCCTCCCTTTTTAGAAAACCGATTCCAGAGAGAATCTGGAGTATCAATCACTACTGAATCAATGGTCGCATAACCGATAACTCGTTGCTCAGGACTGGAAGAGTAAATTACGATCGTGTCTACATCTTGAGTAGAAAATTTTTTTCTGAATTCTATATTCTTTTCGCCGCTTATAATTTTATGCGCGAATTCCGGCTTGATGGGAAGGAATACTACTCGACGATTCTTTGTTTTAGCCATGGCAGAGACTCCTCTTTTACTTTTTGGATAGATTGGATCGATCCTTTTACCGCCCCTATTCGAGAGAGTTCGTCGAAACTAATCGGTTTTTCTAAAATACGAGATTCTCGAAAAAGTACAACTAAAACTTCTTTTTGGGTTAAATTTTCTATCTCTGCCAGAGAATATACTGTGCGTTGACCGATTTTTCGAACGATCTCCTTCGGATCTTGGGAGCGAAAAACAAATTCGCATACCCCTATTGCAACTATCGAACGAACATCTTCTGACCTATAGAATAGTAATATATCTCCTGGAGTGAGTTGCTTGCTAACTGAATGGCATAGATAGGCTTTACGTATTGTATTCTCAACAGGTACAAACTCTTTAAAAAGTTCTCCTTGCTTTTCAGTTTCTCTGAATAAAAGGCGAGAGTATTGCGGTTGAATTGGGATGAAATATAAGGAGACATTTTCTAATTGTTCAATGCCGGGGCCAAATTGTATCTGAAACTCGAGTGCGGAAAAAGGGGGAATCCCTTTGTCAGGAAATATGTCTTTTACTAACAATAGCTCTCCTCTTTCATTCCTTCTCGCGAGTATTCGAAAACCGAAATCCTCTAAAAAGGCCAATAAGGAGGATTGTTCTTCGTGGGTCGTAAGATATAAGTGATGAAACCTTTCGTGCCGAGCAATTCGCATAATGGATTTCAAAAGTAATTCGCCAAGCTTATATCCTGAAAAATCGGGAGATATTTTAAAGGTATTAAGTTTTAACACCTTTCCCCTTTTGCCGTCAATTTGGTCTTTTATTTCCTCCGCGAAAATGCAAAGCCCGGCAATTACGTTTTCTCTTTTGATTACAAGCGATTCTCGATGTTCTCTTTTACATTTTAGAAACCAATCGTCGAAACCAGGATAGGAATCTCTAATACTTTGAAAAATTGGGTCTTTCTCATCTAAATTATAGACCGGTAATCTTTCGACTATTTCAGGTATCTGAACTTTGTCTGGAAATAATCTTGAAAGTAGATCGATTACTTCGTTTAAGCTGAGAGCCCTATCCTGAAGGCCAAGAGATTTAGCTTTTTTCCTAAGACCTTGGTCTTCAGTAACAAAATAATCGACTGCGTCATGATAGACGGAAGCAAGCATCTCTAGATCGATTTCATCATGCGAATTTGGTCTTGGATTTCCGATGATCTTTATCATCTCTGCTGATAAGATTGGTGGTTTATACAGTTCTTTGTATTTTTGATACGCCTCTAATCGAATTTTGCCTCGTATTTGATCCTTGTCGTTTGATATGTCCCTTTTTCCAGCAGGATGAAGGAAAATTTCGATATTATTGGTTCTACAGATTGCAACGAAATCTAATGCTGACTGACGTTTCGGCTCTATATCCTCGCCGTGAACTGGTTCAAGCGGAATTAGTATATTTGTGTCGATTAGAATTTTCATTCATTCCTTTTCTCTAAATCGGACTGGACTCATAATTTATATAGTGGAATATCACGTCATTTGGAATATTTTAGAAAAATTAGTATATGTTTACTCATTTCTAAATTGAATGTATTCTTATTGAATATATAAATTGGAATATTCATTTCGCCATGCGCTCTAAACATCCGTCCAGCGGCCTTTCTGCTAACACATATCAATCTCTCCTAACGGATGTTGCCCGTATCTATGAAGACTTTCAATCAACAGCTAACTCTGACTGGAATAAGAGCTCTTTGGTGGGGAATTGGAAGATTGGGCAACGTATTGTAGAAGTGGAGCAGGGGAATCGGGAGAGGGCAGTTTATGGAGATCGGCTTTTAAAGCAATTATCACAGGATTTGAATCGACGTTTTGGGAAGGGTTTCTCTGACCGGAATCTCAGGTATATGCGAAGATTTTATCAATTTTATAAACTGAGCACGATTCGTCCGGAACTTTCTTGGACTCATTATCGGGTTTTACTTTTGGTGGAAGATTCTAAGATTCGCGGAACGCTTGAGAAGAAGGCAATCGCGCAAGGTTGGTCTCATCGGGATTTATTGTTAGAGGCTCCGGCTACTTTGAAGAAGTCAAATGGTGATTCCTCCGCTTCTGAATCTGAAATCGCAAAAGAGGCAGAGCAAGGTTTACTGAAACGGCCTGTTTTGGGGCTGTATTCGTACCGCTTGGTTCAAAATTTTTCTTCGAATTTGGAACGCAGCGTTCCAAATTTAGATTTGGGGTTTGACGTTAAGATTGAACAGTCATTAGGTGATAGAACTAAATTTCCCGTAGGTTCGATCGTAAATGTAAGAAAGGCCAAAAATGGCTACTCGTTTGAGAAAGTATCCGGGAATAAGAGTCTTTTTACTTTTAAGGCATTTTTGGAGAAGGTCGTAGATGGAGATACCTTATCCGTAAATATAGACTTAGGGTTTCATGTCTTTATCGGCCAGCGTCTTCGTTTGAGAGGTTTGGATGCCCCTGAATTGGGGACTAAAAAGGGGATAGCTTCTAAAAATTTTGTTGAGTCAGAGCTGGAGAACTGTCCTTTTCTTTTGATTAAAACATATGGGATTGATAAATACGATCGTTATCTTGTAGATGTAATCTATCTGAAGAATGAGAAGGATGTGTCTGCTGTAATCAAAGACGGCTTATTTCTTAATAATGAATTGCTTAAGAAAGGATTTGCGAATTATTTCCTGTAATATTTTTCCAAGACGAACTTACTAACTGAGATATTTAAAACAAAGCCGGGGGCTCCAACTACCAATGTTCTGTTTTCCATCCTCTGAGTGCGTTGATCCAAATACGTTTTTGATTTTAATGTTTGGTTTTGATCAATGTAAAGGACTCGTTTGCGATCTTCGATCGTACCGACTTGCTTCTGCAGTCGTTTTCTTGCTTTTAGGGTCGCTGCGTTAGGGATACGAAGGACGCGAAGCGGACCCCGGAGCCTGTAAGGCGAGGAGTCCGAAGCGGAGCGTAGTCCGTAGTCGCCCGACCACACTATGATAGAGAAAGTTTCTTTTGTTATCGTTGAGTGTGTGGGAACGCCCAAGATTTCATAGCGTGTTTTTGAGAGGACCGGGATGACGAACCATCCGCAGCGACCCTAGGAGCGAGGATGCCAGCTGCGAAGCAGACTGGCGGGCCGAGCAAAGCGAGGTCAGTGTATCAGTTGTTTCGCCAGAAGCAGCGCTGAGTAGCTATGTTCGGCAGGAATAACCGCTGAAAGCATATAAG
>NZ_RQEV01000005.1 GCF_004771275.1 Leptospira fluminis | reverse complement strand
CTTGCTCCATTCACTGTAAATGCGTTGCTGGCTAGAGAAGTTGGATTACAAGCTGTCGATCCGTTGAAATAGACATATTCATGGAAGTTCCATTTCGTGAAGAAGCCTTAACGGTGCATTCATTATTTTTACCAACTAGGTTTCCTCTCAAATCCAGGACTTCCCTTTCCAAATATGGAAAACCAATGAAAAAGAAAAAATCTGGAGAGTAAATTCCAACTTCATCGTAAATAATGATAGTAAATTCACATAAATTGCCTTTATTTTTCGCAATACTGTTATCATCGGAAATCCAAACCGGAGAACGGCCGAGAGATTTTACTAAATAATCTTCCGACACTTCGGATATTTTTTTCCTACGCATTTCTTTTTCAGATTTAAGCAGCTTTTCTGGACTTACTTCATTCAATTTATAATCCAAAATCACTGCACAATTCTTAATTACGTCTATCTTTACCCGATCAATCGAGGTGTTACCATTTAACTTCTTTTCGTACGAAGTAATACAGTTGAACAAAAAGAAGATAATTAAGTATCTTTTGAAATTCAATCCTAGCATATCGCAAATTAAAATAAAATTCTTCTAACTTTTCCCAATCCTGCAAGGAAAGCAGATACTGGCGTTTGAGAATTAAATAATGCTAAAGTAAACATATCTTCCACGTAGGCCTGTGCAACTTCTCCCAAATAATCTCCTAATGTTATCTTCGAATAATTGAAGTCGTGCCCCAATCCATAAGCAAAAGCCCCCTGACCCCAAGGGACTGTCCACAACGGAATTGATACTTCTTGTATATATGGAATGTGAGTCCAACCAAAGCTGTAATCTTCTGTCAGTACCCTAAAAGCAGCTTCTCCGGCTTTATCGATAACTTTGTCAATAAATCCCTCAACAGCATCCGTAAACGGAACCCAATTGTCCCCAAGCCATTCTATCCCGGAATCAATCGTAGCTAAAACAGAGTCGAATCCGGAGGAAATCGCGTCCACTACTCCGAATTCAACCGCACCGGCAGCAAGAATTCCCGCGGCATCGAGTCCCAATTGGATCTTGGTTCCATTCTGGAATCCTCGATTCGCAGCCTTAGTTCTCCAATGCATGTTATTGAAGGAAGACTTGCTTAAACCTCCTCCGATATAACCGATTGTTCCCACCGGGTTTATTATTGTCGCCCCAATGATTGCCAAACCCGCGACCGGCA
Source organism: Leptospira fluminis (assembly GCF_004771275.1). Classification (GTDB taxonomy): domain Bacteria; phylum Spirochaetota; class Leptospiria; order Leptospirales; family Leptospiraceae; genus Leptospira_B; species Leptospira_B fluminis. Next base: position 16,033 of record NZ_RQEV01000005.1, on the reverse strand, counting down.
AAAGGAAAAAGGCTCCAATCGTTTCGTAAATCGCTTCCCGATTTCGTGTTAGCATTTTCCCGAGATCACTGTTTCGAAGACCGTAGCCTAGCCTGGTTAGGCCCACTCCGTAATCCGAATGAGCAATCGCAGTGCCAAGGTTTCTAAAGGAAAGCTTAGAAATCGTAGACAGAGTCCTTCCAAGCCCTTTCAGAAGGGCCGTAAACCCGCCTAAAATCGATTTCCCTAACCCGGCTATTGCCCCACTCAACCAGGAATTCCCAGACGGATCGATCCGATCTACAGGGTTTCCTCCTACATACATGTATTTGTCCATTCCATTGACGGAGGAGAAATTCACATGCCTATCCGCTTCTATAAAACGGCCCAAGTTCGGATCATAGTGGCGTGCCCTATAATACAAGAGATTCGTCTCTAAGTCCTCTTGCTGACCCGTAAACTTATAACGGAAGATATCCGGGCCGAGGGAATCGTTTCGGACGATGGATCCATACGGTTCGTAGGTAACATGGCTCACTCCACTTTGCCCAGGACCAGGTGCTGGATTTCCGTACCCGTCTGTGAGCATTACTGTAGAACCCAAGTGATTCGGATGATAGAAATACATCCCGTTTACAGGTGTCGATCCCGCGTTGATTCCACCGCCGCTTGCAGTCTGTGGATTGTTCAGTGTTGGTGTACTCGGATCAGAAGATGCCCCCGGAATTAAGATCCAAGGAGGAGATCCCTTTCCGCTTCCGCTCAAGAAACCGTTACAGTTCTGGACAGTGAAGACAACTACGAAGGACAGTAATAAAACTGGAGCACTAAATCCTAGAAGTTTTGCCCTTTGTAAGATCTCGTTTCCTTTCAATAGGAGTGGATATGCCGCATATAGTAATACAAGGAGAAAGAGGTAATAAGAGATCGCGAAAAGGTCTGTTGGAATTCCTCTATGGAAGAACGCTGAGAAAGCAAAAAAGCCTCGAACTCCTTTTACGACATTCTCCTTCCAAATTCTTTGGCAAGTCCCTCCGATGGCAGCACTACAAATTTGGTCCGCCAAATTGCTCTTGGCGACATTTACCGCGTTTTCGTTAGAAGAAATTAAGACTGCATTGTTTCTAGAAACCTGAGAAACGAGATCTCCTTGGTTCCCTCGTATATAAAGAGTGTGCTGTTCTGGATTCCCTGGATTCCGGACAATCTCGTACAAATCTCCAAAGCTGTATGTTACCACTCCTGAAGTAGCAGAGACTTTTTTCACTCTGGTTCCCGCAAAATCATAATAATACAGGAACTGCCCTCCACCATTCGGATCGTATTCCACCATCTTTCCAAACGAATCGTACCGGAGAGTGTCTCCATTCCGAGAAATCATGTTTCCACTTGCATCGTAAGAGTAACTTAGAGGCCCGGTGCTCGTAGAATTCGATTGGGTTACCGCATTTACGTGATTGGAGTCACTATAACTGAGAGCGATATCTCCTTTTTGGGTCAGTTTACCGCCATCGGTATAGGAATAGTTTTGCGTTCCATAAATTCCCGTAGCTTGGACGAGCCTATTCCAAGAATCGTAAGAGAAGGATTCGTTTCTCTGGGGAGTAACATTGTCCGTAATGGATGCGATATTTCCGATCGAGTCGTAAGCATAGTTCACGTTTCCAAGAGTGGTTCCATCGGATTTCTTTGTGACAATACTCATCGGCCGCAAGTGAATCGGCTCGAAGGAAATGTCCATCGTCACACCGTTTCCAGTAGTTCTCCGAACGATCGGATTTGCAGAACCTAAAATCGGTCCTTGGTAACTAACTACCGTATATCCCGTACTCGTTCCATCCGCGGAATCCATCGAAACATCTGAAATGTAGTTATTTACCGAATAGTTGTTATGGATTTTCGTTCCATCCGGATACGTAATCGTTAGCGGTCGCCCTAAAGAATCGTAGTTAGAGCGAACAAAAACGATTAGATCGTCGATCGTTTTCTTTTGCTCGATCGTCCTTCCTTGTACATTATAATTGAAACTAGTCGTTCCTGTTCCATCGCTAACATGGGAAAGCCTTCCCTTCCCGAAGGAGCTAGTAGGGTCATCGTAGGTATATAGAACCGGAGTTTCTCCGCCACTTGGAGTCATACTGGAAATCCGACTGAGAGCATCGTATCCGAAAGTCAGGGTTTTCCCCCGAGCATCTGTCTGAGTAGAGATCCTTCCGGAAGAATCAAAGGTATAATTCACCGCTCCGGAATTCGGATCCCTGGAACTGATCTTTCTACCTGCCGAATCATAACCAAATGTACTAACATTCCCTTCCGGGTCCGTTGCGGAAGATAACTGGCCGTGAGTTTCGTATGTGTAACTGAGTGTCTTTCCATTGTCTGTTTTGGAAATGACCTGACCTAGTTCGTTCTTCACTTGGGAATTGGTCCGAACTGTTCCGCCCGGATAGGTTCGGTTCATAGTCGTCGTCAGTCCGCTATACGTAACAGAAGTCGTGATCGTTCCCGCAGCATCCGGAGTGTCTACGCTACTCAAAAGATTATCCGGATGGGCATAGTAATACTGGCTATATGAGGGAGTGATTCCGGTTACATATGTGTTCGATTTTCTAGAAACCACTCTTTTGATATAATCAAACGAAGTTTCATTGATTAGATTTACTCCGGCGACAGGAGTATTTGCCTCAGATCTCACCTCGTTTCCTAAAGGATCGATATAAGAGGTCAAAATGGAAGTAGTTCCTGTTACATTGTCTCTGATTTGTTTGGTAACAGATTCATTATTCGATAAGTTCGTTAAATCAAACCTTCCTACATTGTTATAGGTAAAACTTTCGTTCCAACTTGATTCCCCTGCAAACGTAACGGTCAAAGGACGTTTGTATCCATCGTAGGTCTTATAAGAGACGGCACCGTTCGCGTCCGTTGCGCTAATAGGAACACCTAAATCCAAGTTGTAAGTAATGGAAGTCGTGTGCCCTAAAGCGTTGGTCTTCTGGGTTTGAAATAGGTTTAAGGTAGTATCATAGACAAAGGTAGTGGCAGCACCGGCCGGGTCCGTAACAGAAATCGGATTTCCGTAGGAATCATACGTATAACCCGTAGACAATGCAGCGGAAGTTCCTGGAAATTCCGTCTTGGAAAATACCAAATCCCCATTATAGGTAAGCAAGGTATCTCCGGATAACCCGCCATCTACAAATGTCTTCGTTTCAAGAACCCGTCCCATTCTCCAATTTGTAGTATCGTTAAAGTAAGTATTTTGGGTCACTAAGGTATGAGAACCAGCGGTTTCCGTACTACTTATAGCATTCCCATAAGAATCGAATGCGATCGCCTGGTTTTTTGTTAAGTAAAGAGAACCGTTTTGATAATAGCTAAGAGAAACGTTTGTAGGGAATTCAATTTCCGTTCCAAACGGGTTCGGATAGGTATAACCAGAATTCAAGGTCTGCTGGACGAGATTTCCCGAAGAGTTATATCTACTCTCCGAATCCTTTTGACCCGAAAGTCTATAACTACTTTGGTTATATGCGTTAACACTATAAAATCCGGTGTTCAAATCCGTTTCCTGGATAGAAGCGAATCCTAGGCTCCGAGCGATTCCTCGGACTCCTAAATAAAACCGACTGTCTTTATACGTAAAAACGGAATTATTAGTGATGCCGTTCGTTAGATCTTCCACAAGAGAAGTAACTACGAAATCGGGAGTCGTATTCGGAAGGTTCGGATAAGAACCGGACCCTACCCTGACTCCTCCTGATTGGGCCGAAACCAGACCATAAAGAATGTTAGTCGTCTGGCCTGTCCCATTTGCTAAATTCGCAAGAGAATCCTCCGGAGAAGTCCGGACAGAATTCAGACTATAGAAGATTTGCCCGCTCGTTAAATCAGCACTCAGATACCCAACAGACACGTCCGCTGCCGAATCTCCGTTTAAATCTTGGACCGTTATCTGGTAGGTAGTGGCAGAGGTCACATATCCATTATTGTCCTTATTCACTACGGAAGATAAAGCTCCAAAATTATAAACACCGGACATCGTATTGAAAGACTTTCCGTTTGAAAGGTAGGTTTCTATCCTTTGCGTGGAAATATTGTAGAGAACCAGGTCGTTCAATTTATCCCCATTCACATCCCCGAAATTGAATTGGTTTACCTTAGTTCCATCGCTGGTATTCAGGGCAGTCGTATTCGGAGAAGCAAAGCCGGAAACAGTATTCAAATAAACGATCACCTCGTTACCGATGATCGATACGAGATCTGCGCGGCCATCTCCGTTCATATCCACTAAGAAGGATCGGAACGCATCCACACTTGCAGAGAGAGTATTAGTGATGGTATTGGCAGTACCGTTCGATAGATTAAAATAGCTAACTTGCAAAACAGTCTGCGCCTGGTTATTTGCGTATGCCACTGCAATCGCAGAGTTTAACGCGGATTGCTGTGTTTGGAGATCTTGCAAAACCGGAGAGTAAAGCTGAGAATATGCGGATTGTAAATCGTTCTGGAATCCGGTTAATTTCGTGGAAGCGAGAGGAAGAGTCGCCGTTCCCGCCAATACTTGATTCAAAAGAGAGATATCGGCGGAAAAGTTATCCACAGTATCCGCTTGGTAATACGAAACCAAGCTCTGAATCTTAGCGTTACTTGGTAAATTGGAACTCGAAGTCGCAGCAAACACCGCGTTTAAAGTGGTTAACTGGTTATTGTAATCCGTTTGAAGCCCGGAGAGTTTCGTATTGTCGTTTGCAACTGCTTGTTGTAACGCTTGGATATTAGCATTCGTGAAATTCACGGTGACAGTCACGTATTCTGCCTTACCGTCTCCATCGATATCCTGGAATTGGTTTAAGTAAGTTCCTTGGGGAGCAGAGATTCCAATGGGGGACGCAAAACTCCCCTTCTTATTGATATAGATCTGGAAGCTACTCCCATCGTAGTGAATAAAATCCTCTAGACCGTCCCCATTCATATCCGCCAAGTAGTCTTTCGCTGGAATATTCGAAGTTAGTTGTTTCGTGTCCACGGCCGGATTATAGACATACATGTACGGATTGAAGGAAGTGAGACTACCGTTGATTGTATTTAAGGAAACGTTCGAAAAATTCTGAGGACTAGAAAAGGAGGTTCCATAGGAATAGACCACCCAAAGAGTCCCTCCATTCTCGTACACGAAGTCCGTCATGCCGTTCCCGTCTATGTCGGCTACACTATAAAACGTATTGTAATGGATCGGGATCGAAGAGCTAGTAAAAGTCGTAGGAATTCCATTGTATTTTATCGGGGTTGCGGAAAGATGAATGGTTCCAGTCATTTCATCCCCAGTAAGAGCGACAAAATCCAAAACGCCGTCTCCATTCACATCCATCTGGAGCCAACCCGTCAATGCAGCCTTTACCCCGTAGGTACAGGAATTATAACCACCCCAAGCGTTATAGGTCGAACAAGCTATCTGTAGGTTTCCTTGGTATATCGGATCGTAATGCCAACAAGGAGCATAAAGAATACAAGCACAAGCGAGTAGTCCGATATTACAGGAATTTCGATCGGACACAGGAATCTGAACCGTATACTGCATACCTGTCACAATTTTAGTACTCGGAGACGGGATCGGAAACTCTGGTAAATTATTTTGAGGAGAAGTCTGAGACAGTAAAACATTCGGATTCGGAATGAATACATCTGTTCCGTCTCCAAATTGAAAGGATCCATAGCTAACTAAAGACGAACTAAATCCTCCATTCCCTTGGCTATTGTATGTGAAAACCAAATCATCATAGCTCTCATTTCCAAAGGCATTATTTCCATCCCTCCGGAGCCAAGCGAGTAGACTTCCACCTGTGACCGTCCCTTGAGAGTATCCGAATTCGTATTCCCGCAGAAGAGAACCGTTGGTATAAACGGATATCGTATTCAAGCGCTGAGTGAGATTTACAATCGTCCCTTGGGAATAATCTGGAATCACATCGGGCCGAGATTCATAAGAAAACTGGATCGATCGATTGTTGTAAGAGATAATAGCCGGATAATACGCTCCGGTACCATCCTGAGTATATTGCACTGTATACCCATTCCCGAAAGGATCCTGGACCTTACTCACAGCCCATATCCGGATCGCTCCCGATTGTCCGATTGCTAAGATTTGAGAATCGGAGGTTCCACCGAATGTATAGGTTAATCCCGTCTTATCAATTGCCGTCCAAGAACAAGGGCCGTCTCCACAAGTCCCGTTCGGATAGTAGCGAACGAAGGTTTCCTTTCTAGAATGATAAATCGACTTCGATCCGGAAATGTCGACTAACTGACCGCCAATAGAAGAAATATAAGAATCGCTACCGCTATACTTGACCCCGAAAGAAGGATCTCTAACGATAAAATCATTTCCTTCTAAAATCCAGCCCCTTCCTAAAATACCGTTACTCGCTTCGGAAGCGTAGGTTAACGAGAGCTTCGGTTCGATTCCCTTGGTTCCGGGTGGAATTTCTAAGGGAATATTGGTTACCGCCTTTCCGTCCGCAGAAACTACAACTTTAGGAAGCGGTTGCGGGGGAAGAGAACCGAGCATCCGAAGGACGCTCGAAACGATACTGAAGTTGCTCAAAAATACGAGAATGAATACAGGCAAACCCACCCGAATCCAGAATCGTTTAATAAATCCGAGATTCCAAGTTTCGATTTTGAGAGCAAACGCAGACATTAAACCCCGCTCATATTCGTTCGTTACCGAATCGAATATTTTGCTTAAAACCCTGGAGAAATGGCAAATTATGGTCAATGATATTTTCTAGCCTAAATTGCACCAATCTGCTCGATTAAAATCAATTTATGAAAAAAAGTGGCACAAATTGCGAATTCTTAAGGGCTTTCAATTTCTGTCATTTAGACATTTTGAATGATTTTCCCGAGAAGCGATCCTGAAACTATATATGAAACGATTTAAGAACTGTTCTAAACTGCTTTTATATTTCATCTTCTTCCTTTCTTTGATCGCAACTTCTTCCCTCTTTCCCGCTGAAATCGTTTTTCAAAACGGAGAAGCATACATCGCAGATACGTTGTCCGATACAGAAAAGCAAATCAAAGTGAAATGGAAGGATAAGATCTACACGATTTATAAAAGTGATCTCGCGAATATAGATTACTCCAAGAAGGGAGAAGACACTTCTTATTACTACTCGACTCTCGAACTAAACGACGGTTCTCGGATCAAAGGAGTGTTTGCAGAAGAGAGCACCGACGAAGTCACTCTCAAAACAGAACTTGGATTTCTAACGATTCCGAAGGCAAATTTAAAGAATCCTTCTGCATTAAAAAAAGGTCATCCTTCCCTTTCAGATGCTCTTCTAGATCCAGAGGCGCAACATCCAGAAACGAAAATCGGAATCTACGGAGATTTATTCCGGAACATAGGAAGGTCTCGGGACACTTTTCCTGCGATCTACGGCGGAGGACTCTTTTTCGAACCCGCTTTTCTAAATTACAACCGTTGGCAAATCGGATTCAGATCTGAATACTTGAGCGCACCGGGAGGAAGCGGAAACTTCTCCTTCTTCACGAACCAAGTCTATGCCCAGTACAGTAGAATCTATCAGAACAATCCGATGCTCGATCTATTTGTGAATGTGGGAGCCGGTGTCTCGGATGTTCGCTATGCGACGACCTATACCACCTCCGCGGGAATCGATCCATCTATTGCGGTCCAAGTAGGATGGCAAGGATTCAAATTTCGGAATTCTCAACTCCGAGTTTCCTGGAAAACCCAATGCGTTTTCGAAAGAACCTCTCAGATCTGTATGCAAGGAATCGAAGCGGGAGTTTTGATACGACTATGAAAGTTTCGATTATACTACCGATCGTTGTTTCACTTCTACTTTCTTGCCAAGGAAGTCCGATCACAAATGGACAGGAAACTGCTGCTCTAAAAATCCAAGGATTCGGGCCGGTAGCCGTGACTTCTACCACTGCAACCATCGCATGGAACTGCTCTGCGGATGTAGAAGGAATTCTGGGATATGGAATCGGATCTCCTACAAACTATCTCTTCGGACTCGTTCCTTCCAAACTCCAAAGTATCACATTAACGAACCTACAATCCAACACCCAATACGTGTATGCGGTATTCTGCGGAAAGATTTCTCCCGACGCTATGGGAAGTTCTGTCTTCACTACCCTTCCTTCGAACCAGCAGGTTCTAAACCGAAGTATCTGGGTTGTAGGAGGAATCGGGAACGGAAACATTCCTGTATCCCAAGTGGACATGTATGATCCAGTAGCAGGTCAATGGTACAATGGGATCACGACTCTTCCAACTCCTCGGGCGTTCGCAGGAGTAGTTTCCTATAACGGCAAGATTTATGTGATCGGAGGGGTCGCTAAGATCTCCGGAGTTTTTACGGCTGTAAACACTGTCGAAATGTATGATCCGATCGCAGGAACCTGGAAAACGATGGCTTCGATCCCTTCCGCTCTCCAAGGAATGGTAGCGGGAACTGTTGGAACAAACATCTACCTCATCGCAGGAACGACCACCACCGACATGACGACTGGAACCGTTTTGAACACGGTGTATAAGTTCTATCCGGACATCGGTTCCACTGGAGTTTGGCAATCCTACACTTCGAATACGAGTATTTTCGCAAGAGTAGACATGTCTGGTTGTGCCTTAAACGGAACCATTTTCTTTACTGGCGGAAGATACTACACGGACGGATCCGTTCAAAGTTCTACAGACGGATATTCTCCTTCTTCTAATTCTACCACTGCGTTTAACGAACCGGCACTCTCAGGAACAGGAGGCTTTGCTGGAGCTTCCGCTTGTTATCGCCCTCTTCCCACGGACCCCTATCCTACTGATTCCCCGGCTCTCTTATCAGTCGGCGGGTCGAGTGCTCAGATTACTCCCCAACCGGTCACTGCTTTGACCTCTCTCCAAAGATACGATTATTACGTTGCCGGAAGTGCAACTTTCCAAAGTGGACCTGTTCTCCCAACAACCACCGCTTACGGAGCGATGGAAATCTCCTACGACCTCCGCAGAGCCTATGTATTTGGCGGAGAAAGCTCTCTGAACATCCCAACTGCCCTCGTCTACTGGATCGACCTTACAAACCCAATTGGAGGCCCTTGGACGGCCTCTACAGCGATGCCGACAGCTCGTTTCGGACACAAAGCAGTGATTTTGAGTAGGTGACCATGAGAACTTACCTTTCCATTCTCTTTCTACTTCTCTTATCCCTTCCTTCTTTCGCGGAGTCGCAAGAGGAAGCCACCATTCAAATCAAAGGATACGTGGACTCTTTCCAATGGGAGAAAGCCCAAAGCGAACTGGATCGTTTCCTAACCAAAAACCCGAACGATGCCACCCTACAGCTTTACCAGAATTTTGTTTGGATTGGGAAAGCGGATCTTGCTTATTCGAATCGGAAATTTCTAACCGCTTTTGGATACTATGAGAAAGTATTCAAATCCTGGCCGAGTCATCCTGGAGTCAGGAGTCGGTATTTGGAGCTAAAGTCGCGTGAGGATTTGAAGGATCTTCAAGAGGAACCGAAAGTAGCAGCCCCTATAAAGGAAAATCGGAACTTCTCAGAAAACATATCCAAAACAAGCGGAAACTCCACTGTCCGAACCGTTTTTGTCTTTGACCCGAGTTTGCAGGAATCTTCCGCGAAAATCAAATTTGAGTACGAGGAACTACTAAAGGGAATCGAAGAAGCTAAGAAGAAAACGAAAGGAAATGTCGGATCCACGGCTACAGAGAATCGGGATCTAAGATTCGTCTGGATGGCGATTGGCGCCTTGGCACTTCTCACTCTCGTAAATACGGTTCTTCTGGTTCGAAATCGGAAAACATAACAAAGCGAAAAGCATTTAAGAGGAAACTATGGTTTGGAACGCATTGAAAGAAGGAGTGCTACCGGAAAAGAGTCAGCCCACTTTATTCCGGGACAAGAAAGGTGGCTATTTCTTAGGCGAAGTCGGGACGGATGGACTTATCAAGAAAACCGAGTCAGGATATCGGTATTCGATTCGGGATGGATTTGTGACTCACTGGGCTTATGTGAAAGGGCCGTAGTCATTTATGTAAGCAGCGTGACTAATCTTTGAAATTAAAAAATTTTTTTCTGAAGAAAATGTCAGGCAAATACTATCCTGTTCAGAACTCCTTTACCATTTCGGAATTTCCTTACTTAAAATAACCTTGCGAACTATCCGCTTTGCCAAACAATTAATTTTAACAAAAAAATCGCTTAGAGTTATTTTTCTGCCCGACAATTCGATTTCTTCGATAACTGTAAATTTACCATGAACAATATCAGAACGCATAGAATATAATTTATTTAATATCGCCTCAATTTCTTTTTTCGAATCTTCAGATCTTCCCAAGTATTTCATACCTCGCTCTCTAAATTTTTTCTTTACGTCCTTGTAGTCCCTGTCCGAAAAACGAAGTATAGCTTCAAACCCGATGGTATAATCAATAATTTTCTCCTTATTTTCGCTCCGGCGAAAGGCTTGGCTAAATCTCGACATTGCAAGAATTAAAACGTACCTTTCCTCTTGAGCCAATTGTGGAATTAATAAATAAAACCTCTTCGCTTTCAGTATTAATTGCGTCTTAGTTTCAAAATAAGTAATTTTTGCGCTCCCTACATCGACAATTGCTTTCGCATTACTATTATAATGAATACTACCTGGAATATTTTCATTTAAGTCAATCCAGTATGATTTTGGAACGATAGAATGCCGTGTCGTTATCCAAAGACAGAGTAAAAAGGTAGCAAATTCATTAAATTTTCCTGTTGTTAAACTCCGTGGTTCGGAAATATATTTTGGCTGAAGTAATGTTTTGGAGCTTATTGCTGAATAAGGACGCTCAACCGTCTCATCTTCATTAGCAAATGCTGGCATCTCCTCAATGATTCCATTCTGCTCTAATACCAATCTCTTAATAAAAGAATCATCCAACGAACTAATGGGTAAAAGAATAAAATTCCCCAAATCGATTTTCTTATGCAGCTTCATTCCAGAGAATATCAAGATCTCGGTGAGATGATTTTCTTCTCCTTTAAGATACTCTCTGAATAATTGAACTGCCCTCTCGAAATCATATTTATCAGTTAAGTATAATAGCCAACTTTTTACTATACCTACATCCGGCTTATAAGTAGATGTTCCTGCGTTTATAAAGGAACTCGTTAGTTCACGCACGACCTCAATTTTATTTAAAACTTTTACAATATCTCCATCTCTGTCCGAATAGTAGAACGGATTGGGTAAGCGAAAACTTTCTTTCGCATTTTTATCAGGGACTGTCCAGATTTTCTCTTTGGCATCCGAAAGAATCAGTTCCAATTCTTTCCAATCATCATCGTCGGAATCCATTCTCAAAGCCCTCAAGCAACTGCAAAATTAATAACGAACTCTATATCCGTACTTTAGGGAGACGCTCTCAACATTCTGCCATGACTCTCGTATTTCTGAAATATCCACGCCATTCTCCTCCAATTCTCTAAAAATGGGACCCATAGTTACTGCTGGATTGCCGATCAAAAGACCAATGATACTAACGAATACCCGTCTTAATTGAGTATCTTTTCGGTCATTCAAACGATCTACAAAATTCTCCCATGAGTGTACATGCTTCAGAAAGGCTTGTTGAAATTCAGGAGGACAATAAGATGTATCTATACTTCTCATTGCCTTTGCATAATCTGAATAGGCGTCTATCGCTGGCATTCCGGCTTCTATCTTGCGTAACTTTTCCATATGGTTTGTCTCGTTTTGCTCGATTACAATACGAATCGCAGATTTGTCCGTAATCGGAAAAGATGAGCAGCTAATTGTAAAAACAAGAAAAATTACTAACCGAGATCCTTTAAGCATTGTGAAATTTAAGGAATTTAACCATTTTAAGAATTTTGGCCACATAAATAGGGTTTTGTATCCAAGGGATAAAAGTGATTTAGGTGAGTTGCCAAGCCTCCCAAAATGCAGTACCGGATCCGACAGTTAAACGAAGTAAGTGGGTGACCCTAGCCGGTAAATGGTCGATAGAAAATCACACCTTTTCCTTTTTCAATTCTGCTATTGAATCGAGCCATTCGCCGTACGTTTGACCTTCTCTATTCTTCCATGCGATACGACCGTTGACCGTGGAACCACATATTAGCTGAGCTGATTTTGTAGCTGAGTCAAATGGATAATTTTGAGAGAAATAATAACCGGAACCAGATGCAATCAATACTTTAGATTCTATTAAGTCTTTACGAAGATTTCGAATCGAATCTGAAAGTGAGGAAACCTCCTGACCTCTGACCGTCGAATTCTTCAAAACTACGAATTGACCCGATTCAAGATAACAGTGTGCTTCATAACCATCACCAGTGAATTGAAATTCCTCGGTCGTTTGAGCGTTATATTCTGAAGGATTCTGATTGAAATTAGAAATTATTCGTGGTTCTTCAAAAGCAGGAACACCAAGAGTAGTTGACAGTAAACGTATTTGATCAAGCATCTGCTGCATATCAGAAACATCAGCCTCAGGCAAAGTTCCTCCTTGTGGTTGTGTATCATTAACAACGGTAACTCGCTTTACATTTCTTGCAATTTCAATCAATCTCGCTTCCAAGTATCGAGCATGTGCCTTAGTCAAAGAGAGGTCTTTCGTGATGAAGATCAGTGCTTGCTCCCAAAAGTCCTTTTTTTCATCTTTGTCATGAGCTAAAAGTCGCGATTTAACTTCATCCCCTTCTCCGATATACACGGCAATGCGACCGGAGGAATTTGGATCCTCGCCAGATAGAACATATACACCTGTCTTAGTACTCTCATCCCTATTCAAAATAAATAAAGACAGAGAAGCGCGTGGAACAACAAAAGCCATGACCGATGATAATCCAATTTCAGCGGTGCGTAAACCGCTAGAACTTCCATCAAGTAAGAATATCTTAATGCTTTTACCGTACATACTATACTCTCTCCATTCTTTCATTTGGCTCATTAAAAATGATTATCAGTTAGCAATTGATGCCGAGCGCTCTCGTTTAAACAAGCAAGAAATCGCATCGCAATGCAGTAAAGGCCAAACGAAGGCAATGAAACGGATCCATAACGTTGCAATAAAACAGACAGTTAGACAAAGTATCATAGTCATTTACCATTCTTCTTTTCAGATTCTTTTTGATCTGCAATCTGAATAATCGAATTTAGCCTCATTTCTTGCTCGTGTTTTGAAATATACCAGCCTCTTAAAAGAATTTCAATAAGTTGAACGAGAAGTTCTGCTTCCTTAGGTTCAACGTCTATTATTTGATTAATATCCTTCTCCATGTGAGCGCCGATATTTCCGACCTTACGAACTGCATCAATGGCTTTCCAACTTATAGGATCTATTTTACTTTCTAGCTCTATTATTTCATCGATCAACCTTCCTTTACTTATTTTCCAAAAATCTCTAATCATTCCTTGAAGGCATCTTCGAGAAAGCGTCGCAGATGCCTTCGGACTGAGATTGATAATTGCGCAAGCTTCATTATAATCTTGGATTATCTGCTTTGGAATATAGTTCGGAAATTTCTTAGCTAAACTTAGAGGCCTTAAATGCCACTTCTCTAAATAATTTTCCTCATTTACTATGGAATACTTTCCGAAAGCATCTCTTTGTGCCTTTAAAAGAAAAGTCATGATCGTGTATTCTTTACATTTAGGATTTGGACATGTAGTTAATACTGTCCGTAAAGCTAATATTCCATCTTTGCTGTCTTTATCAATATATTGAATAATATCAAAATAATTGGATTTTGTTATCGTAGTATCTCTTTGGCAAAACGGACAAGAAAAAGGAAACGACATACTATTATTATTTACTTCTGTGCTGATTTCATAAGACCTTTGCACAATCCCCACCCTAACCACATAAACTAACATTTGTACCCAAAATCTGGCGACCCAAATGCTCCTCGGGACACCTACATATGCAGGAGCATTAGAAATGAACAAATCCTTAAAGTTAACCGGAATACCTACTTACGACACATATATTCTCAAATGCAACGAAAATTTCCGAACCGCCGGAATGGATGAGATCAAAACCTGGCTGGAATCTCTAAAAGGACGCCTCCGGCCCTCTACAATCCGGATGATCAAGGCGGGTTTGAAGAAATCCATCCTGGCGACTTACGAAAATCAGGCGAATTCAGCGATATTCCTTGCCGCTTTGGATAAGTCATTCTCTGAAATTAGGTTAGATCGGCCCGACACTAAGGTGTATTCAGAAGAGATCCTCTCTAAAAAGGAAATAGAGGCACTGGTTCAAAATTCTTCCCCGAGGACAGGGTTAATCATCCAATCCTTGGGGAATACCGGCCTACGTATTTCGGAACTTCTTTCCATTCGGATCCAAGATTGCATCGAAGAGGGAAAGTTCGTATATATCCGGATCATAGGGAAAAACCGGAAGGAAAGGAGAGTATTTCTTCCCACGTCCCTTTTCCGGAAAATACGGAGAACCTTTCAGGGCAAGTTTTACCTATTCGAAACAAAGAACGGGAAGAGAATTACTAGGAATTACGCCTGGAAGGAAATCCATAGAAAGGGAAAAGAAATTCTGAATAAGAACATCCACCCCCATACCTTTCGGCATTCCTTCGCGACAAATACCATCCTAAAGAAAGGGAAGGACATCAAAGCAGTATCACAGTATTTGGGGCACTCCTCTACTGCGATCACAGCCGACATGTATTTGCATTCCGAGCTAAGGCCTGGGGATCTTTTTTAATCAATTTGGGAGATAAAACGGTCCAAGATGCAGGATCCGTTTCCCACGATATACCGAATCGGATCTATTCCAAAATCAATCCTACGTCTTCGTCGTAACCGCGGTCTGTATAGGAAATAGATTTTACTTTTCCTGTAACATCTAACCGGGAATCTTTTCGAATCTCCAAGACCTGATTTTCATTCGGAAAGATTTTCTTGATGTAGATACTCATTTTAGGGGCGCCATCCCCATCAAACCGAATCCCGAATTCGAGTTCCGCCTTCGGAATCGGTATCTCATAAGAAACAATATACCTACCGGTATCCTTCCAACAATCCGAGCAAAAAGCCAAATTCAAACGAATGATCGCTTCCAAAAATTCTCCGTTAGTCTGAGCCACAAGCTTACTCTGTGGATCGTTTTTGATTTTAGCCATAAGATCTTTTCCATGCCTGATTCCATTGGCGGACAGAGTCTTTTCTGAATCAACATTCATTACTTGGAGGGATTTAAAAGTGACAGCCTTTCCTACGATCGCCTTCTTGATCACTGCCAACGCCGCTTCTCTCTTTTCCTGCTTTTTCTTCTTTTGGATTTCCGTATCCTTGTAATTCTCTCGGTGATCTCTGACCGGCGTGAGGAGATCCAAAATAAAATTGCAATTGGATTCATATTCTTCTGCGTATTTGTCCTTTTGACCAACAGGAGGATTCTCCTCTTGAGAACTTTCTCCCTCATCACTCTGGGGCCGAATCGGTTCATAACCCAAAAACAAAATAAGCAGTAGGAAGGGGAAAAGTAACCGAAAGGAGAATCGAAGTTTCATTCGGATTTCGCGTTTGCTAAAGTCGCAGTCCGTATTTGTTTTAATTCTGCCTTTGTATTGTACGCGTCCACCTGCCCTCCAAGAGTGAAAAGATCGATCAACGCTCCAATGGAAAATACTCCTCCGGTAAATAACCAGATAAGACCAGTTCCTATCTTACCCAAGTAGAATCGATGTAAGCCTAATATGCCGAAAAGCCCAAGGATCCAAAATACATACGCCGTTCCCTTTGATTTCATATCGAACCTCTTTCCAAGACGCGACTTTAAGACTGCGTCTAATTTTATCACACTATATATAGTGTGTTATGTAGGTCAATTATAATTACCATAACAGGCGTGGATTACACTTCCTTTCGTCGGAAAGTCGGTCTTAGATTAAAGGAGTTGAGATTAGAAAGGAATCTTTCTCAAGAGGAACTAGATTCGGGGGACGATGGAATTCCTTACCGAACAGTTCAGAAT
>NZ_RQEV01000016.1 GCF_004771275.1 Leptospira fluminis | reverse complement strand
ATGAAAAAGAATGCACTCCTGAAGCCAAAGATGCCGTTCTGAATCTCATCAAGGCGGGGGTAAGCGTGGGGAACCAGTGCGTGATTCTGAAAGGGATCAACGACGACGGAGAAACCATGCTCCGTCTGCATAAAAAACTCCTAGAGTTACGCGTAAGGGCCTACTATATGTACGATCCGGAATTGATTCCCGGTTCCCGAGGGTTTCGAACCCCGTTGTATAAGGGAATTGAAATATTAGAATATATGCGTGGAAAGTTGGGGGGGATGGGGATTCCGCAATTCGTGACGGATCTGCCGGGAGGGGGAGGGAAAGTGACCCTTGGGCCCAATTGGTATCTCGGTTATCATCGACCAACGCGAAATCATGTGTTTCGATCCGCCGTCAGGGGAACATTCCACTTGAGTCCCGAGCCTCCGGAAAGCGGGTATGAAAATTTATATCCGATCCTAGAAGATTCCGTTTGGGATTCCGTAAAGAATCAAGCCTACTCGAGTTCGAAGGGAGTTTCCCTTCCGAAAAACGGAGGGGCCTAATGGAAAGGGATCGGCCTTCGGTTCTTTTGGTGGCAGACATAGCGGATTCGAATCTGGATCGGAAGTTGGTCCAGGAATGGGAAAGTTCGGAATCCGTCGAATTCATTCGGCAAACCCTGGAGACATTAGGCGAAACGGTTAGAATCGTGCCTTCTCCCTCCCATCTTCTCGGGCTTCTTGCCGAAAACGCTACGACTCCTTTCGAAGAGCGACCGGTTTTATTTCATTTGGTGGAGGGGTATCTTTCCAGAAATAGGGAAGCTTGGCTTCCTGCGGTTGCGGAATATTTCGGCTTTCCTCATACGGGTTCGGACGCTCATTCTCAGATTCTGAGTTTGGACAAGCATACCTCTAAAATGGTGGCATCTTCCCTGGGAATCCCTACGGCCGACTGGGGAATCTGCGGGTCCGGCCGGGAAGGCGTGCTTCCGACTTCGGAGAAATATCCGATTTTTATAAAGCCTAGATACGAAGGATCCAGTCTCGGAATCGGAGAGGAAAACCGTGTGCAAAAAGAGTCGGATCTGAACTCCTTTCTCGGAACGGAAGAGAGGAGTAGGACTTCCTGGATCTGGGAAGTCTTTCTTCCCGGCACGGAATGGACCCTTGCCGTAATCGGTTCCCCTTCCGTCGGATATCGAGCCAGCGAGGTGGGTCGCATTTCCCTGGAGGAAGCGGAAGAGAACGTTTACGGAGAGAAAACCAAGACGAAATCTCATATGCCGGAAAAAATCCGATTCGATTCCGATCCGACAATCTCCAGAAAAATCCGAGAGCATTCCTTGCGACTCTGCGAATTCGTAGGCACTAGCGGTGCGGTCCGCTTGGATTGGAAAGCCGACGAAGGGGGTCGTCCTAATTTTCTGGAATGGAATTCGACTCCGGGGCTTTCCCCTTTTTATAGCAGTTTCCCGATCTGTTATTCGCAATCTTTCGGCGACTATTCTTCCCTGCTCGCAAAACTTTTGGAGATAGCAAGAATCGAGTTTCAGGAAGCACGTTTTTTATACGCAAAAAATCAATCTCGCAGGGAAATCTTAGAAGGTTTATGACAGGAAAATTTCGGGAAGAATTGAGCGTCGAAGTGGGAAGGCATCCCGTTTTGACAGCGAATCATTGGTTGGAACAAAGGGAGCGGAGGATGGATAGAAGGGATCTAACTCTTTGGCTCAAACAGGAATATTTCGTCTCCGTAGCCTTTGTGAATTGGTTCCTTTACGCGGCGGCTCTCTCTGATTCGGTGGAATCGAAAATCGTTCTGGCCCAGAACATTTGGGAGGAATTAGGGGAAGGAAAACCCGATGAGGCGCACGTTTCCATTCTGCGTCGGTTCTTATCCGAAATGGGAGAGACGGTCTCGGAAGCGGATCTTCTCCCCGAGACGTCCTCTTATCTGTCGATCATGCGACGTATCGTAAATTCCGACTTTTATTCGGCGTTAGGCGCTTTGGGACCCGCGAACGAGTACCTTCTCAAGCTGGAATACGGTAGGATGTTCGCTTCCTATCGGGAATTGAAGTCGAGGATCCCCCTGCCGGAGGGTAAATTCTTTCAGGTAAATCTGGAAGCGGACGAATCCCACGCGGAAAAGATGTTCGCGTTGATAGAAACGGTCGCGACCGATTCCGAAAAAAGGGACCAGGTTCGGGAAGGGATGGTTCAGGCCTTGGACGCGAGGCTTCTATTTTACGAAGGACTACAAAGGGTTTCGCCTCTTATTGTTTCCGGTTAAGAGATGTGAGCGATAAATCAATGCCCGGGATTTCGAAGCGATTTCAGCAGACTCATTACTACCACTCCTAACAGAGGAACGAAGGGCAGATATAGGAATAAGGAAAACCACCTCCAACCGCGGAGAGAATGCGAAAGTCTGCGAACCGCAAAAAAACCCGGATACCTGATTCCCTTGTCTATCAATTGGACGTTGCCTTGGGCGACTTCCGTCCCCAAACTAGGGTGGAGTTTCCGCAAATCCTGTTCTTGGAATTCCCGAAAAGATCGGAATTGTATGGAGGTATCCAGGCAGTTCCTTTTTAGATAATTTCCCAGTCGGAAACAGAACGGGCAGTCTCCGTCGTACAGAAAAATCCTTTCGTTCATGGTCGATTCGTCGGAATTGCGGTTTCGGAAGATTCCAAATCCACGGGTAGGCTTCGCAAATAGGAACATACTTCGGGAATTTCTTTGTCTTCCAGACCGATCCAAAAATAAATCCAGATTCCTTCTTTCTGCAACCCTTCGCATTCCTTCGCGTACCATTTCGAGATGGTGTTTTCGGATCTGGCTCTCCAGAAAATCTTAGGATGACGGGAAAGCATTTCGTCCCAGATATCCCTTCCGACTCCTTCTCCTCTCGCGATTTCGTTCACCGCAAATTTGGATAAGAAGGTTCCCCAAGGAGTGTTTTGTAGAAGGGCACAGCCTTTGTAAGCGGATTCCAAAAGTATAGCCGAAAAATCCTGTTTCCAAAATCCGGGTTTCAATCTTTTACGGAAGGCTTCTTCGACCAGATTGTTCAGTTTTTCCCGATCCAAATTCCGTGCAGAGGAATGGTGTTCGATACGATTCTTTTGTCTGAATAGGGTTCCGCTCCCTTTGATCGTAAAAAGTTCCTTTAAAAGACTGGGTGCGGATGCGACCGCGATGTGGAAATTCGGATCCCCAACGAGTGTGAATATACGATCCGCTTCTTTGCGAAGGGGCTCGTCTTCTTGCGATACTTGTTCCTTGGAATGTACGTCCAAAATGGAAATTTTTTTACCGTCCGGGGAATGAATTCCTCCACGAGGGGTCAAAAGAATCAGTTTTTTCGATTTTAGTTCCTTGCCGAGGTTCGCAAGATAAGAGTGTATTTCGGAACCGCCTAGATCCGTGACGAATACCGGGATTTTTCTTTCCGAAATCGCGGAGCGAACGGACTCGAGGGAATGAGAAGGATCACGGAACCATTTTGCGGGAAGATTATGGGAACCAGGAAGTACATCTTCGAGATGGTCCTCCTTGAATTCCTTTAGAGTGGTTTTGGGTAGGGTAGGGGACCGGTAGAATAGATTCGCATACGAAATCCCTTCCTTTTCTAGGACCACTACCGGAAAGAGTTCCAGCTTTTGGAGAAGTTTCAGATTGTATAATAGAGCTTCGGCCGATTCCGCCAGAGCTTCCGCCCCGGCGTGAATGACGGCGAACTTTTCCGGTTCCAAAGAGCGGAACAATTTCAGAAACTGAAAGCTGTCCTTGGAATTTTCGGTAACTTCCAGAAGTTTAAGCAGGATCTCCTGGTGGTTCATCTTCTCCCGGGCTCTTCCTCAATCGATATGATAGGCGACCAATTTTCCCTTCAACTTCGCGATCGTAACGGATTGCTCTCTGGCCGATTTTAATTTGAGATGGCCGAGTAGAGAAGGATCTCCGGAAACCAAGGCGATGTCCGTGGACGGAAATCTTTCTTTTAAGGTCTTTCCCCAGTTTTCGTAGAGTTCCGCGACCTCTTCCTTGGATCCGATCCGGATTCCATAAGGAGGATTGGTGACGATTTTACCTTCCCGGAACGGAAAGTCCGACGGGGGATTTTGTGCGGCAAAGACTTCCCAGTGGATCAGGTCGGACACGCCCGCTTCCCTTGCATTCTCCTTTGCCAATTCGATCGCTTCCTCGGAAACGTCGGATCCGAAAAGGAGGGGGCCGGATTTTTGGGAGCCGGTTTCGTTCGGTTTAAAGGAACCGAAGAGTCTCGTAAAAATCGTGGATCTTGAAAGGCTTCGGTAATTCACCCAACCCTTGTTTCGAAGTCTAAGGGCGGCCTCTATGAGCAATGTGCCCGATCCGCAAAAGGGATCGTACAACGCTTCTGTTTCCTTCCAGCCCGAGAAACGCAAGAGAGCCTGTGCCAGAGTTTCCCGAAGAGGGGCTTCTCCTCCTTGCCTTTCATGTCCTCTGCGCTGGAGGGGTTGTGCGTGGAGAGCCAAAAATAATTTCGCCTGGTCCATTCTGGAACGAAGATAAAACAAAACTTCCGGTTCGTCCCTGTCCGCCTCGGGCAAATCCAGTCCTTTGGCCCGGAATCTGTCGAAGATAGCGTCCTTCAATCGGTATGTCGCATAACGCGAATCCGGAAGATTGTCCTTGGTGGTCGCGTCGATTCTGAAACGTGTTCCCGGAGAAAGCAGTTTTTCGAACGGGTACATCGCGGCGACTTCGTAGAGATCGTCCGGCTCCTTGATATTGCTCCAGGAAGACAGCTCGAAGCTGATTCCGGAAGCGATCCCGGAGCCGAGACAGAAGTCCCTCACTTTTTTGACCGGACCTTTGAAGAATACTCCTCCCCGGTTTTCGGAAATGACTTCCAAACCGGCTTCTTCCACTTCTTCCTTTAATAGGAATGCGAGACCGTCTCCGCAGGAGGCGTGGAATGTCAGACTTTCCGGTCTGTCGAATTCGCTTAAGGAAAGTTTAGCGGAATTCCAACCGGATCTTACGTCCTCGTAACGATCCTCGTCCGATGAGGAAAACCCATGACGGTTCCCGAAGGATTCGTTTCCTCTTTGAGAACCGAACGGTTTCCGAGTTCCGTTTTCCCTAGAGCCGAAACGTCCTCTTGGAGATCCGGACCCCTCTTGGGAACGATACGGCCTTTGGTTGCCGCCTTCCCTGTTTCCGTTGCCGGAACGAGAACGGAAAGGAGTGCGTTCTTCCCTTTCATTTCCGTAATTTCCACCGCCGGAACGGAACGGTTTGCGGTTCTCCCGTGATCCTTCTTCCGAAGTCCGGAACGGTTTCCGATCTCCTCCTTCTCTGGGAGAAAACGGTTTTCTATTTCCATCCTTTCTGCCGTCACGGCCGGAGGAAGAATAGGGCTTGCGACCTTCGTTTCTAGATCCGGAATCGCCGTCTCCCCGAGGACGGAAAGGTCTTCGTTCGTTCCCCTCTTCTTTAGGGCGAAACGGTTTTCGATCTCTTCCTTCTCTGGGAGGAAACGGTTTCCTGTTTCCGTCTTTTTTAGCGTCACGACCGGAGGAAGAATAGGGCCTGCGACCTTCGTTTCTAGATTCCGAGTCGCCGTTTCCGCGAGGTCGGAAGGGTCTTCGTTCGTTCCCTTCCTCTTTCGGGCGAAAGGGCTTTCTGTTTCCGTCTTCTCGATTTCCTCGGCCGGAGGAAGAGGTAGGTTTCCGATCCTCGTTTCTAGGTCGAAATGGTTTACGTTCTCTGTCTTCTTCCCGAGCACGGAACGGTTTCCGGTCTCTTCCTTCTTTGGGAGGAAATGGTTTACGTTCTTTGCCTTCTTCCCGAGCGCGAAACGGTTTTCGCTCTTTGCTTTCTTCTCTTGGACGGAACGGTTTTTTTTCTTCTCCCTCTTCTCGGGAGCGGAAGGGCTTTTTATCAGAAGTGCGTTTTCCTTCCTTGGCACGGAAGGATCCGGATTCTTCCTCTCTGTCGGTTCGGTTTTTATTTCCGGAGCGGAACGGTTTGTTTTTGGAAGGACCGGAGGATCCTGCGCCCCTTCCTGCGGAGCGGGAGGAGGGGCCTTTTTTATTCACGGATTTTTTAGGAAACAATGTCTAGGAAAGTTGTTGGGCCAAGTAATTTTGGACCCCGATGGTTTTGATGATTTCGAGCTGGGCCTCGAGCCAGTCGATATGCTCCTCCTCGGATACGAGGATCTTCTCAAGCAATTCACGGGTACCGTTGTCCTTGTTTTTAGTGGAAATTTCGATTCCACGGTTGAGACGGTCTACGGCCGAATATTCCACATCCAGATCGTTTTTCAGGATGCTCTCTATGTCCTTTCCCACGTTGATTTTCATGTATCTTTGTAAGTCGGGAACTCCATCTAAAAAGAGAATACGCTCTATCACCTGATCAGCGTGGTGCATCTCTTCGATGGATTCTTTTTTCATATAATCTGCCAGCTTTTCGTAGCCCCAGTTTTTATTCATTTTTGCGTGAATGAAATACTGGTTGATCGCAGTCAGTTCGGCGGAGAGTACTTCTGCTAGGATTTCGAGGACTTCTTGGTTGCCTTTCACGTGTTTCTCCTCCAATTTATCACTATAAACGATCGGGCCCTATTTTGAAAAGCGCTATTCCTGCCTTCTCCCGCCTTTGCTCTTTTTTGACTTTTCTGTGAACGTGGCTTCGGTTCCCTTGTAGGAAGGATGATTCGGGCTTATATTCTGGACGCAACTTTGAGTCGATTCGGCAAATCGGACTCGGATTATCGGTCCCTTTCCCATGAGACTGCGAATCACTTGCTTAAGAATCATCCGGAATTTCGCCCGGAATTTTTGGTTTTTGCAGCCATGGCTCCGGAAAAATATACGGGAGAGATTTTTCTCCCGGCAAAGATCCAGGAGAGTCTGGGGTTGCCGAACCTGTTCGTTGTTCGAACAGAGACCGCTTCTTCCAGCGGAGCATCCGCCTTACACTTGGCTCGTTATCTGATACTTTCCGGTAAGTTCCGTCGCGGTTTGTTGATCGCCACGGAGATCATGAGCCGTCTTCCGAGAGAGGAGAACAATCTACTTTTGGGTTCCGTGCTTTCGGAAAGCCAGAGAAGGTTGGCCATGTCCATGGCTCAGGGCGGAGCAATGACGACGACCAGGTATATGCACGATTATGGATATACCAGAAAGGATCTGTATTATCTTTCCAAAAAGCTTCACGATAACGGATTGGAAAATCCGATTTCCCATATTAAAAAAGAGTTAAACGAGGAGGAATATTTCTCCTCTCCCGTATTTTCCAGCCCTCTATGTCTTTACGACATTTCCCCTTTGTCGGACGGATGTTGCGCCTTGCTTTTGGAATCGGACTCTTCCCGGATTCCCGGAGACAACGCCAAAATATTCCTGGCCGGAACCGGTCACGGAACGGGCCACGTAAGCGGAGTACCGGGCGGAACCAGTTTTCCGGCTTCCGTTGAGGCGTTTCGACAGGCATACTCGGAGGCGGATCTGACCCCTTCCGAGATCAGAGTCGCGGAATTGCACGATGCATTCACTCCTTTCGAGCTGATCGGAGCGGAGGATGCCGGATTGTTTCCCCGCGGAAAAGCGTTGAAATACGTGGTGGAAGGTGTGACGGATAAGAGGGGAAGGTTGCCGATCAACCCTTCCGGAGGTTTGAAAACCAGAGGGCATCCGGTGGGAGTTTCCGGGTTGGCACAGATTGCGGAATTGTTTTTCTTGATGAATCGGGAAACGTATGGAGCCGGTTTGGCTCTTTCCATAGGCGGATTGGGAATCAACAATTTCGCCACCATCTTGCGGTCGGAAGATTAGAAAAGGAAAGAGTCCGGTCGAAAGTCCGTAGGATCCGAAACGAAACGGAAAATTTTCAAGTCAGCGGAATGAAGGAAAAGATTCTTTTGATACAAACTGCGTTCCTGGGGGATCTGATCCTTACGACCCCCTTGTTTCGGGCGGTAAAGAAGAAATTTCCGGATTCCTCCCTGACCGTGATCGTAAACAAAGGAACGGAATCCGTTCTCGAAGCCAATCCTTGGATCGACGAGATCCTTCCCTTGGATAAGAAATCCGTAAAGTCCTCTCTCCTGCGTTTTTGGAGATTCGCATCCGATCTAAGGAAAAGGAATTTTACCGTCTGTCTCTCCCCTCATTTTTCCTTCCGTTCCTCTCTTCTCGCTTGGAGCTCGGGTGCTCCGATCCGGATCGGTTATCGGACCGCCGGGTTCTCCTTTTTACTTACCGAAAAAAAGTCCAGGCCTATCCTAGGTCCTCACGAAGTGGACAAGCTGCTTTCCCTTTTGTATTCGGAAGAGGAAAGCAAGGCGATAGACAGGAGACCGGAACTGTATTGGAAGGAAGAATCCGTCAGCGGAATCCGGAACGTTTTAAAATCTTGGAAACTTGAAAAAGGGGGTTATATTCTGATGACCCCTTCTTCCGTATGGGAAACGAAACGGATGCCCGCCGAAAAATTCCGGGAAGTCGGCATTGCGTTGTCCGAAAAAACGGGAATGCCCGTCGTTCTGGCCGGCGGAAAAGGCGATCTAGATCTCTGCGAAGAGGTGGGAAAGGGTTTTGCCCTCAATCTCGCGGGCAAAACTTCCCTTCCGGAAATGTCCTATCTGACTGCGGGAGCCGCGTTACTCGTGACTAACGATTCTTCTCCGATTCATTTCGCCTCCGCGTTCGACATTCCCACTTTGGCCGTTTTCGGGGCTACCGTTCCGGATTTCGGTTACACTCCTCTGGCTACTCGCTCTTTTATTTCGGAAATCGAAGGATTGTACTGCAGGCCTTGCGGGATACACGGAGGAAAGGTTTGTCCCGAGAAACACTTTCGTTGCATGTTGGAACAGGATCCGAATCGAATCGTCCGAGAAGCACTTCGTCTAATAAGTAGGTAGTTATGGACCAAAGCATTTTTAGAAAACGGATTCGATCGGTTCAAAATCTTCTAAAGGAAGGGGAGGTCCTTCTCCTTTTCGCCGCAAATCTGAAGATTCGCAACCGCGATGTGGAATACAAATTTCGCCAAGATTCGGATTATTATTACCTAACCGGAATCGAAGAGGAAGACGGAATCTTGACTCTTCGCCGGAATCATTCCGCTCATTTCGCCTTACCGAAGGATAAGGAACGGGAAATCTGGACCGGAATCCGTTTGGGAAAGGAGGAGATCGGCCGCCGTTTGGAACTGGATGATAGTTTCGATTTGAGCGACTGGAATTCCCGGATCTGCGAGATCCTGACGAACCAGTTCACCCTATATCATTTTTTCGGAAAGGACAGGGAGCGGGACACGAAGCTTCTGGATTTGATAAGCACCCTGAATCTGCGCTTGCGGGAAGGAAAATTCGGCCCGCAAAGATGGGAGATTCCGAATTTTCTACATGAAATGAGAATGATCAAAAGTCCGGAGGAAATCGAAAAACTAAAGGAAGCTTCCGAGATCACCGCTGCGGGACACAAAAGGCTGATGAGGGAAACCAGGCCTCTGATGTTCGAATTCGAACTGGAAGCGATTCTGGAATCGGAATACCTTAGACTCGGAGCTTGGGGCGGCGGATACGGGCATATCGTGGCTGCGGGAAAGAACGCAACCATTCTGCACTATACCAGCAATCGGGCTAGGATCGGAGAAACGGACGCAATACTGGTGGATAGCGGCGCGGAAAAGGATTATTACACTGCGGACGTGACTCGAGTATTTCCCGCGGGTAAGAAATTTACGAGCGAGCAAAAAACGATCTACGAACTGGTGCTCCTCGCGCAGAAAGAAGCGATCGCGAATACGAAATCTGGGGTCGAATTCAATTTCGTTCATGAGAAGACGGTTCGCACATTGGCTTCAGGGCTGAAGGACCTCGGATTTCTGAAAGGAGAACTTTCCGAATTGATCGAAAGAGGGGAATTCAGACGGTTTTATATGCATCGCACGGGACATTATTTAGGAATGGACGTCCATGACGTAGGACGTTATTTCGAAAACGGAAAAAGCAAACCCATGCAAAACGGGTTAGTCGTCACCGTAGAGCCCGGACTGTACTTTGATCCTTCCGACGAGAGCATTCCGGAAAGATTCCGGGGAATCGGAGTGAGGATAGAGGACGACGTACTTGTCAACGGAGAGACTCCGATCGTGCTTACGTCCGGAATTCCCAAGGAGATCGGAGAGATCGAAGCCCTGAGGGATTGAGTTCCGGATAGATTATGTCTTTCTAATTTACGCGTTAGACTACCTTTTCGTTTTATCTACTATTTTTAAGAAATATTCGGACCGACGTCCGGAAACCCCCTTGCATTCGGACGATCTTTTGCGATATAGACTCGTTTCGGGAGGATCCGAAAATGGAAGAGAAGTTCGTCCAGTACTTGATTAGAAAGAAGGTTTTAAGAAGAATCGATCTGCGTGTTTCATCCGATCTATCCTTGCTTTGGGATTTTGCCGTAAGAAAAACGGGGGATCCAAAATTTCTATACTCCCATCTATTGCAATCGTATCGGATCAGGAAAGTGGGGGGCAGGTTGTCGCAATGGGAGTTCCGGAAATTCGCGCGGAACGATTCCCGTAAAAGGATATGTGTGGATTTTCGGGATTATTGGGAATCAGCCTGCCTCGCTTACGGACACGGCACTTCCGTCAGCGGTTTTATGAACGCTTTGCTGGAACTGGAAAAGGATCGTCTCTCCCGGCCTTCGGCGCTGTTCGGATTGGATCGGGTCGCTTAGTGCGATTCCAGGTAGAGCCGGATCGCTTCCCGCAAAACGGACAATCCGATCGGAAGAGCCGATTCGTCGAAATCGAATTTGGAGCTGTGGTGCGGGTGGACGAGACCTTTGCTTTCGTTCTGAGATCCTACGAAAAAATAGCATCCCGGGACTCTCATTAAAAATGCGGAAAAATCCTCTCCTCCCATCGTCTTAGCTCCTTCTTCGGTGACGTGACCCGGACCTAAAATACGGTCTGCGGCTTGTCGGACGATGGAGGAAACGGAAGGGTGATTGATCGTAGGCGCGTTCGTCCTTTCGTACCGGATATCGACGGAGGCGCCGAAAGCGGCCGCAGTATTTTCCACAACCTTACGGAACAATTGAGGAGCGCGATCGAACATTTCCTTGGTGAAAGTTCGTATGGTGCCTTTGAGTTCCGCCGTTTCCGGAATTACGTTAAACGCTTGGCCGGAATGAAAGGCTCCCACAGTAACCACGCAGGAATCCAAGGGATCCGTGTTTCTGGAAACGACGCTTTGCAAGGCGGTGACGATATGAGATCCTACTAGGATCGGATCCACGGTGTGCTGGGGCATCGCACCGTGTCCGCTAATCCCTCGGACGGTAACGATGAATTCGTCCACCGCGGCCATCATGGGTCCGTCCACGACTCCGATTTTTCCGACGGGAATGTGATTCCATACGTGAAGGGCGAGGGCGGCGTCTACGCCGTATTTTTCCAGGATACCCTCTTCTATCATCTTGTCGGCCCCTTGACCTCCTTCTTCCGCAGGCTGGAAAACCAACAGTATTCTTCCTTTCGGAAGGATGCTCGCGGGATTTTCCTTCAGATCCGAGGCCAGACCCATTAACACGGAAGTATGAGCATCATGCCCGCAAGCATGCATGACTCCCTCATGGATGGAGGCGTATTCTACTTTATTTTCTTCGAATATAGGTAAGGCGTCCATATCCGCACGAACGAGAAGGGTTTTTCCGGGCTTTCCGGAATCCACGAGACAGGCGATTCCCGTTTTGGCGATGCCGGATTGGAAGGAATACCCTAAGGATTCCAGGTGTTTTGCGACAAAATCTGCAGTACCTTTTTCCTCGTATTTCAATTCAGGATGTTTGTGTATGAAGCGGCGGTACGAGACGAGTTCATCGGTTCTTTGCGGAGATACGGATTTCATAGGAAGGCCTTTCGTTCAGGGAACAAATCGAAGGTAAGCCTGTCTCTCTTTTTTCGATGAAAACCGCCGCTTCCGGTGGTTTTCGATCCTTAGAGCGTGCGATCGTAATCGCTCAATTCCTTCTTCCAAACTTGGGTTCCGCAATAATGATCCCCTTCGGGGCAATAGGGTTTTACGTCTCCCTGAAGGCGGATCCAGCAAGGGGCCTTGATCCATTTTGCGATCTGAGGGTGGACCTTCTGCAAATCCGTCAGTTCGTTTATCGAAGCCTGGAATATCTCTTCCTGTGCATTGTAGCAGGTTCTGGCCCTCCATTTGTGGTGAAGGTTCAAAAGGTCGCCGCTTTCGTAAAAACGGATGGGGAACGCGTTCGGTAAAAGATATGTCGCGTATTCCGGACTTCCGCCTTCCTCCAGGAATCGGTTCAGGTTCCGAAAGATTCCGTCCATTTTGGTGCGGTAGGTTTCTTCCAATTTGGAATATTTCAGTACTACTTTCGGCACGATATAATCCGGCATTCCCGCATACTGGGAGAGGAGTACGGGGCGAGCCCCCGGTACCATTCTATGTCTTTGGTCCTGGCTGTCCGCAGTGTGGGAGATACGCTTCTTGAACGTGTAATGCACGTTAAACATTGCTCTTGCCAAGGGACTCATTGTGGTTTCGTTCAAAGTGGAAGTCAGATGAGGATTCTTGCTCGGGTCCAGAACCAAACGGATCGCTTCCTCATCGTTTAAGGACTCCCGGGAGACTCCCAGTACGGAACGTACGGAAGAGGCCAGAATCTCGGAGGAATTTTCAGAATAAGACACCAAGCGCGAATAACGCGAATCCAGATCCTGGTCGAATTCCCGGACGAAGATTTTCGCGTGGCCCGGTCGGAAATCGGAAGAGTCGTCTCCGTAAAATTCTCTGAAGAAGCGGTATTCCGCCGTTTCTTCCAGTGGAATCGGATCATCCATTTCCTGCACGTACAAAGAATCCATTTCCCGTACTTTTTCGATCATTTCCTCGACTACGATTCTTTGTTCCTCGGGTACGTTGAAGGAGTTCATCAATCGGTGGTACCGGTGCAGGGTCAGTCCGTTGACGGAATGATAGAGATAGGTAAAGGTCCCGAGCGGGAGAAGATAACGAGCCACTTCCAGGCATTTCTTTTTGATCTGGGGCTGCCATTTTTCCGGATAATTCGCTCTGGCTTTATAGATCAGAAAGTATTCGTCCTGGATGAACGGATGCAGGAGTTCCACAAATTCGAAATAGGCTTGGGAAGCGAATTCCACCGCCTCCAAATACGTTGCTCTCCTCTTTCCTTCCAGAGAGGCAGGAACGTAGTAGTTCTCCGGCTTTACTTCCACATAACGTTGGCTGACCTGCTCGGAATTGTAGTAGGGATGCGAGTGTAGAAAGGACCAAACGAACTGGCGGGAAACCTTGTCCAAGGTAAAAATGAAATGAGGGTGCTGCCTGGTGGTTAAGTGGCCCGCCTTTTTCGTGGACTTGGCGACCTTATCTCGGATCTCGAGGGACTTTTCCGAGCGGACCATGTCCTCCGGCAAGAGAATGCCTTTGGAGGAATAGCAGGTTCTCGCCGAGGCGATAGCTAGGTTAAAAGGTTGTTGGGTGGCGTCTAAGAGTCGGACGGTGGGTTTCTGGCTTTCCATAAATTGAGGAGTTCCCGGAAACGCTAGGATGGAAGGGACCGGGTCCAGGAAAAGGATTTTCCGACATAATTTGGATTCTTATGTCTCTTTTTCGGTAGAAAAAAAAACAGAGTGCTGTCGATTTGGCCGGAAAATTAGGATTTCTTTTTCTTTCTTTCTGGTTTTTTGGAGACCGTTTCGGTTTCTTCTTCCGCCCAAGATCCGAAAGTAGAAGAGGACGACGGTTCTTCCGCGGGAACGGGAAGGTGTCTGGATTTTTGGAATTCCGCTTCAAGTCTTTTCTTATTGATGGCCTTCCTTCTTTCCTGGCCTTCGGAGAGATTCAGTAGGAACTCCATCACGATCGGGAGAAGAACCCGGGAAAAGACGGTCGCCACGATGATTCCGAAGATCACCACGGTCGCCAACGGTTTTTGGATTTCCGCTCCCGCCATGGAGGAAAGCGCCATGGGAATAAAACCGATCGCGGCGATGACTTCCGTAGTCAAAACCGGCCGGAGCGAATGGAGTCCCGCGTCGATCACCGCGTCGTAGATGCTATGACCTTTGCCCAATTCTTCCTTTAATGTGGAAGCATAAACGACTCCGTTTAACACCGCGATCCCGCTCACGGCGATGAAACCGATTCCCGCGGGAATACTGAAAGGCAATCCTCGGAGCACCAGCCCGATGACTCCGCCGGAAATCGCGAGAGGTACTACGATAAACACGCCTAACGCGTAGTAGACGCTTCCGAAAGCGGCCATCAACATGAAGAAAATGATCGCGAGCGCGACAGGGACCACGAGCAGGAGTCTGTTTTTTGCGCGGGTAAAGTTTTCGAACTGTCCTCCCCAATCCGTTCGGTATCCGTTCGGAAGACTCTTTTCCAGATCCGCCGTCGCCTTTTGCGCATCGTTTACGAATCCCACCAGATCCCGACCGCGAACGTTCACTTCCACCATGATCCTTCGTTTGAGTGCTTCCCTATAAATCGCCGCGGGGCCTTCTTCCAACTGGATGGAGGCCACTTGTCCGAGAGGGATCGTAATCCCTCCCGAGGTCATGACGGGGATATTTTCGATTTCGTTCAGATCCGAGACGTCCAGCTGTAGACGAACGACCAGATCGAATCTCTTGAATCCTTCGAATACCTTTCCTTCCTGTCTGCCGATACGGAGAGCTTCCACGGTGGTCAGGATTTCTTCCGCCTCCACTCCGTACCTTGCCATTTTTTGTCTGTCGGCTTTGATCTCTATCAAAGGAAGTCCCAGCACTCGCTGCACCCGAAGGTCGGCCGCGCCCGGAATTTTTTTGATCTTTTCCACGAATTGATAAGCGGTGTCCTTTAACACTTGTAAGTCGTCCCCGTAGATTTTTACGGCTAGATCCGCCTTGGAACCGGAGAGTAGAACGTTGACCCTGTTTTCTATGGGTTGGGAAAGGGAGATCGTGCTGGAAGGTACGGCGTTCAGAATCGCTTCCTTGAATTTGTCCATGAGTTCCTCTCGAGAGGAAGCTGTGGTCCATTCCCGGGTAGGTAGAAGTTTGACCATGGCCTCTCCTTCTTCCGTGCCTATGGGCTCGGCGGCGGATTCCCCTCGACCCATTTTGGTCACCACGCTGACGGTTTCCGGGAATTTCGCGATGACCTTTTCCAATTCGGCGTTTGTTTCCCGGGAATAGCGGAGCGCGGTGGACGGAAGCCTTTTGATATCGATCGCGAATTCCCCTTCGTCTATCCTGGGTAAGAATTCCGATCCTAATGTGGAACCTAAGATTAGGGAAAATGCGACGACTCCGATACCGGTGCGGAGAAAGAGGGACTTGTTCGCCATTCCGAAGTTTAAGAGAATCAGGTATTTTTCCGCGATCATGTCCCAGTATTTGCTCTGGTAAAAGATCGGTTTTTTGAATAGGATACTCGCGGCTGCGGGAAAGGTCGTCAGACTGAATGCCAAAGCCATGGCCAAGGAAATCGCCACCGTCATGGCCATGGGTTGGAACATCCTTCCTTCCACTCCTTGTAGGGTCATCAGTGGAAGGTACACTAAGAGGATAATTCCTACGGAAAACGTCGCCGCTCTGGCCACACGAACACAAGCTTCGGTAATGATTTGCTCGGAGGCCAGGTCTCGGTCGTCCTGCGTGTTCTGCAATTCATAGAACGTTTTTCTCAAGAGGAATCCGTGAAGGATGGATTCCAGCATCACGATGGCTCCATCGACGAGTAAGCCGAAATCCAGGGCTCCCAGGGACATCAGGTTTCCTACGATTCCGAACATCCTCATGAAAATGGTCGTGGCCAGCATTGGGATCGGTATGGAAAGACTTACTAACAACGCGCCTTTTACCGTTCCCAACGCGAGGATCAACACGAGTATGACGAGAACCGCCGCTTCCGCGAGATTCGTGAAAATGGTGCCTAAGGTTCTCCCAATGAATTCGGACCGATCGTAGTAAGTGACGATCTGCATGCCTTCCGGAAGCCTGGTGCGGAGAATCTCTATCCTTTCCTTGACTCTCTTGACCACTTCCAGGGAATTCTGCCCCATGAGCATGATAGCGGTGGCGCCCACCACTTCCCCTTTTCCGTCCTTCGTCATGATTCCGAATCGAAGCGCCGGGCCGGTTTCCACCGTGGCGATTTGTCCGAGAAGGAGAGGGACGCCGTCCCGCTCGGTTTTTACCGCCACGTTCCGAATTTCTTCCACGGTTTTGAACTGGCTCTCTCCTCGGATGACGATCTGTTCGGCTCCCTTCGAGATATAGCCTCCGCCGGTATTCTGGTTCGCGGATTCCAATTTTTGACAGAGTTGGGATAATGTAATATTATGAACCGCTAATCTTTGCGGATCTATCTTGATCTGGTACTGCTTCGCATAACCGCCTATGATATTTACGTCTATGACTCCTTCCGTGGATTTGATTTCCCTAGCGAGTTCCCATTCCATATAAGTCCTTAATTCTTCGGGGGAATGTCTATCGCTGGTCAGAGCGAATTCGTATATGTCTCCCAAACCTGTGGCGATAGGCGAAAGTTCCGGTGATCCATACCCTTTCGGAATCGCCGCTTCCGCCGCGCGGAGTCTTTCGTTGATCAATTGTCTCGCCAGGTATATATCGGTGCCGTCCTTAAAAACCGCGGTGACGCTGCTGACTCCCGTGCGGGAGATGGATCGGATTTCCGCGACGTTCGGAACTCCGGTGATTTCCATTTCGATGGGGTAAGTGATGAATTGCTCCACCTCGATCGGAGAGAGCCCGGGAGATTGGGTGACCACGGATACTTGTACGTTCGTGATATCGGGGATCGCGTCTATGGAAAGCTGAACCGCGTTATAGGCTCCGATCGCGGTCACGATACCGGTGATCGCCAGGACCAGGAGTCTGTTCTTGATGGAAAATCGGATCAGTCTATCTATCATGCGCGGCTTCCGGTAAAGGATACGAACAACATCGACGAGTTTAAGGGGGTGTCGATAGGTTTTTTCGGGAAAAACTTCCTCGTCTTCGGCGGGCTTACCCTTTTCGAGAAAAAAGGATAAGAGATATTCCTTTGGACTCGCCTTGTTGGAGGAGCGAAAAACCGGATTCGCCGGCCCATTCCAGAATTTTCGCCTCGGGCAGGATCAGTTTGAAGTAGGAACTTGTGCTGAAATTCCATAGATTCCCGTCCCATTCGTGGTAGAGATCCGTTACGAGAACCTTATCCTTTTCGAAAGAAAGGATGCAGGAAAATATCCGATTCCGTTCCACCCGCACGGGAAAGCCGACCTTCTCTCCCGTTTTTCCGCGACTCAGATCCCTGTATCCCAACGCGAGTCTCGTCCCCGATTCCAGAAAGGAACCCCAAAGACGAAAGAGTTTCCTTACTGCGGATTCGGACTCCAAATGCGTCAGGGTGTCTCCCATACAGACCAAAAAATCGGGACATTTCCCCTCGTAAAGGGAAGGATCCGTTATATCCGCTTTCTTGGTTTCCAGATCAAGTCCGACGCTTCTGGAAGATAATTCGTTTAACAATTTAGAACTAAGATCCACCGACAAGACTCGGAATCCCGATCTAGCGAGAGGGAGGGATTGTATACCGCTTCCGGCTCCCAAATCCCAGGCTGTCCGATTTTCCGCCGGGAGAATTCCCCAACTACGGAACAGTTCCTCCGCTTCGGCTTCTTTTTGTCCGGCGTCACCCATCATCCAGGAGTATTTTTCGGACAAAAAGGTTTCGTAATGTTCTTGCGGAGTGAGCATGAGGTAATCTCGGAGAAATCCGGACTTTTCGTCCTGCGTCCTTAGGTCAGGCGATAAATCTGCACTTCGCTTTCCCTGCCCTTGACTTTTACGGGAGGAAGGGATTCGCAAGAAATATAATGTTTGATCTGCTCGTACACCGCTTCCGTGACTAAGAGAGCGGTGCCGTAATCCTTGTTGAGTTGTTCCACTCTGGATGCAAGATTGACGGTGTCCCCGATGATCGTGTACTCTTTTCTTTGGGAGGAACCCACGCTGCCCGTCATCGCTTCTCCGGAATGCAATCCGATTCCGATTTTCGTTTCCGGAATTTTTCCCTCCCGATTCAGGTCCGCCACTTTTTCTATGATTTCCATGGACGCGTTAACCGCGTTCTGCACGTCCTTTCCCTGGTCGGAAAGGGGGGCGCCGAACACCGCCATGAATCCGTCGCCCAGGAATTTGTTGATGATTCCGTTGTTCCGATTCACTATGTCGATCATATCCTCGAATAAGGTATTCAGATAAGTGATGACTTCCGTAGGAGTCTTCTTTTCGGAGAATTTCGTGAAATTTCTGATATCCAAAAACATCACGCAGACTTCCCGACTTTCCGAAATCGTCTCCGCTTTTTGGCTCATGAGCCTGTCGACCACTGACGGCGAGACGTATTGTCCGAACATCCCTACGATTTGGTTTCTTTCCTCCAATAAAGTATAAGATTTTCTTAACGTATTTTTCAGTCGGATGCCGACGATTCCGGCCAGAGCTCCGGAGCCGATGAATATGAAGGATCGCATGATGACTGGAATTTTGGAGTAGAAAAACGGATACGGAAAATCGGTCGGAGCCGTAGTAGGAGTATAAACAAGACCCAAGGCCATAAATTCCACTCCCGCCACGAGCCCGGTGAATAAGGAAAGCCCTAACTCCATTCTTAGGATGGAAAGCAGGATGAATATAAAGAAGAGGTTGGGAATAGGAGAATTCAGCGTGACGATCGGCGACTGGAAATGGTGCAGAAAGATGAACAGCACGATTCCGGGTAACGAGGTCTCGATAAGCGCATTCCCGAACCTAGGGATTAAGGGAAGAGGTTTTTCTTTTTTCCTCCAAAATTCCAGGATGCGTAAGACGATCAGTTCGTATACGCTTCCAAAGGCCAGGGTCCCGATGATGATTTCGAAGGGAAAGATCGTGCCGGAGCTCTCGTCGAATTCTCTCCTCGCCAAAAAGGACAGGACCGTCCAGACAGCGGCCGCGATCAGAAAGGAAGCAAGTAGGATTTTGCTGCGAATCTTTTCGCTTTGGAGTATCTCCGATTCCAGAGTGTTGGAGAACGTGTCCAGTAGTTTCGGGGCCATGTTAGTTTTCCTTTTTCGCGAACGAGCTTCGTATCTACCATCGGACCTTTTCAGGGTCAATGAGTTTCCTTTTTTCCAGGAAGAATACGGTTAACACGACGGCATATTCTAAAATCATGAAAAAGACATCATCCTTGTAGGGCGCATTCCGATACGTGGAATAGGAAAGGATCCAGATACCCGCCGCAGCTTGCGGCCAGAGAGAATTCGTAAAAACGACCCCTGCCAGCAAGGGTAAAAGATACCAAGGATGGACCGTCGTCGAGAAAAGAAGATACACTCCCAAAACGGAGATCCAAGTTTCCGCGGTCCCTTCCAACGTTTCCTCTTTACGGGAACGGAAATAGGAGATAACGGAAATCGAGATCGCGCTTAGGACGGCGAGGTGTATTCCCGCAGCGTAGGGAAACCAAGTGCCCGCTAAAGCGGCCTTCCAAAGATAATAGGGACCTCCGTGGAATTCGAATAATCTAAAATAGACTCCGATTCCTTTTTCCCACTGTTTGTTCACGGAAGAAACGAAGTCTTCTCCGAACAATAAGAAACTCAAGAGAAGGGGAACGATGGAGATAAGGAGGATCAGGATCGCCTTCCGATTTTTTCTTCCGTTTTGCCAGAGGCGAAAGGATAGGAACGGAAGTAAGAGTAAAGGGATCAGTTTGGTGAGAATTGCCGCCGAGTAAAAGATCCAGGATAGCAAAGGTTTTCCTCGGAATCGAAAAAAGAAAAATAGGAAAAGGAAGAAGATGAGGATCGGTTCCGGATGCCCGCTACCGCAACCTTCCAATAAAACCAAGGGGTGCATCCAATACTTGAGGAAATTTTCGCGGTGTTCCTCCGTTCCTCGAAACCAAACTAGAGCAGCAGTGGCGGCCTCGAATCCGAAAACGATTCCTTTCCAAATTCCGATCCCGATCGGAACGGAACCGAAGGATCTCATTCCTTCTGCAGCTAGAAAAAAGAAGAGCTGCAGTACGGGAGGATAGACGGAATAGAATCCCGCGGAATTCATTTCCTCTTTTAATCGAAGGCCCAATGTTGCGTCCGCTTCCGAAAGACCGATTCGTTCTAAATCGCGAGGTAGTACGGTATAAGGTAGGATTCCGTTTCCGTCCAAAAGTCCGTCCCAGAGAAATCGGAAAACATCCTCGGAGAGCACGGGGGGAAGAAATAGGAAAACTCCCCGTAGGAGCAGTCCGGCCCAAAGAAGAGTTCGGTAGGAAAGCCTTTCACTTTTGCAAGAAGAGAGGGAGAGAATATAAAACGCGAAACCGGTAGAGAAAGCAATCAGTAACGGATAAAAATCAGACCGGGAAAAAAAGAGGGAAAAAATCGCCAGAGGAAGGGCCCAACCGAATAGAAAAAAAATCCTCTGCGTGATGATGGGCCTCTGTTTCTGATCTAGGATGCTTTGGAAGGAAGTCAGCATTTTGTTCAATATAGCGGATTTTTCTTGAAATAAAACGGAATTGAGTTAGGATTGGCCCAGGACGGCCCCCATGCGCTTTTCCATCGGAAATTTCCCGGATACGGTCAACGAATTTGCAGCTCGCTCCGTGGCGGGGTTTGTATTCCTTCTTTCTCTCCTTACGATCTGGACCCAGTCTCTTTGGCTCGTTGCCGCCTTGGCCTTGGGTTTTTTGGCGCGGGTTCTGTATGGGCCCAAATTTTCTCCGTTTGCCCGTTTGGCGATCCACGTAGTGGTGCCGGTTCTGGGACTGGGAACACGTACTGTTCCCGGACCTCCGAAACGATTTGCGCAAGGAATCGGTTTGGTTTTTAGCGGAACCGCATTGATCCTACTATCGTTCGGATTCTTTTCGGAATTTCGCATCGTATTAGGGATACTGGCAATTTTTGCCGCTCTAGAAAGTTTTCTCGGATTTTGCGCCGGTTGTTTTGTGTTCGGGAAACTCATGCAATGGGGTTGGGTTCCCCGAGAAATCTGCGAGAAATGTAACAACTTGACCTTCTCCTCCGAAAAATAAAACGAAAAACTTCCGTTTTACGGGTGTTTTTCGACCGAGGCCAGGGAAACTTTGGCCGCCGTAAGAGTCAAACTCTGGGCAAGGTCGATCTTTTTTCCCCGCGGGGCCGCGATCGGGTCGATCAAATTTCGTTTGGAAAATAGAGGAGCGAATATGGCACAAGAGACCACGTATTATAAACCGGAAGACCTCAAGAAATTCGGAAACATAGGCGAGTTTGAACCGGATCTGGCAAAGAAATTCTTCGACTATTACGGAGCGGTTTTCGCGGACGGGGCATTAAGCGCCAAAGAAAAATCGCTGATCGCTCTGGCTGTGGCTCACGTCGTACAGTGTCCGTATTGTATAGACGCGTATACCAGCGATAGTTTGGAAAAAGGAGTCACGGAAGAACAAATGTGGGAAGCGATCCATGTAGGCGCCGCGATCCGAGGTGGAGCCAGTCTCGTTCACAGTGTTCAGGCTCTGAATAAGGTGAAAGAGCTGAGCATTTGAGTTTTTTCGGCGATCCATCATGAAGAGTTTGCTCGCAAGAGGAAACGAACTTTCCTCCTCCTCGGAACAATTGAAGATTCTGACCGACGTATCGGAAAGGAAGTCTCTTCCTCTTTTCGAAACAAAACTGGAAGAATCGGGGATGGCGCCCTTCCTGCCGACTCGGATCGAAATCTTACAGGTGAACGTCGGAAAACTATGCAACCAAACCTGTAAGCATTGCCATGTGGACGCCGGACCGGATCGAAAAGAGATCATGTCCCAGGAAACCATGCGGCAATGTTTGGACGTTCTTGCCGCTTCGGAGATCCCCGTTTTGGATCTTACGGGAGGAGCTCCCGAGATGAATCCGAATTTTCGCTGGTTCGTGGAGGAAGCCGCAGGCTTAGGACGGAAGGTCATGGTCCGTTGCAACTTAACGATCCTTCTCGCCGGAGAAAAGTTCAGGGACCTTCCGGAATTCTTTGCCGCCAATCGGGTGGAGGTCGTTTCCAGCCTTCCCTATTTCCAGAAGAGAAGAACGGACGCGCAAAGGGGAGAAGGCGTTTTCGATAAATCCGTCGAGGCGCTGCGCAGATTGAATTCCGTCGGCTACGGGATTCCAGGTTCCGGATTGGTTTTGAATTTGGTCTATAATCCGGGCGGAGCCTTTTTGCCCGGAGGGCAGTCCACTTTGGAAGGGGATTTTAAGAAGGAACTGAAACGTCAGTTCGGAGTGGATTTTAATTCCCTCTTTACCATCACGAACATGCCGATCAGCCGTTTCCTGGAATACCTAATCGAAAGTGGAAACCTGGAAGAATACATGGAAAAACTTGTTTCTTCCTATAATCCCGCCGCCGCCGCCGGGGTCATGTGCAGGAATACTCTAAGCGTGGGCTGGGACGGAAGTCTGTACGACTGCGACTTCAATCAAATGTTGGATTTGCCGGTTACGGGAAACGTGAGAATGATAGGAGATTTTCATTTGGCATCTCTGGAGAGGAGAAAAATCCGATTGCACCAACATTGTTACGGATGCACTGCCGGAAGCGGGTCCTCTTGCGGCGGAGCAATCGCCTAAAACACGGCCTTCGACTCGGATCTTAACGCGAAATTAACGTTCAGGGGCCACTTCCGCACTACCGCCATATTGACTCAAGACGGAAAAAAGGCTACTCTCTTGGCAACGGAGAACCTACCTTGTTTCAAGGCTAGCGTCTCTCGGAGGTTTTCTTGTCGTACCCGCTTTTAGCAACCCTCGTCTTCGGCCTTGTGGTCTATCTTGTCTATTCGATCATGAAACCGGAAAAATTTTAGGAAAAGATAATGAACGGAAACGATTCGGTTTTTTATTTTCTGTATTTCGCGGTTCTCTTTTTAATCTCTCCCTTGCTCGGTGCGTTCATCGCCAAGGTGATGGACGGAGAAATTCCCGCCTTTCTTAAGCCCGTGGCTGCCGTGGAAAAAATCATCTATCGCGTTACGGGAGTCCGTCCGGAAGAATCCTCCGGTCCGAAGACCTACGCGCTGGAAATACTCGGTTTTACATTGATCTGTCTCGTAGCGGTGACGCTAGGGCTTCGGTTCCAGGAGTTTCTTCCCTGGAACACGGAAGGCAAACCCGGTTTGAACTGGGATCTGGCCTGGAACACGGCGGTAAGTTTTACCACGAACACGAAC
Source organism: Leptospira fluminis (assembly GCF_004771275.1). Taxonomy (GTDB): domain Bacteria; phylum Spirochaetota; class Leptospiria; order Leptospirales; family Leptospiraceae; genus Leptospira_B; species Leptospira_B fluminis. The sequence goes on along the minus strand of NZ_RQEV01000016.1, from coordinate 34,441 downwards.
TGGCAGGCGTATTCCGGAGAGAGCTCGCTTTCCTACGGAAGCCAAATGCTGCTTTTGGGCGTACAGAATTTCGTCAGCGCCGGCGTCGGGATTGCGGTACTCTCGGCGATGGCTCGAGGGTTATTAGGCGTATCTAAGACCGGACTCGGAAATTTTTTCGTGGATTTGACTCGGTCCATTCTTTATGTTCTCCTGCCGATCTCCTTCCTCTTCGCCTTAGTGTTGTTAGCCCAGGGAGTGGTCATGGATTTTTCCTCCTACATAGGGGCCACGACACTGGAAGGAGAATCCGTGAAGATCCCTATGGGGCCGGCCGCTTCGCAAATCGCGATCAAGCAACTGGGAACGAACGGAGGAGGATTTTTCGGAGTGAACTCCGCGCATCCGTTCGAGAATCCGACACCTTTCTCGAACTGGTTGCAATCCCTGGCGATTCTTCTGATTCCCGCTTCTCTCCCTTTCGCTTTCGGTAAATGGGCCAAATCCTGGAAGGCGGGAGTTTCCCTGTTCATCGCGATGCTCGTGCTGTTCGCGGGAAGTTTTGCAGTCTCCTTTTGGTCCGAACTGTATTCCTCTTTGCAAGTAGGGGGACAGAATTGGGAAGGAAAAGAGATCCGTTTCGGAATCGCCCAGAGCGTTCTTTGGGAGATGGCTACCACGGCCGCGTCGAACGGCTCCGTGAACTCCATGCACGATAGCTTTTCCGCCCTAAGCGGTGGAGCCGCCTTATGGAACATTCTGCTGGGAGAAATCGTTTTCGGAGGAGTCGGGGTCGGTCTCGCGGGAATGCTGTTTTACGTGATTCTCACCGTCTTCATCGCAGGATTGATGGTGGGACGTACTCCGGAGTATTTCGGTAAGAAAATAGAGGCCAGAGAAGTGAAATACGCACTCTTCGGAACCTTAGCTCCGGGAATCTGTATGCTTCTTTTTACCGCGATCGCGGTCTCCTACGATTTCGGATTGTCTTCGCGCGCGAACAACGGTCCTCACGGATTGACGGAAATATTGTACGCTTTCGCCTCCGCGGCAGGAAACAACGGATCCGCGTTTGCCGGTTTGAACGTGAACACGATTTTTTACAATACCACTCTTTCCTTTTGTATGCTTTTGGGTCGGTTTGCCGTGATTCTACCTGCGATCGGTTTAGCGGGAGCCTTGGTGGACAAGAAAAAAGCCCCGGCGGGAGAAGGGACCTTTTCTACGGACGGTCCCTTGTTCGTTTTACTTTTAGTATCCGTAATCGTTTTGGTGGGAGCTCTTACTTTCCTACCTTTACTCGTTCTCGGTCCCGGAGCCGAATATCTGCTCCACGGTTTGGGGAGGACCTTTTAATCCATGATTTCCAAGAAAAAGACTTCGTTTTTCGGCGATTCCGATCTCATACTTCGCGCGATCCGGGATTCGTTTATCAAATTAGATCCCAGGACTCAGTGGAAAAACCCGGTGATGTTTATGGTATATCTGGGAGCGATTCTGACGACTGCGGAATTGTTTTCGGGTTCGGGGCATCTCGCTTTTACCGCACAAATTTCCGTCTGGCTTTGGGCGACGGTATTATTCGCGAACTTTGCGGAGGCGCTAGCGGAAGGAAGAGGAAAAGCGAGAGCAGAATCCTTGAGAAAGACCAGACGAGAAACCGAGGCAAGAAAATTGAACGGGAATTCAGAGTCGAAGGTTCCGGCCTCCCAACTCCGTACGGGAGATAAGGTGATCTGCGAAGCAGGGGATACCATTCCCGGAGACGGAGAGGTGGTGGAAGGAATCGCCTCCGTGGACGAATCCGCGATCACCGGAGAATCGGCTCCCGTGATCCGGGAATCGGGCGGCGATAGATCGGCGGTGACCGCGGGGACGAAAGTGTTAAGCGACAAGGTTATCGTCCAGATTACGACCGACCCGGGAAAGACGTTTATAGACAAGATGATCGCGCTGGTGGAAGGGGCGGCTAGGCAAAAGACTCCGAACGAAATCGCGTTATCCATTCTGCTTTCCGCGCTTTCCCTCGTTTTTCTTTTGGCCGTCGCTACCCTAGTTCCGGCGGTCCAGTATAGTTTGAAAGAAGGAGGAGGGGATCCGGGGCTTTCCGGTTCTCTTCCTGCCCTGGTAGGATTTTTGGTCTGTCTGATTCCGACCACGATCGGCGGTCTGCTTTCCGCGATCGGAATCAGCGGCATGGATCGTTTGATCCGCAGGAACGTGATCGCCAAGTCGGGGAGGGCGATCGAGGCTGCCGGGGACATAGACGTACTTCTCTTGGATAAGACCGGGACCATCACGTTCGGAAATAGGATGGCGACCCGTTTTTTACCGGCTCCGAAAGTGGAAGAGGAAAGGCTTGCGAACGCCGCGCAACTTGCGTCTCTTTCCGACGAAACACCGGAAGGTAGATCCATCGTAGTGCTCGCCAAGGAAAAATACGGAATCAGAGGTAGAAACCTTTCCGAGCTGGGAGGGAATTTCGTACCGTTCACCGCCAAGACTAAGATGAGCGGGGTGGATTTTTCGTCGCAGGCGGACGGAAAAAGCAGGCAGAACATACGGAAGGGAGCGTCGGACGCGATCCGAAATTACGTGATCGGGCTCGGTGGAGAGTTCCCGGACGAGATCGTTAGGATCGTAGAGGACATAGCGAAAGAAGGAGGAACTCCTCTCGTAGTTTCGGAAGGCAGGGAAATTTTAGGCGTCGTGCATCTGAAAGACGTCGTAAAAGGAGGTATCCGAGAACGTTTTGCCCGCTTAAGAACGATGGGGATCCGGACCGTGATGATCACGGGAGACAATCCTCTTACCGCGGCGGCGATCGCTGCCGAAGCCGGAGTGGACGATTTTATCGCCGAGGCGACTCCAGAGAGCAAGCTGAAAAGGATCCGGGAAGAGCAGGCTTCCGGAAAATTAGTCGCGATGATCGGAGACGGAACCAACGACGCGCCGGCTCTCGCGCAGGCGGACGTCGGAGTCGCGATGAATACCGGAACCCAAACCGCAAGGGAGGCCGGAAACATGATAGACCTGGACAGTAATCCGACCAAGCTCATCGAGATCGTGGAAATCGGAAAACAGCTCCTCATGACTCGAGGATCCTTGACGACGTTCAGCGTCGCGAACGACGTATCGAAATATTTCGTCATTCTTCCGGCGATCTTTGCGAGTCTGTATCCTATGTTCGGAAAAGGAAGTTTGGGAGTACTGAACTTTTTGGGATTGGGAAGTCCCGAGTCCGCAGTCTTAAGTGCGGTGATCTTTAACGCGTTGATCCTCGTGTTTTTAGTACCTTTGGCCCTGAAAGGAGTCGAGTACCGGCCTATAGGAGCGGATTCCGTGTTGGCAAGGAACGTATTCATCTACGGTTTCGGCGGTTTGCTGTTGCCTTTTTTCGGGATCAAAATCATCGATGTCCTGCTTAATTACGTTCAAGGGTGGTTTGTATGAGGAGAGCGGTTTCTCAATTCTTTTTTTGGACGATTCTTTGCGGAGTCCTTTATCCTTTCTTAATTTACGGAATCGGAAAGATCGCGTTTCGGGAACAGAGTCAGGGTTCGCTGATCGTAAGGAACGGAAAAGTGACGGGATCGGTTCTACTCGCTCAAAAGTCCGATTCTCCGGAATTCTTCCACCCCAGACCTTCCGCAGCCGGATTTAACCCCGAGTCGGGTGCCGCGAGCAATCTAGGAACGACTAGCGAGACGCTGCGTAAGCAGGTAGAGGAAAGAAGAAAATATTGGTCGGAAAGAGGGGGAGTCGGAGAGGTTCCCTCCGAATTGGTTTTCGCTTCCGCGAGCGGACTGGATCCGCATTTGAGTCTTAAAGCGGTGGAATACCAGCTTCCATTAGTCGCAAAAGCAAGAGGATTAAACGAAGAACAGATTCGACATCTGAAAGATCTGGTCGCGCAAGTTTCGGAGCCTCCTCAATGGGGAATTTTCGGCGAGGAAAAGGTCAACGTCCTTAAGTTGAATTTGGCTTTACAGGATTCGGCGCAATTAGCGCAACGATCCGACGGAAAGAATCACTGAAGAGAGAAGTAAAAATATCGTATGACCTATCCTGAGGAAAAAAGACCGGATCCGGACGAATTACTTTCTAGGATCGGAGTGGAATCGCAGTCCAGAGGAAAGTTCAAAATCTTCTTCGGGATGGCTGCGGGCGTGGGGAAAACCTTCGAAATGCTCCGGGACGCACAAAAGGCCAAATCCGAAGGAAGGGACGTAGTTGTGGGTTATTTGGAAACCCATAAAAGAAAAGAGACGGAAGAGCAAGCGGCAGGATTAGAGTTGCTCCCCCGCAAGAAATCGAAGTACAAGAACGTCGAACTGGAGGAGATGGACCTGGACGGGGTGCTGGAAAGAAAACCGGAACTGGTTCTCGTGGACGAATTGGCGCATACGAACGTCCCGGGCTCCCGACATCCTAAGAGGTATCAGGACGTGCTCGAGATTCTCGATAACGGAATCGACGTGTATTCCACATTAAACGTACAGCATTTGGAAAGCCGAGCCAATATCGTGGAGGAACTTTCCGGGGCTCCCGTTTCGGAGAGGGTGCCGGATTCCATTCTAGAGATCGCCGACGAGGTCGAATTGGTGGATCTCGTCCCCGACGACTTGATCAAAAGATTGAAGGAAGGAAAGGTTTATCCCTCCGAAAAAGTGGCGGGCGCTCTCAGTTCTTTCTTTCGCGTTCCGAACCTAACCGCTCTCAGGGAACTCGCGTTAAGTTATACTTCCAAACTCGTGGACAGGGAACTTTCCCGGCTCGAACCCACGAAGGATTCCAAATTATCGGAAAAGATTCTAGTCGCGATCAGTCCGGCTCCCGGATCCGGGGAACTGATTCGTCATGCCAAGAGAATGGCTTTTTTACTGAAGTGCAATTGGGTGACTGTCTACATCGAAAACGGAAGGAGCCTTACGGTAGAGGAAAGGAAGCAGTTGCATTCCCATCTTCAGTTGGCGAGGGAATTGGGAGCCGAGATCCTAAGCCTTCCCGAAAAGGATCTGGTCCAGGGGATCCTGAGGGCGGTGGAGAGAACCAAGGCCACCCATGTGGTGATCGGTAGGACCACTCATAGTCGTTTTCGGCATTTTCTAGAAGGGGGCTCCCTGTTGGAAAGGTTATCCGCGGAATCCGCGAATTTCCAATTGGTCGTCGTTCCGGGAGGGGAAGGGAAATACAAGAATTTGCGGCCTATTTGGTGGATCGGAAAGTCCGGTCCCATTCAGTATTTCTTTTCCTTTTTGGGGCTCTTGGCGGTCACTTCGGTGAACCTTCTACTTCTGAATCTGGTAGGTTATTGGTCCATAGGATTAGTATATCTTTTTTTTGTAATGTTTATTTCCTTGTTTGCGGGGCGAGGTCCGGTTCTGGTGACTTCCGCTCTTTCCGCATTGCTTTGGAATTTCCTGTTTATCCCTCCGAGGTTCACGTTTTTTATCGGTAAGCTCGAGGATTGGATGATGTTCGTGATGTACTTCGTGCTCGCGATGGTGCTCGGAGTCTTTACCACCCGGTTGAGATCCCGGGAGGAAGCGCTGAAATACGGAGAAGGGGCGATCTCTTCCCTGTACGAGCTTTCTCTCGCACTTTCCAGGACGCATACGACGGACGGAATCGTGAACGCATCGGTGGAGGTCCTGACGAAAACCTTCTCCTGTCCTATATTCGTAGTCATTGCGGATAAAGACGGTCGCCTGGATAGAACCGCACATCCCAAAAGCGGGTTCATTCCCGAATCGAGGGAATTCGCGTTGGCATCCTGGTCCTTCCAAAATAGAAAACCTTCCGGAAATTCCACGGACACGGTCCCCCTTTCTCGAGGACTGTATCTTCCTCTTCTTTCTCCCGGAGGTTGTTTCGGGGTCTTGGGTTTGGATAGGGAATCCAAGCAACCTTTGGAACCGGGAGAAGACGCGCTCCTCCATTCCATGTTGAATCAGATCGCTTTGGCTTTGGAAAGGATCCAACTTCTGGGATTGAGAGAAAACGCTAGAATGGTGGAAGAGTCGGAGCGGTTGCATTCCGCTCTCTTCAATTCCGTAAGCCACGAATTTCGTACTCCGTTAACCGTAATCCGCGCTTCGCTGGATTTGTTGGACAGAGAAGTACCGGGAAACAAGGAAAAGGAAACCTCCCTACTGAAGGAGATTCGCGGGGCGTATCGAAAATTGGAGAGGTTGGTAAACAACCTTCTGGACATGACCCGCCTGGAATCGGGTCGTCTGCAGTTGGACTTGCAGTGGGAGGATCCCGCCGATTTGGTGTTAGGCGCAGTTGCGGAAGAAGAGAGCGAGAAGGGCTCCCACAGTCTGGTTTCCGAGGTGGACGAGAATATGCCCCTCGTGCGATTGGACAATCGTATCATGCAGCAGGTTCTTATTCATCTCATTCAAAACGCATTTTTGCATACTCCGGAAGGAACCCCGGTGCGGGTTCGCGCCAGTGTTCCTAGGGACCATCTTCTACTGGTCGTCGAGGATGAGGGGCCGGGAATTCCGAAAGGGGAAGAGGAGCGGATCTTCGACAAATTCACGAAGGTCTCCTCTTACGCTCATGGTACCGGTCTCGGGTTGTCCATATGTAAGGGGCTTGTGGAAGCGCAGGGCGGAAAAATTTGGGCCGAAAATCGTGCGGAGGGGGGAGCCCGTTTTCTAATCCGAATTCCAGTCATGACCTTTCCCCCGTTAGAGGAATCGTTTGGCTAGCCCCGTCGTTTTTGCAGTAGACGACGAGGTGCAAATCCGTCGATTGCTCCGTATGGCCTGCGAGTCGGAAGGATACAAATTGGAGGAAGCCGTTTCCGTGACGGATGCATTGTCGAAATTCTATATGGTCCGACCGGATGTGGTGATATTGGATCTAGGTCTGCCTGACAGAGGAGGCGAGGAATTCCTGGAAAGGATTCGAGAAAGCGGCTCCAAGGTTCCCGTTCTCGTGCTAAGCGTGAGAGATGCGGAGAAGGATAAGATCCATCTCTTGGATGCGGGAGCGGACGATTATCTCACGAAGCCCTTCGGAGTGGGAGAACTCCTGGCGAGAATCCGGGTTTTGCTTAGGCATTCCTCTCCGGAAAAAACGGACGTCAAAGTTAGGATCGGAACTCTGGAATTGGACTTCGGTTCCCGACGGGTTACGAAATCGGGGAAAGAAATCCGACTGACTCCGACGGAATATTCCTTTTTGAAATTATTGGCTACGTATCCGGGAAAAATCATCACCCAAACCCAGATTTTAAAAGAGCTCTGGGGACCGAACCAAATTTCGGAAGCCGGTTATCTGCGGGTGTACGTGAATCAAATCCGGAAGAAGATCGAAGAAGATCCTAGTAAACCTCAAATTCTGATTACGGAGCCCGGAGTCGGATATTATCTGAAGGCCGAAGACGACTCGACTTCCCGTTAAACGAATTCCGAATTTCCGGCAAATCGGATCAGGAACAAACCCGAGCCGTCGGAAAGTTCCCAATTATGGAGTTCCGGTTCGGCTTCCCAGGTTTCCAGGTTGCAGATGATGAGATCGGCTTCTCCCAACACCGTCGGATCCGATTCTCTCAGGATCGGAATCCTTTCTTTCTTTAATAGGTTCCGATCTTTTTGGGGAAGGCGAGCGATTCCGCCCCTGGGATCCCATACCGCCACTTTCGATCCGAGATTCTTGGAAAGTCGGACCGCGACGGGAATGAGCTTCGTATCCGATTCCGAATACATAGCCACCGTCAGGCGGTCGATTTTTCCCAGTTTTTCCGCCACCAGAATTCCGGCGTTGTTTTCGGATTCGGAAAGCAGAGTCCGTATCTTTCCGCCTAACACGTCGTCGCTGAACAAGGACCTGGCACCGCCCGTCAGAAACATATTATAATTTCCCGATTGGATCGTCTTTAATATGTCGCGGGTAACGTTATCGGAGGGTTTGTAAAGCGTCCTCAGTTTTATCCCGAATTCTTTGGAAAGTTTTTGTAAAGGCTCGAAACTCGTCTTTTCGTATCTTTGGGCCACTTTTCCGGAAATGGAGGAATCGGGACTCATGTGCAAAGCGGTCACTTCCTTGCCTTTGGATCCGGGAGAGAAGAATCCGTTGGCCAATCGCAGAAGGTCGATTCCCCGGGAGTGAAGGGCAAAGGCGATGAGAATTCCTCCTTCCTTCCTTTCTTTTCCCGGAGACACGGAAGAGAGAAAGCGGTTGATTACGTTTAACGAAGGACCCGTCATGAACGTGGTGACGAGAGCCATGAGCACCATCATGGAAAAAACCTGAGAGGAAAGAATGCCAAGGTCGTAGCCGATGTTCAGGACGATCAATTCCATGAGACCCCTGGTGTTCATCAGTGCTCCCAAGGACAAGGATTCCTTCCAATCCTTACCGGATGCTCTTGCGGCCAAAGCGCTGCCCGCAAATTTGCCGACGATCGCGACGACCAGAACCCAGAGGAAATCGATCCAGAGACCGCCTTCGTTTAACAAACCGATTTGGGTTCTAATTCCGGTCAGAGCGAAGAATAAAGGTAGAAAGATGGCGGTGCTGACATCCTCGACTTTTTCCGCCAAAAGGGTTCTGAGTTTCGGGCGATCCGGCATGACCGTTCCTGCGAGAAAGGCTCCGAATAAAGCGTGTATTCCTATGGTCTCGGTGACCCACGCGGAACCGAGAGGAAATAATAGAAAGAATGCGACTGCGGTTTTGGTAAAAGCTTCGCGGTTCGTAAAGATATGACCAGCCCTCCTCATCCAGGGGAGAACCAATTTCCACATGCAAAGAATGTAAAGTAAGGCCAATAGAATCGTCAGAAGACCGGGGAGTAGACCTCCCGCCTGGACGAGAGCGATCACACAGGCCAAAAGGCACCAGGCTGTCAAGTCGTCCGAAGCGGCGCAGGTCAGGGCCAAGTTTCCCAATTTCGTTTTGGTCAACCCTTTCTCTTGGACGATACGTGCAAGGACGGGAAACGCGGTGATACTCATCCCGATTCCCATAAAAAGCGAGAAGGAAAGAAAACTAATACCTTCCGGAGCCAGCCTGGAGTAGAAGGAGAGAGCTAAAACTCCTCCCAATAGAAAGGGGAGAAGAATACTTGCGTGAGAGATCAGGATCGCAGAATCGGCCTGATTTCTCAGCGTCTTCAGATCCAATTCCATTCCGATGACGAACATGAAGAAAACCAATCCGATCTGACTGATGGATTGGAGGATACCGAGAGAAGGTTTCGGAAAAACCGTCGCGTATCCTTCCGGAAACACGTAACCGAACAAGGACGGACCCAGCAAGATTCCGGCAACGATCTCTCCGATCACCGCAGGCTGGCCGAATGCCACCGAGACTTTTCCCAAGAGTTTGGTCGCGACCATGACAAACCCGATCTGGAATAGGAGAAGAGCGAAAGGTTCCTTTAAACCTTTGGCCAAAAGCTCCGCGGGCAAAAAGGCGCCGATCTGGAAGCCGATCGAGGAACTCCGTATTTGGGACTGGTTCGTAAGATCCGCTTCTATCTTTTTTCCGAAGTGTAAAAGGATGAGAAAAGCCGCGATAAAGGAGACGATTAAAACGATGTAGTACAGTGCATTACGTTTCATCCAAGGTCCGAAGGTTGGCGCGGAAGTACGGAGGACAGTAGCCTACCGCTTTCCATGATCATTGGACGCGGTTTCCGGGAAAAGAAGAATCTTTTTCGGTAGGATTCTCGGGGAAAAAAACGGAAACCCTCGGATCAACGGGAAAAAAAGAACCGTTCCCACAGATGTTCCTTTTGCAGGAATTCCGTTCCGATGCGCGCGGCTTCGAGAGGATTCAGGATCTCCGTTTCGCTTTCCGCTCTGGAGAAAAATAGCCTACTCTTCGTGCCCGACTTCCAAAAGAACCAAAAAAGGGAAAGGCTCCTGCCTCCTATATAGGCCGTACCGGAGTCGGAATAAAAGCGGTCGGCTTCTCCCCAATTTCCCTCAAGAGTGTGTGTTCCCGTGGGATTGCTGACTTTTCCCGGGGATCGTTCCAGCGTTGAAAGTACGGCCGCCCGGTTTTTATCCCGTGCTGGAAGTCTTTGCAGCACTAGGTTTCGTAAAAATCCGAAAAAATCTTCCCCGTTCAAAGAATAGCTTTCCTCCAACCAGAACGCACGATTTTCGTCCGTTACGTTTGCCGGGAGCCCGGCGTTTTGCAGCCAGGACTTCGTTTTGGCCATCGACGTTTCCCGGATTAGTTTTTGGAAGTACCAGATTGCGGACGACTCCGTGGCGGATTGCAGGTTCAGGTCCTTCTGCCAGCGAATATAAGGATACTTGGTGCGATCCCATTTGTAGAGTGCATTCGGATCTTTCAGGCTGCCCGATTCGAGAGCGGCCAGAGCGACGGCGGGATGGAATGCGTGCAGGGGAGGAGTTTTCGTCCTGCATATCGTAGGATTGATTTCCACGATGGAGTCCGATTCGGATTCCAAATATACGATGCAGACCTTTCTTCCCGGAAACTCCCGATTTTCCGTTCGAGACGGAACTTCTTTTACGGAAGTCCCGGAACAACCGAACAGCAGAATCGCGAGTGAAACGCTTCCTAAAACTCTCATTCCGTCCAAGCCAGATACGTCAGGTAAAGAACGAAAGCGCAGACCGGAAAATAGAAAAACAGGAAGATCCGCGCGATTTTGCGCCAATTCACGACCGTCTTCTCTTTCAGAAAATCGCAGAGCTCTTTTCGGTCCATACGGTAGAGTTCGCTCGGGTCGTTCCAACCGAAGATATTTCTCGCAAGTCTTCCCAGTATCTCGTCGCGGTGCATGTCGAGGGTTTGCCAAGCGGAATCACTTTCCCTTTCGTCGGAGGAGAGCAATCGGAGAAAGACTTTCGGAACTAAAAATACTCTTCCGATCATGAGGCTGGCAAATCGGGTAAATAGACCTAAGAAGAAGAGGGAGGAGAAAAGAGGGTTTTCCCGCTTCAACCCGAAGACGATCCAAAAACAGACCAAGTAGGATCCGTATCCTACTACGAATCCGGCCAGTTCCCACCTGCCGTTCGATTTTCTTTCCGCGACGAACTCCTGATACATCGCGCTTGTTTCCATCGTTCGAATCATCCTCTTTCCCGTTTGCGGTTTCCTCTGCAGAATTTTTCCGGAACGTTACCAGGACAAGCAGGAAAGCCGATCGAAGAGTCGTTCCGTTTATGTCGCCGATCTTTTCGTAAAAAGATGAACGGGAAAAATTTCCGAACTTCCGAAAAATAAGGGTAGATGGCTGCCAGAACGAACACGGCGATACTCGAAAGAGAAAGAAAAATCCGAATCGGGGAATTTTGGACTTCAAAGCAAAGACAAGCTCACTCGATCCATTACGTCGTCAGCTACCGCGCTTCCTTCAAGCCGGAGTTGCCTTCCTTTTTTATCGGAAAGTATTTGGGTTCCAAAAAAGGCGTGGTCCTGGATCCGTTCGGCGGACGAGGGACGACGGCGATCCAGGCGAATCTGGAAGGACATGTCGCGATTCATAACGATATCAGTCCCATGTCCTTGGCTCTTGCCCAATCCAGAAGGATCATCCCTTCCGTATCCGAATTGGAAAAAAAATTGGCGAGTTTCGATCTGAGCTCGGACCTTCCCGAAGAGGAAGGGGATTCGGACTTACTCCATTTCTATCACAAGGATACGTTAAAAGAATTAAAAAATTTGAAACGGATTCTTTCGGAGGATACTTCTCCAGAAGCGAAATATCTTGGAATCACCGCATTGTCCAGACTTCACGGTCATAGTCCGGGATTTTTTTCCGTTTACAGCTTTCCGCAAATTTCCATTCCTCCTCTGGCCCAGAAGAGGAACAACGAAAAGAAAGGGATCGCTCCGGAATACCGGGAAGTAAAACCTAGGATTCTTCAAAAGCTCAAACGGGATTTACGGGAAAAGCTTCCGCCTTTTTTTCACGAGTTTTCATCTCGGAATCTTTATACGAATCAATCCTCCTTGAATATGAATCGAATCGCCGATTCCAGTGTGGATCTGGTAGTGACTTCTCCCCCTTTTCTGGACAAGGTGAATTACGAAGAGGACAATTGGCTCAGGTATTGGTTCCTAAACATCTCCTTGGAAAAGGAACAAAAACCGAGTATCTTCGCCACATTGGCCGGTTGGTGCGAATTCATCCAAGGCACCTTACGGGAATTGTCCCGCGTGCTCCAGCCGGGAGGTATCCTGGTAATGGAAGTGGGAGAGGTGAGAAAAGGCAATACCGTATTCAATCTGGACGAATATGTGATTCGCTGCGCCGAAGGGACGAGTCTCGTTTGGGAAAACACGTACATCAACGACCAAAAATTCACGAAACTGGCCAATTGCTGGAACGTTTCCAATAACGAAAAAGGAACCAATTCCAATCGTTGCGTGGTGTTTCGGAATTATAAATAGGATTTTTCCGACTTTCACCCTTTTTGAAATCCCGTTTGGAGACGGGAATTCCTCCAAAAAAAGGGGGAATTCCTAGGGAAAATCGCAAATCGTCCGATATAAAACCAGAGGTATTCTCCCATGATGCGATCCCTTTGGACCGCGGCGACCGGAATGATCGCCCAGCAATTCCATATCGATACGATTTCCAATAACCTGGCAAACGTCAATACGACCGGGTTCAAAAAGAATCGAGCCGATTTCGAGGACTTGGTTTATCAGCACATGGTATTAGCGGGGACTCCGGCAACTTCGGTGAGCGAAATTCCCACCGGAGTCAACGTGGGACACGGTGTTCGCGCGGCGGCTTCGCAGAAATTGTTCGAAATCGGTTCCTTCCAAGCTACGGGAAATAAATTGGATTTGGCGATCACGAGCGAAATGGGATTTTTCAAAATCCAAATGCCGGACGGAAGTTTCGCTTTTACGCGCGACGGTTCCTACAAGATCGATTCCAACCAGCAAGTGGTGACTTCCAACGGGTATTTGCTCGAACCTCCGATCATCCTTCCGGAAGGAGCGATCCTGAACACGCTTATGATTTCCGAACAGGGAGAAGTGACCGTAAAGATAGGCGCCGATGTTCGCCCGACCGTCATCGGACAGATCGAATTGTATCGCTTCGTAAACCCGGCAGGTTTGCAGGCAATCGGTAAGAACCTGTTTCAGGAAACCGTGGCGTCCGGCCCCGAAATCCCCGGTACTCCCGGAATGGAAGGTTTCGGAAACGTGCTCCAGGGATTCTTGGAGATGTCCAACGTCAAGATCGTGGAAGAGATGGTGAATATGATCGTGGCTCAAAGAGCTTACGAATCCAATTCCAAAGCGATACAAACTTCGGATAACATGCTCTCCACTGCGATCGGCTTGAAACGTTAATCGAAATGAGTAGCCGTTTCTTCGCGCTTTCCTGCTTTCTTTTGCAGTCGCTTTTAGCGGTTGCGGGAGATTTGCATGCGATAGAGACGGCTTATCTTCGCGGAAAACTTTTGACGGAAAAAAAGGAAGTAAGACTTTCCGAAATCGCAAGATTGCCGGACGGCTCGGAGGATCCGGTGGTGTTGAAGAACCTAGAAGCGCCCGTTATATTGCGTCCGGAAGAGATGCAAAGGTCGTTTCCGAAGTTCCATTTTTCCGGAAAGGAAACCTTGGTTCTCCCGATGAACTCCGAATTGGACTCGAAAGACCTCGAGGAAAGTCTGTACAAGGAGATCTCGAAGGTCTCTCACGAATCCGAGCAGGAATTTCGGATCACGTATATCGGAGGGGAAAGAACGGTCCCTGCTTCCGGTGTGGAACTCAGATGGGCGGGCATTCCGCAAACCGTTCACGCGGGACAGATCGTAGCGTCCTTGGATTATTACTTCCAACAAAGAAAGGTCCATACCCAAAGGATCAAATTCAAGGTGGAAAAGAAGACCTCCGCCTATTTTGCGAAAAAGGCGATCTTAAAAGGCGAGAAGTTGGACGCGGATTCTTTGGAAGAAAGGACGGTGTTTGTCGAGGAATCCTTTACCGACGGGATCGGTCCGGAAAGCATCGGGGCCACCGCCTTAAAGGACCTTCCGCCCGGGGAACTGCTTCGGAAAAAGCATGTGCGTTTCCTGTTCGACGTTCAGAGGGGAGGGGACGTCCAAATGGTATACACGCGCGGCAATTTAGTGCTCAAGGCAAAAACGAAGGCCTTGAGTTCCGGGAATGTAGGCGATTCCGTGGAAGTGACTTCCTATTCCAAAGACGGAAAACTCAGTGCGCGGGTCGTCGAGAAGAATACCGTACTATTAGAGAATTAAGATGTTTGTAACGGGAAGAAAAAGACTAGCGGCATTATCGATTCTTGTCGGAGCGGGCATGGCTCTTACCGCGCAGGAGCTTTCCCAATGGCAGGACAAGAATCCCTATGCCAGGTCCCAGAACCTGAAAGTAGGTACCGCCGTTTTCGTCCGTTTGAAGGACGGATGGAATGCCGAATTCGAAATCGAATCCACCGCGGACGAGAATATTACCGTAAAATCCGTTCCGGACAAAAAAATCATTCCGGACAACCCTTCCTTTAACAGCGATAGAAGCATCGTAAGGAAGAATAAGGGAAAAATAAAGTCCCAAGGAAAATTGAAGGGAAGCCTTACCGCGACGGTCACTGCGATCGATCCGGCCACCGGGCTCCTAACCTTACAGGGGCAAAGGACTTCCACGTATAACGGAGAACCTTCCTCCGTTTCTTTGAGCGGAAGACTTTCTCCGGAGTTTCTTTCCAGAGATAACTCGGTGGACGCGGATCGGATCGCGGATCTTCAGATCCAATTCGTGGGAAGGATAGAGCCTAAGGACCTGAGGCCTCCCATCGCGATGAAAACGATTACGAATCCGGACGGATCAGTTACTTTAAAGGCGGAACTTTCGGACGAGGAAAAGCAAAGGATCATTTTGGAACAGTTGAACCGGCTGTTGGGAGAATCTAAATGAATCGGGTTCTCGCATCTTTTTTCGTTCTCTCCTGTTTTTCCTTAGCGTCTGCCGCCGAGGTACGCCTCAAGGATCTGGCCAAGATCGAAGGGATCCGGGTGAATCAGATCACCGGATACGGGATCGTTGTGGGCCTACCCGGCACCGGGGATAGCAAGACTCCGATGACGACCGAGAGCATGAAGAACTATCTGAAAAATCTGGGCGTGGAATCGAATCTTAAGCCGGACCAGATCAAGAATATCGCCTCCGTATTAATAACCGCTAATATTCCTTCGATAGCCAAAAAGGGCGATCGATTGGACGTGACGGTCTCTTCGATAGGAGACGCGAAATCCCTGGAAGGGGGAGTCCTTTTACAATCTCCGTTAAAGACCGCGAACGATAAGATCTATGCGGTGGCGAGCGGGGTGATTTCCTTCGGAGGAAAACCGGACAACGAACGTTCCTCCCGAAACTCCAAAAAGACGGTCGGCACCGTCCACCAGGGTGCGATCGTAGAATCCGAGTTGAAGGAAGAATTCTTTTCCAGCCAACGTGTGGTCGTACGACTCAACTCTCCAGATTTCTCCCTTTTGAACAATCTGATCAATAAAATCAGGGAAACCGTTCCCGAGAAATTCGGCTTGAAAAGCGAATCGATCCAGGCGCTTTCCCCTTCCGAAATCGTGATGGAAGTCGGGCCGGGATTTTCCGCAAAGTCGCCCGGTCTATTGGCACTACTTTCCGATCTGGAAAACATTTCGGTGGAATCCTCTCCTCGAGCCAAAGTTGTCATCAACGAGCGTACCGGAGTCATCGTCATGGGGGGAAGTATCGTCATCGACGAAGTTGCGGTCTCCCGTTCCGGACTGAGTTTATCCGTAGCGGATAAAAACCGTCGCACACAGAGACTAGGAAGAGACAATCAACAGACGGTCAAGGAGTCTTTCGTCATACAGGAGGCCACCCAGGTTTCGGACGTGGTGGACGCTTTGAACAAAGTGGGAGCCTCGACCAAGGATATCATAGCCATCCTGGAGGCCTTGAAATCGGCGGGTGCATTGCACGCGGAATTGGAGGTGCAATAAATATGATCGATAGAATCAACGATTATTCGAACAGATTGAATCTCATAGAAAAACCTGAGATCCAAAATCTGTTGCGGGAAGAAAAGCAGATCCGAGGCGCTCGGAGTTTTCCGGAAGCCTTGCGCGAGGAATTCAACGAAAAGCTGTCGGGAAAAGTCTCTTCCTCCGAAGTGCGTATGCCTCACAATATCCGGGAAGAAATTTCCGCGGATCCGTATAGGAAGAAATTATACGACGCTTCCGTGGAATTCGAATCCGTATTCGTAAAGATGATGTTAAAGGAAATGAAATCCACCGTTCATAAATCCGGTCTGATCGAGGGCGGATACGCGGAAGAAATCTTCGAGGACATGTTATACGACGAATACTCCAAGAATCTATCCGCAAATTCCTCTTTAGGATTGGCGGAACAGATCTATCAATCTCTCTCTTCCAATTTGCCTCCGGTTTCCAAATTGAACGCGAAGGCTTGATTAAGAGGGAAGCCTATCTTCCCTCGATCAAATCCCGGAAGGTGATCGAGTCCAGATCCTTTTGGAAGTTCGCTTCCGTGCGTTCCAATTTTTCCCTGACTTTGTCGGGATAGATTCCGTGCCCGTCCTCTTTCAATAGAGGTTCGGGGATTTTCCTATAAAAATCGGCTAAAGTAAGGTCTTCTCCCGAGGCGGAAGGAATCCAGGTTTCGTCAGTCGTTTCGCTTAACAAACCGACTTGGGAAAGCGTTTTGGTCAACCTCGGGATTTCTCCCGGATTGATTCCGGATCGGACCGCAAGTGCTCCTTCCGTCGCCGGAATCTTCTCCTCCTTTTGCACCAAATACGCGGCTTTTAGGACCGCCAAGAGTTTCCGGAATTCATATCCGAACGCGGTATGCTGTTCTTCCGCCAATTGGAAAGGGACAAGATACCTCGCCGGAAATTGGACGCAGGCAGTGATCTCGGCGCCGTACAGGACAATTAAGGAAAGGGAATATACTCCGATGAGGAAGATGGGTATGGCCGCCAAAGCCTTATATACGATCATTGTGGTTTCCGAGAACGAAGTAAGGTAAACACGGAAGCCGTACAGGAAGAGCAGAAAGATCGCGCTGGTAAACGCGGCGCCTATGGACGAGGCTCGGATCGGGACGCGCGTATTGGGGATCAGCGTGAATAAGGATAGGAAAAACAACCAGATCGCGGTCAAAGGGAAGGCGAGTTTCAATATATTGTAGGGGGAAAGTAGGGAATCGCCTCCTTGGATGATCTTCGTGACGTATTTCACGTCCCTGTATTCCGAAAGACTGATCTTTTTGTATTCGCCGATATTCAAAAGTCGGAATCTACCGTTTTCGCTTCTGTCGAATAGAACGGACGCGAAGACTTTCCCGCCGGCAGGAACGTAAAAGGAATTCCAGTGTTCGCCCTCGTCTATGGAAACCAGAATGTTTCCCAAAGAGTCGAGTAGAAAAATATCCGTGGATTCCTGGTTTTCCATAGACCAGACTTTTCGGAACGTATAACGTTTGTGGGTCAGGTTTTTCCAGGTATGCCCGCCGTCCGCGGTTTTGTAGACGGCGCCTCTTTCCCCCGCGGCGATGAGTTCTCCGGGTCGGATTTTATGTATGTCTTTTAAACCTTGCCCGGAGATTTTGTTCGCGCTCCAGGTTAAGCCTCCGTCTTCGCTCTTCCAAACGTTTCCGTCGTCATCCACGAGATATCCTTGGTCGAATTCCGGAAAATAAATCCGGTTTGCCCGGATTTTCAAAGTGTTCGGAAAGACGGGCTTATAACTGGTTCCTTGGTTGAAAAAATGCAGTACTTCTCCGTTTCCGAAAATGAAATAAAAATTTCCGTCCGCTACGAATTCGAAATCGGAGAATTGGACGTTTTCGAAATAAATCGCACTCCATACGGAACCTTCCAGCGGTCGGTGTAAAAAGAGTCCTTTTTTGGATAGGGCATATACCTTTTCATCCCGGACCAATACCCTGATAAACTCCTCGTGACGGAGTTCCGGTTTCTTACAAAGATCAAGTCTGGTTCCGAAGGAATCGAGACAACGGATATTCTCCAGATCGATATCCGATTCGTTTAACGAATAGTCCGCTTTTAAATCCTTATCCAGCCTGAATAAGCTTCCGTTCTCTCCGACGATCCAGATCTTTCCATCCGGTTCCTTGTCCATGCTCAGATAGTGAGGAGGGCGGAAGAAGTCGGTCATTCGTTCCACCAGACCTTGCCCGATCACGATCAAAAGCGGTCCTATGGAAAGGATGAAAAAATAGAAAACGAATTTTTGTAAAAACGAACGGCTGACTTCGATGCGCCAGATCGCGTTGAAGGCGCTTTCCAAGGAGCGAAGTACGGCTGTCGCGGAGAAAACGAGAACTACGAATCCGATGGTGCCGATTTGTCTCGCCGCGTCGATCAGGTCTCCGATCGTTTCCAAATACGGATTGATGTCCAGATTGATGTTGCTCGCAAGAAAGAAGACGTTGATCCGGTCGAAGATTTCCTCTTTTCTGTTTTCCAGGCCGGAAGTGATCGTAAGAAGGGAGAGCGCCACGGTGAACATCGGAATCAAGGAAACGATCGTCGTGTAGGAAATTCCGGAAGCCTTCATCAGGCAATCGTCCTTGACGAAACGGTAGGCGGACGAGGCCAGGACTCTTGCTGAAAAATTCAATTTTCTTAATATTCCGGAATCCGGAATGTAATCGAAAAGTCTGCTGTATTTGTGATTGGGATGGGAATTCATCGTTTGACCGCGTAGTGCACCATGGAAGAAGTTAGAGGGTAACCGCCCCGTTTGAGCTTGCTACGGAAATGATACAAGGCGGTCCAAAACCATTTTCCGTAATCCTTCCAGGAGGAAAAAGAACCTCTGGATTTTAAAAGTTTGGCAAGCAACGGAAAATCCACTCCGAAGTAGGTAATCTGCTTCCGAAATCCCCGCTTGGCAAGAATTTTATGAATCAGGGAGGCGGAATAGTAATATACGTGCCCCGGCAGATAGTAATGGTATTTCACTCCGGCTTTTCTGGCCTGCCATCCTTCGAAATTGGCCGTCTGGAGTACTAGTAGTCCGTTCGGTTTTAGGATCCGAGATAGCTTATCGAAAACCTCTCTCGGATTTTCCAGGTGTTCTATGACTTCGATCATGGTTACCACGTCGAAGAAATTTTCAGGCAGGTCCGCCTCTAGGAACTGACCCGTCCAAACCTCTATCCCTCTGGATTTTGCGACTTCGGAGGAATAGGGAGAGATTTCCACGCCGAAAGGGGAGAAACCTTTTTCTCGAGCGCATTGCAGGAAGCCTCCGAAAGAACAACCTATATCCAAAAAATTTCCCGAGGATTTGAATTTGGAGATGTTTTTCAACCTAGCGAACCAGACGTATCGATCGTATTTTTCCGTTAGTCGCTCGTCCCTGTATGTGAAGCCTTCCTTGCCAGTATAATAATCTTCCGTATACAATTCCTCGGGTTTCGGGCGAGGGAATTGCGCTTGGAATCCACAGTTCTTGCAGATCCGGATTTGCAGGTGAAAGTCCTGAAACTCGGAGACGTATAGAGATTCCCAGGAGCACAGCCCATCCGTCGGGCACTCTTTCCGGATTACTTCCTCGCGAGAAAGATCCAATGGCAAATCCTCTCTTCTAGTTTTCCCAAAGGCGTTCGTTCCGTGTACCCCAGTTGAAAAGAGTCGAAGTCGGATCCGATTCGTCTCATCTCCTCTTCGGAATAAAACCAGGTAGATCCGCCTTCCAAGTCGGGAGTTCCTATCTTTTCCCCTTTAACCCGCAAATGAGTGTCTCCTTCGGCGCGAACGGAAGCGGCAAGAAAGGATCCTTTTTTCATAATACGTTTTATATCGAGCAGCATTTCTCTGGCAAGTTCTGGAGGGTTATAATGGAATACTCCCCAGCATACGACGAGATCGAACGTGGAATCCGAAAAAGGATACGGAGGTTTGTCTAAGAGAAAAGTCTTTGCCCAAGGGAAGGCTTCCCGTATCGAGGAAATCGAGTTCTGGCTATAATCCGCCGCGCTGACTTCGTAGCCGAATTCTTTTAACAAAATGCAATGTCTTCCGGAACCGGAACCGAAATCCAAGGCTTGAAAGGAATTTGCCGGAGCAGGGACGCGCGCTAAAATACGGACCAAATTCTCATCCGGATACGCGAGCTTCGATTTGGGTCTGGTATAATGTTTTTCCCAAACTTCCTTTGAGGGATGGTCAGCGGACATCGTATTCGGCCTTGATTCTGCTTTTGACGCTCTCGCTCCACGCTTCTTCCGAAGAGGATGTGCGGGATTCGATTCCTATCACCATGGGTCGCACTTCGTTTCCGGAGGAAGTGTCCAATTTGGAACCCACTTCGTGTAAACCTTTTTCGAAAAGTATCTTTTCGGAAGAGGTCTTGGAAAACGAAGAAAACCGTTTCAGTACGGACACTCCGCGCGGAGGGATTTCGAATCGGATTTGTGCTTTCCGTTTCGAGTCGATCTTCAAAAGGGAAGGAGGTGGGTCGAAGGGATTTCCGATGAGCAGTTTTACCAAGTTGGTGAAATAATCATAGCCTGAATATTCGGGAATCAGGACGTCCGCCAGATATTCTCCTCCGACTTCCGGCGCCGCTTCGATCAATACGGGTTCTCCGGAAGGATCGATTTTGAATTCCGCAACGAAAGGACAGTTCTTTAATCCGGTGGCTTTTACCAAGGATCTGCAAAGCATCAGGATTTCTCCAGTGAGTTCCTTTTTCGGAAAGGGAAGTCGATGAGCCGCCTCCAGAAAGGGAGGAAAATCAGAAGTCTCCTTTAAGGTGAGACTGACGAGATGAAAGTCCGTATCCGATACCAGACCTAAAACGGTGCATTCCGTTCCGAGTATGAACTCCTCCAGTACCCATTTTTCTTCGGGAACCGATTTTGGAGAAGGCGCTTTGGAAGAGGGTTTGCCCTTTTTCTTTTTCGCAGTACTTAGGGTCGAGAGGAAACGTTCTACGTCCGAGTCCGAATGGAGGAGTTGGATTCCTTGTTTGCCGCTGCCTTGGCTCGGCTTCAGGATCCATGGGAAAGGAAAGGACTTTTCCTTTGCCTTCCCTTCCGAAAAGGGAATTTCGTTCGGAACACGGATCCCTTTCTCTCTTGCAACGGATTTTAGGACACGCTTGTCCGAAAAAAGGGATACCGATTCCGTACTCGCGTACCGCAACTTCAGCTTTTCGGCAAGATACGCAGTGGTATAAGTCGCTTTTCCGTAGGACCGGGTGCCGACCCCGAGAATCGGAATGGGAAGAGGGTTTTCCGAAACCAATTTATGGATTTTGCGATATTCGTAGGCGGATTCTATGATTTTGAGGTTGGACAAAGCGAAGCCTGGAGCCCGGTCGTCTCGATCGACGGAGATGACTTCGAGACCCAAATCCCTACAAGCTCGGATTAAGGGTAATTGGTTTCTGCCTGCCCCGACGGAAAGAAAGTACCCTTTCGTTTTCATTTAACGGATAGATATCCTTGCGAGACAAAGGACTGTCAAAGGTTTTTTCTATATGGGACAAAATCCCTCTTTCGGAATTCCGAAAAATACCGATGTATATTACGGAAGTAGAACGGGGGAAAAAGGTATGCTAAGAGGATTATATACCGGGTCCAACGGGATGACCATCCAGCAGACGAGAATGGATGTGATCTCCAACAATTTGGCCAACGTGGATAAGACCGCATATAAGAGAGATACCACGGTATTCAAAACCTTTCCCGAGTTATTGCTCCATAGATATAACGAAGACGGAGTGGGCAAGGTTCCGATGGGATCCTTCGATACCGCGCCCGTAATCGGTAAACTAGGATTAGGCGGAGAAGTAAACGAAGTTTATACGCGGTTCGAACAGGGAGCCGTAAAAAAAACGGACAATCCTTTCGATCTTATGCTTCAGGATCGCCCCGGGAACGAACACCCCGCATTTTTCAGCGTGCTTACGAACCGGGGGGAAAGACTTTCCCGTTCCGGAGCTTTCGTTCTTGATACGAACGGATATCTCGTCACCCCTCAGGGATTTCCGTTGATGGGGGAGAACGGTCCCATCAAAGTCGCCAGAGGAAATTTCATTATTCGGGAAAACGGTGAGGTGTGGATCAACGGAGAAATCGGAAACGATCCTGTCAATTCCACTTCCATAGACAAGAACAGATTCGAAACTCCGGTGTTGTTGGATAAGATCAAGATACGGACCGTGGAAAATCCGAGACATTTGGACAAGGAAGGGGATTCCTTTTATTCCGATACGCCCGAGTCCGGAGAGCCGATGCCCTTCGAAGAGAAGGACGAACCGAACGTACTGCAGGGGTATCTGGAAGCGTCTAACGTAAGCGTCGTTACCGAAATGGTGGAGATGATCGAAGTGAACCGTTCCTACGAAGCGAACCAAAAAACCGTTCAAACCCAGGACCAGATGTTAGGTCGCTTATTGAACGATATTTTAAGATAGGTATTTTTTGTTGAAGATCCGATAAAGGCGGTTATTTTTCCGCCCAGCGCTCTCTGATTTCTAAAATTTCGGGCATTTGGTCCAGAAAGATAGGCACAATAGACGGATCGAAATGTTTTCCCGATTCATTATTGATATACTGAATGGCATCCGAAATTTCCCAAGCTTTTTTATAAGGTCTTTCCGTAGTCAAAGCGTCGAATACGTCCGCTAAGGCGACAATTCTCGCCTCGATCGGGATCTCGTCCCCTGTCAATCCGCTGGGATATCCGGATCCGTCCCATTTTTCGTGGTGATTGAGGGCGATACTTTTGGCCAATTGTAAAAGGGATGAGTTGTGATCTCCGATGATTTCCGCGCCGATCGTCGGATGTTTTTTCATTATTTCCCATTCTTCCGGCGTAAGTTTACCCGGTTTTTGTAATATTCCATCCGGAATTCCGATCTTGCCGATATCGTGCATAGGGGAAGCATGAAGTAAATCTTCGGCGCATTCCAAAGAGAACCCCAATGCCAAAGAAAGAGTCCGGGAGTAATGGCTCATTCGAATGACATGCAATCCGGTTTCGTTATCCTTATATTCCGCTGCGAGCCCGAGTCGTTGTATGATCTGCAATCTCGTTTCCCTCAATTCTTCGTTGCGTACCAAAGAAAGGTGGGTTCGAACTCTTGCCTTTACGATCGAGGGACTGACCGGCTTTGTGATATAGTCCACGGCCCCCGCTTCAAATCCTCCCGCTTCGTCTTCTTCGTCCACCATCGCGGTTACGAAAATAATCGGAATTCGGGAACTCTTCGGATTTTTTCTCAGAATCTTGCAGACTTCGTAGCCGGTCATTTCCGGCATCATAACGTCCAGAAGAATCAGATTCGGATTTTCGGACAACGCTAGCTCGATCCCTTTTACCCCATCCTTAGCGAACAACAGTTTATAGTCGTCCTGTAGAATTTGTTTCAGGACCTGTAGATTCGCCGCCTCGTCATCCACGATCAGTATTTTCGGCCTAGAGTCTATGCCATGAACCATTTTTGTCTTACACTCCGGAAATCCCGAGCGTCCGGGCGATTTCTTTTAGGATCGTTTGGGCCGCTTCGAATTCGAATTGCTCAATTTTAGATAGTAGGCTTTCGATTTGTTTCTCTTCGACTTCGCTTGCGAGGAGAGAAAGAAGTTCGTTTAAACGAGTTTCTTCGATCGAGCCTCTTTGAAAGGAATCTAAAATGAGGCGGATCAATTCTCCGATTCGTTCGGTATCCCGAGGGATTTCGGAGTCTTTTTTTAAGACATTCGGCGAACTTTGCAAAGACGAACCGGAGAGATTGAGTACTCTTTTGATTTCCTCCATCATCTGGTTGAATTCGATCGGTTTAGATATAAAACCGTCCATACCTGCGGCTTTAGCGGAATTTTTATCTTCCTCGAAGACGCTTGCAGTCAGAGCCAGGATCGGAGTTCGAGGAAGATTTTCATCCGTTTCGTGCTGTCGGATGGCCCTGGTCGCTTGTAGTCCGTCCAGTATCGGCATTTGTACGTCCATTAGGATCAGATCGAATTCATTCGATTGTACTTTACGAATGGCTTCTTTCCCGTTGTAAGCTGCGGATACCGAATGCCCTTCGTTTTTTAGGAGCAATTCAACCAACTCGGTATTCTGCTCGATATCATCTACGACCAGGATCTTCAAAGAAGGAAGATTTCGGCGGATGGCGATCTTCGTTTCCGTTCTAAGATTTTCGATTTTTTGCAAGGGGAGTATTACATGAAATGCGCTTCCTTCTCCCAATCTACTTTCGGCCCAAATGCGGCCTCCCATAAGTTCGGTCAATTGTTTGCAAATAGTGGTTCCTAGTCCGGTTCCTCCGAATCGTCTGGTTGTAGAGATGTCCGCTTGCGTAAAAGGTTCGAATATTTTCTCCAATCGGTCTGCCTGGATTCCGATGCCTGTGTCTATTACGGAGAAATAAAGTTCGCTTCCCGCTTTTTCGATCCTGAGAGTCACCTTTCCTTTGTCAGTGAATTTGATCGCATTTCCGATCAGATTGATAAGGATCTGTCGGATCCTGAGCGAATCTCCCAGATAGAATTCCGAAAGTTTCGGATCCTGGACCACCTCGAAATCCAGGTTCTTTTTGATCGCGCTCATTCCTAAAAAGGATTTGAGTTCTCCGATCAGCCGGAAAAGGGAGAAGCCGACGGATTCAAGTTCCACCGCTCCTTTTTCCAACTTAGCCGTATTTAAGATATCATTCAAAAGTCTTAATAGAGACTTCGCCGAACCTTTTACCGTTTCCAGATGATTTCTTTGGTGCTTCTCCAGTTTTCCGGAGAGAAGTACTTCCGTAAAACCGAGAATGGAATTCATCGGTGTCCGGATTTCGTGGCTCATGTTCGCTAAGAAAGAAGTCTTTGTTACGGCGGCGAGTTCGGCCTTTTCCTTGGATAACCGTAGGTCTTCTTCCATATTATGCCTTTCCGTGATGTCCAAGATCACCCCGCCTAGAAAAAGAACGTCGCCGTTATTGTCGAAGACGGCGCTTCCGTTTTCCCAGAACCATTTGATCTCTCCGTTTCTATGTATGATCCTGTATTCCAAAACGAAGGCCTTTTTTTCCCGCACGGCTCTCTGAACTGCAAGAAAAAGATCTCTCCGATCGTGAGGATGGATGATGTCGTTGAAGGAGCGGATCGGATTCGGAGGAGAAAAGTCCGAAACCGGGTATCCGGTCAATGCCTCCACCGCATCGCTCATGTACAAGCTGGTCCAATCTTCGTTGAACAGGCATCGATAAGTAATCCCGGGAATGTTTTGGATGAGAGACCTTACCTGCTGCTCGCTTTGCTTGAGAGCGGTTTCGATCATTTTTCTTTCGCTAATGTCCGTTATGAAACTTACGAATAAGACTTCGCCGGGAAGCTTTACCTGTCCGATGGCCAATCTCAGGGGAAAAATGGAGCCGTCTTTTTTTCGTCCTAAGGCCTCCCTGCCCGTTCCGATAATTCTCGAGGTTCCTGTCCTGATATAATTCTTTAGATTTCCGCCGTTTCCGGAATAATACGGCTCCGGCATGAGCTCCCAGATATTCTTACCGAACAACTCCGAGTTCGTATATCCGAAGATGCATTCGGCAGATTTATTGAAGTCTATGATTTTACCTCGGATATCGACCGTGATGACTCCGTCTACGGCGGTGGAAATGATGGCTCTAGTGCGAGCTTCGCTTATTTTGAGGTTGTTTACTAGTTTCCGGTATCTGAAGAAGGCATTCACAGAGAACGTAAAAATCGTAAAGCCGACGGTGATGATCGATACGGACAAGGCGAGAAATGTTGGATCCGTCTGGTCGTTCGGAGAAAGGGTTTCCTGGATTCCTATAAAGCGGGCGGCTGCCATTCCGGTGTAGTGCATTCCGGAAATTGCCACGCCCATGACGGATCCGGATATGAGAGTGGGCCAATGAGAACCTAGTCTCAATCCTTGCAATCCGAAGCGGACCCAAAGGGAAACGATCGCCAGTACGACCGCGACTAAGATCGACAAGGAAAAGACCCAGGGATCGTATCGTAGCGAAGCGTTCATACGCATCGCTGCCATCCCCGTATAATGCATGGATCCGATTCCTGAGCCGACCAGTATTCCTCCGATGATCAGCTCCAATATCCTGAGTTTAGAGCGACTTACGTAAGCTAAAGCGACGGTAGAAGCAACGATACTCGGAAGAATGGAGAGAATCGTAAGAGTGCGATCGTACGTTACGGTCGTACAAAGCCTGAAAGAGAGCATTCCGATAAAATGCATTGACCAGACTCCGCACCCTAAGGCAAAACTCGCCGCGACTAGAATCAGATACTTGCTCCAAGGAGGAAAAGACTCCGGAACGGTCTGGCCTACCATTCTCAAGGCGATGTAAGAGGAAAAGATCGCAACCAAGACGGATAGACCGACCAGCACCGGATCATAAGAGCTAGCTAAGAGGGACGAGGGTTGATCGAATAAGAAGTATTCATGTATTCTATCGAACATGGAAAAATTTTACCTCAGAGCCTATAAAGTAAGGATTTCATCCTTTCATTTGCGAATCCATCGCTCAATGCTTCGCTATACATTCTTCATCAGTTCGGATGACCCTTCGCTATTCTTATGAATTCCTTTTCTTTTTCCGGATTCCATTGTTTGTTGAATTCGAAAAATAAGCCTCTTATTCTGCCTTCCGAATTTACCCATATTACCGAATCGGAATGATCAATATTTTTTTCCCGATCGACGAGAAACGCTTGGACCCCGAAAAGTCGGGCGAGCTCGAAGGCGCGCTCCATTGATTCAGGGCGTATAAGAACCGATTTCGGTTTTACTTCGGAAAAGTATTCCTGGAAACGTTCTTGGGTATCGTTTTCCGGATCTAGGGTGATAAAGACGAAATGCAGGTCCGTTCTTTTTGATAGAATGTTTTTCAATTTCATCAAACTTCCGTGGCATACCGATTTGCAATTTAAATAGCCGAAATAAACGAGATTCTCCTGTCCGATTAGGACATCTCGAATGTCCGAAGCGGAGTTTTCCTCCGGTCGAGTTAATGGAAAGGAGGGAATTTTCCGGTCCGTCTCCAAGATTCCGTTCGAAACGTTAGGAAGAAAATAGATCAAAGGAAAGATGCACGCGATTCCCCCTAAACTCAATTTCCAAAGCCCTGTCTTCATTTCAAAAATTCGGATTTAGAATTCTTCCGATTTTCCAAAAGTAAATTCGATTCTTTTTTATTCAAAAATATAATAAGTTCAAGGGGCTGCTCAAAAAATTAACGTTAGTAAGTACAATGGATTAGTTTTGTTCATCGTATCTGGATCGCCCTATGTTACTCCAGGGATAGAGTCTCTTACGATGCCCTTCGCTTAGCATGTATTGTTAGGATCCCGAACTCTCTAATAACAAAGGGAAATCTCTACGAAACGGCAGACTATATTGTGGATTTTCTATACGAGTCAATTAATCAATTAGGAAGCGTCCCCGAGCCTCGGTCATTATTCGACAGTTTGGCTCGAAGAAAACCGAACAGATCAGTTCCCAACTTCATAGGATTCCTATACAATTCATGACTTTTTCTTGCAAAGATAAGGAGCGATTTACAAAAAGTAAATGCTATGTTAGAGCTCCGACCCGTTTGTGAGAATTGTGCAAAACCTCTCCCGAATGAAAGCCTTGATGCTTTCATTTGCTCTTTTGAATGTACCTTTTGTCAAGACTGCGTTACATCGGTTTTACAGAATGTCTGCCCAAATTGTGGTGGAGGATTTGAGAGGCGTCCGATACGCCCTATCGAGAAACTACGCCGATTCCCAGCAGTGATAGAAAGGCGCACCAAACCCGTTGATTTGGAAAAATTTCATCCTCTCTTGCTTAGTAATCGTGATGTCCCGCCACAAAGCAGATGATCTCTTCAGCATGCGCGAAACGCTTCAAACCCAATACTTCGAGATCGCTTCAGCGGCGCCAAATTTCGTTTTGTCATTCGACTTGTTGAGCAAGTCTCGCGCCGAGTCTTTAGGGACATTATCTATTCATCGTCGGAATTCTTTCGCTGAGTTTGCGTATGATCGATAATGTCTGGTTTAGTTGTTTGGCCGAAAAGCCTTGCGCTATTTCATTTGCTATCTCTGACCAGGCTAACTTGAGATTTTCGGACCGTTCTGCTCCATGCGGGCTTAATCTCAAAAGATGAGCTTTGCGGTGGTGCGGGTTCTCTCCGCTTAAAACAAAGCCGTCTTTAATCAGGATATCGGCAAGCCTTTGCACGCTTTGGCGGGCTAAGCCCATCTTTCTGGCAATATGTGCAGCAGGCGCCGGGCCCTCAGCTAGGGCGCCCAATACCTGCCATCTTGCACTGGTTAGGCCGGAAGGGGCGGTTAAATCGTCGCCATAGGCTACTAGACGGCCATTGATTCGAAAAATCTCTATCACAAGATCGGTGAAGATCTGTCCTTCTTCAGTATGATTATAGGTCGGCATGGTTAAAAATACCTCGAAATTATATTGACAGTATGCTGTCATATTGGTGCAATGCTGTCTATACAAGTCAACAAAGAGGGTTCGTATTGAAAACCAAAAGGAGGGTTTATGTTGATAAAATTTATGAGAAATAAGCTGCTAGGGGTGGCTATTGTAGGCGGGTTCTTTGCAATTGGACCGGTTCATGCCGAATTGACCGTTGATTTGCAGAAATCGCACCTCGATTTCACCGCTTATAGCCGCATCCACAATGTCGATGGGCGGTTTTCGTCGTGGCGATTTGAGGGAAAAATTAACGATGATTTTAGCGGCCAAGGTAAAGTAATCGTCCGGTTGCTCGGTGAACTCCGGCAGCGAGAAGCGCGACAATCATCTGGCAGACCCGGAATTCTTCGATATCGCTAAATTTCCCGAGGCGATCTACCACATTGATAGTGTTCGATTGACCGGTGATACTTTGGCAATCAAGGGTCGTCTGTCTCTGCACGGTGTCGAGAGGCCACTCGACCTGGATCTACAGAGGAAAAAGGATACATCGGATTTGGTTCTTGTCGGCGAAACAACTCTTCAGCAGAAAGATTTCGGTATGGTCTATAGCAGCCTCATTAACCCGATAAAGAGCGAGGTTGCGTTAAAATTTCATATCGTCTTAACGAAGAAGTAGAAAGGACGAGGAGCATACTTATGAAACATATGATACATGCCCTTGCGGGTACGATTGCCATGATTTTGATTTTCACCTTTTGGACTTCGACTGTTATTTCAGAGCTCGTAATGGATCGAAATTCAGTGGCGCTAGTTAAGCAATATCTCATCTATGGTTTGCTGATTCTGGTGCCTTGTCTGGCAATCGCAGGAGGCTCCGGTGTGGCGCTAAGTAAACCTGGGGCAAAGGGACTAGTCACGAAAAAGAAAAAAAGAATGGCCTTCACGGCCATTAATGGCGTGCTAATTATGCTACCGTCAGCCTTCCTCCTAAATTATAAGGCGGGCCGAGGTGAATTGGATATAATTTTCTATATCGTTCAGGTTGCCGAACTCTGCGGAGGTATCGTACAATTCATCTTGTTGGGGCTCAATTTTAAGGATGGCATGCGCATGCGCCGTGCTCGACTCATCCGCGGATAATCTATCGCGAGCAGGATCGTTCTCGGACAGAAAGTCCGGGAGCCTTGTAAAATGATTTTATCAGGCCGCAGAGTATCACTGTCGGTCCGGAAGGAATTTCTAATATACTAAACAGGATGCATCTTTGCACTAAGACTGGCCGGCTCGCAACGATCCAACGTGGCGATATGTGTTGATGAAAACGCCTGTGGGAGTAACCTTTGTGCTGACGAATTCCAGTTCGCGCGGGTATGTCTTTTCCGAAAAAAGACGTTTCCCCCGGCCCAACAAGACCGGGTAGACGATCAGTACAACCTCGTCGACCAATCCCTGGTCAAGCAACAAGGATGTC
The DNA here is from genome assembly GCF_004771275.1 of Leptospira fluminis. Taxonomy (GTDB): domain Bacteria; phylum Spirochaetota; class Leptospiria; order Leptospirales; family Leptospiraceae; genus Leptospira_B; species Leptospira_B fluminis. The sequence continues at coordinate 4,550 of NZ_RQEV01000016.1, read as the reverse complement.
AGCGTGGAACTTCCCCAGACGATCAGGTCAGAGCCTTCTGCTGTCTTGAGGTCGCGAATGCCTGCAAGGATGTCTCCGCCTAAATCTCGAACAGGGCCCCATTCGAGGCTGCCAGGCCTGTGAGTGGCGACGTATTTCGTAGCTGCGTTCAAAGAGTTCGCCATGGGACTATTGCCGGCCTTCGGCCAGAAGTCTGCCCAGGCATCATATGTTCGGCGACCAAGCAGGAGATCGAAGGTATTACCCTGCGCCTCGACGACCGCCTCTAACCCGGCGGGAGTACGATATGGCCCCGTCCATCCGCCATGTTCGAAGCCTTCGCCGTTTTCGTGTTGGATGACACCGTCCAGCGAGATATGCTCCATGATTTTGATCTTTCTCATTTAGAGTCTTCCTCAGTCAGGTTTATCGGTCACGGATGTCCTGCTTCGAGACAGTACGCCGTTCCATACAGTTCAGGGAAGCACTTTAATCTTCCAATCATGTTTCCTCTACGAAATGGGGAACGAAAAAGTATGTTGACAGGGGGAAGTTAAAAGAGTTAAAAAATTTCGAAGTTCACAGCTTGATCTGTTTGAAAACCTTATGATAGTAAATGTGCTTGCTGCAGGAACAACGCTCTCTTTAATTCACAAGAAGAAGATACTTATGGCAAAAAACAAATTCCTGCGAATGCACAATGTAGGTATCGTGGTGGAATCCCTTGATGAGGTCGTCTCTTTCTTTTCCGAGCTGGGCTTGGAACTCGAAGGAAGAGCAGTGATCGAAGGGGAATGGGCCGGGCGAGTCACCGGACTGGTCTCCCAGCGTGTCGAGATCGCTATGATGGTCACTCCTGATGGTAACAACCGGCTTGAGCTCTCCCGATTTCTCGCGCCCGCACCAGTCGCCGACCACAGGAATGCTCCCGTGAATGCTTTGGGTTACCTACGTGTTATGTTCACGGTGGATAACATTGATGAGATGCTTGCCCGGCTCGGCAAGTACGGAGCGGAGTTGGTCGGAGAAGTGGTTCAATACGAAAATGCGTATCGGCTCTGCTACATTCGTGGACCAGAAGGAATTCTCATCGGATTGGCAGAAGAACTCACGTGACGTTTTGTGTTTTTTCGACATTTCTTCGGAGAAATATATGCGTAAAATATTATATATCTTCCGCCTTTCTGTTCCGGCGTAATTTCTCATTCTTGATTCGATTGTTCAAAATTCAATCCGTCGACGATGTCATCGATCATTTTTAATGTGCAATTCGGCAGCTTGGACCAAGTCTCATCCTTTTTCACATTCCCCTTCGTACTCTTTGATTTCTTAATTTTACATGTTAAATAATTGACGCTTTTTGAATTCAATTCGCCGGTATTCCGTTGGGCGCTATTGTACTCGTAACCGATGAGTCTTAAAGCGGAGTCTTGGTACCAAAAAATATAAGTATACTTCCAAGTGCTCCATGTACCGGCATTAGCCCAATATCCAAGAGTAATGTGCAGAGTTCCTTTATTTATTTTGGGGCAGGATGAAAGAGGGTCGTTTATCGTCGGGATCGTGTGTCGAGGTATGAAAGAATGGTTTTGCACTTCTAATCTAAATCCTCTTTGATTCGGAAGCCCAAGTGCAACGACCAAAATGCGGGGATTTGAATTCATCGTCTCCACACCTATTCCACTTCGATTCTCAATCCTTTTTTTGCTGTCATTTTGGTGCAGTATGAGAATCAAATCCGGAATTTGATCCTTACTGATATCACCGGTTTGCTGGCATTCAATCATCCAGCCCTTCGGAACAAAATCTTTAAAAGATTTTCCTGTATTTGCCAATTTAGGAAATGCGGAATCCAGCATCGGGGGAATCTCAGGATCGATATCCTCTCCAGCTCTTACAGTCGAGAAAAGAATCAATAACGGACAAACGCACAGTAGAAAAGCATTCACCCATTTGACTCTTTTTAAGGATAAATTTTTCATACTGAAAATATTCTTTATTTTCTATTAACGATAGATAACGTCCAGAATATTTCGCACTTACTAATATAAGGAAAAGTTCTCCTTCCCGTCCTAGGATTGTGACCAAGCAATTTTCAAAAACGGAGCCCTCATGAGGGCGGAAGAAGATAAACTAACTATTTTACGATTCCTGGACGACGTTCAGGATTTGTTCCCCTAAGTCTATTTTGCGATCATCAGTTCTGATGGAAGATCGGATCGTATCTTTCGGTTGCAGATACTCTCTTCGTTTGGATTGGCCTTTTACGAAGAGTTCCCATTTTCTCCTTTCGGACAAGAGTCCTCCGATCTTCTGGACAAATTTTCCGGGCGCTCGTAAGGCACATCCGGAAGGTGTGCCGGTAAGTAAAACGTCCCCTGGATTTATATTACAAAATTGGGATAGTTCAACGATCGTTTCTATAGGCTTGTGAACCAAATTGGATGCGATGTCTTGTTGCCTAATTTCGCCGTTTACCGTTAAGGTCAGTTTCAAGTTCTCTAAAAGTTCGAAATCACCAGGCTCTAATACCGCGAGTATCGGTCCGGCGGGCAAAAAAGTTCTGTAGGATTTTCCTTTATACCATTGGAGTTGGGGAAGCTGGACGTCCCTTGCGGAGACATCGTTCGCCATAAAAAACGCCGCTATCGATTGGGAAGCATTTTCCCGAGTCGGCTTGGACAGGGAATCGATCCTTTTACCGAAGACTAACCCTAGTTCTATTTCATAGTCCAACAGTTTCACATGTTTAGGTCGGACGATATTGCCCACGGGGGGAGATAGGGAAGCGTCCGACTTCGTGAAAAACAGATTGTACGTTTTATCGTTCGGTTTTAATCCGGATTCGATCAAATGTTGTCTATAATTCGCGCCTTGGCAGATGATCTGACACGGAGCCGTGATCGGTGAAAGGACAAGGATCCGTTCTAAGGGTAGCTTGGTTCCCGGTTTATTTTTTCGACCTCGCCGAACGGATTTTAAAAATTCCGCCGTGCTTACATCCCCGAATTCCAAAGGAGCCAAGGATCCGTTCTCGTAAAATCCCCAATCGATTTGGTTTTTCCTTTGAAATCGAATATAATTTTTCGCCATTCCTTATTCCTGTATCCGATCTTAGGAGCGTAATTTTCTACGCTTTGTTCATCGACCTACTTTTCACTTTCTCGCATATCGAAGAAAGTAAATATTTTATAAATGAGAGAATTATCAAAAATGATATTTAAGTCAACTAAAATCGGAGATTATCGGTATAAATTTTCCTTTAATACGGCCTCTATTTCTATTTTTAGAGCCTGGGTCGAGAGATGAATTTCGAGTAATGAATAGACCAAGGACAAGATCATGAATAGTAAAGAGGCTCCGAAGAATAGCCAAGCCGCAAGATTCTGAAAAAAGACGAGTCCGATGGATAAAGTGCAGCAGATTAAGCTGAGGATTCCGAAAGATTGGGAGAATCGTACGAGTGAAATCCGAAATCTTAAATTCCGCACTTGAGCGACGAGCAGCGCTTCTTCGGTTTCCCGATATTTTTCCAGAAGTTGGCGCGCAAGAGAGGCGAGTCCGAAGAATCGATTCGTAAAGGCCAACATTAAGAGCGAAATCGCCGGAAAAAGCAATCCTGGAGTATTATAAGAAAGTGAATCCATAATCCAAGAGGAGAATTTCGGATGATATAAAACAATCAATAAATGAGATTGTTCTCAATATTGTAGTTGCTCCGACTGTTCTTAAGAAGGTAATGGTAGGGAATGGCTATCGCGAAACGTAGAAAAGTATTACTTCCGAAGCGGGAAAGAACACGAGCTCAAATTATGAATGCCGCTTTAAGATTGTTCGCGGTAAAGGATGCGGGGGAAACGTCCATCGCGGAAGTCTCCGCGGAAGCGGAGGTCGCAAACGGTACTTTTTACAATTATTTCAAGACGAAAGAAGAGTTGCTAGAGGCATCTGCATTCACTCTGGCGGAGTCCCTGGTCTCGGAAGCGGTTCAGTTAATGCCGGATATCGCGGACGGCGCGGAACGAATGGCCTTAGGGGGGATGCTTTTTTTAAAAAAAGCGAGAAACGACGCGGATTGGGGCTGGGCTTTGATCAGAGTCGCAGCGGCTGCTCCTAGAATGAGCGAACTTCTTCGCGCTCAACCTTTAAAAGATATGCAGAAGGCGATTAAAGCGGGAAGGTTTACGATCGAGTTCGAGGAAGCCGCCTTAGGACTCTACGTGGGCGCATTGCATTACGGGATCAGAAATATTTTGGAAGGTAGAGCCAAAAACAAATCGCATGACGTCGATATGATCGCTTTGGTTCTGAAAGCCTTCGGAGTTTCCGCAACTACCGCAAAGAACATCAGCCAAAAAGCCTTCGATAGGGTCTGGAAACAATAGACCTCTTTTCATTTCGATTAACGATTTCTGGCCTTCGAAGCCAGGCTAACGAATCGCTTGATCAGTCGGAATTTGATCGTTGTACTTAAATTTATCCGATCGAACTTCGGCGTGATCTCGGAGCTTTCTCCTTCGATCGCTAGCCCGGGAAATAATTTCAGAGAATGGCCGCGCTCTAACCTGCGA
>NZ_RQEV01000018.1 GCF_004771275.1 Leptospira fluminis | reverse complement strand
AAACAGGCATCAAGATCAGGCGAGAAATTTTCGCCCTTTGGGACTACTAGATAAGTCCCATTACCGATTTCTGGAAATCCATTAAAGAACAGGCAACTTAGGAACGCCCGAAATTCGTCTTTTTACTATCGGATTCGACATTCGAATTTCTGAGAATTTGAATCGAGAAGAAATCGAAGCCGATTTTCTAAAAAGCTTCACTCTTCGTACAGATCAGGCAAAGGCAATATTTCCGTATCTGAGTTTCCTCTTGCAGGAAAGAAACGAAGATTCGATCTTTCTTCCACCCAAGATAGAGGATATAGTGCTCCTTTCAATTTGGTTCCGGGTGCTGCCTTTTGATGAGGGAAGGTGAACACTCCTCCTTCTATTTCATCTTCGCCCTTTTTAAGGATTACGATCTTAAAAAAGTGAGTCGGGACGCGAACTTCATTCTCTCCGATAGTCCGTTCATCTTGAAAGAGGCTTCCTGTAATTACATAGACAGATCCGTATTTGCGCGCCCAGTTTCTAGACCCGTCTTCTAACCTTTTCCAGATTCCAGCATTGAAGGAATGAATCTGAGGGGCTATGTTGGATAGATAGAACGTTTCGTCGTTTAGCCTTTGGCTGGATTTATAATTGTCCGCCGCCGCTAAATGCCCTCGATCGTATCCGGAATTTGTATAATCCGAATTCTCTGCCCGCTTTCCCTTTTCCAATTCAGGGTCAGGTAAAAATCGATTCTTTCTCTTTGTAGGACCGGTTAATTCTTCCGATCGGATCTCTTCGCAAACCCACAGAGCTGACTTATATAACGAGCTATGTTGCAAAGTGTATCCTTCTCTTTGGATAACTTTTTCCTCGATTCCTGCAATCGTCATTGTATGAATCGGTAGGCCCCACGGACAGTTTGTATCTTCTGCGAGGGTTTCCGATCTGAGGACCGCATTCCGGACAAGATCCCCTTTCAGATCCGTCCGGTGGCAATGGAAAAGAAGGATAAAAGCAAAAAGAACGAAATAGACGCTTCCCACACTCGATTCCCTTTACAATCCTTAAAGTTTAATTATACTTATACTGGGCTTTGCAAAGCGACCTTCTCTGTATATCTCCGATCATATAGGAACTGGACAGAAACGCTGCTTTTAGATTCGCATCTACAGTCTTAAGCGATGCCGGAAGTGCAACCTTATCGGCTGCTTCCAAAAAGTCACATGCAAAGATATAACTCCTGTTGGCCCGACTCATTCCGAAAATCATTGGAAGATACAAATTTCTCCGAACGAAATCAGATTTTGGAAGCACTAAAGCACCTACTTTTGTGTATAAATCCGTCGCCTCTTTTACTCTTTTGTAGATCACAGGGATATTATTCGGATTCATTATGAACATGTATTCTGCATCTTGAAAAATTCCCTCTGATTGTGAACGTAGATGCTCTGCGCATTTCCATTCTAAAATCTCGGATACACTCAGTTCTTTTTCTTCCGGAAACTCGTAGGCGATTCTTCCCAGACCATAATACTGGTTAAACGAAAAGGTAGGCACAGAGACCTTTATTTTCTGTCCTCCTTTTTGGATTAAATTTTGATCCTCGACCGACAAGGATGCTAACACCGTATTCAAGAAAGTTTTCTTTCCTGATAGATAATCAAGGCAGGCTTCTATGGAATTCCCGTTTTCCATAAGAGTATTCCTTACTCGTAACGGAAAATTCGTGCAGTTGCCAAAGAAAGATAGAACTCCGAAGATTCCAACGAACTGGAATAGATAGCCAACTCCCTTTGATTTCATTCCTTACTCCAAATTTGATTTTAGGGGTCAAAATACGCCTTCGGCCTTGTCAAATTCGAAGAAAATTCGAAATAGAAGCGGGAAACGGTAAATAAACCCGACGCAGATGGTATACCATCTGTATTTTTTGTAAAGTCCTTATTAAGTTTTCTCGGTGGATATCGAGACTTATAAAAAGTCGTTCAGGAAAAAATTAGGGCTTAGAATTAAAGAACTCCGCACTGAGAAAGGGTTAACTCAGGAAGATATGGAAGACGGAGCTTACGGAATTCCGTACAAGACGTTTACAGATATCGAAAGAGGAATCTCGAACGCAACGATACATTCTCTGATCCACATAGCACTTCGCCTCGGCGTCAAACCCAAAGACCTATTCGACTTTTAAACTTTCTCCTTCTTCTACAAGTTGCCTGTTTTCCCCTAAGTCCCTCGAAGAAGAGATAAACTCCCTTCCCGTTTGGAACCTTTTGCAGGGGTAAAGATCGTTTTGGAAATTCAATGCGCCGGTTTTCTCTCAAAAATTCTAATTCACTCTCCGTCTGCAATTTTGAATACAGCATGTCTCTTACGTTCTCTTTCTGTTCACTCGCGAAGATTTGGATTCTGCGTTTTAGAAGTAGCGCCGTTTTGTAAGAGATTCCCGTTTTCTTCTGAATCGCGGAGGCAGTGAGAACTTTCGGGCTTTGGAGGTATGCTTCTTCCAGCACGTATCCGAATACCCACAGAGGCAGTTTAAAATGGTGGAGGGGAGTGTATGAGAGTCTTGATGTGAGGTAGTGGCATTCTTCGCAGCGGATGAGGTAGTCTCTCGTTGCGATTTTCTTCGTTAATTGGATCTTACAGCTCGGGCAGAACTTTGGGTAGAAGGTATCTAAGAAGAATTCAGTGATCTTATGATAGTATTCCGTTTTTAGTGGAAGGCTCTCGGCCTTTTCGTTCTCCGCCGCTTCTCCTTTGTTAGGATTGTACTGGGGAAATCCTTATTTTCGAACTTCCCTCTTTAAGTCTTCTTTCACCTTATCTCTCGTTGTCCCACTCCGATTTTCCAGTCGGATCGTGTAGTGGATTTGGTATTTGGTAACCACCGGTTTTTCTTCGGAATGTTCCATGGCCCAACGAGTCACGTCGTTTTGGATCACCTTCGCCAAGTCGTTGATTCTAGGTACTCTGGTGTTGAATCGGATCGTTTCCACTGCACCGGTGTTACCGTTCAGGATCACCAGAATGATCCCGTCATCGGTAAAATTAATCCGATTGTACTTGGCAAGTTCCTCGCTGATGAGTGCATCCCCGCCCTTATCGACCTTTCTATGAATGAATTTCGCTCCGCGGATTTGGCGCAGCTTATAATGATCGCTCGTGATATAGACCCGAAAGTATTCACTCGAATCCTTGGAAAGCGTTTGAAAGGAAGCGGGATCGTTCGTGGTGATTTTTACTTCGTTCCCCTCCTCGTCCAGTACGGTCTCAAGTTCGCCTGCAGGATTCGGCAACGGTTGCGATTTGAGATCCTCACCCGTCGGTTTAGAAGCGCTAACGCAACCTGCAAGCAAAATGACCGATGCAAAAACGAATGTAGCAGCAATAGGAGATTTTCCTCTCCTCCCGTTTATTTCTCTCATGAAAAATCCCAATCCATTTCTATATTTAAATAAAGACGAAGGAACGCGCTCATAGATAACCCAAAAATAATGTGGCCAATCCTAAGAAGCAGAAAAATCCGAAAATGTCCGTCGTAGTCGTCACGAAAATGGAAGATGCGATCGCAGGGTCGATTCCCAATACGCGAAGAAGCATGGGGATCGAAGCGCCTAACAAAGCGGCCATAATGAGATTCGCCAGCATGGCAAAAAAGATGACCAAGGACAAGGCCAATTTTCCGGAATACAGATACACTGCGGCGCCGGCGATCGCACCGATCGTGATCCCGTTGATCACCCCTATGATACATTCCTTTCGAAATCCCGTACCCCAATTTCTAGGACTCAGATCTCCCGTCGCGATATTACGCACTACCACCGTGATGGCTTGCGTTCCCGCATTTCCCCCCATTCCCGCGACGATCGGCATCAATGCCGCCAATAGTACGAACGATTGGATCGTATCTTCGAAAAGCGAAACCGTGGACGCGGCCAACACCGCGTTTCCCAGATTGATCACAAGCCAAATCAGCCTTCTGCGGATGGAATCCCAAATGGAAGTATTCAATCTTTCCTCTTCGGAAACTCCCCCCATCCGCAGGATATCCTCGGAAGCTTCCTCCTGAACGATATCCAAAATGTCGTCGACGGTGATCCTTCCTATGATCCTGTCCAAATCATCCACAACCGCAGCGGAGACTAGGTCGTATTTCCGGAATACCCGCGCTACCTCTTCCTGATCCGTGTCGTAATGGATCGAAAATACTTCTTCCTTTACTAGCTTCGCTACTTTCTGGTTTAGGGGAGCGAGAAACAAATCCTTTAATCGGATGAAACCTTTCAGGTGATTTTCCTCGTCCGTTATATAGAGAAGATAGATATCGTCCGTTTCCTTTGCGACTTTTCTCAGTTTGATGATTGCCTTGCGGACGGTATCGGTCTCATACGCGGCTGCGAATTCCGTGGTCATTAAACGACCGGCGGTGTATTCCCTGAAATTCAACTGTTTCCGGATTTGGGAAGAATCCTCCCTATCCAAGGAGTTCAGAATCTCTTCCGCCTTTTCCTTCGGGATCTCGGAGATCAGATTCGTAAATTCGTCCGTCTCTAGATTTTCCACGATGGGGGAAATTTCATGCACGTTCAAACGAGAGATGAAATCTGCCTGCAGTTCCTCGTCGAATTCCACGAGAATCGCGGATTGCATTTCGGAATCGCAAAGTCGGAAAACGTAAAACGCTTCCTCTTCGTCCAATTTTTCCAGGACCTCGGCGATATCCGCCGGGTGGTTTGCTTGTAAAAAGGAGAGCAGGTAGGAATTGTCTTTGGATTCTATACTTTCGGAGAGGGATTCCAGCCAGTCCGTGGAATGCAGGTTGACTTTTGCGGAAACCGGATCCTTTGCAGTGCGTTTGTCATCCATCTGGACCGAACCTCCCCTCTCCCGACAGATTCCGAAAAGATTTCCAGTCATCAATGACTTTCCGATTTTTCTTCCGAGAGTTTTTCATTTGACTGGGCGTTTGCCCGCTTAGAATGGAACCAGGTCCATCGAAAACAATATGAAAATCTCCGGCGCAAAATCGATCTTTCTCTGGATTCTCCTACCCGTCTCCATCCTCCCGGTGAAAGCCGACGTCATTTATTATCCTTGGGAATACAACAAACTCTATAATGAAAAGGTCGCCTTAGAGCTGGAACTGGATTCCTTGAAGACTCGTTACAGGAACGAAAGCGAGAATTCCAAAAAGGAGAAAATCTCTCTGGAAGGTCGGATCCAAAGTTTGGAGGAACAGCTCGCGAACGAAAAGTCCTTCCGGGAAACGGACAAAAACCAACACGCAGAGCAGATCAAAAACCTGGAAAATCAGATAGCCGTCCTCAAGGCCAAAAGCAGCAACAAGGAGAAGGAACTCCTGGATGAAAACGCCAAGCAATCCAAAAAGTACCAGGACCTGATCTCCGAATTGAAGTCCTCTTTGGAGCAGGAAAAGAGGGATTGCATCAAAAAAACCGAGGATCTCAAAAAGGACTACGAGACCAAGATCGCCTCATTGGAAGCAAGGATCGCTTCTTTGAACGACGAAATCGCGAAACTCAAGGATTTGTCCGAGAACCAAAAGAACGAGAACGATCGCCTGAAAAAGCAAGCGGACGAGCTGGAGGAAAAACTGAAAGGAGAAATCTCGAAGGGACAAATCCGAGTCAAAAGATTTGCCGGACGTCTTATCATCAACGTGGACGATCAAATCTCCTTTGATTCAGGATCGGCGGATTTAAAAAAACAGATTCTTCCCGCCTTGGACAAAGTGAAGGAGATCCTTTCCAATTACCCCGGAAACATAATTACGGTGGAAGGACATACGGACAATGTGCCGATCCGGACCAAGAAGTTCCAGGATAACTGGCAACTTTCCACGGAACGGGCTCTTTCCGTACTTCGCTTCCTGTTAGATGATAAAAAGTTGGACGCTCGGAATTTCTCTGCGGCAGGGTACGGAGAATTTGCACCGCTCGTTTCCAACGATACTCCCGAAAACAAAGCGCTCAACCGTAGGGTGGATATCGTTGTCGTCCCGCGTAAATAAGAACGGTTCGGAAATGACCAAATCGTCCTCGTCGAAAGATCATCTCTCGAAAAACGCTTTCTCCACCGATCCGTTTCTGAAACAGACGATTCTCCGTCCCAAACGAAAAGGAACGGTAGGCTCTTTACTTCTCGCACTTCTTTTGTCCTTGGGAATCTTCTTTTGGGAAATCTGGGGCTCTTCCGCGAGCAAGAGTCTAGCGCTCCTTGCGGATGCGGGTCATGTGGTCTCGGACTCCTTTGCGTTCCTTCTGAGTTTAAGCGCCGTTCTGCTCGCCGATCGCAAACCGAATCGAACCATGAATTTCGGATATTTCCGGGTGGAAGTGATCACGGCATTTCTAAACTCCATTTTGATCTTCGGAATCTCCGCATTCATCCTATTCGAAGCCTGGGACCGCCTACATACCGGTACGGTCGTCTCTCCGGACCTGATGTTCGCCTTTAGTCTGGGCACGATTCTGTTCAATCTACTCTCCGTCGGAATCCTAAAAAGGGTCGCGGGAGACAATATTAATCTCAGATCCGCTTATCTCCACGTATTAAGCGACTTGCTCGCCACAGTCGCCGTACTCCTCGGAGCGGTACTGATCCGCTACACGCACTGGAATTGGATAGATCCGGTCATCAGTATCCTTCTCTCGATACTCATCATCAAATCCGCAGGATCCATCTTCAAAGAAAGTTTACTTATTCTTTTGGAGGCGTCTCCGAATCCCGAAGAATGGGACCACCTCCGACGCGATGTTCTATCGGTTTCCGGAGTCAAAAGCATCCTGACTTTCCATAGCTGGAGTCTAACCAAGGGAATCCAAGCCTGCGCCTTCCGTCTCGGGATCGATCCTGGCTCCGATCCCAAAAAGATCGTAGAAGAGGCGTATAGCATGCTTCGAGAGGAATGGAAATTCGAGCAGATCTATCTCCAACTCGAAGAGCCCAAACTAACGGAAAAGCTGGACGGGATTCTAGTTAAGACCCTACAGGAAATGAAGCCGGAAGAATGGGGCCACAGCCACCACAACCACGATCATCCGGACCATCATCATTGATCGGAAATTCGTCCGAACTTTCTCCACTCCCTGGTTTGACGGATCCGGTTCTTCAGATACACTGGACTTCTAGCGGGGTGGATCGAGAAGAATAACTCGAAATCGGGGTATTCCTTTTTACGGTCCAGGAAGTCCAGGGAATCTAAGAGGGAACCGCAAAGCTCCAGCACGGTTTCATAACCGTAGGGATGGATTTCCTCGATTCTAAAAAGAGGATCCTCATCTTTTCTAGCGGAAATTTCCAGACATTTCGAGAATAAAAGCCCGCTCAGATCCCAAAGTCTCCCCAAAACGTAAGAACTTTCCTTCGCGTCGGAACGAGCTCCCAAATCGCTTACGATCTTACGAACCGCTCCGCAAAAAAGAACTGCTGCGGAAAGCATTTCGGAGAGATGCACATCCGGTCCGATTTTGGAATAATCCTCGAACAGTAGATAATGCGCAGGGACACGAATCTTTTCTCCCTTGATCTTACAATGGGTCGCCTCTTGCGCAAAGTCCAAATGGAATTCCTCCACTACTAGACCGGGTTGGTTCGAAGGAACGAAAAAGACCCCGCACGGAACCTCTTGGCCTTTTGCGACTACTAAAAATCCTTCCGAATCCGCTCCATTGGTAACGAAACCTTTGAAAAAATCCAATTCGAAGGAGCCGTCCTCCAATCTTCTGGAAGAGGATTTTAAATTGCTGATCTTTCCAAGCCAACCGGGTTCGCTGACTCCCAAGCCTACGATTCCCAAACCGCCGGAAATTCGTTGCAATAAACGGGAGGCAAGCTCTCTCGTTTCCGAGGAAGATTTTCTCCCTGGCTCCTCGCCGCTGGCAAAGCGAAGAATCCTCCCCGCGACGTTCGTTTGAGCCATGATCCCGACGCCCACGCCGATTCCATGAGGAAAGGCGGGAAGAAGAATTAGCTTTTTGTGAAATTCCCGGAAGCCCCCTTTAGATACGGCCTCAAGCAGACCCGAATCCGCGATCTCCGGGAGGGATAGTTTGTATACGGAACGAAATTCCCCCTTAGGAAAGGAGGATAGCTTCTCTAGGAGTTTTTGCATAAGCTCTTAAGAACCCCAATTGCCGTACGCTTACGAAAGGGTCCACCACTTATCCGGCTTTTTTACCGTCCGTACCCAAAACCTTCCGGAGATATTGGCCCGTAAAGGAATCCTTGATTTTGCTTACGTCCTTAGGGGTACCTTCCGCAATGACCTGCCCCCCGCCTTCTCCGCCCTCCGGCCCCATATCGATGATCCAGTCCGCCTGCTTGATCACGTCCAGATTGTGCTCGATCACGATCATGGAATTTCCCCGATCCACTAGCGTGTGGAGTACGGTCATAAGATTCCGAACGTCTTCGAAATGGAGTCCCGTCGTAGGTTCGTCCAAGATATATAAGGTCTTACCCGTAGGTCGCTTGGAAAGTTCCGTCGCCAGTTTGATTCTTTGAGCCTCACCGCCGGAGAAGGTGGTGGCAGGTTGGCCCAACTTAATGTAACCCAGTCCCACTTCGTCCAAGGTTTCGAGTTTCCGTTTCAACGCGGGAATATTCTCGAAAAACTTGACGGAATCTTCCACCGTCATTTCCAGAATCTCGTAGATATTCTTTCCCTTGTACTTCACTTCCAGAGTTTCCTGGTTGTATCTCTTTCCTTTGCATACGTCGCAGGTCACATATACGTCCGGTAAAAAGTGCATTTCGATCTTGAGGATTCCGTCTCCCTCGCAGGTTTCGCACCTTCCTCCGCTCACATTGAAGCTGAAACGCCCGGGGCTGTATCCTCTCAGCTTGGAATCCTCCAAACCCGAAAAAATATCCCGAACCACGGTAAAGAGCCCGGTGTACGTCGCCGGGTTCGAACGGGGAGTCCTGCCGATAGGAGATTGGTCGATATTGATGATCTTATCTATCTCTTCCAGGCCGGTGATCTTTTCGTGCTTTCCTGCGATGGTGCGCATCTTCATCACCTTGTGGGCGGCCGCGTTGTACAGTATATCGTTGATCAGAGTGGATTTTCCGGAACCGGAAACACCCGTGACCAACACCAATTTTCCGAGAGGAATGTCCAAGGTAACGTTTTTCAGATTGTTCTCTTTAGCACCCTGGATCTTGAGTTTCTTTCCGTTTCCGGGACGAACCGATTCCGGAAGCGGGATGAACGCCTTTCCCGAAAGATATTTCCCGGTTAACGAATTCTTATTCTTGGCGACTTCTGCAGGAGGTCCTGCACAGACCACCGTTCCTCCATGAACTCCCGCACCGGGTCCCATGTCGATGAGCCAGTCCGCCTCTTCCATGGTTTCCTGATCGTGCTCCACCACGAGAACGGTATTTCCGAGGTCCCGCAAATCCTTAAGAGTATTGATGAGCTTCGTATTATCCCTCTGGTGCAGTCCGATGGAAGGCTCGTCCAAAATGTACAACACTCCCTGCAATCTAGAACCGATCTGTGTCGCTAACCGTATCCTTTGCGCTTCTCCTCCGGACAAGGAACCCGCAGAACGCTCCAAACTGAGATAACCGACCCCGACGTCGTTCAAAAAGGTCAGCCTTTGTTGGATCTCCTTCAAAATGGGTTTGGCAATGACCTCCTCGCTTCCTTTCAATCTCATCGATTTCACGAACGTTAACGCTTTTTCCACGCTGAAGGCGGAAAATCGGTCTATGCTCAAATCGTTTACCTTGACTGCCAGCGTCACCGGTTTCAGACGTTTTCCGTTACAGGAAGGACAGGCGTGATTCGTCATATATCCTTCCAACATCTGTCTTCTCGCCTCCGAAGATTCCTTGTATCTTCGTTTCAGATTCGGAATCACTCCCTCGAATTCCCGGCTGAATTCGTAGCGGGCGTTCTCCTTTTTAAAATCGTAATCGATCCTTAGGTTACGATCTCCGTAAAGCACCGTCTTTTTCACCTTCTCAGGCAACTTTTTCCAAGGAGTATTGTAATCGAACTTCAATGTCTTTGCCATGGAATGGACAGTGGTCAAAAACCAATAGCTGTTGCTCTTTGCCCCGGCCCATGCTTCGATACAACCTTCCACCAGGGAGAGTTCGGGATCCGTCACCAAAAGATCCTCGTCGAACTCGAGGAGACTCCCCAATCCGTCGCAGGTTTCGCAAGCTCCGTACGGAGAATTAAAGGAGAATAATCTAGGTGAAAGTTCCGGAAGGGATTCCTCCGGGTGATTCGGGCAGGACAATTTTTGGGAAAAAATATGATCCTTCTTTCCGTCGTCCACGATCAGAATTCCGTCGGATTGTTTGAGAGAGGTTTCTACGGAGTCCGCCAACCTGGAGCGGATCCCGTCCTTCATCACCAATCGGTCGACTACTATCTCTATCGTGGCCTTAAAACTTTTCTTTAGCACGATCTCTTCGTCTAAGGTACGGATCTCCCCGTTAATCCGCACGCGATTGAACCCGTCTTTACGGATTTTATCCAAAATATCCTTATGCTCCCCCTTTTTACCGGAAACGATCGGGGAAAGAAGCTGCAACTTGGTTCCCTCAGGATAAGACAGGATTCTTTCGGTGATCTGGTCCACCGAAAGGGACTGGATCGGAGTGCCGCATATCGGACAATGGGGCTTTCCGATTCTTGCATAGAGAAGCCTCAAGTAATCGTAGATTTCGGTGACCGTCCCGACCGTGGACCGAGGATTTCGATGGGTCGTTTTTTGTTCTATGGAAATCGCGGGAGACAATCCTTCGATCAGATCGAGATCCGGCTTTTCCATTTGACCCAAAAATTGCCGGGCGTATGCGGAAAGACTTTCCACATACCTTCTTTGCCCTTCCGCATAGATGGTATCGAAAGCTAAAGAGGATTTTCCGGATCCGGACAGACCGGTGACCACCACTAGCTTGTCCCTGGGAATGTCCAGACTGACGTCCTTTAAGTTGTGTTCTCTCGCACCTCGAATCCGGATATGGTCCAAACTAGTACCCTCTTCGTGTTCAGAGAAATTCCCGAACCTTAGACTGAAAAGCGGTTTTCCACGGGCAAAAATCCGTTTTCTACTTTCGCACGGAAAATACATTGGTCGGCAAAAGGAACCGCCCATGTTTTTCTCCATCGTTTCATTCGTTTTTTTACCGATCCGACTTCTATTACAATTCTGGAGATTGGTTCTTTTCCGCTTTCGAAACGGAAATCATTTCTTTTTGGAGGTTCCCTCTTCTTTCTCTTATGAAAGAAAATCCTGGTTCGTAAAGATGTTCGTATCCGGCGGAGAAGAACCTTTCTTTGTGGATTTTCTCCTTTGGATGCGTGCACTTTCCAAGATCCCTGGATTGCAAAAGGTTTCCTTTCTATTCGAAGCTCCCGAATACGGTTATGGAGAAACCTGGAATCTCTGCAAATCCATCCAAGCCCTGAACGAAAAAGGGATCACGACTGCGGGATATTCCCTCGGCGGAGGAACAAAATCTCTTCTATTACTTTCCTATTGCAAAGAAAGATATTCCAGTTCCGCATCGGAATTCTTTCCGACTCTCCCTTCTGCGGAGGCTTACTTCTTCGGAGACGCCGCAAAAAAGGTCGGCGTGGGAGTGGAGACGTACGCAAGCGGAGCCTTTAAATCCTTCGGAGAAACGTTCCAACGTTCCTCCTTTTCCGCTCCGGCTCGGAAAAACCTGGAAAATTTGCTGAAGGACCAAAGGGAATTTTTGAAGGAAAGTTTCGCCTCCACTTCCGGACTTTCCCTTTCCGTATTGGAGCGGCCGATCTTGAGCTCCGAATCCCTCCTGGAAGGGAATTTTTTGACGGCGCTCCTGGAAGAGGACGAATTCCGGGAGAATTACCTCTATGAGGATTACCTGAACGAAAAGGAAGGAAAGCCGGAAAAGCCGAACTACAAAAAACTCGCTGACAAAGGACTTAGGTTACACTCCAAACTCGTGAGGTTTTCCGCGATTTCGAAATCCTATCCCATCGTCGCGATTCTCCCCGTACAAGGAAATATCCTACCCGATCTGGGAAGAGAGGAAGAATTCCGATCCAGACAGGTCTCCTATAGATATTATCAGAATTTGTTAAAAGAATTACGGGAAGATCCGAAGGTCGCTGCGGTCGTGCTGGAAATGAATTCTCCGGGAGGGTCGGCGTTGGTTTCCGAACTCATCTATCGTGAAATTAGAAAGCTTTCGGAAAAAAAACCCGTTTTCACCTATGTTCTCAACGTGGCGGCTTCCGGCGGCTACTACCTGGCCTGCGGAGGAGAAGAAATCCATGCTTCGCCCTATTCCGTCGTAGGTTCCATCGGAGCAGTCATGCTTCGATTCGATCTAAAGGGTTTATACGATAAACTAGGCGTAAAGAAGGAAAGAATCGCGTTTTATCCTTACCGGGACATCCTTTCCGAATACGGAAAATTAGGACCGAAATCGGCGGCATTCCTCAAAAAGGAAGTTTCCCGTTCGAGAGATCTGTTTTATTCCCGAGTCACTTCGGCTAGAAAGACCACGAAAGAAGAATTAGAATCGAAATGGGGAGAAGGCAGGGTCTTCTTGGGAACGCGTTTCTTACAGGGTGGCTATCTGGACTCCTGTTCCTCCTTCCTGGAAACGCTGGACCGAATCAAAGAGAAATTGGATTTGACAAAAGTGGAAGTGAGATATCTCCCCGGAACCTATAGTTGGAAGGACCTCATCCAGGAATTAAAGCCTAGCCTATCCCTCCGAACTCTGGGCCTTCCCGATTTCGACTCTTTGGAAAAATTACGAGACGAAGGACCGCATTACTTTTCGGAATTGGCGGAAAAATTAGCAAAACGTTAATTAACTCGCCGCTGCCGCCTTAGTGATACGGTTTAAAAGCGCGTCCCTTCCCGGTTCGAACAACGGCTGAAAACAGAACGCAGCTTGGATTCCTTTCGCATCGCAATCTCGGAAGAAGGAATATAATTCCCTCATATATTCCGAATTGTTTTTAACGGAAATTGCATATGCCCAGCCGGACGTTTCGATCCCGATTCCGATGGCAGCCGAGTCGGAACTCGGAGTTTCCATGCCTGTAGCCAGAAAAATCCTGCAATCGGGCGCGTAATGTCTGTATTTCATTCCCGGACTCGCCGGTTTTTCTCCGGAACCCAAGGGTTCCGCTAAAACGAGATCCGGTAAAAAACGACTCAATTCCGAAAATTCATACGCTCCTGGACGAAGCAGTTTGGGAGGTTCCGTGGAAAGGTCCACTACGGTGGATTCCAATCCTATTTTAGGATCTTCTCCTTTTAGGATCAGATCCACCTCCCCTGCAAACTCTTGGATCGCGTCCTCCATTCTCGTAATCGAAGGTCTCCCGGAAACATTCGCGGAAGGGGCCGAAACCGGACCTCCAAATGCGGAAAGCATCCTATGCGCGGCTCCGTGACTCGGAACCCGGACGCCGATCGTGTCCAATCCGGTCGAATAGACTTTCGGATCCGATTTTTTCAGGATCATCGTGAGAGGCCCTGGGAGAAATTCTCCGGCCAATATCAAGGCGCCAGGATTCATACGAGCGATCCCTGCGATGGAATCCGTGTCCGCAAGATGTACGATCAACGGGTTATCCGTCGGGCGGTTTTTAATTTTATAAATCCGTAAACAAGCTTCGGCGTTTCTGGAATCGGCGCCGATCCCGTATACCGTTTCGGTGGGGAAAAGGACGATCCCTCCTCTTTGGAGAACCTCTGCAGCTTCGGAGGGATCTTCGGAGATTTTTGTTTCCTTACTTTTTGACAAGGTCCTGGTTATTTTTCGCTTCTTCCTGATCCTGATTGTCCTCCGGAGCCGTCTGCTTGACGTCCGGGTTCTTCGGTTTGGTTTGTGCCTTAGGAACAGGAGGCAATTTATTCGTGACTAATAGTTCCAGATACGTACTGATTCCGGGGTCGTTATCGGACAAAAGTTGCCAAAAAGAAAATCCGCCGAGATCGTACGAACGCAATAAGGTCATCTTCTCTTCGAAAGCCTTACGGTTCATAAAGAAGGCTACGCGATCGCATCCTTCCGAATGATACCAGATGCTGGGATCCTCGTAGGTTTTTCCTTCATGAACCCAACTAAAGCGGGAAAGATTGGTCCAGGAATTGGAATTTTTGCTCTCTGCAAGCACTTTATCGATATTGGTAGGCTGACGGGTCACGCCTATCTGTTGGCGCCGCAACGCGTCGGACCAATAAACGGATTTGATCTTAGCATTGCAATTTAGGGCCCAGTCGTAACCGTACGTCGGAATCGCCATATATAGCTTTTTAGCGGGAACCCTTTCTTTAGCGTATTCGATGATGTTCCGGATCCATACGTTCGGAGCTTGGGGTCCCGGCCCCGGATTGCGGTATTTTCTAGGATGCAATTCGTAGGCCATCACTTTGATCCGATCCGCATGTTTCGCTAGGAAAGCATAATCGTGAGTCATAGGACCGCGCCAGTTTTCGGCGAAATCCATGTTGATCTTTTCGTTCAGTCCCTTGCAAGCTTTGAGGCCGCTCTTTTTTGCGGAGGTCTTAGGGTGAACGGCAACGGAAAGGATTTTTCCCCGTTTGTGAATCTCTTTGGAAAGAATTACGATGAACTCTTCGAATTTTTCCTTTTTCTCACAGGACATCCCTTCGTAGTCGATGTCTATCCCGTCGAAACCGTACGTATCCACTTCGTAGAGTATATTCTGGATATGTCTGTCCCTGATATCGTTCCGACCGTTCATTCCGATATTTTCGGAGATCTTCTCGTTCTTATTTTCCCAACGGAAAATCGTCGGAATGATCTTCACTCTAGGATTCAGGCTGCGTAGTTCCGCGACCCGGGCGTGCTTTTGGGAGGCACCCCATAAGGAGTACAGATCTCCGTTATTCGTCGTTCTACCTTTGAAACCGTAGATAAAAGGGTGGATTTCATTGTAAAGATGGACGGTTTTCTTCATCGCCTCATAGTCCGAAAACCAAGTGGAAGCACGAAAGGATACTTCGTCATCGTTTTGAGGAAGAGCGGGCTTGGAATCGTTTCCGGAGGAAACTCCCGTTTCTTTTGAGCCTTCCGTCGGAAATAGCTCCGTAGAATTCCACCATTTGCCTAGTGAGTCCCAGAGGCCGAGGTCGGATAAGGAAGACTTTACACTCGGATTCGCCAATTGCAAAGGCTTCGCTTGGTCTACGGCAATCGGATTGGCGTTCTTTTCGGAATGCTGGGCCTTTAAAGCCTGTACACCCAAATAGAAGGAAACTCCGGATAAGCAGAACCAAAGAACGCTGACAAACAGGGTTTGCCAGCCGGAGGTTTTCTTAGGCAAGTACGGGACGGGACGGTTGAGTTCCTCGGGGGTATGGGCTTCTTCGTAGGATTTCATTTGAGCTCTATGTATTTATCGAATCTCGGAGGCAAAAAATAAAGCACCGACTGCTTTCCAGTGATTCTTTACCCGGTAAGAAGTCAAATCTTTGTCCAAAACCGGGAGGTTCTTTGATTGACAGTCCTTCGATCGGGAAAAAATTTCCTTCGATGCAGTTCCATAAGCCGTTCAAACTCTTCTTTGCCCTGAGCGCCCTCTTCCTGACCTTTCTCTTGATGGCGGAAGTGACTGGCTCCAAATGGATCCAGGCTTTCGGATTTACGATGACGATAGGAGTGATCCCGTTTCCGGTAACGTTTATCGTTACGGATCTACTCAACGAATACTACGGAAGAAGAGGCGTCCGTTACCTTACCTTAGTCGGAATGGTGATGATCGTACTGGCGTATTTTCTACTGCAAATCGACATGAATATACCTGCGGTGGAAAACTCTCCCGTAGACGATCCCTCCTTTCACACCGTTTTTACCAATACGGGACAGGTCATCGCCGGTTCCGTAATCGCCTACCTTATCGGACAATTGATCGATATCCAAATCTTTCACCTGATCCGAAAAAAAACCAAAAATCGGTTTATCTGGCTAAGGGCTACGGGTTCCACCATCGTTTCCCAATTGCTGGATTCTTATGTCGTGATCTTCGTCGCTTATTGGGGGCAATACGAATTCGGAGTCTTAAATTCGATTTCTTCCACAAACTTCGTATACAAGATGGTGATCGCGATCGCGATTACTCCGGTCATTTATCTCTCCCACTCCTTCATAGAACGGTATTTGGGAGAGGAAGCTCATAAATTGGCGGAGCAGGCTCTTCTCGAAGGACGGGAGGACAACCAACCGTACCCCGGTTAAAGCGTCTTCTCCGATTCGTCTAGAAAATACAACCAGATCCTATTTCCCCAGGGGTCCAAAAAGGAATCGTAAAGCGATCCGACTCTTTCCCGAAAAAAGCCGCTTTTCAAAAGAAGATCGGAAAAAGTCGGAATCTTCCCTTTTTCGATCTTCCAGACTAACGTACCGGGAAACACGGGACACTCTTCGGACTCACGGCTAAAAATCACCCGCGCCGTCTCGGAAAAGAGTATTTCCGAATGTCCGGGAGAAGAACGCAAAACGCTTCCTTGGAAAAGGTCCGCATACAGTTGTGCCGCTCGGATACAATCCGTAGAGAGCAGGCAAGAGGCGAAGAATTGCGGTCCGTCCATAAGGCGTTTTTCGTCTAAGGAAATAGAATTGCTCGGCTTTTCCTATCGATTATTCGGTTTACGTCTGGATTTGTGCGGGAATTTTGGAACTTAGGAATCGAGAAGGCATGAACCACCCTAATTTGGACTACGTACGGATTTTCGACACAACTCTAAGGGACGGAGAACAATGCCCCGGCGCCGCGATGAGCGAAAACGAGAAAATCGAAATCGCATTGCATCTCGCGCAAATGAACGTGGATGTCATCGAAGCCGGATTCCCGGTCTCTTCTCCAGTTCAATTCCAGGCGGTCGAAAGAATTTCCAGAGAGGTGGAAGGTCCTACGATCGCAGCCTTGGCTCGGGCTGTACGCGGAGACATTGAAGCGGCCGCCAAAGCGATTCTTCCCGCAAAGAAAAAAAGAATTCATACCTTCCTAGCCTCTTCTCCCATCCACATGAAGTACAAGCTAGGCAAAGAGCCCTCCGAAGTTCTGAAGATGGCGGTGGAAGCGGTCCGCATTTGTAGGGAATTCGTGGAAGATGTGGAATTTTCTCCCGAAGATGCGACTCGATCGGAGAAAGAGTTCTTACGCGAACTCTGCGAAGCCGTGATCGAAGCGGGAGCGACGACCGTCAACATTCCAGATACTGTGGGATACACGACTCCGTACGAGTATGGGGAGCTATTTTCATATCTCATTTCCAAGGTTGCAGGATCGAACAAAGCGATCTTTTCCGCACATTGCCACAATGACCTGGGACTCGCGACCGCGAACAGCCTTGCGGCCATCCGAAACGGCGCCCGCCAAGTGGAATGTACGGTAAACGGGATCGGAGAAAGAGCGGGAAATACCGCGATGGAAGAAGTCATCATGTCCCTGCGCACCAGAAAGGATACGTTCGGAGTACAGACCAGAATCAAAACGGAAGAGATCGCAAAAGCGTCTTATCTTGTTAAGACCATCACCGGAATGGTGGTCCAACCGAACAAGGCTATCGTAGGCGCGAACGCGTTTGCGCACGAATCCGGAATCCACCAGGACGGAGTGTTGAAGAATCGGGAGACTTACGAGATCATGACTCCGGAATCCGTCGGAATACATTCCAATAGGATGGTTCTAGGTAGGCACAGCGGAAGAGCCGGCTTCAAGGATCGGATCGTTCGCCTAGGTTTTTCCCCTCAGGCCGAGGAATTAGAGGCCGCCTACCAACGTTTTCTGGAAATTGCCGATCGCAAAAAGGAAGTTTTTGACGAGGACATCCGTGCACTCTTTGCGGACGAGTCCAGAAAATCCGCCGAGGACAAATACGTATTAGAAAGTTTTCATGTAACTACGGGAACGAAAAGCACTCCCACGGCGAGTATCCGGATCTCCATTCAGGGAAAAACGAAGGAGGAGTCCGCCACGGGAGACGGTCCGGTGGATTCCATCTTCAAAGCCATCCAGAAGGCGACCATCTCCGATGCCCAACTCTCCAGATTAGTGATCTCTCCGGTGACGGAAGGCCAGGACGCATTGGCGGAAGCTTCCGTCACTCTGGAAAAAGACGGAGAAAGAGTGGTTGGAAAAGGAAGTTCGACCGACATCATAGAAGCCTGTTCCCAAGCGTACATCTCGGCCTTAAATAGATTTTCTCTCTCGTAACCGGGACGCCTGCGAAAGATTCCATTACCAAACGAACGACGTTCGGACCTCTTAAAAAAAACGAAAAAACCCTTGCGGGAATTTTTTCCGTCCCGAATATTCACTTAGTAGAACACTCGTTCTGTTTAGAACGGGCAAGGAGCCGATACCGCCTATGTCCTCATTAGATACTTCTTCCATTTTTCGACCCATTCAAATCGGATCGGAAAGCTTACCGAACCGTATCATTATGGGCTCCATGCACCTCGGCCTGGAAGGATTGCCTTCCACTGCGGACAGAATGACCGCGTTTTACGGCAAGCGTTTCGAGGGCGGAGTTGGCCTCATCACCACCGGCGGAATCGCCGTAAACCAGGAAGGCAAAGGATCGAATATCTTTTTCGATTTCCAAAAAGAAGAGGACTGTAAGGAACTCGCACAGGTGGCGGGCGCCCTGAAGCCGATGGGAATTTTCTGCGCACAGCTCTTCCATGCCGGAAGATACGCCTATCTTCGTGAATTAGTGGCCCCTTCCGCCATTCGAGCTCCGATCAACCGATTCGTCCCTAGGGAACTCACTACGGAAGAAGCGTGGAGGACAATCCGCGATTTCGGGAGCTCTGCATTGAGGGCCAAACAGATCGGTTTCCGAGCGGTGGAAATCATGTCTTCCGAAGGTTATCTGGTAAACCAATTCTTTTCCGAAGTGACAAACAAGAGAACGGACGAATTCGGCGGAACGCCCGAAAACAGACGTAGGTTCGCGGTGGAAATCATGAAGGAAGTACGGAAACAGGTAGGACCGGGTTTTCCCGTAATCGTACGGATGTCCGGAATCGACCTGATTCCCGGAAACCCTACGTTTGAAGAAGTGGCCGCCCTAGGCAACGAACTGAAAGCCGCCGGAGCGGACGCTCTTAATATCGGGATCGGCTGGCACGAATCCAGGATACCTACGATTTCCCAACTCGTTCCTCGCGGGGCTTGGGCGAAAATTTCCCATAAGGTCAAACAAGCCGTGCCTGACATTCCCATCATCGCATCCAACCGAATCAATATGCCCGAAACCATCGTTCAGGTATTGTCCTCCGGAGAAGCGGACGTAGTAAGTATGGCTCGTCCCTTCCTAGCGGACCCGGAGATCGTGAACAAGATCCGTGCCAACGAAGCGGAACGAGTGAACACTTGTGTCGCCTGTAACCAAGCATGTTTGGATCATACGTTTAAGGAAGAGATGGTATCCTGTCTCGTAAATCCCGGAGCCAATCGCGAATTGGACTGGAGCCGACTTCCGCAAGCCCGAAAACAGAAGGTCGTCGTCGTGGGTTCCGGTCCGGGAGGAATGGAATCTGCCAGGATCGCAGCGCTCAGAGGGCATTCCGTGATTCTTTTAGAAGCCTCTGAAAAACTCGGAGGACAGTTGAACTTGGCCGCTGCTATACCTGGAAAATTCGAATTCTTCGAAACCGTGCGCTACTTTCAAAGCGAACTCCCCAAATTAGGAGTGGACATCCGTTTGAATACGAGAGCAGACCTGTCCCTTCTGGACGAACTGAAACCCGACGCGGTGATATTTGCCACGGGTGTCCTACCTAGAGAATTGAAACTTCCCGGCCTGGACAAGAAACCGCACGCTAGCTATGTGGAATTCCTGAACGGAAATTTCCGTCCGGGAAAATCCGTTGCGATCATCGGAGGCGGAGGGATCGGAGTCGACGTAGCCCATCGCTTGACGGAGGAAAAAGATCCGGACATCCCTACCTATTTCCACAGATACAACGTAGGGTCTTATACGGAAGCGCATATCATTCCGGAAAAATCGGGACGAAAAGTTTCCATTCTCAGGAGGAACGGAAAAGTCGGAGCAGGCTTAGGCCAAACCACCTCTTGGGCCTTATTGCAGGAACTGCAGTCCAAAGGAGTGGAGTTCCACAGCTCTCTCGTCTATAAGGAAGTGACTGACCAGGGATTAGTCGTCGAAACCAAAAAAGACGGAGTCAAAACGTTGGAATGTGATACAATCATTCTTTGCGCGGGACAAGTCAGCGAGGCCTCCTTGTATGAGTCGTTTCGAAAAGAGAGACCGAATGTTCCGAGCTACTTGATCGGAGGAGCTAAGGACGCGTCCGGAATAGACGCCAAGAGAGCGATGTTGGAAGGATATCTTGCCGCGGCAAAAATCGGCACCGAACAAAACTAAGGCGAAGAGATTAGGAAAAACATTCGATTTCGGGATCGATACGGAAGAAAGCTTTAGACGACGAAAGCCCTACGGAGTTTACAAGAAAATCGTAAATTGTTTCGGAATTCGATTTTCATTTTATGACGCACTCTCGGCAAACTTTTAGTCTTTACCGTTGACTTTTTACGCGGATAGTCCTAAATAGGAACCGGCTTTTGTCTCATTCACGAGCGCGCTTCCCTCCTTCCGAATAGGAAGAAAAAAATTAGGTCGGTAAAATGAAGGTTTATTCGGCAGAAAGAGTTCCCAATTCCGTGGACTACAATCTATACGTCACGGACGGCAATTCCAAAGTAAGATTACTTCTGCAGGAACCGAAGCTGCCCGCCCTGCGGGAACTGCCCGCACAGGATCGGGTTCTGCGCTGTCTTTCCTTTACCATACTTTTGAATTACACGGATGACGCCGCTTTTGCCAGCAGCAACTCCGGCCGCTTCCTGAATTATTTGGAAGATATCATCCATCGCGATTCCTGGTTTTTTTTGGCGAACCGAGTGGAGCAATTCATCAAGGAATTTGAAAACTTCGGAGTGGAAATTTCCTACGACTTTTGACCGCCGGTAAAAAATCTGATTGTCCCGACACCGTCTGGGAATAAACTACCGTTTAGACGGTACCGGAAACTTTCCTTCCTATCCCGATCCCGGGGAACCCCCCTAAACTGGAGCTTCCAATCTCATGAATCCAAGAGTCGTTACGTTTCACTATACATTAAAAGACAAGCAAGGCAATCTGATCGATTCTTCGGAAGGAAGTCATCCGCTTTCCTACTTGGAAGGCGTGGGCCAGATCATCTCGGGTCTGGAGGAAGAAATCAAACATCTTAAGACCGGAGATAAGAAAGTCATCTCCGTGGACGCGGACAAAGGATACGGAAAGAAGAATGCGGAATTGATTTTCGACGTTCCCAAGAGCCAATTCCCTCAGGACGAAGAACTTACCGTCGGAATGATGTTTCAGACGGACGAACCCGATACGGTATATACGATCACCGAAATCAAAGGGGAAAGCATTATCGTGGATGGAAACCATCCTCTGGCCGGAGTGGATCTTGTCTTTGACGTGCAGATCATAAATACCAGAGAGGCAACGGACGAAGAGGTGACCCACGGGCACGTTCACGGCGAGGGGGGACACCACCACCACCATTAATTCGTCCATGACCGCCCCGGAAGAGCTGAACAAAAAACAGAAAGAAGCCATAGAAGCCACCGAGGGTCCGGTACTTCTCATCGCAGGCGCAGGAACGGGAAAGACCAAAACTATAGTCCATCGTTTGGCCAAATTGGTTTCCCTCGGAGTTCCGGCGGAAAACATCCTTTTACTGACTTTTACGAGAAAAGCGGCTCGAGAAATGTCAACGAGAGCCGTTGCCCTATTGGACAACCGTTGTTCCAAAGTTCACGCCGGTACCTTCCACTCCTTCTCGGCTCATGTCCTTCGAAAATACGCTCCGGTTCTTGGATTTTCCCCTCAATTTTCCATATTGGACGAGACGGATGCTTCGGACGTATTTCAGTTCGTCCGTTCGGAAGGAGAATACGCGAATCAAAAAAACCGGTTTCCCGCCAACGAAACTCTCGTAACCGTTTATTCCTCTTGTATCAACACCGGAAGAGAACTCAAAGACATTCTAAAATCGGAATATCCCAAATTTCTAGACCAAGAATCCTCCATTAAGAGGATATTCGAAGAATACGCATCCTATAAGAAAGAAAGGTCTTTGCTGGATTACGACGACCTCCTGCTCTTCGTCAGGGATTTATTGTCGGAACACGATTCCGTGCGCAAAAAACTGTCCGAACAGTACAAATACCTGATGGTCGACGAATACCAGGACACCAATAAATTACAGGCGCATATCGCATGTCTACTCGCCTCCGAACACGAAAACATATTCGTAGTGGGCGACGATGCACAAAGCATCTATTCGTTTCGCGGAGCGAGCGTAAAAGGAATATTCGATTTTCCGAAGATTTTTCCGAACACTAAGACGATTTATCTGGAAAGAAATTACAGAAGCACCCCTTCCATTCTAAATTTAGCGAACGGAGTGTTGCTCAATTTCTCGGAGAAATACGAAAAATACCTTTATACCAAAAACGAGGATGCCCAAAAACCCCTTCTATTGGGCTTTTCCGATGAGCTGGAAGAGGCGGAGGGAATCGCGGACCGGATTCTGGAAAGAAGAGAAGAAGGAATCCCGCTCTCGGAAATGGCGGTACTTTTCCGTTCCGGCTGGAATTCCAACCAGCTCGAATTGGTCCTGAATGCCCGGAATATTCCCTACCAAAAATTCGGAGGGAAAAAATTCATAGAGAGTGCGCATGCAAAGGATTTCCTCGCCCTTCTCAGGATCCGGGAAAATCCGATGGATTCCGTGTCTTGGCTACGGGTTTTGCTCCTTTTACCGAGTATCGGACCTGCAAAGGCCAAAGTCATATTAAACGAATTGAAAATCCTTTCCGGAAATCTCTCCGCCGTCTTGAACCGCCAAAAATCCCCGACTGCTCTGCTGGAAGAGCTCTCGGGTTTACTTTCCTCGGAGGGAAATCTGATTTCTACCCTGGAAAGATTTTTAGAATTTTATAAACCTCTTTTGGAAAAGAAATACGACGATCCGAAACGAAGATTCGAGGATCTGAATTCGTTTCTTACGCTTTCCCAGAGATACGGAACTCTTCACGAATTTTTAGTGGAAATGAGCCTGGACGGTCCGACGCGAAGCTTGGAAAAACTGATTCCTGAGGATGAAGAAGAAGGAACATTGGTCCTCTCCACAATCCATTCCGCGAAAGGATTGGAATTCGATACGGTATTTTTACTGAACGTAACGGAAGGTTCCTTTCCCTCCGGAAGAGGGGAAAAGAACATAGAGGAAGAAAGAAGACTGTTCTACGTAGGAATTACCCGTGCGAGAAAAAACCTTCTCCTCACCTACCCGCAAACCTCCCTCTCACGGGGAGGAAATACGTTCAACCGAGTTTCCCGTTTTATCGAGGAACTGAAAGAGCCCGACAAAATACTCGACAAACGTTTTTACGACGGAAAAAAACCGTCAGGAAGTTCTCCCGGCCTTCGAAACCTTTCCGATGCTCGATCGCCGGAAAACGAAACCGTAAAAAGAATCAGGGATTTTTTCGGATCTTAAGAATGAAAGATGCCGTGGATTGGAATACTCTACTTTACGAAACCTGGATTTCCTTATCGAAGTTTTCCGAAAAATCCGTTCCCGAAATCAAGAGAGTGGAACTGAAATTTTATCCCTACCGAAACGGAAGCAGTTCTCTCCTCTGGAAAAAAGGCATCCTATCCGGAAAGATCCACGAATCCTTCTTAGCGGCAGACCGAACAACTGCGGAAAGTTTAGCGAAACTTCTGATTTCCAGGATTTTAGGTCGGGCGGAAAATTCCGATTGGAAGGAATCCGTACAGAACTATCTTAATAGACAATCCTACAAACCTCATCGTACTAAAATCTATTCTCCTCTGGGAAAACACTACGATCTAGAAAGAGTTTTCTCACGAATCCGTTGCTTATATTTTGAACGGGATGATCTGGAAGGAGTACGGATCGAGTGGTCTCCCCGTATGGGAAAAAGGAGACTCGGCACCTACGATCGGGAAACGAAAACGGTCCGGATCAGTCCCGTACTGGATCATCCTGGGGTTCCGGAATTCGTGATCGACCATATCGTTCATCATGAAATCCTACATCACCTTTATCCGGTGCTAAGATGGAAAAACAGAAACGTAATACACGGACCCGAATTCAAAAAAAAAGAAAGGGAATTCGAGCGTTTCCGGGAAGCAAATCGCTGGCTGAAAACTGTATATCCTAAAATGGCAGCTCTTTCGCTCATTCCCAAATCCTGAAGAAATTGATTTCGATTCTCCGAATCGTATATAGTAGCGAAATTGTTGGATCCTGAAAATCCGTTCGAAGGCGGAGTTCGCACCGATTTATTTATCCTTCCTTCCCTTTTCGTTTTTTTACTTTTCATCTTACTCCGAAGTAGACAATATGAAGGTTAAGTGATAAAAATGAAACGGCTTCTTTTACTCCCCGCTCTCTTACTGATAGCTTTTCCTATTTTCAGCCAATCGTATTCCTCCAATTCCCCATACTTCGATCCATCCGCGTTTACAGGAGGTAATCCGTTGGTTCCGGATTACCGAAATTATTCCCCTTCTTTCCGTAGCGAAGAATCTTCGATTCGGCTGGAGACTCCTTCCGATTCCTCTTCCAAAAAAAAAGACCGCGAACGTCTTGAGTTCCGCCGAAGTCTATTGAATTGGCACCAGACTTTGGGATTTCTAACCTGGGGTTCTTGGCTCGCGACGAATTTGGCGGGAGAACGATCTCTCTCTCATTTGCATCGCGAATACCAACCCCTAGCGGATTTCGTCCTACTTTCCAATCCCCAGCAAAATCTTTTGGCGTACAATCTCATACTGCACGCCTCTCCTTGGGACGGAGATCCCGGAGGAAGTACCCACAAAGCCCTGGCAGGAACTACGTTCACGTTATACGCCCTTACGGCAGGTTTCGCATTTCTGGCACCGAGTAACACTTTAGTGCGCGAACCGGGTCTGACCACGATCTTTACCCATAAGGCCATGATTTGGATCCATTTACCCGCTATGTTGGCCCTGCCATTTCTAGGACAGGAAATTCCGAAACAAGGCCCCGGCGCAGCCCATAGGATGGAAGCGGTAGGCTGGACAGGATTTGCCGCATTAACGATCTCGATTGCTACTTTTTACTTTTAAGGAAAACTCATGAAACGAACCCTACCCTTTTCGATTCTTATCGCCTGTCTTGTATTTTTATTCTCCGGAGCTTTAAGAGCGGAAGATCTGAAGATCTCGGAAAAGAACCTGAAATTCACGGTGGTCCATCCCTTCAAAACCGTAAACGGGATATGCAAAAGCGTAAACGTGACTCCGACGACCTACTCCACCGGAGGAGTCGGTGTGCAGATTCCTAAGTCCGTAAGGATCGAAGCCCCTTTAAAGGATTTTCAATCCGGAGACCCGAACCGAGATTCGCATATTCTGGAAAGTCTTGGTTACCCGGAGCAAGAGAACGTCAGCTTTACCTCGGCTTCCATCGATCCTGCCGAAGGAGGTTGGAACGTTACGGGGAACTTGACGATAAACGGAGTTACAAAACAGATCAAGACGAAAGTTTCCGTACTGAATAAAGGGGACGGCAAGATAGAAGTCTCCGGAAAATTCCAAATCAAGATGAAGGAATTCAACGTGGATCCTCCGAGTCTCCTATTCGTAACGGCGAAGGAAGAAGTGGAGATCGAATTCTCTTTTTTATTGAAACCCTAAGCCTATTGCTGGTTCAGTAATTTGCGGATTCCCGCTTCTATACCGTCTATGCTTAGAAAGAACATGGGAAATACTTTCCTGATTTCATAGACGGTAGGCGCATCCCAATATCTCTTCGGCTCGGGATTTACCCAAATGCTGTCCCGAAAATGATTTTTGATCTTTTGAAAACTGTCTATACCGGATTTTGGGTCCTCGGGGAGTCTGTGGTCGTTCCGAAACCTGGAGTGATAAAAGCCGTAAGCCGGATCCAATAATTCGTACGGCGCCATACTGGCGTCACCCACAAGAATCACCTTAGTGTCCTCCTTGTGTTTCTTGAAGACGGATTTCAAGGGAATCGGAAATCTCAGATCTCCTTTCGGATAAACGCAATCGTAAATCGAATTATGGAAATAATAATAGCCGAACTCTTTGAAATGATTCATTTGATGACCGGCCGAGAATAGTTTGCTCACACGGTCCGCGTAAGGAGTCATACTTCCTCCGGTATCCATGAGAAGCAAAACCTTGATCCCGTTCTTCCTCATCCGATCGAAAACCAATTCCATATCCCCCGCATTCCTGCAGGTGGCGTCCACGGTCTTAGGCAGATGAAATTGCGGAACTCCGTCCTTTCGTAGATTGCGAAGTCTTTTCAACGCCACCTTGAGCTGTCGCACATCCAGTCGCTCGTCCGTCCGATAATCCTTGTATCTGCGTTCCATCGCTTGGAATACCGCGGAGCGTCCTCCGCCTTGACCGCCGATTCTCACACCCTGCAGATGTAAGCCTCCATGACCGAAGGGGGAGGAACCTCCGGTACCGATCCATCTGTTCCCGCCGTGATGCTCTCCCTTTTGGTTCTTCAATCTGTCCAGAAATTCCTCCCACAGTTTTTCGGGAGGAATGAGACTCGGAGGAAGTTTATTCGGGTTCTCGAATATTTTGGAAAGCCATTCCAGAATTTCCTGTCTCAAGGAATCCCGCATCACTCCCCTATCCCCGAATAATTCCGAAAACACCTGATCGAAAGTATCGTAGTGCCGAAGATCTTTGACCAGACAGAGGCGCGAAACCCTATAAAATTCCTCCAAACTCAAGTAAGGCTTGTAACCGGTCAGTCCGTCGACGGCCTTTAGGAAATCCAAAAGCTCTATCGTGGAGACCGGAAGTCCGGCGGCTTTCAGTTTATAAAAGAACGGAAAAAACAAGCGGAGCTCCTCTAACGGAAAAGACGTAAGTCCTCTTCGTTCTTTACCAAGGCGCCCAAATACGGAATCTTTTCCTCGGACGAAAGGTCGGCCCCCATATGAACTAAAATCTGAATCCAATCCAGTAGTTCGCTGGTTCCCGGTTTTTTCTTCATATCGTCCATCCTTCGGATGACGTAAAAAGCCTCCAAGGCCCGCTTCAAAAGTTCCGTATCTATTTTAGGAAAATGCGATTTAATGATATCGCTCATGAAGGAAGGCTCGGGAAAATCGATATAATGAAAAATACACCTTCTTAGAAACGCCGCCGGGAGTTCCTTTTCGTTGTTCGAGGTGATGATGGTCAAAGGACGGACCTTCGCTTTAACGACTCGGCCGGTTTCCTGAATCGAAAACTCCATCCTGTCCAATTCCAGAAGCAGGTCGTTCGGAAATTCGATGTCTGCCTTATCGATCTCGTCGATCAGGACCACGGAAGAAACCGGAGAATCGAACGCCTGACCGAGAGCGCCTAACCGGATATAATTTTCGATCTTCCTTACTTTGTCCGTGTCCTCGGCAAATCGGGAATCGTTCAAGCGTGAGACGGCGTCGTAAAAATACAGGCCTTCCTTTGCTTGGGAAGTGGATTTGACGTGCCAGGTAAATAAGGGACGATTCGTCTTTTGTGCAAGGTATTCGGCCAAAAGTGATTTTCCCGTTCCGGGTTCCCCTTTCAATAAGAGAGGACGAGAAGTGATTTCCGAAACTCGCACTGCCTCCTCCAAAGTTTCGGAGAGAAGGTAGGTTTCGGAGGAATTTTTATCTTGAATCATGGAGACGTTCCTGTACCTACATTGGACGCCCGGCCGCTTTCTAAAAGAGAATTTCGTACGCGATTTATCTTACCTGGAAGGCAACCGTATCCAAAATGACGCCGCCGGGAAGTCGGACCGAGAGCAGGAATTTTCCGCGTTTCGGTTTCCAATCGTAATAATTCCCTTCAAACGCACCCAAACTGGTTCCGTTCAAAATCCATTCCAAAGACGAAATTGCGGGTCCGGCTTCAAAACGGATCCTTTCGTTTTCTTCGGGAATCTCAGGATCTAAAGCGAACAGATTTCCTGATTCGGGATACCGAATCCGTACTCTGCCGCCTCCGCGAACCGAAGAGATGGGAAGAGAAGGCTTGGCGTCAGGAACAGTATTTTGCGTAACAATAGAAGAAGGACCCACCTCTTCCAAAATGGTGATGATCTCCTTCCAAAGCGGCGCGGCCCCGGTCACCCCGCTAACATCGTGCATAGGTTCTCCGCTCATATTTCCCATCCACACTCCTACAGTATAATCCCCACTGGAACCGATGCACCAGTTGTCTCTCATATCCTGGGAGGTTCCTGTTTTGACGAACGTAAAGAATCGAGTCGAAAGATGATTTTCCCAGCCGAAAGTAGGAGCCCGGTCTTCCCGCGAGGATAAGATCTTCTTTACGGACGTTACCGCCTCATGTCGATAAATCCTACGAAAACGGTCCGTTTCTCCTTCTTTCCAGAACTGGCCGTTCAAAGCCGCCTCTTCCGGATCGAAGGTAGGCACACCGAACAAACCGTCGTTCGCCAGAGTTCTGTACGCATTCACGAGTTCCCAGAGAGTCACATCGGCCGTCCCGAGAGCCAAGGATAAACCGTAATGATCTGGATTTTTGAGTTTATGAAAACCTAATTCGCTTAATCTAGATACGAATTCCGGCACGCCCGTCCAATCCAGAACCTGGACGGCAGGTACGTTCAAAGAAGAAGCCAACGCGATCTTCGCCGGAACGGACCCGTTGTATCGTTCCTCGTAATTTCCCGGTTTATAGGATCCTCCGACCAATTCCCATTCCTTCGGTCGATCCATCAGCAAGGATTCCGGAGTCAAAAGATTCTTTTCGAAAGCCAGAGCGTACAAAAACGGTTTTAAGGTGGAGCCCGCTTGCCTTCGCGCACGGATCGCATCCACGAAAAAACTTTCCCGAGACGATTTGGAATTTCCTAGATAGACCAAAATCGCGCCGGTTCTGTTTTCGATAACGAGTATTCCCGCTTCTTTCACATTTTTCCCGCTCACTTGGGAAAGAACGCGGTCCATGGCTGCTCCCGCCGAGATTTGCAGGTTCGCGTCCAAAGTGGATCGGAAACTCTCCGAAGTTCCGCTTTCTCCCTCCACGGCCGACCAAATCTTATGGGCCGCGTGATAGGCCAAAGAAGGCTCCTGTTCTTTCCGCATCCCTTTCCGCGAAAGATTCGGAACGATCTCCCGAATCGGTTGGCAGAGATCGGATCTTCCGATTGCGGAGGAAAGCCAGCAACCGCGTCGGATCCAATTCTTTTGGGAACTCCCCGGGTTGGGGAGCAAGGCTACCAATGCGATCGCCTCTTCCGGACCGAGAGCGGAAGGATCAGCGCCGAAAAGTCCCCGGGAGGCGGCTCGGATTCCTACGAATTCTCCCTGAAACGGAATCAGATTGATATACGCTTCTAGGATTTCCTGTTTGGACCAGGAGGATTCGATTTTCCAGGCCACCTTCATCTGTTCCCATTTTTCGGACAAAGATCTTCTTCCCGGTTTCGAACCGATTAGAAGCCCGGCCAACTGCATCGTGATTGTGCTAGCTCCCCGTTTCGGCCCGCCAAGCATCCTGTCTTTGATCGCTCCCAAAACGGATTTAAGATCCACCCCGCCGTGAAACGGAAACCGCCTGTCCTCTTGGGCGATTAAAGCGAGCACCAATGCCTCGGGAATTTCCGAGGAGTCCGTCCAAGAAAGACGACGAAACGTATGATCGAGTCGGATCTTCTGCAAAGGGATGCCGTTTCTATCTAATAAGATTCCTTCCGTAGAAACCGTAGCGGATCTGATTTCGGAAAAACTTGGAATTCTTCCCGACCGAATCTCCTCCGAAAAGAAACTCCTGGATTCCTCCGCTCCGACGAATGCGAAAGGAAAGAAAAGAAGAAGAATCCAGGATATCCTCATGACGCTTTGGACGATATTAGGGAGCGGGCGCAACCGAAACGTTAGGATTCGGCACAGTGGAAAAAATTTCCGGTTGGTACATCGCTTCGACCCTAGTGGGAGGCAATCGGAACGCACCCGGAGAATTGATTCGATACGAATATTCATAAACGCTTTCCCCCGGATAAAATATTTCGTAATAGGCGACCAAACCTTCGAACTTCCTTTCCACAAAAGAAGGACCGTCCCATCGATTCGATTTCACTTCCTGGGAGAGAAGTGCGGAATCCCTTCCGAGACCGGAACCCAAGATCGTAGATCCGGCAGGGATGGGATCGCGAATCGCCAACCAGGAGATGGAGAATTCCGATTTTAATTTCAGTCGGACCCTCACCACATCCCCTTCACGAAACGAATTCTTCGGCTTTCCGTTTTCGTCCAAGACCTCTTTTTCCACCCGTAAGCCGCTATGAATGGGCGAAGTCAAAGGCAAGGCCGAAGAGGTTTTCACGTACGCGTAAGGGCTTCCCCCGCCTTCCTGATCGATCTTCAATTGAGACCTACCTTCCGGTAAGGAAAAGGAGATTGCTCCTTCCTTGTCGCGCCAGTCCATGCTCTTTTCCGCCGATCCGAGAGTCGCTTTAACTTTTCCGGCGACGGAGCCGGATTCGTACAGATTCCGGTATTTCTTCAACAAAAGGACTCCAAGCGCGTTTGCGGGAGTAATATCAAAATGTCCTAATTTCATTTGATTTAATATTCCGCGCAATAGTTTCGGCATGTCCGCCTTCCAACCTTCTTCTTTCAGAACGGAGGAAAGCAATCGAATTTGAACACCGTCCCGGGAGGACAAAAGCCACCATAGCTGAGGATCGTCCAAAGCCAATTCGTAGGAACTTCCTTGGACCCGTAGCCGGGATCTTAAAACCTGATCCAACTTATTTCGTTTAACGATATCCCAGTTCGCGTTCCTGTACAGGTTTCGCAGGGACACCAACGTCTCGGTGGGAAGACGATTCGGATCCGTTTCCAAAGACCGGATCCTGGACGCCTCAGGAACGGAAAACAAAGAGATCGACTCTAACGCGGCAATCTTACGCAAAAGAGTATCGCTCGAAGAAATTTGGGAAGGACGATTCAGAGTACCGTCTACGAACCGATGGAGTGCTCCCAGCATCGCTTGCCTGGAAGTTTCGGGGATTTCCCAACCGGACTCCGAGGAAAGAATCAGAACGTAGGAAGTCAGGGACACATTCCCCCAACCGGAGGACCCGGGAAAAAATTTCAGGAGTCCGTCCGAATCCATGTATTTCGGCAAAATACGCATGGTTTCCTTCCAAGAATCGAAATCGCCCAGACTGACCGCTTTGGAAACTTTTTGCTCCAAACAGGTATAAGGATATATCTCCATATACGCTTCGATCCCGGAGATCGGAGCCGCCGCCATACTAGACTGGAAAGAGAGTTCCACTTTGCTCCGATTCGGTTCCGCTTCCTTAGGTTCTTCCAAAGGAACGGTAATGGACGGGTTCAATTGATAAAAATTCGCCTGCAAAACCGTCAAAGGAACGGCAGGCTCCACTTTTTGTTTTACCTTTAAGGAATCGGAAAAGGAGGAAGACACCGTGGAAAATTCGTAGGAAATTTCCCGGAAACCTTTCGGAATTTCCATGTCCCAAGATACCGTATCGGAAGCGTTCGGTCCGAGAGAAACCGTCTTAGCAGGAAGATCCGATTTCGGAATCGTATTAATGGATACCTGTACTTGGACCGTCTTGGACGAGCTGTTTTTAAGGGAGAGCCCGGGTCGAGTCTTGTCCCCCTCCCTTACGAACGGTGATACGGCGGCATAAGATAGAATCTCCTGGGAAGTGCGCACCGAGGTAGAGGCGCTTCCGAATTTATCCACACCGGAAGAAGCTACGGCTACGATTTTAAAAGCGGTCAGAGAATCGTTTAACGGAACTTCGAACTCCAATTCTCCTTGGGAATTCGGCGTCGCGTCCGCTTTCCAGAAAACAAGAGTGTCAAATAACTCACGAGTGGAGGACTTTCCGCCTCCGCCGCCTACGGGAAGGCTTTTGAGGCCGAAATGTCTCCTACCTACCAGGAAGGTTTGAGCCGTAGAAGTACGAACATCTATACCTCTAGAAGACATCATGGTAGATAAAAGATTCCAGGAAAGATTCGGTTTCAGTTCCAAAAGACTTTCATCCACTGCCGCCAAGGTAATCTTGGTATCCTTCCATTTTTCTTTGTCCTTTTCGGACAGAACCACCTTGACCTTCGCTTTTTCTCTCGGTCTATATTCCTCTCTTTCCGAAAGCACTTTCAGTTCCAGCTCGAATGGCTTCCAACCCACTTGGATTTCCGCCATTCCCAGCCGGTAGGACGGCTTTGCAAGATCGACCAAAGCGCTGGGTTTGGGAGAAGCTACCCTACCTCGGATCGCCAATACGGAAACGAACACATTCGGGCCGTAATTGCGTAAAACGGGAATTTCAACGCTAGGATTATTACCGCTTAGAGTCTGAACGGAGGAAGTAAGCACTCCTTCTCTCTCCACGGTCACGAGAGCGGTCGCGGTCTGGAACGGCATCCTCACCTGAAACTTAGCGGTTTCCCCCGGCTCGTATTTCTTGCGTTCCGGAATCAGATCCATTCTGTCTCCGTCTGTGGATCCGAACCAAAGATCCTTTTCCCCCACGACCCAAACCGAAGTGTGGGCATAGGATTCCTCTTCGTCTACCTTCGCTTCCAAATAAAGTTCGCCGATCCGCGTAACGGATCCTTGGCAGTCCAAAAGGCCCTGGGCGTTCGTGTTTCCGGAACAGACTTCTCCGATTTCTTTTCTTTCTAGACGATGCTTATAGGAATAAAATCCCCCTACGAGACGTTTTCTATGGGAGACGTATCTGGCGGAAATTCCTTTGACAACCACCTTCTTCCCCGAGACCGGATTCCCTTGGGAATCCGTAACGTACACCTTGGACTTTACCTGATTCTTTACTGCCACCCAATTTTCCGCGCGGATCGCGACTAAATACTTGGAAGGTAGAAGTTTGAAATTTCGCGCGACCGTCTGGATCTCACCGTTCGGATCCTTCCATTCCAACTCCAAATCGAGGGAATGCACGCTATCTATGTTTTTTTCTACGGGAATTTTTTCGGAGAGAAATCCGTGATCATCCGTTTGGGATTGTACCGTTCGAACGTCCTGTTTTTTTGCGGGGGTTCCGGTGTCTTCCGCTTCCTCGGAATATTCATAACGGCCCAAAGAGGTTTCCGATTTCCCGTTGCCGAATTCCAA
Source organism: Leptospira fluminis (assembly GCF_004771275.1). Lineage (GTDB taxonomy): Bacteria > Spirochaetota > Leptospiria > Leptospirales > Leptospiraceae > Leptospira_B > Leptospira_B fluminis. The sequence goes on along the minus strand of NZ_RQEV01000018.1, from coordinate 127,182 downwards.
ATTCGGATAAGACGGAAATTGGATCCCACCCGCGTGTCGTATGGAAGAGCGAAGGGAAACGGGAAGTCTAGAGGCGGTCCCGCCCGAGAGATATGTGACCTGCCCGCTAACGGAAAGTTCCTTGGGTCGGACGAACTGGGAAGAGTCCGCCTGTAGCTCTGCTTTTAAAAGCGGAAGACGAAATTGTGCCGAAGTAAAGGAACCTGAAAATACCTTGGATCCGTTCGGGAGTAGGAAATAAACGGAATATTCTCCGAGTACCGCTTCCTTCGGAATGGTGAACTGGCTTTCTGCCGAGAACGTTTTGGACCAATTCAGATTGATAGAATAGCTTTGGTCCGTGGAATTATGGACCACAAGCGCGGATTTGGGAAGTTCCGAAGCCTCCGGATACCGGAATCCGGAGCCGCTCGCGACCCGGAGGATATGATTCATCCGGACAGTTTCCCCCTCCCGAAACAAAGAACGGTCCATGATGGTAGCGTACCGAAAAGAACCGTCGTAATAGTTTTGGAGAAGTTTGAATCTCCAAGGCTCGATTCCGTCCTGCCAAGAGGAGTGGAGAAGAGTAAAATCGTCCCCCTTCTTTGCTACCAGAAAATATCCGCTATTGAACCTGCTCTCATTCTGGCAATATCCGGGACTAGTCGGAATTCGATCGGTAGTCACCAACCCTTGGCTTCCCGTCTTTCCCGTCCAGACCTGATTTCCCCCGCAGTCATACACGAAGATCTCCGCATCCTCTACCGGCTGCCCCTTGTCCAGAGTGGTCAACCAAAGCAGTGAGTTTTCTTTTCCCCATTTAAAATGAAGAGAGAGATTGGTGACTAGAGCCGCGGTCCGAACGAACATAGGGGTTTGATCGGGAAGCAGCGCTTTTCCTAAAATCGCACTCTCGATTTCCACTATGTGCAAACCGTTTCGTTTCAAAGGGATTCCCACTACTTCGAATCGTTTTTCGCCAGAAGCGCTCGGAATCCGAAATTTGTTGGCCGGGAGAAATCCGTTATCCGTTCGGAAAACGGATTCGTCTGCGCCGGCGCTGGAAGTTCTCCTAAGCCAATACAATAAGTCCTTGATTTGGTTCGCCCCTAGGACCAAAGATTTCGCCGGGATGGACTTTCCCGAAGAGGTACCTTGGTCCGTGGATTTCTTTCCGTCCGTCGAACTTCCCAGAAATTCCTTACCGGAATCCTTGAGAGAAGCCCATTGTTCTAGGATGAGTTCCCCGGCACCGCTGGGCTCCAGAGGATTGAGATGTTTGCTCGGAACAGGGGCTTCTATATTTCGTACAGTGACCGGAAGAAAAGCTTCCGGAAATCTTTCTATGATTCCGAAATCTCCCGCAAATTTGGCGAGAGGAGGATAATCGTCGGTTTTAAAAGAGAGAGGAAAAGAAGCCGAATTCCCAAGCGGACGGCCGGAATCATCAGTAATTCCTTTCGGTAAAACGAGTTGGAGCTCCGCGTTCGCCGGCAAAGGCGGAGCAAATTCCACATTGTAAATCTCCCGTTCCTCTTCCGGTTGGGATTTTTTTGCGGGGATGGTTTTGCCGTCGGAAGTTTTCAGAAAAATCTGATTCCTCCAAGCGGAACGAATCGCGGAGGAAAAAGTCGCGTAAATCGGGGAAACAGGAACGCAACCGGATTTCGCATTCGTTCTCTCGCAGGTAAATCCCGCGGTAAAGGAAGGGCGCACCTGATAGTCGATCACCCAATCGCTGGAAGACCCTACGCCGGACGCGGATCGAAATCCTTTTTCGAGTACGATACGGACCGTCTTTCCGGAAGGAAACACCTGCCTCGCCGCCAGAACGATCGCGTTCTTTGCGGATCCGTAAAATCCGCTGGCCTTGATGAGTTCCTCCCTCTCCTTGCCCTGGACGATTCGAATCGGGATTCGGTTCTCCAAGCCTTCCACGGAAAAATAGATTTTGGTGCTGAGATCTCCGAGCTTCGGTTCGGTATCGAATTCTAGAATGAAGGCCTGGTCTTCCGCTATCGTTCCACCTTGGTACGGCTGGGAAGACCGGATCCCAGGACCTCCGGTATGGAACGTGAACGTCTTTCCGGGTTCCAATTTGTTGCCGGCCAGGGATTGGATGGATTGAGTGGTGAATTTGCAAACCACTCCCCCCGGAAGAGGCTCAGGGAATTCGTACACCCAATCCGTTTCGGTCACCCAACGTTCCTCTCCGGGAATCGGACATTCTATTTTGAACGGAAAGATTTTTCGTTTAGGATCTCCCAAAGCTACGATCGGTTCTCGAAAGACCGCGAGCACTTGGCCGACCTTTTTGACCTCTCCTTGAGGGGAAAACGTAAATGCGATCTTACCCGATTGGGAAAACACCGGAGCGGAAACTAGAAAGAAGAAACAGAAAAAATAGAAGAAAGAAACGAACCGAGCAGGAATTCGCACGCGAGGCCCCCATCGAATGGTGAGGACTTTCATCTCTCTTGCCCGAACTACAGGCAACCAGTTTTCTAGGCTCTAAATTCCGGAATTTCTCAAGACTAGGAACGTTTCGCCTCTTTCGCTACTTTATCCTTAACCGGCAATATTCACTTCTCTTATCAGAATATCCGGTACCTTAATGGAGGAATAACTGTCGGCATACTGATCGGAAATTCCTTCGATCCTCTGGATCAAATCGAAGAAATTGGTATTCATCGTCATCCTATCCACAGGAAATTGCGGGTTTCCGTTCTCGTAATAAACCCCTTGGATTCCGATGGAAATTTCTCCCGAAACGGCGCTACAACCCGCCCCTCCTTCCAACTTCGTCACCAGAATACAACGAGGAACGGAAGATAAAAGTTCCTGCCGAGTGTTCTTACCGAAAGGTACGATCAGGTTAGAAAAGGAGGTGCCCGCTCTTCCCGAATAGGACCGAACTCCGTTCCCGCTAGGAGAAACTCCGTCCTTTTTAGCGGACTCCAAATTATATAAAAACAAGTTTAAGATTCCGTTTTCCACGACGCTTTGAGGAGAAGTAGGAACGCCCTCCGCGTCTAACAGTCGTGAGCCGGGAAAATCGGGTATGTGAGGTTCACAACGCACATTCAACAAGGAAGAAGCGATCTTTTCTCCTTTTTTTCCGACCAATCTAGATTGTCCTTTCTGCACTGCGTCCGCAAAGAAAGGAGAAGAGAACATCCCGAAAATCTGAGGACTGATCCTATGGGAAAGCACAACGGAAATCACCCCGCTTTCGATCGGTCTGGCGCCTAATAATTCCACCGCACGGGAAGCCGCCTCTTTCGCGATCTCCTCCGGAGAGAATTTGGATAGGTCCCGTCCGGAACGATAAAAGCTTCCCATTTTCTTGCTATCTTTTTCGGAAGCAACGATGCCCGTTCCCGCATACACTAGGTTGGATTCTTTTTTAAGAAAGATTCCTTTCGAATTGGCGATGAGACTTTCGGAACGACTTTTTCCCACTCCCACATGAGGAACGTTTTCGATTCTCGAATCCTCCTTCCAAGAGGCTTCGTCCAAGGCCTGCCCGAAATTGCGCATCCAGGTAAAATCCAGATTTTCTAGATTCCTTTCGAAATGCTTTAAGTCGATCTCCGCAATCCGATTCGGTTCCGGCAAATCCAGTTCCAAACGATCCGTGATTTCCGTCTGGTCCGTCGCATCGGAGATCATACGAGACAAGGCTTCTTCGCTAAAACGCTCGCTGTAGGAATAACCCGGCTTCGAATTTTTCAGCACTCGGATTCCCACTCCTCTCGAACGGGAAGTTTCCGTATTTGCAATCCTTCCTTGGAACACTTCGATTCCGGTATCTTCGGAATCGGTAGCGATCAGATCGAATTCTTCCAGTCCGAGTTTCTTTCCTTCCCGCAGGACGTATTCCGCCGCTTGTTCTAGATTCATCAACGACCTCCGACCAGGATCTCGTCCACCTTCAAGGAAGGTTGTCCTACGGTTACGGGAATGGATCCCGACGAAGCTCCGCAAGTTCCCGCGGCCAACTCCAGGTCTTTTCCGATCATGGAAATCTTAGGAAGAATTTCATGTCCCTTTCCGATCAAGGTAGCGCCTCTCACCGGTTCCGCCAGTTTTCCGTTTCGGATCACGTATCCTTCCTCCACGGCGAAATTGAATTCTCCCGTCGCGGGATTTACGGAACCTCCTCCCATTCTCTTCGCATACAATCCATAATCTACCGAGCCGAACATACCGTCCAAGGAATCCTCTCCCGTCGCGATAAACGTGTTCCTCATTCGGGAAACCGGTGCATACTGGTAAGATTCCCTTCTCCCGCTTCCTGTCCGCGGAACTCCGGTCTCCGCGGCTCCCACTCGATCGGAAAGGTAGGCCTTGAGAATCCCGTTTTCGATCAAAAGGGTTTTTTGGGAAGGCATCCCCTCGTCGTCCACTTTAATGGAACCGTAAAAATCCCCTAAAGTGCCGTCATCGTAGGCGGTAAGGCAAGGCTGCGCGATCCTTTCTCCCAATTTACCTACGAAGGGGGAAGAGTTCTTTCGGATTGCTTCCGTTTCCAACGGATGTCCGCAAGCTTCGTGAAAGATCACTCCTCCGAATCCATTTCCCATAACAACCGGCATTTTTTTCCCTTCAATGTATCCTGCGTCCAGCATGAACAACGCACGTTCCGCGGCGTTTTTAGCGAGCTCGGCAATTCGCAATCCTTCGAAAAACTCGAAACCCTGCAGGGCTCCCGGAGATTCCGTAGCTACGAATCTTTCTCCCCCTTTTTCTGCGGTGACGGATAAGGAAAATCTGCTTCGAACACGTAGATCCTCCACCCAAAGACCTTCGGAATTCGCGATAAGAACGTTGGTGACGATATCGGAAGCGCTAGCTCCCACCTGAACCACTTTGGAAGACAATTGTCTCGCGGAGGAATCCGCAGCCTGTAGCAGTTCCAGTTTTTTGGCCGGAGAAACGGAACGAGGGTCTTTCAAGCCTGCGGCAAACATCGGTTGCGATCCGACGGAAGGAAGAGTGAATTTGCCACCGTTCACGGTCGCCTCTCCTCTGGAATCCGCAAGCAAACGGATCAAGGAAACCAGATGTTCCGTATCGTCGTTGCTGGTATATGCGTACAAAACGTCCGTTCCGTAAATCAAACGGATCCCGATCCCGTAATCCGTAGCCGCCAAAGATTGCTCGATTTTTTTGTCTCGCAAGGCGACCGAGGAATTTCTGGATTCTTCTTCGTAAATTTCTACGAAATCCGCCTTTCGGTTTTTGCCGGCTTCGATCAGGGTTTCTACTTTTCTTGGTTCCATGTTTCCTTTCTTAGACCCGTTCTAACGAACGACACTCACTCTTTTTCTCAGGTCCTTAGTTCCCTTTCGGGAAAGAAATTCCGTCCGGAGCCTGAGCCATCCCTTCCAACGCTTGGCGGATGTACTCCGGTCCTTTTGTTTCCCCGTATCTGGGGATCAAATGAAAATGCATATGCGCCACTTTTTCCGAGACTAGAACCGTATAAATCTTAGCTGGAGAAAAGCGGGAGAGAATCCATTCGGACGCTTTTTGCAAAGCGATTCCGAATTCGGAAAATTCCTTCTCCGACCATTCTGAATAACTTTCCCGATGCGCGATCGGCTCTACGTACAAGTATCCCGGAATTTTCTTCGAAGGTTCGCAATGCCGGATCAGAAAATCGCCGGATCTAAATAAAAATCCGGAAGGAGAAGAAGAACTATGCTCGATGCAAATCGGACAGTCGGAGCGGAGCGCTTCGGAAGGAATTGCCAGGATCAGACCTCCGATCCCTGAGCGGTATAATTCTTGTATCTTTCGTACACTCTGTGGATATAATCAAGATTCGAACAGAAACGAATGATACATCTGTAAAAGTGGTATCTTTCCATATCTTGGATCTGATTCTCTTCGTCCATTTGTTCCCGCAGCAGCCCCTTGATCATCCCGAAAAACAAGGAACGCTCTCTGGAATTGTATCCTTCCGGGGAATACCTGGTGCCTTCCAAAATATTCACGAAATTCCGGGCGGACCGGACAAAATCCTGTTCGTCCGACAAATATCGGTTCCTCTCTTCCGGGGAAAACGTGGATAAATAATCATGAAATAAAGTGAGTTGAATCGATTCCACTAGGGAGCCGGTCCTTTCCTTGGCTTCTCTGTAAAACGGGGTCTGGATGCTATATTCGACGAAATCTTTCCAGGAGGATCTCGTAGTCTCTATTTTATGCAGTTCTTTCAAACTCATGGATTTTCCGCTTTCCAGACATGAATTTTAGATTCTTCTCTGAAGTAATACGGGAAAAATCGTCTCAATGTCAAAGGTTTTCCGTCTTCTTATTCTTCTTTTCTCTCTATTCTTAACGACCGCAGTCCTTTCTTCCGAACCTAAGGACCAAGAGGTTTGGGAATCCGCCATGGAATGGGCAGGTCACCCTGTATTCCGAGAAAAAAAAATCGTCCGAAACCTTGCGTCCGACTTTTACCGGAACTTGAAAACGAAGACGGAAGCCGCGATCCGTGAAAGCGTAGATGCGCAGGCTTCCTCTCCGAAAACCTTAAAGTCGGAAACTTCCAAAAGACTTTCCGAAGACTTAAAAAAAATTCCGGATCTAGGCGGCATTTCGTACGACCTTCCCGGCATCGGCAAGGATACCCTACTAAAGGAAGAGACGGATTTTCCGGAATCCTTCCAAAGCTTTTCCTATAAAAACGGTAAAATAAACTATTTCTTTCGAAATAGGATCGATCCGAATCTTGAAAAATGGGAAGGCCTCAAACTGATCGGATCCTTTTATGCGTTTACCGAGGCGGGAGCCTTGATTTTATGTAAGGAAACGGAAAACGCTCCGCTCAAATTCAGAGATATCCGAGAACTTAGGGCCTACTTTCAGGAGAAAAAAAAGAAGTCGTCCGCTTTGGAACTATTTCACGAAAACGGAATTTACCTTTTCTATTTTCCCGGACAAAACTTATTTCCATACTACCTACTCTTCCTTTCAAAAATCGCTTTAGCCATTCTCGCTCCGTTATTGTCGTTTCTATATTTCAAGCGGTTTTGGGAATTCCTAAAGGACCAAAGAAAGAGAAGCTACAAGGCCCAAGCTCAATTTCTAAGGGATAGACAAAAAGATTCCGGTTCCGACAACCCGGAAATCGCCCCCTAAAAAACCCCTCGATTTACTGCAAGCATATTTGCTATACAAATAAGTAGATTTTTTTCCGATTGCCACCTGTTTTTTGGGTGACATAAGATTCAGAAAAAATGATCCTTTTCCCAAGGGAAACACCGAGTTTTTTGCCGGAGCGGATTGGAATTTGTCCGGCAGGAGTAGTATCCTACTCTTAACAACGGAAGCCCTCAAAAGTACAAGGAATTTTACGAAAAGAGGAACCGTTCTTGGCAAGAGAAGGAGCTAAAGAATCCATGAAGAAGCAAAAGGAAGAAGCGCAAGGCCTGGACGATTCTAAGAAACTTGCGATCGACCAAGCCATGACCCAAATCGAAAAACAATTCGGCAAAGGGTCCATCATGCGCCTCGGTGCGGCGTCCGCTACGAATATCATTCCCGTGATTCCCACAGGTTCGCTGGACCTGGACATCGCATTGGGAATAGGCGGTTATCCGCTTGGAAGGATCGTAGAAATTTACGGACCGGAATCTTCCGGTAAAACGACTTTAACTCTTTCTGCAATCGCCGAAGCGCAGAAAAGAGGCGGAGTGGCCGCCTTTATAGATGCGGAGCATGCACTGGATCCGTCCTATGCGAAAAAACTGGGAGTGAATCTGGAAGAACTTTTGGTTTCCCAACCCGACAATGGAGAGGAAGCACTGGAGATTTGCGAATCTCTGGTCCGGAGCAACGCCATAGACATAGTGGTAGTGGATTCCGTCGCAGCCCTTGTCCCCAAAGCGGAAATCGAAGGCGATATGGGAGACGCACACATGGGATTGCAAGCGCGTCTTATGTCCCAGGCTCTCCGAAAACTGACCGGAACGATCTCTAAATCCAGAACGGTTGTCGTTTTCATTAACCAAATTCGGATGAAGATCGGAGTGATGTTCGGCTCCCCGGAAACGACGACCGGAGGAAACGCCCTGAAGTTTTACAGTTCGATCCGACTGGACATCCGCAAAATCGAGACACTGAAGGAAAAAGAGGAAGCCACCGGAAACCGGGTGAGAGTCAAAGTAGTGAAAAACAAAATGGCTCCTCCGTTTCGTCAGGCAGAATTCGACATAATCTACAACACAGGGATTAGCCGGGAAAGTTCTCTCGTTGACTTAGGGGTGAAACACGACATCATTAGCAAATCGGGAGCTTGGTATTCGTACAATACCGAGAAGATCGGGCAAGGGAAGGAAGCGGCCAAGGAATACCTCAAGTCGAATCCGGAAATCGCCCATCAAGTCGAAAATATGGTGAGGGATTTAAACGGCCTCCCACCCCTTTCCGCGGAGGGAAAACCGCTCCCACCTCAAACTGAGGCGCAGGACGGACAAAGAGCCGCAGGATAAATCATACTGGCTTTCTTTTTAGAAACCATTGACGCCGGGTGGGTTTCCATCCGGCGTTTTTTTATTCCAATACCGTGAACTTCTTCCATTTTTGTCTCACTAGGAAAAATTCCTCCAGAAACACATGTCAGAAATTAGCATTATCGGAGCCGGCGGATTTACCGGAAAAGAATTACTCGGCCTTTTATCCGGACACCCTAAATACAAAGTAGTCCATCTCACCAGCGATAAACTAGCAGGAAAGAAATTATCGGAAGTGTTTCCCGACCTACCGTTCCCCGAAGACCTACCGTTTAAAAAGCACGAAGATCCGGTTCCGAAGGGATCCCTGGTAGTTCTCGCGGTTCCGAACGATGCTTCTCTCCAATTGGCTCCTAAATTTCTGAACGCGGGACACAAGCTGATCGATCTTTCCGGAGTATACCGCCTACACGACAAACAGGCTTTCGAGAGTACCTACAAACTTTCCCATACTAGCTTCGAATTGATGAACCGTGTCGTCTTCGGAATTCCGGAGATTTTCCGAGAGAAGATCAAAGGAGCCGATTTCGTCTCCAATCCCGGTTGTTATTCCACTTCCGTAATTCTAGCGGTGTATCTCTTAGGGGAACTCAGGCATAAGATACGTCCGAGAATCGTAGCCGATTGCAAGTCCGGAGTCAGCGGTGCAGGAGGAAGAGTGGAGGACGGCGGCTTTGCCTTTACGGGAGTGCACGAAAATTTCCGCGCTTACAAAATCCTGTCCCACCAACACGAACCGGAAATTCAGGAATATGCTTTTTCCGGATCCGGACTGCCCTATCCTGAAATCCTATTCGTTCCCCACTTGTTGCCTTTGTATCGCGGGATTTTATCCACCGTCTATTTGGAGATGGAGGATTCTTCTTCGACGGCGGACCTTCTTTCCGTTTTGAAAAAGAACGCAAAAGGAGAGCCGTTTATTAGAATCCGGGAAACTCCGGAGGAAATCGACCTTCTAAAAATCGCACACACGAATTTTCTGGATGTTTCTTTACGAAAAAGAGGAACCAATATCACCATTGTATCGGCATTGGATAACCTGGTAAAGGGAGCCGCCGGGCAAGCCCTACAGAATATCAATCTGATGCTGGGAGAAAAGGAAACTCTAGGCCTGCTTCCGTAACGTAAATGGAAAAACTCAGCGTTTATCATCTGGTAAGGGACTCTTGCCACCAATACCAAGATCGTCCTTTCCATTGGATTTGGGACGAAAAGCAGCGTACCTTCGTAGGAATCACATACGGAGACTGGTTCTTGAGTATGGGAAAACTCTCCGCTTACCTTTTCTCCAAAGGATTGAAAAGAGGAGATAAGGTAGGACTCGTCTGCGATAATAGAACGGAATGGTCTCTCTGCTCCTTCGGGATCGTTTGTGCAGGCGGGGTGGATGTTCCGCGAGGAACCGATGCCAGCCCGGAAGACATTACTTATATCCTTGGCCATACCGAGGCCAAAATCGCCTTTTTGGAAAAGAATTCGGTCCTACAAAAACTGCGCTCTAAACCGGAATCTTTTTCCGCTCTGGAAGTATTGGTTCTTATCGAAGAGGAATCCACCTTTGACGGCTTAGCGGAAATCAGGGGGAAGTTTCCGAAATTGGAGATTCTTACGCTAGACAAGGCGCTTTCCTTGGGCGAAGCATTTTTGACCAAGAAAGGAGACGAGATCCTACGCCAAGCGGGAGAAGCCCTGACTCATAAGGATAGTGCGACCATCATTTATACCTCGGGAACGACGGGCGTTCCGAAAGGGGTTGTTTTAAGGCATAGATCCTTTACTTGGAGCGTGCACCAACTCCACCAATTCGTTCCGGTCACTTACCAGGATCGCACGGTGGTTTTTTTACCCCCATGGCATATCGCGGAACGGATCTTAGAGACCGCCCTCGTTTCTTGGGGGGCCTCTATGGCTTGCTCCTCCGTCTCCACCTTACAACGGGATTTCGGGATCGTGCGTCCGACCGTGCTTGTCTCCGTTCCCAGAGTTTGGGAAGCCCTACACAGGAGAATCTGGGACACTGCGAAAAAGGGCCCGGCTTGGAAATTCACCGTTTTCCGTCTAGCGGTTCGTATCGCGGAATTTTACAATTCCGTCTACGATACTCTCACAGGAAATTATTGTGCCAGCGAAGACGAACCCTCCGACGAAAAAGCGAAGGACAAATTCGTTTCCCTTCTATTTTTCGGACCGAGCTATCTTGCCAATCTGCTCGCTCAGAAAATTCTAGAACCGGTCCGGAATTCTTTAGGCGGGAAATTGCGTTTTGCTTTTTGCGGCGCGGGTGCCATGCCGCCCAAGATCCAATTCTTTTTTCGCTCCATCGGAATTCCCATTATAGAGACCTACGGGATGACCGAGACCACCGGAATGGGAGCTATGGGACGGTTTCCGATTCCCAAAACGGGAGCCATCGGTCCCGTATTTCCCGGAGCCCATATCAAATTGGTGGACGAACAGGGAAAAATCGTAACCGAACCCGGGGCAAGGGGGATCGTGTGGCATAAGGGACCTCATGTCACTCCCGGATATTTTAAGGACGAAGAAAAAAATCGAGCCTCTCTCGTGGACGGATGGTTCGATTCCGGAGATCTATTCGTTTGGACCAAAACCGGGGAACTGAGATTTGCAGGAAGAGCCAAGGATACCATCGTGCTCTCCTCGGGCGAAAACGTGGAACCCGAACCGATAGAATCGAAAATCGGAGAGACCGGATTTTCCCAGTTCGCAGTGGTGGCAGGCCAGGATAGAAAATTCCTTACTCTACTCATCGTTCCGGATTTTGAAAAATTACGGGAGAGATTTTTACTGGAAGGAAAGAAATTGCCTTCCTCGGACTCCGAACTGGCAGCCGATCCGCAAGTGCTTCAGTTTTACAAAGATCTAATCAAAAGAACCATTTCGGAAAAGAACGGTTTTAAAAATTTCGAGCGGATTTCGAATTTGGCAGTATTGGACAAGCCGTTTACGAAAGGAGAGGAACTCACGGAGACTATGAAGGTCAAACGAAAAGTCGTTCTGGAGAAGTATTCCGATCTAATCCGCCGTCTATATGAATAGTTGTACTTTATGAATCCCGAATGGAATCTGAAAGACATTCTTTTTTGCGGGGCTTTTTCGGGAGAAATAGACAGGATCTCCGTCCACGCCGGTCTGAAAACCCTGGAAGTAGGCGTGGGAAATTTGAACGCAGCTCTTCGACTCCAGTCCTATTTATTGCAAAATACGGAATCGGTTCCTAAGGCCATTCTTTTTATCGGGTCTGCCGGAGTCTATCCTTGGATTTCTAGGAAGGAATGGGAAGGAAAAATAGGCTTTTCCAGAACGTTTACGAATTATGAAATCGCTTACTTGGACAAAAAAATCCGTATCCCCGAATTTCTCTCTTTAAGACTAGAATGTATTCCGTTTCCATTTCCTCTTCCGAATCTGGAACTTTTCGAATCCGGAACCAACGGAACCGGTTCGGTCACGATCGAGGATCCGAGTCCTCGTGTCCTGGAACGTCTGAAGTCGGAATCGATCGGATTGGAAAATATGGAGGCTTTCGGACTAGCAAAGGTCGCACAGGATTTCCAAATCCCTTTCGCGACCCTATTCTCTTTAACGAATCGTGTCGGTCCGAAAGGAAGCGAAGAATGGAAGAATTCCTGGAGAAAACTTTCCGAACGTTTGCAGGAAAGTCTACTTTCCTCTCTTCCTCAGTGATTTTCCTTTTTACGCTCCGAAGGAAAAAATAACGAGCGAATCTCTTTGGTCGCCGCTTCGGCCTCCAACTCCCCTTTTTTGATGATCTCCTTATAGCGACCGAAATCGGTAAAAGCGAACTCTTCCAGGTGCATATTTACGAAAAGATCCATCTTTTCCTTTCTGAGTTTCGTGATCTCCCGGCCTTCCAATGTGATGGCTCGGGCCATGATTTTAAGAATAGGAGGATAAGATACGTCCTCCCAAAGATTCTTGAAGAAGGATTTTCCCGTCACCTTTCTGTCTTCCAGTAATCTCACGATCGCATCGTCTCGGAGCGGAGAAACGTTGGCGGACAAAATGACGTCTGCACCCTTTTTACGTATCAGATTCTCCGGCACGTTGTTGATTACTCCTCCGTCTATCAACAAATGATCCCCCTTAAACACTGGAGGAAACATTCCGGGCAGACTCATTGCGGAGGCTAACGCTTCCCAGATGGGTCCTTGGTCCATAACGTATTCCTGCCCGCTATGCAAATCCACTGCGGAGGTAGCGAATGGAATCTTTAGATCCTCGATCAACTGGGAACCGAACGCATCCTTCAGCATTCTCACCATTTTCTTTCCCTTAAAGAAAGATATGAGGGGAATCGTCGGATCGAAAGGCTTATCGATTCCTCCGAAGAATTTTCCGATCATCTTGTATATCGAATCGGCGCTTTCTCCTCTGGCGTACAACGCACCGATCACCGCGCCGAAGGAAGAGCCGGAAACGTAATCGAATTGGATCCTCTCCCTCTCCAATACTTTAAGAAGGCCCACGTGTGCGAGAGCTCGCGCTCCTCCCCCTCCCAAAGCCAATCCCCTGGTTTTAGAGACGAGATATCTGGCGAACGTTTCCCCTCTATGGAAGATTCTTTGATTGAGATCCTTGCCCTCAGTATGAGAAATCTTTTCCGAGACCACCAGCTTCGAAGTCCTACCCTCGTAGTTTCGGATCCTCGGACGCCAATAATCCAGGATTTCGTTTTTACTCTTTACGTTCCGCTCGGGGTTGTCCTCCCAAAAAACGATCTGATCGCATTGCTGGACGACTTTGTCCAAGTCCGGAACCAGTCCGTAATTTCTAAAATAGATATGAAGCACCGGGGATTTCTTTCTAAGCTGGGATATCATACGGATCATTTCCGAAACGGATTTTTCCTTAAAAATATCCATCTTGAATAGGGCTACGTTGCCTCCGTGCGATTTTCTCCCGGCGTCGACGATGAGATCCAAATGATGTTTAAAATCCTCGATTTCCTCCAACGGAATATGGCAGACCAATCTCCTGGAAGTCGAAAGCGGTTTGACGGGACCTTCCATCACTTCCCGCATTCTGATTCCCATCAGTCTCATCAGATTTTGGGACAGAATTTTCTCTTTTGCCGCTAAACGAAGAAAGTATTCCCCGTCTAAAACGTACAAAAGAGTGTCCAAAACCGCCTGCGCCGAGCCCGAGTGGACGGATCGGGTCAAAACGCTGTTTTCCGCGAAGATATCCCCTTCCCCCAAATAACGAACCGTTTGTCCGGTTTCTCCCAAGGTGACCATCACTTCCCCGTGTCGGATTAGGTATAATTCCTTGGATATCTCTCCTTTATAATAGATTACGTCGTGATTGTAGACGTTCCGTTCCTCGATATGCTTATAGATTTGCACCAACAGTTTGCGGGGGAGATTTTTAAATAACGAGATGGAGGCAAGAAATTGCAAGGCTTCGGGAGGTACGAACCGGTTCATTTCCGGCAAATCCTAATAGGCACCTTCCGATTTGTAAAGTCTATCTCGTAACGGATTCGAAACGGAATTGAAAAGCGAGGCCGTTTTACGTGGAAATCTCTTGATTTCTGGATTTAAGGGGAAATTCTAGCTCAGATGAAGTTAGATTCGGCTTCCGTGGTCTCGATTTTTCGAAAATCCGTCCAGGATTGGCATACAAACGAGTCTTTATCGGCAAATCCTTATCCTTCTTCCGATTTAGAGCACTTACTTTATAAAAAGAACCAAATCGACACGGTCCAATGGCATGTGGAGGACGAGATCCGGAGACCTGACCTCCCGGATTCCAAGTTGGTCCAATTCAAAAGACAGATCGACTCCCTGAACCAGGAAAGAACCGATCTGGTGGAGTCCATAGACGACCGGATTTCAGCCTTGTTCCAAGGTATTCCGCTCAAACCGGGAGCTCGTATGAACTCGGAGACCCCTGCATGGCTCATTGATCGCATGAGCATTCTGGAACTCAAGATATATCATATGGAAGAGCAAACCCGTCGAAACGACGTATCTTCGGAGCATGTCCAAAAATGTCAGACCAAGTTGGACGTCCTGCTGGAGCAAAGAAAGGATCTTTCCCTCTGCTTGGACCAAATTTTAGAGGATCTGAAAAAAGGGGAAAAGTTTTACAAAGTGTATCGACAGATGAAAATGTACAACGACCAGAATCTCAACCCTTCTCTGTATTCCCATAAAGCATGAATCTTCTCGTCCTTCGATTCTCCGCTATGGGGGATGTCGCCTTGATGGCTCCGGCTTTAATAGCCATCGTATCAAAATATACGAATATACAATTAACCGTCGTTACGAGAGGGAATTACGCTCCTTTTTTCTACAATATCCCGAACGTTCATGTGATAGGGATCAATCTCAAGAAATATAAGGGAATCAAGGGACTTTACCGACTGTTCCGAGAATTGAATAAACTCGGCCCATACGAGAAAATCGTGGACCTTCACTCTAGTCTTCGATCCCGGTTCATCAGTCTTTTTTTCCGATTCAGAGGAGTTCCCGTATTCCAGATCGTTAAGGGAAGAAGGGAAAAGCTTAGGCAGATCAGAAAAAACAGGAAAGTACTGCGGAAACTCCCTCATACCGTGGATCGGTACTTAAAAGTCTTTGAAAAGGCCGGATATCCCGCTTCGGTAAGAAAGGGTCCTTGGATCAATGTGGACCCGGAATCCAAAATCTTCGCAAAGGATTTCTTGAACTCCAGAAAGATAGACAAGAAAGAAGGTCTTTGGGTCGGGTATGCTCCGTTCGCCGGACACAAGTTGAAAGAATGGCCGCACGAGAAAAGTATCGCTCTACTGAAGTTGTTAAAGGAGGAATTTCCGAATATAAGGATATTTTTATTCGGATCCTCTCAGGAAGCTTCTTTGATGGAAGAATGGAGAAATGGCGACCAATCCATGACGATCGTTTCCGGAGGAAAACTAGGGATCCGCGGCGAATTGGGAATCATGGAGCGTATGGACGTAATCATCGGAATGGATTCTTCCAATATCCACATTGCCGCATTGTTAAAACGTCCGGTAGTGGCCTTGTTCGGCACCACCCACCCCTATTCCGGATTTGCACCCTTCGGACAGGAAGACACGGGAGTCCTTCAGATCGAGGACCTTTCCTGCCGCCCGTGTAGCATATACGGAAATACCACCTGCTTCCGAAAGGACTTCGCTTGCATGGAATGGATTACGCCGGAAGACGTGATCAAGCGTATCAACGTTATCATCAACATCAATACGCTCTTCTAAGTCCGGACTTTCTATCCGAAAATCCCGAAAGGATCCAGGGAAAAGATCATATTCAATAAGGACCTACTTTTCTTCTTCCCCTTTTGATCCGCCACAGCTTTGTAGGCCTCTTCCATTCTATCCACACAAGCTCTGATTTCGTGGCTCTGCGCGATCCGAATCGATTCGATGGAAAAACCGGAATATAATTCCGGATCTTTTAGAATCGAGACCGCTTTTTCCGCGATTCCTTTCACGTCGAAAGGCTTGGCGATAAAACCGTTCTTTCCATCGTGAACCAATTCCGGAATCGCAAAAGAATCCACTCCCACTGCAGGAAGGCCGCAAGCGATGGACTCTAGGATCACCAACCCTTGGGTTTCCATTGTGGAGGCGGTTAAAAATAGATCGTAATTCGGATATTCTTCCGGAAGTTTTTCCCTATCGATAAAACCTTTAAAGATGACGGAATCGCCGATTCCCAATTTTTCCGCCTGCAATTTCAGGGAACCCAAGGCAGGCCCGTCTCCGATAATCGTCAGACTCGCGCCGGGAAGCTGTTCTTTGATGATCTTAAAGGCATTGATAATCACATCGCAGTTTTTTTCGTACGAAATCCTACCCACATGTAATAATTTAGGAGAATCGCTTTCCAATTTTTTGGATTGTCCCTTGAACTGGGACAAGTCCAATCCGTTGGAAATCACAGCCACGGGTTTTTTGAGTCCGAATTCCTCTAATTGTTTTTTAATCAGATGGGAAGGAGAGATAATGAGATCGCAGCGATCGTACAGATTGTTCGTGATCTTTAGAATGATTTTTTTGCGGATATTGAATCTGTCGAATTTCTCGAATTTTATCAAATCCTTGATCCGCAGCTTTTTATTTAACTTCCCTACCTTCATGAAAAGTTTATCCAGCTTGAGAAGCCTGTACAGGGAAAGATACATATCCTGCTCGGACATAAGAGTATGATAGGTTCCGATACTAGGAATACCGTACCGTTCGGTCGCGTTGATTCCGTATAGTCCCAAAAGACCTGGAGTATGGATGTGCACCAAATCCGGCTGGAATTCCTTGATGATCCGTTTGATCTTTGCGGGAGAAGGAAGGACCACTTTTATGTCCGGATAACTGGGCAAATATCCGCTGCGAAATCTTTCGATCCGGATCTTTTCTCCCATCTGATCGAAGTCGCCTTCTCCGTACCTTGGGCAGCAGACCACGAACTCATGTCCTCTTTCTGCAAGCAATTCCGCGAAATTTTTCATGGAAATCGCTACTCCGTCGATTTTGGGAAGAAATGTATCCGAAAAATAGAGGATCTTCATTGTAGTCCTGACGGGGAACCAATCTCTTTGCAATCGGGGATTTTTCCACTCCATTCTACTTTATGTCGGGAAAAATAATCGAATTTACAGGGATTCGGGAATTGGCAATCTGTAACGGACGTTTTTTCTCATGAAAGGTTTTTTAAGTAAGGCACATCTATTCTGCCTGCTCGCCACGTTTTTTACGATCGGAATTTCCGTAAGTCTCAGCCAAGCCTTTCTAGTACTTTCCTTCGGCTTCGGGTTTTCGGATACGGTTCGGAATCGGCCGCTTTCCGGATGGTTTCCGCACCACCCGCTTTTCTACGCATCCCTCCTGCTCTTTTTATGGTATTTTTCGGACTTTTTCCTGCATCTGCTTTCGGGCCAAGACTTCGGATATCCGAAAAGAGCCTTCGATAGCGAATTAAAGGACTTCTTCCTGTTTTTCGGCTTTTTAACGGTTTGGTTTTTGCGGGAAGAGGACCTACCAAAGGTCCGGAACGGAATGTTCCTCTTATTTCTAGTTTTGATTGTGACCGGCGTCGCCGGAGGTTTTTCTCCTGTTCGTTTGTCCCGTCTGGTCACCGATCTTTATAGGGATTCCACCGCTTATAAATATACTCATCCTTTAGGGTCGTTCGCAAAGATCCCTATGTACGTTACGATAGGTCTCATGAACACCCATTTGACCTTCGGAGGTTTGCTCCAATTTTTTTCGGGATTTGCCGTATTTCGGTGTCTCAAGGATCTAGAGTATTCCGATAGGAAGCGTCTGTTGCAGAGTGGAATTCTACTTGCGCTTTACGTCTTTGTCCTACTGCTGAACCAGGCCCGCTCCAGCCTGATCGGGGCTTCCGTTTCCATTCTAATCGCGACCATCCACTTGTTCTGGATCCGAAAGGAATTGCCGAATTCTTACCTCGTCAAGGGAGGAATCGCCTTTTTTCTTTTGGCCGCTATTTTAGGCCTGGGTCTCGCGTTGAGTCCAGCGGGGAAAAAAGTCCTCGGTCCGATTTTCGGAAAAGAGAAGCATACCGATTCCGGTAGAACTTTTATCTGGGATTCCACTTTTCCTTTGGTTCAAGAACATCCTTGGATAGGGGTAGGTCCGGGAAATTACAATCGATCCATAGACATCGTTCGAAAAGAGCACTCCGAGAAATATCCGGAACTTTCTTACTTTTACGAAGTTACCCAACGTGGGCACGCTCATAACGATTATTTCCATTTCGCGGCCGTTTTCGGACTTCCCGCCTTGCTTTTGTATTTAGGCATTGCCGGAATTTTCGGATATTCCCTGCTCTCTTCCAAACAACCCTTCGAAAATCTAATTCTGTATTACGGAATCTTCGGATTTTTCGTCTCAGGATTGTTTCAATGTTATTTCCAGGATGACGAAGTGGTCATCCTGTTCTGGCTCATACTCGGTACCTTTGTTAGAATGGAAACTTCGCTATCGGATTCCGGAAACACAAAGACCGTTTCTACTTAAAAACGGTCGGTTGAAATCGGCAAAAAATTTTTCGTCGGAACGCTCGATCCACGGGAGAAATTCGTTGGGAACGGAAGCCGGGCGGGAAATCTCATACGCCGATGCGGCCAGCTCTTCCATCCAGGTCAGTTTAGAAGTTTCCGATTTTGTGCAGAACAGAAGTGCGAAATTTCCGGAATCTAACAGTACGACTGCGTTAGCCGGAATTGAATCGAGCGTCCGAAACGAAGTCCCGTGGGGCAGGACCATGCTCTTGACGGGTAATTTTCCTCTGGAAAGAATCCACGCGGACCTCGGTAAGGAAGGAAGAGAAAGTTTTTTTAGCAAATCTCTGTCGGAATCTTCCCAAGACCAGCTAAAATCGTTTTCCGCAAAAGACCCGGGACGCAAAAACAAGATCGGCTTCGCTAAAAGCGAAAGAAATTCCTCCCCTAAAAGCGAACCGGATTTCGAAAACAAGACATTCCCTGCACGGTCCGAGATCGTAAACGGTAGAAAATCGGAGGACTCGGCTGGAAATTCCGACTTTCCACCGAATAAACGGACGCTGACATCCTCGAAATCCTTCCATTCCTTACAGACTTGTCCGATCTTAAATTTATAATACGGTTTCCATCGAAAAAAACCGCTCCCAAGATCCCCGAAAAGTTCGGCTCCATCCGAGTCGAGAACGCAGATCCGAGTTTGATCCACGCTCCGGAGTCGGACGTCCGTAGATTTTTCGATAGGAAGCAGAGGAAGGCCGAAGTTCCGTATGCGGATCTCCTCTTTTTGAAATTCCGAAACCAAGTGTGGATCTTCCGTCCTAATGAGAATCTCCCGATTGGAATCTCGGGCGCTGACTGAATAATTATAGGATCCGGTAAGAAGTATAGAAGAGTCGATCAACATGGTTTTATGATGCAGCAGCCCGCCTTTTCCGAAACTTGCGTCGTCTAGACGGTCCTCATTTCCGTCTTCCCATACATTTGCGTTCGGTAATCTTGCCAAATGAAACGCTTCCGGATCGGCGGGACGATCGTTAACCATATCCAAACGTCCGCCTCTTCGATCGAATCCCGAAAATTCGGAACTTAAGACGGAGTCGTAATGATCGAAAATCAGAACCTCTATCTTATCTCTAGCCTTTCGGACGGATTCCGTAAGAAGGAATTGGATCAGCTTTCCTTGCCCGGGAGAATTTCTGAATTCCAAAGGGCCCAAGCGTAGTTTCGGAAACGGATATTCTTCCCGTAAAAATGAGAAAAAAGAATCCTTTTCCGAATCCTTCAAAACGAATTCTATGTATCCGTTATGATCCCTTTCCAAACCGTAATGGGTGAAATTTCCGGTTCCGACAAATACCACTTTCTCGTCCACGACGAGCACCTTTGTATGTTGCAATCCCGTTCCTTTCCAATAACGTAAAAAAGGGGAGAAGGAATCAGGATAGGATTTTCCGAATTCTCCTAAAACTTCCGTTCTTACCCCTCTTTTTATCGCAAAGGAAATTTCCGTCTCGATCTCGGAATCCTCGAAAGAATATACGTGAAAATAAACCGATTTCTTAGAATTTCGGATCAACCTTAATATCTCGTCTCTTACCGTTCGCTTTTTTCCAACCGGCGTAAACCTTCCCGGAAAGGAAAAGAACGCCTTTGGAAAATCGCTGTCCAGAAACTCCCCCAAAAAAGCGGGATCGGTTTCGGAATACGCGCATCCGAAGGAAATTAAAGAAACTAGAATTACTTTGGAACGCATGAAAACTCCCAACCGAATTTAAAGAGTAAATACCATTGTTTGATTCCCGTATTACGATCGGATTCGATCCCTCCCAGATCCAATTGAAGGTCCGGAATATTCCCTTCTCTCTTAGCCCATCCGATCGTGAACCCTCCTTCTCTAATAAACGAATTGGAAAAACCTTTCGGAGAAATCGACCATGCTCCGCTCGATGCCCCTCTATCGGATAGAAATTGGATATAGCTGGATCGGACCTCCAAACGCAGGTTTCCGAATTTGAAAGATCCTTGGGTCCCGAAGATTCCTGACGGTCGTTTGCTCGGAATCCAGGTGGAATCCTTTTCCAGCCCTGCGCCCGTAATCCAAGCTCCCGGCACCCAACCCCATACCTGATTTAAGAGAGGATTCGGTAGAGGAGAAGTGCCCATTCCTACGAACCCCAATTCCAGTATCTCTCCGTTTTTACTCCTACGGTCCCCGTTCGGGAGAAAACCGTACAAAGAAACGCACCATCCGATCCCGAAAACACCTGTCTCTATTCGTAGCGCCTCCCCGCTGATCGGAAGGCTCTTTTGCGCTCTCTGGGGATGTGTAGCCGTTTTGTCCAGACCCCGTGACGCCAAGCCTTCCCCTAAAACATAAAAAGATTCCAGGAAATAACCTAGGCCGGCTTTCATATGAGAAAGATAATCCTTATCTCCTAACGAAGAAAAAGCTCTAGCTTCCGATGTTTCTTCTCCGAATCTTCCCCAGTTTCCTAAAGATAAATAACGAATTTGTAAATTATAAAATACTCCCGAATTTTCCTTTCCCCATAATCCTATTCCGGTTCTGTATCTGAGTTTCGTTTGCGAAAGAGACTCGCTACTCTGCGATACTGTTCCTAATTCTTTCCTGGCGGAAGCTGGTAAATACGAATCTTTCCCTTGCCAGATAAGCCATCTGTTCTCCGCCAACGGAAATCCGCGGTAGAAGTCCAGCGCGTCGAAACGGATTCGATAACGTTCGGATCTCTTCGTTTCCACAAAGAAACCTTCTACACCGTCATTCCAATGGAACCAACCTGGAAGAGAATTCGGGTCAGATTTTCTACCGAATCCCCAATAAAGTCCCTTCGAATACAATGCGAGATACGCTTCTTTTCCGGGAAGGATCCTAAGTTTATCTTCTCCAGTAGAGACGGCGTCCAACTCCAGATTTGCCTTCCAGTCTTCTCTTTCGGTACCGGCTCGAAACTGGATCCAGAACGGCAGAGCGATTCCGCCGAACCGTTCTGTCTGGGTCTGATTTTTTTCGAGAGTATTTCTTTTGCCTTGGGTCTTAAATCCGAACGTGCTGATTCTGATCCTGGCTTCGTCCGATACGACTTCGGCGACGAGAATTGATGGGCAGATCAGGTAAAGGAATACTAGGAAGCGGACTTTCATCCGGCCTCGCCGGGAAAGACATTCGGTGCTCCCGGACTGGCATGCGTTCCTTCGCAGGCTTCCGATCTTCCGGGAAAATTAGGCAAATCCGAATCTTTCCAAATTCCGATTCCGCCTTGTTCCGAAAGAAAAAAGGCGGATCTTCTGATTTTTCCTCTAGTGTCGTTTTTTCCAGGACCTGCGGATGTATACCGAAACTCTCCCCAAACCGCTCCACGGATCGGATCTAAAAGACGGAGCACATTCCCGCCCGTTTGTGGAAGAGAAAAGTTCGACTCCGTCCAAGAAACCGAATTCGGAAAGCAGGTCAGTTTTCCGGAGGATAAAAGAGACCAACCTTTCTCCAAAGGGAAAAGAACATTCGAATTTCCTCCTCCACTCGTTTGAATCTGCAATACGGCGGAGGAAATCCCAGGGTCATCCGACCAAACTTCCAAAAAACGGTCGGCGGATATAGGTTCGTTTCCTCTATAAGAACCGGCCCAAGAAACTTCCGAAAGCGCTGCCGATCCGGAAAAGCCGAATTCGGTTTTCCTTCCTGGAAAGAATCGATGGCTAAGATGGAGTCCGTCCGGAGGAAGTTCCGATTTCGGTATGTATACCTTTTCCTCCCTGACCAAAAGGGAAGAGGTCGCAATTCCCGGAATTTCGAGGGCCACGCGATCATACACCAACTCCGGTCCTCTAAACTCCCCGTTCCAAAGATTTTTTTCGTTTCCTGAGATCCTGTTTCTGATCCGTACCGAATCAGTCCCTTTTAAGTTCGAAAGATTTCGGTAAGAAAGCTCAAGTCTCCCGAACAGGAAAGGAAGGGCACCTACGGTCAAAATCGTCCCCGGTGGTTGCAAAATGCCTCGCGCGGAGATCGGTAAATTCGTGGAGCCGAAAGAAAGCTCTAGATCGGAAGGGTCGCATTTCGAAAGGCCCGTATATTCTAAGTCTATAAATTTATAATCCGAACGCAACTTCCCGTCACGATAAGCTCCCAGAAAATTAATTTCCTCTATTCGAAACTCTCTCGCGTCGCAGAGATCGACTTTCCGATCGCCGGAAGCGAATCCTTCGCTCGGTCTTCCCGGATCCATACAATAGGACTCGGGTAAAAAAATCGTTCGCTCCGTGGAGACGCAGTCCGAAAAACCGTTCCTCTTCCAGGAGTACGATTCTTCTCCGAAACGATACCCTCCACCCGGAAGGGCTCGCTCGGAAACGTTTCCTTCTTTTACGAGCTGTAAGGTCCCGCTTCGTTTCAAGTCTCCCCAGCGGATTCCCGTTAAAGGAATTTTTTCCAGAATAGACGATTCTTCCGCATAGACCTTGGATTCGCCGGGAGCGAAAAATCCGACGGAGGTAGGAAGAGAAACCCGATTGCCGAATAGTACGAATTCCAATCCCGATTCGCATATCGGATAGGGATAAGGATTATGAAGTTCGATCCACCTTCCGGATACGGATTCGGTCTCTCCGAAAATCTCGGAAATCTCCGGCAAATCCGCTTTACAATTCGCGAGAATTCTTTCGTTCGTAGAAGCGACGGATCCCAAACGACTCGCCCAGTCGGAATCCAACCCGGGCGGGAGTAGGATCTTAAGAGTAAGATACGTCCCGGAAGACTCGCTTGGAGGAAATACCCATAACCATTCGTTTCCCTCCAAACGGAAAAGACTGAAGCCAGGTTCGTGGAATTTTCTAACGTATCTTCTCCTATCCCAAAACGCGCCGTCCGAGGAATTTTTTTTGAATTCGCCGCTTCCTAAAATTCCGAATCCACTCTTCGAGATCCTCTTTCGGATTTCGTTGATTGGAAGCATTCCTATGCTCGCGGAAACGTTCCGATCTACGGAGTCATAAACCGTCCGTTCCGCGGACATCTCCCGTCGCTTCCACGCTTCGATCGAATTTTCCCAAGTGTTGCTTGCGGACCGATCTTCATCCGACAGACAAAACGTGATCGCAAATCCGGGAACTTCTCCAGATTGCAAACAGGTTTTAGAATCTAAGGGTACGATCCGAACGGATAGGCTTTTCGGGTTTTCTCTCAGCTCCGGATCGTAATCGAAATGGAAAGGATTCTGAACGGGAAGTTCGAACCAAAGCCGTTCCTTTTCGGAGATCTTGCAATAAAGGAAAGGAAGGGCGACGAGCCAGAACCGAAAGGAGCTCGAGAAAATACGGATGATTCTTTTTTGCATTCTTTCCACCTGCTTGGATCGGCAGGTGAGAAGAATGCGATCTTAGGAACGAAAAATTTTAAAAAGTCACTCCGATTCGGTCGGAACGGTTTCCGAATGAAAATGACGGAAAATTTTTTCCGCAAGTGCCTCTCCGATTCCGGGAACCTTCTTCAATTCCTCTACGGTGGCTTCCTCGATTCTTTTTTGCCCCGTAAACGAACGGAGCAATAACTTGCTCCTTTTTAAACCGATATCGGGAACATCTTCGATCAGACTCCGCAGAGCCTCCCGATTCCGTCTGGTGCGATGGTGTTCTACTCCGAATCTATGCGCCTCGTCGCGGACATGACGTAGCAATTTCATTCCCGGAGAATTCATGTCGAAGGTATAGGGTTCGGATTGTCCCGGAAAATAGATTTCCTCCCTCTTTTTAGCGAGACCTACCATAGGAAGATCCGGCACTCCCGCTTCCACCGCAGCCTCGCAAGCTTTGCCTAGTTGCGTCGGGCCTCCGTCGATTACGACGAGATCGGGTAGAATCCCGTCTTCGTTCAGGATTCTCTGGAGACGACGAGAAATCGCTTCGTGCATCATCCCGGGGTCGTTGATCCCTTCGTATCCTCGGATATTGTACTTTCTATATCCTTGCTTAAAGGGTTTTCCTTCCACAAAGATGACCCCGCTGGCGACGGGGAAGGATCCTTGGAAATGGGAAATGTCATAACACTCGATGATATGAGGCGGCTCCTTCAGCTGGAACATCTCTTGGATTTCCTTCAAAGCCGCGGTTTGATCCCGGTATTGCGTCGCAAGTAAACGTTCCGTCAGGCCTAGCTCTGCGTTTTTTTCCGCTATTTTCAAAAGGGATTTCTTTTCACCCGCTTTAGGAAAACGCAATTTAGGGCGAAAGCCGGTCTTTTCCTGCAGAAAATCCAGAACGGTTTCCGCCTCGTCCTTTAGGGCGGAAGGAACGACGATATGCGAAGGGACTAGGGCGGCGCTCATATAATAATCGCGGAAGAAAGAGGAAAGGATCTCGTCTTCCGAGGAGTTCGCCATCCCTTGGATCGGAAAGGATTTCTTGGACTCCAAACGCCCTCCCCGAACTTCCATCAACACGACCTGTCCCTCGTCCTCCTTTTTGGCGAAAGCGATTACGTCTTCGTCTCCGCCGTCCAGACTGACTACCGTTTGCTTTTGGCGGAAGGATTGGAGCTTCAGAAGCATGTCCCTGTAACGACCCGCAATTTCGTATTCCAATTTTGCGGAAAACTCGTCCATCCGTCGGGTAAGTTCGGACACGAGGCCGTCCTTTTTTCCCTCCAAGAATTGGATAACCTGGTCCACCACTAATTTGTATTCCTCTACGGGGATGTTTCCCTGGCAGGGACCGAGACAGCGCTTCATTTGGAAATTCAAGCAGGGTCTGCGGGGCTTGGGCAATGGCAAGACCTGTTTCGTTTTCCGGATGGGAAAGATCCTAAGCACCACGTCCAGCGTTTCTCTGGTCGTCTTTACGTCCGTATAAGGGCCGAAGTAGCGGTCTCCGTTATCTTTCAACTTCCTGGTCACGGATACCATGGGATAAGGCTCTGAAAGGGAAACGCAGATGTACGGATATTTTTTATCGTCCTTTAAACGGACGTTATATCTGGGAGTATGCTTCTTAATCAAAGTGGCTTCCAGGATGAGAGCCTCTTTTTCCGTGGATGTGGCGATCCAATCCAAATCCGCGATTTCGTTCCGAAGAAAGCGGGTCTTTAAATCCGTATGATTTTCTTTCAAATAACTGCGGATCCGCTTATCCAGGTTTTTGGCCTTTCCTACGTAGATGATCTCCCCTTCACCGTTCTTCCAGAGATAGCATCCGGGAGAACCGGTAAGGTTCTTCAATTTTTCCACGATTAGGTTGTGATTTAAGACTTCGGCCATGGATCCTTTCTTATTGGACTTCCCAATCCTCCCCGTACTCCTCTTTCCAGTCCTCTCCCGGATTTTTTTCCCGTCTAAGCGCGCTAGATGCGGATTTGGAAGCCGCCTTCCGCTTTGCTCGCCTGGCTCGGTCCGCCTTCGCTTTTCGAATTTTGGCGTGCTCCGGGTCCTCTATTTTGGCCAAGTTTCTTTTTTCCTCCTCCACTCGTTCGCATAACAAAATTCTGGCTTTGTAACGATTTAACCCTTGCGTTCTATGTACGGAACATTTCACTTCCGTACCCGTGGGTTTATGAAAAAGACGTACGGCTGTGGATACTTTATTAACGTTCTGGCCGCCCTTCCCTCCGCTCCTGACGAAAGCCTCTTCCAGATCGGATTCCGAAATTCCTAATGAATCCATTCTCGCCGAAAGCGCGGCATCCTTTTCCGGGGAAACTGGAAACTTAGAAGACATGTTTCAGTGGGAAAGAAGTTTGTGGGAATCGAATTGGGTAAAGTACGGAAAAGGCTTACCCGAATCGTCCAGACAAACGTAAGTGATCCTGCAATCGATGATTTCGCGGACTTCCTTACGTTTTTGACTTTTGGAAATGGAAGCGTTACGGATCGTAATCGAGCTTTTCCCGATCTTTTCTATCTTGGAAAAAATCTGAATGATATCTCCGGACAAACCGGGACTTTTAAATACCACGTCATCCATGCTGACCGTAACGATATTCGAATAACGGATTTTTTCCATAACATACATGGCACAACCCTCGTCTATCCAGGCCAACATCTGACCTCCGAATAGAAATCCATGCTGGTTTAAATCCCGGGACATCACGATATGTTGTGTGCTGAGTTCCATCCCTTCCAGTTTTTGGTCCAAAAAAACTTCCAAATTCATTTTACACTCCTAGGGTCGGTTTTTCGCCGGACCCGATCGCTGGAAGGACAAATCTCTCCGAGAACGCACTCCTCGCAAAACGTTCGATGCGCTTTGCAGTATCGTCGACCCAAAAAGATAAAATACAAGGAAAGATCCATCCAAAACCGGGCCGGAACGATTTTCATGAGATCCTTTTCCACTTTTACCGGATCCGTTTCCGCAGTCAGTCCTAGTTTCCGAGAAACCCGTTTTACGTGAGTATCCACCACAAACCCTTCCGAAATTCCGTAGAGCTCGTTGAGTACCACATTCGCGGTTTTTCTACCGATTCCCGGAAAACGGATCAGCTCGGAAATGGATTTGGGAAGCACTCCCTTGGTTTCGTTTAGGAGTCGATTGGCAAATCCCAGAATAGACTTTGCCTTATTTTTATAAAAACCCGTCGGGTAGATGATCTCTTCGATACGTTCCGAAGGAGCGTTAGCGATCGATTCTAACGTGGGAAAAGCGGAAAATAACCGAGGAGTTACTTCGTTGACCCTTGCATCCGTGCATTGCGCGGATAGAATCACCGAAATCGCAAATTCGTAATCTTTTTGGTATTCTAACGGAGAACGGACATCCCCGAATTCTCCCTGCAAGAGGGAGTGCATCCGGGAAATATACTGAGGTGTGGGGACAAACTCAGGCTTTGGTTGCCTGTTTTTGGATTCCGACGTGTTTTTTGGGGGCAAGAGCTTGCAGAGAACCGCCGTTATCTTTGATTGCGGCCTTGATTCCTTTTTTACGAAGAGTGCGAAGCGCGCGGGTAGAAATACGTACGGTCACCCAGCGGTTTTCGTCCTCCAAAAAAATCCTCTTTTTGATGAGATTGATTTTCCAAGTTCTACGGGTTTTCAGGTGAGAGTGGGATACGTTGTTCCCGGCTATCGTTCCTTTCCCTGTCACGACACACTTTCTGGCCATATTGCGACCATAATTTTCCGTAAGAGGAAGCTGTCAAGAAAAGGATACAAGTCGATTCATTTTCGTCAACATCCGTACGGAGGAAGCCGGAAAGCTCAATCGTCAAAGGGAACCTTCCGTTTCAGAACTTCCAGCACGTCGGCAGGGTGATCGCAGTACGTGATTAGAGAAACGTCGTCCGGATCGATCAGACCGTATTCCTTCATGGGCTCTATGTGAAACACCTTATCCCAATATTCCCGCCCATACAGAATCACCGGAATTCTTAGGTTGTTTCTGCCGGTTTGGATCAGAGTCAAGGTTTCAAAAAGTTCGTCTACTGTCCCGAATCCTCCCGGAAAGACTACGATTCCCTTGGAAAGGCGAAGGAACCAGAGTTTCCTCATAAAGAAATAATGGAATTCTATACTGATCTTCGGATCCGCAAACGCGTTGATCGTCTGTTCGAAAGGAAGACGGATGTTTAGCCCAAGGCTGGGTCCCCCTCCCTCCATCGCCCCTCGGTTGGCAGCTTCCATAATTCCTGGTCCGCCGCCGGTACATACTGCCATCCTACGGACGTCGGAAGAAATTTCCTTCCCCCAAAGAGTGATAAGTCGAGCAGTCTCCCTCGCTTCTTCATAGTAACGTACAAGCTCCCCCTGTTTTTCATGGAGCTTCAATTCCTTGGGAGTCAGCTTGTTTTTTAGTTTTTCTCGGGCTGAAAATTCCTCTCCGCTTAAGATACGAGCGGATCCGAAAATACAGATCGTATCCTTGATTTTCGCATCGCGAAACAATGCCTGCGGATAATTGATCTCCGCCAAAACGCGGAGATGAAACGCATCCACGGAATGTAAAAATTCCTCATTCTCGAACGCTGCCCTTCCCATAAGCCATCCTTCATTCTATTTCTAGGTATCTTTCGGATCTTCCGTATCGAACTAAAGCTTGCCGGAAAAACGATCTCGGATATCCTTTTCCGCATGAATTCCATTTCCGGCCTGAGCCAGAAATTTCTCTCTAACCTGGAGCGGATCTTCTTTATAATCAAAACCAAATTTCGTGCGGGATCCATCAGACTCCATAAAAAAATCGAAACTTACAGATCCGAGAGCACGATTTCCGAAAATACGGTTCCGATCGGTTCCTCACAAAAATCCGACCGACCCGAGTGGATGGAAAACTCTCCCCCGTTTTCCTATTGGGAAACACAAGAAGAAAAGGTATTTCCGAATGCGAAACGAATCATCAGGACACGGACCGTCCGGAGGGCGGCCCCTTGGTTCTTGAGCAGAATCTTATTCGGCAAAACCAAACCTTCCGATTTGGATCCTATCTCCAGAGCTTTTTCTCCGTCGGGAGAAGAAGCCGAAATTGCAAAACCGCCAAGCCGGAAACGAAAACCTCTTTTCCGAAGCAGACCGTACTTTTGGGAAATTTGGTTTCCCCAGATTTCCACTTTAACCCTCTCTCCACTGGTCGTTTGGGAATGTGAAATTCCACGTTCCACCTTCCAAGATTGCTTGCCCGCGTCCGTTCTTCCTTTCGGCCCCCCCGGAAAATGGAAAGTGAGGATCTATTCGATGAGAGTGCTCAGTCACCAGCTCGGCAATCTGTATGAGGATTTCTTTTCCAGTCCTAATATCGTTCGAAGATCCGAAATATGGGTCTACGGACATCATTCGCAAGAGAACGTAGATCCGGAAGATTTGCGTCTATTTCCCCTAGGAGTATGGATCCATCCGAGCACCTTACGAGAAGAAGATCCGAGACTCCGGATCGGACTTCCGTTTCGCAACGGAGAAACCGATTGGACGATCCAAGGCCAGGTACTCACGATCCGGATCCGGGATCTTTCCTGGAGCTGGAAACCGGCAAGCCAAGGTCCTGAAACCCGCGCCGATCTTTCCGCTCCCCATTTCTTTTTCGGAAAAGAAAACCTCCGTCTCTTGCCGGAATTTCCCCGATCCGGTCTTACCGAAGCTTATTTGTACAAACGCGCGATCGTCTCGGATCCTATGGCACTCCAGCGATCCAATCCATCTCGAAATCTCTCCGGAGTTTCCCCGAAGCCTACTCGGATATAGCCTTCCGTTTCGAAATCCGAGCCCGGGAGGACGAAGATTCCTGCTTGGTTCCAAAGAAGATCCGCGTACGAACCGGAAGAAAGTCTCGGATCCAATTTCGGAAATCCTACGATCCCTCCTTCGGGAGCTCGAAAAAAATCGATCCCTGCCAAATCGGAAACGCTCCCGGAAAAAAGGGTAATATTGGTTTTCAGATTTTTTCGGATCGAAGCCTGCATCGCATTCCTTTTTCTTAACAAAGCCAAGGTCAGAAATTCCGAGATGGGAGAAACCGTGTGAGTGAGATAATCCTTCATGGATCTTGCCTTCGCGATGAAATCTTTCGGACCGACAAGCCAACCGATCCGTAATCCCATCACTCCGAAGCACTTCGTAACGGATCCGGTAACTAGAGACCGCTCCGATAGACCGAATCCTGTCCAACCCAACTCCGAATCTCCGTCCAAAAAGCGATAGTGTTCGTCGAACAAAACCCAAGTTTCTTGGAAGTCTTGCAGGAGTTTTTGCAGAACTTCCCGATCGGTTCTCGTAGTGGACATTCCGGAAGGATTGTGGGGATGGTTGAGTACGACCAACTTCGGTTTCTCCTCGAAGAGGTTCCTCAGATTTTTTTCTCCGAATCCGAATTCTCCCGTCTCCATCCGATCCAGAAGGGAAACCGGATTCAATCTTGCCCCCCGAAAGAGAGGAACTTCATATAATGCTTGGAAGGCGGGCCAAAATAGGGAAAGCATATCCCCTTTTTCCAACAAAAGGGAGAACGCTAAAAACAAGGCTTCCCCCGTACCGGTAGTCACCAAAACTTGATCGGCGGACGCTCCCGGATACAAGGAAGCGATTTCTTCTCTCAAGTCCGGTCGACCGCTGTTGGGGGAGTCCGCAAGGGAAAGCCCGCCTAACTCCCTCAGATCCAATCCTAGATAGGAGGAAAGCTCGGAAAGATTCTGGTTTCGAATTCCGCTCTCTCCCAAATTGCAGAAGGCGGAGGTTCGGAATCTCTCCAACCTATCTTCGATAAAAAAATCCCGGAGCATTTTGCCTTAAGAATCTCCCCTTTAAGAAAGAAGAATGGCAAAGGCCCCGAAAAATGAAAATAAGAAAAGACCGACGATGATCCAACCGAACCAGAGCAAAAAAAGGCGCAGGTCCTTGAGAGCGTACAACAATTGTTCCGGATCCTTCCCCTCCAACGCTAAAGTCCTGCGAAACGAAACGGAGGCGCTGTAGGACAGTATGCCTAGGATAAAAGTCAATACCGCGATACTTGCGGATACGACGACTCTTCCGGAACCTTCCGTAAATAAGGTTCCGAAAGCCAAAGCTCCGGAAAGTAGAAAAAGAACGACCCCTATATTCCTGAGCACTGCGCGGAGAGAATCCAACTCCCTATGTTGCTCTCTCGAAAATTCGGTTGATTCCATACTTATAGAATCGGCCCAAAAAACGGGTTGAACCAGGGGGAAACCAGATTTTTATGAAAATAGACTAGAAAGGATACAATTGATGAATCGTGAAATCGCTTATATCGAAGCCTGGACGGAAGAACCGTTTTCGCCCGCTGCGCGGAAGGAAGCGGTCTCAGTTCTGGAAAAATTCAAAAAGGGAGAAAAGGGACTAGAAATCGAATCCTTTACCGTTCCCTTGGAATTCGGCACAGGCGGAATCCGGGGAAGGATCGGAAACGGAATCGGCCGGATGAACGAGTATACCGTAGGTCGTGCCGCTTTGGGCTTTGCCAGATATCTGGTCAAAAAATCCAAAAAACCGAGTTTGGTCATCGCCTACGATTCGCGTAGAAGATCCCGAGAATTCGCGGAAGTAACTGCGGGAATCGCGGCTTCTTTCGGAATCAAAGTACATCTCTTTCCGGAGGTGGCGCCCACCCCCTTACTTTCTTACGCGGTCCGCTACTATAAGGCTACGGGCGGAGTCGTTTTGACGGCCTCCCATAATCCGCCGGAGTATAACGGGTTCAAAGCCTATCTCTCCAAGGGAGAACAGTTGGTTCCGCCCGACGATAAGAAAATCATAGGTTTAATCGAGGCGATAGAGGACTGGAAAGAAGTAAGGATTCTTTCCGCAAAGGATCCTCAATATAAGAAATTCGTAAAAAAGGTCGAGCCCGCCTGCTTTGCATCCTATCTCAAGGAATTGAAAAAAGCGGGAATCCAATCCGATCTGGTCACCGCAAAAGAAAGGGCCTCTTTGAAATTGGTCTACTCTCCTCTGCACGGTACGGGCGGGAAATACATGAAGGCTTTGTTACATTCCTTCGGATACAAACAAGTGACCCTGGTACCGGAACAAAAAGATCCGGACGGAGAATTTCCGACGGTAAAATATCCGAATCCGGAGGAACCGGAAGCCCTGGAGATGAGCAGGAAATTATCGGAGAAATCGGGGGCCCAGGCTTTCATCGCCACGGATCCCGATGCGGATCGACTGGGAATCGGAGTCCGCAATTCCGCAGGAACCTATACGCTTCTGAACGGAAATCAAATCGGCTCCATCCTTGCCGCCTACCTCTCCGAAAAAGTTTCCTCTAAAAAGAAGAAAGGAAAGAAACCGGTCTTAGTAAAGACGATCGTTACCACCGATTTGCAATCCGAAATCGCGAAAAAAAACAAAATCGCACTGAAGAACGTTCTGACAGGATTCAAATACATAGCGGAAGTGATGGGCAAACTGGACGCAAGCAAGACCCAGTATTTTCTCTTCGGCGGAGAGGAATCCTACGGGTATCTCCCCGTACATTTCGTACGGGATAAGGACAGTCTTTCTTCCGCCCTCCTCTTACTGGAAGTCCTAGCGGAAAAAAAGGATCTGAACGATTATATGGAAGAAATCTATCTGAAATACGGACTCTACCAAGAAAGTTTAAAATCCCTGAATCTGGAAGGACTGGCCGGAAAAAAGAAAATTCAGGATTCCCTTCAGTTATTAAGAGACAGGGATTTGGTCGGAAAGACAATAGGAAAACGTAAGGTTTTGGGTTTGCTGGATTTCAAAAACAAGATCGCTAAAGGTTCCTCATCCAAGTCCGCATTTTCCGGACTCCCTTCTTCCGACGTCATCCAATTGGAATTGGAAGGATCCGCCAAACTTACCCTTCGTCCTTCGGGCACAGAACCGAAAATCAAGATCTACTCCTCGTTTAAGAGTCTGGCCTCTCCGCGGAACAAAAGCGAAATCCCCGGTTTGACGGCGAGTCTCCAGGAGGAATTGAAGCAAACGGAAATCGAATTCTTAAGATTGGCAGGACTTTCATGAAAGAAACGGCGACAGATTTTCAAAAAACCAAGGAATTAAACGACAAGTACGTTCTCGACCTGGTCAACCGGTATCCGATCGCGTTTCGATACGGAGTGAACGAACTACTTTTCGACCAGAACAACAAACAGTACATCGACTTCCTAAGCGGTGTCGCCGTGACCAATCTAGGACATAGCGATCCCGACATCATCGAAGCGATTCGTCTGCAGATCGATAAGCTCATGCATACCTCGAATTGGTTCTATTCGGAGGAAGCGACGAAGTTAGCCGAAATCCTAATCCAAAATTCCTTTCCGGGTAAAGTTTTTCTCTGTAACTCCGGAACGGAGGCAACGGAAGCAGCATTTAAACTTGTACGGGCATACGCGGAACAAAAACATATCGCGGATCCCATCATTATTTCCCTGCAAAAAAGTTTCCATGGTAGATCCGTATCAGGAATCAGTTTAACCGGTCAAAAGAAAATGCACACCGGTTTCGGTCGGCTCCTCGACGGAATCGAATTCGTGAATCCGAACAGCGAGGACGAATTGGTCGCCGCCTTCGAACGGTACGCGGGAAGAGTGGTCGCGTTTATCGCGGAGCCGATCTTGGGAGAAAGCGGTATCATTCCCCTAACCCACGGCTACCTAAACCTCGCCCGGGAACTCACCGCCGAAAACGAAGCGCTATTGGTTCTCGACGAAATCCAAACCGGATTCGGAAGGACCGGAACCTTGTTCGCGTTCGAAACTCTGGGATTCTCCCCGGACGTGATGACCTTAGCGAAAGGACTCGGATCCGGATTTCCGATAGGTGCCATGATCGTCGCCGAAAAATACGAAAGCGTTTTGGCCAAAGGAACCCACGGAACCACGTTCGGCGGCAACCATCTGGGAGCCATGATCGCTTACGAAACGATTCGAATCATCCAGACCAGAGATATTTTATCCAACGTGAATTCCTGCTCGGACATCGCTTTTAGCCGCTTGAGACAATTGCAGCAAAATCTGAAAATCATCAAGGAAGTCCGAGGGAAAGGTCTGCATATCGGGATAGAGGTAAGCGTCCCGGCCCGACCCATAGCGGAAAAATGTCTAGAAAAAGGCCTGATCGTAAACGCTACCGGAGACACCGTGATCAGGATCATGCCCCCGCTTACGATTTCTTCGAAATATCTGAACGACGGCTTGGATATTCTAGAGGGAGTTCTCTCGGAATTTCAAAGAGAACAGAAATAAAAAAGGAAAATAGAAAGAATGAAAAAAGTCGCCGTATTGGCCGGAGACGGAATCGGGCCCGAAGTCATGAAAGTGGCAGTGTCGGTCTTAAAGAAAGCCTTAGCAAAAAAAGAATCGGAATTCGAATTCAATGAAGCCTGGGTAGGCGGAATCGCGATCGATAAAACGGGAGGCCCGCTTCCCCCGGAAACCTTAAAACTTTGCGAAGCATCCGACGCCATCCTATTCGGAAGCGTGGGAGGTCCTAAATGGGAATCTCTTCCTCCGGAAAAACAGCCGGAACGAGGAGCCTTACTTCCGCTACGTAAGCATTTCGATCTATTCGCCAATCTGAGACCTGCAATCATTTACCCCGAATTGAAAAACGCTTCTCCGATCAAAGCGGAGATCATAGGGGAAGGTCTGGACATACTGATCCTACGGGAACTTACTTCGGGAATCTATTTCGGACAACCCAAAGGTCGAGAAGGTTCCGGTGAGGAAGAGTTCGCCTATGACACGATGCGTTATTCCCGTCGTGAGATCGAAAGAGCCGCAAGAGTCGCCTTTGAAGCGGCGCGAAAAAGAAACAATAAAGTCACTAGTATTGATAAAGCGAACGTATTGACAACTTCCGTTTTTTGGAAAGAAGTCGTAATCGATTTGCATAAAAAGGAATTTTCGGACGTCCAACTAGCTCATCTATACGTGGATAACGCAGCGATGCAATTGATCGTAAATCCGAAACAGTTCGACGTGATCCTTTGCGAAAATATGTTTGGAGATATCCTGTCGGACGAGGCATCCATCATTACGGGCTCCATAGGAATGCTTCCCTCGGCTTCGCTCTCCGAAAGCGGATTCGGTCTATACGAACCCTCCGGAGGTTCGGCACCGGACATCGCAGGCAAGGGAATTGCGAACCCGATTGCGCAGATCCTTAGCGCCGCACTGATGCTTCGCTACTCGTTTTCTATGGAGCCGGAAGCGGCTAAAATCGAAAGCGCTGTGCGAAAAGTCATCTCTGAAGGAAAAAGAACCCGCGACATCGCTGAACCGGGAGCGAAAATTCTCGGAACGGAAGAAATCGGAAAAGAAATCGAAAACGCATTGTGAATTTTGCAATTTGTTTAGGACGGTGATAAGATGAAAGGTGGAATCGCCCCTTCCGGCAGACCTTACCAGGTAATCGTAGCGGAAAATTCCAAATTCCAGGCAAAGCAATTGGCTCAGATTCTGGAATCCGAAGGTTATGAAGTCGTTGCCTTCGCGGAAACGGGAAAGGAATTGGTCGACTTATACAAAGAAAACAAAAAGGTCGATCTCATTACTTTGGATCTTCATCTTCCCGTGATGGACGGGTTCGCGGCATTTTACGAAATCAAGGAATTAGGAGTTCTTCCTAGAATCATGGTCGTAACCGACGAAAACACTCCCGCAGTCATCAAGAACCTATCTGATAGCGGCGTAATGGATTATGTGGTCAAACCCATCAAACGGGAAAAGATCCTGGAAAAAGCGAATGCGACCGTCCGCAAGACGATCAAGATCTAGGAATTATTCCAGCCAAATACAATTCAGATTTCTTGCGGTGTCGCCTCTTCTGTGACTGAAATACCTGGAGTTTGCCGTCATCGTGCAGGCTCCGGAGGTTTCCAGAAAGGCTTCTACTCCCAAATTTTTCAGCCGATTCAATAGGAATACTTTCTGTTCCAATAGAAACTTTCCCTCTGTCGGAAGCTGTTTCAAAGCCGTAGGACATTCCTTCCTAAACTGAGACGCCACATCTTCCCCCACCTCGTACTGCTTTCCCGTTGCATAAGGCCCGATATAAAATTGAAGGGATTGGGGATCGAACCCGTATTTTCGGGTAGTCTCTCGGATTGCCGTTTCCGCTACTCCTGCCAAGGTTCCTTTCCAGCCGGAATGTACGATTCCTACCAAGGCCGGATTTCCGTTCCAAAAGAAGACGGGCATACAGTCGGCCGTTTTGATAACCAGCACTTTTCGGGGTTCCGTAGTGTATAAGGCATCTCCCTGCGGAACTGCCCCGGCCTGGATCCGATCCGAATCTACGACGTCGGTTCCATGAACCTGATCTAGAAGAAAAATTCTCTCCTCCGGAATTTCGCTGAAATGAGAAACTCGGGAGCGGATAAATTCGGGATCCGGGGAATAATCGGACAGTTCCCGATTCCCCAAGACGAGAATTCTTAAACTTCGTTTATCTTCCAGATAGAAGCGGTGATCGATCATACTTGACGTCAGGAGGTTCTAGTCTTGTATAGAAAAGAGGGAAAATAATTCGAGCGGGAAACCGACCTCGGAAAAGTTTTTCGCGGACGAACATAGGAATGACGGAAAAAGTAAAAGTAAAGATTTGCGGAATACGGGACTCCGATACGATGAAGCTTTGTGTGGACGAGGGGGCCGACTTTATCGGTTTGAATTTTTCCCCCCTTAGCGTCCGAAACATTTCTCCTTCCCACGCTGCTTCCCTACTCTCTGTCCTGGAAAACGGGGTTCCGAAGTTTCTCCGACCTAAGGTCGTTTTTTTGTTCTACCGAAATTCCCTCTCTTTCGTCGAATCCGTATTAGGTTCCCTTCCGTACGACTATTTGCAGTACGTAAGCGACGACAATCTGGTTCCCGGAAACGCTTCCCCCTTGTACGGACAAAGAAATTCCAGAATCCTTTCCTACCGAGTGCAAAAACCCGTCTCCGACGAAGCGCTTTCCTCTTTGGATTCCGATCTGCTGATTCTAGACAGCTATGTTACCGGTGCGGGAGGAGGAACCGGGGAATCCTTTCCCTGGGAATATGTTCGAGGGGTCAAACGTCCTTTCTTTTTGGCCGGAGGACTAAAGCCGGAAACCGTAGCCCGAGCCGTTCGGGAAATCTCCCCGTTCGGGGTGGATGTGGCGAGCGGAGTGGAATCCTCTCCCGGAATCAAGGACCGGAATTCGATCGTTTCATTCATCCGAAACGCAAAGCAAGCTCATGTCGACTGAACGGATAGAGGCGGATTTTTCCGCGGCACTGGACACGCCTATGATGCGTCAATATATGGACATCAAGGCGAAATTCAAAGACTCCGTCCTTTTCTTTCGAATGGGAGATTTCTACGAAATGTTTCTGGAGGACGCGAAAATCGCTTCCGCGATCCTGGACATCGCTCTCACAAAAAGACAAAACTCCGTACCGATGTGCGGAATTCCGTACCATAGCAAGGACGCTTATATCGCAAAACTTCTCTCGGCGGGAAAGAAGATCGCGATCTGCGAACAATCCAAACCGGACGATTCCAACCCCAAGTTGATGACTCGGGAGGTGGTCCGGATCATCACCCCGGGCACGGTTATCGAAGAAAACCTACTTTCTGGGTATAGAAGCAATTATCTCTGCATGATCCTCCCGAAAACGGCCCTCGTATTCGTCGGTATGGCGGACGTATCGACGGGAGAAGTGTTGCAGTTCGCGATCTCGGTTTCCGATCCCGAGGGCCTATCGGCCGAACTGGAAAAATTCCAACCCAGCGAAATCTGCGTTTTGGAAAAGGACAAAGAAAGAATTCTCGGTTGGGAAAGATTAGGAGAGAAAAACTTCACCGTTCTTCCCGCTTCCGCAGAAGGCGGCAACGAAGTCAAAGATCCTTTCCATTCCGTCAGAAATTGCCTCGAATATTACGTTCGAGAGAACTACCGGGACGGTTCCCTAACCTTAAGGGAGGCAAAGGTTTTAAACGCCGGATCGTTTCTCGAAATGGATCGGGAAACGATTCTCAATCTGGAATTGACGGAAAACGAATACGGAAAAAACCATACACTCTTTTCCGTATTAAATTTCTGTCATACTGCAAAAGGGAAAAGACTCCTAAAACAGAGGATCCTTTTTCCGGAAACGGATCTTGCCGTGTTGGAATCCAGATGGGAAAAACAGGATTTACTCCGGAAAATTCCTTCCCAACCGATCCTACAATCCTTAAAGGATTTGGGAGACTTGGAAAGAATCCTGACCCGATTCCGGAACAATAAGTCGGCGCCCCGGGATTTTAGGACGATCCTGACGGCAATCGAAACGGCTTTTTCCTTGAAAGAAACGTTGCATGCGATCGGCTATCCCATCCGGTATCCGATAGCGAAGCTGACCGATCTGGAGACCTACATTCGGGAAAGACTTCATACGGAAGAACTACCCGTAATATTAGGAAACGGTAAATTTCTAAAGGACGAATTCCTTCCCGAATTGGATCGCGCGCGGGAAGCCGGTTCCAAAGGAATGGATTGGATCTTGGAATTGGAGGCTTCCGAAAAGAAAAGCACGGGACTTTCCACCCTCAAAATCAAATACAACAAAATCGTGGGATATTTCATAGAGATTTCCAGAAATCAAGCCGAGCAGGCTCCCAAAGAGTATTTAAAAAAACAGACTTTAGTCACCACTGAAAGGTTTACGAATTCGCGTTTGGAGGAAATAGAAAGAGCCATTTTAGAATCGGACGACACGATCCGGATTCTGGAAAGAACCGAATTCGAAAAAATGACTGCCGAAGTATTAAGATTCACGAACGAGCTTTTGGAATTGTCCGAGGAATTCGGAGATTTGGATTTTCAACTTTCTCTAATAAAGGCCGAAGAGAATTACGGCTGGACCAGAGCCAAATTCAGCCAGAATTCCGGCAGTTTCATGAAGGATTCCAGACATCCCGTTGTGGAGGCCGCCTTACCGGTAGGGTCTAAATTCGTTCCGAACGATGTGCAATTGGATACGGGCGACAACGCGATCGCAATTCTGACTGGACCGAATATGGCCGGAAAATCCACGTTCATGCGACAAATCGCCCTCAACCAGATCCTATTCCAGATCGGTTCCTGCGTCTCCGCGACCAAGGCGGAGCTGCCTATCGTGGACAAACTGTTTACCAGAATCGGAGCGGGAGACAATCTTACTGCGGGGGAATCCACCTTCTTTGTGGAGATGAAGGAAACCGCGCATATCCTGAGAAACTGCACTTCTCAATCCCTGTTATTGTTCGATGAAGTGGGAAGAGGGACTTCCACCTACGACGGAATGAGTATAGCCTGGGCGATTTTGGAATTCCTTTCGGAAATGCCCCGGAGACCTAAGACGGTATTTGCGACACATTACCACGAACTTACGGAACTCTCTAGGCTTCCTGGGATTTGGAATATACATATGGAAACTTTAGAAAAAGACGATAAGGTGCTTTTTCTAAAGAAAGTAAAACCGGGAAAGGCGAAAAAGTCCTTCGGAATCTACGTGGCTCAATTGGCGGGTGTTCCCGAAACCGTGGTAAAACGCGCCGGCGAAATTCTTTCCGACCTCGAATCCAGGAAAAAGGAAATTCGAATCCAAACCAGGGAACCTTCCCTATTCCAGGATTTTCAACCTTCCTCTCCCGAACAAACGTTTTGGAAGGAATGGAAAAACGAGATTTCCTCTCTACCCTTAGACTCTATGACTCCGATAGAAGCCCTCCGGTTGTTGGACGAATGGAAAAGAAAATTGAATGCTCGGAAAAAAAGCGATCAGGATTGATCGTCCGCTTTGCTACTCTAGTTTAGCTCTCGAATAGATAGAGCAGTACATCCATGGGCGCAAAATCGACCCAATTCATGATCGTGTTTTTCAAGCCTTCCTTAGCGTGAAACCCTATTCCGATCCCAGCTTCGCTTAACATTAATTGGTCATTAGCGCCGTCGCCTACGGCTATCACGTTTTCCTTTTCGATCCGGAATTTTTCCCTAAGTTCGACCAGGGATTCCTTTTTTACGTCCTTATCCACGATCCTTCCGGAAACATTTCCGGTTAGCTTCCCGTCCTTCCTTTCCAAAAAATTGGCGCGGACCTCGTCGATAGGATGCTCCGTCCGGAATCTTTCCAGAATGTCCTGAAATCCTCCGCTGAAAACGGCCGTCTTTGTGCCTTTTCCTCTCAGCCTCTGAAGAAGGTCCGAAACACCTTCGTTTAACGAAAGTCTGGAATACAGGTCCGTCAAGGCTGTCACCGGCAAATCCTTCAAATACGAACAACGTTTCCTTAACGCGTCCTGGAAATTCAAATTTCCTTCCATGGCTTCCCTGGTGACTAAGGAAACCTCCTCGTAAACTCCCGCAAAACGCGCCAACTCGTCGATCACTTCCTCGCGAATCAGGGTGGAATCCATATCGAAGCAAAAAAGGGATTGTCCTACGATGCGGCTTTTTACCGACAGAACGTCGATTCTAAATCGGGAAAGTTCGCTGCGGAGCCGAACCAGGTCTTCGCGGGAAGAAAGGACGAGAGAATCGGTCAGGAAACATTTCCATCCGCTCGGAACGGAAATATTCGTATTTTCGAAACGTCCTTGGTCGGAGCCTAAGCGGATAAGAGCATTTCGGATTTCCTCTTTCGCATTTGCGGACGGTTCTGTAAAGAATAGTAACACTGGAACGTTATTTCAATAGGGGCTTGATCTGCTTGGCCCAGATCTTATACGCGTTTTCGTTTACGTGAATCTTATCCGTCTTTCCTTCGTATTCTAAAGCCAATTCTTCGCGCAGGAACGGAAGTCCCTTCGTTCGAAAATACGGCCATATATCCAGATAACTAAAATTCGGACTTCCTGCGGCGATTCTCGCCAAGGCGGAGTTTACGATCGGCGACACGGAATTCACTTGCCCGCTCAGTACGGGAGGGATTCCCAATAAAATCACTTTCGCATTCGGCAAGACCGTCCGGATCCGAGAAACGATCTCCCTTTGCTTCGATTCTATATAATCCAAACACTTCCCTTCTCGGATATCGTTTCCCCCGATTTCCAGAATAATGTAGGAAGGCTTCAGAGGAAATACGGTGCTTTCGAGTCTGCCCAAAAGAAGCTCGGTCATGTCCCCCGGAATCCCTCGGTTGACGGAGCCGGGAAATTCCTCCTGCAAGAGTCCCGGTGGGAAGCCCGCCATCAGGCTGTTCCCTACAAAAACGATCTGGGCCGTCTTAATCCTTGTATTCTCTTTGGAATAAAACTCGATCGCTTCCCGGTATTTTGCCTGATAGAGCGTCCAGAAATCCGGATCTCTGGAGCCTAGATTTCCTACGCATTCGAAATTCGGATGGTAATAATCCACAATCTTCGCATTTCTAAGACTAGCGCAGGAGGGAAGAAGAAGTAAGAAAAAGCAAACGCGAACGAAAATTGTCATACGCCAAGACAAAATTTCCTGAGGACTCTCAGTTATTCGTTGTCCTTCATATGGAAGCGCTTGTGCCAATCGGCGATCTGCGCCTGCAGATATTCTTCCGTATCACATATACGGAATTCGATGGGGTTGTTGGAAACTGTATCGATCAATTTGGCTTCAATATAGCCGTTTTTTAGTTTATTGATCTCGATCTTATATTTCATCCGACAATCTCTCCGTTATATCCAGGATTTTTATCCTACCGAGAGTTTCAATCCATTACGAATTTCCGTTCCGAAAACGAACGATTTCCATCTTTCCTCTCCGAACCGGATTCCGTAAAAACATCCTGGATTTCATTACTACGACCTTCGAAATTTTTCTACGGTTTTTTCCTGAATTTGTAAAGTTCGGGAAAATTCTCCGCAGAGTAAAGATAATCATTTCCTAAAATGCTTTCCCAATCCACCTCCGCGCCTTTTCCGGAGGAAAATTCGGGCAGGAATCCAGCGTCTAAAATCAGTTTGACGGTTTCCAGCGCGTCGGACCCTTTCACGTTCAGATATCCGCTGGCAAACAGCGAATTAGCCGCGAATAAAGCCATGCTTTGCAGGCTTCTGAGATGCCCTTCTCTTCCGGCTGCAATCCGGACTTCGGAGTCCGGATTCACCAAACGGAAAGCGATCAACACTCTCAGACAAAACTCGGGAGTTAAAGGTTGGGGATGTCGAACGGCATGACCTGCTACCGGAATAAAGAAGTTGACCGGAATGGAAATCACGCGCAGAGCCTTGATGTCGAAAACCACATCGACGATATCCTTTAGAGATTCGCCCATTCCCACGATTACTCCCGAACACATTCCGATTCCCGCCTCCGAAAGATGCGAAATCGTTTCCACTCTTTGCTCGTAGGTATGGGTTTCGCAGATTTCGGGATAATGAGACTTGGAAGTATTTAGATTATGGTTGTATCTATCCAATCCCGCTTGCTTCAGGATTGCGGCCTTTTCTCGATCCAACAATCCCGCAGAAAGGCAGACTTTTAAACCGAGTTCCTTGTGTATCCTTTCTATGGTTCGAGCCAATTTTTCGGTCGTGCTTTGGTTCGGTCCCGTCCCGGAGGTAACCATACAAAAACGGTATGCTCCGTTCTCTTTCGCCAGAACTGCGTCCTGGAAGATTTCTTCTTCCGATTTTAAAGGATATTCCTGTACGCCGGAATTCGCATTTTTGCGCTGAGCGCAATAGCCGCAATCCTCCGGACAGTGGCCGTTTTTAATATTGTCCAAGATATGAATTCGAACCGATCGCCCGAAATATTGTTCTCTGGCTCGATACGCCTGATCCAAACATTCCGTGAGGGGAATTTTTCCCTCTAAAATGGAGAGAGCCCCCTCGCGACTGATAAGACTAGGCACTTCGGAAAGTACTTTTTCTTCCACTGTACCTGGTTTTTGGGTTACGGTTTGCATTCTCCCGATAGTTTCTAGGACCCTGGGCAATTGGCAATCGATATTCCTGTCCAGAAGAAATGTCAAGAAGGCACATGATACGAGGAAAGTGCGATTCGGATGGCTCCGAAGATTCGGTCCAACGATTCTTTAGAAATCGTATAGGGAGGGGTCACATAGATCACATTTCCGAGGGGTCGCAGAATGACTCCGTTTTCCAGACAAATCCGTTTGAATTCTCTAGCATAGGAATAGATGTATCCGGGCTTTTCTTGCCCGGTTTCCAACTCTCCCACTCCCACTGCACCCAATACCCGAACATTCCTAAGCTTTTCCGGAAACTCCGCCCGAATCCTCGACCACCCTTCCTCTAAGCCTAGTTCCACCCGTTTCACATCATCCAGCCGATTTTCCTCTTGGAAAATTTTCAAGGAGGCCAAGGCTACCGCACACCCGGAAGGATACCCGGTCATCGTGTGTCCATGATATAAGGTCTTTAGCGGCTCCTCGGAAAGAAATTCCTTATAAACCTCTTCCCGAACGAGAGTGACGGCGAACGGTAAAATTCCCGCAGTTAACCCTTTTGCCAAAGCGATCATATCCGGCACGATATCGGCGGTTTCGTACGCGAATTTGCGTCCCGTTCTTCCGAAACCGGTGAATACTTCGTCTAAAAGAAGCAAAATCCCGTACCGTTGCGTGAGATCTCTTAGTTTCTTTAAAACCTCGGGTTTGTGAAAAAGCATTCCACCCGCACCGGCGATCAAAGGCTCGAGGACGACTCCGACTACTTCGTCGGAGTGAAGGGAAAGATAGGCTTCCAACTCGTCCAGACAGTCTTCCGAACAGGTTCTCGGATTTTTTCCGACCGGACAATCATGGCAGGCCGGAGTAACAAAATCCTTGGTGGAAAAAAGCAGGGACTGAAACACCCGATTAAAAACGGAATCTCCCCCCACGCTCATCGCACCGATGGTATCTCCGTGATAGGAGGACGAAAATTTTATAAAAACTTTTCGTTTCGTATCTCCCCGATTTCGAAAATACTGCCAGGCGATTTTCAGCATGATTTCCAAAGCGGTAGAACCGTTATCCGAATACACAACTTTGCGGAATTTCCAATTCGTGAATTGGAGCAGCTCGTGAGCGAGTTCCAATGCAGGAGGATGCGTAAAACCGGCGAGCAAGACGTGATCTAACTGGTCCACTTGGTCCTTCAAGGCCTGCACTAATTTAGGATGATTGTGACCGTGTATGCTCACCCACCAGGAAGAGATTCCGTCCACGTAATCCTTTCCGGTTTCGTCATATAGGAATTCCCCTGTAGCGGAAACGATTTTCAAAGGAGGGTCGGCGCCCAACTGGGATGTATAAGGATGCCAAATCAAGGAAACAGAATCTCCGGTAGAATTCCTTTTGGATCGAACTCTTGCTCCACCCTATGCAGGAATTCCTGGCGAGCCAACCTTCTGTCCGGCAATAAAAACGTTCCTAATAGGCCGATCTCGCTCGCCTCGATTACGGTACGGATATTGTCGGAGCGAAGCGGATTTTCAGGACCGATAAAAAATACGCCGTGACATTTGATGGAAGCCCGCTTCATAGCCTCTATGGAAAGAAGAGTATGATTGATCGTGCCCAATCCGGTGGATGCCACAAGAACGACCGGCAATTGGGATTGTGCGATCAAATCGATATTATAATAATACCTTTTCAACGGAACGTAAAGCCCTCCGGCTCCTTCGATTAGAATTTTTTCTGAGCGGATACTGAAGAGATGTCTAGATAATTCCTCGGTTTCCACCTGAACGTTCGCTAATTCCGAAGACAAATGAGGAGAAGCCGGAATCTCGAACGTGTAATAGTTCTTCAAAAAAAATTTCTCGTTCAGACCCGTCAGATTCATGATCTTGACTCGTTCCGAATCTTCTCCCGTCTGGATCGGCTTGAAATATTTTACTCCCAAGGCTTCAGCGTATTTTGCTAAA
The DNA here is from genome assembly GCF_004771275.1 of Leptospira fluminis. GTDB lineage: Bacteria > Spirochaetota > Leptospiria > Leptospirales > Leptospiraceae > Leptospira_B > Leptospira_B fluminis. Next base: position 82,372 of record NZ_RQEV01000018.1, on the reverse strand, counting down.
AACAGGGAACAAAACAGAGTCTTTCCTACGTCCGTCCCGGTGGCCGTTACGAATACCGCCAACTTATCTCCCCTTAAGAATTCCTATAAAGCGGTCCAGGTCCGCCTTACGCAATTTTGCGTTCACAGAGACTCGAATTCTGGAAACATCCACCGTCGGAGGTCGGATTGCCTTTGCCTGAAAACCGGACCGGAGAAACATTTCGGCAAATTCCAGAGAGTGGGATTCGTCGCTTAATAAAATCGGGACGATCTGCGTAACTGAATCCCCGAAAGAATAACCTGCAGATCGAATCGCTTCCCGCAAAATTCCGGCAAACTCTAAGATCCGCCTGCGGTCTTCTTCCATGGATCGCGCGAGTCCGATAGCGACCAATCCTGCGTGGGCAATAGCGGGTAAGGATCCCGTGGAAAAAACGAAGGTCCGAGCGCAATGCATTAAATAACGTCTCGCATCCTCCGAACAGGACACCATCGCGCCTTCCAATCCCAATGCCTTGCCGAACGTGGACATCCGAAAATCGACCTTCCCTATTTCCGCTTCCGACAATTGTTCTCGGGCGCAACCGGACCCCTCGGGTCCGAAAACACCTATTGCATGCGCCTCGTCCAGATACAATAAGGCGCCGTATTTTTCTTTCAAACGCAACAGCTCAGGGATCGGAGCGACGTCGCCGTCCATACTGAAAACGGTTTCGCATACGATGATTTTATTCTTGGAACCGGAATGTTTTTCCAGTAACTCTTCCAAATGCAAGAGGTCGAGATGTCGGAAATAGACTTTTTTTGCTCCCGAAAGACGGATTCCGTCCATTAAAGAAGCATGATTCTTTCGATCGGCAAATACGACGTAGGAAGGATCGCAGATACAGGACAGAGCTCCTAGATTTGCCGAATATCCGTTTGAGAAAAAAAGGGAGGCCGGAGCTTTTAGCCAAGAGGAAAACTCTCGTTCCAGACGCTCGAATACTTCCCGGTGGCCCCGAACCAGCCTGCTGGCCGTAGAACCTGCGCCGTAAATTTCTATGCCTTCTTTGAGAGAGTCCAGTAAGACAGGATGTCCGGAGAGCCCCAGGTAATCGTTGGAGCAAAGATCGATTCCGGTCGGGGGTTCCAAAGACCGGATTCGATTCGTGGCTTCCAGCCTATCAAAGAAGGCAGGTAACTCACCGTAAAACGGGGGTTGGATGGTCTTCGGTTCCCGCACTTCTTTGATCGGAAAGGAATTAGAGCATTCCTTTTACTTCTTCCCGCTCGGATTTTAGTTCGTCGTGAGTGATCTTGAACTTCTCTTTTGCGAAATCGTTCAGTTCCAGATTCTTAACGATTTCCACCTTCTTACCGTCTGATTTCACGGGAAACCCGAAGATCAATCCTGCATCCGCACCGTAGGAACCGTCGGAAGTCACCGCCACGCTGAACCAATCTCCTGCGGGAGTAGGAGTGATGATTTGTCGGACAGTATCTACGACTCCGTTTGCAGCGGACGCCGCAGAGGAAGCCCCGCGAGCTTTGATAATTTCCGCACCTCTCTGCTGTACGTTCTTAATAAAGTCGCCTTTGAGCCAATCATGATCCTTGATCACGTCGGTAGCGGTCTTTCCGCCGATTTTTGCGTTATAAAAATCGGGATACTGGGTGGAAGAGTGATTTCCCCAGATTCCCAGGTTCGTCACATCTTTTACGGGAACTCCGGCTTTGGAAGCCAACTGAGACTTGGCACGGTTCTCGTCCAATTTGGTCATCGCAAACCAACGATCCGAAGGAATTCCTTTCGCGTTATTCATAGCGATGAGGCAGTTCGTATTGCAAGGATTTCCGACGACTAGGACCTTCACATCGGAGGCCGCGTTCTTCTCTAAAGCCTTTCCTTGGTTCACGAAAATTCCGCCGTTGATTTTCAAAAGGTCTCCCCTTTCCATCCCAGCTTTTCTAGGAACGGAACCTACCAAGAGCGCCCAATTCACGTTTTTAAACGCGGTATCCAGATCCGAAGAAACGCTGACTTTTTGCAGTAGGGGAAAAGCGCAGTCTTCCAATTCCATGATCACACCTTTGGCTGCCGGCAGAGCTGCCTCCAATTCCAACATCTGGATTTCCACCGGAGTATCCGCTCCGAACATTTGTCCAGAAGCGATTCGAAAAAGAAGGGAATAACCGATCTGCCCTGCGGCGCCGGTAACTGCTACCTTGACTGTGTTGCTCATAAAATGCTATCCTACCTATATATCTTCAGATTAATTCTTCAACTCTTGATCGATGATTTTCGTAAACGACTCGATGGGTTGGGCTCCTTCCACCATGATCCCGTTGATGAAAAATGCCGGAGTTCCGTTGACTCCGTATTTTTGTCCCTCGGCTATATCCGCTTCGATTTCCAGTTTTTGTTTGGATTCGTCCGCGATACATTTCTGAAACTCGGGCATATTTAAGCCGCTCTTTTGAGCGAGAGAGATTACATTCTGTCTTTCCAGATTCCCGCTATTTTCGAATAATTGGGAGAAATAATTCCAATATTTCCCTTGAGGAATCGCACAATTGGCGGCCACATGCGCAAACATCGCATTTTGGTGAAAGGGCAAAGGAAAGTCGCGGAATACCCAACGAATTTTGCCCTGGTATTTTTCCCTCAGTTGCTTGGTAACATCCTGGCTTCTTTTGCAGAAAGGACATTCGAAATCGGAAAATTCCACGATCGTCACTTTTGCATCGGCAGGACCGAGGGAGGGATTGTTTCCGGTAGCCACTTCTATTCTAGAAGGAGGTGGAAGTTCCTGTACTCGAATGTCTATATCGTATTTGCTTCTGAGCTGTTGGTAAAATGACTGGCGTTCTTCGTCCTCTTTGACCCTTTTCAGGAAACTGGAAATGTCTCCTTGGACCTGCTGGTAGGACTTCCCTTTTAACGCGGGGATATTGTCTTTGTATTGGTTATAAGTGGCGACTTTTTCCTCTTCCGTAGGCTCGTAATTCGCGGCGAACTTTGTCAGTGCGTCCACGGAGACCCCTCTTTCCTTCGCTTCTAACTCTAACACCTTATCGTTCGCGAATTGGGAAAAAAGTCTGTATATTCTATCGTTATTGTCCGACGCGTATTTTCGATAAACGGAAGGATTAGATTCCTTCACGTCGTTTAACGTATAATAACGGTGTCCTATCTTAACGTACTGCTCGGGAGAGAAAAATTTAAATACAGGATAGACTGTAAGAAGGACATAAACTCCGAAGACTCCCGCTAATACGGACGTTTTGTTCAGCTTAGAAAAAAGGGTGGCAAACCGGGGAGAACTCTCTTCCGACATAATCTCCTGTCCTGGGAAAAACTTCCCTGACTACCAGTTTAGAAACCGTCACCCCTCTGGCAAACGATTAAATTCGATCCCGTCTCGGGGCGGATTTTCACTCTTTTTTCATCTCTGGTCCGCTCCTCAGTAGCATTTTTTGGAATCTAGTACAACTCCCAAGGGGAGAAAATTCAAAAAATCATTAAGCCCTTTTTCTTCCAGCCGATGATCAATATAGGGAAATCTCGAGTGATCGGTCCTTTTTCCAGGCAATCACGGAGTCTTCTCCCGAAGGACTTTAGGACTATCCGGAACTGGACGGAGCAGTCGTGGAAAATGGACCTGAAAACGGAGGTTTAGGTTTATGAACGTTAACGGAATACAAAACGGGGGTAAATATTCCCCTCAATGGTTTCCCCCACCCAAAGAAACGGATCGAACGGAAATCCGATCTTTGGACTCGGTGGAGTTGGGAAATTCGAAAATAGAATCCGGTAGCAAGGGAAAACTTCCCGAACCGGAAGAGCTGGTGATGAAGCCTTCGCCTGTAAGCACCGAGGAGAGAATGAGTCAAGTCATCAGTCCGGAACAAATGAAAGATCTTTTGTCTATGATCGTCAGTTCCCGTTTTAGTAGGGAAACGAACGAATCAAAGCCGGTCCGTAAAATCGATCAAAAAGGCTGATCTTTGTTTTTTTTTCCGGCATTATTGTACTCTCCCAAACTGGACCTTTTCCTAATCGTCCTCGCAATCGTCTCGTTCGTAGGCATGGCCTTCTTTTTTTATTGGGAAGTCTTTCGCCCCTACTCCGCCAAAATGCGCCCGGGACAAATGGAGCCTCCGGAAGAAGGCGACTTTGCGGAGATCGTCGTTCCGGAAAGCACTCGCTATTATAAATTCACCGTGGGCCAATCCTACGGAGATATCGTCACTCTCTGCAAATCCATCCAAGACGAGCATCTCGTTTTCGTTCTAAAAAAGGGAAAGGAGAGCGAAGATTACGATATTTTGATCCATCGGAACGGACCGGTACTGGTTAAGCCTCCCAGAATGCAATTCTTTACGAAGATGGAATCGGAGGAAAAATTAGAGAGTCATGAAATCATCGGACAAACCGCTTTCTTCCGTATTTCCGATAAGATCAACCGGGAAAGGATGACCCAATATTTCGAGATCGGACTGACTAGCGCCTTCTTCATCAACAAGATGGGAAAGGAAAGAATGAAATTCATTTTCACCGTGCAAAAAATCCATCCCGGATTAGCTCTCCGTTCCAGAGACAAAAAGGGAATTTATTCCTTCGGGAAGGAAAGAAGCGAAGAGGAATGATTCGAAAACGTTATAGTTTTCTGGATCGGATCCTAGCCCCGTTCGTATCGATCCCGATACGGACCAGTTGACAGGCGATCCCGGTTTCTTCCGTGAATTGTCGTACCAAAGGACCGAGTTTTCCGGCGATCCTCTCCGAATTCTTTCTCTGACAATAGAGAAGTACAGAAGGGCCGCTACCGGAAAGAGACAATCCGATCACTTCTTTGCGAACCTTGTCGATCAAAGGCATCAAAGGAAACTGGGAATTCATACGATAGGGCGTGTGAATTCGATCTTCCAAAGCTCTTTCCAGCAGCTTGGGTTTACCCGAATCCAAAAATTCCCACCATGTTCCCAAACGACTCATGTTAAAGAGCACGTCCTCAACGGAATATGCGTCCGGTAAACATTTCCGGGAATGGTTCGTTTCGATTTCGAATCGAGGGATGAGGAAAAAGCAATGGATTCCTTGCGGAAATTTTTTCTTAAAATAAAAAAGCCGGCCTTCCGCAAAATAAGAGAACACGAATCCGCCCAAATAGGCCGGCGTCGTATTGTCCGGGTGCCCTTCCAACAACGCTAGCTTGTACAAAAAGTCCGCTTCATTGGGAAGGGAAACGTCCGGATAATAGGTCTGGTGCGCGAATCTTGCCGCCGCGTATCCTGCGACCACTGCGCTCGCACTGGAACCCAATCCGCCTTTCAGAGGAAGATCCAACTCCATGCGAACCGTATAAGGAAACGGATTTTTCCCGGGAAGAAAATTCGAAAAATAATTGCGGTAGGAAGAGAGCACAAAATCTTCCTTTTCGGAAAAAGGCGGGACTTCCATGCCTTTGACCTTGCTGGAAAAAGAGTCGGAGGATCCGAATTCGAAGTCGAATCGATTATAGATTTTGAAAGCAAGGCCGAACAAATCGAATCCCGAACCGAGATTCGCGGAAGTTCCCGGAACTTGAACCTGTAATCTGTACCTGGACCCCATGACGACCTGACAATCGCCATTCTTCGGTCGCCACTTCGATCGTCATTTGCTTTTCTTCTTTTCAATTCGAACGCTGCGGAAACGATGATTTCCCGTATGTATTTCGGTTGGATGGACGCTTTCGTAGTATTCGTTTATTTCGCTCTCGTTCTGTATTCCGGTTGGAAGACAAGTAGAAAGGAACCCGACGCCCAGGAATTCTTTCTAGCCGGAAGAACCCTTTCTTGGATTCCTCTCTCCTTGTCCATTGTAGCGACGGAAACCTCTGCTCTTACGTTTCTGGCCGTGCCAGGAATTGCGTACGCCGGGAATTTCACCTTCCTGCAAGTCGTATTGGGATACATTTTAGGCAGACTCATCGTAGCCCTATTTCTTTTACCGCTTACCTATCACGGTAACTTCATGTCTGTGTACGAGTGGGTGGGAAAACGATTCGGACGGAATTCGCAGCGTTCCATGTCGGCTCTTTTCTCCGTTACTAGAATTTTGGGAGACGGAGTGCGACTTTACGCATCCACTCTGCCTATCGCGATTTTATTGGAAGTCGCAATCTCCAGATTTTCTTCCGTGCAATTCTCTGCTCACACGATCGGGACGATCTCGCTCTTTTTAATCACCGCAGTGACGTTGGCTTACACCATGCAAGGAGGATTCCGCTCCGTCGTCTGGGTGGATACTTTACAATACTTCGTTTATATCTTCGGCGGAATATTCGCGCTCGCATTGTTACTGACGGAAACCGATAGTATCCCGGATATTTTTCAGGCGGCATGGAACTCTGAAAAATTGAAGTTTCTAGAGTGGACGGATCCCAGAGCTACGTATTTTCTTCCTTGGGCCGTTTTGGGAGGCGCACTCTTAAGTTTGGGTACTCACGGCGCGGATCAGATGTTCGTCCAAAGAGCATTGGCTGCGAGAAACTTAAAAGCCGCCCAAAAAGCGATGGTGATTTCCGGCCTAGCCGTATTCGTTCAAATGTTCCTCTTTCTGACGATCGGGACCCTTTTGTATTTCAGATACGGAGGAAAAAACCTACCCCAAGACAAAGTATTTTCCGAATTTCTAATCCACGAAGTTCCCTCCCCTCTGATCGGTCTACTCTTGTCGGGCATTCTTGCGTCTACGATGTCTACCTTATCCAGCTCGATCAATTCCCTGTCTTTGACTGCGAAAGTCGACTTCGGTTGGAAATCTTTGGGGGAAAAGAAAGGAAGTTTTTTATTCGGAATTCTTCTCTTTCTCAGCTCTTATTTTTTCTTTTCCCTTCCGGAAGAAAAAACCAAAGGACTACTCGAATTGGGATTGAAGATTTCCTCTTTTACGGTCGGATCCATGGTTGCGGTATTTTTGACAGAAGTGATTCCCTTCTTACGGGCGAAAATTCATCCGGGAGACTTGGGTCTAAGCGTTTCTTTGGTAGGAGCCGTTTTAGGAACAGGAATCCTAGGGACGATATATAAATTCGGATTCACGATCTTGGTCCCGATCGGCATGATCCTATTTTGGATTCTTGCACTCGGAGCAGGAATCCTTTTGGTTAAGAAAAAGAAGGCGAGCTGAGGATACGTAGCACAAGTTCTTTGAATTCCGCCGCGCGGGTAAAATGCATGTAGTGATCCCCTTGGGGTATCGTGTAAAATTCCGCTTTGGGAAAATACTTCAATGCCAAAGAACGATCGGTATCCCGAAAATATTCCGACATTCCTCCGATGAGGAAAGATGTCGGTCCTTCATATCTCCTATCCTCGTCCGTGTATTGGGAATCGAACATGCGTTTGGAGTTTTCGATTCCTCCGACGTTCAATTTCCATCTATACCCGCCCTCTTCTCTACGTTCCAAATTCATTAATAAAAAATTTCGAATGAACGGATCCGGGACGAACTCGGTCATTTTGAAGTCCACTTCTTGCCTCGACCTCGCGTTCGTAACGTCCACTTTCAAGGCGGAAAGTTCTCCCTCGTAAGCGAATTCGTAGTCTCTGGGGGCCACGTCTTCCACGATCAAACGGGAAATTCTGCCCGGAATATCCAAGGTCGCCTTCATAGCGGTCAGCCCGCCCATCGAATGTCCTAATAGGATCACGGAAGAAAGATTCTGATCCTCTAAGAATTCCCGCACGTCTTCGGCCATGGCTTTTATCGTATGAATCGGAGAGTGAGGGGAATCTCCGTGATTTCTCAGATCCAATGAAAACACGTCGGTGAGTTCGCTCAAGTACTCGGATACGGTAACCCAATTTTTGGAGGATCCGAACAATCCGTGAAGAATCAAAATCGGATCCGAAAGGGAAGAGGAAAAATCCTTCTTTTTAGGATAAAGTTTAAATGCCAATCTCACTTGGAGCCGCATTCCTCTTGGATGATCTTCCATTTGGAATGGAATTTTTTACCGTAGCGGTAAGGCAACTCCTGGAGAGTCTTCCTGAAGGAAGAAAGGATTTCCGCTTTAGGAAGTTTGGTATCGCAAAGGAACGTTTCTCTGTCTTTCACGTAATGCTGGAGGCGTTTATCGATCTGAGAGGAAAAAATCTGGGAATAATTTCCGTTGGGATTCAACCCTAGATACTTGAGTCTCCTGGATTGCTCGTCTTGTAGGACGCATATCGGATCCGGACCGCATTTCACTTCCGGAGTATTTTTTACGGCAAGATAAGCGGCAAAATCCCCCGGTTTTGAATTCGGATTGGATTCGGCGATTCTCCAAAAAGCCTCTGGACGAACCCGAAATCGACTCCCTTCTTTGGAATTCGTGTTGGAATCCGTCCAAGTTCCTTCTTTGGTACGGATTCCGATTTCCGAAGGGAACTTTTTTAAAAGATCTTCTAGCTTGCTCCCCGTCTTCGCCCTGACTTCGGCGGATTGTAATTTCTCCAGGTACTTTTGTAATACCACCAAGCGACGGATTTTTAAAAATAAGAACTCGTCTCCTCTAAAAACCGTTCCCTCTTCTACTCCGGTTAAATATGAGAACACGGACTCCAATTCCGGGACCCCGGAATCCTGGTACAAAAGTCTTTCCACCGCTTTCGTAATTACGTTGTATGTTCCGCGGCTTCCGATTCGAAACAATGAACCGGAATCCGCCCAGCCTTTGAGGCCGTCTCGGTCCGTCAGCAATCGAAACTTGGATTTGGATTCCCTCAAGTTTTCGGAATTTAGGATCTCACCGAAGGAAAGTTTTCTGAGCACCTCGGATTTCTTATCCGGGAACAGGTACAGGGACGTACTCGGCTCCAGCACGATAAATTCATTTTTAGACTCTCCGAAAATCGGAGAGAAGAGTAGCCAACTCAGGATAAAAAGGATCCAGTGGCGTTTCCGCATGCACCTATCGGGAGAAATCCCTCACCATTTCGGCGATCCGAGAAACACCTTTTTGAATATCGTTTTCGCTCATCGCATAGGAAAGACGTAACGCTTCGTCGTCTCCGAAAGCGATTCCGGGAACGGCAGCCACCTTATATTTGTCCAGAAGGTGAGCGCAAAACAATTTGCTTTTGCTCTTTTCCTCCGATGAGGCCGATAGTTTTTTGAAACCTTGCGTTTCATATACTCCGGTGAGATACGGGAAGACGTAAAAAGCTCCCTGGGGAAGATTCACTTCCACACCTGGAATTTCTCTTAAGAGCCGCACGATCAGATCCCTTCTTTTTTGGAACGCACGCGCCATTTCGAGCACACAACCTTGGTCCCCTTTCAAAGCGGCTTCCGCGGCCGCCTGGGAAATGGAAGAAGGATTGGAGGTGGATTGGCTTTGGATCGTATCCATGTTCTTTACGATTTCCACAGGCCCGACTCCGTAACCGATCCTCCACCCGGTCATAGAATATGCTTTCGAAACTCCGTTAACGATAAAGGTTAATTCCTTGAGTTCGGGAGAAATCATCGCCAGATTGCAGAATTCGAAACCGTCAAACACGATTCTCTCGTAGATATCGTCGCTCATGACCAGGAGCTTATGTTTCAAAACGACTTCGCCTAACGCTTCCAACTCCTTTCTGGAATACGCGGATCCGGTAGGATTCGAAGGGGAATTCAGAATGAGAACCTTTGTTTTCGGAGAGATCGCCTTTTCCAAATCGGCGGGAGAAATCCGGAACTCGTTCTCTTTGCTCGCGGAGACTAGGACCGGGACCCCGTCCGCAAGCCGTACGATATCCGCGTAGCTGACCCAATACGGCGCCGGAATGATGACTTCGTCTCCCCTGTTCAAGGTCGCTAGAAAGAAATTGTATATGACCTGCTTTCCGCCGGTGCCGACGATGACTTGGTTTCTGGTATATTCTAAACCGTTATCCCGTTTGAACTTCGTGAGAATTGCGTCTTTCAATTCGACCGTGCCCGAAACGGCGGTGTAACGGGTCATTCCCTTGTCGATGGCGTTTTTAGCGGCTTCCCGGATATGGGTAGGCGTTTCGAAATCCGGTTCCCCGGCTCCGAAGCTGACGATGTCTTCCCCTTTCTTTTTCAATTCGGCGGCTTTGGCACTAATGGCCAAGGTCGGAGAAGGTTCGATCACTTCCAACCTTCTAGCAATCCAGTCCATTTCTTCCTCTCTTTTCGTTTCAGTCAACATTAGCGTAAGAAACCTTCCCTTTCCGGTTAAGCTCCGACCTTCTCTTCCGAAGATTCGCGGAATTGGTCGAGAGTGTAAATTTCGTATTCGTATCCTTGCTCGGTCAAAAAGAGCTGCCTATTTTGGCCGAATCTTTCTTCGTTCGTATCTCGGGAAATCAGAGAATAAAACACCGCAGTATTATCCTCTCCTTTCGGTCTCAGAATACGACCCAATCGTTGCGCTTCTTCCTGACGCGAACCGAAAGTTCCGGACACCTGTATCGCGATATTGGCGTCAGGTAAGTCGATGGAAAAGTTCGCGACTTTACTGACCACCAAGGATTTGATCCTGCCGGACCGGAAGGCGTCATACAATTCCTGTCTTTCTCCGAGAGGAGTCTTACCCGTAATCAGAGGGATTTTAAAGGTCTTGGAAATCTCTTCCAACTGGTTGATGTATTGGCCGATTACGAGCAAATGCGACTCGGAATGCTTCTTCATGATCAGGTCGATCGCCTTCATCTTTTCCGGATTTTCGGAAGCGAGACGGAATTTCTCCCTGTCGTCGGCGATGGAATATCGCATCCTCAAATCGTCGTCCATGGAAACCCGGATCTCTCTGCACTTCGCTTCGGCGATCCACGATTTACTTTCCAATTCCTTCCAAGGGACGTCGTATTTCTTGGGTCCGATCAGACTGAACACATCCTCTTCCAATCCGTCTTCCCTCACTAAAGTGGCGGTAAGGCCAAGTCTTCTCTTCGCCTGCAATTCGGAAGTCATACGGAAAACGGGAGCGGGAAGAAGGTGCACCTCGTCGTAGACGATCAATCCCCAATTGTTCGCGCTGAACAGATGGAAATGGGTAAAATCCCCTCCTTTCTTTTTCCGATGTGTAAGGATATTGTACGTAGCGATGGTGATGGGCTTGATCTCCTTCACCTCTCCGGAATATTCTCCGATATCTGATTCAGGAATATCCGTCTTATCCAAAATTTCGTTTTTCCACTGCCGGATGGAAAGCGTATTCGTAACCAGAATCAGAGTTTCCGCTCCTACGATCTGCATGACCCCGATTCCCACGATGGTCTTTCCGGCGCCGCAAGGTAGAACGACGACTCCGGAACCTCCTTCGTTGCCTCCCCCCGCATGAAAGACCTCCACCGAAGCGCGCTGGTAGTCTCGCATTCCGAACTTTCTTCCCGACTTGGTGGTGGGCCTGAGATTAAAACCGTACTTATTCCCTTCGTCATAACCTGCGAGGTCTTCGACCGGGAAGCCGATTTTAATCAATGCCTGCTTGATATGCCCGCGAAATTCTTTTTTAATATAGATTTTATCGGCTATCGTATTTTCGATATACGGTTGGACCGCACGGTGGTTGGAAATCTCCTGGAGAAAACCCTTTTCATTAGAAATAATGCAAAGATCTCCGTTTTCTTCCTTTACCAATTTTACTTTTCCGTAACGGCTAATCTGTTCGCGGATCTCGTTGATTACGTTTTTAGGGACCGAGTACCTGGAATACTGCTCCAGACATTGCACGATCTCGTCAGCAGTCATTTTGATCGAAGCGGCGTTCCATAGGGAAAGCGGAGAAATTCGATAGGTATGCAGGTATTCGGGACTCTTTTCCAGTTCCGCAAATTTGGAAACGACGGTCTGGCAAGCTTCGAATTCGGGGTTATCCACCTCGAGAAGCATGGTCTTGTCGCTTTGTACGATTAAAGGTTTACTCATTTGGATGCGGAATCTCCCTGTAACTTAGACTGAAAACGACCCCTTTCTTGTCAAGAAGAAAGCCTGTATAAGGCGGAATCATGTAGGTTTCACTAAAATTCTGAATTCTCCGGAAAGCTCGGAATAGCTTTTAAGTTCGGTTAATCCTTGACCGGAAATGAGAGCATTTCCGGGAGCGCTGCAAGGCTCGACTGCGATCGAACTTAAATCGGGACTCGTGTAGATTTGATAATATTCCAGAGGGATCTCCTTTTCTTGCCCGGGAGGACTCAGGATCGTGATCGAATACTTTTCCTTGCAATTTTCTAATATAACTCTCGGATCCTTTCCGTAAAACAAATGATCCATCGGTCGGATCTGTCCGTCAGTCACCGAATCTATCTGATTCGAAACGGAAGGAATGTACGGGAGCAGTTTGTCGTCCAATTCCAGATTTTTGTCCAAGTGGAGATGGATCCTCCAATCCGCCGGACTTCCTTCCAATTTGAAATAAGGATGATAACCGAATGCGAATCGAAGCGGATTCGCTTTTAAATTATTGAATTTAATTCGGATCGTGAGTAGTACTCCGGAACCGATCTCTTCTAAAATGATTTCCTCTCTAACTGCGACCGCAGCGGCCGGACTATCTTCCCAATGATCCGGGATCAAAACCCGAAATTCCGCCCCCCTCTCCCCAGGAAATACCTTTAAGGCCTTTCTAGATAAGGAATGCATGAATCCGTGCACCGGAAATCCGTTGGAATCCTTTACGATTTCGGGAAGTTCCAACTTCTTTCCGCCGAAAACCAATTCCGAAGATGCATGTCGGTTCACCCAAGGAAACATGAGAAAACAACCCGAACCGAAAGGGGCCTGCTCTTCCTTCCACGGAGCGAGGATTTCGATTTTTTTGGAAGTTTTACTGTGGATCCAGTCCCAAGCGATCCAATGCGTCCCGTCCGTCGTAAACGAAGAGTTTTCCGTCCGAAATTTGAGCATCGCGGAAAGAAGTTGGGGAGAACTTCCGATTGGGAAACAAAAAAACAGTTTTGCCCGTATTTTTTGCGGGAGAAACCGGACTGGGAAAGGAATTGATGACTAGGTCTTGTCTCCGAATATGGACATCCTGAGGTCCTAAATGACTGCCCTTCGCATTCTTGCCAAATCCTTCCCTCTTACGATCTTTCTATTTGCGTTTTCCTGCATCACTCTCCCGCAAACGAGGCAGCTGGTTCCCGTGGAAAAGACCGTCTCCGGTCGGGATAAGGACAAGATTTTAGTTCTGCCGATAGAAGGAATCATTTCGGACGACTCGAGAGAAGGAAATATATTTACCGGAGAAAAGGATTCGGTACTTTCCTCGGTCAAATTGCAACTGTCCTATGCGATGGAAGATCCGAACCTCAGAGCGGTCATCTTAAAAATCAATTCCCCCGGCGGAACGGTTACCGCGAGCGATATCATTTATCGGGAAATCCTGGAATTTAAGAAAAAGAAACATGTCCCCGTTCTGGCGCTTTTCATGGATACGGCGGCTTCCGGAGCATATTATATTTCCATGTCTTCGGATTACCTCTTGGCTCACCCTACTACGGTAACCGGATCTATCGGCGTGATTATGCAAGGGATCAATGTAAAAGAGGGTCTGGATAAGATCGGTATCAAGGACCAGTCCATACGTTCCGGGGAAAATAAGGCAGTCGGCTCTCCCTTGGAAGAACTCACCTCCGAGCAGAGAAAACTATTGCAAGGAATCGTGGACAACCTGTACGATCGCTTCTTCGAAGTCGTAAAAACAGGAAGGCAGAAAGTGAAGGAAGGCGATCTCAAAAAGTTGGCCGACGGACGGATCTTTACGGCATCGCAAGCGATGAAACACGGATTAGTGGATGGCATCGGCTATTTCGAAGACGCAGTCACCGTAACGATGCGTTTGCCCGGATACAAAATGACTCCCGGAAATGCAAACCCGAGGGTGGTATTTTATTCCCACGCAAAAGAAAAACCGGAAACGTTCTATCATATCCAAGGATTCTCTCCCGAATCCCCCACTCTATTGGAACGAGTCGGATTCGGGGCGAATCGGGTCCGCTTTTTATATATGTTCTCTCCTTGAAAAGGAAATCGGTTCGGAACTTTCGGTAACTTTCCCGCATGCTATTCAATTCCCTTCCGTATCTCGCGCTATTTTCCGTAACTTTTCTGCTGTATTGGTCCTTTCCGCAAAAATGGAGAAAGGACCTTTTGCTCCTAGCTTCCTTACTCTTTTATTTTTATTCGGGCCTCGCGTTCACCGCTCACTTTCTGACGGTCATAGCCGTGAATTTCTTCTTTTCCCTAAGACTATGGAGAGAGAAATCCCAAGGCCGATCCACTTCCAGAACCTTATTCTGGGTCATAGCATTAAACTTTCTGAATTTAGCTTTTTTTAAGTATTTTTATTTCCTGCTGGAAACTTTGGATTTATTCAAAGGAGGTTCCGCCTTTTCCGATTTCGGGAAAGGGGTTCATATACCTCTCCCGCTTGCCATCAGCTTTTATACGTTCCAATTGGTGGCGTTACAAGTGGACATCCATAGGAATCACGTACCCGATCGAATCAAAGCCTCCGATTACTTCCTCTTCATATTATTTTTTCCGCAACTCATCGCCGGCCCGATCATGCGGACCACGGATTTTCTCCCAAAACTCGACAGGCCTTGGATCGACTTCGATCGAATCAAATGGGGAGTGTTTCTCATATTATCCGGCCTATTCAAAAAAGTGGTGCTCGCGGATAATATTGCGGTCATCGTAAATCCGATTTACACGCAACCGTCCGCTTACAACGCGGGCGCCCTGTATTTAGGCCTGTTCGGATTCATCAGCCAAGTGTATTGCGATTTCAGCGGATATACGGATATCGCCCGCGGTTCGGCCTTTCTTTTGGGATACGATATTCCGGAAAACTTCCGCGGTCCTTTCCTTTCCCCTTCATTTCGTGAATTCTGGGGACGTTGGCACGTAACCCTGTCCACTTGGCTCAAGGATTATCTGTACATTCCCTTGGGCGGAAGCCGAGGTGGAGTTTGGAAAACCCAGTGGAATTCCCTCCTAACGATGACCTTGGGAGGACTTTGGCACGGGGCGAATTTCGGATATCTCATTTGGGGCGCGTATTTAGGGATCATTTTGGGTGCGGAAAGACTCTTGTCTCCGGGAAATCCGAAAGACCAACCCGAACCCAAAGGGCTCCGACGTTTTTTCAGGATCGCGTTGACTGTTCATTTGTTTTCCCTGTCCGGAATTTTTTTCCGAACCGCGGCGATGGGAAAGGAATCTTTACGTTTGACGAAGGAGTACTTTTTAGGTTTCGGGAATCTCTTTTCCGGGAAGCCGATTCCACGTTGGGAAGAATTGTTTCTATTCGTGCTTCTTGCCTTTTTTTGGAATGCAGTGCAATATTACCCTTCTTTGCGTGACAGGATTCGCTCTAGATTTACCTCGCTTTTGCCCGTTTTCTCCGTGGTGGTCCTGCTTTTACTGGGAATCTTCGGAGACGGAGGAGGAGACTTCATCTACTTCCAATTTTAATGAGATTCGGTTTGCCCTAGGCAGGGCGTTTTTCCAATATGTACCCCGGCTTAGGCGTCCCGTAAGAAACGAAGTTCGGATCTCCTTTCCACCGGCGTACCGGGATCACAGATGCAAATCCTTCGACGATTATTCCTGTCTTTTGCCTGCTTTAGTCTGATCGCCTGTTTTCCTCCTAGCTGGATCCGGGAACTTCCCGCTCAGAAGCAATCCGGGCCCGACGTGATTTTATCCGGAACGTTTCGAAAAAATATTCCGGGCATGTCTCCTTTAACTTCCTTACACTACATAGAAAGCCATTCCGAATCCATCGAGTTTTCAGATGCGGAAAAAACGTTTCGAAAAACGTACAATCGGGAGATTGAAGAGGGAAATAAATTTCGTCAGATGCGGGTGGAGGGAAAAGGCAGATTCAAAACCAAAGGAAACTGGGTCCTGCTCATGACGGAATCCCTAGTTACGGAGGAATTCGTATGGGAAAGAGGCAAAAAACCGGAAACCTCCGGCGCCAAAACGTCCAGGAGCAACCACAGGTTATTGTATCACTACGATGCGGAGTCCTTATCCTTGGTTCCTATGCTGTACGAAACCGGATACAAGGAAAAACCCTTCGGCGTTGTGGAAGGAATCCGAGTTCCATACTCGGAAGACGAGGCGTTTCGGATAACAAGAAAAAATTTCTCGAAGAAAGAATACCAGACCCACGCATATTATAAAATACGATGAGAGCGGCGTTTACAATTAAGCAATACTTAAAGGGGGCATGGAAAATCATTCTAGTCCTGAACCTTTCCCTTCTGTTCTGCTTCGTCTTCGGTTTTTATTTTTATAATTTTCTAATCTCCATTCCGGTCCTCGCGTTGGCGGCGATTGCCTTCACTCTCTTTTTAAACTATGTGGCCTTCGCTTTATATCTCACGGAGAGAATATTGCCCGAAGAACAAGAGGCGGGAAAAATCATCAAGCGGTTCCGTAAAGGGGACAGCAGGATGCAGAATTACATCCTTCCCTTGGATTTTAAGGACGAGCACTTCGAAGTCTACGGAAGATGTTTGACCTACAATCCGATCGGAGGCGATTTTTACAATTTTCTGAGGGACACCGAAGGGAACTATTGGTTCGGCATCGGAGACACTTCCGGACACGGATATGTCGCCGGTCTGTTCAGCATGATGGTGATGAATCAAATGTCGGACGTCATACACAGTAGTTCTCGGCCGGACGAGGCCATACGAAAAATCAACGAGCATCTGGAGGAAAGAACCAAAACTTTTCCTACCATTCACCGAAGCCTGTATGCCACATTCCTGCTGATGAAGGCGGACCCTTCCGGAAATTTCCTTCTGTCGGGGATTCATCCTAGTTCCGTATTATTCAATTCCAAGGAAAACAGGAACGAGATCCTGGATACCGACGGGTTCTTTCTATCCACGGTAATGAACCCTCCGGGAAAAAAAGACAGACCTTGCCGAAGCCTGAAAATGGAAAAGGAAGACGTGTTGTTCAGTTTTACCGACGGACTCTTCGAGCAGAAGAGCAAGATGAAAAACAGCTATTACGGCGAAAACCTTTATAAATTCCTGGAGAACGCCCCGAAGAACAACCTCAAAAAACTGATCGATACTCTTTTCGAGGAAATCACTCAGTACGGAGGGGGTAGGATCCGCGATGATATGAGTATTTTAGCGATACGAAAACTTTAACTTGCATTTCTTTTTCCTGGTTGAATTCGCCCCCCGCCCATGCAGTATGTATTCGTGAGTCATAGCGAATGGATCGAAAAACTAACTTCCGTCCTAATTTGGAACGAACGGGATGTTCGTAAAGTTCTACGGGTCGTGTCCGACACATCCCTTCTGACTGGAATGACGGAACAGGAAGTGGTGGATTTCATCCAGTACGGCTTCGAGGAGGAAATCTCCGAACTAAAGCAAACGTACGATTGGAGTAAATTTAAGAACCGACTCGTCGGCAAGCTCTCCAAAAGGACGCATGAACCCCCCGGATTGTCGGTTTTGCATCCGGACTTGAGGGAAGAATAAACCCATTCTTGAAATGATCCATGTAGAAGGGGAAAATTATCATTTCTTTCTTTGCAATTCGGATTCCGTAGCGAGAGTAAAAACCAAGATCCGACCTTTTTACGATTTTCCCGGGGAAACCATAGAAGAATTACCTTTTCTATACTCCCAACCGGCCCTGATTCCCTCTTTTTTATACGAAATCGAATACGAACGAAGAAACTTCCCTACCCGTCCCATGAACAGTCCCTCCTACCTGTCCTATAACGACGGGGAAATCCGAAAAGAAGACGGAAAGTTCCCGGAAGGTGCCAGAGAAAATTGGGAAGGAACACTCTTCAAAATCGAAAAAAACCCGTACAAAGCGAAGGGAAAACCTCCCATTCTATTCCTTCGTTCTCCCCAGGAATCCACTCAGATCGGTCCCATGATTTCCGGCGATTTTCTTTTGTTCCGACAAAGCAGGACCAAAATGGTCGCAACACGTTATCTTTCCTTGAGAGATATCGTAAATCCGGAGTTGGACGAAGAGTCCGTTTCCCGAAGAATCGAGGAATTGTACTTCGATCCGAAAAACAAAAACTACCTTTTCCGTCTATTACGAATCCTGTACGCGGGAACTCCTGCGGAAGAACAAACCATCGTTTCGAATCTCTTCTCTCACGAGCCGGAATTCGCGGTTTTTCTCCGCGACACCATATTTACGATCGAAATTCTTCCCCTGATTCATGGTCCTTTTTTAAATTCCGTTTTAAACTCCGTAGATGAAAGAATCGTAAAGTTCTCCGTTCCGGAACTATCCGGTCCGGTCAGAAAAATGGTGGAAAGGAACGTTTCCAAAAATCGTTGGAAGCAGATATTGAACGGACCGTCCAAAAAACCAGAGCCCGGGGAATCATTTCCGGAAATCGTGGAGCGTGAGATCTTCAGAAGATTTTCCAAAAAGATCTACTACGAGGAAGGAACCTTTCCGGTTTATCGGGAAGAGGAGGACGAAACCCAAGCCGGATTCGGATTCAGGCGGGAAGTTCGATTTTCGTCGATCCCGGCGGAGAAATACAATTTCAATTTTCGGGGCGATGGGCTCAAGTTGTATGCGGTGACCCAGGACAAGCTGCTATTCTACACCGTAAAGTTTTTGGAAATCCTCAGATTCGATATCCTTCTCTCCCGAAAGGAGAGGGACGCCTATGAATTATTCCGGATTCCGGAGCGCTGCATCGTGGAGATTCCGCGTTATGACCAAACGAAATTAGTGGTGGGAGGGGGAATTTCCGGGGACCGACATCCATTCGAAATTTCCCTACTCTCCAATAATTACTGAATCAGTTTCCCGTTAGAATTCTTTTAACGGATTCCTTCCAAACTCGGATCTCTTTTTCCCTCTGAGCCCCGCTCATCTTAGGTGAAAATTCCTTACTCGCTTTTTGCTTTTTCTTCAGGTCCGATACCGAGGAGTAAAATCCTCTTTCCAGACCGGCCAGATAGGCGGCTCCGAGAACGGTGGTATCCAAATTCGAAGGACGGACGATTTTTTTACCCAAAATGTCCGCTTGGTATTGCATCAACCACTGGTTTGCCGTCGCGCCTCCGTCCACCTTCAATACTTTCAATTTGGAACCGGTATCGTTTTCCATGGCCTCCACTAATTCGTAGGATTGTAGAGCGATGGATTTTAACGCGGCACGGGCAATCTGCTCCTGAGTCGTATCCCGAGTCAGACCTAAAATCGCTCCTCTCGCGTTCATATCCCAGTAAGGCGCTCCCAAACCGGCAAATGCAGGTACAAAAACGACTTCGTCCTCTTTGGTCACGGACGAGGCCATTTTTTCGGAAAGTTTAGATTCTTTAAAAAACTTCAGGTTGTCTCGCAGGTACTGGATGACCGCACCTCCGATAAAAATGGAACCTTCCAGACAGTATACGGTTTTTCCTTCCGGACCACAAGCAAGAGTGGTGATCAAATTGTTTTTAGAAATCTGTAGTTTGTTTCCCGTATTGAATAAAAGGAAGCATCCGGTTCCGTACGTGTTCTTTGCCTCTCCCGGTTCCGTACACAATTGTCCGAACAACGCACCCTGTTGGTCTCCGACTAGGGAAGAGATCGGAATTCCGTCCGGGAGTCCTTTGACCCCCTCCGTTCTTCCGAATAGATTGCTGGAATTGTGGGTCTCCGGCAAAATCGCTTCCGGAATGTCCAGAATCTTTAGCAGTTCCTTATCCCATTCCTTTTTTTCTATATTGAAGATTAGAGTTCTGCTGGCATTCGTATGATCCGTTTTGTGTGATTTTCCGTTGGTCAAGCGATACAAAAGGTATGTGTCGATGGTCCCGAATAATACCTTCCCTTTTTCGGCCTTGGCTCTCACTCCTTTTACATTTTCCAAAATCCAACGGATCTTGGTTCCGCTAAAATAAGCGTCCACAACGAGTCCGGTTTTTTTTCTGAACGTAGGCTCGACACCCTCTTTTTTCAATTTACCGCAAAATTCCGCCGTCCGTCTGCACTGCCAAACTATGGCATTGTAAACCGGAGCCCCCGTGTCCTTTTCAAAAAGTACGGTCGTCTCTCTTTGGTTCGTGATTCCAATGGCGACCGCATTTTCGGGTTTCAACTTTCCCTTTCGGATCGCTTGCAGGATGAGCTTTTCCGTCTTAGCCCAAATTTCTTCCGGATCGTGTTCCACCCAGCCTGCTTTCGGAAAGTACTGTTTGAATTCCGAATACGCGCTCGAAATCACGCCGCCCGACCGATTAAAACAAAACGTACGGATCCCCGTGGTACCCGCATCGATACCTATGATATATTCGCTCATCGTTTCCTCCGATTTTTAGGCGAGATCCTCGGATTCAGATTTGAATCTCCAAACCTTCCCTCGCCATAATGATCTCCAGCTGGTTGTCCGGATCGAACATTTCCTTGTATTTGATAGCTCGTAAATAGACTGCATCCAGCTTTTCGTCGTCATAGGAAGGATCATGGTGAAACATGACCAACTTTTTAACGTTCGCACGTAAAGCGATGTCCGTAGCCATCGAAGCGGTGCTGTGTCCCCAATCGATTTTTTGCAAAGATTCCTCGAACGTATATTGGGTATCAAAAACGAGCACGTCCGCCCCTCTAAAATAATTCAAGTAGTCGTCGATATTCTCCATCTCGTCCAGATTGAATTCTGCGTCGGAGGCGAAGATCAAGGATTTGCCGTCTTCTTCGAAGCGATAAGAATAACTTCCTCCTGGATGCCGCACTGCCTTCGAAATGGAAGTCACTGAGTCGGTGGCACGGAAGGCTCTTCCTTCAGGTACGTGGCGAAACGTCTTTTCCGCCTGAAAGCCCTCGAAGGGAACCGGAAAATGGGTAAACGTATGCTGGTATTTCAGCCGATTCTCCAGATTTTCCACCGAGCTTACGAACTCGAATTTATTCCCCGGAGTGTACAAAGGCACGAAGAAAGGAATTCCCTGGATATGGTCCCAATGGGTATGGGTAAAGATCCAAACGGCGCTTCCCTTTCCCTGGAGATAGCCTTCGTGCAGAATGGAATTTCCCAGTTCCCGGAGTCCCGTACCGCCGTCGATAATGATGAGTCTGTCTTCCTTGTCCCTGATTTCGACGCAGGTAGTGTTCCCTCCGTACGTGCTCCAGTTCGACAAGGCCAAGGAATCCAAAAAGTCTTCTATGGCTTCCGGACTCTGAAGATCCGAAGGCGAAGCAAGACTTAGGATTTTTAAAATCTTAGCCCGAATCAAATCGCCTTTTACCGGGGAAGAAATGGAGCCCCGAACTCCCCAAAATTTAATCCGCATCGCAATTCAAATATCGGCCAAAACCTTGCAAACTGGTCATGGAAAACGCCCACCTCTATTTTCTCGTCCTGTCCGTTTTTTCCAGCATTTCTTCTTTCTCCAGCCGGAGAAATTGCCCTATTTTGGAAGGAAAAAAAGAGTTTACCTCCCCTTTGCCACAAATTACTCTCATTGATCGGATTCCCTCCCCGAGCGAACGTTCGAAATTTTTATTTTCTAAGCGTTTCGGTAGAATTTCTATCTCGAGGACGGTCATATAAATAGAAAATCGGAGCCGTTTCTATTGGAAGGTTTTCAGACAGATGTGTCCTTTGAGGACGGAATTTGTATCGTTAAGATTCAGGGTAACGTAAGCCTAAAAAATGCGTTCTCGTTAAAGGAATTGATTATCAAACAATTCGACGAAGGTTGCAAAGAAATTATTCTGGATTTCAAGGGAGACGTTTATTTGGACTCCTCCGGAATAGGAGCCATTTTCAATACCCAAAAATACGTTACCGAAAGGAACGGAAGTCTGAAATTAAGGAATCTGAGTCGGGATGTAATGACCATCCTGAGAATCGCCAATCTAGACAAACACCTGGATATTATTCCCTGAATCCTTAGATGTTGGAAATCATCCAAATCTACACGGCCAGCCCGCTAAGAAATTTCAGCTACGTAATCCGGCAAACTTCTTCGGGAGAGACCGTCTGTATCGATCCTTTCGATTCTGTACAGATTTCCGCCCTGCTAAAGGATAAACATTGGAGTTTAAACTTCATCGTAAATACGCATGAACACTGGGACCATACCAGCGGAAACGAAGGGCTTTGCCGGGAATTCGGATCCGTCGTATTGACCCACCCCAAAGGAATGGACTCCGTTCCTTTCGCGAGCCGCCCCTTGCTTCCGGGAGACAGGATTTTATCCGATCCGGCGGGACTCTCTTACTTGGAAGTACTGCATACTCCGGGGCATACCTTCGCTCACATTTGTCTTCTACAGATCGAAAACGAAACTCCGACCGCAGTCTTTACGGGAGATACGATCTTCAATTGCGGAGTGGGAAATTGCAAAAACGGGGGAAACCCCGAAGTATTGTACCGAACCGTTTCCGAAATCTTTTATGCGCTGCCGGATACGGTCAGGCTTTACCCGGGCCACGATTATCTGAAGAACAATCTTAGATTCAGCCTCCATCTGGATCCTGAGAATTCCAAAGCGAAGGCGGCTATGGAACGAGCGGAAGGTCTCCGGGAAAACGAGGAATTTTGGACGACCGACTTCGGAGAGGAAAGGGAATTCAATCCTTTCTTCCTCTGCAGGAACCCTTCCCTTTCTCTAGTTTCCGGTATACGAAATCGATCCGGAAAGACGGATCTTCCTACCGACGAGAAAACTCTTTTTCTGACTTTACGATCCCTAAGAGACAAATGGTAGGGTCTAAAAGATAACCGCTCTCCCTTTTCTCGGAGGCGTCTCCGATCGAATCAAATCGAATGAAAAAATATGATATTCTCGTAATCGGATCGGGAGGTGGTACGAAATTAGTGACCCCTCCATCCAAACTCGGCTATAAAGTCGCAATTTTGGAAAAAGACAGACTCGGGGGCACTTGTCTGAACCGTGGGTGCATTCCTTCCAAAATGCTCATCTACCCCGCCGAGATCTTAGCCCTAGCTTCGGATGCCGACAGATTTCAATTGGATATTCCGGGTCCGTTTCGAGTGGATTTTAAATCCTTGGTCCAGAGGATTTCGGCTACGGTGGATTCCGATTCGGACAGTATCGCCCCTGCATACGAAAAAAATCCAAATATAGATTATTATCCTTTCGAGGGTCGCTTCGTAGAAAACAAGGTGATCCAAGCGAACGGAGAATTTTTAACTGCGGACCGGATTTTTCTCGCGGGAGGTTGCAGGCCTTTCCTACCGGACATACCGGGTCTTGTAGGTACACCGTTTATGACGAGCCGGGAAGCCTTGCGCAGAACGGAACTTCCGAAACGACTCCTGATCATCGGAGGGGGTTACATCGGCTTGGAACTGGGTTTTGCCTACTCTTCCTTCGGCTCCGAAACCACCTTCCTAGTTCGAAACCGGATGCTTTCCCACGAAGACGAGGACGTCGTCAACGCGTTCGAAAAAAGTTTTCGGAAAAAACACGACGTGCGTCTCGGAACGACGGTGGAAAAAGTGGAATACGATTCGGGCCGATTCCGTCTCCGTTGCAAGGCGGAACATTCGGAATTCGAACTCGAAGGGGACGCATTGTTAGTGGCCACGGGTGTCCGTCCGAACACGGATTGGTTGGATCTACATCATACGCAAATCCGGACGGACGAGAAAGGGTACATTCTCACGAACGAATATCTGGAAACGACTGCGGAGGGAGTGTACGCTTTGGGAGATATCACCGGGAAACACTTTTTCAGACACTCCGTGAATTTCGAGGGAGAATCCCTTTTCCAGTCCTTGTATGTGGACAAGAAAAGAATTCCCGTGGAATATCCCCCCGTTCCTCACGCAGTTTTCACTCATCCCCAAGTCGCGGCGGTAGGCAAGACCGAACGGGAATTGATTTCGGAAGGAGCGGATTATATTTCGGCGACCAACCCTTATTCCGCCAGCGCCACGGGAATGGCCCGACGATCCGAAGAAGGATTCGTAAAGATCCTAGTGGATCGCAAATCCAGAAAGCTGTTGGGCGCGCACGTTTTAGGGGACGAAGCCTCGAACCTAATTCATGTTTTTATTCTTTTGATGACTATGGGCGGCACCTTGGACGATCTTCTGAAAATGATCTACATCCATCCCGCACTTCCGGAAATCGCCAGGAACGCGGCGAGAAAAGCCAGGGAGATATTAGCATCATAAAATCGTCTAGAAGATCGTCGCCGGGTAGAATGATGAAAGGAGCCAATTTCCGTACGGATGAAAAAAGCATTAGAGATAGAAAATCTGGTTAAAACCTATTCGGGAGGAATCCAAGCTCTCCAAGGAATCGATTTAACCGTGGAAGAGGGCGAATTTTTCGCGCTCCTAGGCCCGAACGGAGCGGGCAAATCCACCACCATTGGAATCCTGAGTTCCCTGGTGAACAAAACCTCGGGAAAAGTCAGGATTTACGGTGCGGACATCGACACGGATCTTCCTCTGGCCAAATCCTTCCTGGGAGTCGTACCACAGGAATTCAATTTCAATATCTTCGAAAAAGTGGAACAGATCGTGATCAACCAAGGTGGCTATTACGGCCTGTCTAAATCCGTCGCTACTGAAAGGGCTCACGAGTATCTGAAACAATTAGGACTTTATGAAAAACGAAAAGAGTCAGCGGGAAGATTATCCGGTGGAATGAAAAGAAGGCTAATGATCGCGAGGGCCTTGGTTCACAATCCAAAAATCCTGATCCTGGACGAACCTACGGCGGGAGTGGATATAGAGTTCAGGAGATCCCTTTGGGAATTCCTGATCAAACTGAACGAATCGGGGATCACCATCATACTCACCACCCATTACCTGGAGGAAGCGGAAACGCTTTGCAAAAGAATAGCGATCATAGATAGGGGGCTCATTGTGGAAAACACCTCCATTAAGGAACTCCTGGTAAAATTGGATACGGAAACCTTCATACTCGATCTACAGGAAGCGGTAGCGGTTCCTCCGAAACTCAACGGCTTTTTATTGAGGAAAGTGGACGACTTGACCCTCGAAGTTGAGGTCAATAAAACCCATTCGATCAACGAACTGTTCCGATTGTTGGACCAGGAAGGCATAAAAATCACCAGCATGAGAAACAAAGCGAATCGATTGGAAGAGCTCTTCCTGAAATTGGTGGAGAAGAATTCATGACATTCCGGGAAAAGTTCAATGCGTTTTCCACGATAGTGCGTAAAGAGACCGTGCGGATCCTTCGGATCTGGATCCAGACTCTGATCCCTCCGGGAATCACCATCTCTCTCTACTTTCTCATCTTCGGAAAACTGGTAGGCTCGCAGATCGGCAATATCGGGGAACACACGTACATCCAGTTCATCGTTCCCGGTCTCGTAATGATGTCGGTGATTCTGAACGCGTATAACAACGTGGTTTCCTCTTTTTTCGGAGCGAAATTCGGACGGAACATAGAAGAACTTCTCGTCTCCCCCACTCCTTCCCATTTGATCGTACTAGGATATTCCATCGGCGGAGTGATCCGTGGCATCCTCGTGGGAGTCATCGTGACCGTCGTTTCCCTATTTTTTACCGATCTGAAAATCGTCCACCCGTGGGCGGTATTCATCACTGTGGCCCTTTCCGCCCTCCTTTTTTCCATGGGAGGATTCCTGAACGCCTTGTTCGCGAAGAAGTTCGACGACGTCACCATCATTCCCACTTTCATCCTGACACCGCTCACCTATCTAGGAGGAATTTTCTATTCCATCCGTATGCTCCCCGAAACGTGGCAGATCGTCTCCAAGTTCAATCCCATTCTGTACATGGTAAATGCGTTCCGTTACGGCTTTCTGGGAGTGAGCGATATAGATCCGATTTTTGCCATGAGTCTATTGGCCTTCGGAACGATTTTACTGTATTGCTTAGCCGTATTTTTACTGAACCGCGGAATCGGAACGAGGACTTAAATGAAAGAAACGCAAGAAGAACTGGAATTTCTACTTCGGGAAAAATTCTCTCCCTTAGCTTTGGAAGTGGTGGATTTTTCCGCGGAACACGCGGGGCACTCCGGAAATCCGGAAGGTCGCCGGAAAGGAACCCATCTGAGGGTTCGGATCGCCTGCGAATCCTTTCGGGGAAAGTCGCTTTTGGAACAACACAGGCTTGTCGTTTCCACCCTAGAATCCACGGTCAAAACCAGGAAAATCCACGCCTTGGAAATCCGGACCGAGGTTCCCTGAGGAAAAATGATTGTGCGGCAAGGTCGCCTTTCCAAGCTATCCTTAGGAAAACCGGCCTCGAACTCGCAAGAGCCGAAGTCTAATCATAGGAATCATGACGATAGAAGAAATCCGAAATAAGATCCGATCCGGCTTACCCGGTTCCGAGGTGGAAATCTTAGATCCTTACAAGGACGGTGTTCATATCAAGGCGGTGGTGAAGTACTCCGGCTTCCAAGGCAAATCGATGGTGGAACAGCATAGAATGGTTTACGACACCTTGCGGGAAGAACTCAAAGAAGAAGTCCACGCCCTAGCTCTGGAAACCAAAGTCTCTTAGAAATTTAGAACCGTAGAAATAATACAATTTTAGAGGAAGCAAATGGACCAAACTCTCAAAGAAAAAATCGAAGGATTGATCGGCTCGAAAAAGATCTTTCTATTTATGAAAGGGACTCCTGAAGCCCCGATGTGCGGTTTTTCCGCCGGCGTCACGAACGTTCTACGAAGCCTGGGTGCGGATTACGGATCCTTCAATGTACTTTCCGACCAGACGGTCCGGGAAGGAATCAAGGAATTCGCAAATTGGCCGACGATTCCCCAACTTTATATAGAAGGAGAATTTATCGGCGGCCACGATATCGTCGTGGAATTGGCGAAAACCGGGGAATTACAGAAAAAACTAGGACTCCCAGTATAAGATCGATGATGAAACTCTACCAGTTCCAGACCTGTCCCTATTGCGCCTATGTTTTAGAGGAATTTTCCAGATTAGGCTTGGTTATAGGAAAGGATTTTGAACTGGTGGAGGCAAGTAGAGGAACTCCAGGTAGGCAGGAAGTCGTCCGCTTAGGCGGAATCAGCCAAGTTCCGTTTCTCGTAGACGATGAAGTCAAGATGTACGAATCCAGAGATATCGTGGAATACGTGCGTAAAAAAAAGAGCGCTTAAAACCCCAGAAGATCTAAAATCCGATTCCCGACGTCCCGATTTTTTCCTGAATACGGATAGTTATGAATGTAAAGGACAGGATTGAAATTGAGTTCCAGAATTCTATAGTCCTCGCTTCCGCTTAAATCCTTTACGATGATATCCACTCCGCAAATTTTCGCTCCTACGGCCTGTGCCGCTTCCACCGCAATCCTTTTATAGCCGGAAGAAGCCTCGTCCGTGACGTCTATCGAATCTCCTCCTGTGCTGATATTGGAATTTCTTCTGAGATAGACGATTTCCCCTCCCTTCGGAACCGAATCCACAGTCAAACCTTGCTCCCTTAAAACTCCCAGCTCCGTATCCTCCAACCGGATCTTTTCCAAGGGAGTGACGTGACCTATTCCTCTCCTGGGATCCCGGTTTTTTTCGAGAACCAATTCCTTTACGCTCTTACTTCCATCTCCGATTACGTTAGCCGGAATACGATTGCATACTGCGACGCATTCGTTCCCAATCACTAAAAACCGATATTCCTGCCCTTCAGCAAACTCTTCCAGTATCGCAGTCTCCGAAAAAGAGAGAGCCGTTTCGATAGCCGTTTTAGCTTGTTCTTCGGAAGAACCGGGAGGAAGGATCGTGATTCCGATTCCGAAATTCGTGGTAACCGGTTTGAAGACCATTTTCTTTTGGGAATGACCGCGATAATACTGCATTCCTTCCTCAGGATGCGAGAAACTGGTACCCGACGGAACTAGGATCCCTTTTTCCTGCAGAATGCGCTTTGTTACCGTCTTATTTTCCATGACCAGAAAGGTCATATAGGAATCCAAGTCCGTCTTAGAGGCCTCCTTGACCAAGCGGGAGGTTCCCGATCCGGAAATCCGCAGAAAGTGACTTACCCGATCCAATACCTCTACTGTCAGCCCGCGATTAAGTGCGTCCCGAATCACGATTTGAGTGGAGATCTCCAGATCTTCGAATCCGGAAAGTACGTACTCGTTCGGATCCAATCTTTGCCCTTCGGGAAGTCGGATCGTCAATGGTTGCATATTTTAGGAGTCGGGAACTTACGCACCTTTTCGGTCTCTTCGATTTTCGCCAGTTCTTCAACGGATCTATGTACTTCCTTCTCGAACGAATTCCATTTTCCCGGCGTGAGTTCCATCTGAGATTGGTTGCGGAAATTCTCTCGAGCAAGGTGGATCCCCAAATCACGAAATTCCCAATCCTCTTCCAGAAGCCGTTTCAAAAAGCGGCCGGAAGGTGTTTTCCCAGGGTCTCTCCATTTTTCCAGCATGGTGGAAAGAGTATCCTGGTAAAACGTTCTTCCCGAATGCCGGTCTAGTTCTTCCGCGATAGGAAATAAGGATTCCGTATATTCGGCTCCGGCTCGGGTAAAATCGATTTCCGCTCCTTCCTCTCCTACTATGGAAAGGCCGGGCTTCCTCCCTTCCCAAATCGCTCGCCTCGTATTTTCACGGATCCGTTTTTTTTCCGGTTCCAGAATGGGCGGACTCGGTCTCAGGATCCCATCCAACAAAATCATTTGAATATAGGCCAGGCTGCTTTTACTGACTCCAGTCGGAGATTCCGGTTCTATGTCCAGACATCGGATCTCTATGTATTGGATTCCCCTGTTTTTAAGAGCATCCAACGGGCGTTCCTGGTTTTTCGGAATCTGCTTGGGTCGAATGGGAGAATAGAATTCGTTTTCGATCTGAAGATAATTCGCGTTCAACTGATTCGGAGATCCGCCCAAGGATTCATAAGGAGGATACGGCGTACTCACCGCGTAACACATTCCGTCCACATACTCTTTTAAAGAATTATAATTTATAGGAAGAGCGTCCTGCACCTGGCTCGTATAACCGATCTCGCTCATTCTGAGCGAAGTCGCGTAAGGGGCAAAGAGAGTATGGGATTTATGTTTGGTAAACTGAAAATCGAATCGAACAGGTAGAAAAGTCTCGTCGAAGGCGGGCGTCGCTCCGGTAAGATACAACACAAAAGGGACTTTCCGAAAGAAGTTCCTAGTGACGGAAAGATACATTTCCGAAATCTCTTCTTTGTCGAACTTGGAGATCTCTTTTTCGAAAATCTGTTTTAAGAACAGATTGGAAAAGGAAAAATTATAATGCACGCCTGAGATCGTCTGCATTCTTCTTCCGTAACGAAGTCCGAGTC
Organism: Leptospira fluminis; assembly: GCF_004771275.1. Classification (GTDB taxonomy): domain Bacteria; phylum Spirochaetota; class Leptospiria; order Leptospirales; family Leptospiraceae; genus Leptospira_B; species Leptospira_B fluminis. Next base: position 53,140 of record NZ_RQEV01000018.1, on the reverse strand, counting down.
CGTTCCGGTAAAGCGTCTTCCATTCTCCGGAAAAAGAGGAGCCGTATTTCCCCAAGGGGATGTCCTTCTCCTCCTTAGGCAAAACGGGAGGCATACTGAACGGCCAAATCCATTCCCCCTGTAGGTGGCGGGAAGTAAAAATATGCAGATCCTGTAATTCTCTTACGATCGCTTCTATTCTAGGTCTGGCGTTCGTCGCGAATTCCAATTGCGGTTCGGAAAAATCCGTCTTAATATAATGATTCGTAAGACTGGAGCCCAAAGTTTTAGGATGGGAAGTGGTCGCGATCTTTCCGTCGGAAAAGATCCGCATACTCTCCTTTTCCAATCCGTGCTTCGCTTTGACCGCGTGTCTCAAATTTGGGCATACTAAGCTGGCTACACTACGTTTCATTCATTGATTCCAATCGTTTTTTTCTTAGACCGTTCCGGACTCTTAAAGTTAGCTCCGAATTCCTCATTCTCCCATCGGAATTCCGTCTCCCCTGGGATCCGCGGCTCCGTAGAGTTTTCCGTTCTCCTTCTTGACGGAAAACAATTTAGCGAAATTCGGACCCACCCTCAATTCATGCCGTTTTGCCTTAAGTTGATTAGAGACGGCGGTGTCCATTGCCGCTCCTTCCATATATAAGGCATCCGGAAAAAATTGGTGATGGATCCTCCCCCTGGCAACGGATTCGTACAGGGTCAGTTTAAAATCCAGGTTAAACAATAAGGATTGAAGTACCGCATTGACGATATAAGATCCGCCGGGGGCGCCGGTAACTAAAAAGGTCTCTCCGTCCTTAAGCACGATGGTCGGAGACATGGAACTCAAAGGAGTTTTTCCCGCTCGAATCGAATTCGCTTCGGCTCCGATCAATCCGTAAACGTTCGGTTCCCCCGGGGAACGACTGAAATCGTCCATGGTATCGTTCAGTACGAAACCGTAACCGTCCAAAATCACGGCCGCTCCGAATCTGTAATTTACGGACTGGGTCGTGGAGACCGCGTTTCCTTGGGCGTCCATGACGGAAATATGAGTGGTTTCATGGGATTCCTCCCTTAGATTCAATCTTCCCAGGTAGTCGGAACTCGGTGTCGCCATCATAGGTTTAAAATCCGCGATCTTGGCCAGCGCGTAAGCCGGAGACAAGAGGTTTTCGATCGGGACATTCGTATAATCCGGATCCCCTCCGAGAACGGCCCGGTCCGAATATCCCCTACGCATCACCTCCGCAAGAAAATGATAGTATTCCGCTTTGGAAGATCGGTACATGTCCGTCAACTTTCGAGTCTCCAGCATCCTCAACATAGTGAGCATGTGCACTCCGGAAGAAGGAGGAAACATCGTTCGAACGGAATATCCTCTGTAGAGAATTTCCAAGGGTGCTCCCTCCCGGACTCGATAATTGCCTAAATCGGACTCGGAGACCGTTCCTCCCCTTTCTTTCATCAGCTTTCCCAATGCAAGGGCGATCTTTCCTTTATAGAACTCCTTCCCCTCGGTATCGGAAATGATCCTTAAGGTCTTAGCCAGATCCTTTTGTACTAGGATTCCTCCGACCTCCGGCGCTTTTCCCCCGGGTAAAAAAATATCCCGCATCGCAGGACTCATATCGTTCGATGATTCCAGAATGGACTCCCTAAGATCGGGATAAACCGCAAATCCTTTTTCCGCATAACGAATGGACGGCTCCATCACCTGCTTTAAGGATAATTTGCCGAACTTCTTCTGAACCAGAACGAGTCCAGCCACGGTTCCCGGAACACCTACGGACTTGTATCCTAATAGAGAGTCCTCTTTAGGTCGATTCCGGTACATATCGCGGGATGCGGCCGCGGGAGCCCTTTCTCTAAAATCGAAGGCGTATGTTTTTTTTTCTTTGGAACTATGAAGCAGAAGGAAACCTCCTCCTCCGATTCCTGTGGATTGGGGACGAGTCACCGAAATAACGAAGGAAGCCGCAACCGCAACGTCCACCGCGTTACCTCCCAATCGGTGAATTTCCAAACCTGTTCGGGAAGCCTCCTCCGAATCGGTGGAAATCATGATATTCTCGGATTCCGCGGACAATCTCTCCGGAGGAGTTCCTGATTTGGGGAAAACAAGCCCTTCTCCCGAAACGCGTTTTCCCTCCAGAAAGAGTCCGTTTCCTTTGCAGAAAGAATTCGAGAAGAATAGGAAAAGAAAAACGAGGAGAATCCGACCCCTAGGAAGAAAGCTTCTTATTTGAAATATCATCATCCTTTGTTCTGCCCTTCCGGTTCCGAAAAATCCAACTCCAACTCTCCTTCGATCTCCCTTAAACGGACGGATCCTCCGGCACGGAGTTTTCCGAAAAGAATTTCCTCCGAGAGTCTTTTTGAAACGTTGGAATCGATCCACCTTTGCACCGGTCGAGCGCCGAATAGAGGATCGTAAGCTTTACGTGCTATGAAGACTAAAACCTCTTCTCCGTATTCGAGAACGATTTTCTTTTCCTCCAGACGTTCTTCCAAAAGTTCCAATTGCTTTCGAACCACTTTGGAAACGACGGATTCGTCCAGGGCTTCGAATTCCACAATAGCGGTCAGACGGTTCCTGAATTCGGGCGAAAACTGTCTCTCTATCGCCTTGAGACCCCTGTCGGCCAAAGCGGTATTTTCGAATCCGAGAGGATTCGCGGCACGCTCTCTCGCCCCGGTATTCGTCGTCATGATCAGAATGACCTGCTTGAAGTCCGCCTTTCTACCGTTATTGTCCGTAAGAGTGGCGTGATCCATGATCTGCAAAAGAATATTATAAATATCCTCGTGTGCCTTTTCGATTTCGTCCAGCAGGAGAACGCAATGAGGAGTTCGAATAATGGCATCCGTTAATTGTCCTCCTTGCTCGAAACCTACGTACCCCGGAGGGGATCCGATCAGACGGGATACGGTATGTTTTTCCATATACTCGCTCATATCGAAACGGTGGAACTCTATCCCCAAGTTAGAGGCTAGCTGCTTGGAAAGTTCGGTTTTTCCTACTCCCGTAGGTCCCGCGAACAGGAAGGACCCTACCGGCTTCCCGGGTTCCGATAAACCGCTTCTAGAAAGTCTGATGGCTTGTACGATTTCGGTAACGGCCTTATCCTGACCGTAGATCCTCTTTTTCAGTTCGCCATCCAGTTCCTTCAGTTTATCCCGATCGTCCGCCTTTACGGTCCGGGTCGGCACCTTCGCGATTTTGGAAACGAGATCTTCCACATCCTTGACAGTGACGGTTTTATGCTTTGCGGAGGAACGTATCTTTACTTTTGCTCCGGCCTCGTCGATCAAATCGATGGCTTTGTCCGGCAATTTCCGATCCAGGATATATCGATCCGCCAACCTCGCCGCTTCTTCCACCGCTTGAGAGGAATATTTTACTGCGTGAAAATCCTCGTATTTAGGCAAGAGTCCTTTTAAAATACGGATCGTTTCCTCTACGCTCGGTTCGTTTACCTCCACCTTCTGGAAGCGCCTGGAAAGAGCATGGTCCTTTTCGAAGATCGCCTTGTATTCCTTGTAGGTGGTGGTTCCGATGCATCGCAATTCCCCGTTTGCCAAAGCCGGCTTCAGCAGATTGGAAGCGTCCAAGGAACCTCCCGAAACCGCTCCCGCTCCGATGATCGTATGGATCTCATCCACGAATAAGACACGGTTCGGATCGGCCGCAACCGCCTGCACTACGTTTTTCAGACGTTCTTCGAATTCTCCTCTGAATTTCGTACCAGCCAAAAGTAGTCCCATATCCAAAGAGAAAATCCGGGTCTGCTTCAAAGAATCGGGAACGGTCCCTGCCATAATGTTCAAGGCCAAACCTTCCACGATCGCTGTCTTTCCTACCCCGGCATCCCCCACGAAAATCGGGTTATTCTTTCTGCGACGAGCCAAGATATGGACGGTTCTCTCTATCTCTTCGGAACGGCCAACAAGAGGATCCAATTTTCCGATCCTGGCTTTTTCGGTAAGGTCCACACAGAAGTCCTTTAAAGGATCCCCGGATTCGGAAGGTGTGGGCTCCGTTGTTCCTTCCGGAGTTACTTTCTTACCGTCTTTGCGGATTCCGTGGGAAATGTACCGGACCACATCGAATCTGGAAATATCCTGTCTAGCTAAAAAGAAAACCGCATGGGATTGATCCTCGCGAAAGAGGGAGGCCAGAACGTAGCCCCCGTCCAACTTTTTCTTTTGGGTGGATTGCACGTGAAAAGCCGCTAATTGCAGTACCCTTTGTGCTCCTATCGTATACTCCGGCTCCATCTCTCCGAAGGAATCCGGAATCGATTCCATCTCCGTATCCAAAAATTCCCGCAATTCGTTGCGTAGTGTTTCCAGATTCGCGCCGCAGGCAAGTAGAACCTCCTGTCCCACGGGATCGTAGGTCAGAGCCAAAAGGATATGCTCCAGAGTGATGTACTCGTTCCTGCGCTTTACCGCTTCGATTCTGGCCTGATTCAAGGATCTTTCTAGTTCCTCGGAAAGAGTCATGGTTCCTCCTCACCCTCTTCGATTTCCATCCGACATTGAAGGGGATGACCGTTTTGTTCCGCAAGTTTATGTGTTTCTGAAACTTTAGTCTTAGCTACGTCGTGGGAATAGACTCCGCACAACGCTTTTCCGGTAGTATGCGCTTGAAGCATAATCCGCTCGCTTTCGGCGGCGGTTCTATAAAAGACCACTCTCAAAATCCATATGACGAACTCCATAGGAGTATAGTCGTCGTTCAGGATCACCACCCTGAACTTCGGCGGTCTTTTTAATTTCAATTTTTCCTTTGTAAGGATTTGCTCTTCGGTATCGAAACGGTATACTTCGCTCATCTCGTTTCCCTATCCGCTAAACCTGGGACTTCCTTTAAAGGGGAATGCTCGTTAGTCTCTTCGATCATTTCCTGCATATGCATTCTTTCCGTTTCTAGGAAACGTTCAATCGCATTTCTGGCTCCGGAATGGAAAATGAAATGAGAACTGTAAGTGGGAACCGCGGGAAACCCTCTCAGGAATTTCTGCTCTCCTTGGGCGCCGGCTTCGAAGATTCGAATCCTATTCCGGATGGAGTATTCGATCGGAGAGTAATAACAGCATTCAAAGTGCAAAAACGGAATATGCTCGAAAGAACCCCAATATCTTCCGTAAAATTTATCCCCCTTTCTTAGATTGAGACTTCCTCCCAGAATCCTTCCCTCTTTTTCTCCTAGGATCAATACGATCTTATCCCGAAGCGTCTTCCAAGCCTCCCGAAAAAAGGCCAAATTCAGATAAGGCGAACCCCATTTACGTGAATACGTATCGGTATAAAAACGATACATCTGCTCCATATTCTCTTGTGTAACGGAATCTCCTTCCAAAACCCGGATGGAAATCCCGGCATCGCGGATGTTCTCCCTTTCTTTCCGGATTTGCATCCTTTTTTTGGATTTGAATTCTTTCAAAAAATCCTCGAAGTCGTTGTAATTCCGATTCTGCCAATGATACTGGTGCGTTATGCGCGTAGCAAACCCTCGTTTCGACAATTCCTGCGCTTCTTCCTCAAGTAAAAACAGAAAATGAATACCGGAAAGGCCAGCCTCTTCCGCCGCGCGGAACGTTTCCGGTAAAAGTGCGTCCAACGCCTCGCGAACAGAGACGCCGTCCCGACGCAAGATTCTCCGCCCCGTTACGGGAGTGAAGGGATACGCGACCAGTCCTTTCGGATAATAGGACAATCCGTTTTGAGCGAAAAAATTCGCCCAGGCATGGTCGAAAATATATTCTCCGTACGAATCGAATTTATGAAAGAAGGGAAAGGCGGAATGAAATCCGTGAGAATCCGTCGCGAGTACGTATCTCGGATGCCAAGAGGTCTTACTTCCGATGCAGGAAGTTTTTTCCAAACCGGCGTAAAAATCGTAGTCCGAAAAAGGATTATTCGGATCGCTTAACTTGTCCCATTCCTCCTTAGAAAGGGAGCATATAGAATCCACGGATCTGGCTTTCAACGAAAGGGGCATGTCCTATAAGTTGGACGTTTCCTGTCCGGCTTGGGGCCGTCTTTCTCCCGAAAAAACTTTACGGATTTTCTGAACCGATCTGTGCACGATCACTTTCACGTTCGATTCCGAAAGTCCCGTTTTTTCGGAAATTTCTCGCACGCTGTATCCTTCCAATTTAGCCAGTTTTAAGATCTCTCTTTGCCTATCGTCCAAGACGGAAAGCCAGGTTTCTATTCCGTCCGCCTCCATCCAGGACTCCTCTTTTTCCGAAGATTTTACTTGCGCAAAATCTTCCATTTCCGTGAGAACCAGCAAGTCGCGTTTCTTTAACTTACGAAGGTAATCGATGGTTTTGTATCTTGCTATGGAAAATAGCCAGGGAGCAAAAGGTCGATCCGGTCTATACGTTTCCTTTGCACGATGGATACCGAGTAAAATCTCTTGGATGAGATCTTCCCTGTCCTCCGCATGGGAAATTCTGGATGCCAAAAATGCGCGTAAGATATCCCGGACCTGGCGCAAAAGTAGCTCGTACTCTCTGGAATCGCCTCCCTGAGCCGATTTCATTCGAGCCGCTAAACTTTCCCAGATTTTACCCGTATCGGTCATGTAACCTTACACCGCGCCCGACGAATGATAATAAGAGCGGTCGAAAGAACATTTCGACTGGATTTTAAGGATTGTCCAATCTTTCTTGTTCTTAGATAGAAAAACGAAAAAGGGAAGGAAGAACGATGCCCACTTATTCTGATTCTGATCCGACGGAAAAGCTGATTCTTTCCTTGGGTGCGAATCTTAGACGCTCGCGCCCTCTAAAGGTAAGTCAGCTTTTTTTTACCGGTGCTTTGCTTTTGGGCCTATCTGTCGGTCTAGGATTTTTTCTGTCTTCCCTATCCGCTCGAAACGCCTTTCCGGGTTGGTGGCCGGAACCTGTATTGATTCTGGGTTGGGGCTTACTTTCCACTCTGGCACTGTCCAAGACCTCTTTTCCGGAGGAAAAGCGGAATTGGCCTCTACTTCTAACCCTATTGGGTCCGATTCTTTGGTTAGGATACGTGTCTTTCCATTTTATGCAGGAATGGAATACTCCCCACCCGGAACACATAGGATTTTGCCCGGCATTTCTGGCTCTCTTCGGGCTGATTTTCGGAGGAGCATCCGCGTTTTGGGTCCGCAAAACCGCTCCCGCAAATCCCTACATTGCGTCCTTGACTATTTTAAGCCTTTTGTTCGCCGCTTCCAACCTAACGCTGAAGTTCATTTGCACGGACCAGAGCGGTTATCATTTATTGTTATCACACGCGATCGGGACCGTTTCCTGGATCGTCCTGGCCTTCGTTCCTCTGGAAAATAAATTACGTTGGTGAAGTTTCTAATCCAGAAACTCCCAAGCGGTTCTGACTTCTCCGACCGATTCGGCTTCGCTTAACAGGTCCCGAAAAAATTCCTGCTCCCCTAGAGTGGCTCCGTCTCCGACCAAGACCAGCAGACGTTTTGCCCGAGTCATTCCTACGTTCCATCTTCGTTCTTCCGACAAAAATCCGATTCTACCTTCCGGATTGGACCGTACCAAACTAAAGAGAACTCCTTTTCTCTCCCTTCCCTGAAAGGAATCGACGGTTTCGATTTCTATCCGATCGGCAATCTCCGGAAGTCGGGAACGCAACCGATCTTCCAGCAAATATCTTTGGAACCTATACGGAGAGATCAGAACCAGATCCTCCGGCTTCCATCCCGAATCCAAAATTTTCTGCAAGAGAGAAATCGTGAACTCCGCTTCCCAGAAATTTCCTAGACTTCCTTCCGAAAGTTCTTCCGCCGTATCCGTGCCGGAGCTGTCTACGAAAACGAAACTCTCCGAAAAAGGAAAATCGGATTCGGGAAAAGGTTTCGCGAATTGTTCTCCCTCCGGTAACCCCGATTTCAGTTTTCCGGCGTAGAATTTTCGATTCGGAAAGGATTGGATCGGAGTCGTCATTCTGTATTGGGTATCCAATAGAAAGACCCTACCTACGGATTCCAATTTTTCCAAAAATCTTTCCATCAAAGGGACTTTCAGCAAAGGATCTTCGGAAAGTACGGTGGGAGGCAACTGCCTCGGGTCTCCCGCAATGACGATCTTTTTCCCGCGTAAAATCGGAACCCAGGAAGAAGGCTCCGTCGCTTGGCTTCCCTCGTCTAAAACGGAATAATCGAATTCCATACCGTTCAATAGGGAGGAAGAGGCTCCCGTATGAGTGCACGCGATCACCGGATGGGATTCCAGAAGATAATTGATGAGAATCCGTTGCCTTTCACGAATTCCTTTCCGTAATTCCTTCGCTTCTTGATAAAAACGTTTTCTTTCCTCGGCCTCTTCCCTTCCGAAATTGCGTTTGTATTTGCCGGCCTTTTTTAGAAGTTCAGCGAGATCCTTTTTATCTTTTTCGATCCATTTGCTTTCGGGATGTCGGCGAAGACTTGCATCCAAGGATACGTTCAGTACTGATTCGCTCATCCTAGCCGGATGTCCGATCCGAAGTACCGGCACTCCCAGCCTTCCCAAAGATTCCGCTATCAGATCCGTGGCTGCATTCGTCGGAGCGGACGCTAGGATTCTCTTTCCCCTTCCGGCCAAGATACGAATCGCCTCGCAGATCGTTTTCGTTTTTCCCGTCCCGGGCGGTCCGTGTACCAAAATCAAATCTTCGGTTTCTAAAATGCCCGATATCGCTCTCTTCTGAGATTCGTTGAATTCGGCGCGTATCGATGGATCCTGCTTATAATTCGTCGGCTTGAGATCTAAGGCTTCCGAGAAGAGGTCTCCGAAAAATCTCGCGCGGGTTCCTTTTTCCGCACGAATGACTTTTTCCAAAGCCTTATCCCATTCTTTGTAGCTAGTCTCGTCCGGCAGAATTTCCAGAGCTAACTTCCCTTCTTCCATCCAGTCAGGAATCTCATCCAGGTTAACAGTATAGGAATCTTCCGAACACTTTGTAAGAATGGCAGAGGTCTCCAAATCCTCCTTGAAAATGCGTACAGGAACTCCGGCACGAAAGAATTCCGGAACGGCCCCGGGCTTTGTGGGTCGAAACCGAATACGCCAATTCCCTTCGGTGCCCAATTCAGAGTCTTCATATACCAAAGGATAGATACAAAGACCCGAAGCGATCTTTGTATTGCGGTCGGAGGAGGAACTTTCCTTGTAGCGGGCAATCTCCGCGTCCCTTTCGGTTAAAAGCGACCTTCTTAGGTCCTCGTACCGGGAACTCATATCATCAAAGTCTATCCGGAGAAAGTACTACGATTCTATAAGGAGTGGCTTTCGAATCCTCTCTTGTGGGAAGACTCTCAGCGTAATGAAGAGCCGAAGCCAGAGTCGTGCCCGTGGTTAGACCTGCGAATATTCCTTCTTTTTGGTAGAGTTCGGATTGATACCGGAGGGCTTCTTCCCGATCCACGCCAATGTACTGGTCCGTGACTTTTGGGTCGAAGGATTCGGGAAGTCGGATGCTGCTATCCCCTTGCACCATACGACGGATGAATCTGGAGTTCTTACTCACTCCCATGATTACCTGCAAGGAAGGTTTCTTTCCTTTCAAAAAGCGACCTACACCGGACAAGGTTCCTCCCGAACCTCCTCCCGCTACGAAAGCGTCCACTCCACCGTTCAGGTCCCGCCAAATTTCCGGACCCGTAAACAGAAAGTGCGCGTTCGTATTCGCCATATCCTTATATTCGTTGAGTATGACGCTGCCTTTTTCGGCGTTCTTGAGATCCTTCGCTTTTTCCAGCAGTGAGTCGTCCCAATTTCCTTTGGCAAGTTGTAGGACCTCCACCTGGGCTCCGTAAGACTTCAATTCCCGGATTTTCTCCTGATCCGTATCGGGAGCAAGAATCACTTTGTATCTGTACTGGCGGATCGAGGAAATCCAAGCGAGAGAGATCGCCGTGGTATTGTACCCCGCTTGTAAAATACTCCCGCCGGGTTTTAACTCCCCTCTTCTCTCCGCGGAAAGTACCATGGAAAGCGCCGTCCTATCTTTTACGCTGCCGGTAGGATTGCAAAATTCGGCTTTGAGATAGATTTCCACGTTCGGAAGGTGGGAACCGATCTTGTTCAACCGGATCAAAGGAGTGTTGCCGATCATCTGGAGAACGTTCTCTTTGATCGGCTTTGCGACGCTTAATTCCCGTCCGAAGATCCCCTGTACGTTGTTGAGCGCTCCAAGAAGGCTATTACCGAATTCATCGATCGAACGGGATATTTCGTCAAACATTGCCTTCTCTCCTATCGGAAGTTCGAAAACTTCGAACCGGTCATTTTTTACTAGTATACAGCCAGGGTTCTTCCTTGCGGTTCTTTTCTTCGAAAAGACCGATTTTATCCGCGTGCTGCAAGGTTAGTCCTATATCATCCAAACCGTTGAAGAGACAGTATTTTCTGAAAGAATCCACTTCGAAAGAATATACTTTCCCTTCCGGACTGATCACATTCTGTTTGTCGAGATCGATCTTGATCCTTGCCCCGGGAGTCTTTCCTATGGACTGGAACAATTCTTCTACTTCTTCGGTTTTTAAAACGACCGGCAGGATCCCGTTTTTGAAACAATTGTTATAGAAAATATCCGCATACGAAGGTGCGATGATCGCCCGGAATCCGAAATCTTCCAGAGCCCAAGGAGCGTGTTCTCGAGAGGAACCGCATCCGAAATTGTCTCTGGTTAGCAGTACGGAAGCTCCTTGATACCTTTGTTGGTTCAGGCTGAATTCCGGGTTCGGCGCAGTACCGGCGTCGTCCAAGTATCTCCAATCGTGAAACAAATGGATTCCGAATCCGCTCCTTTCGATTTTGCGTAAAAATTGCTTCGGAATGATTTGGTCCGTATCTATGTTCGGACGGTCTATCGGAACGGCTAATCCTTCGTGGGTTGTAAACGGCTTCATTAAGATTTCCTTTATTTCCAGTTTCGAATGTCTACGAAATGACCCTCGACCGCAGCCGCAGCCGCCATCGCAGGTCCGACCAAATGCGTACGCCCGCCTTTTCCTTGTCTACCTTCGAAGTTTCGGTTAGAAGTGGACGCGCATCTGTCTCCCGGCTCCAAAACGTCGTCGTTCATGGCAAGACACATGGAGCATCCCGGCAGCCTCCATTCGAATCCCGCTTCCAGAAAGATTTTATCCAGTCCTTCCTGTTCCGCTTGGCGTTTGACCCTTCCGGATCCGGGGACCACGATGGCTTGGACTTTCTGGGAAACCTTCTTTCCTTTTACGGTAGCTGCGGCGATGCGAAGGTCCTCGATTCTGGAATTGGTACAGGAACCTATAAATACCTTATTTATACCGACATCCTGGATCTTCTGGCCGGGCTTCAGATCCATGTATTTCAGCGCGGACTCGATGCTGATTTTTTCTACGGGGTCCAAGGCGTTTTTAGGGTCCGGAATTTCTCCCGTTATCGGAACCACCTGCCCGGGAGACGTTCCCCAAGTGACTTGCGGCGCGATTTCTTCCGCTTTGAGCACAACGGAGACGTCGAACTTGGCTCCCTCGTCCGTGACGTACCTCTTCCAGCGCTGCAAAGCCAGATCCCATTCCTTTCCTTTTGGGGAAAAATCTCTATCCTTCAGATACTGAAACGTGATTTCGTCCGGGGCGATGAGTCCGGCTCTTGCTCCCGCCTCGATGGACATATTGCAGATCGTCATCCTAGCTTCCATACTCAACGTGGAAATTGCGGACCCGCGGTATTCGATCACAAAACCGGTGGCTCCTCCGGTTCCGATCTTTCCGATCACCACCAAAATAATGTCTTTCGCAGTGACGTGAGGAGAAAGTTTTCCGTCGACCCGGATCTCCATGGTCTTTGCCCTTCTCTGCAAAAGGGTCTGAGTCGCCAGGACGTGCTCCACTTCCGAGGTGCCGATTCCGAACGCGAGAGCGCCAAAGGCTCCGTGCGTGGACGTGTGGGAATCCCCGCAGACGATGGTCATTCCGGGATGAGTCAATCCCATTTCCGGAGCAATGACATGAATGATCCCCTGGTCCGGGTGATTGATATCGTAGAGAGTGATTCCGTTTTCTTCGCAATTTTTCATCAGAGTTCTCATCTGAGTTGCGGAAACCGGATCTGCGGAATCAAGGTTTCGGATCCGAGTGGAAACATTATGGTCCATCGTGGCGAAAGTGGCATCCGGTCTCCGTACGCTTCTCCCCGTCATCCGCAATCCTTCGAAGGCTTGGGGACTCGTAACCTCGTGTATCAGATGCCTGTCTATATAGATCAGATAAGACCCGCCTTCCAGTTCTCCGACCAAATGGTCTTCCCAGATTTTCTCAAACATCGTCTTCATATGATCGCCTGTCCTATAAGGAAAAATAAATTCGTTTCTAGTTTAGACTCCCGATCGGAAAACGAGGGAGTTCGGGGTTCGCCGGCCGGTAAGGCTACACCTCCATGCTAAAAAGGAGGCCTTTTTCGTAAAGAAGGAATGAATCAGGCGGCTACGGACTTATTTTCCCCGAAATACCAGTAAGGCTTTACCGATCCCGATTTCGTCGAAGTCGTACAGGATTCTGGGCCTCAGCACCTTTTTCCCGTTCAGATACGTTCCCGATTCGGAAACCAAATCGTACAGAATAAATCTGTTCTTTACCCTTCTGATCCTGGCGTGACTGCCGCTCACTCCCTGTTCGTACAAAACCAAGTCGGCCAGTTCCGAGTTTCCGAGAACGGTTTGGCTCTTTTGCAAAGAGTATTGTTTTCCCGGATGCCTTCCCTCTTTCAGAATCAAAGTAGCTTTTTCGTACACCTCGCCGTCCTCGAATTCCCTTACCGCGACGGGGGTCAATCTGTCCGTCTGGATCCGATTGTCTTCCGAATACATCAATTGGTACTGATCCCCATACATTTTTCTGTACGCGTCCTGCTCGTCGTCCAGAGTGTGCAACCTCTCTTCCGCAATCGATCCGGCATGGGACGGACTCCGCTTGTCGCTTCGTTTCAAAACGAATAGAAAGGCGACCATCGTAACGATGAGTAAGAAACCGACGGTAGGGAGAAAAATTCTAGGATGGAGAAGGAAGAGAATCGACCTGGTCGTCCAAGGCAGAGAGTAGTCGTAAAGGATCTTTCCGAAATTTCTAGTCTCCAATTCCACATGGACCTTGTCCTCGCTTCCCCAGTTCCAATCTTCTCCGAACGGAGAATCGTATCTGACCGTCCAAGGTTTTTTGCGGAAGAATTCGATATCGGTCAGCACGCGACTTAAGGAATCGGTCCGTTGGATGGAATAAAAGAAACCTCCGTATGTCTCCGCAAGTCTCGCCGTCCCTTCCGAAGGGTTTCCTAGAATATTCAGAGGGTTGTCTCGAAGATATCCTCCCCTACGCGCTTCTTGGGACGGCTGGAATTCCCGATCGAAAAAAACGAGAAGGAGGTAATCCCGCTTTCCTATATGAGGAGAAATCTTCTGAAAAACGTAATCCAAGTTGGAGGAAGTATTTTGGTTCGTCTTTCCGCCGGGAAGTTTCGCCTCCTTCAGAGCTTCGGCTTTACTCAGATCCGATTTCGGCAAAAACACATCATCCGTAAAAAAGACGAAACTGAAACGGTCCTCTTCTCCGGACGCTTGGACGATTCGCTTCAGGATTTCGGTTCCCTGCACGTTGGAATCGAAGGAATCGGACATTTGGACCAACAAATGCAGGTGGATGGGTCTGGTTCCTTCTTCCTGAAAGATTTCCGGCTCTAGCACCCTCCTCACTCTGGAATCCTTTCGTTCTCTTAAGACAAGGATCTCTCTTTCCGGAGAGGATTTGCGGTTTTCCTTAATTTTGAGCGCTACTTTCGGATAGGAAGAAACGTTTCCTTCTTCCAAAACGATCCCCTTACTTTCCGCATAGGAAGCGGAAAAGGAAGAAAGAAAACAGGAGAGAAGAATGATCCGTAAAATGACTCTCATCGATCTAAGCAGAGTATGGGGGAAAGGAGTCTATTTCAAACAGTTTTCTTGCGTATTCGGTTTTTGGGGCCCAGGTCGAAAAAGAACGCGAAAGCGTCTCCACAAGACGCCCTCGTTTCAACACGCTAATCGTATCCGCAAAATCAGATACGGAACCCAGGTCATGGCTGATGAATACCAGACTCCTCTCTTTCTGTCGGACCAATCCGGACAAAAGGTCCAGAATTTCCCTGCCGGTGATCGGATCCAGAGCGGATGTCGGTTCGTCCGCTAGAATCAATTCCGCATTCGAATAAAGCGAAAGTAATACTAGAATTCTCTGCCTTTCCCCTCCGGAGAGAGAATGGGGATGAGCCTCCCAAGCCGATTCCGGATCGGAAAGTCCTATTTTTTTGAACAGCTCCAGGCAAATTTGGCGATCGGAAAGTTCGGGCTGGAGTACGGAAAAGTATTCCAATACTTGGGAAGAAATCTTTCGATACGGATGGAAACCTGATGCCGGACTTTGAGGAATGAGGCTGATCCGTTTTCCCCTCCACTCCTTCCATTTTTCACCGGACGCAGAACCCTGCATTTTTTCTCCGAAAAGAAAAAATTCCTCCCACGAAGCGTCCAAATTCCGATCCAATAGTCCCAACAGAAAATTCGCGAGAGTGGTTTTTCCGCTTCCGGACTCTCCGATCACCGCGTGAATTTCCCCTTTTCGTATCCTGAAATCGCAGCGATCCAAAAGAGAACCGGATCCGGAACGAACGGTCAACCCGGTAATGACCACTGCATCTTCCGAATTATGAGCCGCCAAATCCGCTTCCTAATGCAACTGAAACAGTTCCGACTCCACGATGGAGCACAGGATATGTCCGATGAGAATATGCGATTCTTGGATGCGAGCCGTTTCTCCGCTCGGAACGATTAAGTCCAAATCGCTTTTCCCCTTGAGTTTCCCTCCGTCTCCCCCCAAAAAACAGATCGTTTTCATTCCGAGAGTTTTGGCCTTCTCCACGGCGGAGATCACGTTTTTGGAATTCCCGCTGGTAGAAATCCCTACGAGCAAGTCCCCTTCTTTTCCAAACGCTTCCACCTGTCTGGCAAAAACTTCCTCGTATCCGTAATCGTTCCCGCCGGCGGTCATCACTGCCGAATCTGCCGAAAGAGAAATCGCAGGAAGCGCTCTCCTTTCGTTTCCGGATTTGTATCGAACCACCAATTCTGCGGCGATATGGGAAGCGTCGCAAGAAGAACCCCCGTTTCCGCAAAAAAGAACCAGATTTCCTTTTTGAAGCGTCTCAGCCAATAGTTGGCCGGATTTTACGATTTCAGGAAGCAGATGATCCAGAACCGCCTGCTTTGTAGCGATGGAGGATTGGATTTGTTTCACCGCAATTTCTTTTAGATCCATACTTTATATCTTCTCTCTTTTGGACCGAATTCGATTCAAAACGGATTCCAATTCCCGTTTTGCTGAATCAAATTCATATAAGGAAAGATTTTCGGAGTGAGGAAAATCCCTGTTTCCGCTTACGTTTAAGAAATACAATTCCTTTGAAACCATTTCCTGCACTCTTACAGCGGAGTTCTTACGGAAAAAATCCTCGAATTCCTTTCCCAAAAACACCAATAAAACCGCTAATACATTCGGTCTCAAATGGATGATCACCTGCTGGCTCCAGATCGGTTCCCAAGCAAGGATCTCCTTCCAAGAATCGGAGGATTTGCGAAGGTCCGGTTCTTCCTGCATAACCGACCAGGATTCCTCGTCCCAATCTGGGGTTTTCACACCGGAAAGAATTCCCTTGAGATTCTTTTGGTCGGAGGAAAGGATTCGGTTCAAATCGGCTTCCCCTAAAAATACGACTCCATTTACTTTTCCATTTTGCTCGTTCAAATAATTTCCCGTTACGAATAGAATGGAATATTCTCTGCCCGACTTTTCCTTTCCCTCCAATCGAAACAGATGCCGGTTGTTCTTGGTCAATTTCAAGGCGGTCGATTCGAAGATCGTTCCGCTCGGCTTTTTACGGGTCAGAAAGAACCGGTCCACTTTCTCCCTCAGGTCTTTCAATTCCCAGGTGTATCCTCGACTTTCCCGAACTGCAGGCTCCCCGGAAAAATCTTGTTCCGAGGGCTTTTTTTTCCAGAACAGAAATCGATTCCAAAAAGAACCTTTCGTTTTTTTTTGCCCGTTAGACATCTAGGCCCCGTAATCCTCTCGGAGGTTCGAAGGTCTCTGTATCAATTTACCGCTAAGTTCGTAAATTTTGGCTTCCTTTAAAAAAGTGGAGTAAGCCGAAGAAACCGCGATCGCAAACCCCGGAAATCCGTCCAGAAATCCGAGCTTAAAAAGATAAATTTCCCAAAATTTTACGAAAGGTTTATAGATCGTACGCAGTAGTCGGAACGTCTTCCCTTTCCGAAATCTAGTCCAAGCTACGATGGAAGAGAATTTATTGATCGTGTCCACTTGGTGGGACAAATCGCGAAAACTATAATGTAAAATATCTCCGGAAATTTTTTTTCCCTTCCCGTCGACGACTAGATAGTCGTGAGGATTCTCTCCGGTCCAGCTCGCTTTGGATTTGCGAAAGATCCTGTATTTCGTCTGAGGATACCAACCGGAAAAACGGATGAATCTTCCCATGTGAAAGGTAAGCCTAGCCGCTCTTAATCCATCTAGGGATCCGTCCTCGGGACTCTCCAAAAAAACACGGAGGGATTCCTTCAGTTCATCGCTCAGTCTTTCGTCCGCGTCTAAAGAAAGAATCCATTCGTTTTTACAAAGGGCGATCGCGTCGTTTTTCTGTTCCACATGTCCGCGAAATTTTTGGGAATGGAATTTCACCTCGGGGAAGGATCTACTGATTTCCTCCGTCTTGTCCGTACTATTCGAATCCAAGACGACAATCTCCTCGGCGATATCTCGGCAAGAACGGATGCAATCTCCGATATTCCTTTCTTCGTTGTACGTGATGATCGCTACGGAAAGGTGTTTATTGAATCTGGGGTGGGAAGATACAAGCGTTACCGGATTTGATTTCTTCCTTTTTTTGCTCGTCGATCGGGAGGATTCTATTTTTTTTTCGGACATATAATCGGGCGAAAGTCCTGCGGATTTCCGTCGGGATCCCAGGATAAGAGCTTTTCTTTCCTTGTCAGCGGTTTTTTATGGAATCCGGCCGGGCCAACTCCCCTTCTATGAAGATCGAATCGTTTTCCTTAGACCGTATAGAATCCGGAACTCTTTCCAGATTGTCGGAAAAAGGGTCCTTCTATTCCCTTCTCTTTTTACTCATTACCTTCCCTTTATCGGTTTCCGTCTCGCAAATATTTGCGGGCCTTGCGGTTTTCCTTTTCCTCGCGGCCGGGCCGGCAGTCTGGAAAAAAAGTCGCCCGTTTCTGCTTCCTTTCGCTCTGATTTTAGGCGCCTATTTCTTAGTATTCCTTTCCTCGGCTTGGCATTCGGACGAGAGCGGAGATTTCTGGAAGAATTTCGCAAGGCAATCCGAAGCCGGGGACTTTTGGCTCTGCCTGGTGTTTCCCGTCGGAGCCGCGCACGCAACTGAGGAATCGAATTCCAGTAAGATCGGAAGATTCATTTGGATTTCCTTCTTTCTGCTTCTGCTCTCGGGACTGATTTCCATATTCAGCGAATACCGTCTCGGGAAATTTATTTCCAACGGTTTTAAATATGCTCCCGGCGACAGGAAACAACATCCGGCGGGGCTCCTACTCGGGATCCTGAGTTATCTTCCGATCGGATTGATGAATACTCATCTCACGTACGGAGGCTTATTGTCGCTGTACGTTCCCGGTCTAGCCGCTGGTTTCTTCGCTTCCATCCGACGGAAATCCGGTTTCAGGATCGGGTTTTACGGAATCCTTTTCTTAGTTGCATCCTGGTTATTTTTATTGAACCAAAGCAAATCCGCCTGGTTAGGAGTCGGCTTCGTTTGCGTTTATCTTTTGCTTCGATTTATGCTACGAGGAAAAATCGGACTTTCTTCCCGTAACGTCGCCGTTGCGGGCCTTGCAGTCTGTATTCTTTTCGCGTGTATAGGCTTCAGCTTCAAATATCTCTATGAGACGAATTGGCTCTTTCACAGAACCGTTTCCCAAGTTTTAGAAGTGCAGACTCCGGAAAACCAGAGATATTGGATTTACAAAAACAGCCTCCCCTTACTAGAAAAAACCTATGCTATAGGAGTGGGGGGAGGAAAATTCAAATCCGCCCATCGTAACCTTTCCGACCGGTCGGTCCGGGAACAGGAACAGCTATGGTACGAATTGGAGATAACTCCGAATAGCCACGCCCATAACGATATACTGCATTTTGCGGTCGTAGGAGGATGGGCTTCAGCACTATCGCTCCTACTCTTTTTTATATTCATTTTCCGTGATATAAACCCTTCTCCCGGAGACCGGGAAACTCTTTCTCCTATCGGAGTCGGGTCTCTTTGGGTGGCCGGATTTTTTCAATGTTATCTTTTGGACGACGAGGTCGCCTTGCCCTTTTACGCGTTGTCCGGAATCCTGATCGGAAGCCGTAGATCCCAAGAAAAAGCCGGATTTCGGTTTACTGCGCTTCTCCTCGTTCTGCCGTTCCTACTCAACGCCTGCTTCTGGATCTGGCGATTGCGGACTCCTCCGACCCAGGCATATTCCAGACAAATCCGTACGGAGAATCCCGATTACGGGAAATTATTGGAAAAACGGATTCTTCCTTTTCGCTCCGAAGCCACGATTCGGCAGAATCGAATCCTGGAAAAAGTTCAGATTCCGAACCGTTGGGCCGAAATGCCTTTTCAAATCGAAGGATGTCTGACGCACAGATGGCCTAATCCACCTTCTCCTAGGAAGGGTCCGTTTCGGATCGGAATATACCTTTCTCCGAATGCCGAGAATCCGCCTAAGCAAGCCTCTGTTACCGTAGTAAGCCGGGAGTCTTTCGACGAAGACCAATTGTACTGGTCCCAAGCGCAGGTAGAACTCGGCTCCGAGAGAATCACTCTGAAATCCGGATGGAATTCTTTTCTTTGGAAGGAGACGATTCCTTTTACTTCTTCTCCCAAGTTTCCAACGGGAGTTTTTTTCCGAGATTTTAAGATTGTATGGGAAGGATTTCGGAAGGACAAAGATGTGGATCTTCCTGCCTTCGACTTCGGCGACCTTTGCGATTACGAATGACCGAAAAGGATTCTTGGTACCTGGAGCGGGACTTGAACCCGCACGAGCGTGAACTCACAGGATTTTAAGTCCTGGGTGTCTACCGATTCCACCATCCAGGCGTCATAGGAGTCAGTTTCGCTGACATCCGACGATTCGCGAACTAAAAGGCGTCGCCCGGATTCGAACCGGGGATCAAGCTTTTGCAGAGCCATGCCTTACCACTTGGCCACGACGCCGTTATGAGGTATAATTTCGTCGAGGGGCAAGGTGTCAATAGAAATCTATTTTATCGCTATTCCCATTCGATCGTGCCGGGAGGCTTATTGGTAAGATCGAAAAATACGTATCGAATTTTCGGAATTCCTAGCAACTTAGATTCCAATTCCCGTAATACATTCCGGTCCAAAGGAAAGAAACTCGCAGTCATGGCTTCCTGGGAATGAACAGGTCGAAGAACGATACTCCTTTCTTCCGCAGCCTTTCCTACCGGTAAAAGAACCACCGGCATTTGCCAGATCTCGCCGTAGATTCCCGCGGATCTGAGAACCGATTCGACAACCGCATCCGCTTCGCGCAAAAGATCCGAATCTTTCCGATCGAGATCCAACGGCTGGAAAAGAAAGGAAGCATCTTTTACGGAAACGTTTTCCGGTCCCACAAAAAGAGTCACTCGATTGATATGAGAACTTCGATTCGTGATGGCGGTCGATACGCGATTCCAGTCTTCCCATTCCTTCTCTCCGGAAAGAACCGCACAGTACGCGTAGGATCTCCTGTCCCCTTTTACTCCCACGGAAGCGACAGGCAAAATGCTTCCCGCCACTCCGGAAAAATCCGCAAGGATTTCATCCAATTCGGTCTCGGCTTCCCGAATAATTTCGCGTTTTTGGGAAATCATTCGGACAACCAGACCAGGTCCGGGAAAAGGATGGCGCAATGTCCATTCCTTCGGAAGTCCGAGAACGGTTCCGAGCTCCCGAACCTCGTCCTTATAGAGATCCTTGATCGGCTCCACCACTTTCCCTTCTTCCATCAATTTTTGTATGGCTTCCACACGATTGTGGTGGGTCTTGATCGTATGAGAATGTTTCGTCCCGCCGCTTTCGATTGTATCGGGATAAATCGTTCCTTGTCCTAAAATCCATTCTTCAGAGTTCAGCCCCAATTCCCTGGCGCAATCCTCTTGTGCCTCCAAGAATAGATTTCCCACGATCTTTCTTTTCTCTTCCGGATCTTTCTTTCCTTTTAACCTGGAATAAAAGAGCTCAGAAGAATCATGAACGTGCAAATGGATTCCCTGAACAGTCAAGTTTTCTCGGAGGTGCAAGACCTCGTCCTTCCGCATAAAGCCGGTATCGATTAGTACGCCTTTGACCCGGTCTCGTCCGAGCGCCTTCGTAAGAAGGAGATAAGAAACGGTGGAGTCCACTCCGCCGGAAACGAGCAAAAAGACCTTTTTGTCCTTCGGGATCGTATCTTTCAGTTCTTCCAGTTTGAGCGCCAAGTATTGGGTGAGATCCCAGGTATTCTCCGCTCCGCAAATCCGGATAAAATTCCGTAATAACTCGTTTCCTTTTTGGGTATGGGTCACTTCGGGATGGAATTGGATTCCGAATCTATGAGCGGAGACGTTTTCGACCACCGCATATTTGCAGTCCGAAGAGGAAGCGGTCGCTTGAAAACCTTCCGGCAAACGAACCACTTCATCCCCGTGGCTCATCCAAACCACTTCCCCGCCGGAATAACCCTGCAACAATTCGGATCCGTTCCGGGAAAATAGGTCCAATGATGCCTGTCCGTATTCCGCAGTGCCCGCCTTTCGAACCTCTCCTCCCAAAAGCTTCATCATCAGTTGGTGCCCGTAGCAGATCCCTAAAATCGGAATGCCGAGATCGAAAATTTTTTCGGAAATGGAGGGAGATCCCGGCTCGTACACGCTCTCCGGGCCTCCGGATAGAACCAATCCGGATAATTTCGCATAAGAATCCGCGGGTTCTTCGTTGGAAAGAATTTCGGAATAGGCTCCCAGTCTACGGATACGGGAAGCGATCAAGTGTGCGTATTGGCCGCCGAAATCGACGATACCTATGACTTTTCGTTGGTTCATGGCGAGCGTTCCGAGTCCCTGCTTTGTAAAAGGATTCCCAGGGAAAAGTTCCGGAAAACTCTGGTTTCAGAGGAGGACGAATGGACGACCGACAGCAAGAAACAGGAGCTTCTTCCTACGAAGGAAGGCAGGAACACATTCCTACTCTGAAACTTCCCGATATAGAATCTTTCGCCAATGTGTACGAAGGTAAGGATTACACAATCGATTTTACCATACCGGAATTCACCGCGGTATGCCCTAAGACCGGATTGCCGGATTTCGGTACGATAGAGATTTCCTACGTACCTTCGGACAGATGTGTGGAACTGAAATCGTTAAAAGAATACATTCTCGCTTACCGCAATTTGGGGATCTTTCACGAAAACGTGGTCAACCGCATATTGGAGGACCTTATAAAATCCGTCCGTCCGAAATACGCAAGAGTACGAGGCGATTACAATCTTAGGGGCGGAATCAAGACCGTGGTCACGCGGGAATTCCGATCGGAGGCGGACTAGAAATGGAGCCGACGAGCTGGATCGGATACACCGCCTCCTTACTGACAACGATTTCCTTTCTTCCCCAAGTGATCAAAGTTTTGATCGAAAGAAAGACCCGCGACATCTCGCGGAATATGTATCTGGTATTGACCGTGGGGTTAGGGTTCTGGCTGGCTTACGGAATCCTTAAAGAGGATTTACCGATCATCTTGGCGAATACTTTCACCCTGATTTTCACTACGGTGATCCTCTATTTCAAACTGAAGGAGAAAGAACCGGAGGAAAATTGACTTCTTCCGAATCGAAAAACGCCGGGACGCACCCCGGCGTTTTTTCTCGAGCGAGATTCCGAAAAAACTTATTTCGGAAGCGCTTGGTCTTTCAAGGACTTACGCTGGTTTTCCAAATCCTTTTTGGCGTCGTCCATGGAAGACTTCACTTTTTCCTTTTCTTCCTGTCCGGATTTACGGATAGCTTCCCGCTCTTCCTTGCCCGCATTTTTCGTATCTTCCAAAAGTTTACGGTTTTCCTCTTTTGCGCCTTCGATCAATTCGCGGTTTCTTTGTTTCTGATCTTCCATTCCCTGAAGGATCAAAGCTTTATTTTCCTGGAAGTCTTTCAGGATTTCCTGGATACGCGCTCTCTGTTCCTCCGTAACGGATTGGATCGTGGCGGAATCGTTTTCCAGTTCCGCTTTTTCCGCATCCGTCAAATTCCCTTCCGTAAGATCCTTTCCGTCGGAACTGACTTTCTCTCCCGCGTCGGCCGTAGCTTGTTTTGTTGGATCGTCGGCGTCCGTAACGGAAACGGATCCGTTGGATACGAGCGTATGTGCCGATTTACCGTTATCTTCCACCTGAAAGTCTGTGCCGCGAACGGAAGCCACTACCGTAGGAGTGGTGACGTTGAACTGGCTTGTCTTTCCTAGTTTGGTGGACACTTTGGAAAAGATCTTTCCTTTATTCATGTTCAGGTCCGCGAACATTTCTCCGTTCTTGGAATCTACGAAGATTTTTTTCAGGATCAGAGAGGTGTTTTCTTTGATCCGAATCACTACCCCGTCGGTAAGCTGTAAATCGGCATAAGAATCCTTACCGGTTTCGATACGATCTTCCGGCATAAGAAAGGAATCCGGAGTGGAGGGCTTTTCCTTTCCGGCTTTGTCGAAAAGTTTTACGCTCCCTTTTGCAAAAGTGATTACCCCACCTTGCAGATCTTCCTTGGCCTTGCGACAGTCGATAAAACCTATCGACACTGCGAGAATACAAACGATAGTAATCCGTTTCATTGAATTTAGTTCTCTCCCTTAGGAAATTGCTTTCCAGGAAGAATATAGAAGAAATAAATTTCGTCCACATTTTTCCTCTTTAAACCTTTCAAGCAAACCTGCATGTCTTTCCGGAATCTCTCGAAATGAAAATCGTATCGCTTTCCGCAATCGGAGCCCGGTCCTCGATTTCCCGGGAAAATCGTTTGCCGTCCAGACCGGGGCTCGAAACTGTAGTGAAAGAAGCCGTTTTCCGCAAGCAGTCAGGAAACTTTCGAGGAGAATCTAGCGTATGGCACAGACGAAAATAGCCTATGTAGACAAGGACAACTGCACTTCCTGTAACCAATGTGCGGACAATCTACCCAAATACTTTCAAATGGACGACAACGATACGTCCGAAACCCATATCGGAGGAGAATCCATAAACCAGGCTCCGATTCCGGAAGAAGAATGGAAAATCGTCCAGAAAGAAATGGATGAATGTCCCGGAGAGTGCATTCATTGGAAAAAATAATCCGAACGATCGAAAGGCTCTGTTCGGAGAAAAGCGGGTCGTAAGGCCCGCTTTTTTTTTAATATTCCTGTTCGGAACGGGTGGATCCCAACAATTCGTCGGGAATGTCTTCCACCCTGTCTCCGATCTGGATCGCGAGACGGTTTCCGACTCGCCCGGGGAGGCACTTGAATTTCTTCCGTTCCCCTACCTTGACCAGCATATCTGAGCGAGTCGTGGTATTTTCCAGCTTCACCACGTCTCCCACGTTCAAATTCATAAAGTCCAAAATCGAGATGTCCACGGATCCCACCTCGGCGATCACTGGAATCTGAACCTGATCCAACCGCTCCTGAATGATGGAACGGTTTTCGTCCAGCTCTCCTTTTCGGATGGAAGAATACCAGTATTGGGCGGAAAGTTTATTGATGATCGGCTCGATCGTGATGTAAGGAATACAAAGGTTCGTCAGCCCTTCCACTTCCCCGATTTTGGTCTCGAGATTGATCAAAACCACCATGTCGTTCGGAGGAACCACCTGGGCGAATTGCGGATTGGTTTCTATGTTTCCCAATCTGGGGCGAAGGTCGATCACGGTAGACCAAGCCTCACGCATGTTTCCCAAAATACGGACGATGATCCCCTCCATAACGCTCATCTCGATCTCGGAGAGTTCCCGGGAGATCTTGGCGGTCTCTCCCTTTCCTCCGAAAAGCCGATCGATGATCGTAAAAGAAATCGAAGGATCGATCTCCAAAATCGCCGAACCCCGCAAAGGGTCCATGTTGATCACCGCCAAAGTCGTGGGGTTGGGAATCGAACGGATAAACTCCTCGTAGGTAAGCTGGTCCACTGCCGCAACGTGAACGTGAACGAGAGCCCGGAGCTGAGCGGAAAGTCCCGTCGTCGCGAGACGAGCAAATGTCTCGTGCATCATCTGCAGGGTCCGGATCTGGTCCTTGGAAAATTTGTCGGGACGCTTGAAGTCGTAGATCTTGACCTTTTTTTGTTCACCGACCGAGGAGTATTCGTCTTCACTGACTTCCCCGCTGGAGATCGCGTTTAAGAGCGCGTCGATTTCGTCTTGCGATAAAATTTCGGTCATTTCCGCACCTTAGCTATAAGATTGGCGACTTTCCAAAAAGCTCCGGTTTCCTCCGGAACTCTTCGAAGAGTATATTCGTATTCATAACGGACGGGGATCTTATTCAACCTTCGTTCCACCGCGACTTTGACCTTCGATAGGTTCGGATTTATCTTTTCCACTCCGAGGATCTTATAATATTGTAGCATGCCCGCGCGGTTTTCCATCAAGAATTTACGGAACTCTTCCAGGATGAAGTCCTTTTCCGACTCTTCGGACTGAACCCATTCCCTGGAAAAACGATCATACGCTTGCACGTATTCCGGAAAATCGATCCATTTGAAATGAAGCTTCCAATTTCCTTTCTTTTCCGCACCCAAGAACAAATGGATCACCTCTTCCGGTTCCATTCCGTCGGATACCGGATCCTGGTACGGGATGCCTGGTAGAACCCAATCTTTCCTTCTCTCTTCGATAGAGAAATACGGATGATTCTCCGACCGGATGAAATGATCCCGGTATTCGGAAATATTCGGGTAAAAATACGCAGTGACGAAATATTTTCGTCCGGTCTCCAGCTGGTACAACCTATCCAGACGTATTTCCTTGGAAAAGGTTTCGTCCTTGTGGAGAATGATCTCCTTTACTTCGTCTCCGACCAGATTTTCGACCCTGTTCCTTCTTTTAAGGATCGGATCTCCCGAAATTTCCTCTTCCTGTCTGGAGACGGTCCGACCATCCTCATCCCTCACGACCACTTGAAAAGAACGGAGATCTTTTCCGTACGGAAAGATCCGTAGTACTTCGTTACCGGTGTTCCGAACGGAAACATGAACCTTGACCGGCTCGTTTTCCCGGTATTGTATTTTAGGTAATTTTAAATCTACGATTCCTTGTTGGCGCAGATAATTTTCGGAGACCTCTCCCCTAGCGTCCCTTTTGGGGAAGGCAAACGCCGACTGTGCAAGAAAAAGCAGTAAGGTTCCGATTTGCCAAATCTTCATTCCGTTCAACCCAGGTTTTAAAGAGAACTTAGAAAGGCCATCGGGCGAAAAATTCGATCCTGAGCCTATGGTTCTCTTAGTTCTTTCGGCAGAAACCGGCAAAAACTCAGGAAAAATACGAGGATTCGGAGGAAATTACGTCTCAAAACGACGGAGCGGAATCAAGTCCCCGCATCTTCGATGATAAAATCCGCGATACGATTCAGACGTTTTAAGGTAGGCTGCAATTTTCCATATTCCTGGTAACAATCCCGCATCTTATCCAATAAAGGGTAAATCAGACCTGCGGTCTTCGGAGAGATGTACAGGCTGAAAATATTCGCCTCGGAAAGTTTCTCCGCGGAATCCAGACTCTCGAAAAAACGGTTCAATTCTTTGATCAAGGATTCGTCGACCAAATCGTTTCTTTCGAAGATTCCTTCCGCTTTCAGAATATAATCCATCAAGGTCTGCTTTAACTTGACCTCGTCCTCCGTCGGACGACGCTTTCCCGTTGTCATGGCATTCACCTTACTGTATTTGGCCATGGATTCTTCGTAGACTTGATTTAGGGATTGCCTGGTCTTTTGGGAGGCGCGAAAGAATTTGGCGATCGTCACGAAGTCGACAGGAACGTCCTCTCTCGCCTTCGTTTCCTTAACGATGGTCGCCTCCTCCTTTTCCCCGAGCGAAATCTCCGCGAGCGCTTCCAGCACCTTCGCAGTTCCTTTAGAATTGCTTATTTCCTTTGCGAACAGGAAATAGATTTTTTTTTCCCCGTCCGAACTCATGGAGCAGTCGCTCTCCGATCCACTACGAGTATTTTGCGGATCGAGGATTTGGAATTTCCGGAAGCCACGATCCGATCGGCAACTTCGCCGCCCCGAACAAGCTGACCGAAAACGGTGTGCAAACCGTCCAAATGAGGGGTATCCACCAGATTGATGAAAAACTGGGAGCCGTTCGTATTCGGCCCTGCATTCGCCATTGCAAGGGCTCCCTTTACCGCACGATGACTATTTAAAACTTCGTTGTATCGATATCCCAAGCGATATAGGATTTCCATTACCGACAATCCCTTGGCTTGTTCCAGGTTTTTTTCGAATTCCTCTTTTTTATCCTCGAATTCCCTCATGCTCTTGATTCCCATTTCCTGAACGACCACCCTTTGCAATTGTCCGGTATAATAGGGAAGCTGGCCTACCCTCAGCTTGTCCAAGCCCAAAGATTTTGCGTCGATTTCATCCTCGAATCTGTATCCGGGTCCTCCGGTACCGTCTCCGTTCGGACAGCCTCCCTGGATCATGAAATTTTCGATCACACGATGAAATGTCAGACCGTCGTAAAAAGGCTTCTTTTGTTTTTGTCCGTTGCGGGCGGTGAATTCCTTTTCCCCTTGAGCAAGATCGATAAAGTTCTGTACGGTTTTAGGAGCATCCTTGTCGAACAATTCCAGAACCATATCCCCCTGAGTGGTCTGGATGACCGCATAGAGAGCAGGTTTATCCGGCAGTCCCAGATAATTCTGGTCCATCCGGTGCACCACGACCGGACTTTGCGTGTAGGGTTCCGGACGGTATTTTTGCTCGGAATAGGGATTATTTTTGCATTCGATCGAAATACCGATCAAGCAGAGTGCCAAGAAAAAGTTGCGATTCATTCTTTCGTCCTAGAAGAGGTTTTTAAAGATTCCGATGCTATTTTCAATTGTTCGATCTGTCTGGCCTTAGCCGTTCCTCCGAAACTATTCTTTTTATCCGCCGATAATTCCAGCGAGACGGCCCGATCATATTCTTTTCCCGTAAAAAAAGGAGAAATCGCGGATCGGGCTTGTTCGGAGATAGTAAACAGGGTCTCCCCCTTTTCGCCGCATTCCGAGACCAGTCTGCCAACCAACTCGTGCGCCGTTCGGAACGGAACCCCTTTTTCTCCCACCAAAAAATCCGCCAGATCCGTAGCGGTCGCGAAACCCTCCTTCAGGGAACGCTCTCCTCGAGAAGGGCGAAATTCGAGTTCTCGGATCATCTCCTCCAATCCCTCCAGGCTGATCAAAAGGGTTTCCACACAATCGAACAACGCCAACTTATCTTCCTGCAAATCCCGATTGTAAGTGAGGGGAAGCCCTTTTAGCAATACCGCCATATGATTCAGATTGCCGATCGTTCGAGCCGCTTTTCCTCGGATCAACTCCGCTATGTCCGGATTTTTTTTCTGGGGCATAATAGAAGAGCCTGTAGTAAGTCCGTCCGGTAGTCGGACGAGGCCGAATTCTTGCGAGGAATACAGAATGAGATCCTCGCAAAGTCTAGACGCGTGGATCATACATTGTGTTCCGGCAAACAGAAACTGGAGGAGATGATCTCTGCCGCTCACGGCATCCATACTGTTCGGGGAAATCCTAGGAACTCCCAACTCGGAAGCGAGGAACTCCCGATCATTCGAATAATTGACTCCGGCCATCGCGCCGGAACCCAGCACAAGCTCGTCGTTGGTGGAAGCCGCGAATTGGAAAAAATCCCTATCCCGGGTAAACATCCAAAAATAGGCCAATAAAAAATGGGACGCCCGGACCGGTTGAGCCACTTGCAAATGAGTATACCCGGGAATGATAGTATCGATATTCCGTTCCGCCTGGAGGTACAAGGACTCTCGTAAGGAGTCCAGTCGGTCCAGGACTTCCAGAATCCGATTTCGGATGTACAATCGAACGTCTTGGGCCACCTGATCGTTACGGGAACGACCGGTATGCAATTTCTTTCCCACCTCGCCTTCCAGTTCGGTCAAGCGGGCTTCCACATGCATGTGAATGTCTTCCAACTCCGAACGAAAAACGAATTCGCCGGAATCGATTTCGGATTCGATCGTATTTAAACCGTTTAGGATCTTTTGCAATTCTTCCCGGCTCAAAATTCCGATTTTATGAAGCATCTTCGCGTGAGCGCGACTGCCTTCCAAATCCTCTTTGTACAATTTTCGGTCAAAGGAAATGGACTCGCCTATCCGTTCCAGAATGGACGCAGCCTCCCCCTTAAACCTTCCCCCCCAGAGTTTCTCTTTTTGATTCTTCTTTTCTGACACGGATCGATCTCACTTTTCGGTGTAGGACTGCAACCAGTCTTTCAATGTCTCCAGTTCTTCCTTGTCCAGTTTTGCTTCCGAATGCAAAAGAACGTATTCTTTAGGAGGCATTTCCCCGTCTTCTATTTCTTCCAGAATCTTTTCCGCCAAATCCGCTTGTTCGCTCCGCTTCATTCCCTCCCAGTCGGAAAAATTCAATTCATCCTTTCCTTCCTGCACATGTCTGATCAAATACAGGGAAACCGGAAAAATTCGGGAATACCAGGGCCATTTGACCAGATCCGAATGGCAGTCGTAGCAGGCCTTACGAAAAATCTTTTTGACGCTTTCTTCCGATTGGATTTCCTTAGCATTCTTCCCCGAAGGAAACTGCAACGGGATAAACTGCAATCCTGCAAACAGGACAAGGGATCCGATTCCTATGCGAATCAAGATTCTTTTCATGGGTTTCCTGCTATCCTAGTGAAGGGAAGGGATTTTGGAAATAGAATTTTAACGTTTCCTCGGACCAAATCATGGACTTTCTACAGAACGGTATCGGAAATTCGACTCTCTGGATCCTAGCGGGAATAACTCTGATGATCGGCGAGCTATTTATTCCGGGAACCTTCGTGGTGTTTTTAGGAATCTCGGCGGTCTTGGTGGGAATTCTCTCCTATTTTTTGGATTGGAACATTTGGATCCAATTCGCGCTTTGGGCGACGCTTTCCGGAATTTTGATTCTGATCGGAGGCGCCACCCTTAGAAAATTCTTTCCCTCCAGAACCGAAAAATCCCCTCTCTCTCCGGAAGAAGGTCCCGGCAGAATCGTTTCCGTCACAAAAGATATTTTGGTGGAAAGAAAGGGTGGAAGAATTTTAT
This sequence comes from Leptospira fluminis, assembly GCF_004771275.1. Lineage (GTDB taxonomy): Bacteria > Spirochaetota > Leptospiria > Leptospirales > Leptospiraceae > Leptospira_B > Leptospira_B fluminis. The sequence continues at coordinate 23,714 of NZ_RQEV01000018.1, read as the reverse complement.
TCCAAGGAACAGAATGGGACGCCATAAGCAAAACTAGGCGCATCCCTTCCGGTAGGAAGGCGGAAATCATCGAGCGGGAAAATCTAACGTTTATCGTGAAGCCCGTGGAATTTCCGGAAGAAACGTAAAGGCTCAATCCATAAAAAAATACGGGAGGTCGGAAAACGAAATGTTTTACTTTACCTTATTTGTCATAGCTGCGATCTACTTGGTTCGAAAGACTTTCATCATCGTTCCTCAAAACTATAGTTTTTTGGTCGAGAGGTTGGGAGTATTTCGGGGAGCGTTACCGGCCGGACTCCATTTTTTGATTCCGCTCATCGACCAGGTCCGGTACCGGCAAAACCAGAAAGAGATCGCAATGGAGATTCCCCCTCAGACCTGTATCACCAAGGATAACGTATCCATTCTGGTGGACGGAATTCTATATCTCAGGGTCGTGGATCCGTATAAAGCTTCGTATGAAATCGAAAATTTCAGAAGCGCTACGGTGCAATTGGCGCAAACCACCTTGCGTTCCGAAATCGGAAAATTGGTTTTAGACCATACCTTTTCCGAGAGAGACGACATCAATTCTCACGTAGTCCGGGCGCTGGACGAGGCGACGGACCCTTGGGGAATCAAGGTGACCCGTTACGAGATTAAAAATATTTCTCCTCCTAAGGAAATCCTGCATGAAATGGAAGAGCAGGTAAAAGCGGAACGAGTCAAGCGGGCCGAAATCACGATTTCCGAAGGGGAAAAAATCGCCCGAATCAACCGTTCTATGGGAGAAAGGCAGGAAGCCATCAATCTTTCGGAAGGGGAAAAAACTAGAAAGGTAAACGAGGCGGAAGGTAAGGCAAAAGAGATCGAATTGATCGCCACCGCTAAAGCCAAGGGAATCCAACTGATTTCGGACGCCGCCGGCCAACAAGGAGGCGAGGAGGCGATTCATCTTCAAATCACGGAGGATTATCTTACGGGATTGGGAGAAGTTTTCGAAAAATCAAAGACGACCGTTCTTCCGATCGAGGTAGCGGGAATTACCGGCTTTTTCGAAGGGATTTCCAAAGTAACGAACCAATTGCCGAAAACGGGCAGTACGAAGGGGTAATTCGAAACATGGAAGACATTCTGAAAATCTTTACCGGAATTTTCTGGTTCGCATTCACTCTCTACCTTGCGTATAAGATTTATCGTTCCATCCGGATCGTTTCGGCCCAGGAATGCATCATCGTAGAACGATTGGGAAGATACAACCGAACCCTTCATGCTGGATTCCACCTCTTGGTTCCGTTCATCGACGAGGATTCCTATTATCATACTCTGAAAGAGCAGGCGATAGACGTACCACCTCAAACCTGCATCACAAAGGACAACGTAAAGGTGGAAATGGACGGAATCCTATATTTGCGCGTATTGGATCCCCAAAAGGCCAGTTACGGAATCGACGATTATCAATTCGCCGTCACCCAGTTGGTACAGACCACGATGCGCGCAATTATCGGCACCATGGACATGGACACTACCTTCGAAACCAGGGAAGTGATCAACAGCAAGATTCTGGAAGTATTGGACCAGGCAGGCGAACCTTGGGGAGTCCGAGTCAACCGATATGAAATCGTGAATATTACTCCCCCCAAATCCGTCATCGAAGCGATGGAAAGAGAAAAGAAAGCGCAGATCACCAAAAAAGCGCAGATTTCCCTTTCCGAAGGAGACAGGGATTCCAGGATCAATCGTTCTTTGGGAGTGAAAGAAGAGGCGATCAACAAATCGGAAGGGGAAAAGCAGAAGAGAATCAACGAAGCGGAAGGTGCCGCCAAGGAGATAGAATCCATTACGACTGCAACGGCAAAGGGAATCACCCTCCTCGCCTCTTCTATCCAGAATAAAGGCGGAAAAGAAGCCGCACAATTCAGGATCGCTCAACGTTTCATAAAAGAGGTGGAAAAACTCGGCAAGGAAGGAACGAACCTAGTCCTGCCTTTGGACCTTTCTAATTTCTCTTCCGTAATGAAGTCCGTACTAGGAAAAGAACCGAAGCCTTGAAAGAAAGACGGAGCCGTCCATATGGCGGTTCCGTTTCTAGCGAATTCGGATTTCTCTACCGGAAACTCACTTACATCATCCTCCGATCCGGATGTACGATCTCCGTGATCCGGATCCCGTAATAGTCGTCCAAAACGACGAGCTTTCCCTTCCCCACAAGCTTTCCGTTCGCGAGAATGTCCAAATCCTCTCCTACCGCATTGTCCAATTCCACTACCGCGCCCTCGCTCAGAGCCAGCACGTCCTTGATGTACATGTTCGTGCGTCCCAATTCCACCGTTAAGGCCACGTTCACATCTAGGAGAAGATTCAAGTTGGCGGTGTTGGAAGAAGAGGAAGCCCTGGAACTGGGTTTAGGAGGTGCCGGTGTGGAAGAAGGCCCTAGAGCGGCCGCAATGTCCGCAAAGGAAGGTGCACCTGCCCCTCCACCCCCTCCCGATGATCCGGAAGCTCCCGCATCCCCGCCCAAAAGGGAATCCAGCTCTCCACTTAGGTTAAAATCGGCGGACCCGCCTTCCCCGCCTCCGGATGCAGCGCCGCCGCCGCCTCCGGTAAGAAGTGCATCGATATCGTCCTGGGAAAGAGATCCTTCACCCATAAGGGGGTTGCCTCCAAGGGGTATTTCTATTTTCTTCGACAGTACCGAAGGATATTACAAGATAAATTCTTCCGGAGAAACCATGAAACCCGAAGATTCCCACCACAACGGCGGCAAAAACACAGGAACTCATCTGGATTTTAGTCGTGCCAAAGAGCTTTTGCTCAAAGAACTCCTCTCTTCCGGAGTGGCGGAAAGGGAACTTCCCTCCTTTCTCCCGGACAAAAAAGATCTCAAAGTGGAATTTCCCATTCCTCCGATCGAAAAGTCCCAATTATTAGATTGCCTGCAAATCGTAAAAAATCACGTAGAAAATCTGCGGATCCACACCTTCGAGCCCGGGTATTATTGTCTCCAGGCCCTGAACGAAAATCTTTTCGAAACAAGAAACATCTTAGATAACGCTAAATTTCGATTTTATTCCGGAAGAACCCAAAATCGCGTAGAAATCACGAAAAAGGGAGACTTTTCTCGAGAGGAAATTTTTGCGGCGATCGATCTCTTCCGGTATTTGCGCCAATCAAAAAGGGAATCCGTGCAGAATCCCAAGGAACTTCTTTTACGCCTGGGAATCGAGGTCTACGAGCCGGAAGAGGCCAAGAAAAAAGGGGACTGGATGACCTTTGATGCCATCGCCGGCTACGAGGACGTAAAACGACAGATTCTGGAATCCATCATTCTTCCTTTAAAATCTCCGGAAACATTCCGGCAAGTGGCCGAATTGACCCGTAAATTTCCGGGAAGAACCAAACCCAGAGCGGTTTTGCTAGAAGGGGAACCCGGTGTAGGCAAGACTTCCATGGCCAAGGTGGTCTCCTGTATGACGAACATTCCCCTGGTATATGTTCCTGTAGAATCCATCCTCAGTAAATATTACGGAGAAAGCGCCCAAAATATGGCCTACGTATTCGACGCCGCAGCCCTTTTTCCCTCTTGCCTGCTCTTCCTAGACGAGATCGACTCCCTAGCCGGTTCCCGTGACGACGGTCTATTCGAAGCCACAAGAAACATCCTTTCCGTCCTATTACGGAAATTGGATGGGTTTGACGGGGGACAAAAATCGGTAACTTTGGGTGCCACAAACCGAAAACAGGATCTAGACAGAGCCCTATTGTCCCGATTCGATCGTTCCATTTACTTCCCCTTGCCGAATCTAGAGGAAAGAAGCTCGATTTTGGGAAATTATGCGATCCACCTAACCGAAAAGGAAAGAATCCTGCTTTCCGAAAAATTAGAGGGTAAATCCGGGCGGGACATACGCGATTTTTGCGACTTTACGGAACGTAGGTGGACTGCCCGATTGATCGAAAAAGGATTGAAGCCCCTTCCCCCACCGTATGAACTGTATTTGGAAATCAGTTCTAAAACGGGAAAATAACCGTTTTCCTCCATGAAAAAAGGTTATCTTCCGATTCAATCTGGAGTCTATTTTTCCGATACTATATACAGGAATTTTTCGAGAATACCGAAAAATTTCAATCCGCTGACTAAAAGTACCAAGGAATAGGGGACAATGAAACGCAAAGTCGCATTTTGCCTAGCCATTTTGGCAGTAACCGGCCTACTGGACGCACAACAACAAAACCAACAAGGCCAAAAGAAGGACGATCTCCAAGCAGGAGCGGCGATCCTAGATACGGAAAAAGGCCTGGATGAACGCATCTTCGAGCTGAATCAAAGACTTACCCGGCATACGGTCTTGATGAAGATGAAGGTTCGAATCCTACCCTTCCGCACTGTCCTGTTTAAAGGAAAATCCAACGGAGACGAATGCGTCCCTGCCGTTAGCCAGGAAGATCCCGCGAACAACTGTATACGGGTGGAAGTTTACGATTTCATTAAGGACGACGAGCGCGGCCAGGGAAAAATCGTACAGGGCGGACTCGCTAAATTTATGGAGATCTATTTCGACGGCCAAAACAGCAACGATCCCGATCCTCGTATGGAGCCTCCGAGAAACATGGCTAAGTTGATCAGCAAAATATACAAAAATAATTTTCTGATCGAAGACAAGGTGATCTCCGAGATCATCGATCGTACTCCGAACGGACAGCCCGCTCATAACGATAAGGTGGAGATCTATTTCCAAAAGAACGGTTATCCCGAATACGGAAGACCGGAAACCCCTGGTGAAAAAGGCGTCGGTAAATACCTGATGGCGAGCGTGGAAAACACCAAAACCCACCCGATCAGAAACGCCTTTAAAAAACAGTTCTATATCAAGCACCTGGACGATTTCGACCGTCTCTTTACGAAGATTTTCGATTATAACGACCAGTTAGGAAACGAAAACTACAAAGAGAACGTAGACATTATGAAGGAGTCTCTGAAGTACTAAGTGAGGTATATTGTTCCCTGTTCGTCGTGCCGAACCGAACTTCGTATCCCCGTAAATCTGGGAAAGTTGACGGTTCGGTGCCCTCGCTGCTATCATTCGTTTTTGTTCGACCCGGACGATAAGTCCTCTTACGTCGGAGGCAGATACGAATCGGATGAGGAAAGTCCGAATCCCCGTTCTTTACGGGGATTTTTTCTTTTTATGGAAAACCTCTGGAAAAAAACCAAAGAAAGATTCTTTCCTAAGAGAAACGAAACCTTAGGTTGGCAATCCCCGTCTTCCCCGAGAGAATACGCGGACCCGAACTCCCGCTCCTTTTATAGAAAAAGTTTTGCGCAACGATTTGCCCGCAACTTCCTATTAGCCCTGATCTTTATCGGAATCGTACGCGCCTGCTTTTTCGGTCGGGACCGTATGATTTTTCAGGAAGAGCCCATTCCTCCTATCCAGGAAGAACCGGAGAGGCGAACATCCCCTCCGTCTTCTCCCGACGAGCCTAAGGAAGAACCTCCCCAATACGAAATCTGATGAATCTACTCCTCCTGACTCCGGAAGAGCGGATTCGAGATTCGGAATATTCCGTTAGGGACCGACAAAGGGTCGATCATATTCTGAACGTATTAAAAAAACGGGAAGGAGATTCCGTTCGAGCGGGAATCTTAAACGAGTCTTTAGGCAGCTTCCGCATCATTGCCGTTCGGGAACGGGAAATCGAAGGGAGGTATAGAAGAATCCTCTTTGCAAGCCCCCGTAACCCCAAGCTGGCATTATTCTCCGCTCTACAGAGACCCCCTACCGTGGAAAAAATACTCCAACTCGCAGGGACCTGGGGAATCTCCGAAATCGGATTTTTCAATTCCGAACTTTCCCGAAAGGAATACCTCACCTCTCCCATCTGGAGAACGGAAAATCTCAGAACGGAACTCAGGCTCGGAATGGAACAAGGCCGGTGCGTATTCGAACCTACAATACACCTTTTCTTTTCTCCTCCGCAAAGCGGAAAAAAACCCGTACTAAAAAACGATTGGAAAGCGGAACTCTCTTCCTTTCCCGGAAGACTGTTTTATCTGGACAGAAAAGGAGAATCGTTAGCGGCACGTACGGAATTCGAAAACGAGAACGCGGCTTGCGGATTCTTATTAGGGCCGGAACCCGGTTGGAGCCCCAGGGAAAAAGAGGAATTTCGCGGAATCGGAGCTCTACCCGTACGCTTATCCCGCTCCGTGCTCAGGAGCGAGCAGGCCTTGGCCTTTCTTTTAGCCCAACAGGAAGATATCTTAGAACGTAAGAGAATTCGAAAATAGAACCTTTTGCTCGTCTTGGGTAATGAAACGATTCGAAGTACTATCATACACCCAACGTCGGATGTCCTGTAAACGGATCGTTACCACTCCTAAATTCAAAGCCAATTCGATCGCTCCCACTGAATTATTGTCCAGTTTGAACGCGTCGCTGTTTTGATTGAAATTCTTTTTGGTATAATAACCGGAAAGTACCAGAGTGTTTCCCAAGGGAATGTAGACTCCGAGGAATACGCGTCTATTGTTCGTACCGCCGTATTTTTCGTAGTTCGCCTCTATGGACAACCTGTAAAAAGCCAGGATCACGGAGGTGAACGTGCCCTTCACTTTCGGACCGTTCGGATCCAAGAGTCTAGCGGCTTGCAATTTCGTTTCCGGGATATTCGAACCTACGTTCGCCTGAAACCGTTCCAATTCATAGAAACTGTCGAAGTACATAGGAATATAATTCGCATCCATATTCCGATATTCCGGTTTGATTCTGGCGTAAATATCCTTTCCGCCGACCTGAAAAACCGCACCGTAATGGGTTCCTTTCGCGTTATTCAGGTTCCGGATCGTGTTTATATCGTAGTACGGGGTCAGCTCCACATACTTGGAACTTAGGAGTTTGTATTCCGCGTCAAGGCCGGTAATCGTCAATTTTTCGGTGGTCTGCACGAGAGGGTTATTATTGGAGTCCAGCCTTAAACGTCCGGTAGTGTCGAAAGAAAGCTGGGAAGGAGCCTTTGCGTCGAAAGCTGTAGTGGCGCCGATCGCGAAACGATTTACGAAATTATCCTGATTGAACAATTCCTTCATCTTTTGTTCCGGTTTCTTTTCGATCGGAACCATCTGTTCCTTCTTCCCGTCTTCGGATAGGGCTCGGTATTTTTCCCTATCTTCCGGATCCACGCCGGCTTCTTCGTATACCTTATTCCGCCCGGCTTCGTCTGCCACGTTTCCCTGCCCTACGGACATCATGGCAAAAAGCCTGGATCTACCGGTCAATATGTCGAAGAGTTTAAACCCGACCGCAAGAGGCCTGACATACACCCTCCCCGCTCCTATTTCCCGCGAATAAACGGAATTAGTAAAAACCTGAACTCCTCCGTAATCAGAATTGATATCCGACATGAGTCCGACATTATAGTTGTCTATCCGTTGGTTGTTTACATATCTGTAAACTACGGTCCCGTGCCCGATATAACCGTCGAAAATCTTTCCCGCATAAAAGGAAAAGGTGGTTTCTCCCGGTTTGTACTGTCCGTACGTCCCGTACCAAATATTATTGATGAACCTGAGATATTCGCTTTTTTGATCGTAATCGATCTTACGTATGCTTCCCACTTTCAAGTTCGGGTCCGTGGGAGGAGGATTGTAGATCAGAAAGTTCACCGGAACCGTAAGGGACATTCCGAAATCTCCCCCGAAATTCAAATTCAAGGTCGGAGCGATATAAAAATAATAGTTGTTCTGGTATTTGTTAATACCTGCGTCGTAAGTAAACGCGTCGGCGGGCTGCATGAATTGCCTACCCGGAGGAAACCACAATTGTGCCTCGAGATCGGAAGTTCCGATCAAGGGTGCCAAAACCGATGCGAGCAGAAAGGTCCCCGGTAGGATGAAACGTCTTTTAAATTCCGCGATCGATTTTAACTTCATAATCCGTCGGCCGAAACCGGGACTCCCTTTTTCGGACCATCAAAAACTTATAGATAGTATCGTAACCCTTGGCAGGAATCTAAATCAAAACCCGCCGGGGGAAGACCGGAAAGCGGACTGGAAACGGTTCCGAAACGGTAGTTCTCTTCAGTCACTTTCTTCCTATCGGAACCGATTCATTGGGGGGAATTTTCTCGGTTTTGGAAATATTTTTCAAATGTTTTCTTTTCTCTCTTACTATTTGGAGTTATTTCTTGCAAACCCCACGATAAATCCACTATAACAAATATTTTATCCTATTTAATAGATTTTAATTGACTATATTTAACAGGATTTTAAGTTTTGTTGGAGAAGGAGCGAACACCCATGCCTAGACAATACAAACCTGAAACGATCGCACTGCACGGAGGACAGTCTCCCGACCCGACCACCACTTCCAGAGCGGTACCGTTGTACCAGACGACATCCTACGTATTTAAAGACACGGACCATGCAGCGCGCTTATTCGGCTTACAGGAATTCGGAAATATATATACCAGATTGGGAAATCCTACTACCGACGTTCTGGAGCAAAGGGTGGCTGCGTTGGAAGGTGGAATCGCGGCTTTGGCGACCGCTTCCGGCCAATCGGCGGAAACCTTGGCTCTACTGAATATCGTAGAATCAGGCCAGGAAATCGTTGCCTCTTCTTCTCTGTACGGAGGGACATATAATTTACTACATTATACTTTTCCGAAATTCGGAATCAAGGTCCATTTCGTAGACCAGTCCGATCCGGAAAATTTCAGAAAAGCGTCGAACGATAAGACGAGAGCCTTCTTTGCCGAAACGCTCGGAAACCCGAAGTTGGATACGCTCGATTTGGAAGCGGTATCTAAAGTGGCTCGCGAAATAGGAGTGCCTCTAGTCATAGACAACACTCTCCCCTCTCCTTATTTGGTAAACCCGATCGAACACGGAGCGGACATAGTCGTGCATTCCTTAACGAAATTCCTCGGCGGCCATGGGACTTCGATCGGAGGAATCATCGTAGACTCGGGAAAATTCGATTGGGGAAACGGAAAATTTAAGAATTTTACGGATCCCGATCCGAGTTACCATGGACTAAAATTTTGGGATGTTTTCGGAAAGTTCGAACCGTTCGGTGGCGTAAATATCGCCTTCATCATCAAAGCTCGCGTCCAGGGATTACGCGACCTAGGTCCTTCGATTTCCCCTTTTAACGCTTGGAACATCCTACAAGGGATCGAAACCTTGCCTTTACGTTTAACTCAACATTCATTGAACGGGCAAAAGGTCGCGGAATATCTCGCCAAACATCCTAAGGTAAATTGGGTCAACTATCCCGGACTCGCTAGCGACAAAAATCATTCCCTCGCAAAAAAATACCATAAGCGAGGACTTTACGGCGCGATACTCGGATTCGGTATCAAAGGTGATTTACCGGAGGCGAAAAAATTCATAGATCATCTGGAGCTTTTCTCCTTATTGGCGAACGTCGGAGACGCAAAGTCCTTAGCGATCCACCCTGCCTCTACGACACACCAGCAATTGACGCCTGCCGAACAACTCTCCGCCGGAGTCACCCCCGAGTTCGTACGTTTGTCGGTCGGTCTGGAACATATCGACGATATTTTAACCGATCTGGAGGAAGCTCTGAAAAAGGTGTGACGTCCGATTCTATTAAGAAAAACGTATAAAAACGGCCGCTTCTCCGGGTTTTCGATCGGGAAAATTCTGAGGGTGGCCTTCTCGATTGGTCGGAAAAGCAGGATGAATGTAAAAAAATCGGTCGGAATCGTTCAAACCCAGACTGTGCAACTTCCCGACCTGCGTCTGGGCAACGGCTCCATCCTTTCTCCCCTTTTAATCGCATACGAGACCTACGGAGTTCTTTCCGAAAAAAAAGACAATGCGATATTGATATGCCACGCGCTTTCCGGAGATGCGCACGCGGCGGGATTTCATTCGGAGTCCGACAAACGTCCCGGTTGGTGGGACGAATATGTGGGCCCGGGCAAAGCTTTCGATACTACTAAATATTTCGTTATTTCCTCCAACGTGATCGGAGGATGCAAAGGTTCTTCCGGTCCCTTAACAACGAGTCCTGTCAGCGGAAAACCTTTCGGTTCTAGCTTCCCTTTCGTTTCGATAGAGGACATGGTTGCTGCGCAAAAGTCGCTGGTTGCACATCTTGGTATAGACGTCTTATTCTGTGTGGCCGGCGGATCCATGGGCGGAATGCAGGCTTTGCAATGGAGCATTTCTTATCCGGACTGTCTTAGGAATTGCATCGTGTTAGCTTCCACTGCGGAACACTCCGCGATGCAAATCGCATTCAACGAAGTAGGAAGACAGGCGATTCTTTCCGATCCGAATTGGAATAACGGTTTGTACGAGGAAAATTCGCCGAGAAAAGGCCTTGCGTTAGCGCGGATGGTCGGGCATATCACATATCTTTCGGACGACAAGATGAGGGAAAAGTTCGGCAGAAACGCACCGAGAGGAAACCTTCTCAATTCGGACTTTGCGGTCGGAAGCTACCTGATTTATCAGGGAGAAAGTTTCGTGGATAGATTCGACGCAAATTCCTATATATACGTGACCAAAGCGCTGGACCATTTCAGTTTAGGGAAGGGAAAAGAACTCACTGCCGCTCTCAAGCCGGCCAAATGCAGATTCTTAGTGGTATCTTACAGTTCCGACTGGCTCTATCCTCCCTCGCAATCCAGGGAGATCGTCAAGAGCCTGGAAGCGTCCGATAAGAGGGTTTTTTACGTGGAATTAAATACGAAAGAAGGGCACGATAGCTTCTTACTCGCAAATCAAAAACAGGAAGACGTGCTGCGCGGATTCCTGGAAAACCCGGCGACTTAAACTCATGGATTCTAAAACACTTCCGGGAACCGCGTTAAAGGAAAGACCCGATTTTGCCTACATTCTGGACACGATAGCTCCGGGCTCTAGAGTGCTCGACTTGGGATGTGGAAATGGAGACTTGCTATACCTTCTCAGTCAAAAAGGGATCCGAGGACAAGGGATCGAAAAAGACGAGGATGCCATCGTGGAATGCATTCGCAAAGGAGTGTACGTCCACCACGGAGATATAGACGAAGGCTTGGAGCATCACGAAGACAAACGCTTCGATTACGTGATACTCAACCAAACGATCCAGGAAACCAGGCACCCCGGAGACATCATCAAGGAATGCCTCCGGATCGGAAAACGCCTGATCATCGTTTTTGCGAATTTCGGGTATTGGGAGGTCCGCTTTAAAATCCTTTTGCGAGGAAAAACTCCCGTAACCGATTTACTTCCGTACCGGTGGTTCGATACTCCGAATCTTCATTTCTTATCCGTACTGGATTTCGAGGAGTTCTGCCAGATCCGAGGCTTTACGATCGAGGACCGGGCGTTTTTCCGGGATTTGAAACAGATCAAGCTAAGGCCGAATTTCTTCGCGAAATTGGCCCTATTCCGAATCCGTTAATTACTTCCGACGGGAATCTTGCCCGCCCTCTCCAAACCGAGATCGATCAGAGATCTGTAAATCTCCTCGATAGGAATTCCCGCGGCCTTGGCTTGCTGCGGAACAAGGCTCGTTTCGGTCATTCCGGGAAGCGTATTGGTCTCCAAAACGAAGGGCTCCCCGTCCACCAAAATGAAATCGGTTCTGGAATACCCTTCGCACCCTAGAGCTTGGTGAGCGGCAATCGCTTGGTTTTGTACCTTGGAAAAAACCGACTCAGGAAGTCTAGCCGGAGTGATTTCCTGAGAAAGTCCCGGTTTGTATTTCGATTCCAGGTCGAAAAATTCCCCGCCCGGGATGATTTCCGTAGGGGGAAGCGCCATCCTAACGAGTTTTCCGGAAACTTTTCTTTCCCAAACACCGCAGGAAACTTCCGTACCGGAAAGAAATTTCTGGAGAATCGCACGGTCTTGGTGTTTAAAAAACTCCTCCAACTTCGGCTTCAAGTCTTCCCTTCGATCGATCCTGAAGGTATGATAACTTGAGCCGCCTTCCACGGGTTTCAGGAACAGAGGAAATTCGAGCTCGGAAGAGTCCAACAACTTGGGTCCGCTCTGAAAGTCGTTTTTTCCGATCTCCCAAAACGGAGCCACATTCATCCCCACGGAGCGAAACAGACGATTGGCTCGAATCTTATCCATCGCGATCGCGGACGCTTCGACGGCGGAACCCGTATATGGAATTCCCAATACGCTTAGGAAACCCTGCATACGACCGTCTTCCCCTAAAGCTCCGTGCAACCCGAGAAAAACGATATCGCAGTCAAGACCGGAGAAGGCCTCCGCTTGGACTCCGTTTTTCTTCTCGAACTCTTTTTGGTACGAGTCGGGATCGGTCGGTACTCCTTCGGGTAAAAATAACCGATATTCATTAGGAATCACCCACTTCGCATCCCTCGTAATAAGAATGGGTTTGACCTGATGTCCCATGGAAACCAATGTCCTACATATGAATGCACCTGTCCTTAGGGATATTACGTGCTCCGTGGACGTTCCTCCGAACAAGACCGCGATCTTCAACAAACCAATCTCTCCTTTCTCTAAACCCAAGGGAAAATCCTGAAGAATGAGATTTCCTAGAATTCTCCTTATCCTTTTCTTCCTCTTTTGTACGGAAAGTCTATTTTCGGAATTCCCGTTCAAACCGGTTTCCCCCTATCCTTCCGAATACAGCCAATTCTGGTTTTTGTACCAAAACGAAAAAAGACTAGGAGAAGAGGAACAAATCTACCGTCCTTTCTTTTCCTATTATAGGGAAACAAAATCGAATTACAAATATAGAACTTTTCTATTTCCGATCTTCTATTCGGAACAGACGGATTACTGGAAAGTTTGGTCCTTTCTATTCTTTGCCACAGGTACGGAGACCTTTCACGACGACCAAGGTTGGGACGAAGACACTCTCTCCCCTCTTCTGATCTGGGGCAAAGGGGATACGGCCAGAGAATCGTATTTCGGTTTTTTTCCTTTTTACGGAAGGTTACGGAGCAAACTTTCCTACGCCGAACTGAACTTCACGCTTTTTCCCATTTATACGAATTGGAAGTACAAAACGTACAATGCCCATTCCGTACTCTGGCCTATCTTTTTGTACGGAAGTTCCGACGTCAGGAGCGAATTCCGCCTTTTTCCTTTCTTCTCGCGGAAAATACATAAGGGAAAATACGAACGATATTCTCTCCTCTGGCCGTTTTTCCAATGGGGAGAAACCTTCCAGGACAAACGGGAGCCTGCCTCGTACTGGATGTTCTGGCCTTTTTATCTTTCCAAAGACTCGGCTTACGGAAACTTAAAGGTCCGATCCTTTCTCTGGTTCCCCATCTTAGGAGCGCTTTTTTCCTATGGATATGATAAGCGAACCCAGGAACTGGATTGGAACGCTCTGTTCTTTCTTTTCCAGTACGGTAGAAACGACGACGAAGATTACAGAAAAATGATCTTCTTTCCGTTTTACGGTTACTATCGCTTCGCCTATAAGGAAACCCGTTTCTTGACTCCGTTCTATTTCCGTTTAAGTTCCGACACCTATCACATCAAATCTTCCGAAACCTATCTGATTCCGTTTTGGTGGAGGACGAACCGAACCTATGTCCAATGGGGACGAGAAGAAAACTATTACAAACTCTGGCCCCTTTTCCGTTGGCACGAGGACCGGGACGGAAATCTCACCTGGAATCTTCTTTCTCTTTTTCCGTTGAAATCGGAAATTGTAGAGAGGATTTGGGATCCGGTCTGGTCCATCGTCGAATACCAAAGGCTGTCCAATGGGGAAAAAAGACTCTCCTTACTGATGAGATTGTACACGCAAAGATGGTCCAAGGAAGAGTTTCACGTGCACATCCCTTTCATAGTCGAATATTCCTCCACTCCGGAAAAAACATCCTATCAATTCCTGTACGGATTTTTCGGGGTGGAAAAAGATAGGGAAAAAACCACCGTTCAAATTCTCTGGTGGATTAAGATATAAAAGAATGTTCGAAACTTTCAAGGAAAAGACGAACGAAGTCCTGTATGCGGCGGGATTTACGATTTTACTCATAGCGGAAACGTTTTTAAGCCTGCGTTTTTCCGTCGAAAAACGTAAGGAAATCCTGGACCAAATGTTCATCGCCGGAGTCGGAAGTCTTTTCGTGGTTTCCGTCGTCGCTGTTTTTACCGGAATGCTTTTGACCCTGAATACCGGATTAGGCTTAAAGGATTTCGGCGCGGAAGGACAGGTAGGTCTCCTCTTAACAGTTACCCTAACTCGGGAAATGTCCCCTTTCATGACCGCGCTGATTTTGGCCGCTTCCATAGGATCCGCGATGGCCGCCGAAATCGGAACCATGAAGGTCTCCGAAGAGATCGACGCGCTGGAAGTCATGTCCATCGATCCGGTTCGATTTCTGGTCTTTCCCCGGATCTTAGGCTTCTCAATCATGGTTCCCGTCTTGTGCGTCTATTCCAGTATATTAGGAATCTGCGGAGGAGCCGTCGTCGGACATTTCCAACTCGGTCTGGAATTCATCGTCTACTTCCAAGACGTGTATGAAAGAATCACTTCCATTCCCGGACTCAAGGACTTATACACCGGATTATTCAAAGGCTACATATTCGGACTTATCATTTCTTCCATTTCCTGCTCTCACGGTTTGAGAACGAGCGGCGGGGCCATCGGAGTGGGACGAGCGACCAGAGAGTCAGTGGTAAACTCTTTCCTAATGGTCATCTTCTTCGGATACGTGATTACTGCGATCTTCTACAGACAATAGGCGGATCGGAATGGAACCTTATGCGATAGAAATCGTCAACATGCACAAGTCCTTCGGTTCCCGAAAGATTTTACGAGGAATGGACCTGCAAGTCAAAAAAGGTGAAACGAGAGTGATCCTAGGGCCCTCCGGAACCGGCAAGTCGGTGACATTAAAGCATATCACGGGACTCCTGAATCCGGATGCGGGAGAATGTAGGATTTTCGGGGAAAGAATTTCCGGCACGACGGACGCAGAAAGGAAAAGACTTCGTTCCAAAATGGGGGTATTATTCCAATCCGGAGCGCTCATCAACTGGATGACGGTTTTCGATAATGTGGCTCTCCCCTTACGGGAGCACAAATTATTTCCGGAAGAGGACATCCAGAGGATCGTCTCGGAAAAATTGAGACTCGTGGATATGACCATCGCAAAAGACAATTATCCCAATGATATTTCCGGAGGAATGAAAAAAAGGGCCGGGCTGGCCCGTGCCATCGCATCGAATCCGGAAATCATTCTTTACGATGAACCTACATCCGGCTTGGATCCGGTCATGTCCAACGTGATCAACGAATTAATTATTCGGATCCGACAGGAGACGGGGGCTGCCCAAATTGTAGTGACTCACGATATGTCCAGCGCGTATATGATCGCGGATCGGATTTCCTTCTTTTACGGAGGGCAGGTTCTTTTTACCGGGACGCCCGAGGAAGTCAAAACTTCCGACAATGAATTCGTACGCCAATTCGTGACGGGTTCGACGAAGGGTCCTATGGTACTGGAAACGAAATCTTGAAAAAATGGGTCCTAGATGAAGCGGCTCCAAGCGAAAGTCGATACTAGTAACGGAGAATCGGATAAAAAATGAAATCGTTTCGTTATCTTTTGGTCGGAGCCATCTTTTCCGTGGCACTGGTCGTGGTAGGTTATTTTACCGTCATGACGGAAGGAGGTCCCGTACAAAAGAGAGGGGAATTCATAAAGATCAATTTCAAAAATGCGGACGGCATAAAGGTAGGAAACAAGGTCACCGTACAGGGAGTTCCCTTCGGCTACGTTTCGAATATCCGTCTCATCCAGATCGACGAGGAAGGAAGAGTCCTTCCCTCCGGAGAGATAGGAATCGCGACCAGGGTGGAAGTCACCATCTTATTAAAGGAACCCTTACGTATGTACGAAAATTACGATATTACGATCCGAAACGAAAGCCTTCTTTCCGGAAGATTGATTTCCATCGATCCGGGAACGGCGGAAGCTCCTCCCGAGGCCAAACTTCCGGCCGGCACCACGTTTCAGACCGTCGATTATAAAAAAGGATCCTCCCTTAAAGGTAGGGTACTGCAGGATCCGTTAGTCTCTCTCTCCGAATTGATCGCCGAGAATAGAGGAGACATCCGGAGAACCTTTTCCAACGTCGCAGACATCACTACGAAGGTGAATAACGGCGACGGAACTCTCGGAAGATTGATCAATCGGGACGACCTCCATACGAATATCAATACCGTACTTACCGATGCTCAGATCGTGCTCCGCGAGTTGCGCGAAGGTCTGGAGGATACGAGGGAACAGGCTCCGGTTACGAGCTTCATCCGCGCGGCTCTTAGCTCGTTCTGAATCGGATTCTTTTTCCTTGCAAGTTACCGCTGCCGGAGGGAGAAAAGTCAGCTATGTCGTTTTTGCCTGAAATCGCTATCATCGGAACCGGAATCATGGGAAGAGGAATGGCTGCAAATCTCTCCGCCAAAGGCTTTCCTCTCCGCCTGTTTGCGAGAAACCCGGAAAAAATCCGGGATTTGGAATCTCCAACCGTATCCATTCATACGGACCCGAAATCTGCCGCTAAGGGCTCCTTTCTCGTCATTCTCTGCCTGACGGAAGATTCCGTAGTAGAAGACATCGTATTCCAAAAAGGAATTCTGGAAAGCGGCTGCAAATATCTCCTGGATACCGGAACCACTTCTCCGGAACTTACGGAACGGATCGGGGAAGCCTGTCTTTCCAAAGGAATCTCTTTCCGGGACGCGCCGATGACCGGTTCCAAGAACGCGTCCAGAGACGGTCAGATCTTATTTATGTTGGGAGCGAAAGACCGTGCGGAGATTTCCGAAATCTCATTCTTCTTCGATACCTGCGGCAAGAACGTCGTCTATTGCGGCGGCATCGGAGATGGGCAAAGAGCGAAAATCGCGTTAAACATGGTACAAGCCGGGATCTTTCAAGTATACATGGAAGGATTCCAGTTAGCCGCAAGTCAGGGAATTTCCCCCGACATACTGAAAGAGATCCTGGTCCAATCCGCGGCAAAATCAGGAATTAGCGAATTCAAATTTCCTTTCGTATTTTCCGGAAACTACGAGACCCATTTTTCGCTCAAGAATATGAGAAAAGACGTAAAGCACGCCTCGGCCTTGGCTCGGAATTCCGGAACTCCACTCGCCCTCTGTTCCTGCCTGGACGGGATTTACGATTTAGGGATGGAACGCGGATTGGGAGAAATGGACTATTGCAGTTTAAACGAGGTCACCGCAAAAATCCGATCTCGGGCTTCCGGTTAAAATTGCCTTGCCTTTCCGCTTCGCCGGAGAATTCTGTCCTGGAGATTCGGGATGTAGCGCAGCGGTAGCGCACTTCGTTCGGGACGAAGGGGTCGCTGGTTCAAATCCAGTCATCCCGACGTTTTCTCTAGCGGAAAACTTATCCTCGGAGACCTACTCCTCTCCCTTCGTATCCCCTAAAAGAGCCCCTATCTTTTGTCTGTACCTTTCCCGAAAAAAGGATTCCGGTTTCGGCTCGCCGATTCCCGCAGCTTTTAATCGTTTTTCATTGTCTGCGATCCTGTCGTCGTCCATCGGGTGAGTGCTCAAATATTTTCCGAGCGGTAAAGAATCCTCTTTGTCTCCCGAATGCTTCTGTCTCCAACGTTTGATTTCCCGAAAGAAATTCGCACTTGCCCCGGGATAATAAGGAGTCGCCCGCATATACTGGAATCCTAATGCGTCCGCCTCCTCCTCCGCACCCCTGCTATTTGCCAAAGAAAGTAGATTGGAGGAGATAGAGGCCATGCCCGAGGCATGTTGCGCCAAATCTGGACCGAGCACATAAGCCAGAACCAGATAGATCGCAAAGTAAGTGGCGATGCTTGAGGACAACTGTTTCATGGAATGTCTTTTTTCGGCGTGGGCGATTTCATGGGCCAGTATTCCGGCCAAGGTTGCTTCGTCTTTGATGAAATGCAAAAGACCGGTATAAACGAAGATATAACCGCCCGGAGCGCAGACCGCATTGATAACGGAATCGTCGTTTAAGATCGTGACCTTGTACGGAAATTCCTGTTTGAACCGGATCTCTTTCGCCTTCAGAACTCTGGAAGCCACATCCTGGACGTAGGTACGCAACCTTTCGTTACGCAATACGTGCATTCCTTCCTTTCCTTGAACGGCAGCATCGTAAAATTGCTTTCCTAAGAATTCATCCAAGGAAATCGGAAAAGCGGTTTCCACCACCCAACCGCAGGAGTTAAAAAATAAGCCTAAGCAAAGTACGGAAGAAAAAGCGAAACGTCTAGAATTCATAGGAGTCCTTCCAGAAAACAGGAAGATTTATTCTTTGTCGATTAGGATTCGACGGAAAGACGGATCTCATAGCCTGCATATGCACGTAAATTGATGACTCCGTCTTCGAAAAGCATGTATTGGCCTTTGATCCCGAGAAACAGAGAATCGATTTTCGTCTCCTTTTCCGGTTGAAAGGATTTCGCCTTTGCGGGATATCGAAGAAAAGGATAACGGATCTTGGTGGACTCCCTCGTAGGAACCACTTGATAGACCACATCCAGATCCCACGCTTCCAATTGGGATAAAAGTTCGTCCTTTTTCGAGGCAAGATCCGCCGGAACGGAGTCAGTGGTCACCATGGTTTGCCACTTCGTCTTATCGTCTATGATGGAGGAGAATTTCTTTTCGATCACTCCTGCATCCCTTCTGGATCGAACCTCCAACAAGGGAATCGCTTCTTGGGCTCCTTGGTCCACCCAGCGGTTCGAAACCGGTTGTTCTTTCGTGATTCCCACTTTCAGTCCGCTGGTATTGGCAAGATAAACGGTATGTTTTTGAAAACATTGTTCCTCTCCCCAATCCGGTTCCCTGCAAGTACCCAAATGAAAATGACAGATCTCCGGTTTGAGGATGCACAAGTCGTTTTGCGCCAAGGACTGAAAGCAGGAAAAACAACTTCCCTGGTTAAAACTTTTTTTCGTATGCTTTCCGCAGTGGATACAGCGGATGTCTCCAGTGAATTCCAAGGAAACCTTTTTTCCCAAAAAGGAAGGGAACCTAAAATCCTGTTTCGGATACGTCGCGGACGATTTCCCCGAATTGCCGTCCTGATATTCGGCCACCACCCAGGAGTACTCGACAGGATCCAAACCTTCATGGTCCAGCATACGAAGATAACCGGAAGACAATTGTTTCATGGAAAAAAATACTCCCTTCCACCCAAGGGACGAAGCAAATCGTCCACCTTCACTTCCAAAATCGTGCGCAGTTCGGAACCTTGCCAATCAAAGACTACGATCGTATCACCGGACACATAATGGCTCAACTTCCCGTTGTTCAGATAAAACAAACGTAATTCGCTTTTGTCTCCATCCTTCGGAGGAACGAATAAGGCCCCTTTCCCGGCCAAAGTGCTTCCCTCGTACCATTTTGCGGAAATCGGAACGGCGGCCGGAAGCGATAAATCGGGGGAATAAGCGCGGGAAAGATTCTCCTTTGGAGCGGGATTTTCCTCGAACTTTCCGGATTCCAAAAAAGAGCAGTTGAAATGATCCGCTAATCGGGGAAAATCGCTCGGACACGATACGGGAAATATCTCCCTTTCCTGTAAAAAAGGAACTCCTTTCCGGACGCTCTGTGCGATCTTCGCGAAAGCGTAATATTTTAAGCGTCCCAGAATTTGCTTCAGGTTGTATTGCTTCCAATCTCCGCCGGAATGCTGCGGCTCCGCGACCAAATTCTGGTGAAATAAGATTGTCGCTGTCACGAGGAGCGCTCCGAAAAAGTTCATTCAAAATTCCTAATACAAAAACAAGCGATCATTAATACATCATATATTTACGGAGGGATCGATTCGCGTTTTCTTCCGCTTCGGAAAAGGATTTTTTAAAATCCGCGTATTCCATTCCGGAGTCGATCGACCGCCTAAAACGTTCCGTACCCCAAAGAAAATCTATGTTATGCGAACCGTCCGGATACTGTCTCCAACGAAAGTCCTTGTATTTCTTTTTTAGAACGGAAACGAGAAGATACGCCATCCGAATCGGATCGTAATTTTTATTCACGACAGTCAATCGCAACCCCCTGCAGATCTCCCCTTTAAACGGCCCGAACGTTGGCTTAAAAAATACGCTCTGGTAATAATAGTCCCCTTTGCTACCTTCGTTCAATTCGGAAAGAAGCGCGTCAGGCTCGCTCATCCAAGGCGCTCCGAAATACACGAAAGGGGCTTGGGTTCCACGACCGACGGAAACGTTTACTCCTTCCAAGAGCACCAAACCCAGATAGTTCCGCGCGGATTCCAACATGGGAAGATTCGGAGAAGGAGTGATCCAGGCTATCCCTTCCTTTTCCCAATCGAATCCTCGTTTCAAATTCTTTGGGGAGATCACTTCCAGTTTGATTTTGTTGGAAAGGTATTCTCCGTTATAAAACATGGCCGCTTCTCCCATCGTCATTCCCGTAAAAAATAAGGAAGGAAATTCTCCCGCAAAATTTAAGAATTTCTTTTCGAGATTCTCTCCGCGAGCCCCTAAATACAAGGCGGGATTCGGATGATCCAAAAGTATAAATCGAGTCGTTTCCGCATCCGGAAGATTGTCCATCAACCGTTTTAGAACGCTCAAATAAGTATAGCATCTCATTCCCATATCCATCACGTCGAATATGATGGCGTCCCCCCCTTTCAAAATGGCAGGGATCTCTGAGTTTTTCACTTTATATATATGATAAATGGGTAACTGAAACGTTTCGTCCACGGTCACGGGAGATTTGCTGAAATCCTCTTCCAAACCCAAGAAGCCGTGCTCTAGTCCGATAAGGTGTTTGATCTTGACCTTCTTTTCTTTGAATTCCCTGAGAATCTTCTCCGGATATTTTCCGATTCCGGAAGGATTCGTGACTAAGATCACGGTTTTGCCGGCGAGTGAGGGAAGTATTTCTTCGTAAAAAGCGACTTCCGACGGGATGATTTTGGAATTGGAGATATGTCTGCGAGAAGAGGCTTCTGCGCACGAATCGGAGGTAATTGTCAGAAAAAAAATGATTAAAGTTAGGATTTTTTTGTTTCTTTCTTTGAACCGCATGTAAGAACCCTTATTTGTTCACTAAATAGACAGAATTCTATTCTTCAAGGAGAAAAAGGAGCGATATGGCTATGTTGCCCATCCTGCGGATTTCCGCTCTAACCCTCGTCCTCTCTTTCGCTATTGCTTGCGCCACCGGAAGTGCTAGCGGTCGTAAAAAAAAGGAATACTACGAAATTAACGGAGACCAAGTCACCGTGATGGGAGAAGCTCCCATCTATAACGGCGATAAAACGAACGCAAAACAACGCGCATTAAAAGACGCGAAAATCAATGCGGTTCGGAAGGTGGTCGGCGAGCAGATTACCAGTAAAAGCCAGGCTTCCGACGGAGAAAGTCTAGGCTCCAGCCTTTTATCCAAAACGGACGCATTCGTAAAGTCTTACGATATCGTGGATGAGGCCGAAGGAAAAATCGATACCCAGCCGATCCTAAAATTGACCGTAAGATGTACGATCGAACAAAGCAAACTTTCGACCGCCGTGGATTCTCTCTTGGCGGATGTGGGAAACCCGAGAGTCGTCATCGTCGTACCTTCTAAGGTCGGCGGCCAACCGGTTCCCCCTCTAACCGCGAATAACATAGCGGAAGCGGAAATCGCCAAGAACCTGAAGAAAGCCGGTAACAAAGTCGTGGATGCTGCCACCGCGGCTAAAACCGTAAATAAATCCCAAGTAGATCCGAGCACTGTGGATGCCGGATCTCCTATAGTCGCTCAAGCTCAGGCTTCCGGAGCGGAAGTCATGATCATAGGCAATGTGGAAACCGAGGACCAGCCTGTAGTATCCAGCATAGGTGGAAAAAATCTGGATCGTCCCCTATTCAATACCGCAGCCACCGGATCCTACAAAGTGATCCTTCTTTGGGGAGACGGTAAGATTGTGGACTCCGGAACCGGTGACGGTAGAGCGGCAGACATCACCCAAAAAGTATCCCGCGAAAAGGCGGTATCCCAATGGGCGGAAAGCGTCGCCAAAAAGGTGAACAAACAACTCAAAGAAGAATGGTTCAACCTTACGGAAAACAACACGATCATCCTGAAATTCACCGGTTTGAATGCGGACGAGTCGACCAAATTCAAGGACGACCTGACCGAGTTCACCGCAGCGAAGGATATCAACGTCCGTACTTCCGACGCGAACGGTTCGGAGTGGGAAGTGACCTACCCGGGCAAAGACGCTCTGTTTATGGACGAGTTGGTTTATAAAAAGGACCGCGGGTTCACCTTCTTGGCCACCAAAAATATGACCGTCAAATCCGCTACTCGCGGAGTGGTCACCCTGGAGTTCAAGCCGAACAACTGATCGGATGGAAAACCTTGCGTAGGAAAAACCGGCGAGAGATCGCCGGTTTTTTTGTTTTTAGCGCGGGATTTGTTCTTTGATTATCTTTCCGTATTCGGATTCGTATCTGAAAAAACTTTCCCAAAACCGCGGGACTTTCTCTTTGGACAATTTGGAAACCAATATATCCAGATGGGAATGCCATCCGGCCGATACCATGAGCTTCTCATCGTCTTTCGATAATTTATGATGTTTTAAAGTAAGAAGAACGTCCTCGCCTTTCTGTGCCAGCTCGAAACTGACTTCGGAATCCGGCCCCCAGGTAAAACTTAGGAATCTGGGCGGATCGCACGCGATTACGGTTTCCTGACCGACCGCCCCGTTTTCCATATGCTTGAATCTTTCTGGATAGGTTTTCTCTTCCGAAAGTTCCGAGTGCAGAAAATGCAATTCCACCTTGCCTCCGACCCTCAATTCCATCGGTCCTTTGGCGAGCCAAGTCCCGCGCTTTTCCGAATCCGTTAAATATTCCCAAACCGTTTCGATCGGTCCCGGAAGGATTCTTTCGAATTGTATTTCCTGTACCGAAGTGAAATTTCCGAAATTCCTGTTCGTACTTGTGTCTCTCATTTTGAATCTCTCTCCTTTCTTCTTTGGTTCGCTTTCAATTCCCTTTCCAACGCGTTCAAACGCCCTTCCCAGAATCTCTTTGCAAGATCCAACCAATCCTGAATTTCCCTCCAGCCGGTATAATCCAGGGAATGAATCCGCTTTTGACCTTCCACACGGACTTGGATCAGGTTCGCCTCCCGGAGCACTTTCAAGTGCTGCGAAATCGCGGCGGCACTGATATTGAATCGGGAAACGATTTCTCCGGAGGATTTTTCTCCGTCAAAGAGGGTCTCCAGTATTTTACGCCTTGTAGGATCCCCTACGGCATCTAAAGCGAGCATACCCTATATTTAAGCTATAACTTAATTAAGTCAATACTTAAATTTAGAAAATCTTTTTATTTAGCTATATCCGGGGTTCGAAACTTGCGAGATTAGAATCCGAGACGTAGATTTTTGTCCGGCGCCTCCGCACTTTTTTTCCGAATCTATTTAGAAAAATCGAATTTAGACGAATAGAAATCTAACGAAGGATTGCGAGAGATTTTTGAGACCGCTTAAAAGAAAAAAACCACCGGAAGAAGAATCTTCCGGTGGCACTTCCGTCCCGAGGAGAACTACATCTGGAGAAGCTTAAGAACCGAATTCGGTTTTACGTTGGCCTGCGCTAACATCGCCGTACCACTCTGCACGAGTATTTGTTTTGTGGTCAGCGCAACCATTTCCTCCGCCATATCGGCGTCCCGAATTCTGGATTCCGATGCCTGCATATTTTCGTATGCCGCC
>NZ_RQEV01000002.1 GCF_004771275.1 Leptospira fluminis | reverse complement strand
TCTTTCTGTCGGTTCTTCCCATGGAGTCAGTGCGAATCTGGTGGGTCTTTTGCTGACTCGTCGAAATGGAGTATGAGGATTGGTCTTGATACTCACATAGATTTGCGCCGAGATCGTTGCCCAAGGCGTTTGTCCAACGGAATCCGTTTTCCATTTCATTTCTTTTGCAAGTGTCCAGATCTCGGAGGCGCTCATAGGTTTTCCGGTAGTATTGAGCGCTTTTTCTGCTATTTCGAGAAAGGACGGATATTCTGGCATATATAAAGATTTCTTCTATATATTGAAATTGTAAACTGATTTATGCTTTCTTGCGTTAGGGATACGAAAGGCGCGGAACGCGGACCCCGCAGCCTGAAAGGCAAGGGGTCCGGAGCGGAGCGAAGCCTGGAGTAGCCCGACCCGCGGAACAGCGATGTTTTGTGATCTTAGAGTTTTGGTGCGGGGAACGCGCATGATTCTATTGTTGCGCTTGGGTGGATTCGGAGTTTGGGTAATTACAATTCCGAGAGAAGGTTGAGTTTTGCTTGAGAATAATGTAATTTTATGATATAGGTTTGCCGACCTTCTCCCACGGGCCCTCTTCCTCCACCCAAAGATTAGGGTGGGGGCCCCGCAAAACCCTGCAGGAACTCCTGCAACGCCGAATTCCCGCTGCATCAGCAGAAAAATTTTCTTGTAAGAGGGGAACGAACTCCAAAAAGACGAGTTCTAACGCAAGGATCGAGAGAAAACCTTTTCGTTTAACGAAATGATTTTTCGACCCAGGAGTATTGCATGAAACAATTTTTCGGAACTTCCGCCACCATATTTGCCTTTTGGGCCTTATTCTCTCTTTCAGCACAGCCCGGCCCTCCGGACGATTCGAAGAATCCTTGTGCGGCAGACCGACAAACATTTTGTAAAAATATTCCACATGGCCCGGAGCTTCATGATTGTATGCATGCGAACGAGTCTAAGTTTTCTGCCGTATGCAAGTCCCATCTTTCCGAAATGAAAGCGAAACACGACGCAGTCAAACAGGCTTGCTCCGCGGACGAACAAAAATTCTGCTCGAATACGGGTCATGGACACGGCGGTCCGATGGGTTGCCTTCGTTCCCATGAATCGGAATTGTCCGCCGCTTGCAAAGCAGCTCTTCCTCCCCCGAGAAGATAGCGCATAGAGATTCTGCCGAATAATGATCGACTCTACGGGGATTCGATCCAAAATGCTGCCCAATCTACTATGACTTCTAAAAAGGTACTGATCGCAAATAGAGGAGAAATTGCGATTCGAATCTCAAGGGCCGCAGCGGCTTTAGGTTGGGAAACGGTCGCAATTTTTTCGGAGGACGATTCGGATTCTAAACATCGCTATTATGCGAACCAAGCCTTTCCGATTCCCGGTTATGGAAGTTCGGCTTATTTAGACGTGGATCGGATTTTATATATCGCGTCGGAGCAGGGTTGCACTCGGATTCATCCCGGTTACGGTTTTTTAAGCGAGAATGCCGATTTTGTGAAGAAATGCGATAAAGCCGGAATTACCTTCATCGGTCCGACGGAGGAAACCGTTCGAAACTTAGGAAATAAGTTGGGTGCTCTTCGTTTAGCGGAATCCCTGCAGATTTCAGTTCTTCCTGGAACCAGAAATTCCACGGAACTTTCGCAGGTCGGAGAATTTTTTGACCAACATGGATCCTTAATGATCAAAGCCTTAGCCGGGGGAGGCGGGCGAGGCATGTGCAAGATCGAATCTCCGGATCGGATCCAGGAGGAATTTTCCCGCTGTTCTTCGGAAGCGAAAGCGGCCTTTGGAAACGGGGAGCTTTACGTGGAAAAATTCTTATCCAGAGCCAGGCATATAGAAGTTCAAATCTTAGGGGACGGTACGGGGGACGTACTGCATTTCTGGGAAAGGGATTGCACTCTGCAACGCAGGAACCAAAAGCTGATCGAAGTTTGTCCCGCTCCGAACCTTTCCTCTTCGACCAGGGATAAAATCATAGATTCCGCCCTCCGGCTAGCCCGGAATCTAAAGTATCGTAGTTTAGGAACTTTTGAATTTCTTTTGGACGAGAACTCTGAGGGAGATTTCTATTTCATAGAAGCGAATCCAAGATTGCAGGTGGAACATACCGTTACGGAGGAAGCGCTCGGAGTCGATCTAGTGGAACTTCAGCTTCGGATTTCGGAAGGCGGTTCTCTGAAGGAATTCGGCTTGAATCAGGAAACGCTCTCGAAACCGAAAGGGTTTGCGATCCAACTCCGCTTGAATGCGGAATCGATAGACGAAAAAGGGAATTTGCAGCCTTCTACCGGACGTCTCTCCGTATTCGAACCTTCCAACGGTCCGGGAATTCGTGTAGACACGGCGGCTTATACCGGTTATGCGATGAATCCCTCTTTCGATCCTCTTTTGGCCAAATTAATCGTTCGGACCCGATCTTCAGAATTTAAGAATGCAGTCTTCCTCGCTCGAAGGGCTCTGCGTGAATTTCGAATCCAGGGAAGTAAAACGAATCGAAGTTTTCTAAATCGTCTTTTGCGACTTTCCGAGGTGGAACAATACAAGGTCCATACGGGACTCATCGACGAAAACTTTGCGAGATTAGCTTTCCAAATGGAAGAGGAGAAGGAAGGATTCGGCTTCGAATCGAACCGTGGAAACGAGGACTCTACCAAACCGGAAACACATGAGATTCCTTTGGGAACGATAGCCGTCCTTTCTCCGGTGTCCGGAAGAATGACGGAAATAGACGTGGTGGCCGGAGATTTCGTTCGAAAGGGGCAAAAAGTAGCCGTGGTTTCCGCG
Source organism: Leptospira fluminis (assembly GCF_004771275.1). Lineage (GTDB taxonomy): Bacteria > Spirochaetota > Leptospiria > Leptospirales > Leptospiraceae > Leptospira_B > Leptospira_B fluminis. The sequence continues at coordinate 179,098 of NZ_RQEV01000002.1, read as the reverse complement.
ATGAAAATGGAACATTTGCTAAAAGCGAACGAGAACGGAGTCGTGGAAGCCGTCCTCTCTTCTCCAGGAAAGAACGTATCGCTCGATCAGGTAATCCTAGTTTTGCGACCCTCCGAAGCGGAAGGTCCTTCTCACGAGGATATTTTAAGACATGAAATCGACTTCGTCAGAGCGGATCTCCAGGATGTCCTTAATCGGTTATCGTTAAATGAAGATAGTGCTCGCCAGCAAGCGGTCTCTAAGCGTCACAAACGCGGGCAGAGGACGGCTAGAGAGAACGTCGCAGATCTCTGTGATCCGGATACATTCGTCGAGTACGGCGCTTTGGCGATCGCCGCTCAGAGAAGGAGAAGATCTATCGAAGAACTGATCAAGCTGAGTCCCGCCGACGGACTAGTGACGGGAATCGGCAGCGTTAACGGAGATTTGTTCGATCCTTCCCGTACTAAATGTGCGGTCCTTGCCTACGATTATACGGTCTTCATGGGAACCCAAGGAGCCATGAATCATAAGAAGACGGATCGTCTTTTACAAGTCGCCAAAAACCTAAAACTTCCTTTGGTCTTCTTTACCGAAGGGGGAGGAGGAAGGCCCGGAGAAGTGGACGTTCCCGCAGTCGCCGGACTGGACTTACATACGTTCCGCCAATATTCGGAGCTGCACGGAATTGCTCCGAGAATCGCGGTCGCATCAGGACGTTGCTTTGCCGGAAACGCCGCGTTATTCGGCTCCAGCGATATTCGGATTGCGACCAAGGATTCGAATATCGGAATGGGGGGACCGGTTATGGTAAAAGGCGGCGGTCTTGGAAATTTCAGCGCCGAAGAGATCGGTCCCGTAGACATCCAATCCAAAAACGGTGTGATCGATCTGGTAGTAGAGAACGAGATCGAAGCGGTCCGAGCGGCAAAGCGCTCCCTGTCTTATTTTCAGGGAAAAATCGGTGACTTTTCCTGTAAGGACCAACGGCTCCTACGTTCCATCGTTCCCGAGAATCGACTGAGATCCTACGATGTAAGGGCTTTGATCGAGATTTTGTCCGACGACGATTCCGTTCTGGAGCTCAGATCTGGTTTTTCTCCGGGAATCGTAACCGCTTTTATCCGAATCGAAGGAAGACCCATCGGACTGATCGCCAATAACTCCATGCACTTGGGCGGGGCGATCGATGCGGAAGGCGCCGAGAAGACAGCCGATTTTATGAAACTCTGCGAATCGTTCCGTCTTCCTATATTATCTCTTTGTGATACTCCGGGTTTTATGGTAGGACCGGACGCGGAGAGGTTGGCGTTGGTAAGAAAAGCGGGACGATTGTTTCAGGAAGGCGCAGGTCTAAAAGTGCCTTTTTTCACGATCGTTCTTCGAAAGGGTTACGGGTTAGGGGCGATGGCTATGGCGGGCGGAAGTTTCCATTCTCCCGTGTTTACGGTTTCTTGGCCGTCGGGAGAATTCGGCGCCATGGGCATCGAGGGAGAAATTCGAACCGGATACCAAAAGGAATTGGCGGAAGTCAAGGATTGGAACGAACGGCAACGTCTGTTCGAGCGCCTTGTCAAGGAAGCATACGAAAGAGGGAAGGCGATAAATATGGCGTCGTATCTGGAAATTGACGCAGTCATCGATCCGGCGGATTCTAGAAAATGGATTTTGCGGGGATTGGCCTCGGAAATTTCTTGATTCGCATCGGAACCGGGTTAGAATTCCCTCCGCGTCGGAGGTTTTCATGTCGCATAAATCCGTTTCGAAATTGTTGGCTCTTTTAGCCGTCGTCGGTTTGGTCGTTTCCCTGTCCGGAACGTTTGCCCAGTCCTTTATGATCGGGGGAATGTATAAGGTTAGCGGAACGAATCCGAACGGAAGTAGATACCAAGGTTCCGTCCAAATCAGTCAGAATGACGACGGAAGTTATACGTTTGAGTGGTCCGTCGGGAATAATTATAGCGGAACGGGATCTTTGCAGGGAAACGTTTTATCCGTGGACTGGGGCGACACTTATCCGGTGATCTATAACGTGAAAAACGGAGGCGCCCGATTGGAAGGAACCTGGGGAAACGGAGCCGGAACGGAGATTTTATATAAATAACTTTATTATTCGTTTAACGTAAAGTCACGGCCTCTTTGGGAGGAGTAGGGATACTGCTCCTTCTTTAGAACGGTTTTGGCCAATTCCGGAACGCGTAAATTGACGTACGAGATCAGACTTGCGGCGGTGATTTTTCCGTTCGTTCTAGCCTTGCCTTCCAGACCTTCCAATAGAGCCGTAGTCAAGATGCCGTGCGAGAGTTCCGAGGATTCGTAGGCTTCCTCTTTTTCCAGGGTGGAGGCGATTACGCAGACTCCCGCGGTTTTGGCGAACGAACTGATGTCTTTGAATTGGGTGATCCATTCTCCGCCCGAGTCGCAGGTATCGAAGATGATCAGTTTTCTTGTCGCGGGAATCTTAGAGATCGAAGAGATGAATTCCTGTTGGCTGAATCCGGATCGAACGTCATCCGGTTTATCCGCCTGATAGGAACTCGTTAAGAAAAAGAAATTTCCGGACTTCTCCTTTCCGTGACCCGCGATAAAAACAAGCAAGGCGTCTTCCGGCCCCGAGGATGAGGCGACTCTTTGGAATAAATCCTCCATTCCGGATTTCGTGGCTTGTCCATTATACGCCGTATAAGCGACTATCTTATCGAACGTTTCGTCGCCTGCGGAAGAAACTTTTTTCAAAATCGCCGTGGCATCCTTGACTGCGTATTTCAGATCCATAGACGAACCGGGATAATCGTCGATCGCGATCAACACCAGATGGAGGGTTGCCTTCGAAGCGGATTTTCGGAGAGACTGATAGTTTTTCGTTTCCGAATAAGCGACCAACCCCGCTTTACTTTCCGCACCGATTCGAAACGAATTGGAGCCGGGTGAAAGCGCGGATTTGAACACTACCTGCAGGCAATTTCCCGTCCGGACCATTCGTACGGATCTAGGGCTTTCTTTCGAGATGAGGGAGTCGTTGTGGTATGCGAAGACATCTTCGATTCCTCCGCCCGAGTCGCAGACAGTTCCTTGTATCGAAGCGGAATCCGTATTCGGGTCGGGCTGGATTTGGATTCGGACTTTCGGCGGGGGAGAAGACCGGTATAGTTCCGATAGGGTTTGTTCGCCTCCGATATCCGAAAGGGAAGTCTGTATGAGCTCGGGGCTGTAAAAGCGGTTAAAAAAAGTCTCCAGGCCGAAACCATCCGGGGACTCCTCGGAGTTGAAGAAAAAATAACTCTCCAACGTTTCGGAATCGTAATCGAAGCGACCGGAAGGGTTGAAGACGATTTTTCCCTTATCCGTAAGAACGATATTGGTCTTTAAATTTCCTTTTAGATCGAATATTTTTTGGGTCCCGTCGTCGCTCCCGGTGAGAACGTTCTTCCCTCCGTTGACGAAAACGGCCCGATTCACGGTGTCCGTATGTCCTTTAATGACGGAGATCGTTTTTCCTTCCTTCCAGAGTCTCACCGTCAAATCCTCGGATGAACTCAGTAGGTACGTCCCGTCCGAAGAAAAGGATGTAGAATGAACCGAGGATGTATGACCGATGAGCGAGACGATTTTTCCGTCTGCTAAATCGACCAATCGGACCTTCCCGTCGTCTCCACCCGTCGCGATCCTTTTTGCGTCCGGTGAAATCGAAAGGCAAAGTACGGAGCCGTTATGGAGCACGTATTCGTTTAACATTTTTCCGGAAGGTGACCAGATCCTTAACTTACCGTCCTCCGCGGTGGTCGCGACGTATTTGGAGTTCGACGCGTATTTTAGATCCGTGATCGGACCGTCGTGGGCGGAAATCGACTCGACGATTTCTCCTTTCGAGTTCCAAATTCGGATCTTTCCGTTCTCGTCTCCTCCTGCGAGGAGTTTTCCGTCGGGAGAAAAGTCGAAAACGGCTATGGAACCTCCGCCCGTATTCGCGATCTCCTGAAATTCTCCCGTATCGAGCGAGTATATTCTGATCTTACTATCGTCCGCTTGGTAAGCGATTCTTTCACCAAACGGAGAATAGGCGATAGAGGATACGATCGAAGTGTTGGCCTGTAGAACCCGGAAGAATCTTCCCTTTAGGCTCCAAATCACTACGGTTTTATTTTCCAAACCTGTCGCGATTCTACCTGCTCCCAAATCCGAGAACGTAGAGATGCCGGAGGATTCTTTCCAGGAAGGATGCAGTGGGGATTCTACGGCTAAAATCGAATTCTGTAGCAGGAACCAGACGAACAGGAAGCGGAGAACCATAGGATTATCCTTCCTTAATTCCCGTCGTCGGAATCTTGATTGGCGGTGGAAGGCTTGGAAAGCACGGACGGAACTCCTGTTTTTGCGGTATGGTGCGTATTGGTGGGTTCCGAAACGTTCATTCTCACCGTGACCGGCAGACCGTTCGGTCCTACGGGAACGAAAATCAATTTATTTTGAGGACTATCATAAGCCTTGTATTGTATGTATTTGGAGGAAAGGGAATCGTTCACGATCTTAATAGCGTCCGCTTCGGCTTTGGCCTTAATCGTCACGATTTCGGCGTCTCGTTGGGCGTTCATTCTTGCGATCTCGTTGTCCTTTTTCTGGATAGCTATCTCGAATTTCATCGTTTCCAGCTCCTGCTCCTTCGTGAGCTTTTTCTGGATCGCGTCCATTACCTGACGGCTGAAGGAAATATCGTCTATATTCACGTTGCCGATTTCTATATGTCTTGCGGACAGCTTATCCTCCATCATCGTCTTTATCTCCTTTACGATCTGCTGGTTGTTTTTGGAGATCTGTATCATCGGGTAGTTCGTAAAAGCGTTCCTTACGCTAGTTCTAAAGTCTTGGCGTACCACATTCGTATAATATTGCGGCCCCACTTCGGTGTGGAGGTTGATGATTTGACTTTGGATGGGACGGATCGTAATGGAGGCGATCACATCTATTCTAAGATCGTCCCGAGTGATCACATCAATCGTTTCCTTGTAGGGTTCCCACTGGAGATTGTATACGAATACGGTTTTAGTGGGTGAAATGGAATAAGTCCCCGCCGTAAGAATGTCCTTTTGGATCTTGTTTTCAAAAGGGGCAAAAACGATTCCGGCTTGCCCCGGAGAGATGGTAGTGCAGCCTAACTGCAAAATCAAATAAGGTATCGTCAATAAGGCAATAACTAATTTCCTAAACATGCTCTTAATCCTCTATTCCGTTATTTTTATTTCATTCAATTTTTGTAATTCGTTACGGATCCGTTTGTATCGTGATCTCTGCGCTGTTCCATTCTTCTTCGCGTATTTCCGTGTTTATTTTCTTGATCCCCCTCGCTACTACGTCGAAAGGATTCGTTATACGCCCGAAAGGAGTTCCGGGCACCGGAGTCGCGCTGAATAGATCCAGATTCTTTTTGGAGGCTATGGCTTTGATCATGTCCCGTCCGAAAGGTTCTCCGGCCGCAAGAATATATCCCGATTTACCGTCCGGAATTTGGATCGTAGATCCCGCCTTCGCGAAATTGGAAGGGGAGCTATCGTTCGGAAAGAGAAGGATGGTATCTCCGTCGCTTTGCAGTAAAATCAAGTAGAGATAACAATCCTCCGACACCCTTACCTGGAAATTCACAGGTTCGTTGTTTTTATAAGTCTTTCGGGAGGAGGTAAGAGTGACCTTTAAGGAGGAAACCGTGGATTTAAGTCCGCTTAAATTCCTTAGAAGAAGATTTTGCGAGAGGAATTGAACCAGCTCCTGAAAGACCCTTCCGGATCCGTTTTCGGAAAAGGAACGGTTGAAGTCCACCTTGGAGGTCTGGACATCCAGAAGTTCGATAGCCCATCTCTTGCCGGATTCCCGGATCTGAATCAACTTTTGCGCCGATAACAGTTTGCCGATCTTGGGGGCGTTTTCCGCGGTCGCGAGACCTTGCATGCTAAGAGTGATTTCGTTTAACGCGTCAGCCGTCTTCTTGCGATCGATCACTACGATTTTTCCCGATTCCAGAAGCGCTCCTTTCAAGTCCTCCTCGAAAGGGAGGGCTCTTTCCGAAGATTCTAAAATCGCGACCCTGTATTTGTCCAGCAGGTCCGCTCCGGAGTCGGTTTGGTAATTTTCCGCAGGACGAGCGGTAGAAGGATCCGTAATCAGAGAGGAAGGAGTGGCGCAAGAAAAAAGAAGAATGCAGGCAAGAAGGAAACCCTTCTTTTGAAAGGAACCGTAAGAAGTGCATTCGATCTTTCCGAGGTAAAACCGAATCTCATGCGAGAGCCTTCCTTTCATCCGATGCTCCTTCCTTCGGGCAAAAGCCCGTTTTTGGAATCTACCTGACATTAAGACCTGTCGGTGCAGGTATTTCTTCCATTTTTGTAAAAAAATTATCTTTTTACCTGGATCGTCGAGAAAGAAAAACTTCGTTTTTTAAATAGGGCCCGTTCCGCATGTAGGAACGGGATTTTGAGAATCAGATCGCGAACACCGTCTGCAGAAAGAAATAGGAGGCATCAGGCTTTCCGGTATATATGCTGGGGGTACTGGAAGTAGGCACGGTCTGATGGGCATTCCTGATCGAATCTCCCGCTCTTAAGAACGCGACGCCTCCCCAAATCGAGACGTTCTCCCACGGAGTCACCATATAAATGAAGTCCACCTCGGTTCCGATTTTCTTTCCCAAATGTTGTGAATTCGCATTATATTGTTGGTTATTGGAAAAGTCCTCGGTACTTCCCGCAAGAGTTCCGGTGACGATTCCGTTATTATTATAATAAGCGTCCTGCAATTTCGCCTTATAATAGAAATGCGGATTGAAGATGAACGTCCCCCATTTTCCCGAAGTCCATTTTATGTGAACGGAATAATCCTTCGCATTCTGCCAAAAGAAGGTTCCCGCGATTCCGTTTCCGCTATAAGGGATAAAACCGCTTGCGATCCTCCTTGTCGGAAAAGGGGCGTTCCAGGTGCCAACGGAAGAATCGCTTCTATTCGGATCTCCCGAGGCATAAACGTATTGTAGACCGATTCTGAGATTCTTACTCGGATGAACTCCCGCCTGTAGAGTAAGGAAATGCGAGGCATACTTTTGGTTTTCGTTTTCGATCAAAAAATTTTTATTGTTAAACGCATTGATCGCCCCCGTACCCGTACTCGGATCGGTCGCGTTTTGCAGCCAGCTCGTTCCCACTCGGAGTCCATTATAGCCTCCCTGCCAAGCGGCTTCCACGGTCCAGTCGAAAGGTACTCCTTCCGGAAGCGAATTGTTTTCCGTCCTGTTCGTCAGCCTGAAGCCGTAGGTATTCTGTTGGTCCGTAGGCTTGGTCACGACCGTGCTATTGTTCGCGGGGTTGTATCTTCGGATTACGGTGAAATCGTAGATATCCAAAGCCAACCAACTTGCAAATTTCGTAAAATTATTCGCTCCGACAAGATAGGAGTTGGGAAGAGCGGTATTCGCGCTGACTAATCCGGAGGAATTGTATTGAGCCGTGATCACGGTTCCGAACGTGTCCAAAGTGTTGTTTCCGGACTTGGCGGTAAAACGCAATCCGTCGCTGGAATTTCCGATCTGATTGTCGTTCGCCGCGCCTAGAATCCTTCCGTCTCCGAAATCGATGATTTGCCTTCCTAATCTGAGTCTGAGGGATTGGTCCGGTGTGCGCAGATCGAAAAAAGCCTCCCGAAAGGAAGTCGTATTCAATACTGGGACTTGGTTTTGGCTCGCCTTAGTGGTATCGTAAATCACACCGCCGTTCGTGCCTAGTTCGAAGCGAGAGGTTCCGGTGTATGCAGGGGATTGTTCTCCGCCCCAAATCCGAGAGTCCTGCAGAGTAGCTTTGAAAATAACATACGGATTGATGTCTGCGATCAGATAAAACTGGGTCAATCCGGTTACCACGTTGGAATTATCTGCAGTAGTCTTATTGAAGTCCGTGTTATTGATGGATTCGTATCGAGGGCGGACCGAAAATCCCACTCGGAACCTGTCCTGAAACCAGAGATCCGAATTGGAGCGGATCACCTTGTTCTGTTCCGGAGTGACCTGCAAACTTCTCAAGTATTCCCCGGGAGTATTTCCGATGAGAGGGCTCTTGTAGATTTCCTTTTCTTTCTTTTGTGGAGCCGATCCTGTTTCGTTCGGGTTCGTCTTTTCCAAGCCGCTCGGGATGGTTTTAGAAGAATCCTTAGGCTCGAGCTTGTCTGGTTCCGAGGGGAGAGATGGGTTTTGTCCGAATTCCGAACCCTTGTTTTCGTTCCCGGGAGGAGATTCTACGGGGAGGGCTTTGACCCAGATTGGGGCGGATAAGGTGGCGATTCCTAGGACCACACGTGCGATTTTCATCCTGAATTTCGTCATTTTATTTCCTCTTTTATCCGTTATTACAGATTAAAAGGGGGAATATGGTCAACTAGTTTATTATATAGAATAAAAATATGTTATAACGAATAAAATCCGATATGAAAGAGGGCGTGAAAGGAGAAATAGGGGATCCACAGCAAAAAATAGATTGTTTTCAAAGTGAAGGGAAGAAAGGGATCTCGTTTTAGATCGAAAAATCTTCCACATACACTTTCGCGTGCCGAATCCGAAGGTACACGGTTTCCCCCGGCAAGAGATTCAATTCACGGAAGGTGGTTTGGTCGATCAAAGACTCGATCAAGGAACCGGAATCCAATCGTTTCAATTCGATTCGAACATTTCTTCCGGTGGAATGGATGTACTGGATCTCAGCCGGGATGCCGTTTTCTGCGGTTCTTAAAATTTCGACATCGTAAGGTCTTACATAGGCGACCGCTTCCGCATCCTGTACCTGGGAATGCTCGGGAGAATCCACATGTTGGTCTCCGATTCTTGCCACGCCTCCTTGCACCCGGCCGTGAAATAGATTCACGTCCCCGAGAAAATGGAACACGAAGGGGTTCTTAGGCTTGTTATAAACTTCGTCCGGACTCCCGATCTGTTCGACTTGTCCCGCGCGAAGGATGACGACGGAATCGCTGACTTCCAAGGCTTCTTCTTGGTCGTGGGTAACGAACACGCTGGTAATATGGATTTCGTCGTGAAGTCTTCGGAGCCAGGTTCGGAGTTCCTTCCTTACTTTCGCGTCCAGAGCTCCGAACGGCTCGTCTAACAGCAGGTATTTGGGTTCTATAGCCAAGGCTCTCGCCAAAGCGACCCTCTGTCTTTGTCCTCCGGAAAGTTCCGAAGGAACTCTGTCGTGGAAATTTTCCAGCTGTACCAACTTTAAGAGTCGGAAGACCCTCTCGCGGATTTCGTCTTTGGACGGTCTGGTGGAACGGGGGCGGACTTTCAAACCGAAGGCGATATTTTCGAAAATCGTCATGTGTCTGAATAAGGCGTAATGTTGGAATACGAAACCGACCCCTCTCTCCTTGGAGTCTTTTTTGCCGGTTTTTTCTCCGTTGAAATAAACTTCCCCGCGGTCCGCGACTTCCAAGCCTGCGATGATCCGTAAAAGAGTGGTCTTGCCGCTCCCGGAGGGACCCAATAACGCGACCAGGTTACCGTCAGGAATGGTAAGATTGATGTCTTTTAACGCTTGAAATTCTCCGAATTGCTTACTTACGTTTTTGATTTCTATAGACATGTTCTCTCCTAAGGTTTTCCGGTTTTGCCCGCTCCCTGTCCGACAGGAAGAGAAGTTTCGGAGGCTTCCTCATTGTCCTTGTCGGACGGAGCTTCCTTGGCTGCGTCTTGCAGGTTCTTTTCCAGCACGGTTTTGACCAAGAGGGTCATGAGGGATAGAAACACCAGAAGGGATGCGGCCGAAAAAGCTCCAACCGAATTGTATTCATTGTAAAGCATTTCGATCTGCAAGGGAAGGGTGTTCGTTTTTCCGCGAATATGTCCGGAAAGGACGGAGACGGCCCCGAATTCCCCCATGGCTCTGGCGTTGCAAAGTATGATTCCGTACAGTAGTCCCCATTTGATGTTCGGAACGATGATCCTCAGGAACAGTTTCGGAAAGGAGGCGCCCAAGAGTATGCCGGCTTCTTCTTCCTCTTTTCCCTGGGTCTGCATCAAAGGGATCAGCTCTCTTGCCACGAAGGGTAGGGTGATAAAGAGGGTGGCGAGTACCAGGCCCGGAGTATTGAATACGATTTTGATTCCGTACTCGCTCAGGAATTCCCCGAACCAACCTTGCCTTCCGAATAAAAGTAGAAAGATCAGTCCGGAAATCACGGGAGAAACCGCGAAAGGGGAATCGAGCACCGTCAGAAGAACGTTCTTTCCGGGAAATTCGAATCTAGAAATCAAAAACGCGGCAGTGAGTCCGAAGAACGTATTGAGTGGTACTGCGATTCCAGCCACTTTTAAGGTCATCAGTAACGCGGAGATCGTGTCGGGATCCTGCAATCCGACGAGATAGCCGTCGACTCCCTGGGAGAAGGCTTCCGCAAAAACGATGGCGATCGGAAGAAGAAGGATCAGGGCCGCCAAAAAAAATACGCTTCCGATCAGCGAAATTTTCAGCCATACCGGTTCCGTTCTCATCCGAGTCTCCTTGAGGATCTACTCTGGAAGAAATTGATCGCCAACATGATGGAAAAGGAAAGTGCCAGCATCAGGAGAGCGATTCCGGTTGCCTTTGCGTATTCGTACTGTTCCAATTTGGTGACGATGAGAAGAGGGAGGATTTCCGTTTTACCGGGAAGGTTTCCGGAAATGAAGACGACGGAGCCGTATTCCCCGATTCCTCTGGCAAAAGCCATGGATGTTCCCGCGAGGAGAGACGGCCAGATTTCGGGAAGCAGAACTCGCGAGAAAGTTTGGAGGCGGTTCGCTCCCAGGCAGTACGCGCTTTCCTCCAATTCTTTGGGGAGTTCCTCAAGGACAGGCTGAACGGTGCGAACGACAAAAGGAAAACCGATAAAGACCAAGGCGATTACGATCCCGAGAGGAGTGTAAGCCACTTTGATTCCGAGAGGATCCAGGTATTTTCCGATCCATCCGTTGGGAGAATAGATCGCCGTGAGCGCGATTCCTGCGACCGCAGTCGGAAGAGTAAAGGGGAGGTCGACCAGAGTATCCAGGATTTTTTTGCCCGGAAATTCGTAACGGACCAAGACCCAGGCGAATAGAAAGCCTACGACCAGATTGATCGCCGCAGCCGCTCCTCCGGCGCTGAAACTCAACCATAAGGCTTTTTGAATACGATCCTCGGAAAACACCTCCAATAATCCGGACCAGCCTAGATTCGCCGATTTGAAAAATAACGCGGATAACGGAACGATGACCAGAAAGCTCAGGTAAAAGACGGTCATGCCTAAGGAAAGACCGAACGTTGTTTTGGAATATGGGCGGAGGTTCAGTTTCAATTCTTACGTTCTCGGATTTCGGAGTTCCGCTGACGATCCTAGTCGAAAGCGGAATTTCGTCAAACGAAGAGCCGTTTTTTCCGGCTCTTCGATCCTTCCCCGAATCCCTTATTTTTTCGCTTCGGAATAGATTCCGTCAAAGATTCCTCCGTCGGCGAAATGTTTTTTATGCGCGGCTTTCCAGGAACCTTCCAATTCCCTTACGTCGAATAACTTCACTTTCGGAAATTTTGCGGAGTTCGATTTCAGGACCGCTTCGTCTATGGGGCGGAAGAAATGTTTCGCGATCGTCTGCTGGCCGTCCTTGCTGTATAGGAACTCCAAATAGGCTTTTGCGGCTTCCCAGGTCCCTTTTTTTCTCGCGACTTTTTCCACGATCGCCACGGGAGTCTCGGCCAGGATGCTCGTGGTCGGATAAATCACTTCGAATTTGGAATTTCCTCCGTTGTCTTTTTTGGATTCGCTTAAGGCTAATTCGGCTTCGTTTTCCCAAGCGAGCAAAACGTCTCCGATTCCCCTTTGTACGAATGTGGTCGTGGATCCTCTCGCACCCGTATCCAGAACGGAGGTGTTTCGATACAGGGCTTTGACGAATTCCTTCGCTTTTTCTTCGGATCCGTATTTCTTCTTAGCGAACCCCCAAGCGGCGAGATAGTTCCAGCGAGCTCCTCCGGAGGTCTTCGGGTTCGGGGTAATGACTCCGACTCCCGGTTTTACCACGTCGTCCCAATCCTTGATCCCTTTCGGATTTCCTTTTCGGACTAGGAACACGACGGTGGAATAGTAGGGTACCGAGTGGTGAGGAAAGGCTTTTTCCCAATCCTTGGAGACTAGGCCTCCGTGATCCGCAATGCTGTCGATATCATAGGCGAGGGCCAGGGTAACTACGTCCGCTTCCAATCCATCGATCACGGCTCGAGCCTGTTTTCCCGAACCTCCATGGGATTGCTGGATTTGCAGGGCACGCCCCGTTTTCTTTTTCCAACCTTCGATAAACTGTTTATTCACGTCTTCGTACAATTCTCTCGTGGGATCAAAGGATACGTTTAAAAGAGGTTCGTCCGCCGAGATCGGGGCCAGGCTTGCTAGTGTTAGGGCCATGGCTAGGCATGGAGAAAGAAACCGACTGATTTTGCTGTGATTCCATCTTTTTTGGCTCATTTTTCTACCTCTTTCTGTAATAAATCGGATAAAAATCTAATTTATTGGATATTTATCTGCTATACTTTTGAGTCTCCCGGAAATTGTCAATCTAGGTTTTACGCTCCTGACTTTTTTTTCGGGTTCGGAGATCGTTTTTCGATCGTAAGCGATTTGGACAAGTGCTAGATAGAACTTTGTGTTTTCATTCGGGCGGAAAGGTCTATCCAATCGGGAAAAGGGCGACTCGAAATTCGGAGCCCTCGTCCTTTCTCGAATTTGTTTCGTCTTGGCCTGCCTTTTCCTTCTTACGATCTCCTGCGAAGACGGAGAATCTTTTCCAACATCTTTTCGTCCGTTCGCGATCCAGGGAGAAATCGATTTAAAAAATTATGATCTAGATACTCGGGATCCGATTCTGCTCGCCGGTCTTTGGAAATTCCGCTGGTTGTACTGGAAAGCGAAGGGAGGCGAAGAGACGCCTGCAGAAATCCTAAACGTTCCTTCCGCTTGGAACGGAAAGAACGGAGAAAGACTCGGTGCAGGCTACGGAACCTACGAGTTGGAAGTAAAGCTATCGAGGCAATATAAGGAACTCGCTCTTCTTGTCCCGGAACAAAGTTCCGCGTATCGGTTGTTTATAGACGGCGTGCCCGCGGCGGAATGCGGTGTTGTCCGGTTCCCCGTGTCCACGGACCGGACTTCTTTCGAGGTGGATCCGGCTTGGTGCAATCGATTCGTAAGATTCTTTCCCAAGTCGGACTCGTTCCATATAGATATGATGATCGCAAATACGGATCATAGACTCGGAGGATTTTGGGCTCCGATCCGATTGGGAGAATCCGAATCCTTACATAAAGCCTGGGAAAACGAGCGTTATTTGGACGTGTTTCTAGCGGGGGGACTTTTTTGCATCGGGATGTTGCATTTGCTTTTCGCTTCCGTGCGCAAAGGGGAATCCGCATCGCTCTATTTCGGTTTTTTTTGTATCATCATGGCTACACGGGGGATTTTTGCGGGGACTCGGATCGCCGCGGATTATCTACCGTTTTTAGGTTTCGGGCATTTTATAAGAATTGAATATATTACCTTCTACCTCGCGATTCCGGTTTTTTTGAGCTACATCCTCGCCGTCTTTCCTAGAGAGTTGAAGCGGATACTTGTGGATCTGGTTTGGTGGATCGCAATTCTTGCGACTCTGATCGCTCTCGTCCTGCCCGTTCGTATCTTTACTTTTACGATCACCATCTATTATCTAGTGGCGTTTTTGGCCGGAACCTTGGGCTTGTATTCCTTGACTAAGGCCGCCGTACGAAAAAGACAGGGAGCGATCACGATCTTGGGCGGATTCGTTTTCGTGTATGTGGCGATGGTACACGATCTTTTCTACGCGACGTTTTTTTTGGACACCGGATATTTCGCGCACGTAGCCTCGTTCGTTTTTCTACTGTCCCAATCCATATTTTTGTCCGTTCGGAGTTCCGAGAACATGGACAGAATCATGGACCTTTCCAAAAATCTAGAAAAGAGGGTGGAGGAGAGGACTAAACAACTTCGCAACGCTTTAAGGGTGATCCGGAACGATCTGACCGTGGCGAGAGAGATACAAAAGGATCTCCTCCATCTGAACGACGAGGAACGGAAAGAATTCTCGGGTCTCATATTCGATGTTCTGAATAAACCTTTGGCCGAGGTAGGGGGCGATTTTTACGATATCGTCGAGTTCCCAGACGGAAGAATCAGGGTATTTATAGCGGATGCCACCGGTCATGGGGTGCAGGCCGCCCTACTGACGATCCTGATCCGGAGAGCCTACGAAGATCATAGGCTCCTTTCGAACTCTCCCGGGGAATTGATCTCCTCTCTGAGCATGGAGTTCCATAATAAATATAAGAACGTCGGCACATTCTTTTCCGCCGCTTCCTTGGAGATTTCCTCCGACAGAAAAACTTTGGGATACTCTCTGGCCGGAGCTCCCTCTATCGTATTGCAGGACGCGTCGAAAGTAAATATTCTAGAATGCGAAAATCCTCTAGTGGGTCTACTTCCTGATTTCGCTTATAAGAATCGAACAATCGAATTGAACTCCGAGTTTAGAATTCTCTGTTATACGGACGGATTGACCGAGGCATCCCGGGATATGGGGGATTATTTCGGGACGGAACGCGTGGTCCGCCTCATGGAGCACGGAAAAAACGCTGAATTAAACTCTTTGTTGGCTACGATCTACTCCGAACTGCTTAAATTCATGGGCGGCGGGGGGCCGAAGGACGACGTTCTTTTACTGGGAATCGAATCGAAAAGGGCTCGTGTGTCCGATTGATTCCTCCCCTTTTTTGGTTTAATTGTTTTGCCTTATGAAATACATGGTATAGAAGACGGCGGGGAGGGAGGATTCGTCCGGCAACCCTTTCAATCGAAGCCGAGAGAGGACTCTTTATGGCATACAAGCTCGACGGGGCAAAATTTCCCACGCTGGAGGAACTCATCGCAGCGCTCTATCCCCTTTATGCGGACAAAATGAGCGAAGCGGAATTTCGGAAATACGTTCAGGAGAATGCCAAGGAGGAGTAATTCCTCCTTGGGGCCGATTTTCATTTTGCGAGCCGATCGGGAACTGGGGATGATTTTCCCTAGTTTTGCTTGTCAAGTCGACCCGCTTTCCGTACCTTCTCGCAATGGCTTTTCAATTTAAGAAGTGGAGACTCGCCCCGGCTTGGCGGAGGCCTCTTCTCCTTCTTGCCTCCTTTCTCGTAATCATCCTGAAATTCAGATTTTTACTGACTTCCGAAGCCTTATCCGGCTGGAGTCTTCACGCGCAAACCCATCTTGCGGAAACTTATGATTCTCTTCTTTCCGGCGGAGAATCCTTGGGATACGATACGAGATGGTTTTCCGGAATGCCGGTTTTTTACTTCGAACCTCCTTTCTTTTATTTCACGGTCGCTCTGCTGCACAAGTCCCTCCTTTTTTGGGCTCCACTTACCCTTTCGTTCAACGTCGGTATCCTGCTTTCCGTCCTTCTGTTCACATACGCTTTCATTAAATTCAGTCTTTTGTTATTAAGCGAAACCAACCATAAGGCCAATACCGTGATGCTGGCCATGTCCGGACTCCTGTTTTTCTTTCTTTGTTCCGGGGAAGAACCTTTCGGACTTTCTCTCGTCGGGTTGTTTAGCGGAACGGTAACCGGATTTTTCGGCCTGAGTTGGAGTTTATTAGGATTTTATTATCTCGAGAAATACAGAACCACGGGAAAAATCTCCGCGCTTTCCAAATATGTGGTCGTAAGCGCCTGCGTTTTTTATTCGGATTTTCCCTCTTCCCTTTTTTACGTCGTATCGTTATTGATCTATTTTCTTTTTCTCGGCGAGGAATTGGGAAAACGAGCGTTTGCCTTGGCGTTTTTTATCCCTATATTGATCGCCGCTCCCGTATGGTGGAATTTTCTGAAATACTCCTCCTATCGGGCGGAGACATTTCCGATGGAGACCAATCCGGGACTGATCTCGATCCTCGGCCCGGGAGCCCTCGCACCGATTTGGGAAGGCAAAGGAATTTTGGCTTTTCTCTCGAATTTCCTTCTCGGATTGTACTGGATCCAGGCAGTGTTTCCGGCTTTGTTCCTCCTAGGGATCCGGTCCGTTTTAAGGAGGAAGATTTTTCCTCCCGCTTCCAGGTTCGTCTTTTTTGCGAGCTTGATCTTTTACTGGATGGGAGTGGATACTTCCCCCGGCAAATTTTTTCCCGGCATAGGCTTTCCCTGGTATAGGGCTCTGGATCTTTCTCTGCTCTTTTTGACGTTGTCCGCTCTGGAAACCGCCGTTCATTTGTTGAAGAATTTCAAATACAAACTCTTGGCGCAATATTCCATCGGCGGTTTATTGTTCTTTGCTTTGCTTCGGTTTTTTCTCTGGCATCCCGAATTGGAATGGAAAGAGAATTCGGCTTTTTTAAAGGAAAGTTTGTCCGCACTGGAAATGCAGGAAGTGGAAAAGACTCTTTCCGAACTGCCTAAGAATTCCAAAATATTTCCCGAAACGGATTCCCGCAAAAAATGGGGGGACAGCCCCTTTACTTTAGGACTTCTGATCCGAAGAGCGGGTCATAGGAATCTGATCGGAATGGAAGCGGAGGCGTCCTTGACTTCTCTTGCCGTCCAGCCTTATCTGAGTCGATTCCTGCCTTGGACTGCTTGGAAAAAGGAAGGCGTCTATGAGGAAGAGCTTTCTCCGGAGGAAGCCGGCAAAGGGTTGTATCGTTATCTGCAATCTACCGGGACCTCTTATATTTTGGGATCGACGAAGAAACTTTATAAAATTCTAAAGTCGAATCCTGATAAGTTCTCGTTGGTGGACGGATGGGTGAATTCCGAGGGGATCCAACCCTTGGCGACTCCGGAACACGCGAACGCCCGATACGAAAAGGAAACCGAAGATAAGAGCTCGTTGTATCTGTTTTCCGTCAAGGATTCGGGTGCGGACCTTTCCCGTCTGAAAGAAAAAGCCTGGGGCGTCGCGGATTACAAAGAATTGAGCGGCGGAAAAGGATTACGCCCGAAGCGTTTTCTCCATAGCACGAACGAGGCGATCCTGTACGAGGGCTTGGATCCGGGCATCGTATTTGCGAGGATCGGAAAGAACGAGATAGAGGCCGCAGGGGGAGATCTGAACAAATGGTTCAAGGGGATTCTGGTCATCAATACTCCGCCGAATAAGGAGGATTGGAAGGCTGCAATCCGGGAAAAATACGGAAATCTTCCTTTTATGGACCGATCCGAGTTTTTGGGGCTCTTCTTTCCCGTACCTGGAAAGCTTTTGCAGGAATCCGTTACGTTGCCCGAATGGCCGGTTCCGTCTAAAATTCTCTCCGACGAACGGATCGTTTCCGAAGAGGATCCGCGCCCCGCGACAAACCTAAAGGATAAGACGGAAGTATCTTCGCCTAAGTATTGTTATTTGGTTCGCAGAAGTTTTTTCCCGAAATGGTGGGATGCGAACGGAGGAATCCTGTTCCAAACCCAAAGGAACGAAATCCTCCTCTGTTCTAAAGAGGATCACTTCGATCTGAAGTTTTCCAAGGGAAATTCGATTTGGCTTACGTGCATTATGTACCTTCTTCCCTTACTGTTTATCCTGGCTTCGCTGGTAAAAGGAAGGTGGTTCTTTCGTTGAGTCTTAAGGATATGAGCGCGGGAGCAAGAGACAGACCTTACGCGAGACTCCAGCTACTTTCCAATTTTCTTTTGTTTCTTTTCGGAGGGCTGCTGTTCTGGGGGTTCTTCGGAAAATGGGATCGGTTCCCTTGGGGAGGCGTGCTCCTTCACGGATTGGAAGGAGGGCTGGTGGGTGCCGTCTGCGATTGGTTTGCCGTATGGAAAACATACCGGGCGGTGGAAACGGAGAGTGAAACCATCGCCGAGGAAATAGGAAAATGGGTCTCTTCCGATCTGGTGAACGAGGAAAAATTGCGGGAGTATATGGACCGTATTCTGGACGACCCGGAACAGATTGCGGCTCTGTCCACGCTGCTCCAAGAAAATCTAGGCGGGTCCGAAAGGATCGGTAAGGCCCTGGATCTGGTTTGGGAAAAGGTGGAAGAGGACATTGTCAGATATCTTACTAATTTCCGCTTTTCCGGAGCAGACCAAGAAATCCTAAAAGATTTGAGTAGAAGAAAGGAAATCCTGGGAACCGTTCGTTTCTTGGTCGGAGAGGCTCTGGTCAAGGCTGCGGACCAGGAGGATTTTAAGGACCGAATCGATAGGATCACGCGCAGTCTTTCCTTCTTGGCCAAACCGTTGGTATGGTTGTTGGACCCGCAAAAAAGGATTCGGGAATTCGGAGCCGGCCTAAAAGAGGATCAGGAATTCGACTCCGAAGAAGACACGGTTCTTTTCGAGATATTTTCCCTGTTTTCCGATTGCGCGGATTTATACATAGGTTCCTGGAACGATCTTCCCGAATCCAAAAAGGAGGAGGCGGTTCGTTCCTTAACGGATTTCGGAAAAGACCAACTCAATCGCATGTTAACGGATCTAATCGCTCTTCATGTGGAAGATATTAAGAAAATGGAAAATTTAAGGGAATACGGTCCGATCCGTTCCGTTCTGGAATTTCTAAGAGAGAGGACGAATGCGAGCGTCTCAAGATACCTGGGAGAGCAGGTGGCAAGAGGATTGAAGCGTCTGGAACCTAGGCAATTCCGGATCAATCTCGAGGCGAAAACGAGAAGAGTTCTGGAGAAAATACGGATCAACGGTAGTTTGTTGGGATTCGTTTCCGGTTGCGGTATCGGGCTCTTGGATTTTCTGTTTTAGATACGCGAAGATTCCCGCAGAAATTTCTTGCAAAAGCCTTCCGTTTAGGATTCCATCATTTCCGTATGAAGGGAAGGGCTTTCGCTTTCATCCTATTTTTATTCCTGGGAGATTGTTATACCTCCACCTTATTTTATTTCGATAATATAAGAATGAAGGAAGTTCCTCCGGACGTGAGGAGCGGTTTGTACAAACAGGAGGAATCGGATTGTAAGGAAAATCTGGAAACCTTACTGGAAAGGATCCGGAAAAAAAGTCCGAACGCGACTCATGTAAGGGACCTGGAGGTTTTTAAGACCGATTTGGGTTTCGGTAATCGTTGCCTTAGGGTCCGGTACGGATTGGAGATTTCGAGATGAGAAGCCGTCGGAACGTCGTTCTCTTTTTTTCCGTTCTTTTCCTTTTCTGCCTAAACTGCGCCAGCCCGGAAAAACTCTTTTTCCAGATCGATCGCTTTCGACCCATAACGGAGAAGCAGTCCTTATCCGAATCTAGGGTGGAAGGGGAGGATTGCGTAGGCTGGTTTTTTCCGATCTATTTCGGTTCCTTCGAACCGGATCTGCAAACCGCATACGACAATGCGATCGCAAAGTCTCCACCTGGCACGGAATCTTTGGCGAACGGCGAAGTGTTTACGAAATATTTTTTTCTCCCCCCTCTTGTCTACATCCGTTGCATCGCTATCTTGGGTACTCCGGTAAAGGAATAAGTACGGTTTTTTTAAACCCAAATACTTTATTGTTGAACCATCTTTTTTAGAATGCGTCTAATTGATATCCCGGAAAAAACGGGAAAAGGAGGATTTCATGGAAGCAGTGTTGCACAAGTCGGAAACTAGGGGAAAGGTTGATTACGGCTGGCTGAAATCCAAGCACACGTTCAGTTTCGGTTCCTATACGGACGAATCTAGGATTCATTTCGGAGCCTTACGGGTGTTAAACGATGATACGATCGCGGGAGGCACGGGATTCCCGATGCACCCTCACCAAGATATGGAGATCATCACCATTCCGTTGGAAGGCGCGGTGGAGCACAAGGATAGTATCGGAACGAACGGAGTCATCCGTGCCGGAGAAGTACAGGTCATGTCCGCGGGAACCGGGATATTGCATTCGGAGTTCAATCATTCCGCCTCCGAGCCCTTGAGCTTGCTTCAGATTTGGGTGATTCCGGAAAAAAGATCCGTTTCTCCTAGATACGCCCAAAAAACGTATTCCGTCGAAGAGAGGAAAAACCGTTTTCAAGTCGTGGTTTCTCCCGATCAGAATTCGGAATCGCTCTGGATCCATCAAAACGCTTGGTTTTCCTTGGGAAATCTGGACGCAGGCGTTCGTTTGGAATACGAGCGTAAGAATAAGAAGGGCGGAGTGTACGCGTTCCTGATCGGCGGAAAAGTGCAGATCAACGGAGTGGACCTCCTTCCTAGAGACGGGGCAGGTTTTGCTCTAGACGACGTGCTGGAAGTGAAGGCCCTGGAAGATTCGGAACTCCTGTTAATGGACGTTCCGGAACTTTAAAAAAAACTACTTTAGTTCTCTGGGTTCCACGAAAAAGGTTCTCAGAGAACTATCGCGTATCAACCGGACGGTCAACTTTCTGCCTATGCTCGATTCGTCCAAGATCTTATGGAGATCATCCACTCCTAGAATTTCCCGATCCGATAAGTGGATTACGAGATCTCCATTCCGAATACCGGAAAGATCCGCCGGAGAACCGGACTCCACGCTCTGCACCAAGACTCCGCTTTCCTGACGTAGACGATTCATGCTACGAGTTGCGGAGGGGATCGTCTGGTTCTGTCCTCCGATTCCTAGATATCCTCTTTTTACGCTTCCGTGGGTGATCAATCTGGTGATCACGTATTCCGCCGTGCTAGAGCCTACCGCAAAGCAGATCCCTTGGGCCGGAAGAATGATCGCGGTATTGATACCGACGATTCTTCCTAAGGAATCGACCAAGGGACCTCCGGAATTTCCCGGATTCAAAGCGGCATCCGTCTGGATAACGTTATCGATGAGTCTTCCCGTTCTAGACCGGAGAGTTCTTCCTAGGGCGCTGACCACTCCCGCGGTCACCGTGGATTCGAATCCGTACGGGTTGCCGATGGCGATGACGAGTTGTCCTACTTTCAATTTTCCTGAATCGGCGAAGCCCGCGTGACTGTATCCGTTTCCCCGGATCCTGAGTACGGCGACATCCGTAAACGGGTCGTCTCCCACAAGTTCCGCTTCCGTGGAGGATCCGTCGGAAAGTCGTACCCGGATTTTGGACGCACCGTGAATGACGTGACTGTTGGTCGCGACGAATCCGTCCGGGGTCAGTAGGAATCCGGAGCCGCTTCCGCCTTGTCCCCCGGCGGAAGATTCCACCTGTAAATGCACGACTGCCGGACCCACTCGATCCACCGCCTTGATTACGGAATTGGAATATGCGTCCAAAAGTTCCGATTCGTCGCCGACGGAACGGGAATCCTCGTCGGGTAAGAGAGGGGCTTTGCGGAAGAATGCCGGATCGTTTTTGCCGTGAAGGTCGGAATTTGCGAATTGAATCATACTAATTCTTGGACCTCGGAAATTTCGAACTGGAAGAAAAAACGTAACTTTAACCGTTACAGTTTGGGAGTTTCGGTTTTTTTTCGTCCGAGGTTTGTATAATAAGGTCCCTTTCGAATCGGAGAAGCGTACGAAAAAATCCGGCTCGGGCCGAACGTTTTACGTTTTTTTCCAATCGGAAATCGGAGGAAAGACGGGCTTGTAAGGAACCGTTGTGGTTCCTTGGGAAAACATTTCCGGCACGGCGCGTCTCCAATTCAAAAAATGAGGGGTTTCTAAATGGGCCTTCCGAGAAGATTCGCTTTCGTACGCTTCGATTAATAAAAATCTGCCATCGTCTCCGTCGTTTTGCAGAAAGTCGAATCTGTACACTCCGACTTCTTTCAGGGACTCCGAGGCAAGTTCCGTACTGATCTGCCGGAACTCGTCGATTTTTTCGGGAAGGATTTTATAGGAAGAGACGGTTACGATCATAGCGAACCCAGACTAACATTCGATTTCCGGACTGCGAGAAAAAAAAGATGGATTCGACGACGCCGTGTGGAAAGCATCTCCTCTATGAAAATACGCACTCCCATCACAGATATGCTTCGGATCGACTTGCCGATCATCGGAGCTCCCATGTTTCTGGTCTCTTATCCCGATTTGGTCGTAGCCGTGTCGGAGGCGGGAGGAATGGGAACCTTCCCCTCCCAAAATTATAGAACGATAGAGGAATTAAGAAGAGGGCTGGAAGAAATCCGTTCCAGAACCAAAAAACCTATCGGTGTTAACTTGATTCTGCACAAGGATCATAATCCGAACTGGGCCAAGCATTTCGAATTATTGTTGGAGTTCAAAGTGGAATTGATCATCACGAGCTTGGGAAGTCCGAGGAGTATCGTGGGAGAAGCTAAGTCTGTAGGCACGAAAGTGTTCTGCGACGTGACGACTTTGAAGCATGCGAATATCGTAGCTAAGTCGGGAGCCGACGCATTGGTTGCCGTTGCACAGGGAGCAGGAGGCCATGCCGGAGCGATTTCTCCGTTCAGTCTGATTCCATACCTAAAAAAGGAAGTCGGTCTTCCCGTTCTTGCCGCCGGAGCGATTAGCGGCGGCCAGCAAATGGCGGCTGCACTTTCCTTAGGCGCCGATGCGGTCTATATCGGAACCCGTTTGATCGCGTCCAAAGAGGCCGCTGCCTCCGAAGAATACAAGCAAATGATCGTGGACTCCCCTCCGGAAGAGATCGTTTATACCGAAAAGATCTCCGGAATTCCCGCCAACTGGTTGAAGCGATCCGTGGAAAAGGCGGGGGACGATTTTCACGCGAATCGTTCCACAAGTATAGACCAGGAATTTAAGAGGTGGAAGGACATCTGGTCTGCCGGTCAGGGAGTTGCCCAGATCGACTCCGTGCTTCCGGCTGGGGAAATCGTTCGGAATATGGCGAGAGAATACGGAGAAATCCTGGGAGCATTGCCTAAGATTCAGTGACGAGTCGACAGTCTGCAAGTCGACTCGTTTCGGAGTTTCCGTATTTCTCATTCGACCTTCGCGGTATCCCGTTTGCGCAGGAGTAAACGGAATACCGTGATATGGATCACCACCAGCAGAGGCGCATATGCTGTGAAAATAATGAACATCAACCCCGCATGAGCTGCTATGTGTAGAGTCAATGCCTGGACGGCAGCATAGAGCAAGTCGACGAAGCCCTCTATATTGAAGATCCAAACCGCGGGTATTGCAAGCCTCGAGCCGCGCGAAAGTAGTAGGTAAGCGAATAATGCCAACAAGGCGGCGGTAAAATCTCCCCATACGGCGGGGAAGACGAAAGCCTGCGGCATTTCCGGACCTACCACATTCGGTATGTACATAGACATTCCTACAAAGCGAAAGACGTGCACGAGCAGTAGACCCTGCAGAGTTTTCGTAAAGCTTCCTTTCCCCCGGGGTAAAAGGACGTCCTTGACGAGTAATGTAGAAGCGATCGCTCCCATGGTTGAAGCCAAAAGAAAGTAATGTTTAGGTTCCATAGTCTCTGAAGATATAACGTACGAACGTTCGTTCGTAAATCAAAAAAATACATTCACCCGAACGTTCGTTCGTTTTTTTTTTTCTTGCGGTTCCATTTTATCGTGTGCAATCTGGAAAAATAGATGGAGATCGCCGATTCCAGAAAAAAGATCCTTGCGGCTGCGGCCGATTACGCCTCTTTACACGGGCTCAACGATCTTACGATAGGCAAACTTGCGAAGTCCACCGGCATGAGCAAAGCCGGCTTGCACGGTCCTTTCGGTTCGAAAGAGGCTCTTCAGATCGAAACGATCCGTTATGCGATGGGCGTTTTTAGCGAGCATGTCATTCAACCCGCTAGGAAGAAGCCCTCAGGAACGGGGAGGGCAAGGACATTTTGCGAGTCCTGGATCCAGTATGTGGACGGGAAAGTCTTTCCCGGAGGTTGTTTTTTCGGACGGGTTTCCATGGAAGGGGATTCCCTGAGCGACACGGTCAACGGTGAAATCAGGAGACTCTTCAATCTTTTTCGTAGATTTATGACGGCCGAATTGAGCGAGGAACGGAAGGGATCCAAATCCGGCGGAGCCGAATTTGCCGATCAAGTGATTGCACTCGTCGTAAGCTATAATTGGGCGATGCATTCGTTGAAAAACAGGGAACTTGCGTCGCATGTACGTAAGTTGATTCGCGAAAAATTCGCGACGTTAAAATAAGGAGATTTATGAGCGACACGATCTGGGATGAACACTACCGCAAGCTGGAAAATATGTACCACGGAAAAGCGCCGATTAACGTTTTTTTTAAGCCTACAATCAGGATCTCCCGGATGGAGGCGGAAGTGGAAATTCCGGTTCGCGAAGATTTCTTTCATGCTGCGCAGTCCGTTCATGGATCGGTTTATTTTAAAGCGCTGGATGATGCGGCTTTTTTTGCCGCGAATTCGATCGTAAAGGACGTCTTTGTGCTTACGCTTACGTTCCAACTCCAACTCACTCGAGCGATTAAGGACGGATCCATGACCGCGCGGGGGAAGGTTTTGCAGAATCTAGGAAATCAGATCATCGCCGAATCCGTGCTATATGATTCGAGAGGCAAAGAGGCCGCCAGAGGCAACGGAGTTTTTGTAAAGAGTAAGATGCCCTTGTCCGCGGAGATCGGTTACGTTTAGGAACCTACCGGACGAATCCGAAAGGTGATTCGGTCCGGCGTTTTTCGTGCGGCCTTTGTTCCGTTATTCTTTCTTGTCGGAAAAACTTACGGGGATCAGATGGAAAACCCCGAACAGTAAAACCTGAATCGCATCGTTCCACCGAAAGCCTCCTCTTTGCGGGGCACGAATCGAGTAGATTCCGGTTTCCAAAACGTGCAGACCTAAAATCACCCAACCTGCAAGCATGATCCAAGCGTCGAGTTGGGGAAAAATTCGGATCGCTTGGAAGAGTACGGAAAACCAAAGAAACCAGAAAAGTCCCGTAATTACCTTAGAAACCAAGATCATCGCTGTCGCGCTCCTTCTCCGGGAAATTTCCCGGAGAGTTTATACGAACGGAGAGGCGGTTCAGGTCAAGAAGAAGTTTTCGGATTCATACCGAACACTATTCGAATTCAGGTTTGGGATTCTATCTCTATCTTTTCGTCCTGTTCCGCTTCGTTTAATACCGGGCCGGTAATCTCGTCGAACAGGGCTCTAAGCAGGTGATAATAAGGAGCGGCCTTAGGGCCGACGGACTCGCCGAATTTTTGGGTATAAGTCTTTCGTAAAGACTGTTCTTCCGCCTCCGTAGTGGAGTAAGAGGAGGAGGCCAGGGCTTCCCACAGTACGGAATTTCCGGGACAACTTTTCAACTGTCCTAGAGCGGAGAGTTTGATTTTAGAGCCGGAGATTTCCTCGGTCATCTTGAGTAGAAAAATCCCTTGGGCCTTTCCCGGAATGTCCGTACAGGTTTCTCCCGAATTTTTAGGATTGGGATAAACGATGAATTCCCTGTGATGGGCTAGATACTGCTCCGACATCGCTTTCGCCATTTTGGATTCCGCAGAACCCAAGGTGGACTTAAGATCCATCACGACCACCAACCGTTTGAACCTAGCTAGGGATTTCGTGAGATCGGGGGATTCTTTCACGTAACTAACCGTACAGTTGGAAACGGTTAGGAGCAAAAAAAATACTAGAGAAAGGATTCGTTTTAGATATAGGTTCATCGGCTTTTCTTTTTTGGGGTCTTGCCACCGGATTTTTTCTTAGCTTTGGCTTTGGCGATCGAGGGCTTCTCCCGGGGCGGCGGCGGTTCGACGGGAGCGGGCAAGCTAGGTTCTTCTTCCTCCGACTCGAGTCCCAAAGGAACCGTTTCCGATGCTTCGGATTTACGGGATCGATACGCGAGTTCTAGTATCGCGGGCAATAGGGTCAAGGCGATCAACAAGCAGGCGCCGATTCCGATCGTCGCCACTTTTCCGATGGAATGCAAACCGCGTTGGTCCGCTAACAGGAGCGCACTCCATCCGACCAGGGTGGTGAGGGTGGAAGCGATGACTGCAGGACCGACCATTGCCATGGCTCTCACGATATCGTGGTCTTCCCTATAGCGGTAATAGATATAGATTCCGTTCTGGATTCCGTATCCTATCACCACGGGAAATACCAATACGTTCATAAAGTTCAGCTTCAATCCTATCAAGGTCATAAAGCCTACTGTGATCAAAATTCCGAGCAGTAAAGGAATCAGCGAAAGTACGGCAGGTAGGAAGGCTCTATAAAAAAGAATTAATACTACGACCACGAGGAATAGAGTGATAAAGAAGGCGGCAAACCCCTCCTTTTGCACGATCAGGATCAGGTTCGCGAATAGCATCAAGCTTCCCGCCGTACTTGTCTTGAACGTAAAGGATCTCACTTCGGATACGCTTTTGTACGGACGGTGTTCCAAAATCGTGTCCACCGTGCCCGGTAAAATTTTGAGAGAGAGAAGTTTCTCCTTGGAATAGGAATTCAAAGCGGAAAGAAGCGTCTTTTCTTCCGCTTTGGAATACTTCTCCTTGGCCGGATCGATAAATCCTTTTCCCGCGATTCCGGTGGAATAGAGGATCGTATTCAAGTTCCTGCGAGAAACTTTCGGCACCTCCAATTGACCGACGGCGGCAAAAAACTCCAGGAGTTTTCCTCCGTGCCATAATGCGACTTTCGGATACAGAAAGACTATGTATCCCTTTTCCTTAGAGGTGGGAATTTCCGTAAATTGAGTCGCGAAATAATCCGGGACTTCCCGGTATCCGTACGGCTTGACGGAAAGAAAAACCTTGGCTTTGGGGAGGTATTTTCTCTGTTCCGGTTTCAAGAAGGCGGGCTTAACCGGTTTCATGTCCTTTTGGATCTGGTCCAGAATTTTGCGGTTGGCTACCTGCTGTCCGTAAGGAGGTACGAAATTCCAGAGGGAAACCACCTGGTCCACGGAACCGGATATTTTTTCCGGAACGGGATTCATATAATCGAATACGGCTTCAGATTCCTCCAGAGTATTCACTACGATCGCCTGAGGATCCGAGGAGATATCGAATCTATCCGAAATTTCGTCGTAGAGATTTACGGATTCCTGATTTTCGACGAGTAGGTTTCGACCGTTCACGTCGAATTCCACTTTCGGTGCGAAAGCTCCTAAAACCAGTACGAAAATCAGAACCGCGGCCGCTAGTAGTCCCGGTCTGGAATAGAACTTTCTCAGGATTCCGGAGGGAGTCTGTTGCGCTTCGTTTAACAAAAATACTCGAGAGAGTCCGGGGAACCATTTTAAAAGTAGGGTGATCTGAACCGCGGTGACCGCGTACATGGTGACCGCGATGACCAGAGTCCCGTAAGTCGCGATGATTCCGAATTCGCTGAAGCCTCTGAAATCGGAAAAGGAAAGCACGACGAATGCCGAAGTGGTCGTTAGTGCCGAACTTAACGAGGCGACTCCTGTGTGGTAAATGGTGTCCTTAATGGACCGGACCAAATCCTGTTTCTTGGTGAATTCCTCCCGGAATCGATAAAGGAATTGGATTCCGTAATCGATTCCGAGTCCCATCAGGATGGATCCGATGATGCTGGTGATGCTATTCAATTCCCCGATGAAAAATCCGGTGATTCCGAACGTGATTAAGAGTCCGGAAAAAAGCGAAAAGAGAAGCATCGCTATGAACAAGGGATTCCGGAAAAAGAGCAACAATAGGAGAGTGATTCCCACAAACGAAGCGATTCCGATCGGTTTTAATGCGCCGATCAGGGTCTCGTAGTCGTCCTGGTTCAGTTTGTAGGTTCCGGTATATCCCGCGTAAATGCCTTCCTTTTCCAGGCCGGAATCGGCGACGATGGATTGGATCCTTTTGTCCAGACGTTTGTCGAAATCTATGTCCACGAAAGAACCGGTCGGTTTGATCAAAAGGAGAAGCATTCCTTTGTCGGGAGATATATTATATTCGTCGAATATATCACGCTTGGCCAGTCTCTGATATTTGGATACGATGTCCGTGAAGTCCGGGTTGTATTCCTCGTCGGTAAGTTTTATGAAGAAAGGATTTGCCCGTTCCACTTCCTCGTCGATCTTCCGTTTGACCCGTTTGCGTATTTCCGCCAGGTCTTCCGTCTTGAGGAATAGGGGGAGCCTATCCTGGAGAAAGGAAACATTGTAACGATAAGAGACGAAACGGACGAATTCCTTGTCCGCCAAAAAGGATTTCGCCAAAGTTTCGGAGGCTTGTTTTAGAGCCCTTTCCCTCTCCTTATAATAGGAAAGGTTCTTTTGTTTGGCCGACTCGGCAAGATTCAGTTCTTTCTTTTGGAGTTCCTGATTTCCATCCCGTTTGGCGCGGAAAGCTTTTGCGAGATGGTCCGTCATTCCCTTCTCGTCTTTGAATTTCAGTACGACGGTATAAAATCCGCTTCCTCCCACCATCTCTATGACTTTTCTAGTGATGATTACGGAAGGATTGTTTTGCGGTAGTAATTCCAGGTTGTTGCTGTTTATGGAAAGACGCGTCGTATAATAGGCGGAAAGCCCCAGAAAAGCAAGTAGGCAGATCGATGCGGTGACCGGACGGGTGAGAACCGCGTCCGTTGTTCGAGAAAGGAATTTTCTCATCAGCTTTTTGCCGCTTTCAGTATTGAGAGGATCGTTCCTTTGACTCCGTTCTTTTTCAGGGAAGGTTCTATGTTTTTGGTACGATTGATGTCCGTGGCCAACTTTCCTTCCGTTTCAAAATCCGTAATGTACCAGTTTCCGTCTATTTCGGATAGGATCCAGGCAAACGTGATCTGGTCCGAGCCTTTGTATAAAATGGAGGATCCGATCCGAATCTTCTTATCCTTTAGGATCGGTTTTTCATACGTGATATCGATCTTGTCGAAATACTGAACGGCGATCGGAAAGGCCTTGTTTTCGATGTATTTTCCGACCGCTTCTTCGAAGTCTTTCTTTTCCGCCAGAGTGAGTTTATGGTGTCCGACTAGCAGTTCGGAAAAGCGGCCGACGTGGATCAGGGCTAACGCTTTGTCGTTTTTCTTAAAACGGATGAAGCCGACCAATTTTTTCACCGTCGATAAGGACTGTTCTTCCGGAGAAGCGGTCGTCGTTTCCGCAGGGGGAGTTTGAGGAGCTTCTTCCGAAAAAACGGAAACGTTTACGAGTAGAAGGGAAGTGACAAGAAGGATACGAATCTGTTTCACGCGATACCTGATATCGGAAAGGAATCCGAGGGTTTTTTTTCCGTCCGAGAATTCGCGCGAATCCGAGCGGATCGGACGTTTCGTACAGTAAACCGTACGGAAGATCCAAGTCAACGGAAAATACCTAGCAAGCCAAGGCCTTTTGATAGGATTCAAATCCGGATTTTCTAATGAAAGCGTACGGATTTCTTTTCGGAGCCGACAAGGATCCGATACGCTTTTTCCAAACACTCGGGCCCCATCCCCGCTAAAAATAGAAAAGAGCAGACCAAGTAAGAGAATTGCAATCGTATCGTTCCGATTTCGTAAAATTTACGGGGCGAAACGGTTATACTCGAGTCCAGAACTTTGAAAGAAGTCAACTTGCGGATTCTTCGGACGATCTCGGCATCTTCCATGACTTTCCATTCTTTTTTGTATCCTCCGCATTCCCGAAACAAGGAGGCTTCCATAAAAAGTCCTTGGTCTCCGAAACGAAGAAGGTTCCAATCCCAGTCCTTGTATTTCGCATTCCAGCGTAGCCACAGATTTCCCGATTCGTAACGGATTCGAAAGCAACCGGATCTGATTTTACGATCCGTATTCGTTCGGATCCGATCGGGAAAGTCGAAGGGAGGTAGGCAATCCGCATGCAGGAAAAATAAAATATCTCCCGCCGCGGAGATTGCACCCAAGTTGCATTGGGCGGAGCGGCTCCTGATTTCGGACTTGAGAAGTTTTACTCCGTAATTCGCGGCGATCTTGCGGGTCCGATCCGTACTCCCTCCGTCCACGACAAGAACTTCCAAATTCGGATCCGATTTGAGAGAAGTGTCCAGCGCTTCCAAAAGTACGGGAAGATATTTTTCTTCGTTCCAGACGGG
This sequence comes from Leptospira fluminis, assembly GCF_004771275.1. Taxonomy (GTDB): domain Bacteria; phylum Spirochaetota; class Leptospiria; order Leptospirales; family Leptospiraceae; genus Leptospira_B; species Leptospira_B fluminis. The sequence goes on along the minus strand of NZ_RQEV01000002.1, from coordinate 149,209 downwards.
AACGATGACGGAAATCTTCCTCTTTATTAGAAATTCGTTCTCCAAATTTTCAGTCCTTTCGCTTCGGCCTCTTTCAGGTCCTCGAGATCGTCGAGATCGGAGAGTGTCTCCAGAAGACCGACCTTCTTTTTCGAGGACTTCGCTCTTTTTACGCTTTCGGCAAAAACTTTCTCCGTGCTCCATGGGATTTCTCGAAAAAGATCCGGAAGGTCCTCTTTCAGAGCGATCAGATAATAACCTCCGTCCAGAGCAGGTCCGAACACGATTTCGTTTTCCCCCAACAAGCGGAAGGCTTCCCGGAGGTGGAGCTCCTGCAATTCGGGACAATCGCTTCCGATCAAAACGGAGTAAGTATATCCTTTTTTAAAGGAATCCAAAAAGGAATTTCTCATTCTTTCCCCGAGATTCCTTCCTTCCTGGATGCGAAGAGAGACTTCGCCGGAACCCCAATCTCCTAGGTCCTTTTTTTCCGGTAGAAAGGTATCGAACCAAAGAGTCTTCGCAACGGGGATTTTTTTTACGACGGAGCGCGTCGCTTCCACCAAGGCCAGGTAAACTTCCAACGCGGCCGCATCGCCGATGTCAGACGCCAGCCTGGTTTTTACCGACCCTAGTACGGGATTTTTTAAGAAAACATGAAGGATCGAATTTTCCATTTCTTAAGAAGTACACCCGGGACGGGTGGAAATGAGAAGGAAAAAAAATCGCTCCGTCTTTCCAGCGACCGGAAAATCGAATTCGCAGGAAAGACGGGGAAGTTCCGAAGTCTTTCGATTAAGCCGTTCGGCTTCGGATTTCTTTTGCGGGATCGATGTCTTTCCAGTAGGAAAAATATTGTCTGTAGTACAGGAACCAAACTAGAGAGAATCCGCAAGATCCTATAACGACGGCCATTCCTACACTGTCGAATCCGAAAATGAAAGCCGTCGCGACTAATGCGGCCAATCTGAGGGGCTCGGCGAATAGGGTCCATCGTTTCAGATCCAGGACCCCGCCGATCGTCAATAGGGAAACGAGACCCAGGAAAAAGATCGTGTATTGCACGTTTGTCGGTATGGAGGCGATTTTTACCAACATGGCAAAGGTCCCGATCACTGTGGCCGCAAACCAGACTAGCGAGTATGCCGTCAGCCCGCCCGGCAGAGATACATCATATTTTTTGAATGTAGCAGAATTTACTTCCGGGATCGGGAATTGGCCCCCCAGCTCGGCGGGTCTCCAGCCCGGCATGGCAAAGAAGATCCGGATCTTGTCCGCCCAACGAGGGGATTTCCAGGAGATTTCGAGCATTTCCCACCAATAATGGAGGTTGGCCCAAATCGGATTGAAGCTGCGTAACGGTTTTACCGTCCCGTACACCGGGATCTCTTCCTCTTTTTGGAAAGTACCGAACCATTTGTCGAATACGATCAAGGTTCCTCCGTGATTCTTGTCTATGTATTTCGGATTGATTCCGTGGTGGACTCTGTGGTGGGACGGAGTGTTAAATACTGCTTCGAACCAGGATGGTAGTTTATCTACCGCTTTTGTATGGATCCAAAATTGATAGATCAGATTCAATTCGCCGTTCAGAAGTAATACGATAGGTGAAAATCCCAGTAACGCAAGAGGGACGTAAAATACCCAGGAGAAAAGCATGTGAAAACTGGCCTGCCTGAGAGCCACCGTAAGATTGTATTCTTCGCTTTGGTGGTGGACGACGTGTCCCGCCCAAAGGAAGTTCACTTCGTGGCTGAGTCTATGGTTCCAATAATAAGCGAAGTCGTATAATACGAAGCAGGACACCCAGACGGCTAATACCACAATCCAAGACCAGGCTTGCGAGGAAACTCCCAGAAAGTCCGCGGTCGGCATCCAGGAAACTCGATCGCTCGGCCAAGAAGGAAGGTCCACGATCCTCCAGTTTTCATAAACCCATATATAAGCCGCGAACGTGATCGCTTTGAATAGGATTACGAAGATTTGGTTGGAGACTCCCGCACTCAGATCGTTGATCGAGTCGTTGAGTCGATACAATCCTCTCTTCTTGTACCACGAAAAGCCCAGCTCCAAGCCGATGAGTAAAAAGAAGAAAGGGATGGCGATCGTAATCAGGTTTATTTTTTCCATAAGCTCCGGTTCTCACCCTAGGATATCCATCCAAATTGGAACGGTCAATCCAAAACGAATCGTGGAGCTCGATTCGGTTTTTTTTACGTAACGAGCGGCCGAAAAAATAGTTCTTAGGGTATATGCGGTTGACGAAATCGAAATCCTTCCGGATGATCTCCTGCTTATGACACAAGGCTGGCTTTTGTACGGAGCGAACGGATATACGGGAGAGCTGATCGCAAGGAGAGCGGTTTCCCGGGGTATGAAGCCGGTTCTGGCGGGGCGTAACGCACCTAAAATCGAATCCTTGGCCAAGGAACTCCGGCTCGAATATAGGATTTTCGATTTGGAGGATCCGAACGTAGTTCGGATGAACATTCGTTCATTTTCCTTGGTATTGCATTGCGCGGGTCCTTTTGTTACCACGTCCATTCCTATGGCCCAAGCCTGCATTGCGGAGAAGGTTCACTACCTGGATCTTACGGGGGAAATTCCGGTCTTTCAAGCTCTGTTCGGAATGAATGCTCTTGCGGAAGAAGCGGGGATTTTGCTTCTTCCCGGCGTAGGATTCGATATCGTTCCCACAGATTGCGTGGCTGCCGCCTTGAAAAGGCAGCTCTCTTCCGCCGAGCAATTGGAGTTGGCATTTGTCGGGATGAATCAGGTTTCCCCCGGAACCGCAAAAAGCGCCCTGGCCCAGCTTCCTTACGGATCCAAAGTAAGGCGGAACGGGGAATTGGTGGGAGTTCCTCATTTGAGTTCGAAGCTCGAACTCTCTCTGAATGGGAAGAATTATACGGTCTACGGCATTCCCTGGGGAGACGTATTTACGGCAGCCATATCGACCGGAATCCAGAACGTTCAGGTCTTTACGGAAATTTCCAAAGGGCAAGTCCGAGCGATGAAGTTCTTAAGACCGTTTCTGTTTTTGTTGAAACTCGGGCCGGTTCTGAACGTATTGCAGGCGCTTTTGGGTTTACTCATAACGGGACCCGACGAAGAAACAAGGAGTAACGTGCGCGCGAAAGTTTGGGGAAGAGTGAAGTCTCCCGGAGGAAAGTCGGAGACTTTGTTATTGGAGTGCAAAGAAGGTTACGAATTTACGATCGAGTCCTCCTTGGCCGCAGTAAAGAAAGTCCTGAATCGAAAAGGGGGAAAAGGTTTCCGCACTCCTAGTCTCGCCTTCGGGCCGGATTTTATTCTGGAGATCTCCGGCTCGAAATGGGACTTCGTTTAAGTAGGGTTTTAAAAATTTCTTTACACTTTTTTTTTGTTGGAAATTCTTCCCAGTCATGTTCGGATCCTTTTTTTCGAGTCTCCTCCGACATTCCGTTTCGTTTTTGCTTTTCGGATGGTTGTCCGCGTGCTCGGGCACGAACGTTCTCACGTTAGTCAGTGCGGATTCCTCCACTCATCCTTTCCAAGGGGATTCGAATCCTTTGCAGAGCGTACTCCGCGGGGAGTGGATCTATCGGAGACAGAGGGCAACGAGCGGTATGTTCCCTGGGGGAGATGCCAGAAGGGAATCCGTCGCCTGTTCGCATAGCATTTTCTCTCTGGTCGGGTGGGGTGACTCGTCCTTGGAAGAAGTTTTCCGAAAAGATACGATTCAAAAAATTGCATTTATAGAATATTCCCAGGAAGCTTGGCTGTCCGGGATTCTATATCATTCCTTTTGCACTAGGGTAGTGGGGGAATGATATGAAAATTCGATTTCCTATGTTTCGCATCCTGATTCTTTTCTCGATACTTTTGTTTATGGGTTGTTCCGGTTGGAATCTTCTGAGCGCGGGTTCCCCCGGAATCGAGACTCATCCGATCCGAGGAGGAAGCAATCCGTTGCAGTCTTTGACGAGAGGAGGAATTCTCTTTTTCGAGACCAGTTCTTGGACGGGGGATAGATCTCAGGCGGATCCGATTTCGTTCGGGGAATCCTGCGCATACAGTCTTTTCGGAGTTTTTGCCTCCGGAGATGCGAGCATCGATTCCTCCATCCGCAAGGGAGGAATCTCCGAGATCGCTTTTGTGGAATACGACCAAATTGCGGTTTTGGGGGGTTTGGTGTACCAATCGTTTTGTACCATCGTTTGGGGAAAAAAGAATTCCGTCGGCACGGAAGGGAGGGGTTGGTGAATCGCAAGTTCTTGTTTCTTTTCCGGTCTTGGAAGTTCGGGAATCTTTTACTTTGTTTTGCGCTTCTGTTTTCGACTCTGAATTGCGCTAGCGGTCCTGTTAGCGGTTTGCTTTATTCTAAGACGGGATTTCCGGGGACGATCAACGAAGATCCGGGCGTGAAACGGGAGCTAAGGGCGGAAGGGTGTATCCATAATTTTCTGACTTTGATTTCGATCGGAAATGCGGGGGCGGGGGAGATCGCGTTTCAAAACGGAATCACGAGAGTGGCTCTCGTCGATCACTCCAGTCTTCAGATACTTACGGTTCTGTATCGGAATTATTGCACGATCGTGGTCGGTGATAAGGGATGAGATTCGTTCCGATGTTTCTGTTTGCCGTTTTGGTTTGTAGCTGCACTTCTTCTCCGGAGCCCGGCTGGATTTATACCCGCAATAAGTACCATTTGTCCACGGATCCTTCAGGAAAAACGATTACCTCCGCAAGAATCCGGAAAAAAGGAGAGTCTTGCACGTTCGGTTCCGCCTTATTCTATTTCGGTTATTACGGCCAACAAATTTCCCTGAAGGAAACGCTACTCAAGAGCGGAATCAACAAGGTCGCTTTGGTGGATCGTAGTACGGAAAGTTATCTGATGGGGTTGGTCTATTTCGATTGCCTCGAGGTTTGGGGGGAATGACGGAATCGGCTAATGCTCCTTCGGGGAGGAAGTTTCGGGCAGGAGTTCGATTCGTTTTCCGGTTCGTTTCTTTCTTTTCATTGCTTTGCTTTGCGACGGACTGTATTTCCTTGAGGGTCTATGTTCCGAGAACATTCCAGGATCCGCACGAAGTTCCTTTGCAATGGAGGAAGTATCGGGAATTGTATTTCGGGTTTTTGAGATCCTCTTACTCTCCGGGAGAGATCCAGGTGGTATTTCCGGGAGAAAAGGAACGGCATTTTGCGAAACGGAATCCTACTTGGCTCGTCTTTGCCCCCAATTATTTGGAAAACGGTTACGGATCTCTAAGTTCCCTTTTGAAAAAGGAATTTGCGGAACATCCGGAGGAATATAAGGGAGCCTACAAGGTCGTCGTCAGGCGCTTCGATTTGGAAACGAAGGACGGTTGGTTTGTGAGGCCGTTTACCAACGAAGTTTCCGTTCTTTTTGAGGCGGACGTTTTCGCGATCGGAAAGGCGGAGCCGGTGTGGCAATTTCACTTTCAGGACAAGATCGTTTCCGGTGTCACAGACGGCATGTTCGTTTTGGCGACGGTGACTTTAGTAGGTTGGATCTTTTACCTTCCCTATCTGGGGTTTCGCGGGAATCGTGAAGACCAACTCAATCAGTTGGGTCGGATCGCTTTATTAGAATTTTTTGAAGGATGGAAACGCCATCCGGTTTTATCCGCCGGGTCCGGCATTCCGGCACAAGAGATCGGCAAATGAAAGGAGTAAAAATTCCGCTCTTGTTACTTCTCGTCGCGATTCTAGAAATCAACTGTTTGTATTCCGCGGAAAAGAGATACACCGTAGGGCAGCCGTACGAGCCGAACGAGGAAAGCTATTTTTCGGAGGAAGACCCTCAGTTCGAAGAAGGTAGGCCTGTCGATTTTTTGGATTCTTTGGGTAATATCTTCGGGGTCTTGAGTAAGATCGTGATCGGTGACAAAAGGATGAGCAATCACCGGATCTCAGAAGAAACCAAACGATTCCTGAAGGAATATATCCGAGACAATAATTTGAAGGACGTGAAAGTTCGATTCAACCAATATTCTCCCGGCGGAGATTTTATGAGACTTTGGAGGTCCAAGAACGTGAATCCGTTATTGAAATGGACGTTCGGCTTGTTGACCTGGGTGCTCGAACTGGCATTTCCGGAACGCCTTCTTGCCAATTGCGGTATTCCTTATATCTGCGGCGGGGACCACTACAATCCGTATACGAACACGATTCATATCTATTCCGATCTTCCCGCGGCGGCGGTCCATGAAGGTGGTCACGCAAAAGACTTTTCCCTTCGGAAATTCAGATCCTGGTATACCGCTTCCTATATGATTCCGATTTTAGGAACCTTCTATCCGGAAGCGCGTGCCTCCGATGACGCGATCCGTTACTTTCGCTACCGTTGCGACTTGGCAACTCAGCTCCATGCGTATCACGTGTTGTACCCCGCGTACGGGTCTTATGTGGGTGGTCAATTTATCGGCCTCGTCGGTGTCATTCCGGGTTTTATCATAGGTTCTCGGAGCGCTACGGAGACTTTGAGAAAGGGGCCCGTTCGGGAGTGCGAGATCCTAAAGGAAATGGAAAAAGCACTCTGATCCTTGCGTACTGATCCCGGCCTTTCTAAAATGCCGGTGATCCATTATCCCCGTGCTTCCGCTTCCTTCTTTTCAATCGTTATGTGTTCGTGAGTTGGAAGCGCTTTGCGAGGTACGGGCATTTGGGTGGAACAGGGTGGCATCCCTTTAGGGATAGAAAAGCTGCATGTTTTCTCGAATTTTCGCGTGAAATTTGTATGTCAGCAATGTTTTTTTATTGCTCGCTTATTAAGTTATTTAATATTTTATCCTGACCGATCCTTTTTCTTTTTCGGTTAGATCGGCCTTTTTTGTTCGTGTCGGTTTCTCGTTTGGATGGATATTCCGATATGGGATATTTGTATGGAGGGTGCTTTCCTATGTTTCGTTCTTTTTTGCGTGTTGGAGCTTGGTTTTTCTTCTTTTGTGTTTTTTCCCCTCTTTCCGGCCAACCGGCGAATGTTCCCTCTTTGAATCCTCAATCGTATGATTGGTCCCTGTGGCAGAAGCAACTGCAAGGTTCGTATTCCGTCGCGAACAACCAGCATTCCGTAGCGGGTTGGGACGGTTTGGTTCTGCAAGGTTTCGGGGTTTTGCAGGCGGAATGGGAAGCCCAGGTTCAGGCGGAGATCAACGCAAAGGTTTCGAGCATTCACTCCCAGGACAGTTTTCAGAGCGTTCAGGATTATCGGAATTATGTGTACGACGCTTTGGAGAGTCAGGCCTCGTCTCTTTTGACGCAATGGCAGGCGGATGCCGAAGTGTCCATCCAACTGAACAGAGATCATTTTTTGTCGAGCAATTTCGGCGCGGGCCAAGCTCAGTTGGCCTCGATGGAAAATTCTTTTTCGAAGGAATTCCAGGATTTCCTTTCGGGGAGTCCCTTGAACTTAGGTTCCAATCCTCTTTCGAATCCGTTTTTGTCCGGCTCTCAGAATTCTTTGCAGCAGTTGGAGCAGAACTGGTCCGCTCAGTTCCAGGCGAACGTGCAGAACGGTTTGTTGAATTACCAACAGGCTCTTCTGGCACTGAACCAGGATTATGCGAATCTTTTGAACCAGGTGAATTCCACGGAAGCGAAGTACCAGGCGTACATGCAACAGATCCTTTCCTACGAATCCAGCGTTAAGGATCAGGTGAAGCAGACCATGGACGGGTACCAGCAATTCCTGAACGGTACGGATCTTTTTTGGAATACCGCAAACGTTCTCTTTGATTCCAAGGCGGGGGCTTTTGTTTCTTCTCCGGCTTGTCCTTCCGGAGACGTTTGTTCGGATTTTCTGTACGACGTGTCTTCGAGGCAATTTTCTTCCTCGTGTGCGTCCGGGGACGTTTGCATTTCCCTTCGATACGATTCTTCCACCCAGCAGTATCTCTCCGCGGTTTGTCCGAGTGGAGGGGATTGTTCCTCGAATCCTTCCAAGAATTTTTCCGTCCGGACGTCCTTGAACGCGGACGGGAAGGCTTTCCAAAATGTGATCAACAATATCGAGTCCGCGATCACGCAAGGGTTGACTTCTTTCGGGATCTTTGACGCAACTTCCGGTCAGTTAGTGAATTACCCCCAGTCCTGCGTAAACGTAGGTAGTGTTTGTAGCCAAGGTCAGTTTGATGTTACCTCTTCTAAGTTTCTATCTGGCTCCTCTTGTCCGGCGGGCCATTCCTGTTATTCCGCGGTGGTGGATCTGTCGGATCCTTCCGCGCCTACGGGTTTGTATGTTGCGTCTTCCTGTCCGAGTGGGGATCCGAATTGCGTTGTCTGTCCGTCCACGAACGGTGTTCCGGACTCTTGCCGGATCCAATCCTTCGAGGCGTCTTTGGTGTATGCTTCGAATGCGATGTCCTCTTTTTTTGCAAGAGAGCAAGGGATTTTTAATACTCAGTTGAACTCGGTCCTGTACGGCGGGGCCGGGATCGGGGGGAGCCAGTCCTTGGGTTTGGGTTTTGATCCATTCAACCATTCCATCAAGCCTTCTCACAGTAGTTCGAGTTTGTACATCACGACCGATGATTTTTTGAGCGCAAAGGACGATCTTTCCCGGAGGACGGGTCTTGTGGGTCTGGCTTGGGAGATCGTGGATTTTCTTTCCGGCAAGATCAGCGGGACGGATTTTCAGAATTGGCTGATGAGCGCGTACTCCGCGGGTACGAGTAGTGTCTGCTCGACGACTCCCACGGTCTCAGGGGATTCCTACAATTCGAACGACTTCAACGAGGGTTGTTTGGGGCAGGCCATCTCGGGGATCGCTCCGGGTGTGATCGTGGATGCGGTGAGTAAGCAAGGGACGGATCTTGTTGCGTTTAACGATCGTAGTTATGTGGGGAACAGCTACATGATCACGGAAGGCGGTCCCAACAACTGGAACATGGACCCGGCATATTGTCACGACTGGTTGGGTTGTTTCTTTGATCCTGCAGGTAAAGTCCCTGCGATCGGCGGTGCGAACCAATTCTTCCAGAACAATCCCACGATCGGGAGTCCTTACGGGAATAACTTCTACAATTATACGGAAGACCAAGCCGGGGTGACCCCTTGGGGGCCCGTTTTGTCCAACACTACGATGCAGGAGGATTCCATCGGGATCTTTCTGAACTATCATACTTCCGATCTGAACGGTCACGGGAACGCGGTGACTTGGCAGGCGGCTTTGAACCAACTCAACCAGTTTGCGACCAACTGGCAGAACAATGCGGTTCCTGCGATCCTGAATTGGTCGGCTCAGGTGAGCAATTTTCAATTCCAGTATTCCACCTGGCAGCAGACGGAGGCGGGATTGTTGTCCCAGGCGCAGTCCCAATATTCTTCTTCCTTACTGGTCCTTCAGAAGAGCGAGTTGTCTTGGCTCTCCCAGATGAACGATCTACAAACGAAGGTGAACGGTGAGTTTGCGGCTGCGAATTCCAAACTTCAAAATTCCCAAGGGCAAACGGACGCGAATTTGGTGGCGAGGGAATTGTTTGCCCGTTTGAATTTCGGGTCTTCCGGCGCGGAGCTTTCCTCCATTCCGAGAGAGTTTAACTCGTCGGAGAATCCGTTTGCGGGTAAGAACTCCGTCTTGGACGGGATCGATCCGGGGCACGGTCTTCCGAATTTCGACCTTCTTTCCAAGTTTTCCGGGGAGTTCGGGAGCGCTGCGACAGGGATGGGGAATCTGTCCCTTCTTTCCTCCACGAACAACGCGATCGTGAATGCGAGGGCGAGTTATATGCAGGATCTTGCGGCTTCCTTGCGGTCGGAGAGGTCGTTTACACAGAACGGTGAGGCGGATCTTTTGAAGGATCACGGGAAGTTGTCCACAAAGGATGTGGACGGTCACACGTATCTTACGGACGAGCGGGGGTTTTTCGTTTCTTGCAGCGGGGGTTCCTGCACTTCCTGCGGCGTGGATCCTACGAAATGTAACGGAGGGGCCGCGACGGAGTTGGGCGCTTTTATCCAGAGCGTTTGCGGGGAGAAGATGGATTCCTGCAACCAGTATACTAGATTCAAATATTCGAATGTGAGCTACGACAAGAGCACGGATTCCATCTCCATGGACGAGTCGGTCTATACGGGTTCCGCTTCCGCTTCGAGTCCGGGTTGTAACGGGAACGCGATGGACGCGGGATCTTACTGCTTCGGTACGGCGACCCAGCATGTCACGATCAACGCTCCGGTTTTTTCTCTCGGCGGAGGGGCCAACAGTTTCGGGAATCTTTTCGATGCAAATCCGGATCACCACGAAGGGGACGTTCTTTCTTCGTTTATCAGCCGTAGTTTTGCGAGCATGAGCAATTTCTTTGCGAACAGCGCGTATTCGGGAGCGATTTTATCCAAGTTGAACGCTTTGGAAACCGCGAACAATTACAACCTCCAAGCGGCCGGGAATAGCGCGAGCGCTCAGGCGCAGTCCGCAAACTTCATAGCGGACGCTATAGACATGATGGTTTTGCACAAGGGTGGCGTTCAGGATTTTATCAAGAAGGAAACCCATAATCTGGTGAACGGGATGGTGGCCACCGCTCTCGCGAACACCTTCCATCTCACTCCGGACGAGGCGGCTTTTGCGGCCGGGATGTATATGGACCAACAGGCGTACAAGAAGGCGGAGAATCATTTGGGTTTCTTGAACAAGGTAGATTCGTTTTTAAAATCGATTCCGATCTTGGGGACTTCCGTCGATCTTGCGTTCCGGTCCGGGGTGGGTCTGACTCATGCGGACGACCTACGCGCCATCCGCCAATGGAAAGATGATCGTTATGCGACATACGGTTTTATCGCGACGGAGATCCTGAAATCGGAGAATGCGACTCCGGAACAGATCGTGATCGTGAGCCAGGCTGTGACTTCTTTTTTCCGCATGAAGGACGCCAAGGAAGAATTGGGGATGAGAGGGAATCTTTTGTCCTTGTCTCGGATGCAGGGGATGTTCCGCGCCTTCGACGCTTCTCTGAACGGGATAGGAGGAGAGTTGTACGGAGGCCTGTTGAAATTCGGTAGTCATGGGTTGCAGCAAGGGCATTTGATTTCCGCAAGAGAGGAACAGAAATTCGACCGGGATCTCCGGTCCACGATCGACGACCTGAAGATGGTATATGACAAAACCGCGATCAAGCAGTGGCAGAGCGCTCAACTCCAACTGATCCGGGAGGCGACCGTCGCGTACGGTACCCGGCAAGGGATGGATCCTCAATCCGTGCAGAATATCGCGAATGCAGTTGCGGAAATGGTGGGGAGACAACAGGCGAAGGCGGAATTGAACAAACTGCATTTTACGGAAGACGTGCTGACCACTGTCTTGCCGATCCTCCCGAGCTCTTACTTGGATCGGCAGGTTTTTAAGGGCGGCTTTTCGATCATGGAAGCAAAGGCGTTTCGTGGAGTTCTGTTATCCATGGTGGATATCGGTAGATCGATGGGATTCTTTTCGAAATCTCAGGCCAAGGATTTTTACCAACAAACGTTAGGTTGGTCGAATTCCTTTACCGGAGCCACCCTGGAAGCTCAGGCCCACCAAGGATCTATGGACAAGTATTGGTGGAAGCAACAAGAACGAAATGTTGTATTCGATTTTTTGAGCAAGCTCCTAGATCCGAACGGTAATCCGGCGGAACAACAGGGAGTTGCGGCAGCTCTCAAATACTACTTCGACCAAAAGGAAGCGAAGAAACAGGCAAGAAAACAAAGACTGTTAGACATCCAACAAGGAATCGAATTCGCAGCAGCGGTGGCGTTTACGGTACTTACAGAAGGAGGAGGAAGCGAGACGATCACGAGCGTAACCGCCGAGGTCGCAAACGACGCGAAGGTTGTACAAGCTGGAGAAGAGATCGCGACGACAGCCGAGACAGCGACCCAGGTAGCAAAAGATACATCTTGGCTTAGGACGATCGCAGTGAGCCGGGATCTGTTCGAAGTGGGCGGGAACATGGCGAGACTTCAGTTAACGAACGGCCAACTGATCGCAGGAGCGGTGAGTACCGTCGGACAGACGTGGATCGGAGATGAGTTAGGAGGAACGAACGGAGCGGTCGCAGGACTGTTGAACGGAATCATCAGCACAGTGACAATGGGCTCGAACCTCCCGATGACAGGATTCGTGAGCTGGACACCTCACCAAAACAAAGACATTCTACTCGGAGAAGATGCGCAAGCAGGGGGCTGGGGAGGAGGATTCGCATTCGCTACAGATCGCCTTCCGTTAAACGCAGGATTGAGTTTTGCTCCGGGAAGTGGCGTAGACGTAAACGTGAACTACAACTTCAAAGGAGCGAACGGTGAAGGACTTGGCTTTGCAGGAGTGAATTACAACGCGAATAGCGGGAACGCGTCCGTCAGCGGAGGAGTGGATCTGTTCGGAAAGGATCCGGGGGCGAAGCACCACGGAGGACTCACAGCGAGCGTGAGTAAGGACGGAAGCGGCAGCATAGGTGGATACTACAACTACGGAGACGGAAGACTTCCCCCGAACCTGAGAGGCCACGGATTTACACTGAACTACTCCACAGACGGAAGACTGAACTTCAGCGGTCAGTTTAAAGGATCTACGGTCGCATCGGTAAATTATAATACTGCAACAGGAAGATTCGAGAAATTAGAAGGGAACATCAACTTCCAAAACGATCTGAACTTGGCATTCATCCAAGAACATGCGATCGAGAACTCTCAGAAAGGAACGAGCGTAGTAGCGGAGATGACTGGAAGACTACTCGTGGAGATGGGAGTGCTTTCCAAATCGGAATTCAGTGCGCTTCTTCGAGATCCGGAAGGTACAAACAAGATCAACGAACTCTTTGAATCCCGCAAAGCCAAACTAGATACCCAAGAGAAAAGAGATTTGTTCAAACTGCAATTGAAGACAGCAGGGGATCGACTGGGAGTCAAGATCGAATTCGAACCTTCTGCTACAGAGACATGGCAGAAGTTGACGAACCGGGTCCTGGGTGACGTGCTACTTGCCTTCGGTGGTGCGAACACGGGCTTGAGTGCAGTGGACACTGCGGAGAATACGTTTCGAACGAAGACGTGCTTTGAGGCGGAAACAGGAGTTTGGACTCCGAAAGGCAGAAGGTCTATCCAGTCCTTGAAAGTGGGAGAAGAAGTGTATTCGCTTAACGAAGAAACAGGGGAAATCGAGATCAAGAAGATCACGGAGACTTTTGTCCACAACGTGATGAGTATCCACAAGTTAAAGTATGAAAACGGCTCTTACTTAGGTTCTACCTGGAACCACCCGTTTGGAATACTAAATCCAGGATCCAGAACGAAAGAATCCGGCGTCCAGGGTACGATCTGGGCGAAGGTTGAGGACTTAAAACCGGGTGACAGAAGCATCACTAGAAGAAGCCTACAGAATGCGAAGTTGAAGAGAAGACTTGCAAACATCCCAGTGATCGCGGCATCTTTCGGAGACAGGTCTTGGATCAACGAAGAACTCAGTTCCAATTGGAAAGAAGAGAAGGAAGGAACTCTCCAAATCAGAGAGATCCAGGAGATTCGGAAGCCTGAGAAAGTATACAATCTGGAAGTGGAGAAGAACCATAGCTACTTTGTATTCGTTGGGGATGAGCCTGTGGTGGTACATAACTACGACGAGACGACCCAAGCAATCCTGAAAGATCCGAATCTAACACCCAAAGAGAAAATGGAAAAGCTACTTGCGCGAGAGTCGTTTACGTTTGAAGGCAAGACTTGGAATCGAGAAGAAATTACTCCGGAGAAGAAGGACGCAAAAGGCAAAATCATCCAAAGAAGAGAATTGGGATACGTCTCAGAAGAGAATCAGTATGGCAAGAAGGATACACTTACCTTCCGGGAAACAAAGGGAGGTAAAGTAGAAGCAGTCCAATTGCAGGAGGGAGGGAACTTAGGGAAGTATTATAAAGAGATTAAGAAATACAACGAGAGGCTCGAACAGATAACGGGTAGGGACAAGATCTACGGGAACTTACCTACATTCGAAGAGAATCCCCAGTTTTATCGAGACGAGGCGCGTGTCGGCTTAAAGAAACATGGAATAGAAGTACCTTTAACAGCAGATGCTAATGGAAATAAATCCTTTAAATTTGTGATTCCTGATGGGCAGGGGAATTATTCAAGCTCAGACGTTCCGAGTCGCATGATAGAGACGGATGGAGGTGTGCTTTTAATCGACAGACCAAACCATTCTCAACTGGGAGCGAATTATCAAGGAGAGACAGTCGAGAATACGAACAAGAATGGAACTAAGATCGTAAAGAATAAAGTACACGACGGTCCTGGGAGTATATTCGATCCGAAACCGGTATTCGATACACAGATTTGTAATTCAAGTACGCTTGCAACGGACCTACAATCCCAGGGATTTAAGATGACACCCGAAGAAGTGAAGAAATACGGGCGAATGGAAGTGATGATAGCTCGGGATTTGGCAGATTATGGTAAGACTGTGGTTCGTACTTTGGAAGACGGGAGTAAGATTTACGGTGTGAAACCATCAGGATTAACGTATGAGGAAAGAATGAAAGTGCTGAATAAGAGAGGGTTTGAACTTGATTCGGCCTTTGAGATTAATACGGAATCAGTCGCAGAAAAGCCGGATGTGAATTACTTTGATGGGGCAAATGATGAACGCTATAAAGCAAGACTTGCCGAATATCGCGAAGCAATAGTAAACTCCAGTAAAACGACCGAACTTTACAAATATATCATAAGCGAACTTCGGAAGGGTAAGGTTGTGAACGTAGGAGGGACTTTTGCGGGGCTGGAGCACATGTTTGATATCATAGGATATGACAAATATGGCTTTATCATTCAAGATCCGTTTGGGAATTTGAACAACGGTTATTATTCGGATTCGGATGGGAGTTACGTTCGTTACCGGTATCGTGATCCTAGAATGGTGATCCAGCATTCGTTTACGACGAGGAAGAAGAAATAGGAGACAGCAGTGAAATACTTTAAGCATATACTATACATAGGATTAGTAATTTGTTCATCCGGGTTATTTGCTCAAGAAGACATCTACGAAAGGGATTGTTTTAGTGAGAAGAATAACGTTAGTTTAAAACAACTGAAGAATCTCCGTCCCTATGATGAATATCCCATGAGGATGGTGACATCTTCTTCTGCGATTAAAGCTAATGGGATGAGTTGGTCTACTTCATATTTTCCGAATCCGTTTCATAGACCTCTTGCCAAAACAAGACCGAAAGGAGATCGAAAAGCAGAAGTGGAATGGGTAAAAGGTACATGTAACTTTACCGCTTTTCGAGTACAAGATAAATGGTCAGATACTTTCTGGTGTACGGCAGAAGGGCTTGGAGTCGGCGAGGTCGTGGCTAGTTTAATCGATCTAGACCACGATTATTTTCAAATTATTCCAGGCTATTACCAAGGAGAAATGAAAGGTTTTCTTTCATATTCCCGTCCTCATGAGATCGACGTCCATTATTTGGTGCCTAAAGTAGTGGGTCGAGGAGATGGTAGCGGAACAATTGTGGGAGATTTTGTGTATCTTGGAAAACAGAGAGTAGAACTTCCGAATAAACCCGGCTACCAGAAAATCCAGATGAGGAATTACAAAGAGATATTAGATTTCGCAAACAAAAATAAGAAACTCCGAGGGAGCGGAAACTATATCGTAGTCGCGATCGAATTCATTTCGATTTACGAAGGAAACGATCCAAAGCTAAAAGAACATACCTGTGTGAGCGAGATTACAAACTTTTTAAAGGATTCCGAATACGAGAAATACAATAATCTAAAGTAATCCGATGAGATCCTCACTCACAACTCCGCGAAGGATCGAACCGTGGTCAAGTTATTGGGGGGTGAAGGAAGTTTTGCTATTTCAAAAGAGCGCAATAACTTGACCGAAGGCGAGAGCCTGACCCGAGACTGGAAACGTGAAAGTATTAGAATAAAGGAAAATGCGAGGGGCGCGGCCAAAGGAGGAGAAGCAAAGAAACAGGCAAGAAAACAAAGACTGTTGGACATCGAAGAAGGAATCGAATTCGCAGCAGCGGTGGCGTTTACGGTACTCACAGACGGAGCGGGAAGCGAGACAATCACGAGCGTGACCGCCGAGGTCGCAAACGACGCGAAGGTAGTACAAGCAGGAGAAGAGATCGCGACGAGTGCAGAGACAGCGGCCCAGGTAGCAAAAGATACATCTTGGTTAAGAACCATCGCAGTGAGCCGGGATCTGTTCGAAGTAGGCGGGAACATGGCGAGACTTCA
Organism: Leptospira fluminis; assembly: GCF_004771275.1. GTDB lineage: Bacteria > Spirochaetota > Leptospiria > Leptospirales > Leptospiraceae > Leptospira_B > Leptospira_B fluminis. The sequence continues at coordinate 133,003 of NZ_RQEV01000002.1, read as the reverse complement.
GTTAACCAACGGCCAACTGATCGCAGGAGCGGTGAGTACCGTCGGACAAACTTGGATCGGAGATGAGTTAGGAGGAACAAACGGAGCAATAGCGGGACTGCTCAACGGAATCATCAGCACAGTGACAATGGGTTCGAACCTCCCGATGACAGGGTTCGTGAGCTGGACTCCTCACCAAAACAAAGACATTCTACTCGGAGAAGATGCACAAGCAGGGGGTTGGGGAGGAGGAGTAGCCATCGCTACGGATAGCCTTCCGTTAAACGCAGGGCTCTCCTTTGCTCCGGGAAGTGGCGTAGACGTAAACGTGAACTACAACTTCAAAGGAGCCGGCGGAGAAGGACTTGGCTTTGCAGGAGTGAACTATAACGCAGGAAGCGGAAACGCATCCGTCAGCGGAGGAGTGGATCTGTTCGGAAAGGATCCGGGGGCGAAACACCACGGAGGACTCACAGCGAGCGTGAGCAAGGACGGAACCTCAAGCATAGGTGGATACTACAACTACGGAGACGGAAGACTTCCCCCAAATCTACGAGGCCACGGATTCACACTGAACTACTCTACAGACGGAAGACTGAACTTAAGCGGTCAGTTTAAGGGATCTACGGTCGCATCGGTCAACTACAACACACAAACAGGAAGATTCGAGAAGTTAGAAGGGAATATCAACTTCCAAAACGATCTGAACTTAGCATTCATCCAAGAACATGCGATCGAGAATTCTCAAAAAGGAACGAGCGTAGTCGCGGAGATGACTGGAAGACTCTTGGTGGAGATGGGAGAACTCTCCAAATCGGAACTGAGCGTTCTTCTCAGAGATCCGGAGGGTACAAACAAGATCAACGAACTCTTTGAATCCCGCAAAGCCAAACTGGATACGCAAGAGAAAAGAGATTTGTTCAAACTGCAACTGAAGACAGCAGGAGATCGACTCGGGGTCAAAGTTGAATTTGAACCTTCTGTGACAGAGACTTGGCAGAAGTTGACGAACCGGGTTCTGGGTGACGTGCTACTCGCCTTCGGTGGAGCGAACACTGGCTTGAGTGCAGTGGACACTGCGGAGAATACGTTTCGAACGAAGACGTGCTTTGAGGGTAGTCAGGAAATTTGGACGGTAAAAGGATACAGAAGGTTAAACGAACTAAAATCCGGAGACAAGGCATATACGTTAAACGAAGAGACAGGTGAAATCGAGATCCAGGAGATTGAAGAGGTGATCACGCACAATGTGAAGGTAGTCAACAAACTTCGTTATGGGAACGGAGGAATTGTGACGACAACTTGGAACCACCCATTTGCCATCTTAAACGCAGGAGAAAGAAGTAAGAATTCAGGAGTCGCCGGAGACGTATGGGCGAAGGCAGAAGACTTAAAACCCGGAGATAGAAGCATTACGAAACAGAGTATCCAGAGAGCCCGAATGAAATCGAGATTGAAAAAGACCCCTGCTTTGACGGAGAGACTTGCATACGCGTCTATTGCGCTCCAAGGGAATCCGTTTAACGGCGTAGTAGAAGCGAATTGGAAAACTGAAGTAGAAGGAACACTCGAGATAGAAGAGATCCGTGAAGTCAGAGAGAACGAGAAGGTGTACAACCTTGAGATGTCCGGGAATCACAACTATTTTATCCGGATCGGGAATGACCTTGCACTGGTTCATAACTATGATGAGACGACTCAAGCAATCCTGAAAGATCCGAATCTAACACCCAAAGAGAAAATGGAAAAACTACTTGCCCGAGAGTCTTTTACCTTTGAAGGCAAGACTTGGAATCGAGAAGAAATTACTCCAGAGAAGAAGGATAAGAACGGCAAAATCATCCAAAGAAGAGAATTGGGATACGTCTCAGAGGAGAACCAGTATGGCAAGAAGGATACACTTTCTTTCCGTGAAACAAAGGGAGGTAAAGTAGAAGCAGTCCAGTTGCAGGAAGGAGGGAACTTAGGGAAGTATTATAAAGAAACGAAGACATTTGATGAGAAGTTTCGCCAACTTACCGGTAGAGACAAAGTGTACGGAAATACTCCCGATTTCAAAGAGAACCCACAATACTATCGAGACGAAGTTCGTATAGCGTTGAAGGATAAAGGAATAGAAGTTCCGTTGATAACAGATGTTAATGGAAAGAAATCCTTTAAGTTTGTAAATCCGGATGGAAAAGGAACAATCACTTCTAGTAAATCCGTTACATCGATGATAGAGACTGACGGAGGAATACTTCATATAGATGGACAAAGTCACTCTCAATTAGGGGCGAATTATCAAGGAGAAACCTATAACGGTAAACCTAAAGTACATGATGGTCCTGGAGGGATTTTCAGTTCGAACCCTGTGTTAGACACCCATATCTGTAATTCGAACACATTGGCTATGGATTTGCAGGCGAGAGGATTCAAAATGACTCCGGAGCAGATGCAAAAATACGGTCGTCTTGAGGTCATGATTGCAAGAGACTTGGCGGACTATGGGGCAACATTAAATCCTCCTTTGAGGCCCTCTCAACTGGATTACGTTCAGAAAATGAAAGTCATTTCAGAAAAATACGGATATGAACTAAATCGTAGAGAGGGTGGTAAGGCTAACAAATTCGAATTCTCTCATAAGAACGTCGCTGAAGAACCCGACCCTAATTTTTACGGTGGCAAGGATACGGAAGATTATAGGTCTGCAGTAATCGGGTATAAGAAATCAATTAACGAATCTCCTCAAATGAAGCAACTTTTTGAATATATCAAGCATGAATTGAGAAAAGGAAATCGTGTGATTATTGGTGGAAAATTAGGTCCATACGCGCACATGGTTACGGTTGTTGGCTATGACAAACATGGATTCATTGTCCAAGATCCATTAGGGGATTTGAATGCAAATTACCACTCCGGAGATGGGAGATACAACCGATACAGATATAACGATCCAAGGTTCCTCCCGGATCACGGATTTGTGACCAGTAAGAAAAAATAATATTGTAAAATAAGGTCCAGCATTAAAAGTTCGGATATGGTTGAAATATGAGCATTTATAGACGTTTATCATGGATTTCCTTGATTCTTGGAGTATGGATATTTTATGGCCCCCTGTTTCCACAAGAATACATATATGAGAAGGATTGCTTTAGTATTAAAAATAATGAGTCCTTAAAAGGTTTATCTATGCTAAGGCCCTATGATTTGTTTCCGGCTCGACTCGTTGCATCTGATTCTGATGACAAATCTGAAGGCATGGCTTGGTCTACTTCGTACTTTCCGAATCCTTTTAATGTGCCTCTCCTAAAAGCGAGACCTAAAGGGGGAGAAAAAGAAATTGAATGGGTCAGGCAAACTTGCGCTTTTAACGCCTATCGAGTTCAAGATAAATGGTCTTCGACATTCTGGTGCACGGGACAAGGAAAAGCGATCGGAGAGGTGGTTGCAAGTGATATAGATATAGATCGTAGCATATTCTATATTCTTCCTGGAAACATACAGGGGAAATTCAAGAAATACTTTGCTTACTCACGACCACATGAAATCGATGTTCACTACTTGGTGCCAAAGAATGTAGGGAAGGGAGTGGGAAGAGGCACCATTTTTAGCGATTTTGTATATTTGGGTAAGCAACGAGTAGAACTTCCTGATAAACCCGGTTATCAAAAGATCGAGATAAAGAATTATAAGGAGATAGTGGAATTTGCCAATAAATTCAAAAATACTCGTTTGAGCGGAAATTACATAGTAGTCGCGATCGAGTTTATCTCTATCTACGAAGGAAACGATCCAAAGCTAAAAGAACATACCTGTGTGAGCGAGATTACAAACTTTTTAAAGGATTCCGAATACGAGAAATACAATAATCTAAAGTAATCCGATGAGATCCTCGCTTACAACTCCGCGAAGGATCGAGCCGGGGTCAAGTTATTGAATTGAAAAAGTAAATCCGGCTATTTCAAAAGAGAGCGCAATAACTTGACCGAAGGTGAGAGCCTGACCCGAGAGTAGAAACATGAAGGTATCGTAATAAAGGAAAATGCGAGGGACGCGGCCAAAGGAGGAGAAGCGAAGAAACAGGCAAGAAAACAGAGACTGTTGGATTTAGAACAAGGAATCGAATTCGCAGCAGCGGTGGCGTTTACGGTACTTACAGAAGGAGGAGGAAGCGAGACGATCACGAGCGTCACCGCCGAGGTCGCAAACGACGCGAAGGTAGTACAAGCAGGAGAAGAGATCGCAACCACTGCGGAGACAGCAGCCCAGGTAGCAAAAGACACATCTTGGTTAAGATCAATCGCAGTGTCCCGGGATCTGTTCGAAGTAGGCGGGAACATGGCGAGACTGCAACTCACAAACGGCCAACTGATCGCAGGAGCGGTGAGTACCGTCGGACAGACTTGGATCGGAGATGAGTTAGGAGGAACAAACGGCGCAATAGCAGGACTGTTGAACGGAATCATCAGCACGGTGACAATGGGCTCGAACCTCCCGATGACAGGATTCGTGAGCTGGACTCCTCACCAAAACAAAGACATCCTTTTAGGAGAAGATTCACAAGCGGGGGGCTGGGGAGGGGGAGTAGCCATCGCTACGGATAGCCTTCCGTTAAACGCAGGATTGAGTTTTGCTCCGGGAAGCGGAGTGGATGTAAACGTGAACTACAACTTTAAGGGAGCCGGCGGAGAGGGACTTGGATTTGCAGGAGTAAACTATAACGCGAATAGCGGGAACGCATCCGTCAGCGGAGGAGTGGATCTGTTCGGAAAGGATCCGGGGGCGAAGCACCACGGAGGACTCACAGCGAGCGTGAGTAAGGACGGAACCTCAAGCATAGGAGGATACTACAACTACGGAGATGGGAAACTTCCTCCGAACTTACGAGGTCACGGATTCACACTGAATTACTCTACAGACGGAAGACTGAACTTAAGCGGTCAGTTTAAAGGATCTACAGTTGCATCCGTAAACTACAACACACAAACAGGAAGATTCGAGAAGTTAGAAGGGAATATCAACTTCCAAAACGATCTGAACTTAGCATTCATCCAAGAACATGCGATCGAGAACTCTCAGAAAGGAACGAGCGTTGAGCCTCGCAAAAATTAAAATAACAGAATGAATCGAATACATAGCAGATAAGAAATGCTAAAATATTTAATATTTGAATCAAAGAAAATGCAAATCTGTATTTGTTGGTAAGATAAATAGCGACTTTAAAGAACTGATTCTCTGCTCCGAGCATAGCTCTTATGCATTCAGAATTCCGAATGTGACGGTTTAACCTTAGTTGTTAATTCAACTTACGCGACTTTTTCGTAGGAATAGGAATGATATAATCCGCCAAGAGCGGGAGTGGAAACGAGCTTTGCATCGGGCGGTCTTTCCAGAACAGGCGAAGGGACCGGAGTGTCCTTGTCCAGGGCTAAATGGGTTCGATGATGGTTGTAGAAGTGTATATATTCTTCTAAGCGCGTTCTGAGATGGTATTCGTTTGCAGGGATGAAAAAATCCAAGAATTCGTTTCTGCAAGTCTTAATCCATCGTTCTGCATAACAGTTTTGCCATGGAGAACGGGGAGAAGTTTTCTTGGGTTTAATTCCGATTCTTTGTAAATATTTTGTGAATCTCTTTCCGAAGAGAGGGTCGTTGTCGGAAAGAAAGTAATGAAAATTTTTTCCGCCTCTTTTTTTGACGGCACATTTCAGAACTTTTCTCATCCATTTGGTGGTAGGATTGGTATGGATGTCGAAATGTAAAATCTGCCTAGTTCCTATGTGAAGAAAGAATGCCACTCGAAAGATCTTTCTAAAATTAATGGAATAAACGGTGAGTGTATCCGAAACAACCATGGCATCTGCATGTAGAGAATAGAATTGTTTCCATAGAAGTCGTTTCTTCGGATCGGTCGGTCTCTTCGGGATGTATTTAGAGACAGTCCTTTCGGAAATGTCGTATCCGATTTTTTGTAGCAAGCCGTGAAGCTTTGTTGCTCCCCAGATTCGATTTTCTTTTGCGATCCTTCGAATGAGCTTGATTAGGGGCCATGGTACATTGGGTCGTCCGGTCTTTTTTCGTTTGGAAATCGTTGCCCAAAAAGTTTTAAATTTCTGCTTTCTCCAAGTGAGAAGGGTGTTGGGGGAAACGATAGCGAGATTCGTTTTCCAATCGTAGAGAACATAGGAAAGTAAAACGAGGGTTAGTCGTTGGAAAGGTTCGGTATGAAACTTTTTCGTTCTTCTTTTGTAGGCTACTATTTGGGTCTTTAGGAATAGGATTTGAAGTTCAGTTTGGGTTTCCGTTTTGCGCTGAGACAGGAAGTAAAATAGAAAGAAGAAGTTTGTCAGGAGGGATAACTTATAATACATTGTTGATTTCTTTAGTAAATATTCGCGTTGAGTGAGCAGGAGTTTTTTCGAAAATTGTAATCAATATGAATATGTATAAGATATATTTCGGACTTTCTCTATTATATGTCGCTTGGGGCATAAAGGTTTTAAAGAATTTTCTTAGATATTCCAAGGATCTATGATTTGTAGATTGGGAATGGGGTGGAAGTCTGTCGTATTTCTAGTAATTAGAACTAGATCGTGGATGATAGTCGTAGCCGCATGATCGCGTCAGGAGTTTTGATTTTGTGGTTTTGGCGAATTTGAATCGTTTTTTGAACAACGGTATCGTCGAGTGGAAAGATTCGAGCTTTTGAAATGAAGTTTTCGATACTGATAAGTTTTTCCTTTGTAGTCTTAGACCAACCTAATAGTTCTATCTGAGAGATGACAGATATGACAGGCGGAATTGTATCCAAAAAGGATGCACCAGAGATAGGGAGTTCATTCGCAAGATGATCGATAATCGCGTTGGTATCAAGGATGAATTTTAACTCCATTCGTTGCGGTCTATATTTACTTTTTTCTGTAGTTCGGTAGCGGTTTCTTTAGAGAGGGTGCCGCGAAAATCTTTCATGGTAACAGTGTTAACTGATTCTTCCTTCAGTTCGTCGATGGCATAGAGTCGAACTTCTATACTTTTTCCCACATAGCCTTCTGGAATAGAAAGATGGAGGTCGGTATTTTTAGGAGTGAGTCTTGTTCGAATCATTGCGTTTCTTACCTCAAGGTTCTTTAGCAAGTTCTTGTCTTACTTGAGCGTTCAATTCATCTATCTGGTCAATTTTAAACGTATGACAACTGACGATTGACTGAAAACCTACTGAGACCCCGAGGATCCTTTCCAGTATACATATACGAAGTTATAGTTTATAAACTATAACTTCAAGCATTTTAGTCATAAAAATTTGCAATTGAATTGGAATTCTTTAATAGGAAATAGCAAACTTCCCTGAGCCTAAAATTACTCTGCACTTGTCCTAAAGAATCTCCACGTAGGCCCCGCGAAGGATCGAGCCGTGGTCAAGTTATTGGGGGTTGAAGAAGATCGGTTAATCAAAGGAGAGCGCAATAACTTGACCGAAGGTGAGAGCCTGACCCGAGAGTAGAAACATGAAGGTATTAGAATAAACGAAAGTATTGAGGGGCGCGGCCAGAGAAAAGGGATCGAATTTGCGGCGGCGGTAGCGTTTACGGTACTTACAGAAGGAGGAGGAAGCGAGACAGTAGCGAGCGAGGCGACGAAAGTAGCGAACGAAGCGAAGGTTGTGCAAGCTGGAGAAGACGGCAGCTCAGGTTGCGAAGGCTAACGTCTTGGCTCCGTACAGTGGCAGTGTCGAGGGATCTGTTGCAAGTGGGCGCGAATATTCCTATCAATCAGGAATCACATATAAGGGGGAAAATCCTCCTCCTTCCGTTCTGAAATTCGTCGTTTGTCCTTGGTACAAACGACTCGCTAAAAGAAGAATTTCGTCACGATAGATATAAGCCCTTACGTCCATTTTCAAATCCGTTTCTTGTCCAGTGACGGACGTGATTCTCTTCGAAGGAGGGATGAATTCCTGGCCGATATATTCCCCTTGCACGATTTCCGAAAATTTATTCTTCGTTAATTTTCCTCCGAAATAAGCGGCCTTGCTTCCGAATCCCTCCTTCGGTTTGAAGAATATGCGCTTCCGGTTCTCCCAAAGTTGTTCCGCGTTCCCGGGGGTTACGATTTGTGATACAGGTACGGAAGCTTTCAGGATTTCCGCGTCCCTACGGTTCAGGCCTGCCCTTAAAAGGAATTCGTTATCGGAAAGAACGGACAAATTCGTCTTTCTGGCGAATACATCATAGTCGAGAGGATTCGGAGTTAGTACGACATTTCCGCGCTCCCAAGCTCTTCGAATAAAAGCGTTCGAGGATTCCGACAAATGAAAATCGGTCAGACGATTATAGATGAGATCGATTTTTCCACTTCCGAAGTACAGTTCGTCGTCGATCCTTTCTATCTGTCTCGGATCCAAGATTTCGGCATAAATTCCTTTCGACTTGAATAGATCACGGAAGAGTAGAAACTCCGGATATAAAAACTGATCGGACGGATTTTCGTCCACGATGGCGATAAAATTCGGAGTTCCGGTGCGGCCTTTGTCGTTCCATTCGCGAAGAAAAGAAGCGTAAAATTTTTCTTCTATCTCTTTCAAGGTCTCGGAGTTCGGCAATGCAAGATGGACCGCCTCGCAGCAACCGATCTGCGCTTCCAGAAGTTTTAACTGCAAAAAAGCGCCGCCTGCATTCGTATTGATTTCGATCAGTTTGGGACCTTCTTTGGCGATATGAAAGTCCAGGCTCAGAAATACTCCTCCCGATATATCCGGGTTTTTATCCTTTTCCGCGCAATCCGCTAACAGTAGGTTCTTTACTTTCGGAAGTCGGATCGTATTTCTGATCGCGGAAAGAATCTCCTGGATTTTCTTTTTCTCGGACGCATTGATAAACGAAGGAGTTTCGGAATAAAAGCGCTCGATCCCGTAATTCCCGTTTTCCGAGGAAGACCTCTTGCTGAGAATCTCTTTGTTCAAAGTGGAACAGGAACAGTGCTCGTTCAGCACTTCCGCTAAATTCGTCGGCATAGGCGTTTCTCCTTTACGTTGCGACATTCTTCATCACAAAAAGAAGCTCTCTCGCAATCGTTTCGCAAGTTTTTATATATTCCTCAAGAACTTGAGGTGTGCCATCGGACGATTTCGGATCGGGATAAGGAAGACTAATTCTGACTTCGGCTCCGGGAACAAACGGACAGGCTTCGTCCGCGGAAGAACATACCATAACCGCAATAAACTTTTTGCTCGGATTTACGACATCCGAATATAATTTCGAAAACGCGAGAATCGGTACATTGTTTTCTTTGTAGGAAACCCAATACCTCGGGTTATCTTCGGTATTCTTTTCTTTTTCGATTTTAAACCCTATTTCCGTAAGAGCTCGGACGGAGTTCGGATGGAAGGCGGTGATCTCCGTTCCTCCCGAATAGGAGCCTATCCCGGAAATTCCGAGATATTCCGCGCAGACTAAAGCGAACATTTGGGCGATTTGACTCCGTCGTGAATTGTGCGTACAAACGAAGATCATTTCCGAGTAACTCTGCCCGTTCCTCATTTCCCTGATCGACTTTGAAAATCGAAGTAAGTTCTCTTTTCGTTCTTGCGGTATTAGGGATTGTTCCGATTCCCTTGTCGCTATGAAATTCTTTATGGATTCGTATAGCGAGCTCATATCGCTTTTTCCTTAAGATAGAACTGATTTCGGAGTTTCTTTGCGATCTCAACTAGGAGAACAAGCACCGGAATCTCGACTAAAGGGCCGACGATTCCGACGAAGGCTTGTCCCGATGCCAGTCCGAACGTTCCGATGGCGACCGCTATCGCGAGTTCGAAATTATTTCCTGCAGCGGTAAAAGAGACCGCTATGTTTCTCGGATAATCCGCTTTGACCAGAATTCCTAGGCCGAAACTGAGGAAAAACATGATAACGAAATAGATCAGAAGAGGAACGGATATTTTCAGCACATCGAACGGTATATTAAGAAGCGAATCCCCTTTGAGGCTGAAAATGAATACGATCGTCAGGAGTAGAAAGATCAGAGTGATCGGAGAAATCGCGGGAAGGAATCGATTCGTCGTCCATTCCTCTCCCTTTACGCGAATACCGACGTTACGAATTCCCCATCCCAATAGAAACGGAATCCCCAGATAAATCAATACGCTAGATGCGATATCCCAGTAGCGGATTTCTAAGAACGAATTCGGAAGCCCCAATGTTCCCGGTAATATGCCCACAAAGAAATAGGCCAGACTGCCGTAGAGAAGAAGTTGAAAGATACTATTTAAAGCTACGAGACCGGCCGCGACCTCTCTGTCACCCTCCGCGAGATCGTTCCAAACTAAAACCATCGCGATACAACGAGCGATTCCGATCAGAATCAGTCCGACTCTATACTCCGGATTGTCCGGAAAGAAAAGGAACGCCAAACCGAACATCAATAAAGGTCCGACAATCCAGTTTAAAACGAGCGAATAAAAAATCAGATCCGTTCGGCCGAACGCTTTCGGGATTCTTAGGAAATTTACTTTCGCTAAAGGAGGAACCATCATGAAGATCAGACCGATCGCGATCGGCACATTCGTTCCTCCGAACTCGGATCTTCGGATCCATTCCACGGAGCCGGGAGACCAAGTGGCCAGGGCCATTCCGATTCCCATGGCGATAAAAATCCAAAGGGTGAGGAATCGATCTATAAACGATAATCGTTTTTCGGGAAGGGGTTTTTGATCCATTAATCGCTTTATCGCAATGTTGCGATTAATGTCAAATGAATTTACCGGCAGGAATTTTCGTTTTCGGGCATTCGGGAAAGTAGGGTATTGAAATAACCGCCGATTTCTTCCCAGACTTTCTTGTCGATACAGTAGCAGATCGAAGGTCCTTCGACGGTTCCTTGGAGAATCCCGACTTCTTTCAATGCCTTTAAGTGTTGGGAAATCGTAGCTTGGGCGAGTCCGAGTTCATCCACTAAATCCCCGCATATGCAGGCTTTTTTCTTTAGTACCGACTCTAGGATCGCTATTCGAGCCGGATGTCCTAAGGCTTTGGCGTAGGAGGCGATTTTATTCTGCCTTTTGTTGAATAGCTGAGTCTTTGTGATTCCCATCTCTTTTACCACACCAATGCGGCGGAAAAAGCCCGGGGAAGAAAGCGAATTTTATCAAGGCTTGCAACAAATGAGAAAACATAAGGAAGGTCGTACGGTCCTGTAGGGCAGTACTAGGCTCTTCTCCGGTGGCAGGAAGCGCCGGAAGGCACTAAGGGCCTGCCAAACCCTCTGCAGTTTGTTCTATATTCGGGTTATATGTCTATTTTTTGAACATATATTTATATTGAGTTTAAAAAATAGGCGAGTAATTTAAATTCTGCTTGTTTCTTGAAAGGGGGAATTCAGTCTTTCTGTCGAGAAGGAGGAGGTTTATGCTCCTAACGAATTACCAAACCGATTCTTTTTATGATGAGATGTTTTCTCCCGAGGGGGGGATTCGCCAAAGTTATCACATCTTGAAGTCCAGAATCGAGAGGATGGACGATAAGGAATTGTTTCGCCGCAAGTCTTCCGCGGAAAAAGCGCTCCTTTCTCTAGGGATTACGTTCAACGTCTACGGTGACGACGAGGAAGAGGAAAGGATCATGCCTTTCGATATCATTCCTAGAATCGTCACGGCTCACGAGTGGAGGAAATTGGAGGAAGGCTTGAAGCAGAGAATTCGGGCCTTGAATCTTTTCATCCAAGACGTCTATGGGGACGAAAAGATCATCCGAGACGGAGTGGTCCCCGCCGAGATCCTGTATAGCAGCACGGGATATCTGAAGGAATGCAAGGGAATCGTTCCTCCGAAAGGAACTTGGATTCATATCACCGGCACCGATCTGGTAAGAGACGGGGAGGGGAGAATGCTCGTCCTCGAGGACAATCTTCGCTGTCCGTCAGGAGTCTCTTATGTATTAGAAAATCGTGAAGTAATGAAGAAGACGTTCCCTGAACTTTTCGCGAGCCTGTCCGTCCGTCCGATTTACGACTATCCGATCCGATTGAGGGGAATGCTGGAGCGCGTCTCCGGAAAACCGAATCCGAGTATAGCCGTGTTGACTCCCGGCATATATAATTCCGCCTATTATGAACATAGCTTTTTGGCTTCTCGGATGGGAGTTCCGCTCGTGGAAGGGACCGACCTTTTAGTCAAGGACGATTATCTATTCATGCGAACGACCCGCGGCTTAAGGCAGGTTGACGTACTGTATCGCAGGATCGACGACATCTTTATGGATCCGAAAGTATTCCGAAAGGATTCTCTCTTGGGGGTTCCCGGAATTTTCGGCGCTTTCAAAAAAGGGAATGTTGCTTTGGCAAATGCCCCCGGAACGGGCGTGGCCGACGACAAGGTGATTTACTCTTTTGTCCCGGAGATCATCAGATATTATTTGGGAGAGGATCCGATCATTCCGAACGTTCCTACGTATCTCTGCTCCAGGGAAAAGGATCTGAGTTACGTACGTGAGAATATCGGTAACCTGGTGGTAAAAGCCGCGAACGGAGCCGGTGGATACGGAATGATCATAGGTCCGACGGCGAGTCGAAGGGAACAACAGGAATTCTTGGCTAAGATCGATGCGGATCCTAGGAATTATATCGCCCAACCCGTACTCAGTCTTTCCCGCGTTCCCACTCTCGTGGAGGATAAATTGGAAGGAAGGCATGTGGACTTGCGCCCCTTCATACTATACGGGGAAGATACCTACGTTATGCCCGGCGGGTTGACTCGTGTCGCTTTGAGGAAAGGATCCTTGGTGGTGAATTCCTCCCAAGGAGGAGGTTCTAAGGATACTTGGGTGATGGGGCAGGAATAGGCGGATAGGTACCGGGGGAAAGATTCCCGGCAAGCGGAACCGAAGTAAAAAGAACAACTAGAGAGGTTTCCCATGCTGAGTAGAGTTGCGGAATCCGTGTACTGGATGAACAGATACATGGAAAGAGCGGAGAATTATTCCCGCTTTTTGGACGTAAATTTTCAACTTTCCTTGGATTTGAACGAGGACGCGAGCCGTCAGTGGATGCCCTTGGTTTATACCACGGGAGACAACGAGCTTTTTACCAAAAAATATTCCCATCCTACCAAGGAAAACGTGATTCATTTCATGAGCCTTGATACGGAAAATCCCAACTCCATCGTGAACTGTGTGCTCAGAGCCAGGGAAAATGCGAGGACGATCCGGGAGAATATCTCCACTCCCATGTGGGAAGTTATCAACGAGTTTTATCTGAATTTCAAGGCGAGGAAAAAATTCGAAGAATCGGATATGCCCGGTATCGTCGAGTTTTTCAAGTCGATCCGCAACCAATGTCTTCTGTTTTACGGTTGTCAGGAGGCCACGATTTCCCACGACGAGGTCTGGCACTTCGCACTTTTAGGAAGACTGCTGGAACGCGCCGATAAGACGACTCGGATTCTGGATATGAAATATTTCATTCTTCTTCCATCCCACGAGGAGGCGGGGGCCACCTTGGATCTGTTGCAATGGTTGTCTCTGCTCAAATCCGCGAGCGCTCACGAGATGTTCAACCGCTTCTATACCAGGATCACTCCTAAGAACATCGCTCAATTTCTGATTTTGGACAAACTTTTTCCGAGAGCCATCCGATTCTGTCTGAATCGGACTTTCGACAGTCTTAAGATATTGAGCGGTACGGATAAGGACTCGTATGCGAACGAAGTGGAGCGTCGCGTAGGACTTCTCTTATCGGAAATGAATTACGCCTCCATTGACGAAATTTTCGGTAGCGGTATGCATGAGTATCTGGATCGGCTTCAAATACGTTTGAACGGTATCGCCACGGAATTGGACGAAACTTATTTCAGGAATTAGAATCGTAGAATGCCCTTATTGGTTTCCTTAACGCACGAAACGTCCTATCTTTACGATAGGCCCGTTTCTCTTTCTCCCCACGTGATCAGACTCCGTCCTGCGCCTCATTCCCGGACGAAGATCGTGTCCTATTCGCTTCAAGTGGATCCTTCCAAGCAGTTCCTAAATTGGCAGCAGGATCCTTTCGGCAATTACCAAGCCAGGTTGGTGTTTCCGGAAAAGACGAGTTGCCTTCGGATTCTGGTGGATTTGGTCGCCGAAATCCACGTTTTGAACCCTTTCGATTTTTTTCTGGAGCCCGAAGCGGAGAATACACCTTTCGTTTATTCCGATACGTTAAGGAAAGAACTCCTTCCGTATCTCAGCGCTACGGACGGTAGTTATGCGTTAGCCGATTATATTTCGAAATTGAGAAAGGAAGGAATCCTCCATACGGCGAGAACAGTGGATTATCTCGTGCGTCTGAACCAAAAAGTGTACGAGGACGTATCCTACGTGATTCGGATGGAACCCGGAGTCCAATCCTGCACCGAAACTTTGGAGAGGAAGTCGGGTTCCTGCCGTGATTCCGCCTTTCTGCTAGTACAGATCTTACGGCATATCGGTTTGGCCGCCCGCTTCGTTTCCGGTTATCTGATCCAACTGAGACCGGACGAGGTCCCTACCGACGGCCCTCAGGGACCTAAGGAGGATTTTACCGATCTTCATGCCTGGGCGGAAGTATATTTGCCGGGAGCCGGCTGGGTGGGGCTGGATCCTACTTCGGGTTTGTTTGCCGGGGAAGGGCATATTCCTCTTGCGGCGGTGCCGGAGCCGTCTAGCGCCTCTCCCGTATTCGGGTACTCGGATCCTGCGGATACGAAATTCCATTTCAGGATGGAGGTGAAGCGAATCCAGGAATCCCCCAGAGTCACGAAACCTTATACGGAATCCCAATGGGAGAGAATCCTGAATTCCGGGAGAACGATCGATAGTAGATTAAAGAAACAGGATATTCGAATCTCCATCGGCGGGGAGCCGACTTTCGTTTCGGATACGGACCGCCAGGACCCGCAATGGAATACGTCCGCATTGGGATCGGAAAAACTACGCCTATCCCAAGAGCTCCTGACCAAATTGAGAAATCGGATGACGCCGGGGTCGGTGGTTCAGGTCACCCAGGGAAAATGGTATCCGGGAGAGCCCCTCCCTCGTTGGTCCTTAAACGTATTTTGGAGAAGGGATGGGGAAATTCTATGGTCCGACGAAACCGTTTTGGCATCCTTGGGAGAGGAAAAAAAAGCGGATCCTGTTCGCGATCTCGCATCCGCGGAAACGTTGGGAAAGAAAATCTGCGCTTCCTTAGGTCTTTCCTCGGATCATCTTCATCCTTTGTTCGAGGACGGTTTTTATTATCTTTGGAAGGAGGGGCAGTTGCCCGAGTGGAATTCCAAGGCGGAGGCAGGTCCGGAAAAAGAGGATTTTTCTTTCGAGACTCTCGAAAGAAAAAAGCTACTTTCCCTTTTGGACGACGGCTTTCGGCTCCAAAAAGCGTTCGCTTTGCCGCTGCAGTACGATTACGTTGAGCGACGTTGGGAAAGCTCCGAATGGAAATTTCGTAGGGATAGATTGTACCTGGTTCCCGGAGATAGTCCTGCCGGATTCCGCCTGCCTTTCGCTTCCATTGCGGAAACGTTCCGAGCCAGCGCATTATTTACGGACATTTCCGATCGGGGAAAGCTCCCTTCCTATATGGAACTTTATGAAAAAGGAAAGTTCCGAGCGAAAGGAAAGGGAACATTTTTTCCCGCCGGTAGGGATCTTCCGATCCGCACTACTCTCGTTCTTGAGCCTAGACATGGAATTCTTCGGATCTTTCTACCTCCGGTGGAACGTCTGGACATTTGGCTGGAGTTGATGGCCAGTATAGAATCCGCCTGTGCGGATTCGGAAATCCCCATCCTATTGGAAGGTTACGAACCTCCTTCCGATCCCCGACTCTCCCTTTTCAGGATCACACCGGATCCGGGAGTGATAGAAGTGAACCTTCACCCTTCCTCCAATTTCGAGGAGTTGGAGGAAAAGACTCGAATTCTATACGAAGAGGCCAAGGCGGTAAAGCTGAGCGCGGAAAAATTCCAGATCGACGGAAGGCAATCCGGAACGGGAGGAGGGAACCATATCACGGTAGGAGCCATTACCCCTTCGGACAGTCCTTTTCTGAGGAGGCCGGATCTATTGCGCAGTCTGGTCAGCTATTGGCAGCACCATCCTTCCTTATCTTATTTGTTTTCCGGTCTATTCGTCGGTCCTACCTCCCAAGCTCCTCGTCTAGACGAAGGAAGGGACGAAACTTTGTACGAATTCTCTCTGGCCGCTAAGCAAGTGGACGAATCGAAGAAGCTTCCCCCTTGGTTGGTGGACCGCCTCTTCCGAAACTTGCTGACGGACCTGACGGGGAATACTCACCGCGCGGAAATTTCCATCGATAAGCTCTATCCTCCCGCCGGCCCGAGATTGGGTTTGGTGGAACTCCGCGCCTTCGAGATGCCCCCCCATTATAGAATGAGCGTGGTACAACAACTTTTGGTAGTATCCTTGTTGGGAAGGTTTTGGGAAAAACCCTATCGGAAGCCTCCCGTTTTTTGGGGAACGGAACTCCACGATCGCTTTCTATTGCCGCACTATGTTTGGAGCGACTTTCGGGAAGTCCTAAACGATTTGCGGGAGCACGGTTATCCGCTGGAAGACGAGGATTTTTTCCCCTTCTTCGAATTTCGTTTTCCCGTGTATGGAACCATGAAAAAGGAAGCTGTCTTTCTGGAACTGCGTCTTGCCTTGGAGCCTTGGAACGTTTTGGGAGAGGAGTCCTCCTCTTTCGGCACTTCCCGTTCCGTGGATTCTGCCTTGGAAAGGTTGCAGGTTCGGATGGAGGGTTGGGTCCCGGAACGGTTCCGACTGTCCTGCAACGGCTTCGAAGTTCCTTTGCGTTCCACGGGCAAAAAAGGGGAGGCAGTGGCAGGGGTGCGATTTAAGGGGTGGAATCCTCCGTTTACCTTGCACCCGAATCTTCCCGTACAGAACCCGTTGGTCTTCGATATCTGGGATAGCTGGTCGCAACGTTCTCTGGGAGGTTGCAGGTACTATGTTTCGCACCCGGGGGGAAGGGCCTATGATTCTTTTCCCATCAACTCCTTTGAGGCGGAAAGTCGCAGGAACTCTCGCTTTTTCGCGGACGGTCATACGGCTGGGTCTTCTCCTCCCCCTCGTAGAGTAGAGAATTCTCCCTTTTATACTCTAGACCTTCGTTGGGCAGAAAATTCTGCCTAAATGACATAATTTCTGCTTCTCTTGACATTCGTCAATTTCTGAGAATCTTTCTCAAAAATACTTGCCTCGGAAGGGCTCTTTTTAATCCTGATTCTCAGATACAAATTTAATTGAAGTAGGAATCTCTATGTTGTCAGGAATTTCAGTTCGATTTTGTGGACGGCTTTAATATGAAGCCGCCGGTTTGCTGGAGACGTTCGTGGGGCCTCGCATCTTTTCTTTTTACCTTCTATTTTCTCTTTTTTTCGTCCTGCAGTCCTAGACATCCGGGGGCTAGCGACAACTCTTTAGTCAACGGATTTCTTTATAGGATGTTTAACACCTATGATCCGAGCAACCTTCTGGCGAATGTGGGACGCACAATAGCACCTCCTCTGTTTGCGAATCTGAAAACCCAGGCGGCCAATCTTGTGACGCAAGGTGCGACTTTGGCCTCCTCCTGCACTGCCGGGAATCTGACGAACTTTCAGAACGCATGGTTCGCGAACATCGCTGCCGCAAAGAAAGTGGAGATCTTCCACTTCGGACCCTTTGTCACCTATTATCCGTTATTCGACGCCTGGCCGGGAGAAGCGATGAAGACCGTAAGTCCGGAATCTCCTCCCAGCGCGGGAGATATGGATAGTTTGGATTTCGATTATACCGGCACGTACGGTGCGTCCGTCGCGGGGGCGGCAAACTATCTGACTACTTTGGACAAGGATGCGAAGGGGCTGATCGCTATCGAATACGTGGCGTTTATCAAACCTGGGAGTTACGGCGCCAACCAGGAAGCCTGCAGCGATCTGACGAGCATTCGATTGAATCTTCTCCAAGCCCTTTTAGCGGATTATTCGGCAAACGCGACCGCACTCGCCAATGCATGGGATCCCGCGGGAACGACCCAGTACGGAGAGCAGCTGGCGACGGCGGGAAAGGGATCGACTACTTACTCTTATTCCGGAGCCGCTTTAAACGACGTATTTTCCGGTGCGTTACGCCAATTGAGCACGATGAAGGACGGTAAGTTGGAAAAACCGGCCGGTCTGTCCAGTGGCGGAAACGGCGTCATCAATTTAAGTCTTTCCGAATCAAGGCTCAGCGGTAACAGCGTCGTGAATCTTAGAAATAACCTTGCCAGCTTTAAGGCGGTGTATCTAGGCAACGGAGCCGTCGGACTTTCGGATTATATCAGATACTATTCCCCGTCGTTAGATACCAGGGCCAAGTCGGACATTACCCAACTGGAAACCGTCTTGAATTCCTTTTCCAGCATCAATTCCGCCAACATGTCCACCATCAGCCAATCGGTTTCATTGCTGAGCGATCTGTTGAACGTTTTGAACGTTCAGTTCCCGGCCGTTCTCGGAAACGGGCCCGTGAGTAGCAGCGGCGGAGACGGAGATTGATGGAGAAAAAATTCTATTTTTGGAATATTCTTTTTTTATTATGCGTAATTTTTTCCTCCGTTCCCTTGATGGGGCAACCGGAAAACAACGGGGGTGAGGCCGGAACGGAGAAGCCCAAAAACGGAAACGGGGGCGAGCCGAAGGAAGCGGATCAACCCGTCTCCAAAGAACAGGAAACGATCGCGGAGAAGAGACGCAAGTTTTTGGAAAGCGGACAGATCAACGTGATCGGCGCCAAAGACGACGATATGAAAAAGATTCCGGGCTCGGCCAACGTTGTCGGGAAAAAGATCCTGAAGGAAACGAACCCGATAGACTCTATGGAGGCCTTGCGTCGCGTTCCGGGCGCTACGATCCGGTACCAGGACGCCGTGGGATTGACTCCTAACATCGCTTTCCGCGGGGTAAGTAACGAAGAGTCCAGAAAGACTCTGATCCTCGAGGACGGGGTCTTTACGTCCTTGAGTCCCTACGGACAGCCGGAAAGTTATTTCATTCCTCAGATAGATAGAATGGAGCGTGTAGAGGTCGTAAAAGGTTCGGGTTCCATTCTGTTCGGGCCGACCACCTTGGGAGGGATCGTGAACTTCGTGACACGGAAACCTCCGGAAAAACCGACCTTGAATTTGAAGCTGATCGGCGGCACGAACGGATATGCCTCCAATCTTCTGCAATACGGAGGGACGGCCCAGAGTACGAATACCGCCTACGACGTTTCGTATCTGCACACCCAAGGAAACGGATTCCGGGATTACCAGGGATTCAACGTAAACGACTTCAACGTAAAATTGATGCAGAAGATCGGAGACAAGGATACCGTTTTTCTAAAATACCAGATGTACCAGCAGGACTCTCAGGCAACCTATCTGGGGTTGACCGAAGGGCTATACTGGAAAAACCCTAAGACGAATCCGGCTCGTTTCGACAGAAAGCATGTGGAAAGACAGGCCGCAGTGATCGGGCACGATCATTCTTTCAACGACAACTGGAAATTGATCACCCGTTCTTATTGGACCAACGTAGGCTTCCAGTTCAAGCAGGAATCCTATTCGTATAACAACGCGAACGAAATCGGATTGCCTACGCCTCCCACGAATAACGTGTTTGCGGTCTACGCTCCATCTCCTCTCGGAAACCGTCCCGGAGACGTGATCTATATGCAGAACACGACTCCGAATCGCCACCAATTCTTCCGGACGGGAGGGTTGGAGACGAAATTGGAAGGCAAATTCACTTTGCTCGGATTCGAAAACGAGATCTCCGTCGGAGCTCGGGCGCATTACGAAACCGTCAATGCGGCATACAATCAATTTCCGTATCCCACGATGGACCAGGGATTGACCACGCAGCAACAGACTCGGAACGCGAAGGCGTACGCGACCTATGTGCAGGATTCCATCAAGTTGACGGAAAGATTCAAAATGATTCCGGGAGTTCGATACGAATACATTTCCCAGGGAGTGTACACCCATCGTAAGTTCGCCACTTCGACCGACGTGGCCTACGGACTCGCATCCTCCGTGGGGCAGAATATATTGGTCAATCAGGCAAACGAAACGTACACGAAAGTGGTGCTTCCCGGATTCGGACTCACGTACGATCTTACGGAAAGATTCATGTGGTTCGCGGGAGCCCATACCGCTTTCTCTCCTCCGTCCTTTTCCACGATCCTGAATCCCTCCTTGGGATTGGGTTATAAGCTCAACGCGGAACGTTCCAATAATTACGAGACCGGGTTCCGGGGAAATATTACGAGATACTTCTATACTCAGGTCAGTACGTACGCTCTGTTTTTTTCCAATCAGATCGTGAATACGAACGAGGCGGGATCTTCCATCGGCGCCGTACCGATCAACGCGGGCAGGTCCGTTAACCGAGGCGTGGAAAGTAATTTCGTGTTCGACTTCGGAAAGTTCGCGGACTCGCGTTGGGAAGTTCCCTTAGAGGTGGCTTATTCCTATACTAGAGCGGTTTCCACCACTTACGTTCCCGTAGGGACCGTTCAGAATCCCGACGGTACCGTCAGCGTGACCAACCAGCCTTTGTTCAGCGTCAATTCGGCCGGCAATACGATCCGGGTAAACACAAACGGTAACTATCTTCCGTACGTTCCTATGCATACCTTTATCGGAGCGATCGGTTTTAAGAGTCCCCGCGGATTCTATGCCAGATTGGAATACCAATATTTCGATAAACAATACTCCGATCTTCAGAATACGAAAAACCAAAGTACCGACGGTAGCCAAGGAGTGGTTCCGAGCTACGGTATTTGGAATGCGGACTTCGGTTACGAGGCTCCGGGCGGCAGGTGGTCCGTTTTTATCAACGGAAAGAACCTGGAAGACCGTGTCTATATCTCCGGGCGGCTGCCTGTCGGAATCCAACAAGGGCCTTATCGTCAGATCAATATAGGTGCTACTCTGAAGCTGGACTAAAGTCCCCTCCGCTCCGTCAGTTTCGGCGGAGCGGAGATCGGTCCGAATTCGGCGTAAAAACGGCAGTTCTCCGTTCTAAAGGATGGAAAAAATCGGGACCGGAAGAGAAAATGACTTCCGGAAAATGGGCCAGCAAGCTTCCCAAAACGACGGCCTCTTGGCGGGATATTCCCCTTTGTCGGGCATTTTCGACGAGGTCTGCTCTCGCGCGGGAAACCCGAGGGATAAATACGATTTTCTGCTTCGCTCCTTCGAGCGCTTGGGACCGAGCGAGCTAAAGAGGAGAAAAGAAGACAGTCTCCGTATCTTAAGGGAAAACGGGGTCACTTACAACGTATACGGAGACGAGAGGGAACGTATCTGGTCCCTGGACCTGTTTCCTCTCCTGATGGAAAGCGAGGAATGGGACCAGGTGGAGAGAGGTCTCATCCAGAGGTCCGAATTGCTGGACGAAATCCTGAAGGATGTTTACGGCCCCCGAAAGCTCCTTTACGAGAAAAAAATTCCTCCGCAGTTGCTTTTCCATTCCGGCGGATTTCTAAGAGCTTGCGCTCCGATCTACGACGCCTCCACTTTTCGACTGGCGTTCGTGGCTACGGATATCAGTCGGGATGTTACGGGAAAATTCTTCGTGATCGGAGATCGGATCCAGGCGCCCTCCGGATCCGGATATGCCCTGGAAAATAGGATCGTACTTTCCCGCGTATTTCCTTCGGTTTACCGGGACTCCCAGGTGCACAGAGTCGCTCTCTATTTCAGATCCTTAAGAAAAACATTATATACTCTTTCCCCTTCCAAGGATAGGGATCCTTTGATCGTGTTGTTGACTCCCGGTCCGGGAAACGAAACCTATTTCGAGCACGCCTACTTGGCCGGATATTTGGGATTCGTACTGGCTCAGGCGGAAGATCTGACAGTGCGGGAAAACAAAGTATTTCTTAAAACCGTGGAAGGCCTCCAGCAAGTGGACGTCATTTTCCGTCGTGTGGACGATTGGTTCATGGATCCGTTGGAACTGAAAGGGGATTCCCTTTTGGGGGTCCCCGGAATACTCGGAGCCGTGCGTGCGGGAACGGTACTCGTCGCGAATCCTATCGGTTCCGGTTTTCTGGAAAATCGGGCCCTCCATGCGTACCTTTCCACGCTCTGCAAATTTTATCTGGGAGAGGAACTGATCATTCCGAATGTTCCCACTCATTGGATGGGAGATCCTGCCGCATTGGAAGAGGTGTTCAGCGAGCCGGAAAAATTCGTTCTCAAGCCGGCGGTCCGAAATCCTTTCGAACCATCCGTTTTTCTCTCCCTTCTTTCCAAGTCCGAGCGGGAAGAGTGGAGAAAGAAATTGCTCGCGAGACCGGAACGTTACGTCGCGCAGGAAATATTGAGCGGTTCCACTTGTCCCGTTTTTTCCGCCTCGGGAGAGCCCGTCTTAGGCAAGGCTGTGTTCCGTACGTTCACTTGCCTTTCCGAAAACGGGTATACCACCATGCCAGGGGGATTGGTTCGAGTCTCTCCGAAGCATGACGAACTGATCGTTACGAATCAAAGAGGCGCGGTTTCCAAGGATCTTTGGATCCTCTCTTCGGAAGAGAAAAAAGACGTGAGTCTGCTACCCGGACAAGTGGAGCATATTCCGTTGCGGCGAAAAGGTGGAGGAGTTCCGAGTCGGGTTGCCGACAATATGTTCTGGATGGGACGTTATGCGGAACGGGCCGAGAATACGGCGCGCCTCGTCCGGGAATGTCTGAACAAATTGCTGGAATCGGAGGAGTCGTACGAGCGGGAACAATCTTCCGTTCTTCTGGGAATCATATCCCGAGTGTCGTATAATAACGGAGGATTCGGCGAATTGTCCTCGAAGGAATCCTTGGAATTGACGCGGGATAAGATCTACGAAACGGTCGCCTCCCAGTATTCTTCCGGAAGCATACGGCATGATTTGGATTTCTTCATCCGTACCACTAAGGCCGTCCGAGACCGGATTTCCGACGATACCAGATATTTGATCTCTCAGATCGAAAGCGAATCCCCTCGGAATAATTCCTACGGGGAGATACTGGAGTATCTGCAAAAGTTGATCCATTTACTCGCTTCCCTGTCCGGACTCTCTTCCGAGAACATGAGCCGGGAGACGGGATACTATTTTCTGGATTTAGGAAAACGTCTGGAAAGAGCCCAATTCCTTTCCAGAATCATGCTTTCCTTGGTGGATCTGACCACTCTTTACAACAAGGGAGTGTTCGAAAGTCTTTTAAACGTAAACGATATCCGTATCACATACAGGAGAAGGTACAAGTACAGGATCGATGCGCAATCCGTGATCGACATTCTTCTCTTCGACGATACGAATCCCCGTTCTTTCGCATACCAACTCTCCAGAATTCAGGAAAACGCCCTGATGTTGCCCGGCTCCGGCGGGGAAAACCCGGACGAGGTCCGGATTTTCTACGAACTCGTCGCCCGATTTAAAGAGGAGGATGCGAAGCGACTATTCGAATACGCCGATCCGGCTGGCGGTTTGCGGCGCTGGAGCGGTGATATATTAGAACTTCTGAAAGCGACTTCCGACTCGCTGGCCAAAAAGTACTTCAGATATGTGGAAAATCAGTTTCGCTTGGGAGGTCCTTATGGCTGAGTATTCGGTGAGGCACCTGACTCATTATACCTACGAAAAACCGGTCTCCCATTGTTTGAATCTGGCGCACCTATGCCCCGATTCCGACGACAGGCAGACTTGTAGAGAACTCAGGATCACGGTGGAGCCCAAGCCTAAATTGACCGAGTTCCGGAGGGACTATTTCGGAAATACGGTGTATTCCTTTTCCGTAGAGGATCCTCACACGGCATTGTCCGTTCTCGCCGAGGCCAAGGTTCTCACCACTTCGTCCGGACAGGATTTCGGAAATTCCCCCACCGGATACGAGGTTCTGGATCGGCTCCGGAAACCTTCCTCGAATTCCGATCTTGAGGCGGTGGAATTTCTTGGGGATTCCCCGTTCGTTTCCCGCGCGGAAATATATTCTAAATTCTTAAAACATCTTTTTCCTATGGACGGGCCGTTTTTGGAGTCCTGCTTGGAATACGTGAGGCGTTTCCGCGAGGAATTCAAATTCAAGGCGGGGAGCACGACCATCTATACTCCGCTAGAGGAAGTATTGGAAAGTAGGGAAGGGGTTTGCCAGGATTTTACTCATTTGTCCTTGGCGGCTTTCCGCTCGATGGGATTTCCCTGTCGTTACGTATCGGGATACATAGAAACCTATCCTCCTCCGGGTAAACCTAAATTGAGGGGAAGCGATGCGACTCACGCTTGGATCTCCGTTTACTGCCCGGGTATCGGATGGCGCGATTTCGATCCCACGAACGGCAAGGGGATCACGGAGGAATACATTCATACTTCTATCGGAAGGGATTTTTCCGACGTTTCCCCTCTGCGCGGTATCCTGTTCGGAGGGGGAAAACACAAATTGAAGGTGGAAGTGGACGTCATCCCGTTAAACGAAGACTCCGGATCGTTTTCGGCGGACCGCTGAGGAAAGAGATCCATCCGGGCCGACTTTCGGAAAAAAGAAACCCTCCTTTTAAGGGGAGGGCAATGAATGGGTTCAGGTACTTTGACTGCTGTAAGTGTTACGCGGGGGCGAGATCTCCGGACACGAATCTATGCCAGGTTTTCAATGCGACTTTGAAATCCTGCTTTGCGTCCTTCATCGCTTTTTTGTCCACTTCGAGTTCTTCGGCCTTCAATGCCAGAAGCTTCTCCTGTCTTTCTTGGACCAATTGTCTGAGAGAGACCAATCTTTCCTCGAAGCCCTGGTTTAAAATCCTGGCTTGGGCCGCGAGTTTTTTGCGCAGACGCTTTTCATCCATGACCATTTTTTTTCTGAGGATCTGCTCTTCCGGAATCATCTTCAGGTCTTTTGCCAATCCGAAAGCGTAGAATATGTTGATCAGCCACTTGGTCGGATCGTAGTCGTGCCATCTGATTCCGTTGCGATAATCGGCTTGAAACTCATGGTGGTAGTTATGATATCCTTCGCCGAACGTAAATAAGGCGATGAACCAATTATCCTTAGCGGTATGCTTGTCGGAATAAGGCTGTGCGCCTTTGTAATGCGCCAAGGAATTGATGAAGAACGTAACATGATGGTTTACCGCGATTCTTAAACTCCCTGCGACCAAAAGACCGCCCAACCAATCTCCCCAAATACCGCAGACAAGCATCGGAAACAGGAAGCCCATGAAAATAGCCACGGGGTAGTAATAGTCGTGTTGGAATTTCACCAATTTATCTTCCCACAGGTCGTTTACATTGGTAGGTTCGCGGTAACTTCTGTCTTTAAAGAGCCAGAAAATGTGGGCGTGCCAGAAGCCTTTCGTAATGGAATACGGATCCTCGTCCTTGTCCACGTATCTATGGTGGATTCTATGATCGGAACTCCATTCGATCACGGATTGCTGGAAGGCCGCCGCGCCGAATAACAGATAAAAAAGTCGGACCGGTAGAGCGGCTTTGTACGCCCTATGCGAGAAGAGGCGGTGATAGCCTGCGGTAATGGATAGACCGGTCGCTCCGACCATAAAAAAGAAGGTCATCCATGTGTAAGTGGGAATTCCCCTGGTAAGAATTAGAGCCGCCGTTCCGACGATACCCACAATCGGGGTAACTATCAGAAAGATGGTCGTTTTCCATGCGATTTTTTTCGTTTGCTCCATATCAGTTAATCCTGTTCTGGTTTGTCTGATATGAGTCGAAAGCGTCCGTTAGGTTGCGGAAAAAGGATGATTTTTTCGTATTTTTTTCCGGCCTAGAAAAAGCGGTTTTTGCTTTTCCGGGGATCTCGATCATGGAAAAGAAATCTTGAGACGTCTCGGAGGATCCAAAATTGAGAGAGGAATTATTTCGACTCCTACAAAACCACGCCTATAGATTCATGGAAGAGCCTTTTACGCTAGCTAGCGGCAGAAAATCGAGGCACTACTTTAATTGTAAGGAAATCACGCTTCATCCGGAGCGGTTAGAGTTACTCTGTAAGTATTTAGTGGAGAAGCATATCCCCGATTCCGGGCTCTCCGGAAAGGAATCCTACGGTGGTCTGACCATGGGAGCCGATCCGATTTGTTACGGAATTTCGCTGGAGTTCCGCCATCAGGGACGAAACGTTTTTCCTCTGATCGTGAGAAAACAGGCCAAGGATCACGGAACGAAAAATCTGGTGGAAGGCGCGGTGAATGCGGTCAAGACCTGCGTGGTCGTGGATGATGTGGTGACCACCGGAGCCTCCACTTTGCAAGCGGTCAAAAGTTTGCGGGATGCAGGCTTGGAAGTTACGGCTTGTATCTGCATTGTGGATAGGGAAGAAGGTGGAAGAGACGCCATAGAAGCGGAAGGAATCCGGGTTTTTCCGATTTTTAAAAAATCCGAATTCGGTCATGTGGAGTAAGCCATGGCGAGTTATTCCTACGACGTTCCCGTTTTTAAGAAAAAACTGATCCAACGTACTTCCATGGTGGTGCTCGTCTTCGGGCTGTTTCTTGCCGTAAATTTTCGCCAGGTCGCGTCCGAAAGTAGGGAATCCTTCCTCACCATGTTTCTGGTGTTGGGAGGACTTTTGGTATTTCTCTTAGCAAAAAACTATTCCCGCCAGTTGAAAACCTTGCAAGGTTCCAAGGTGGAGTTGAGCGGAAACAGTCTGAAGCAATGGAATGCGCAAGGGCAATGCATGGAACTGGATCTTAGGGAAGTGAACGGAATCGAAAAGGATCGATTTCGAGGTTACGATCGCGTTCTCCTCGTCCTGAAGCAAGGGACGTACGTTCCGATTCTAAATCTGACGGACATGACGGAGTTTTTGGCGGAGCTGGAAAAGAAAACGGGAATGAAAGCGACCGTGTTCGAAGAGGATTCTAGGATCCTGACCTGGAAAACACCCTTCGCATTTGTACCCACTTTCGGTATCATATTGGCCTATTTCGTGGGGCCTTGGGGGTTTAAGCAGGATCTGATTTATATCGTGATGACCGCGAATTTGCTTCTCTTCCTGCTCTATTTGCCCAAGGATAGAATGAATACCGGCGGATCCGCAAGAAGAAGATACGTGTTTATCCTCGCGATTTTGTTGGTCGTTTTGACGGTCAGGTATTTCGGTCTGATCTAAAGGGAGCCGATGGATCCGGAATTCGTGATCCCTTTTAAAAGGTTCATCTTTTTTTGGGTGAGTCTCCGTAGGTCTACCATCTCCGTCATAAAGTTCGACAATAGAGGATCTAGGTGGGTTCTCCCTTCCATTTCCTGAAGGGTATCCCGAACGAATTTCAGGTCCTCGTACTCCGAAATCTTTCCAGTTTGTACGAGTTTTCGAACCGTATCGAATTCGTATTTGCGCAAATGGATCCGGATCAAAAACTCCGCGGAAAATTTGGAAGTAAGTCTGGACCAGGGGTTCTTCGGATTGATCAGAGCATCGTCGGCTTCGATCTTATCTACGGCTCTTTTTGTGCCGTACTTTGCGGAACCTCCCGAGGAAGGTCCGATCTCGAATTCCGGAATGTCTCTCGCGATCACCGTGGGAGTTCCGGAGTTTTCCAGTAGAGAAGAAAGGTTGTTTCTCTTGCGATTTTCTTCGTAATCGTTCGGATTCGCGGTCAATACCCTTTGGTATTCTTCCAGCATCACGGCTACGTTGACGTACCTGCCCAGGACGGTATTGTTGTGCTCCTTGATTTTAGGAAAAAGTTCCCGAGTGATCTGGAAGGGGGACTTCCGTTTGTAATACGTGGCTTCATAGGCCTTTTCCAGTTTTTTTTCCGCAAATACCTTGAGATCGTTTACGATTTTTGAATCCGCATAGATGTAGGCGTCCACACCCATATCCTGATTCCTGGAATCCTTGTGGGGGTCGGGAGTCACCACTTTGATGATGAAGATGTATTTGGATTCACGTAGCATTTCCAGGACTTCCCGGATTTGCATCGCGTCTCTGGACATAATGCTCATCATGTCCTTTAAAAACATGTCCGAATACGGAATGCGATCGTCTTCTTGAAGGTTGATCTTTTTTATTTCCTCGAGTATTTCCAGCGCGGTTTCAAGAGGGGTAGCCATCGATTTCTCAGCTTAATCCCGTCTGTTTTTCGATCAAGAGAGATTTCTGCCTTTTTTTCACACCTACGTTCGGAAACACGATCTTTCCGGTGATTCATTCCGGGCTCAGTTTGAAATGAAGGCGTCGTAAAAGGAATAGGGGATAAAAAGAAGCGAGCCAACCCAAAAGAGGGGCCAGGCATAAGATGAGGGCCGGCATCCAGAGTTGAAATGTAAACGTGAGGGTCCAGCCGAAAGCGTTGCGATTGATCACGTACAGGATGATCGGGGAGATCACCAAGGAGACGACGATCCCGGACAGGACTCCGAATACCGTCAGGAAGATCGCTTCCGATCTCAGAATGGATGCGAGCTGAGCGGAGGATGCGCCCAGGTATTTGAGCAGACCGAGAATTCTCTGTTTATCGTATAGGTTCTGAATAAGCGAGGACAATAGGGAAATAAGAGTGATGAGGAGTGCGGTCACTTTTAAAGAATCCAAAACGCGGAATACCTTGTTCACTTCATAAAGATACAAGGAGCGCAATTGCTTGGAGTCCAGAAGGGCAAGGTCCGAATATCTAGGATCCGACGAGAAAAGTTTCCGCAAGGATTCGGTCGCGATTTCCAGGCCTTTCTCGGATCTATATTCGTTTTTAAGAAACAACTTGATGGAGTTTAGAGAGCGGACTCCGAATAATTTTTCATACGAGTCTATGTCCATCATCACCGTACCGCGCTCTGAAAAGAAATGTTCTTTAACGCCTTTTACGACGAATTTTCTGGGTCCTTGGGGAGTTCCGGAAACGAGAGCGTCTCCTATCTTCAATCCGTGAAGATAAGCCATATTGGAGGAAATCAGAATATCGGTTTCCTCCTTCACGAATTTTTCGGGTCTCTCTCCGGTATTCGCGTATGCCTTGAAGTCGTAGGCGTGGACGGTGAATACTCCCTGATCCGTTTCAAATCTCGTATTCACCAGAAAGCCGTCAAGATAAGAAGTAATCCGTAGATCCGCTATTTTTGGGAGCAGATCTTTGGGGACGCCTCCATGAATCCCCGAATGAAAATAACGATTATTAATAATAGTAATGTCCGAAGGATATTCCGAATCCACCCAATCGTTCAAGGATCGTTTGTAACTGTCGGTCAACACGGTGAGGCATAACACCAACGATACGGAGAGCATTACGGTCGCCGATGTGAGAGTATTCCTCCCGGGATTTTCCTTCAATTCCTCCAGGCCGATTTTCAGGAAGGGAAAGGCTCTATCCCCTTTTTCGAGCATCAGAACCGATCTGGAGGTGATCGCTTTGATCCCGTACGGAAACATGAGAGTGATCCCGATCACGATTCCTCCTATACCGAGTAGTCCCGGCACGGGTAGTTTCCAGGGAGAAGGAAGATTCGAAATTCCGAATGAAACCAGAAACAGGACCGTTCCTGCGATCGCGAATTTTTTTCCGTTAAACGAATTTCCGCTCCGCTCGGATTCGCGTAGGATCGAAAGTGGAGGCACGCTTCCCGCGCGGAGAGAAGGAAGCAGTGCGGAAAAAACGGAACCCAGAATTCCTAGGATTAAGGCGGCGGCGTAATCCTTCCATGAAATGCTTTCGTACGTGGAGAGAAATTCCCGGTCCACCAAGGTGGACTCCGGCCGAAAAAAATCCAATCCTGCGAAGAAGGTTCCGACCGCTAATCCCAAAAAACTTCCGACGACGCCCAGTATCAGAGATTGGCTGAGAAAGAGAAGGACGGCTTTGCGGTGGTCCAATCCGAGGGTCCTCAGAATTCCCAACTCCTTTTCCCTGCTCAAGTAGAGTCCGGACATGGTATTCGAAACCATGAAGAATGCGATCAAGAGAGAGATGAAGGAGATCACCAATAGATTCAACTGGAAGGAGCGCAGCGCGTTCTCGGATTTCTCGCGAATTTCCTGCGAGGTTTCCACCTGGTACTTACCGCCTAAGTTCCTTGTCAGGACTTTCTTCAGAGTCGCCGCTTCGTTTTCCTGACAACGCAAAAGCAGGTAGTCGGGGCCTTTGTCGGATTCGATCCAAGGAGAAGCGAGTGCAAAATCCTCGAAGACCAGGTATCCACCGTCGGATCGGACCGGCACGTAGTCCTTGATTTCCCGGCTCTTTCCGTCGATGGAAAGTTGGAAGGGTTTTCCTCGGTATCGATTCCAAACCGCTTGGGACACGAACGTGGTATCCGAGGGCGAGCGAAGTTTCTCCGCGTCTTTCGTGGCGAGATTGCCGGGAGCTTCCTTCAAAAGATCCATGGCTAAATACACGATTCTAAGATTGTCGGAAGCGATCGCTTCCCTCTGGATGCGGGGGAGAATCTTCGTGATCTTTCGGAGTTCCGAATCGGAAAAAATTTCGGAAAGGGTTTCCCAGGGAATCCGTTCTCCCGCTTGAGAGGGACCCAGTTTCAGTTTATATTCCCCTTTAAAATAACCTAATGCAAAATCCACCAGGGAGTTTTCCGCCTTAAACGCGTTGGCGGAGGTGGAAAGGAACAATCCGACTCCCAAAGAAATTCCCAACAAGGCAAAGACCACTCTGGGAACGTGGGTCCGGAAATATTCG
The DNA here is from genome assembly GCF_004771275.1 of Leptospira fluminis. Lineage (GTDB taxonomy): Bacteria > Spirochaetota > Leptospiria > Leptospirales > Leptospiraceae > Leptospira_B > Leptospira_B fluminis. Next base: position 102,382 of record NZ_RQEV01000002.1, on the reverse strand, counting down.
AATAAGAACAGTAGGTAAAGATTCACCGTACTTTTTCTTCCTCCCGGAAGATTCTTCCGTCCCTCATCTTCAGCTTTATTTTGCCTTTCGCCCCGATTTCCCTGTCGTGGGTCACTACGATGAGGGAGAATTTTTCCTTTTCCTGCAGTTCCAGCAAAAGATCCAAGACTTTGCCGGCGTGTAACGTGTCCAAATTTCCGGTAGGTTCGTCGGCAAGTACGATCCTAGGTTTTTTGCACAAAGCCCTGGCGATGGCGACTCTCTGCTGTTCTCCGCCGGAAAGTTCGTCCGGTTTATGCGTTTTCCGCTCCGCCAGACCCACTTTTAATAGGGATTCCTCCGCGATTTCCCGTGCTCGTTTTCTCCCCATGCCGGCAATGTACAAAGGCATGGCGACGTTTTCTATCGCGTTCAGATAGGGAAGTAGATGAAAGAATTGGAATATGATTCCCGTATCCGAACGCCTGTATTCGGTCAGTTCCGATTCGGAAAGGGAAGTCAGTTCTTTGCCGTTTACCCATACTTCTCCGGAATCCGCCGTATCTATTCCGGAAAGAATATTCAAAAAAGTTGATTTTCCCGAACCGGATGGACCCATGAGGGTTATGAAGGAATTCGGAAGTTCCACTTCGATTCCGTTCAGAACCGGGGTGATCAACTTTCCCGTTTTGTATTCTTTTTTAAGATCTCGGACCAGGATCCGATCGGACGGTTCGGGCATGCAGCTATTTTCTTCCCCGGCGTTCGAATGCAAGGAAAAGAAAGGGACCTGCGATCGTCGGTTTGATATCTAACGAATGATCCGCCGTTTTTCGGAAGAACCTACTTTATGATCCTTGCAAAATCGATTCCCTGGTAATAGTGTCGCAGGATTTCGGTGTACGTATAGTTCTGTTTCGCCATTCCGAAACTTCCCCATTGGCTTAGGCCTACTCCGTGTCCCGAGCCCATTCCCTTGATCAGGAAGCCTTCGTGGTCCCGTTTGATTCCGAATCTTAGGGATTTGACCGACGCGCCAAGAAGGCTACGGAATTCTTTCCCTTTGATCTTACTCGTCCCTCTTGAGCCCACTACTTCGATCAGGTCCACTCTGCCCGATGAGGTTCTGGAAAGCACTTGGATGGATTGGATCTGACCGACTCCTAAGGAAGCTAATGCTTGGTCCATCGTGTTGTGACTCAGTATGTCCTTCCACATGAAATTGTCTCCCGCATCGTCAAAGCGGGAGGACACGGATTCCAAGTACGGAATTTTTTTCCCGCCCCAAACCTGATCGGGGGTTTCCGTTCGTCCTCCGCTATTGGAGTGAAAGAACGTGTGGATCGGGTCCTCTTCATAGACGGCCAGAACTCCTTCTGTTTCCCTTACGGCTTTCGTGGTCTTCGGGTTTTCCTTATCCAGTCCTGCATACGCTTGGGAACTGACGGTGGCTTCGACGTCGTACAGGGAATCCTTTTTATTCAACATTTCCCGCACTGCGTAGGTCCTCGAGCAGATTGCTTGCGCTTTGAGAGCTTCCGTAGGCCATGTAGCGGGGACTTCGGAAGGAACGACCGCATACAGATATTCTTCCAGCGGTACTTGGTTCACGATCAGAACGGATCCGGAACGATCTGGTTGGAGTAGGATTTCTCCCCGATACCTTCTTCCTTTGTATTCCAATCCGGGATGTTCCGAGACGAATCGGATCGGAGCCTTGACTTTGCGCGCGTCCAAAGAGATGATATCGTAAGCGCGTTTGATCAGTAGGTTGTTTACGTCGTAAACGGAAATGGTTCCCTCCGCCTTCAGGAGCAGGTCCGATTCCGCTTTTCCTAAAAAGACACGGATCGTTTCTACGGACCTCATTTGGTGGGGTGGATTCCAGGGTTTGATGACGACGGTATTGCAACCGATCGCGGAAAGGAATGCCAGTGCGGAAAAGAAAATGCGGAATTTCATCTTTAGGAACCCCAAAAAACGTCTTTGGGTACAGTATCGAAGGATTTTTCCGATTCCTTCAGCGATTTTTGGGGACGAGTAAGGAGACCGCTTCTAGGTGGGGGGTCTGCGGAAACGGGTCGCAGAGGAGACAATCCGAAACTTCGTAGGAATCGGAAAGGATTCGGAGATCGCTCAGCATCTTTTCGGGATTGCAGGAAACATAAAAGAGCTGTTTTACCGGGTTTCGATTCAGAAAAGAGCAGAGTTCCGGGGAAAGTCCGCTTCTGGGCGGATCCGCGATCACCACGGATTCCGACCAAGGGAGGGAAGCGGCTTCCATCCTTTCTAGTCCCTTTTTATGGAACAAATCGAAGGCCAGCAATTCCGCATTCTTATTGGGAAATTCCTTAGCGATCGTTTCCGAACCCGAGGAAACGGAGGAAGGTACCACGTCCACCCCCAAGATACTTTTAAAACGTTCCCCGAATAGTACGGAAAAGAATCCGCTCCCGCAGAATAGGTCGACTAAGAAATCCGAATCCATGATTCTGGGTCGGATGAATTCCAGGATATTCAGGAATTCCCTCGGGTTCGGCTGAAAAAATCCGTCGAAAGGGATTTTAAACGTCCTTCCTAAAATCCTCTCTTCGAGGAAATCCCTTCCTTTGACTACGAGACTTTCTCCCGAAGCCGATACTTCTCCTTTTTTACGATTGAAGCAAAACACGACGTTTGCCGCTCCAGATATCCGACCCGCCGATTCCATCACTTCGTTTAACGATTCGCTTTTTCGGAAATCCTCCGTGAACGTGAATATCGTCATGGAATCTTCGGTAAAAGTCGATTTTCGCAGCGTGACGTATTTTAAAAACCCGGTTTCCCTTTTTCGGTCGTATTCTATCTCCGGAAACTCGTCTAGCAGGCGTTTGACGCGATCGAGTTCCGTGTTGGCCCATTCAGACTGGATCGGGCATTCGTTCAGAGGGATGATTCTCCTGAAATTCCCCGCCATTCTTAAGCCAACGACTTTTTGGGGAAATACGGCAAAGTCCATTCGATTTCTATAATGGTACTGCCGCTCCGCGGGGAGAGTCGAAAATTTCCGGATTCCCGAATCTTCCAATCCTCTGAGTATCGGTTCCGACTTCAGCGCGAACTGTCTCCCGTATTCCAAATGCTGGCCCGAACAGCCGCCGCATGATCCGAAATGCGGACAAGGCGGAGAAGACGTCCGGTTCTCCAGAAAATCCGCTTCCCATTTATAAAAGATCTTACGTTTTCCGAATTTATAAACCGTATAAACGTCTCCCGGTAGGGAGTACGGAATTTCGATGGATTTGTTTCCGAGTTTCGCTCTTCCCCTCAGGTTCGCGCCTATGGATTCGATCCGAACGACTCCTGCGGGTTCCGGATTCGGAGAGGAGGACCTATTCCGAAGCGGATCGGAATTCATCTGACCTCTATATTGTCCAGGCCTTGGTTCGCGAAGATTTCTTCGTACTTAGCTATGAAAGGGGCTTCCTTTTCTATTCTTTCCTCGATCGCCATTCCGGCGATTCCGTCTTCGCCGTATTCTAGAGCAAAGTCCCTTCTTGCCATTCTGTGTATCAACTCGTCCCAGAAGAGTTCGTTGTCGTAATCCGAGATGATGTCGAAGATATCGGTCTGGTCCTCGAATTTTCTAGTGGGATAATACACGTTGTCCGCAGCGTCGTAATCCACGAAATCCTGCTTTCCAAAATCCGCGGCAAAGGACAGGATGTATTGCTCGAGCTCCGAATACGCAGGCGCTTCTTCTCCACCTTCGTTGAAGGCGTTAATCATCCAGCTCGAAATGGCGACGGACTTAAGCAATGTTTCGTACTGCTCCGGAGTAAATTCAATTTTCATCGGAAAATCCTCGGTATGAGGGACAGTTTTAGGTAAGTACGGCTTGGGGCTACCAGATTTTTGAAGAATTTAAACGCGTTTCTTTTTCCTTGTCTGTTCTTGTTCGCGTTCTGTTCCTGCGCGAGCACGTCGAAATTCGAAAAATTGGAAGAGCCTTCTTCCGGAAAATCTCTTTTGTACGTGCTCCGACCGGCGCAAACCGCCTTATCCCTTTGGTCCTTTCCCGTCGAATTGTTTCGTTACGAAGGTCCGTTCCAGAACGGAAAACGAAGTTCCATCGCGAAACTTTCGATGGACTCCGCCGATTTTTTTTCGATGGAACTCCGACCGGGATTTTATTCCCTAGTTTGTCGCGATATGGATAAGATCTTTTACGCGAAGGAAGGCGGAAGAATCTTTTTACTGATCCAGTTGTTCCATCGAGGGACGTTTTCCGTACCCGGAATTTTTATCAAGAATGCGGAATCCGAAGAGTCGATTCGATTTTTGTTGGAAGGCGCTAGAATGAACCGGACGAATCCGATCGGAGAATAGCGGGATCGAGGAAGGATAAAAAAGACCCTCTCCGAAAAGGAAAAGGGTCTTTTTTCGTTCGATTAAATACCGCAGCTCGAAACGAGACGTGCGTCGGAGGAAACTTCGCTTCTCATTCTATCCAGAAACGAATCCGGAGTATTCGCTTCGAATAACGTCGCGAACTTTTCCTTGCCTACCCGGCCGAAGGCGGCCGAATCTTTGCATCCCATCAGAGAAGCAAGAGCTCCGACCCTTTCCCCGTTTCCGCGTGCGAATTCCTGCTCCAGTAAACGATAGTTTACGTGGACGAATATCTGCTGCTGTCTTTGTTTTTCGGACACTCCTGCAGTTTTGCAATTCAACGTTCCGGTCGAGATCCCGAACGTTTGGTTTCCGGAAAATCCGTTAACCGTGGCGGCGATGACTTGGTGTACTTTTTTGTTTTCCGCGATGACGACCGCTCCTAATCCGCAACCAGCAGCTCCGTAACCGTCTCTTGCGGAAATGATCGTAGGAAGTCCCGCCAATGCGACCAATAAAAATGCGATGAATATCTTCTTCATATTTTAATTTCCTTAAATTCCGCAGCTCCGAGCCAATAGCTCGTCATCTTTGATTTCGTTTTTCACCGCGGCTAATAAGGAGGAGGGGGTAGTCTCTTTACCGAATAACCGGGAATAGTTGGACTTGGTCAGCGCTCCGAATTGCGGGATCGTTTCGGTAGGGCATCCCAAAAGATGGGATAAGGTGCTCAATCTTTCCCCTTTTCCTGCGGACATTTCCGATTCGAGGAATTGGAAATTCTGAGCAATGAATATCTCCTGCGCTTTCTCGTTCTTAACGAGTCCGTCGGTCGTGCAATTCAACGAGCCTGTGGAAATTCCGAATGTCTGATTCCCGGACGTACCGTTGGTCGTCGCGGCAAACACCTGTACTATCGCGGTATTTTTTTCGAAAATCACCGAACCTAAACCGCATCCCGCGGCGCCGTATTCGGCGGACAAATGATTTGCTCCAGTCAGGAGTAATAAATAAGCGCCTAATCCGATCGAAATAAGCCTTTTATTCATATACGATCCTTCTCCTTTTTTAAAGAGGATCATCTGATCCCTTAAAAGAAAGGTGTCAACAAGAATAACCCTTCCAATATAGCTTATTTTTGTGCAATAAGACGGAATCCGAAGCAAATTAGAAATTCAGAAATCAAGGAATAGAAACTTTTATTGACAAACATGTTCGAAGTGAGTTTGGAAAAAATTCATTGACTAAGGTATTCGCATAAATACGGTTAAGGCCTTATTTTCCTTACAGGAGACAATAGAATGAAAAACCGATTATTAGCTGCTCTCACGGCTGCGGTTCTTTCCGGTGCGTTATTCGTATCGCCGAAAGTGGATGCAAAAGGCTACGGAATGGCGGGTTGTGGACTGGGTTCGATGATCATTAAGAGCAACGATATCCTTCAAATATTTGCTGCGACGACTAACGGTACTTCCGGTAACCAAACTTTCGGTATCACGACCGGAACTTCTAATTGTAGTTCCGACGGGATCGTAATGAAAGAGAAAGCCCAGGAGTTATTCGTAACCGTCAATTACGAAAGTTTGGAACAGGAAATGGCTCTTGGAAAAGGGGAAAAATTGGTCACGTTCGCACAGCTACTCGGATGTTCTTCCGACGCATCCTCCGCTCAACTCGGTAAAATGACCAAGGATAAGTATTCCTCTTTGGTACAATCCGATACGACTCCCGCGTTACTGTTGTCCGCGGTGAAATCAGAAATCCTTAAAAACGAAAGTTTGGCTAAAAGCTGCTCTTTGCTATAATTCGGGAGAATAAAGAATCATGAAAAAACTCATTCTTATATCATTAGCTTCCATTTTTGCGCTCTCTTTCGGAGTGACAAATCTTTCGGCCAAATATGGTGCGGCAGGATGCGGACTCGGCTCCCTAGTGATTTCCAGCGGAGGAATCGTACAGATCTTTGCTGCTACCACGAACGGTACTTCCGGAAGCCAAACCTTCGGTATCACTACCGGTACTTCCAACTGTTCGAAAGACGGAATCGTTCAGACGGAAAAAGCCCAAGAGATTTTCGTTCACATGAATTACGAAACTCTGGAACAGGAAATCGCGAAAGGACAGGGAGAAAGACTTACGAGCCTAGCTTCCCTTTTCGGATGCCCGAAAGATTCTAAACGTTTTCATGAAGTTGCAAAGGAGAACTATTCCAAGATCTTTACCGCAGCTTCTCTGAAAAACCCTAGTATCGTTCTTTCCAACCTGCGCGACCAGGTAGGAAGCGACGTCGAACTTAAAAATTCCTGCAAAATCTGAAAATCGTGTTTGCATAGGAATTCCTTCGAAAATACCCTGGGGCCCGATGATCCCCCGGGTATTTTTTTTGTGACGAAAGTCAAATTCCTCGGATTCTTCCCGCTTTTATTCCTAATCTTATTTTTCTTTTGGATAAATCTCTCGGCGGATTCGGAAACTTCCCCTTCCGGGCCGACTCCCGATTCAGGCTCCGAAGCAACGGAGAAGGAAGAAGAGAATGCGACTTCTCAAATGCCTAGCCCCGAGGAGGAATTGAAGAGGAACTATTTTTACGGAACCTTCGATCCTGAAACTGCGGAACAAAAGAACTATCTCAACGAGCTTTTACAGGGAATGGAGAATGAAAGGTTGTATCTGGATCCGCATTGGTTCCGGATGCAAAGATACAAAAAGGGATTTTTCGGCGGTGTGGAGAGCGAGGCGGACAGTCTTTTGTATTTTCTTTCCCCGGACGGCAAATCGGATCCGAAGGCGGAAATGAAGGCGACACTCCACGCCTTTTTCGGCCCGGAGTCGGATCGGATAGAATTGATGCACCCCCAGTGCATATACCCGGAGAGGTATTTTTGGCTGAAAGAAAAGCTTCATTTCGATCAAAAGTTATTAAAAGAAATCGAATGTACCCGCTTCGCGACTTGGAGGGATTCCTTGGATCCCAAAAGCGTTACCGTCGTTTTTTCCTCCTATTATATGCAGTCTCCGGCCTCGGTTTTAGGCCATACGCTTTTTAAGGTCGACTCCGCAAAAAACGCGGATTCGGAATTACTCGACTACGGGGTGAATTACGCTGCGAATACGGACGATCACAACCCCTTTACGTACACGATCCGCGGATTGACCGGAGGGTATCCCGGTACTTTCGCGATCTTCCCTTATTACTTAAAGGTAAACGAATACAACGACATGGAGAGCCGCGATCTCTGGGAATACAAGTTGGCTTTGAGTAAGGAGGAAAGGGATAGATTCCTGAGGCATCTTTGGGAAATGGGTCGGAATTATTTCGACTATTTTTTCTTCACTCAGAATTGTTCTTTCCACATGTTGGGGCTGTTGGACGTGGCCAGGCCGGATTTAAATCTGACGCAAAAAGCGAATTGGATCGTTTCCCCTCCCGACACGGTGAAACTCTATCTTTCCGTTCCCGGATTGGTCGTCGAACGGAAATACAGGCCTTCCCTGTATTCGAAAATAAAACAAAAACTGATTCTGATGACCGCCGAGGAACAGGAACTTTATTGGTCTCTTTTGGACGCTCCGGAAGTTCGGGACTTTTCCGGGCTTCCCGATCTGGATATCCGCTCTTCTCTAGTGCTGGACGCTCTTCTGGATTCCTATCGGTACCGGAAATCGAGGGATAAAAGTTCGGACGCGGAGCAGATGAAATATAAAAAATATCTACTGCTTCGTAGCAAGACCCAGGATCAGGTACAGATAGACGAAAGCATGCAGGTGACGACTCCTCCGGAGGAATCGCATTCCTTGAGCAGAGTGGCCGTCGGTTTCGGCGCGTCCAATCTAGGCGGGTTTACGGAATTGAAATATAGGATCGCGTATCACGACTTTCTAAACACGGATAAGGGCCATGTTCCGAATTCGGAGGTTCAGTTTTTGAATTTGACCGTCAGGAAATACGAGGGAAGTACCGCGGAATTTACCTCTATGAATATTCTGCGTCTCATGTCGCTTTCCCCCTATAATCCGATTTCCAAACAATTCTCGTACGGGGTGGATCTAGGCACGGACACTGTGATGGTGGAAAAGGAAAAATTTCAGAAGAATTTGGATTCGAATCGGCTCGGTGCCGTTTTTCCGTCCGACCCTGTGATCCAGTCGGCCAATCTAAATCTAGTCCAACAAGGGGATCGAGAAGGCAGGCAGTTCATTCGGAAACAAGCAGGTAATTTGGAGGTTCTGTACGGATATTCTTTCCAGGACGAATTTTCCGGTAAAAAGGCTCCTTTCCTAGTTTCCTTCTTGGGCGGTCTCAAGGCGCAGCCCGGAGCATTTTTCGAAGGAGGGGTTCGATACGGACCGGAAGCGGTGCTGAACGTATTAAAGGAATTGGGCGCCTGGAAATTCCAGTTGTACGGTTCCTACCAGTATTTTAGGGGAAGCGGAAACGAAGATAACTATTCCGGAAATCTTAGGATCCGTTATTTATTCAATAAGGAAAACGAGTTGCGGCTGGAGCTGAACTCGATGAGACACTATGACGAAGTTCTATTATCGTATAATCTACTTTTTTAAACGACTTCCTCGTTTCTTTCCGATCCTACTGTTCGGTTGCACGAGCCTCTATTATCATCCGACCAAGATGGAATACTTTACTCCGGAAAAATTCGGCTTTAAGGCAGAGAGTTTGTTTTTGGATACGAAGGACGGGGTAAAACTGCATCTCTGGAAGATCCATTCGCAGAACTCGGACGCATCCAAATCACCTAGAGGAATCATACTTCAGTTCCACGGAAACGGGGAAAATATGAGTACCCATTTCATCTCCCTGGTTTGGCTGGTCCACTACGGTTATGAATTGTACACGTACGATTATAGAGGTTACGGAGCTTCGGGCGGAGAGCCCGATCCGGAAAGTCTGTACGAAGATAGTTTGCTGGTCTTGGAGCAAGTGCATTCCTATGCGCGTTCCATAGACAAAAAATTGATCGTGTATGGACAGAGTTTAGGCGGAGCGGTGGCAATGCGCGCCGTTCCGGATATGAAGGCAAAAGATCACTTAAGTTTAGTGGTGGCCGACGGAACTTTCTCCTCATATCGGGATGTGGCGGTTCAGATCGGTAACAAGACGCTGTTTCCGCCGATGGGCTACCTGCTCGGACCCTTCTTTAGCGATACGATGAGCCCCAAAAATTTCATCTCTAAGATCTCTCCGATTCCCCTTTTAGTCGTTCATGGGACTGAGGATCCTGTGGTCCCGTTTTCCAACGGAAAAGAGGTGTTTCGTCTTGCGGCGGAACCGAAATTGTTTTGGGAAATACGAGGCGGCGGTCACGTGGACTGGATGCAATTGGGAAGGAGCGAGGGGGCGAAGAATTTCGTCAAATTACTGAATCAATTCCTTTCCCCTTCCGGATAGAATTTCGCGGTTTCTCTGAACAATTTTTCGTTTTCCAACAACGCTTCCAGAGCGGTCGCCTGATCCACTTCTTTCAGAAAATATTCCGGTCTTGAAATCTCGTCCTTATTGAAGATTAGAAATTCCAGAAATACGATTCCATCCTTTTTCAATAGTACGATTTTTTCCGCGGAGGGATCCGAGCGAAGGGAGATTTTATAGAATCCTTCCGAAAAATTCCCCGTCCAAAAGGTGCCGTTGGATAGGGATACCGACGCCACCTTTCGGGGTTCCTTCTCCTCCCTGAAATGGCGGCGGTACTTGTAGATATCCAGATCGTAATTCCATACGGCCATGGACGTTCCTACGGGGCGGATCAGATAGAGAATCGTGGAGGAAGGGAGGGGAGTCTCCAGAGAGGTAAATCTCTCCCGAGCAGTGCAGCCCAAAACGGAAAGGACGGAAAGAAGGCAGAAGATAGAGACAATTCTCTTACTCGAAAAAGACGCGGTTCCAACAGGATTCTCCAACTAACGATCCCCCTTCGGGAGAAGGATTCTAGTCAGCTCCGAATTATACAATCCTAATATATATTTTTCCTCTCCCGCTTCGGCCAGTCCGTAGGCGAATACTTCGAACAGAAAGGCCGCTCCGAATCCGTAGCTTCCGTCGGAAATATCGTCGCAGGCCTTCAGGCCGGCCGGTTTCGTTTCCGGCATCCGTAAGCTAAGATACGGAAAGTCTGCCGGACATTCCACGTGCGAATACCTTTTGCCGTCGGCGTGTCTGGCTTCATGAACCAACACTAAGGCCTGTTCGATCTTGGAAAGTAGAAAGAAACTTTTTCCTAGGACGATCGTTTCTCCGTCATGGTAGGCCAAATACGGATCTGTGCGCCCGATTTTAAAAAAGCGGATCCGATTGCCGAACCAGAAGTCCAGTTTTTGTCCAGAAAACGGAAAGCCGAATCTCTCTTCGAATCGGGAGGTTTTTAGATAGAAATCGCGATCGACCGCGAGTCGCTTAGGTTCTAAGGATCGGATGAAGGTACGCAAACTTTCGATCCTCGCCGATTCGATCCGATCCGGATCTCTAGGAATCCAGCGGGAAAGAAAATCGCAGGGAAAAAGCGGCAAAGCGAATACAAGGATGAGAATAAGCAGTCGGAGCATTGCGAGGATTTCTTTAAGTCGAACGAGATTCTTATTTTTCGGAGGACGCGTTTTCCAGATAAAGTTCGAAACTTCGATCCAAATAATACGGACCGGCAAATCTGGACAGATCCTTTTCCCGTTCTGCGGAACGGAGGCTTAGGTAGCGTTCCCGCCAATTTTCCGCCGTTTCCGCACGAAGGGAGTTTTCTCGGTTCTTCCAATCGGACAAGGCAAACGCCAAAATTTCCCAATTGAACCTAGTTTGCTTTAGCAAGGATTCCCATTCCTCGGGGTCGAGTTTCCTTTTCTTGAATATCACTTCCTCCAGAATGTCCACGGCCAATTGGTCTATCACGGATCCGTTTTGCTGGTAGATTCTCCGGATCGGAATCAAATAATCCTTTTCCGGGACCCGATCGCTTTGCAGCGCGAGAAGTAGGGAACGTCTAGCGGAAGCACAGGAATCCACGTATTTTTTTTGGTCCAAATATTCCATGGAAAGAATGTGATGAAAGATCGGATTTTCCCGGAAGATCAGGGCTCTTTCGATCAGACTTTTTTCCGGAGATCCTTGGTCTTTTCCTTTATAGGCCAAGATGCAGATCCTGTGCAAATCTTCGTTTCGGGGAAAGTAAGGAAGGAATTTACGGCAACGGTCCGTCGCTTCCGAATTCTTTTTCGAAGCCTGTAGGTTTCCGATCTCCTGCAGGATCGCTTTTTCATCGGAGCTATAAACATGACTCGATTCCAACAAACTCAATGCATTTTTGTAATATTCGAGATTACCGGTGCGCGAGGCCCAGAGCAATGCTCGGTAACGGAGATCCCTGTCTTCGGGACGTTTTGTCAGTAATACGCGGGCCGTCTCCAAAGCTTTGTCGGGAATTCGGAGTTCGTCGTACAGATCCGTCATCTCTCTCAACAAACCTTCTTGGTCCGGCTGCATTTGGAGGCTGGTTCTAAAATGGCGCAACGCCTCTAAATTTTCGCCTCGGCCTTGGAAGACTTTGCCCAGAACCCAGTAATATCTAAAGTCCCGAGGTTTTCCGGATTCATCGGCGATGGCTAGTTTTTCCATCGCCTGTTCGTACCTTCCTCTCCGGACCTCCTCGGCGGCTTGCTCCAGGAGTTCTTCCCAAGAAAAGGTTGAATTCAAGGCCAGGACGGATTTTATAGTGCAAATAACTAGAAAGAAACAAATGGAAAATGTGCGTCGCATTAGAGGGATCCGCCTTTTGACGGAATTTCTCCGTTCACTGCCGGACGCGAAACTCCGTAAATCCGGCCTTCCGTGATCGAAAATATGCTCATTCCCATCTTTTTAAACCATCGGACATTTTGAAAAAAACAAGAGGTTTCTCTGAATGAATTCGGTAACGATTATTTTGTCTTTGGCTGTCCTGGCCATTTTGACCGCGGTTGTATATGCCTTGAAGGTCACCAGGATTACCATCGGAACCGAGGGCGGTAAAGACCAGGAATCCAAAAAACTGGTCGAAATCTCCTCCGCCATTTCCGAAGGCGCTATGGCCTTCCTGGTGCGGGAATACAAAACCATTTCCCTTTTTATCGGCTTTATGGCCCTGCTGATTTTCTTTCTTTTGGATAATCCGGAATCGGCTGATTTTAACGACGGTTTGTTTACCGCGATCGCGTTCGTTTCCGGCGCATTGATTTCCTGTCTCTCCGGATTTATCGGGATGAAAATCGCTACGGCCGGAAACGTGCGGACCGCTCAAGCCGCCAAGACCTCCATGGCTAAAGCTTTCCGGGTCGCTTTCGATTCCGGAGCCGTAATGGGGTTCGGCCTAGTAGGGTTGGCCGTCCTCGGGATGATCGGACTCTTTCTATTGTATACCGGACTCTTTCCGAACGTAAGCAAACTGTATCTGATGGAAGCTCTCGCGGGATTCGGTCTCGGCGGTTCTGCCGTGGCTCTTTTCGGTCGGGTAGGCGGCGGGATTTATACGAAAGCCGCGGACGTGGGTGCCGACCTTGTCGGAAAAGTGGAAAAAGGGATTCCGGAAGATGATCCTCGAAATCCTGCTACGATTGCGGATAACGTAGGAGACAACGTAGGAGACGTGGCCGGGATGGGAGCCGATCTTTTCGGATCCTGTGCGGAAGCGACCTGTGCGGCTTTAGTGATCGGAGCGACCGCTGCCGGTCTTTCCGGAAACGTAGATGCTCTTCTTTATCCTTTGCTGATTTCCGCATTCGGAATTCCGGCATCCCTTTTGACTTCGTTTATCGCCAGCGTTAAGGAAGGCGGAAACGTGGAAAAGGTGCTGAAGATCCAACTTTGGATTTCCACTCTTTTAGTCGCGGCGGTTATGTATTTCGTCACCGACGTTTATATGACGGACTCCTTCGAGATCGCGGGAAAAACGATCACCAAGTGGAACGTATACGTCTCCTTGATCGTAGGCCTTTTTTCGGGAATGTTCATCGGTTTGATCACCGAATACTATACTTCCCATTCCTATAAGCCGGTTCGCGAAGTCGTGGACGCATCTAAAACGGGAGCGGCGACGAACATCATCTACGGATTGGCTCTGGGCTACCAAAGTTCCGTGGTGCCCGTGATCCTTTTGGTAATCAGCATTGTGACCGCGAACCTTCTCGCTGGAATGTACGGAATCGCTATCGCGGCTCTGGGAATGATTTCCACCATCGCTATCGGTCTTACGATAGACGCTTACGGTCCCGTTTCGGATAACGCAGGCGGGATCGCAGAGATGGCGGAACTCGGAAAAGAGGTTCGGAATCGTACGGATACCTTGGACGCTGCTGGAAACACCACTGCGGCGATCGGAAAAGGTTTCGCTATCGGTTCCGCCGCTCTGACTTCTCTGGCCTTATTCGCGGCCTTTATCACCAGAACCGGCACGACGGGGTTGGATATCCTGAATGCGGAAGTATTCGGCGGGTTGATGTTCGGAGCTATGCTTCCTTTCGTATTCACCGCGATGACGATGAAGTCCGTCGGAAAAGCAGCCGTAGACATGGTCGAAGAGGTTCGTAAGCAGTTCCGCGAAATTCCGGGTATCATGGAAGGAAAAGCGAAACCGAATTACAAAAGATGCGTGGACATTTCCACGTCTGCCGCACTCCGGGAAATGATTCTCCCCGGACTTTTGGTTCTTTTGACCCCCATCGTAGTGGGATATCTTTTCGGAATTAAGTCTCTTGCGGGAGTGCTCGCCGGAGCCTTGGTCGCCGGGGTGGTGCTCGCGATTTCCTCCGCAAATTCCGGAGGAGGCTGGGACAACGCCAAGAAATATATCGAAAAAGCTGTCGGAGGAAAAGGTTCCGAGCAGCATAAAGCAGCGGTCGTGGGAGACACCGTGGGGGATCCCTTAAAGGATACTTCCGGTCCTTCGATCAACATTCTGATCAAATTGATGGCCATTACGAGTCTCGTGTTTGCGGAATTCTTTGTCCAACAAGGCGGACTGCTGCTCCGACTCTTCCATTGATCGAACGGATGATCCGATAAAAGGTCTCCCGAAAGGGAGGTAAAGGGGACCGGAAACGGTCCCTTTTTTTATTTCTGAAGTTTCCTTCGTATCCTTGGAAATTTATTGACTCGCAAATAGCGGTAAAGAAGGATTTTATTTGAATCTATTTTCATTTTGTGTACAATCTTTCCGGGACAGAGCAACAGGGAAAAAAATGAGGAATCCAAGGTCCGTTCAAAAAATCCGGCACTCGCTTTCGACAGGATTCTGTTTGGCTTCCGCCTTATTCCTGTTTCACTGCGGAGCCTTTTTGATGACGGATTCGAAGAACCTTTTTCCGAATTCCTCGAATACGGATAAGAACACTGCAAGCCTCTTGGCTCTTATCCCTTCCGGTCCGAACGGAGGTTCCTTTTCCTTCGCGAACGTTCCTTCCGGGTTGGTCTCCCAGGTAAGCGCGAGTTATACGTTCAATTATCAGATCGTGGCCTCGAATGTGGCCCCCGCTAGTAATATAACGATTACGATCCAGAAAAGCTGCCCGGCCCTGGCTGCGCCCGACTCCTTTCATTTTCCCGGATCGAATCCGACCTCGAACACTTATACTCTGAATTACCCCGGAGATTTTTCGAACGGGAGTTCCAACATTTCCATATCCGTTTCGAATTTCGGATACGTCGACACCTGCATCTACTCCCATACCGTCAGCGCGTCCAATAACTCGGCGCTTCCCGTCGGAACCAGTCTGGGCTCGGTAACTCTAAGCTATTTCGATAGCGGTTGATGCGTTTTGAGTCCTGCAGGTCTCGAAGGAACGGATTTTGTGTCGCCTCTTACCCGTTTAAGGGCAAAAAGAGTTCCGAGATGACGGACATTTTGACCGTATCGGAAGTATGGTCCTTCGCATTGTGGATGAAGAACATTCCGTTATGTTTATGTGCGATATGATCTACGGCAGTCAATCCTAGTCCGAAGCCGAATCTTTCCAGATCGGCAGCGTCTTCCACCGGAGGCAATACTCGGAAGAAGGGTTGAACCACTAAGTCCTCGTATTTTTCCTCTATTCCTCGGGACGAGTGATCCACTAGGTTCTTGACCGCGATGCAAAAATAGCCTTGTACGACGCTCGAGTATACGTCGATTCTCGTTCCTAACGAGCAGTATTTGGAGGCGTTCAGTAGAATTTCTTCGATCGCCATCAATAGGGATCCTCTTTCCACTTCCAACGAAGGGTTGCTTTTCAGCTCCGAAAAGGAAAACGTAAGATTTCTGGATTGAAGGATCGGAGAAAGCGCTTTCGCTTTTTCCTTGATCTGGTCGATCAGATCCCCGGCGGACATGGGCTCCAATTTCGCGTCGCGATTCACGATGTCCAGGAGGTCGGAAATCCCGGTCAGTATGTTTTTGGCGGCCTGTTGGTTCGAATAAATCATATCCATGATTTCTTTACTAACCACGTATCCTTCGTCCGATTCTTTTTGCGAAAGTTTCAATATATCTAATAGAGTGATCAGGGCTCCGATCCCGGATCCTTGGGACAGCGAAGTCTTCAAAGAATAAAGGGAGGAAATTTCCCAGGACTCCTTCGTGGATTTTCTTTGGGCTTCCTTGAACGTCAGCCATTCCAATTGTTCACGCAATTGCTTGCTTCCTATATCGTCTATTTCCTTTTCCGTTTTGAGCGTCCGGATCCGATCCGCGGCCTTCTTGATGGATTTGAAGAAGGAATCGGGGTGGATGGGTTTGATCAGATAATCGAATACGCCCAATTTCATCACGTCTATGACGGCTTGGGATTCGTCGATCGCGGTCTCTATGATAATGCAAGCATCAGGTTGGATTTCCTTGAGTTTTTGCGTAAAAGTCCTTCCGTCCATGATCGGCATCATCAGATCCACGATGAACAGGGAATACAGTTTTGCCTGGGCTTTTTTTAAACCGTCCTCTCCGTTGGCGGCGAATTCGCACTTTAAGCCTAGGCGCTTGCAGTAAGAAGCATACAGCATCGAAATCTCTTCGGAGTCTTCGATGATTAGAATGGGTTCTTCCAGAAGGGTATTGATGCTGCTCGGCGTGATCCTTTCCTGTCCTGCTACGCTGCCTTGCGCGACGCTTTCTTCCATTGATTTTCCCCCGGGCTGGTTTAGAAGACGCTATTAAGGAAAGAATTATACAAAATATTCGAAATATAGAAAATACGAAATTTATTATTTTACGATTTTATTTTGGAGTGACGGGATTCCGTGATTTTCGGAAATTCGATCGAAAAAGGAAAGCGTGAGAATTTCCGATTTTAGCTATCCGGTTTGTTCGAAATCCGGTAAAAAATGCGTCATTCGATTCCTAGAATGTCCGGAGCCTTTACTATACCAGTTTGCGGAAACGCACGTAAAAGGGATCGAATCCCATCGCCTTCCAAAACGCGACAGCGTTTTCGTTTTCGGCGACGGCCCGCAATTCCACGGCTCGGATTCCGTTGTCTTTTGCCCATTGGAACGCGACTTCAACTAAGGGCTTCATGAATCCCGATTTTCTTTTTCCCTGTTTCGTGACGGTAAGGTCTATGAAAAGATTCCTCTCTTCCTCCAAGTAGGGCTTGTCTTCCACTCTCGCGATCAGAACGGACACGAGTTCTTCCCCCAGGAATCCGCCTAAGAACACAATCTTATCCGTACCTCGGATCTTCAGATAAACGTCCACCATTTTGGCCGCTGCTCTGGGGCGGACGTGAAATACTCCGTCTAATTTTAATTTGTTGAGCATCCGGAAAAACTGGTTCACGAGTTCGATCACCGCTTTTCTGTGCTCCGGTCCGATCTGTCGTACGGTAAAATCTTTCGGAATCATTAAGTCTCGTCGGAAGAAAAAGAAATTGATTTAGGATCACTTTTTAACCATATCGAGGGAGTGAAAGCGGAAATGCGTCGGATATGGATGCAAAAACCGTGGAAACCGGCTGTTGTGGTATTCGGAATGAAAGGGATAAAATCGCGTTTCGCAGTTTTTTCGGGTTTTCTCCTGCTTTTCGCAGGCTGCCAAAATCACGAATCGACTCTTCCGATCGCTTTGTTGGATTTTATCGCTCTCGATTATGTGATCTCATTGGATCCGGACAGGTCCGCCGTTTACTTTTCCTCCGTGCGAAGCGTGGGAATGGAAGTGGCTTACGAATCCGGAGCCGCGCCGGAAGAAGGCTTTATTTCCGCTTCTACTTCGCTTCCCGTATGGGAAGTGACCCGTCGCAATGTACAAAACGTTTTCGACGGCAGGGGATACACCGTATCGGTTTCCGTTCCGTCGGGCAGCCTCGAAGAAATGGAGGAAATTCCGAGCCAAGGAAAATCCCTTTGGAGCGCCGCGGATTTGGCGGCTCTCGCTTCGACGTACCGGAAAAAGAAATCGGATTTTCAAAATGCGAATTTCTTTATAGCCTTCGTGAAAGGTAGGATGGCGAACAGTAGCGTCGTCGCGATCACGATTTCCGGAATCTTTAACCTAGGCGCCCCCGCAATATTCGTTTTTAAGGATGCGATCAATGCCTTCCCGCTTCAGTACAGAAAGTCGGCGGAACAATCCACCGTGGTACACGAGTTAGGGCATGCCTTCGGTTTGGTAAATAACGGAATCCCTCTGGCTTCCGGCCATCAGGATTCCTCGCATGGAGCCCATTGTACGAACATCAAATGCACAATGTACTACTCCATCCAATTGGGAAACTTCAATCCGCAAAACCCTTTGGTCTTCGGGGACGAATGTATCCAGGATGTCCGAAATTTTCGCCCTTGAACCGAAGGTTATTTTCTACAATATCTTATCCGCAAAGAAGGATTTTAAGCCGGCGATAGGCAATCTTTCCTGAGACATGCTATCCCTTTCCCGTACGGTCACGGTCTTGTCCGAAAGAGATTCGTAATCCACGGTCACACAGTACGGTGTTCCGATTTCATCCTGGCGTCGGTATCTTTTTCCGATCGCGCCTCCGTCGTCGTACTCCATATTTCCCAAAGCCGAAAGTTCGCCGAAGATGGACCGGGACAATTCGGGGAGTCCGTCCTTTTTCATCAGGGGGAATACTCCCACTTTGACAGGAGCGATCTTTGGCGAAAAACGAAGGACGGTTCGGACTTCTCCGTCAGCCAAGGTCTCTTCCGCATACGCGTCCGTAACGGTGGCTAAAAACAGTCGATTCAATCCGAGAGCGGGCTCCACTACGTAAGGAACGTATTTTTTATTTGCCGCTTGGTCCTGGTATTTCAGGTCTTCTCCGGAAAACTTTTCATGCTGAGAAAGATCGTAGTTCGTTCTGGAGGCGATTCCCCAAAGTTCTCCCCATCCGAATCCGTATTTGTATTCTATGTCGGAAGTGGCTTCGCTATAAAACGAGAGTTCTTCTTTTTCGTGCTCTCGGATTTTTAGGTTTTCCTTTTTTAACCCGACCTGTTCGGTCAAGAAACGAAGACAATATTCCACCCAGTGTGCAAACCATTCCTTTTGTGTGCCCGGTTCGCAGAAATATTCCATTTCCATCTGCTCGAATTCGCGGGTTCGGAACACGAATTGTCTAGCCATGATTTCGTTCCGGAAAGACTTTCCGATTTGCGCGATTCCGAACGGGATTTTTCTTCTGGTGGTCGAGACGACGTTCTTGAAATTGATGAAGATCCCTTGAGCCGTTTCCGGGCGAAGATAAATATCCTGCGCATCCTCCGCAGAGGCTCCGTGCGAGGTCTTGAACATGAGGTTGAAGTCGCGGGCTTCGGTAAAGGTACCTCTGTTTCCGCAAGTGGGGCAGGGAAAATTTCCTTCCTGAATTACCCGGTTCATTTCCTGTAAAGAGAGTCCGGTGGCGGCGCCTTCTCCTTTTTGGTCTTCCAAAAATTTGTCGGCACGGATCCGCGCCTTACAATTTCTACAGTCGATGAGAGGATCGTTAAAGTTGGAAACGTGTCCCGAGGCTTCCCAAACCTTCGGATTTAGGAGGATGGAAGAATCCAGTCCTACCACGTCTTCCCTCAGGTGTACGAAATGTTTCCACCAAAGTCTCTTCAGATTGTGAAGAAGTTCGGCTCCATAAGGACCATAGTCGAACGTATTCGATAGTCCTCCGTAAATTTCCGAGCCGGGATAAACGAAACCCCGTCTTTTACAAATGGATACGATGTCTTTTAACGAGGAATCGAGTGTTTCTTTCTTCTCCATGCTCCAAGAATTCCCGAATCCTTGTCGTGATAAAGTATTAAATTCCGGAGACGCCTCCAATTCTTGTTTGCTTTGCGGGACTAGGAGGATCCAATGGGCGGAGGATGTTCGAGACCACACAATCCCGCAGACGACGGATACTGGATTGGGGGATCAATTTTCTTTCTTGGATTTCCCCTTTTGTCGGATTCGGTATCTTTTTTCCGTTAGGAGTGCTTTTTGCATTTCCTACAGGTCGTAATGTCCGAAGGAACGCGTTTTCTTCCCTCATCCTTCAGGTTGCCATTTTAGGTCTACTCTATCCTTTGGAGATTCTGCAACTGTTCTCCACCAAGGCGGAGCAGTGGATTTCCGTTTTTGTCCTGGTAAATCCGGAAGTTTCCGGTCTGCACGGTTGGTTTTTATTGCCGATTTTCTTCGTGATCGGTCTTATCTTTCTCATCCTTCAGGCAAGATTCGTAAAAGCGCATTTGCGCTCGGGAGAAAAGCGGCCTCTGATTCTTGCTCCCGTTTTTCTTCTACTGTCCTTGTTCTGCGTGCTGATTCTGACCCATCATCTCGCGTTCGAGGACGAATTCCGGGTTAAGATGGCTCCGTTCGTCGTCTTGTCGGAAAGCATCTGGATTTTTTTCCCTTGGCTCATCGCGATCGCGGGGATGATCTCCGGGGGAAAGCAGATTTTTTTATTCCGCCGCCCCTGGGCTTGGTTCTCCAAACAGGTTTTCGTTTCTAGGGCGGATGAATCGGGGGATTCGAACTCTTCCGTAAAGAAAAGGAAATATGCGATCCTTCGTGACGCTTTGATTCCGGGCTGGGGACATATCTATTCCGGAAACCTTTGGAGGGGATTCCCCATTCTCTTCGTCTTCCTTTTGCTCCTGTTATTTTTTGCGACTTTCTTTTTCTCCTGGATCGAACCCGCTTTCGGAATCCGGTACCTGGCCTCCTTGGGATTAAAACCCGGAATCCCGGATAAGAAGTTTTTCGAAGTGGCATCCTCTTTTATTCCTTGGGCGGTCGCATTTTTGCTTTTGGTCTCCATCGGCGTGTTTTCCCACTGGCTACTCCGTAAATCTTTCCGGAGAAGTATGCATTGGAGAGGGCTTCGTCCCGGATTTGCGAATAACGTGGCGCTGAGCATCCTGATCCATCTGGTGCTCCTTTCTTTGGTCCTAATCATTCCGGCAATGATCAACCGAAAGTCGGAAAAGGAAAAATCCAAACCGGACGGGCATTACACTCCGGAAAACACGATGGAATACTATTTCATCGATCCGAACGTTCCAGACGAAGTGCAGGGACTGAACGGAGGAGTGATCACGGGAACGGATACCCCGAATAAGAACGAAGGGGAGAAGATCCCGAACGAAAAACCGTCCGATGAAGGACGGGTCAAGGGAGACGTTCGGCGGATCCGCGGGAAAAAACTTCCACCCACATATTCCAATTATATCTCCGCAAAAATGAGGGCTTTCGAATCCTTTATGGAGTATTGGAAGACCGCTCCTCAGAACTATTCCTGCGTGGTCGCATACACAATCACTCCGGAAGGAGACGTGGTGGATATAGAGTTGGTGGAGAATTCCTCTTACCCGGAACAGGACCGCAGGACTTTGGAATTGATCGAAAACCTTTCACCCATGATGCCTCCTCCCGGAACGAAAGGGTATGTGCGGGTTACCGAACTTTTCTGGAACGGAACCATCAACCCGGAAAGTATGCCTACAAAACTGCAGAGCGATCTGGTTCAGATGTTCGACGGTAGATACATGGAGGAATTGTGAGCGTAGAATTACTTTCCCTCCTGAGCGTTTTTCCTTGGGCTTTCGTTCTGGTCTATATTCATCCCAAAATTTCCGTACAGAAATTATTTCTCACCGTTGTCGGCGCAGTTCTTTTAGGATGGCTTTCCACTGAACTCGTATTGCAATTAAATTCCTGGTTTTGGCCGAACGTTCCCGTACCCGGAAAGAAAACTTCCAGTTCCATCCTGTCCCAGACGCTACACATCGCTTTCGTACAGGCAGGGATGATGGAAGAGGCGTGCAAGTCCGCTTTAATATTAATTTTTTCTTATATAATTTCCTTCGATCGCAAGACGAAGCGTTTTTTGCCCGAAGTATTCCTGATCGGAGGTTTTGTGGCGCTCGGATTTGCCGGAGTGGAAAATTACCATTATATCAAATCCGCGAACGAACACGATCGGGTCGCCACCTTTATCGCGAGAACGTTAAAGTCCACGAACGCACACCTGTTGATCAATCTTTGCTTTTCCCTATTTTTATTTAAGAGCAATTTCAAGGAAAGGGGAGAAAAGGCAAAGTATCTAGGATACGCCTTCGTTCTGGCGGTAGTACAGCACGGGCTCTTCGACTTTTTCGTGCTTCCGAACGGTCGTTTCGGTTCCTGGATCGCGACGGCGTTGTTCGTCGGAATCTGGGTTTGGATCGTAAGAGATCGCAGGAAATTTTTGGTTCCCTTGGACGCCGAAATCATACGGGAAGGGGAGTCTTCTCTTCCCAATCTTTCTCCGGGACGGTCGGGTGAAGTATAAGGAAATCAAGGTATCCATACCCAAGGAATTTGCGGAGGAATTTTCCTCCCTTTTGGAGGAATGGCAGGTCGCGGGTTTTTATGAAATCCTATTCGATCGGGAAGAACCCAGAAAATCCGGAGAAGCGATCATTTCGGATAACACTCCGATCCGAGTGTATTTGGCGGAGGATGACTCGGCTTCCGAAGCTAAGATCTGGGTCTATCTAAAGGCGAAGGCACCGGAAGATTCCTTTGCGGAATCCAGATGGATCGAAACCAAGGAATACGAGGAAGCGTACAAGGAATTCTATAAGCCTTTTTCGATCGGAGTTTTTTGGGTGGTTCCGACTTGGGAAAAGGAATCCTGGGAGCAGGCAAAGACGAATCCTGCGGAGGGAGTTCCGATCTATATCAATCCGGGATTGGCCTTCGGAACCGGGCACCATGAAACGACACGGCTCGTTCTGTCCAGATTGGGAAGTCTGGAGATTCCCGGAAAAAAGGTCGTAGATATCGGGGCGGGTTCTGGGATTTTATCGGTCGCCGCCTCCAAGCTCGGAGCCTCCGAAATTCTAGCGGTGGACATAGATCCGAATGCGGTGCGCTCTTCTCTATTCAACCGCGACGAGAACGGAATTCCGGAAACGAAACTGAGGGTGGAAGAAGGGGGATTCGATCATCCTCTCGTCGTAGAGGGTCGATTCGATCTATGTATCGCCAATATCACGTTTGCGGTTTTAAGGGCAAATATGGATAAGATTGCGGCGCTAAATACGGACCATTTTCTTTTCAGCGGAGTGATCACGGAGAGGAAAGCGGAATTCCTAGAATTGCTTTCTCATATCGTGGGAGGCGGCTTGTTGTTCGAGACTTCCTGGAACGGTTGGGAATTGGTGGAATGGAAGAGGGGAGCCGCGTAAGATCGTCCTGCGGTCGGAGAGTCGGATCTTCGTCGCAACTAAATTCCGTTTTTATAATATTTATCTGATCTGGAGATTGAAATGAGGCATTACGACGTATTCGGAGTGGGAAACGCCCTTGTGGACATCCTCGTACTAACCGAGGATTCCTTCCTAAAAAAAATGGGCTGGACCAAAGGAATCATGACCTTGGTGGATTCGGAAACGCAGGGTACGGTTCTGACCGCTTTGGAAGGGCATAAGAAGGAGTTGAGATCCGGAGGGAGCGCGGCGAATACCATGATCGCGCTAGCGAATTCAGGAGGAACCGGGACTTATACCGGAAAAGTGAGTTCCGACACCTACGGAGAATTTTATAAAAAGGATATGGAAAATGCGGGGATCCTATTCGAAGTTCCCCCGGTATCGGAAGGGCATACCGGAACCTGCGTGATCCTAACCACTCCCGACGCGGAGCGTACGATGCTGACTCACCTGGGCATTTCCTCCACTCTGACGGTCGCGGATATAGACTTGGAGAGATTGAAGGCCTCCTCTTATGCATACTTGGAAGGATATCTCTGGGATATTCCTTCCACCAAGCAGGCCTGCGTCCTAACAATGGAAGAAGCCAGAAAATCGGGCGTAAAAGTCGCCTTCACTTACAGCGATCCTTTTTGCGTTCATCGCTCCAGAGAGGATTTCATACGTTTGACCAAGGATTATTGCGATTTCGTTTTTTGTAATGTGGAAGAGGCAAAGGCCTTGGCCGGAACGGAATCCAAGGAAGACGCGATAAAATTCGTGTCTTCCCTTTGTCCGACTGTCTTCATGACCGACAGTTCCAACGGAGCATTCGTGTCGGAAAAAGGGAATATCCGTCATGTTACCGGATTCTCCGTTCAAAAGCTTCTGGATACGACCGGGGCCGGGGATAGTTTTGCGGCGGGGGCACTTTACGGCTTAGCGCAGGGATTTTCCCTGGAAAGATCGACAAAATGGGGAAACTACGTGGCCTCACGGATCGTTCAGGAAATCGGCCCTAGGTTAAGCGTTCGGTTAATGGGTCGTCAGGAAGAGATTTTAGGAAAGGCCTGAAATTTAAGGACAGCTCAGGGAAACCGCCATAGAGTTTCCGTTTCCGTTTTCGGGAACGGAAAAATTGATCTGGCGTACGATCGTATCCGGAAATCCGTCCAAGACTCCGTCCGTCACATTTGTGGTGTCCTGTAGACATACCAATTGGTATTGTCCCGGCATGATGTATTTGATCGGAGTGGCGCCGGATAGGGCGGGGGATGCGATCAACGGAAGTTTGGAAAGAAGGTTGATTTCCGTATCCCTAAAAATTCCGTAATAATGCACTTTGGATCCGCTGCCTCCGTAAATGAGCAGCTTGGAAGCGGAACTCGGATAGATCGTACGGGAACGGAGGAGCAGGTTTCCTCCTATATCTATTTGTCCCTGATGGTCGTATTTCCAGTCGCTGATTCCCACCATCGTCTGGGCGGTCGTCACTCCGTCCGCCGCGAAAATGGAATGAACCATTAAGTTTTCCTTAAGATTCATCCGGACTTCGAGAATATACGGTTCGTATCCGGAACGGAATTCCATATCTCCGTTTCCGATCGGACCTCCCTCGTCCGGTCCCATAGAATAGAGGACGGGGAATATCAGAGGAGTAGTCGCATAATTTACCGTCCCGGGAACATAGGCATTGTAGGGTACGATATTGAATCCGTTGATTCCGTAGTTGTCAAAGAAAGTGATGGTGGTCAGATCCACGCCGGGAAGAACTCCCCAACCGGTGACTAGGTTACGCAAAAAAACACCGGTATAATAGTATTGGCTCGGATAGAACCAATCCACACCTTGGGTCGGGTCGTTGGAAGGATATTGTGCCCCTTCTCCGTCAAAAAGCTGCTGCATCTTGACGAATCCGTTTTGCTGCTGGCATGTATTCGAGTTCAGAGTATAGGCCGTCGTACAGTACACTTCCCGGTTCGGCGCTATAAAATCCCAGAAGGATTTGGATTTGGCCGCGGTCGTGATCTGAGACAGATTTCCCAATCCGTCCTTGTACTTAGAGGAAATCCGAATCTCTCCGACGTCCAGATAGATCGGCAGGTTTGCTGCGGAAGGAATCCCACTTAGGTTGAGGGTCGGGTCGCCCACTCCCGTAGCTCCCTGGTTGTCTAAGTAAAGTGCACCGGTGCCGTTATTGTAATCCGTAAAATTCAACGGATTGTCGGTGGCGTACGTCGCTTTTAATAAAAGAAGCATTCTCTGGTTAAATAGAGTGCTGATGACCGGATCGCTGGTTTGGTGTCCGTGCCAAGCGCCCACACGGCAGCCGATCCAAAGCGGAAATAGAAGTAAGATACCGTAAACGTTTCGAATCATAGGAACATACTCAGCATTAACCCGAAGTTGAAAAATTCCGTATTTACCCTATTATAGTTGGCCGGGTTGCTCAATCTATAATCTTCCGTGGGGCCGATATAATTATTGTACTTTGCGGCGCTGGGAGGTTCGAGATCCGTTTCGAGGATCTTATAATAATCCACCCGGATTCCGATTCTGACTTTTTTTCCCGCGATGAAGCTGGCTTCAAAACCTGCGTAAATGGTTTTGTCCCAGCGGGACGTATTCGCGGGTCTGGCTACTACGAAGGATTCTCCTCCTCCCGCTTTTACCAAGAAATTGATGGGGATCTCGAAGGGAAGTTTGTATACCAGCGCCCCGTACGTGGGAATCGTAGTCAGGGCCCTTTCGGAGCGGGAAAGATAGTTCGCGTAGGAAGCTCCGAATTCCAAATAAAAAATCCAAGGCCAAGGAACACGTAAAAACAAACCGGCGCCCAAAGTGGTATTCAAAACGGATTGGGAAACGCTCCCCGGAAATGGATTCGAAGCCCCCATCCAAAAGCCGATTTCCGCTTTTCTATTATCGAAGAAGCTAGGTTTGTCCGCTCCTTCTTCTTCCTCGTCCTCTTCCCCCGTCGGCTCGTTTCGGTTGGAACGGACTAGTCCGGAAGAAGGAAGGCTTCCCCCCTGGGCGACAAGCTCCCCGTTCCGAAAGGAGTTGCCTACTTTCGGCAAATTCCAAGTGCCAGGTACGGAGGCCCCTCCCAAATAATTCAGGGCTCGTTTGCCGAGTTGGTCGGGAACGGCTAGGATTCCGGACCAAGGGAAGGCCAAAAAGGCAAGAGGAAGGAATCGCTTTACCAAGGAATTCCTCCGAACGTGTCCCGCTCCTCGTACAAGGAATCGATTTGCGGAAAAGAATCGTAATACGCTCGCAGAAAGTAGAGGCCGTAAGCCGGAAGAGTCATTCCGGCGATGGTACGATTTTTAGAGGATAAGATTTCCAATATATTCGTCTCTTTCCGCTTGCCTATGGCGATTTCAAATAAAGTGCCGGTAAGGATTCGAATCATGTTATGTAGGAAACCGTTTGCCTTGATACGCAATCGAAACAATCCGGGTTCTTCCCGATTTTCCTTCAGGCTTGCATCATAGATGACCCGTACCGTGCTTTTTCGGTTCCTCATGGAATTGGCTTTTGCCAAACTCCGAAAATCATGTTCGCCTTTTAATAGTTCCAGTTCTTGCCGTAAGCGGGAAACGTCAATCCGATGTTGGGACCAAAAGGCGCGGTTTTTCCAAACCGGTTGCGGAAAACGGGAATTCAACAGCAAGTACTCGTACTCTCTTGCGGTACAGGAAAATTGGGAATGGAAGGATTCCGGAACGGAGCGGATTCCTTGGACGGAAAGACCGCGGTCTGTAAGTGCATTGATTCCGAGTAAAAAACGGGAAGGCTCGGAAATCGGAAATTTTGTCCGGAAGTTCACGATCATTCCCTTCCCGTGCACTCCGGTGTCCGTACGTCCTGCGCCGTAGATCCGAACGGGTTCCCGCAACAGGACGGAGAGCGCTTTTTCGATTTCCTCTTGGACGGTGGGGGATTGTCTCTGGCTTTGGTAACCGTAAAAACAACCCCCGTCGTATTCCACCAGGAGGGCATAATTTTCCTTCGCGGCTTCCTCCTTCGTCATGGATTACTGCCCCGAAAAGAATAGAAGGTGGAAGAAGAAGAGGGTTATTTTTCCCCTCCCATCTCGTCGATGATCTTATTGTAACTATCGTAGAGCTCTTTGGCCATATCGATGATGACGGATGGTTTGGATTTCGAAGCCTTTCCTGAACCGTACAAGCGGGACAGGGTCCGTTTGGCGCGGACTAGTAGATTCAATTTGGATTGCGGGTCCGAAGCCAGCTCATCCTTGAATTTCATGGTAAGGTATGCGGAAAGATAAATCACACCGTCAAAGCCCCAGTTCTTGTCGGTATCCGGCCCGAGAAGGTACGAGGCAGCATCCACAGGCTCGGAACCGGATTGCATGATTTCCATGGTATCCGTATACCAGCCCGCCGATTTTTGGTAGAGAAGGTCCCGGATCTTATCGAAGCCGATTTCCGGAAATTCCGTATGCAGATCGTCGAAGTACCAGGCCCCACGGATGGCACAGACCGCTTTTTTGGGGGTGGGAGCCACGGTTCCCTTTCGGACTTGGTAGCATTCGATGGCCAACAAATAGGAAGCGGACCCTAAAACTAGGTTCCTATCCTGGTAAAAGTCCAAGGGACCCAAAATGAGTTCCATATTCTTTCTACGATTGTCTACGCTTTCCCGCAATTTTCCGTTTTCTTCCGCATCCAGGATGGACCAGTCTTTGGGAAACGCGGTGTATAGGCACCGAGGACATACGGAGAGAATATAATCGTTCGGATTGACTCGGCCGAATTTCTTGTTTTTTTCGTAGAGACGGCGCAATTCCTGGGTTAAACGTCCGGCAATAAGTCGGCCTCCCCCCTGGAACATACTCTCCCTTTGGTGAACCTCGCTACAGACAGGGCATACCGTGTCTTCTTTGTTCCGAAAGGAGATCTTCTTACCTTGTGCGAGTGCTGTTGCCGTCATTTGTAGGAGAATTTCCGGAAAAATCCCTCCGGAAGCGTCAATTCTCACCGTATTCTAACCGATAGACTAAGAAGAAAAGCACGATTTTCGGGTTGAACCCGGTCTCCGATGGGAGATAGTAAAGAAAAGGTCCGCCAATGAAGAAACTTCTCGTTTTCACGATCGCGATGTTTGTCGCGCCCGCAATCCTCCACGGCGAAGCCGTATCGATGAAGGCATATAAGAAACGGGTCGAACTACTAACGTATTTACGGGAGATAGAGCCGATCGTAAAAAATTACCCCGGAGACCCTAAAAACGCGCAGAACCAGCAGGGCCAACAACCTACAGCCGGGGCTCAGCAACAGGGAGACGGGGATCGCCTTGCGAAATACAAGGAATTAAAACGACTCTATCAGGAAGGATTGCTGTATTTCTTCGAAGGAAATCATGTGAATTCCTACAGACGTTTCCTGGAAGCCCAACTCGGGATGGAAATTCTTCTGGAGGAGATTTCCCAGACATACGTGGAGCGCACGGAAGAGATCCTGAAGACGGCCCTAGAAAAAAAGAATCCTAGCAATCCGCAAGACAGGGCCTTGGTGGATATTGCCGTGGAATACGGAACGGGAAGTTACGCTAGGGCGGACATTAAGGAAAATCGCGAGGCTCCTTTTTTCAGAAGGATGTACAACCCGCGCGAGTATCATTACGTTACCAGCAAGTATGTCATTGAAAAGAATATGGAGTTGGGATACCACTTCCTAGGCGAAGCCAAGGAAACCAGAAACAATGCTCTCAAGATAGAGAAGCATCTGGAAAAACACCAGAAGCTGCAGCCTGTACACCGGAAATTCCGGATCGAACAGTATCTTGCGGCAATCAACCTCTGCAGGGACGCGAGAGCGAATGCGATCAACATATTCAAACTGAAATACCCGTACGACAATTATTTCATCCAAAGATCGGACGCTAAGTCGGAAGAGCTTCGGAACGAATACGGAGAAATCACTCCTGCGGAAGTGGTTTCCATCGAGGGGATCACGTACGACTTCACGCAGAACCCTCTGGTCCGTTTGGATGCAAGAATGAGCCCCGTCTTCGACAAGCGGATTCCCGACGAATACCGTCGCGATGCGGTGGACGTACTCGGTCGGGTATTTGACGACGAGATCGCGAACCGATTGTACCTCAAGTGGGACTTCGAAAAGAGGAAGGCACTCTTAGGGGATAAAGTTCCTCCGAACAAGACAAAAGCGAACCAGGCAGCCGGCCAAAACAAATGATTTTCTAGAGTCCTTTCCTTCTCTTTCCGGAGGAAAGGACTTCGCTGAATGGCGTTCGTTAAGCAACGTATCGGATCGAATATTACGATTTCGGATCCGAACCGATCCCCGGAATTTTCGGACGTTCATAAAGTACTTTTCACGCGGCGTCCGTTCCGAGAGCATAGCCTTGCATGAATCCATTCAAGTTTATGGAAAGTCGGCTGGGTCGATTCTCTAAGGAATACAGGAAACTGGTTGTCCGCACTTACGTGATCACCGTTCGGTTGGTACTGACCACCGCTTTCCCTTCCATGATCAAAGGAATCTTTTACTCTTTATCCGGAAATCGTTCCAAGCAATATGCATCGTTCCTAAAAGGATCCAAGACCTGGGGCGCAGCGGTGCGTAAGATGACTAACACGAACCTGATTTTTACGAATGAAATTCCGATTCCGGAAACCGGGCATATGATTTTTTTGAATCATGTGAACGAGATCGATTTTCCCTATGATTGTCTAGTCGTAAACAAACCCTATCTTGCAAACCAGGTGATCAAGAAGACCCTGGTCGCGTATTGGTGGATGAAAGCGATGGGATCCCAGGTATTCGAATCCTCCAAGGCGACGACCATCGCGGTTTCGGTGCGAAACCTATTGAAAGGTTTGAACACAACCTCCTATATCGTTTATCCCGAAGGACACAATTCGTATTCGGAGGAGATCCAACCGCTTCTGAAAGGAATGGTCAAGATCGCTTTCGAAAATAAGATACCTGTTGTGATGGTGCTGAAATCCGGCATTACTCGTTACCAGACCGATCCGAAGAACGTGACAGTAGGATACAAATACGTGGGGAGATTCGATCCTACTGAATTCCAGACTTGGGAGGCCTTTCGCGATTCCTTACAGGAAATCATGGTTCGGGAAAAAGACGCACTGGACAAGCAGATCGGAACCGTCCGTCAACCAGAGACGGTAAAGGTGAAGTGATTCGTACCCTACTCATCGCCAACCGAGGGGAAATTTCGCTTCGAATCCAACGAACCTGCAAACGGTTGGGAATCCGAACCGTGGCGGTCTATTCCGATGCGGACAGAAATTCTCCCTTCGTGAAAAACGCGGATCTTTCCTATTACATCGGAGAGTCCGAGCCTTCCAAATCCTATCTTTCCATTCCTTCGATTTTAAAGGCGGTTCGTGAAACCGGGACGGACGCAGTGCACCCCGGCTACGGATTCCTTTCCGAAAAAACCGAATTTGCCCAGGCTCTCGCGGCAGCCGGGATCCTGTTTCTGGGTCCCCGGCCCGAAAGCGTGGATTTGATGGGAGACAAGATACGATCCCGGGAAGCAATGATCGCAGCCGGAGTTCCGGTAGTGCCGGGGACGGACGGAAATACGCAAGATCCCAAAACTTTGTTAAACGAAGCAAAGAAGATCGGCTTCCCCGTGATGATCAAAGCGAGCGCGGGAGGTGGAGGCAAGGGCATGAAGAGGGTATATTCCGAAGAGGAATTTCTTTCTTCCTTGGAGTCGGCCCAAAGGGAAGCTTCCAATGCATTCGGAGACTCCCGTGTCTTTTTGGAAAAATACGTATCCAACCCTAGGCATATAGAAGTGCAGGTGTTCGGAGATTCCAAGGGGAAGGTGATCCATCTCTTCGAAAGGGAATGCTCCATCCAGAGAAGGCACCAAAAGGTGATCGAAGAGTCGCCCGCCCCGAATCTGGATCCGAAACTGCGGGAGGAGATTTGTGCCGTGGCCGTGAAGGCGGCTTCTTCCATCGGGTATCTCGGGGCCGGAACGGTGGAATTTATTCTAGGGGAAGACGGATCGTTCTACTTTTTGGAAATGAATACCCGCCTTCAAGTGGAGCACCCGGTCACCGAAATCGTGACCGGAATCGATTTGGTAGAATGGCAGATCCGTATTTCGGAGGGTAAAACCTTGGTTGAACTCTTGGCGGGTTCGTCGGTCAAGCAGTCCGGGCACGCGGTAGAAGCCAGACTGTACGCTGAGGATCCGGAAAACGAATTTCTTCCTTCTATCGGAAAAATCGAATATGCCTCGTTTCCGGAGATCCAAAACGTACGAGTGGATAGCGGAGTGGAGACCGGCTCC
This sequence comes from Leptospira fluminis, assembly GCF_004771275.1. GTDB lineage: Bacteria > Spirochaetota > Leptospiria > Leptospirales > Leptospiraceae > Leptospira_B > Leptospira_B fluminis. The sequence goes on along the minus strand of NZ_RQEV01000002.1, from coordinate 71,046 downwards.
GAGGTTTCCCTTTACTACGATCCCATGTTGGCAAAGATCATCGGCAACGGAAAAACGAGGGAAGAGGCGCGTAAAAATCTGATCCAGGCGTTGGAAAATACGGTCGTTTTCGGGCCGACTACGAACGCTTCGTACTTAAAGGGAATTCTTTCCCATCCCGAATTTGCCAAGGGAAACACGAACACTCACTTCTTAGAACGGCATCAGATCTCCGTCGGCGGAGAAGGGGAGGAAAAGGACGCGCTGGCAAAAGTCGCCTCTCTATTGTTCGGAAGGCGGAAAAAAGCGCCTTCGATTTGGGAAGCGATCGGGACGAAGGATCTATGGGAAGTTCGGAAATGAGCAGTTTGTACAGACTTCGCTGGAAAGATCGGGAATTCCTGTTGGATCTGGGAGAGGGAACCGCATCCGCAAGACTCTTGGATTCGGAGACGGGAAATTGGGAATCCGTATTGACCCATTCCGTTTGGACCTTGGAAAAGGACGGACATTACTCCCTCCCCGACGGGTCCATCGCTCTGTTTTCCGGAGGAAGGATCTTCATTCATACGAGAGGAAGGAGTTTTCAATTCCTTCTGAAAGGCAGAGAAGGTGTTAACTCCGACTCCGCTCAAAGGGAAATTAAGAGCCCTATGCCCGGCAAAGTCATTAAAGTAGAAGTTGCGCCCGGAGATGCTGTCCGGAAAGGACAGACTCTTGCCGTGGTCGAAGCGATGAAGATGGAGCATGCTTTAAAGGCGGGATCGGATTCCCAGGTGGAAGAGGTTCGGGTTTTGCCGGGAGACTTGGTCTTACAAGATCAAATAATTCTAATACTCCAAAACTGAAGTAAGTACATCGCCGAAGATCCAAGAAAGACCGGAGGGCTTCCTTCCGGAATTTTTATTCCAAGATTACAATTCTATTTCGAACAATTGTTTTGTTTTAGGCCCAAGATCTTACGTCCATTTTTCCAACCTCGTCGATCGTCTGCTTTTCCTGGAATAAATTTGACAGGGTCTAGGAGGCCTCTATAACTTGCGAAATCGTATTTAATTCCCCGAGCGTTGAATGAAGAATTTCCCGATCCGTCTTATCTTTACAGGGCTTGTTGCCGTCTTTCTCTATGAACCGATCTCTGCTCAGGAAATCATCACCGGTTGTGAAAAACCGGAACCTCGAAAAGATCTTCCCTTTCCGATCAGCCAACAGAGACAACTTTGTAAAAAAGACCTGTTAAAGAAAAAGGAAGGTTGGTTTCCCACGGGTCTTCCTCTCTTAAATTCGGATCCGAACACGGGTGTCGGATACGGGGTTCGGGTTTTCGCGTACAATAACGGGACCAAGGATGATCCGTTCTTCGAATATACCCCGTACAAATTCCGGATATACGCGCAGTATTTCAATACTTCGAAGAATAGACAGTACCAGGATATCGCTTTCGATGCCCCTTTCGTTTTCGGCACCCAATGGAGGTTGAGAGGAGAAGGAGTGTATGACGCGAATCCGAATACTCTGTATTTCGGAATCGGACAATCGTCTCTCCAGACATTGAGCTATACGGATAGGAACCAGCCCGGAGCTCCCGTGACCACGAACGCGACGTTTTCGGACCAGCAGAAAAACTTGGCCTATACAAGACCAGGAGGTCCCGGAGATCCGGTCGCTTTAGGTGGGGGGACATACAGCGGTTTCCCCAGTGCGAACGGATTTCAGGTAACGGACTCGCAATACAATCGATACAATATCATCTCTCCTACGGCGAATCTCAGTGCGGAGCATTCCTATTTCGGCGGAACGGTGCGTTTGGTAGCGGGTCTTCGCATGTCCCAAAACATCGTTCGGACGTTTGACGGAACCATGAGCAAAGGTCTGGATCCTGTTCTGGATGGACAGGTCATTAACTCGGCCGGAAACGCATTTAACCAAACGACCAAGTTGACCCAGGATTATAATGCGGGAAAAATTCTAGGGTATCATGGAGGAAACGTGAACTCTCTCCGCTTGGGGCTTGTGTACGATACTCGGGATTTGGAACCGGATCCGAACCAAGGGATGTTTCTAGAGGCCACGTACGAGAAGGCCTCTAAGGCGATGGGATCGGGCTACGATTTCTCCAAATATTTCGCTCAAGGTAAGTTCTTTTTCAGCCCGTTTCCGAAGATATTCGATAAGTTGGTTTTAGCGGGAAGAGCGGGGTTTTCCCTCACTTCGGGAGACGCTCCGTTCTTCGAATATAGGAACATGTGGGGAACGGAAGGTGTGATCTCCGGATTGGGAGGTCGGACGACTTTGCGCGGTTACAAACAGGACCGGTTCGTGGGTCGGTCCATGGGTTGGGGTAACGTCGAGGTTCGTTGGAGGTTCACCCAATTTACGGTTTTGGGGCAACACTTCGCGCTGATGCTCGTACCGTTCTTCGACTTCGGAAGAATTTGGGACGACGAACATAAGGCGGGCTTAAAGGATTATAAATATTCCAAAGGGGTCGGTTTCCGTGTGGCATGGAACCAAACTACGGTTATCATTTTGGATTACGCAGTATCTAGGGAAGACAAGCAGCTCTTCATCAACTTTAACCACGCATTCTAACGAAGAGGTCGCCATGAAAAAATTCGAACGTTTCCATTTATCTTACCAAGCGGCGCTTCTGATCCTCTCTTTGGGGTTGTCCGTGATCGGATGCGAGGAAAAACCGGCAAAAAACACTCTGGGATTCCAGAACGAGGACGCTAGTCTGCTGATCGCGGGCGCGATCTTTTTCAGCGCTTTCCATTCCAACGGAGACGGAACCATTACGAATTCCGCAACCGGTTTGACTTGGAAAGTTTGTTCCCAAGGCCAGACTTACGTGAATACGTCCGGCGGCTATTCCTGCGAAGGAGGAGGCATTTCGAATTCCGGATTCGGTGCCGCCCAATACCAATATTGCAATCAGAATTCCAGCGCCTGCAATACCGTTTCCACTCCCCAAACTCTTACGAACGTTTCCCAAATCGGTGTAGGAGGTTCTTCGGAAGCTTTTAACAACTGTTCTTCGGACAGGACCGCCGGAAAAACGGATTGGAGAGTTGCCACTTACGGAGAGTTGAAAGCTCTCGGTTCCTCGGGTAGAAACGAAATGCTCCTCAAATTTCCGGATACGATCGAGGATTATTACTGGAGTTCCTGGGCCAACGAGCAGGATTCCTCGGGACAGACGGCGAGAGCGGTCAGCTTCGCACAGAATCAGTTCGGCACAGATTTTATGGCGTCCAAAACTAGCCGATATTATATCCGTTGCGTCAGGCCCTGATCTCGCAAGCGGCTTGTAGCCATGAAAATTGGTAGGATCCAATTTCTTTATATTCTAATATTCGCATTTACTGCCGAATCGATCCGCTCCGAAGCCCCTCCTCCCTCCGGGGGTTGCGAAAAATCCGCTCCTAGGACGAACCTTCCTTTTCCCATGGATCCTACCAAGCAGCTTTGCAAAAAGGATCTGGATCAAAAAAAGGAGGGCTGGTATCCGACAGGATTGCCGCTTATCAATTCGGATCCGAACGAAGGGATCGGATACGGAGTCCGAGCCTACGCTTACAACAACGGCAAAAAAACGGATCCGTTATTCGATTATACTCCCTACCGGCTGCGTTTCTTTGCCCAGTATTTCGACACGAATAAAAACGCGCAGTACCATCAGCTTAGTCTGGATATGCCGTTCATCGCTAATACGCAATGGAGGCTGAGGGCTGACGCCTTTATGACCATCACGCCTACCACCTTGTATTTCGGAATCGGGGAAGATTCCATGAAAAACCTGAGTTATCGGGATAGAAACCAACCGGGCGGCAGCTTATACACAAATACGACCTACCAAAACCAGGCGGACAATTTGGATTATTGGCGTCCCGGAGGACCGCAGGATCCGGTGCGCTACAACGGTAACACCTATACCGGTATTCCTAGCCAACCCGGGTTCGTGGTTACGGACCGGATGTACAATCGGTATGAAATCCAGACTCCGATGATCAATCTAAGCACGGAGAGATCATACGTAGGCGGAACGGTGAGATTGGTCGCAGGGATCAAGGCCTCGAATAATATCGTCCATACCTTCGACGGAAAATTCGTGCAAGGTCATGATCCGGTTTTGGGCGGAGATCCGTTCAAAACCGGCGCCAAGGTTCCGAACGGGACGACCAGACTGACCCAGGACCAGCAGGCGGGAAAAATCCTAGGATACGGGGGAGGATATGTGAACTCGGTCCGGATCGGACTCGTGTACGATACCCGCGACTTCGAACCGGACCCGAACAGCGGGATGTTTGTCGAAGGAACGTACGAAAAGTCCAGCAAGGCCATCGGCTCCGATTTCGATTTCCAGAAATTCTTTACTCAGGGTAAATTCTTTTATAGTCCTTTTCCGAAAGTTTTCGACAAGTTGGTCTTAGCGAGCCGATTCGGTATGGGGTTGACGGACGGGAATACTCCGTTTTTCGAATATAGAAACCTTTGGGGAACCGAGGGCGTCATAGGCGGATTAGGAGGGTTGCGTACGCTCAGGGGATACAAGCAGGATCGGTTCGTCGGAAGAGCGATGGGATGGGGAAACCTGGAAGTACGATGGAAATTCGCGGAAGCTTCCGTGGGCGGGGAATATTTCGCGTTCAATATCGTTCCGTTTTTCGATTTTGGGCGGGTTTGGGACGACGAGCATAAGGTCGGAACCCAAGGTTATAAGTATTCCAGGGGATTAGGGCTTCGGATCGCTTGGAACCAAGCGACGATTATCATGATCGATTATGCGAAATCGCGAGAAGACGAACAGTTATTCGTAAATTTCAGCCACGTATTTTAGGGACCGTCATCCTCTGAGGACGTTATCGTTCACCAATACCGTATCATGTCTGGAGGGCGCCCTGTTTTCCGGATAATCCGTGGAATAGTGAAGCCCTCTGCTCTCCTTTCTGGAAAGGGCCGCACGGATAATGAGTTCTCCGACTAAAACGAGATTTCTGAGTTCCAGCAGAGGCGCGGTTATGATCGTGCGTTTGTAGTAGTCTCTCACTTCGGAAAAGATGAGGTCCATCCGTCGCAACGCGCGTTCCAAGCGAAGATCGGAACGCACTATTCCCACGTAGTTCGACATCGTATTTTTGATCTCCACTAAATCGTGGGAAATCAATACCCATTCCTCGGTATTGACCAGGCCTTCCTTATTCCACGGAGGGATTTGGTCGTGCTCCGGCAGGAATTCGGGAGGGTTATATTTTACATCCAAGGCGATCCGATTGGAAAAGACCAAACATTCCAGAAGGCTGTTGGAAGCGAGGCGGTTGCCTCCATGCACGCCCGTGCAGGCTACTTCTCCCGCCGCATAAAGATTGGAAATATTCGTTTTTCCCTGGAGGTCCGTCGCCACGCCTCCGCACATAAAATGCGCTGCGGGCACTACGGGAATCGGCTGCAAGGTGATGTCGATCCCGAGTTCCAGGCATTTTTCGTAAATGGAAGGGAAGGCCGCCTTGATCTCGTCCGCGGGTTTGTGAGAAATGTCCAGCCAAACGTGCGAGGCTCCCGAACGCTTCATTTCCGCGTCGATCGCGCGCGCGACGATATCCCTGGTGGCGAGGTCGGCCATCGGGTGGTATTTTTTCATGAACGGTTCTCCGTCCATGCTGAGCAATACCGCTCCTTTGCCTCGGACCGCTTCCGAGATCAAAAAGGATTCCCCTTTTTCGTGATAGAGGGAAGTCGGATGGAATTGATAAAATTCCATATTCTTAATCACGGCACCGGCACGGTACGCGCAGGCCACTCCGTCCCCGGTAGCGATCTTAGGGTTCGTCGTGTGGGAATACACTTGTCCCGCTCCGCCGCTTGCGAGCACGGTTCTCTTTGCCAGGATAGGAACCACCTCCCCCGTATGATTGGACAGCACGTAGGCGCCGAAGCAGATCAGCCCTTTTCTTTTTAGATGGTGCGGAGTGATTAAATCTACAAGAGTATGATATTCTAATATTTTAATATTCGGATTTCTTTTTACGATTTCAAGCAGAGTCTTTTCGATTTCCCGTCCTGTCCTGTCGTGCGCGTGAACGATCCGATTCGTGCCGTGACCCCCTTCCCGATGTAGGTCGAACGCTCCCTGGGAATCCAGGTTGAACGGAACCCCGTATTCGAGAAGTTCCTTTACGAGAGCCGGACCTTCCTGGACCAAGATCCTTACGGCTTCCGGATCGCAGAGTCCCGCTCCCGATTCCAAAGTATCGCGTACATGATCCTCGAACTTATCTCCTTCTGCGAATACGGACGCAATGCCCCCTTGCGCGTAGTTCGTGTTGGATTCGTAATCCGATTTTTTGGTGATGATGGTTACGTCGCCGTAAGGAACCAGCTTTAAGGCTTGGAAAAGTCCGGTAATGCCGCTCCCGATGATCAGAAAGTCGGTCCGAATTCTTGGCATGATGTAAGTCCCCGGAAATGCCCGCGATCGATCAGGAGATCGCGGGCTTTTCGACTCTGTTTATTTGCGTTTGGCGCCCGTATTGATGAGAGCTTCCACGTAATCGATGGAGCGGATCAACTGGTAATCCGGTTTGATCGGATCGTTCTTGTGTTCCTGGATGAATTTGTCCGCTTTTCCGTTCGCTTTCACCCAAGTATCCAATTTCTTTACGTCGAAATGGCTTTTCTCCTCCGCTGCGGAAGGAAGCTCAGGCAAATGGTTCCACATGTTTTCTTCCCTGTAGTGGAAAGGAAAGCTACCGTCTTCTTCTCCGGAAACTTCCACATCCGGTTTTACGCCTACGACTTGTATGGTGTTTCCGGAAGGGGAATAGTATCTAGATTGGGTTAGTTTGATATAGTAAGCTCCGTTTCCGGGAAGTTCCTGCAGTTTTTGAACCGTAGCTTTACCGAAAGAGCGTTCTCCCAAAATCAACCCTCTACCGTGGTGCTTCAATGCGGAAGCTACGATTTCGGATGCGGATGCGGATTTCGCGTTGATTAATACGGCTACGGGAAGATCCGTCAAGTCCCGGTTTCTGGCATTCGAATCTTCCGGGCTGCGGTTCGGACTCTTAACGGAAACGATTAATCCGTTCGTAATGAACATGTCCGCCAGATCTATCGCCAAGTCCAGATATCCGCCCGGGTTATTTCTAAGATCGAGTACGAGCGCTTTTAATTTCGTGCCCTTAGCTTGCGCCTGTTTTTCCAATTCCCGGAAGTGTTGCACAAACTCCTTATCTACGGAAGGATCCGATTTTACGAATCCGGTCAATTTGATATAACCGATGTACGCATGGCCGTCGAGGAGCTTGCTCGCGATATTTTTGATTTCGATGGTATCACGAACCACGTCTATATTCAAGGTTCCGGCAACGCCTTTTCGACGGATCGTCAGGCTGACTTTGGATCCTTTCTTTCCTTTGATGCGTTCCACGACTTTGTCCAAGATCATTCCTTTGACTGACTTTCCATCCACAGCAAGGATAACGTCGCCGGCGCGCACTCCGGCGTTGACTGCCGGTCTTCCTTCCAGCGGGTTCTCCACTACTACTTCCTTGTTTCCGCCTCCGCTCAGGATGGCCCCGATTCCTTCGAAACTTCCGTCCTCTATCTTGGCCATGGATTCTTCCCAAACGGCCTTCAGAAACACTTGGCTATGAGGATCCAATGAGGAAAGGTATCCGTTCGCAGCGGCGAGATATACGTCCTTGATGGAAAACGGTTCCTTGTCCTTATTTTCCTCAGAACCGAACGGATCTTTTAGGGGAGAAGTGGTATAATTTTGCAGATTCTTTTCCACAAAAGCGAGAACCCGATCGAAGTCCTTTTTGGAGAAGTTGGTCTGTTCCCATTTTGCGGAAAGTACCGCTTTGCGGACCTTCTCCCTTTCCACCAATTTGATGATTTCTTCTCCCGACAATTTGGGTTTGTTCGCTTCTTCCTTCAGTTTTCGATCCCTGATTTTTTCCACTTCCTTGTAATCAGGATCGAGTAATAGAAACTTATCTTCGGCGGAGAGCTTGAACGTCTTTCCCGGAAAAATATCGTCGGGTTCCTCGTATTTTTCCCTGTCTTTGAAATAACTTTCGGGATACATATACAAAGGATGAGGAAGGGAAAAAAGGGCAAAGACGGCCGCATCCTTGTAGGCGCGGTTTTTATCGATGTTTTTATCGATGTAGTTCCGATCAACAGTCTTGACCACACTGTCGAAATCCTTGAGAGTAAAATCCGCGGTGGTCTTGGTATGTCCCGAGGAAGGCTCGCAAAAAAAGATGCTCGTACAAAGTACGACGGAGACAAAGGAGAAAGAGAGGGATCTCAGGCTTTTCAATTCGGTTCCTCTTGCCGGTCGAGTTGTTTTCGATCATTTTCCACCTCGTAAAGGGTCTGTCAATCCATTCCCCCGAAAAGGCGTTCCCTTCGTTTCCGGGAGAAATAAAATCGACAAAAGCAAATGACCTTGTTTCTCGTTTTTCTGAACTTATTTTTCCTGTTTTTGGGAACCCTCGGTTGCTCGTCCGTATCCGTTCCCGGAGGAGGCCGCTTCGGAGCCGAACTGATCCAGGAACAGGCCATTCTGGATTTTTACGGAACGGAGGAAGAGAGAGCGCAATCCTTAAAACTTTTAAGATCCGCTTGTAGGTCCCTTCGCCCGGATAGAGGTTTGGCTTGCTACAATCTTTCGGTGCTGTACCAATCGATGGGGGAGAAGGAACTCGCGGCCGAATACTCCCAAAGGGCAAAAACGTCGGATCCGAAGGATCCTTTGTACGCGGAATCTGTTTTTCAGAATTCCCTTTCGGATTTCAAGCCGGCTTCGGAAAACGATAGATTGGACGAGGGGGAGCAGGCGCTCAAAAAAGCCATCCAAGCCTGTAAAGAGGGGAAAAAAGCCGAGGCGTCCGGCTGGATTTCCCCCTTGGTTTCTTCCGGAGAGATTTCCAAGGAGACTTTGTCCCACGGAATATTTCAGGAATGCGGAATCGACTCCTCAGTCCTTGCGACGGCAAAACCGAATTCCCTTAAACCTTCGTTAGAATATTATAAAACCCTGGAAAAAAACCATCCGTACCGGAAAGTCTGGGATCTATCCGGAGAGTTCGGGAGAAATCCCAAGACACCGTCGGAAAATCCGGTGACACGGTCTTGGAAGGAATTTCGGATTTCCGTATCTGCTAAGGATCTTCCGGGTGCCAAAAAGCATCTGTCCGCGTTTCGGAAAAGTCTGGAAGATCTTTCCAAGGATGGTCAGACCTCCAAACAGTTGGCTCTCCAACTAAAGAAAGCCGCCTTTTTACTCCTGTCCGAAGACTCCGCCTATGTTCGTTTTAAGGATTTGGCGAAAGAGCTTTCAGATAAGCCCGGATCGAATCCTTGATTCCAACCTCCAGCGCATAGGAAATCAGCCTATGTCCGATGGAGACTTCCTGCAATCCGGGTAGTTTGGAAAAAACGGACAGATTGAATTGGTCCAAGTCGTGTCCCGCATTGATGCCGATCCCTTTTCCGACAAGGGACTCCGCCGCTACTTTGTAGAGTTCGAAGCTTTTTTTTCCCTTTTCGGGAGAGGAGTCGTAGGCTTCCGCGTAAGGTCCTGTATAGAATTCCACGCGATGCGCTTCCGTAGATTGAACGTACTTTAGATTTTCTAGATCCGTTTCCACGAAGAGGGAAACGCGGATACCGGCTTTCCGAAAGGCTTTTATATAGGGCGAAAGGGATTCCCCCTCCGTTTTGAGATTGAATCCGTGGTCGGACGTGATTTCCCCGGGGGTAACGGGAACTAACGTCACCTGGTCCGGACCGGCTTCCAGGACGAGATCCAAAAATCGGGGAGAGGGCTCTCCTTCTATATTATATTCTACTTTAGTATTTCCGGAAACGTCGTATTCCTGTAGAAAATTCTTCAGCGCAAAAACATCGGATTTTCGAATATGTCGCTCATCTTCCCTGGGGTGGACGGTGATTCCGTGAGCGCCCGCTCCCAATACCAATTTTGCGAAATGGAGCAGGTCAGGGTGATTTCCCCCCCGGGAATTACGTAAGGTCGCGATTTTATTTATGTTCACGCTAAGATGGATCATTTGCTTACTTTCGCGTCCTATATTGAAAATTCGACGGGAATTCGGAAAGTAGATTTCCAGCAGGTTTTGTGCTTGAATCCGGTTTTCGGTATTCCAGGATGGTCAATTCCAATGGCAACCGCTAAGAAAACGGCTAAGAAAAAACCGGCTCCGAAAAAGAAAATTCCGGTCAAAAAAACGGCCCCTAAAAAGAAGGCCGTAGCGAAAAAAAAGGAAATCGTAGTTTCCGCTAAGCCTGTTGCCGGTTCTTCCTCTCTCAGAAAATTCGCGGGGAGTAAAAATGCCTTAAGTCCGTTGGGTAAAAAGTTCACCTGCCATACTTGCGGGACGAAATTTTACGATTTGAATAAGGAAGAAAAGCTTTGCCCGAAATGCGGTGCAGACCAAAACAAGAAGCCGGTAGTCAAGAGTCGCTCGGCCCGTCCTAGGATCGAAGAAGAGGAATTCCTGGAAGATAATATCGCCGAGGAAGATGCGGAAGTGGGCTTCGAGGACGAAGAAACCATTGTGGAAGAACCTCTGGAAGAAGAGGAGGACGAAGAAGAGGAGGAGGAATAATTCGTACCGCTTCTCCTATCGTCATACTCGCGGCTCCTACAGGAGCAGGCAAAACCGCTCTGGTGAGGGAACTGGATCCCGCCAGATTCGAGATTCTTTCCTTTGATTCCAGGCAAATCTACCAAGAACTCCCGATCGGAACGGCCGCCCCGTCTCCCGAAGACCGAAATCGCATCCGACACCATTTAGTGGAAATAATTCCCCCGTCGGAATCCGTGGATGCGGCAAAATATTCCGCACTCGCCGAAAACGCTTTGGATGCAATCTTGTCCCGGGGAAAAATTCCCGTTTTGACTGCGGGAACCGGATTCTATTTGAATGCGTTTTTATTCGGAATGTATCCCGTTCCCAAGGTGACGCCGGAGGTAAGAGACCGGGTGGAAAGAATGAACCTGGAGGAGAAAATCGCTCTTCTCCGGGAAATGGATCCGATCGCTTTCGAAAAAATTTCTCCCAACGACGAATATCGTTACGGCAGGGCACTCGAAGTGAATCTAATGGGAGTCAGATGGTCCGAATTGAAAGTAGAGGAAGGTAGCGGCGCCCTAATAACTAGAAATTTGAATATTTTAGCGGGCTATTTTTTGGATTTGGATCGCAGAGAACTGTATGAAAGAATCGACGAGAGGGCGAGAAAAATGATTTCGGAGGGCTTGGCGGAAGAAGCCGGCTCGGTTGCGGAGCGGTACGGGGAAGATTGCCCGGGTCTCTCCTCATTAGGTTATAATTTCGCGCTTGAAAATATTAAAGGAAAGTCCAATCTTGAGACATTCTTCGGGGATCTAAGCCAATCCCATAGGAATTATGCGAAGCGACAGATCACCTGGTTTCGAAAGAGATCCTTTTTGATTCCGGTGAACCCGACCCAAGCGTACGAAAATATACAAAATATATAAAACGGATAAAACCTATGTCTGCGAAAAATAATATCCAGGACCAACTTTTAAATACCGCGAGAAAGGAAAAGTTAGAGCTTACCATTTATCTTTTGAACGGAGTTCCGTTAAAGGGCAAGGTCGTAAGTTTCGATAATTTCACGATCATCCTGGAACAGGAAAACAAGCAGAGTTTAGTTTACAAGCACGCGATTTCCACCATCATTCCTTCGAAAGTGATCAAACTGTATACAGAGGAAGCCGCGAAGGAAACTCCTTCCGCCTAAATGATTCGATGGTTCGGTAGGATCTTTTTCCTTCTCCTCGTTTTAGCGGGCGCGTTTTGTCTCGCCTATCCGCTGTATGTGCTGGGAGAAGGAGAGTCCTTGGTAACCTGGTCCTCCGATTCGCGACTTCTTTCCTTCATTCGAGGGCCCGGGTTCGCTTATGAGCCTAGGGTATTTCTATTTTGGGACCATTCGGTTTCCAGAGAGGATCTTCGGGGTCTGTCCCAAGAAGTTCGGATAGAATATGATCTGGCTTCCGGATTGTTTCCCAAGGACTCCGAGGAAGGAAGTATCCTGGCCAGATTCGAGGTCAATTTTTCCCTGGAGGGAGAACATTCTAAAAAATGGTTCTCTTCCGGAGGCAAGGCGGAGTCGGCGAGACGGAAATTTTTGGCAGGAATCTTTCTGTCCCAGCTCAGAGCGAGAATCGAGGACGAAAAGAACCCGAATCTGACCAAAGAGGGCCTTTCCGCCTTTTTCAGAAAGGATTCCTGGCCCGGGATCGCGAATTCCTTTCCTTGGTTGACACTGGAGTCCGTACGGATATTGGAATTGAGAGTCCCCGATCCGATCGTAATTAATAATTTATTCCGAAATCCGAATTACCTTTTGGCTAAAAAGCAGGAGAAGCTGGAATCCCTCAAAAAGGCGGAATTGTTTCTGGTTCAGGAGGAGGCAAAATTGTCTGCCGCCAAGAATCGCTGGGAAGCATACAGGGATTTTTTAAAAAAGAATCCCGAAATGAAAGAGTTTGTCCTGTACGAGAGCCTCGGAGATAAGGTCGAAGTAATCCTCCTTCCTACGGAATCCATTTTAGGGGATCCGAAGGCTTTGGGGAAAAAGAAACAACAAAACGCTCGAAAACCCAAAGAAGTGGAGTAGAGATGAGCCAAGAAAAACCCGTAGTATTGATTATGGCGGGGGGAAAAGGGGAGAGGTTTTGGCCTCGCTCCAGGATCTCGACGCCGAAGCAGCTTCAGAAAGTATATTCAAAAAACACGTTATTAAAAGAAACCCTAAACCGGGCCTTGAACATCACGAGTCCGGATCGGATCTTTATCGGCACGAACGCTACTCTGAAAAAAGCCATTCTTGCTCAAGAGAGGAATTTCCCCGAAAAGAATTTCATCATCGAACCAGAAGGTAAAAATACCGCGCCGATCATCGCCTTGGCCTCTCTTTATTTTCGCGAGATGTTCGGAGATCCGATACAGGTCGTCCTTTCCGCCGACGCCTGGATCAGCTCCGATAAGGAATTCACGAAGACGATACAAAAGGCCCTGACAGAAACGAAAGAGCACCTGGTTCTCTTAGGCATCAAGCCGAATCGTCCGGAGGTAGGGTACGGATATATAGCGGCGGGAAAGCCGACTAAGAACGGATTTGAAGTGAAGTCCTTCTTCGAAAAGCCGGACGTAAAGACGGCGATGAAGTACATTAAGAAATCCAATTTCTATTGGAATCCTGGAATCTTTCTTTGGCGTACCAGTCTGATTCTGGAGGAATTCGCTTCCTATTCCCCTAAGATCCTTAAACCGTTGCAGGACAGATTTCCGTTTAAGAAGGCGGGAGAGCTGGGGGAGGCGTTCCGGTTACTTCCTTCCGATCCCGTGGATATCGCGATTATGGAAAGAAGTTCTAGGATCAGAATGGTCGAGGCCGGTTTTGCTTGGGATGACGTAGGTTCCTGGCTTTCCTTGGAGAGGGTTCTTCCCGGGGATTCGCAAGGAAACCGACATATCGGTAGGGAAATTCTTTTTTATAAATCTTCCGGAAACGTTACTCAGACTAAAAAGGAATTCACAGCAATCCTAGGAGTCAACGATCTGATCGTGGTGGAAGAAGACGACGTGTTGTTCATCTCTTCCAAGCAAGGAGTCGGAGACATCAAATCGATGGTCGCCGAGATCCGTAAAAATAAAGGTTTACAAAAGTACACCGAGTAATTTTCTGACAGGGAAGGAACCCCATAGGAGAACCGAATGCCTTCCGGTAAAAAAAGAAAGCGAAGAAAAATCGCGACTCATAAAAGGAAGAAAAAGAGAAGACTTAACCGTCACAAGAAGAAAGGCAAATAGTCCGGATTCTCGTCCGGACTGATGACGACCGGGTTTCCTTCGTTAAACGAACCCCGGTCTCGCTGCCCACCTCATTTTCCCAGCGGATTTCCTCCCGAACCTAAAACGGATCCGAACCGACCTAAAGCAATTTTCCGAATGTACCGATAGGAACGTTGTATGACCGCGTTCCAGGATTATTCCGTTTTACGTCGCTGGTGGAAACCGGAATTCCCCCCCGCCAAAGGATATACGAAATCCTACCAAGCGAAAACGCCTGACGGAGATATCCTCCAGGCGGACTTTCATTATCATGATCGAAAGATCCGGCTCACCCTCGAAGTGGCCGGAGAAAACGGTAAAATTTACGTCTCTACCATCAGGGACGGATCCATACTAAAAGAGACGGATTTGAGCACAGGGCGTTCCTACCCTTTGTATTCCAGGTTTGCTCCGTTTCGGGATCTGATTTCTTCGCTGCCGGACCGTGACGCTCTCCAGGTGGTCGGGGGCGCCTACGGCGTTTCCACGGAACCTCTCGGATTGCCGGACAGAAAGGAAGCAAAACCTTGGGAAGTTTCCACCAGATATGATCATGTCTTCGGAATCCGTAAGGGGCCGGTTTTTTGGGAAAGAATCTTCGGCGAAAGGACTCCGTCCGAACCTTTTTGGCGACGGGTTCGGCGGCGTATTTGGGGGGATTTGCAGGATTTGATCGTCGGATTAAGCGCAGCATTCGGGATTTGGTATGCGTATCTGGATTTTTACCTGCTTGGTTTTTCCCTTGCGGTTTTCGGTTTGCTTTTTGGCGGATTGGACTGGATACTGAGGAAACGCGATCCGTTGTTCTTCAAGGTGAGTTTATTCTTGGGAGCCGGGTCGTATTTCTATTATTACGGATACACCCGTTTCTAAAGGAGGGGGAATGTCCGCCGAAATCGAACACCAATACATTCTATTCAACCTGGGGGAAGAGGAATACGCGATTCCGATCACCTTGGTCGACGAGATCATTAAGATTCACAATCTCGTTAGGGTTCCTCGTTCCAAGAACTACTTTGCCGGGATCATGGATATTCGCGGCAAAGTGGTCAAGATGGTCGACTTGACGATCAAATTGAACATCCCTAGAATTCATGAAGCGGAGTATGATCGTGCGATCGTAGTCAAAATCGGAGGAGAGTCCGTCGGGATCATCGTGGACAAGGTGGCAAACGTAGCTCTCTTTCCTCCGGACACGATTAATCCTCCTCCTCCTTCCGTAAAAGGGATCTCTTCCCGTTACATTACCGGAGTCGGTAAAAAAGACGATCGATTCATCATTCTAATCGATATAGAAAAGATTCTAGGTTCGGAAGAACTTTCGGAGCTGGGCACGGCGGCAAAATGAATCGATCACGCCTGAAAACGGGCGCTCTCCTCGTATTCTTTTTCGGAATAGGGGCGGGCGACCGGTTCCTGGCGGACGAGCAGGACCAGAGATTGGATCCTGCAGGAATCTACAAACTTCCGTACCAGGCCATTCCACCCGCGGAAGTCGCAAAATTAAAACAAACGTTATCTACACAAGTAGAAGGAGCCGACACGATTTCCCTCATCCGAAATCTTTTGGATCCGTACTACGCGCAGTTTGTGGATCCAAAGCGTACGGAAGAAGAACGTAGACTCGGAAAGATCTTTACCGAAAAAACGGACAGAAACTCCCTCCGCTTGTTGATTTTGAAGATGGTCGGGCATATCACCGACGGTTCCGTCTTACGGGATTCTCCGATCCTATTCGAATTGCATTCCCTTCTCGGAAAAGAATACTCCAAGAAAAAACAGAACTTCAAGGCATTGGAAGAAGGGATCACCGCTTTGAGATACCGGGATTTTTCCCATACGGAAGAAGCGTTTTCCAGGGAGACTAGAATCCAGGAGCTCTACGATTCCGACGAAATCGAAAGGGCAAAAGGGCACGGTCGACTTAAGAAGGAATTGGAAACGGCGGGTAAGGAGTGGAGCCGCGCCAAGGATCGTGTCCATGCGCTGGAAGCCGCGAGTGTGCGCGGAACGGAATTGATTTTCGAAGAAAACGGACAGAAGCGGAAGGCTTCTTCCGCCGATCTCGCTTCCGCCAAGCAGAGTGTGAGACAAACGGAGGAAAATCTGAAACGAGCGGATCTCGCATACAAAGAATCTTTCGAAAAAAGCTATTATCCTTTTTTTAAAAAGAAATCTAGGGAAGACGCTCAAGCGGTTTTCGATCTCGCCAAGCGGGTCAGGGAAGCGGAGAACGAAAACAAGGAAAGGTTGAAGGTGGTGAACAAAACCTCGGTCAGTGGCCAGGGGATATTCGTACTCTTCGACTACAAAAGGAATACGGACTTTTTCGGTTATGCCGGGCTTCTAGAACTTGCGTTTCGTTTGGATCCCGAATATTCGGACATAGTGCTGGAGTTGGCAAAAGAATTACGTTCCGCAGGTAAGAAGGCCAAGTCTCTGGATTTCTATCTCAAGTTTCTCACACTGGCTTTAAAAGAGAATCGATCGGATGCGGAAATCTCGTCCGTCTACAGAGAAGTCGCTTCCTTATACACGGAATTGAAGCAGTACGTTCCCGCCTCGGATTATTACGAAAAATACTATAAAACGGAGCCGGACCCGAAGCGGAAATCCCTGTATTCCTTCGAGCTCGGTTCCTTTTTCGAGAATCGCATCGGAAATTTGGAGAAGGCGAACGAATACTATTCCCTTTGGTTGCAGGAAAGGGAGAAGCAGCAAGCCACGGAATCCGAACTGTCCTTTCCGGATTCACAGGAAAGGTTCCGGATGGAAGTCCTCGCACATCTAGGAATTTCGAAATTATTCCGCTTCGAAAAGAAACCCGAACTGGAAAAGTCGGAACTCCTCAAAGCGGTGGCTTCCTACGATAAACTCAGGGAAAATCTACAAAAGGAAGAGAACAAATACTCGGAAGGAAAGAAGGAGTTATTGTCCCTCAAGAAGGGACTACTGGAAAAAACCAACGATCAGGACATGGCCCAGTACAGGTTAAAAAACCTGGAGTTGGAGGAGGCCAAAGAGAGAATGGACGTGGTTCGGACCAAGCTGGACACTTCTCCCGGGCCGAAAGCGATGCAAAGAGCGTCCGTACTCTTCGAATACGAAAAGGATTTTCGATCCGCCAAAAAATACAACGAAGAGATTCTGAAAGTGGGGAACCAGACGGAAATCAATCTGGCTCTAAAAAACATAGAGAGGATCAACAGGATTCTGGAAGACGGAATTCTGAGGGACCCTTACCCTCGGGATCCGTTGACCGGCGATTCGCCCTGATCGTTCTATTCGCTTCTAGTCTTGGAATACTTTTTGATATCGTCGGAGTCGGTCCCGGCTTCCTCGTCCTCTTCTTGTCCGCCTTTGGGAGACACGACCCGGAATTCCACGCTGTCGATCACCTCTTCGTCGTACGATACCTTGAGGAGGTATTTTCCTTCCGGCAAATCTCGGAAACTTCCGCGTATGGTGGAAGTCGACAGATCGGGACGTTTTCTACTCACTTCGATTTCGTTGAATCCCAATTGGAATCTGCTCAGGCTGACATAGGTGGGAGCTTCGGGGTCGGGAAGTCTGGAGAATTTGTAGATAAAAACCAGAGTCTTGTCTCCGGGAAAGACAAGCTTTTCGCGGGTTAAAGTGAATTCGCTGACGTGAGTCATTTTCTTTTCCAGAAAATCCAATTGGTCCTCGTCCAGCAGAGCCCATCCGAATTCGCCTTTCATTCCGAGACAGGTTCCGGAAAGGAGAGATAAAAGAAGGACGGTCAGGAGAGGGAAAAGATTTCTTTTCATCTCTTTTCCGAATCGTTCGAGTTCAGGATTTTGGCCCGATCGGAAATGTCCTTTTCTCCTCCGGAAGAAGTTTGAGAAAAGTCCTTAAAAACAACGGTAAAACGGGGATGCTTTTCGTGGAAAAAAAAGTTACGCAAGGTACGAAAAAGCAGGTACCCTAAAAGTAAAAAGAGTAGGAATTTCATCCTGAAATCATTCTTTGCGCGAATCGGAATCCGGCAATCCGATTTCGAAAATCTTTGTCAGATAAAGCCGGACTCGCTATAGATATAGCGTTTGAGGTTTTTGTTTTCTTCTTCGGTTTTGGCGATTTTTGCCTTCACCGCGTCTCCGATGGAAACGATTCCCACCAAGCGATTGCCGTCGAAAATCGGCATGTGGCGGATCCTTTTTTTTAACATGATTGCCAGTACGTCGTCCACTTGATCGCCGGGAGTCATGGTAGTCAATTGGGTAGACATCACCTCGCCGACGGTCTTATCGAATACTTTTTCCCGATCGGTAGAGGAGAAATGAAGTAGATCGCGTTCAGTGAAAATACCGGCGAGTTTCCCATCGTTTAGGACGATGACCGACCCGATATCGTACTTGGTCATGAAGCGAACCGCTTCCCAAACGGTAGTTTGGGGTTCCACGGAAAGAATCTTTCGGTCCTTCTTTTCCAAGATTTCCTTAACTAGCATGGTAACCTCTGGTCTAAAGTGTATTTCCGTAGAGATTCGGATTCAAGGATTTTTTATCGATTCTAAACGAGCGGGAAAAGAAAGTGAAAGGCGAATCTAAGGGAATTTGAAGGAATTTTTCGAAAAATAGGTCAGAATCAGAGTCTACTTTTCGCAAAATCCTAAAATATGTCGAAGCGAAAAACGGAAGAAGGAAAAAAAGGATTTCCCAATTCCCTCTAACGTGGAAGGATATCGAAGAGAGGAAGAAGTCTCCGTCCCTTGGGGCTAAGCAATCATTGATAAACGACTTATGAGCTCAACTTCTTCCGAGCAACCGAATATACTCATCGTAGAGGACGAATGGCTGCTTTCCTTCAACCTCCAAAAAACCCTCCAAAATTTAGGTTATCGCATCGCAGGAGTGGCCGCGAACGGACAGGACGCGCAGGCACTTTTTAAGGAGACGGATCCGGACCTGGTATTGATGGATATTTCGATCGAAGGGGATATGGACGGAATCCAAACCGCGCAAACCATCCAGAGAATCAAGGATGTTCCGATCGTATTCATGACGGCGTACACGGACGATTCCACTTTTATGCGCGCTATGGATTCGGCGTCCACATACGCATACATTACGAAACCGTTTCAGAATCACCAACTTAAATCGTCCATCGAGATCGCTTTACGGCAGCAGAAGCGCTTCGGACAGGTAAAGGAAAGCGGAAACGAATATCGCAACGTAATACAAAGCATTTCGGAGGGAGCCGTTTCCTTGGACGAGGACGGCAAAGTGATCTTCCTGAATCATGCCGCCGAGGAATTGACCGGCTGGAAATTGGAGGACGCGATGGGACAGTACGGGGATCAAGTGCTTTCTTTTATCCAAACCCAATTCGGCGAATCCGAAGAGGATTACTCGGATTGGGGAAATAATCTCCGTTATATTCCGGCGGTACTGGTCCGTCTCGACGGTAAAAAAGTTCGGGTAGGATTCCGAGTCTCTCCCATTAGAGACGAAAAAGGCGGCATTATCGGGAGCATTATCACGTTTTCGGAACTTTCCCTTTTGACGGTCTCGGAGCAGCGAATTTCCGAAATGGAAAAAGTGATCCAGTCGGAGATGAGGTTGGATTCGATCCAAAAGTTGGCGGCGGGTATCGCACACGAGGTCAATAATCCGCTTATGGGGATCATCAATTACGGAAACATTATTCGTAACCATAAGAACGTCGAGGCCGACATCCGTAACTATGCGAGAGTGATCATAGAACAGGGAGAGAGAATTTCCGGAATCGTTCGGAACCTGATTCTTTTTTCCAAGTCGGATAACGAAGAGGCTACGTGGGTGCGGTTCGAAGAGATCGTCTCGACCGTGGAAGGAATGATTTCCGCCCTTCTCCAGTCCAAGAATCTGGAACTTAATAAGGATATTTCCAAAGAGTTGCCCGAACTCTACCTGAAACAGAGTCAGATTAAAGAAGTTCTTTATTATTTACTTTATTATTATGTGGCTGCGATGGCCGCGCAGGGAGGGATCCGGCTTTCCGCTAAATTCCGTCCTCGGGATAAGGAGGAGAAAACGGAGGATTCCATTCTTGAAATTCGGGTATCCGGTTCCTCCTCATTGGAGATCGATCCTGATAACGCCTTTCAGCCTTTCGAAATCATACAGTCGGACGATACCCGGGTGGGTATGGGCCTGTCCGTGTGCTATGGAATCATTCAATCCAATCGCGGAAGATTATTGATCCGGAAATCCTCTTCCGGAACGGACTTCATCGTTCGTTTGCCCGTTCCCTGCCGTTAGATTCCGTCCGAATTCTTAGGAAGGAAAAGCGATGGAAATTTTCGGCTTTTCCAAAAAACTGGGCACCAAGATCCAAATCCATTAAGGTAGCAACAGGAATGTTAGACAAAATCAAGAGCGCGCTCGGCGGAGAGGCGGATTTCCTATTGAATCACGTATCTAAGACGATTTCCAAGGAGTCTCTCACCATTCCGAGTGCCTCCTATGTTGACGATATTTTTTCCAAAACCGACAGGAATAATTCGGTTCTGCGTAATTTGCAGTCCGTTTACAATACAGGTCGCTTGGCAGGTACGGGTTATCTGTCCATTCTTCCGGTAGACCAAGGAATCGAACATAGCGCAGGCGCTTCTTTCGCCAAGAATCCCGCTTACTTCGATCCGGAAAACATAGTGAAACTCGCGATCGAAGGCGGCTGCAATGCGGTGGCTTCCACTTTAGGCGTACTGGGATTGGTTTCCAGAAAATACGCGCACAAAATTCCGTTCGTAGTAAAGATCAACCACAACGAACTCCTTTCTTTTCCGAATAAGTTCGATCAGATCTTATTCGCGAATGTGGAGCAGGCCTTCGACATGGGCGCTGCGGCCGTAGGCGCTACGATTTATTTCGGTTCCGACGAAAGTTCCCGTCAAATCCAGGAGATTTCGGAAGCCTTTCATCGTGCGCACGAACTCGGTTTGGTGACGATTTTGTGGGCGTATCTACGGAACGATTCCTTTAAGACGGACAAAACCGATTATCATATCGCGACGGACTTGACCGGACAGGCCAATCACCTGGCGGCCACGATCCAAGCGGATATCGTCAAACAAAAACTTCCGGAAACCAATGCAGGCGGATTCAAGGATCTGAAATTCGGGAAGAAAGACGACAAGATGTACACGGATCTGAGTTCCGAGCATCCGATCGATATGGCAAGATACCAGGTAGCAAACTGTTACATGGGTAAGATCGGACTGATCAACTCCGGCGGACCTTCCGGTTCGAACGACCTGGGAGACGCGGTAAAAGCCGCAGTGATCAATAAAAGAGCGGGGGGCATGGGTTTGATTTCAGGACGCAAGGCCTTTCAAAAACCGATGAAGGACGGAGTCGCGCTTTTGAACGCCATTCAAGACGTATATCTGTCCAAAGAAGTCACGATCGCTTAACTCCTCCGAAGGATTGCGAACGGTTATTTTTTAGTGTCCGTTCGCTGTCCGGCCTTCTTTAAAGAGGGTTCCGATTTAGAATAGGGTCACGTATCTGACTTCCGATCTATACTCGCGCATGGCAGCGCCCCCGGCGGCGATCGGGCCGTACGTATTTTTGAAATTGAATCCTGCGGAAGAGGACTCTCCGGAAGGGGTTTCTATGACGTTGTGTTTTGCCCAGTTGCGGCCGGTAAAATAACTGTGAGCCAATTGTAGCGCATAGATCCAAACAGTGATTCCTAAAGCGGCATTTCCGTCGGCGGAATATCTGTGTTCCTGGTTCTTGAGGGAATTCAGACTTTCCAGCTTAGAAATCTGATCCTGTTGTATGAACAGTTGGGCGGTTGCGGCAGGTAACGCGGCATTTACCTGGGAGTATATTAAAGGATCCTTAAATATCAGGTCGTTAGTCTTTTCCTTATATTTATCGGAACGGTCGTGGGCGGCCCGATCCAGACCTACGTAAGCCAATAGAGAGAGGACAAAAAAAGTTTGGTAGGTCCGGGCGTAGCCGTTCTGCCTCATGTGGCTTAATCCCCATCCAGGTAGTATTGCCGCTCTCCAGACGGGATCCCAGGGACTGCGTTTCGCGGTGATGTATTCCTCCCAACTGGCGTCCTGTTCTTCGAGGTATTTTTCGACCAAGGCCAGCCGTTTTTGGACGATCTTATAACTGTTTTCCTTGATCATCTGTTCGAGTAGGATCGTGTCGAGCTGCTCCTCTTTTTCCGTCTTCTTGCCTTCCTTGTTCAATTTTTTCTTTTCCGCTTCTACGATCCTGTTTATTTCCGTCTCGTCCTTCACATCCTTGAATATTATTTTCAAGATAAGGCTTTTGGGAATCGACTGCTTCTTATCGTCCTTCAGGACGATGACTTTGTCCGTCGACTGATCGATTACCGTTCCGTAGATTCTATCCCCGTTCTTATATAGAATCGTTTCCGCCCATAGATTTCCGATGTGGAGCGGGGACAGTAGAAGTAGTAATAAAAATAAATTATTTACCGAACTATGAATATTGAATTTCAGCATGAAAGACCGACCTGATAACGGAGAACCATTCTTTTGGATCTCTTATTCTTAAGACGTCAAGTGAAAAAAGAAAGGATGAAACGGAAAGGTTCTCTTTTTTGATTTGCGGGAGAAACCGGAAAGGGAACCATGATAGTTATGCGTTTTTGGCGAAAGGTTTCTACCGTTTTGATCGGAGTTGTTTCCGCCTTATTGCCGTTGCAAGATGCTTTCTCGTTTATGGATCCGTATTTTCCGGGAAGCCGTTCGAGTCGGATCCTAGTAGTGGACGATTCCTCCTCCGCAAACAAAGAATCCAAGCAAAAAGACTCGGAAAGTAAAAAGCCGCAAAAAGGATGTTGCCGTATCCGATACCAGGGGGGAGGGTTCGATTATTTTCCTTCAACCGAAGAGGAGTGTGTGAAAAAGCCCGGATACCATAGTTATCTAAAGGATTCCCCGATTTGCTTTCAATCGCTCTGGGACTAACCTTTGCACAGAGTCCAAAGGGAACGCTTTTATTGTAGGGAAATTTTCAGTCGGTTTAAAACGGCTCTCAGTCCTTCGCTCGTTTTAATTTCTACGGGGATACCTTTGGATTTGAGTTCCGCCAGTAATTTCAGGATTCTGTTCAAAATGAGGGACGGGATTGCGACTACGCTTTCCAGATTCAACTCGACCGACTTGGGATTCACATCCTGGATTTTTCCGAGGATCAATCCGATCTCTTCCGTTTCGACAGAACAAACATTTCGCGTAAAGACGATCCGAAACCGGTTTTGATCCGGATATATATTCGTCTCTGGAAATTGAATCACGGAAGAAGCCATGGTTTCTTACCAAAATTTCCGTAGTTCCTTGATTCGGGAAACTAAAAAACGAAAGCCTTTTTCGGAGAGTAGAACAAAAAAGGAATCTTTGTAAAACGAAAAGGTCCGATTGTGTCACCTTGTATGAATTCTATTCGTAACATGGCGGTTTTACGTTTGCTATCCCGGCTTTCGGGCGAAGGTGCGAGATTCCGTTTTCTTTTTCTATCTATGCTCCCTTTTGGGGGTTTAATCTCTTTTTTGCCCTATTATCCTCCTTCTTTTCGCATTCCGACGGTTTGTCTCGGAATCGCTTGGATTCTCATATCGTTTTTTCGGTCTAGATTCGCGCTCTTTCTACTCTTCGCTTCCTTACCTCTTTTCGGAAACCATCCCGGAGGTAGGTTCATGGAGATTTTCGATTTTTTATCGGTCGTTTGGATCCTGGGGGCTTTTTTCAGAAACAAGCGGGCAGATACTCGTGTTCTGATCTTTTTGAAAAGTCGGACGGGCTTGGCCTGTCTCGGATTGATTTTCACCGGAGTCTTGGGAACGTTCTGGCAGCTCGGGATTTGGAAAGATTGGGAACATTATCGTCTTTCTCCTTATTTTTTCTTTCGGTCCGGAGAGCTTGAACCTTTTTTTCCGTTTAAGATCGTTTTTTCCACATTCGTTTCCGTAATACTGTTTCTTTGCATAGGTGCGACGGAAAATAAACCCGCTTCACGGATCGGAAAGACCGCGATCGCAGGCGTAACTACGGGATTTGCGATTTCGGTCGTACTGGGAATCGGCGAATTTCTTTCCCCGAAAATATCCTCTATTTTAGATTTTTATCATATTTGGTTGGGTGGATATGTGGATCGGGATTCGCCTCATCGGCTTATCCCTTTTTTGTCCGATTTCAAGTCACATAGCATCCAGTCCCTGTTTTGGAATAGAAGTTGGTTCGGGATGTATCTGGTGGCCTGTTCGCCGTTCGTTTTTCTGGCCATCCGTTCTTTCGTTAAAAAACGGAGCTTGAATCTTCGGAAATTTCTTCTACTCCCGGTTCCGGTTTTCTTTACGATTTTCGTTCTCGTGGGCGCAAGGGGCCCTTTTTTCTCCCTGTTCGTCGGAGGTTTGTTTTTTATGCTCCTCCGGCTTTTCGCGTATCGAAAGGGATTCCGATTCGGTAAGGAATTCGCGGTTTTTACGGTCCTTACGGCGATCTCTCTATCCGTCATGTTTCCGTTGGTATTTGCAAAGACGGAGATTTTGCCCGGTTTCGGAGAAGAGCGAAAGGAACTTTTTTCCGCCGGACTGCTCCTGTTCGAAGAATCGCCGGTTTTCGGTTGGGGGATGGAGTCTTACGGATGGGCCAACGAACAGGTATTGAAGGAGGAGGGCGTAGGTACGAGGTTGCATTCGACCCACAATCAAATCCTACAAATCGCGGTGGGGACGGGGGTATCGGGTCTTTTTCTGTATCTGTTTCTATGGGGAGGCGCTATCTATCGAGGGATCTATTTTGCGACGAAGAAAAAAGGAGGATCGCATCGGATTTTGGTCTCGGCCGCGCTCGGAATTTTCGTATACTCCTGGTTTCAGGAATGGTTTTTTTTGAGATCGACACAGATCCTATTTTGGATTCTTCTATTATCCTTAAACGGTAAGAGAAGAGCGGAATCCGTCGGTCCGAGAGTTTATATTCCCGTAATATTCCTCCTGATCGTTTCGGCTCTTCCTTTTTTCGGAAAGCCTCTCTCCCGTTTCGGTACGTTTTTTCCTCCGGATCGGATCGGGGAATCCTATATTTTGGAAGGGGAGGGGAGCCTGAAAATCGAAAATCCCGGACGGATTTTACTAGGAAGCGATCTCGGTTTTCGACAAGAGGTGGCGGATAAAAAAAGGATCTTTCGTTATACGATCCCGGAAAAAAAAGCTGTCGTATTGGAATTAAAATCCGACGAAACTCACGAGATCGTGCTCCCCGTAGGGATCCTCGAATGGGATTGTCGTATCGATTCTATGCCCGAGACTTCGACTCCGTATTCCTGGAAAGAGAGCCTTTGGGGTCCGGCTCTCGACCCGGAACCTCGTAAGTTATGCTTACGATTCTCCCGAAAAAACGGTCTTTGATTTCCTCAAGGAAATTTGGTTTTATTCCACTGGACAATGCCCACCTGTTCCAGCTGACAAGATTCGTAGATGACGTAGGAACCTAGATCGATCGGTTGGGGAGCGGTATTGCATGTGGCATATAGTTGGACGGACTGGGCGAACTGGATATCCAAGCTCACTCCTATGTTTCGGATAGTAGAAGTACATTTGTCCAGAGAGGCTTGAGTGTACACGACCGTATCCGAAATTTGGAGGTTTTGGAGTTTTGCAAGTAGGCTCTTAAACGCCAAAGCATCGTATCCGCTGAGGCGGGTACTTCTGGCTCCTCCATAGTTCGTGCAGCTAGGAGGATTTATCAGGAGAGGATACACTTGCGCCACGAATAGGTCGTTTTCGTCGCTGACGGCTTCCTTGATCTTTAACTTCGCGTCGCTTCCTTTTACGCCTCCCGGGCCTGCATAACCTAGATTGTTGCATTGGAAAAGGAGGAACAAAAAGATTGGAAGGGCGCGATACAAAACGGTTCCGGAAAACTTCTTCATCTCCGATTTTCCTCGATGGTGTTCGGCGTCCTTTTCAGGGGAAGAGCCGAAATTTTTGTCAAAAAATTATGGGCGAGTCGGATCCGAAATCAACCTCTTTTCTCTCTTTGCCGAATCTTTTTTATCGGTAAGGAATTCCGAAGGTCTACATACTTCGACGATATTGCCCGCCTACTTCGTAGAGCGCCGAAGTCATTTGTCCGAGAGAACAGACTTTCCCCGCTTCCATAAGCTCGTTAAAACCGTTGGAATCCGACACGCAAGCCGCCTTTAATTTTTTCAGAGCGTCCGCCGCCTCCGAACGGTTCCGGTATTGGAACGCTTCCAAGTGATCGATTTGCGCCTTCTTCTCCGATTCTGTGGAACGTATCACTTCCTCGGGTAGCACTGTGGGAGATCCGTCCTTTCCGAGAAAGGTATTCACTCCGATCACCGGGATTTCGCCGGTATGCTTTAGATGTTCGTAATTAAGGGATTCTTCCTGGATCTTATTCCGTTGGTACATGCTTTCCATCGCGCCCAACACTCCGCCTCTTTCGGAAATTCGCCGAAATTCCGTTAGGATCGCTTTTTCGACGAGGTCAGACAACTCTTCGATAATAAAGGATCCTTGCAGAGGGTTTTCGTTTTTGGCGGATCCGAGTTCCCGATTGATGATCAGCTGTATTGCCATCGCTCTTCTGACGGATTCTTCCGTCGGAGTCGTGATCGCTTCGTCGTACGCGTTCGTATGGAGACTGTTGCAATTATCGTAAATCGCGTACAAAGCCTGGAGCGTGGTCCGGATATCGTTGAACGCGATTTCTTGGGCGTGTAGAGATCTTCCCGAAGTCTGTATGTGGTATTTCAACATCTGGGAACGTTCTCCCGCTCCGTATTTCCTTTTCATCGTCTTGGCCCAGATCCTCCTGGCGACTCGACCGATCACCGCGTATTCCGGATCGATTCCGTTGGAGAAGAAAAAGGAAAGGTTCGGCGCGAAATCGTCTATCTTCATCCCGCGGGAAAGATAGTATTCCACATAAGTAAATCCGTTCGCAAGCGTGAACGCCACTTGGGTGATGGGATTCGCTCCGGCTTCGGCGATATGATAGCCGGAGATGGAAACGGAATAGAAATTGCGCACTTTATTGCGGATGAAGTGATCCTGCACGTCTCCCATCAATCTGAGTGCGAATTCCGTGGAAAAAATACAGGTGTTTTGGGCCTGGTCTTCCTTTAAGATATCCGCCTGGACTGTGCCTCTCACCGTAGAAAGCGTATCCGCTTTGATTTTTTCGTACGTATCTCTGTCGAGTATCTGATCTCCGCTCACTCCTAAGAATAGGAGTCCCAAGCCTTCGTTTCCCTTAGGAATGGGCCCTTCGTATTTCGGGATCGGAACTCCCTTTGCCAGATAAATTTCCTTTATTCTGGATTCTGCATGTTCCACCAATCCTTGGGCACGGACGTATTTTTCGCAGGATTGATCGACTGCGGCGTTTAAAAAGAAGGATAGTATCATCGGAGCGGGTCCGTTGATCGTCATTGAGACGGAAGTACTCGGCTGGCATAAGTCGAATCCCGAATACAGTTTTTTTGCATCGTCTAACGTGGCGATGCTGACTCCCGAATTTCCGATCTTCCCGTATATGTCGGGTCTGACGCCGGGGTCCTCGCCGTAAAGAGTCACCGAATCGAAAGCGGTGCTCAATCTTTGCGCCGGCATTCCCAGGCTTACGTAATGAAATCTGGCGTTCGTGCGTTCCGGACCGCCTTCGCCCGCGAACATACGGGTCGGATCCTCTCCGGTCCGCTTGAAAGGAAAGACTCCGGCCGTAAAAGGAAATTCTCCCGGGAAGTTTTCCCGGAAGGACCAGCGCACTATATCTCCCCAGCCTTTGAATTTCGGGACGGAGATTTTTGGGACCTCTATATCACTTAATGATTTTGTGAAGTTCGGAACCCGTATTTCTTTGTCGCGAACGGTATAAGTGAAGTACTTTCCGGAATATTTCCGGATTTTCTCTTCCCAACCGTTCAGAATCGCTTTCGTTTCCGGATGGAGCTTCGATTCCCGCACGGAATATTCCGATTCGAGCGTAGAGGTATCCGCGCCACGCTCCTTCAGCACGTCGATCGCGCCTTTGATCCTGTACAATACTTCTGCGGCGCCAGCTTCCTTTTCCGTAAAGGATTCGTACTCTTCGCAGGTTTCCGCGATTTCCGCCAAATACCGTTGGCGATCGGGCGGAATGATATGGATTTTCCGACTGCTTTCCTTTGTGGCTTCGAAACCGGATTTCCATTCCGATCCGAATTTGGAATTCAGAACCCGAACCAAAGCGGCGTATAGATTATTGGTTCCCGGATCGTTGAATTGGGAGGCGATCGTCCCATAGACGGGCATTTTTTCCGGGTCGGTAGCCCAATCCTGGCGGGAACGTTGGAACTGCTTTTGAACGTCCCGGATCGCATCCTTGGCTCCGCGTTTATCGCATTTATTCACCGCGATCAGGTCCGCATAGTCGATCATATCGATCTTTTCCAATTGGGTGGCTGCTCCGAATTCGGGTGTCATCACGTAAAGACTGACATCCGCCACTTCGGTGATTTCGGAATCGCTTTGCCCGATTCCGGCCGTCTCCACTACGATCAGATCGAAATCGGAACTTTTCAGGATTTCTATGCTTCGTTTAACATTCTTGTTTAATGCAATATTTGCTTCCCGCGTCGCAAAAGACCTCATATATACTCGGGGGTGAAAGATGGAATTCATCCTGATTCGATCGCCTAACAGCGCCCCGCCTGTTTTTCTTTTCGAAGGATCGACGGAAAGGACCGCCACGGATTTGTCCGGGAAATCGTACAGAAAACGTCTTACGAGTTCGTCCGTTAGGGAGGATTTTCCCGCGCCTCCGGTCCCGGTGATTCCTAATACGGGAATATTCTTGGTGGCGGGAGGAAAATTCAATTTTTCGGAAGTTTGCGCGGGTGCTGTGTCCGCATTTTCCACTAAAGAGATGGATTGAGCGATCGCGATCGGGTTCCGGAGCTTTAAGGCGGAATGTAGATCTCCATTAAAAGTGAGAGGAGGGGAGAAATCGGATTTGATCAGCACGTCGTTGATCATTCCTTGCAATCCTAAATTGCGTCCATCATCCGGGGAATAAATCTTGGAAACTCCGTATTCCTCCAACTCCTTTATTTCGTTCGGGAGAATGGTTCCTCCTCCTCCCCCGAATATCCTGATATGACCCGCGCCCTTCTCGCGTAGCAAGTCGATCATATATTTGAAATATTCCACGTGACCGCCCTGGTAGCTTGTCACCGCTATCCCTTGTACGTCTTCCTGGATCGCGCAATCCACGATTTCCCGGACGGATCGATTGTGGCCCAAATGAACCACTTCCACTCCGGAAGACTGCAGAATCCTTCTCATAATATTTATGGAGGCGTCGTGACCGTCGAAGAGGGAGGCCGCCGTCACGAATTTGAGTTTGTGTTTGGGTCTATAGATTTCGGTTTCCATTCGAGGAATCCTCCTGGGAAAGATCTACTCCGGAAAGTTCTGCCACTCTGTGCTCCAATTCTTCCGTGAGGAGTTTCGCGGCACGTTTCACCGGCTCGTTGGGAAATTCGGCGGGTAAAATCGGTCGACCTATCTTATAAACGATCTTGGTCTTAAATACTTTTCCGGTCAGAAACGAATCCAATTTCGTCATTCTCCAGGCTCCGTGTATCCCCGAAGGTATGATCGGAACCCCTGCGCGAATGGCGATTTTTGCAGCCAAGGCTTTGAAGGATCCCAACTTTCCGTCTTCGGATCGGGTGCCTTCAGGGTATACTGAAATCAACTCTCCTTTTTGGACGAGATCGACCATGTAATTTTCCAGGTCTTCATAGTATTTTGCGGCCGATTTCGAATCGGTAATATTATGTGATCTTAATATAGGAACTCCTCCCCAGTTCAGAAGGGTCTTTCCCTGGTATCCGCCGATTGCGTCGAAGGTCGTTTTTAATCCTGTCTTTACTAGGCTTAACGGAAAATGGTCGAAAGAAGGATCCTTCAGCAATTCTAAAAAAGGTTCCTGAGGATGGAAGAGTTCGTATTTACCTAAATATACGATTTTTCTGGAAACCGCGGTTCCTTGCACGATAACGTCCAGGTTATCGGTATGATTCGAGACGATCACTCCTCCGCCGGACTCCGGTATGTTTTCCACTCCCTGAACCTCCACATCATAAATGAGATTCATCAAGCCTTTCAGAAATATTCTGGCGTATTCCCTGGGAATCAGAAACAGACTTTCCAATTCTCCCGGTTGAGGCGCGCTTTCGTTCATGCGGATCCTTATTCTCTAAACTCGAATTACGAAAACGGGAAAAGCGGTTTCGTATCCCGAACGTCAAGTTAACAAACGTTCATTTCATATTTCGCTTTCGATTCATGCTACTCTTACACCTTCCTACCTTCAACCGAGATTTTTTCTTTCGAATACAATTCTTATGGGAAACCTATCGATCGTTCGGAATTACGGGATCTTTTTTCGGAGCACGAAAAGCTTTTGATTCGGCTTTCCACTTTTATAAATTGGCCCTATGAATTGGACGACGATTTCCGTGAACGAAACGATGTTCGGTAACTCCGTATTGGAGGCCATGCACGGAACTTTTTTGGATTCCTTGCTAGGACCGCTTTCGGTTTTGTTTCATTATTTGGGTTCAACCGCATTCTTTATGGCGCTCGTTTCCTTTATCTATCTCGGCGTGGATCGTAAGGTCGGAATTCGAATGGCGTTAGGATTGATGCTTGCGGGGATCCTGAACGGAAGTTGCAAAGCGATCTTTCAATCGTCTAGACCGTTAGGTTTGCCTTTCGCTCAGGAGTTGGGAATTTCGGAAAGTTCTTACGGATTTCCGTCGGGACATGTGCAGACGGCGGTAGTGCTCTATGGAATTTTATTTCTGCATTTGAAATCGAATTTTGTAAAATGGATAGGTGTGTTTTGTATTTTCTTCATGCCTATCGCCAGAATGTACGCCGGTTTGCATTATTTGGGGGATGTCGTAGGCGGTCTGTTCATCGGAGTCCTGGTTCTTTTTGGTACGGAACTCTTTCTGAAAGTCCATCCGGAAGTGTTGGAGTCGGATTTTTCGGGCGTGGAACTTCGTTCGTCCGGTAGGCTTAAATCCTATCGTCTGTTGTGGATTGTACTTACGATTCCGAGCGTACTGCTGCCGGGAGAAGGGGGTGCGAGAGAAGCCCTTCACTCTTGGGAACAAGTGGTATCTTCGTCGGGGGCGTTGGCCGGATTCGGAATCGGGATCCTTTCGAATCGTGCCCGAGGATTGGATTGGGGGCCCGCAAAGGACCGAATTTCTTGGACGGTACGGATGGGGATGGTTGCGATCGGCATCCTGATCCTTTACGTTCTTTTGGGGCGGATATTCGCATCGCTTTTCCCGGAAAATCCGGTTGCCAGATACTTAAGGTATGGGATCGTTTGCTACTATATCGGCCACCTTTCCCCATTACTCTTGAAAAGGATGAGAGGCGGAATCTATCTGCTATAAAGAATGTCCCGCCTATCGGATACCATGAAAATTTTGCCGGAGATCGTCAATCGTCTCCGGAGTTCCGGGTTCCTACGTTCCTTCTTTTCCGTAGGCGGTTCCAAGGTTCTTGCCTCCCTTTTGAATTTCGTTTTCATGGTATATTCCGTACGGATTCTGAGCAAGAACGAGAACGGGATCTTTCAATACTATTCCGGATTCCTGCCCGTACTTCTGACCGTCGCGGAATTCGGCCTTCCTGCCGCTTTGGTGAAATACCTCGCTCCCTTGACGGAAGACAAAAAAAAGATAGGAATCCTTCTGGCTTCTTCCTTATGGATCAAATGGGGAGCCTTCGCCGCTCTTTCGGTCGTTACCGCACTTGCGACCCTCCTATTGCGCGAAAATGCTCTAGCGGCTTTCCTGCTAGTGTTCGGGAGTTTCGTCCTTTCGTTTAACAGCTATTTCGAAAGTATTTTCGTTTCTTTCGGTCAATACCAATCTTTGTCCGTTTGGTATCCTTTGCCGAACCTTTTCAGACTCGTGATCCTGTATTTTGCGGACCAATTCACGGATAGAGCATTAAATAATCTGGATATACTCGCGATATTCACCTCCGCACCGGCCTTTACGATTCTTCTTTTCTTTTTTCTATTTCCTAGGGAAAAGTTGGAATGGCAGGGCGGGAAGGAGGAAATCAGGGTCCAGATCGGGGAACTTACCTCCTTTAACCGGTACGCGTTTTTGGCCTCCTTGTTCGCGATCATTTCGGATCGTATGGAGCTGTTCTTTTTGAATCGTTACCATTCCAACGAAGCTGTGGCCTCCTATGGTACCGCTTTGCAGCCCTTTAGCGGATTCGTGATCCTGTTTTCCGTATTGAATTCGATGATCTATCCCAAACTTTCCAGATTGACCGAAAGTGAGGATTTCGCGAAATTTTTGGGCCGTACGATTCTGATGTCGTCGGGAGTGGCTCTGCTTTTGGTTCCCTGGATCCTGCTTTCGGACTGGGTGTTCGCGGCTTTGTTTTCCGGCAAATATCCGGAGTCGGTTCCCGTCTTTCAATTATTGTATCCGAATTATCTCCTCCAACTGGTTTTTTCTCCTCTCGGAATGGCCTTATTTGCTCTAGGCCAACCTAGAATTCTCGCATTATTGGCCCTGGTTCGAATGTTGTCGGGGTTGGTTTTGGACAATCTTTTGATTCCCGAATACGGACCCATGGGGGCCGCAGGAGCCTTTTTTTTGGGCCAGATTCCTTCCTGGCTGATCCTGAGCGGTTATTTTCTCGCCTATTATCGGCCTACGATTAAGTGAGCCGGTTCCAGTATATTCGGTTTTTTTTATGTATTGTCCTTTTGTTTCCGGGTATCGGGATCTTCGGCGATTCCTATCCGAAATATCGTTTGGACGATTCTTCTTTATTAAACGACGGTAATATTCCCGTTCTTTCCTCGGGGCGCTTTGCCCGTACTCAGGAGGATCCGGCTAAGATCCGTACGAAGTCAGGTTTTTATGCCGATCCGTACGTTTTCGGACGCTCCTTTTCCCAAAAGGGAGGAGTACAATCGGACCAAGCTAGTAAAACTTCCGCCAAGGGAGTCTTTAGTCCCGAGTTTGGATGGATCGGAAACTCCTCCCGTTGGGAAACTATGATTCTGGCTTCTCCCTATCTAACGTACATGGAAAAGGAGGATTCCAAGACCCAAACCTATAAATTGACGGACGGGGAGGCATTGGCCTCTTTGGGATTGAATCTTTCTTTTCTTTCTTTCCGGATCGAAGGGGGAAGAGGTTTCCAGCGTTTGGACAGCGCAGGCTTTCTGTTTGCAAGTCTTGCAAATTATGCGGAATTCGGTTGGTCCATAAAATCACTGAATTTGAAAGGAAGTCTACTCGGATTGGAATTCCAATCAAGACTTTCCTATCTTCCGAAAGAGAACTCCGAATCTCCTCTTGGAGTCCGAGGAGGAGATCTGGTTTGGGAGCCGGACAAGTTGTGGAAACGTCTGCGATTCTTTCATTACCAATATTCCGAACCCAGGCAGGAAGCCGTTCCCGCTTCCTTCTTTCAGACCGCCCAGCCGTTCCAGGCTTACGGTTTTTATAGATATTCAGGAACGGAATTCGAGTTTTTGAAATGGCAGGAATGGAAGTGGGAAGGTTCTTTTATCCGCCTGGAAGGAAGGAGGGAAAACGGAAAGGATGCATACGATTCATATCATACGAGGCAGACTACGAATTCTTTCCTGGCCACCGTATCGACCACCTATGAAACCGGTCCTGTCTCGATTTTCGTAAGAGGCCTGTTTTCCAGAGCGGACCGGACTTTCAGGACGGACGATCGATCGGACGGATTTGCCGGAATCAAAGGGGACCCTAGAGGATTTCTGGCGCCCGTCTCTATTTTGTTGCTACGGGATTTTCAGGCAAAGCAGGACGCTCCGTTCGCGGGAATCGATTCTTATCGCAAGCCCGTTTACGAAAACGACGGTCTACAATACTACCAAGCCGGGCTGAGGAAGGAACTCCCGGGCGGATGGAGCGCGACCTTGGCTACGGGATTCGGAATTTCTTATATAGGTCGCGGCCTGGAGCTGATCGCGGCGGGAGGATGGAAAGGGGAGGCGGGCTTTGCGCTTTTCGGGGCCGCTTACGCGTGGGTCAAGCCGGGTCAGGACGAATCCGTCTTGCTGGACGAAATCAAAAGGCCGATAGCCGTCCGAGAATACTTCCGGTGGTACGCAAGCGCTGGATTGAGATTTTAACTTTTCGTGACGATTTGCGTCTGCAGTTTTTTGACGAATGTGACCTTATTGCCACGCTCGTTATAATCCAAGGAATCCACGTTCATTCTCACCAGAAAAATTCCCCTTCCGGAAAGTTGGCTCGCATTCGGATCGTTTACGGGATCGGGAACCCTGTCCGGATCAAAGCCTTCTCCGTTATCCTCCAGAACGACCACGACCTGTTTGTCGTCGTAATCGATCTGTACTTCGATCCAATCTTCCCGCGATTCGCAGATACGGTCCACATAGGCGAAATAATCGCTTTCCCGAAACATGAGTTCCTGTTTTTGGTGATAGGAAATTCCGGCGCAACCGTGCTCGATCGCGTTTCCCACCAATTCGTACAGAGCCACTTTCAAGGAAAGAAGGTCGTCGTTATGAAGACCGGGGAGATGGGAAATGGACCGCAGGATAAGGTGCACGTATTGATTCAAATTTCCTAATCTAGGAATGAGAGCGAAATTCTGCTTCGACTCCCGGATTTGGAAAAATCTCTTGTCGACCAAGTCCTTTCCCGCATGAAAAAGGTTCCTGAACCGAAGGAGGGAATAACGGATCGCCTCCATCCGAAACGGCTTGAGAAAAAAATCCACGGCTCCTAGGCGCAACGCGTTGATCGAAATCTGTATGTCCTGATTTCCGGTAATTACGATAAACGGAGTTTCGACACCTTTTTCCCGAAGTTTGGTGATCAACTCGATACCGTTCATTCTAGGCAAACGGATATCCGTGATAATAAGGTCGAAGGATTCTGCGGTCGTGATTTCCAGGGCTTGCTCGGCGGTTCCTGCAAGAGTAAGTTCGTACTCTCCGCCGAAAATTTCCTGGAAAAGATCCCGAATCACTTCCTCGTCGTCAACGAATAGGATTTTCATGGAAAGTTCCGAATCCAAAGAAAATCCGAGTATGAGGACTAAGTCAAGGATTTTGTCAGTTCACGTTATCCAATGTATCCAAGGAATATAAGGATTTTATACGATTGTCCAAATCCTTTGCCTCGTCCTTCGTGAACACCACGATCTTATTCCCGGCGAATCGGAAAACGTAGAAATCGTCCTTGGAAGTCGTCAAAATTTCTTTTAATCCGTCTATTGAATCTACGATTTTATCATTTACCGATTCCAAAATCAAATCCTGAAATTCCTGGTATGCACGGTTTTTTTCGTCGGGAAAGGTACGCGACAAAAGTACGATTCTTTTCTTCTCCGGATGCAATTTGCGGGAGAAACTTTCCGCGAGATACACCAATTTTCTTTCCGCCGAGGATTTGTATTTTTCGCCGAATTCCTTCAGATAAGACTGGGTGAGCTCCGTAAACAGAAGACCGCCGGATATGAGATATCTAGGGGCGGATTTTCCCGTGCGTTCCGGAATCAGAAACGAATCCTCGTCGTAAGGCCGTAAGTGATACGACAGTTCTCTCCGTCGTCCGTCTCTGTACAGGGAAAGATGGACGTTTTCTCCGGAATTCACGGGAACTCCGTGTCTCCTCAGGATTAAATCGTACAAGGATTGCTTGTCCTTGCTCGACACCGGAATTCCGTTCACCGAAAGGATGGCGTCTCCGGGAAAGAGATTGTGCATAGGACCCACTCCCGGAAGGACTTCCGATACGACCACTCCGACGGAGCCTTTCGGAAAATAATAGTTTTCCTCCGCCGGGGTAAGGCTTGTGTCCGCGATAAAACCGGGATGAGGAAAGGGAGAAGGCGAGGTTCCTCGATTGAAATAAAACCGTCGCAACAGATCCGCTCCTGCATTCCAGGATCCATCCGTAAAACCGCAAACAAAACCGTGAGAGATTAGAAACTTTCTCACGGGTTCGGTTCCCTCTTTTCTGGAAATCCGGGAAAGGGGGAGTAGGGCTCTAGAATTTTCTAGACTGGCCCATTCGATCGTGGGAAAAAAAGAGGAGCATATTTTGGAATTGCGATGCGGTTCCAAGTGGGAGAAAGGGATCCTTTTTTTGGAGCGACTCATGTCGTTCGGCAAGGTCAGGATGCCTAAGCCGGTTTCCGGATCGACGTTTTCGAAATAAGCTTTGCGGCCGGCGGATTCGTCAGGATGCATTTCCGCAAAGAGAGGAATATCCCCCGGTTTCAACAAAGCCAATGCGGTCCTTTCGTCCAGTCGTATCGCGGGCACCCGTTTTTGAAAGGGAACTCCTTTTTGAAAAGGGTTGTGGTGCGAGTATTTCCGAAAATGAACGAGTAGAAAGAATTCTCCGCCCTGCTTGGACTCTACGGGAGAAAAAGCGGACAAAAGCGCGCAAAAGAATAGGCCGGCCCCCAAGACTCGGAAGTTCATTTTCCCTCCTTGTTCGCGTCCGGCCGGACGTCGAAACGCTTTTTGACTCTCGCATCAATCGTTCGTATCGTTTTCGTATCCAAAATCAAAGGCAAGCCGACTCCCCTGAATTTCAGCACGATCGTTCCGTCGGCGTATTTGTTCCAGAGATCTTTGAAGTCGGAAAGATCCGAGGGCGTTTTGCCGTTGATAGATTCCAGAATCTTGAAGCGGTACGGAAGGTATTTGGAATTCAAAGGATCGGGAAAGATCGTAGTCAAAATCAAATCCCGTTCCGTGAACCGAAAAAGATCGTCCTGTATGTAATAACTGTAATGATATCTGAGCGCCGTTTCGATTCTTTGGCTTTCCTTTCCGAACAGGGCCCGATTTACGGATTGGAACATCAAACCCGCTCCTACGAAGTTCTTGGACTCCCTGTCCCTGTACATGTCCAGGGACTTGGTCTGTTTTAATTGGGTGGGAACCTTGTAGTGTTTTCCGTTCCTATAGAAGAACAGAGTTAGGGTCTGTCCTATGAAGTTAGGCTCGATCAGATCCACGACGGTCCTGCCGGTAAATTCCTGGAGCCCGCCTTCGTTATTCAAAAACGCGTCGTCTATCTTGTACAGGAAATCGTCCTGTTGCAGGACCTCGGAAAAAGAGGAATCCGGGTATACCTTATTGATCAGTACTCCCTGTAATCCTGCTGGAACTTTCAAATACCGTTTTAAGGATTCGGAATTTCCGTTTTGGAACGTAAACCCCGCGTAAGGAAAACCGTTGTAGCTGCCGTCCTCCACGTCCTTAAGGAAATGAAGTACGATTTCCGGAGGAATCAGATAGGCGGTATTCCCTTGCAGTTGGCTGACTTCGAACGTGATTCCCGCAACCTTGCCGTTCTGGATCGCCGGCCCGCCGGAATATCCGGGTAGAATGTTCGCCGTAACTCGCACGACTTTCCGATAATCCAAACCGGTAAACGAATAGCGTAATCTTTCGACTCTATTGACGATTCCGTTTTCGAGAGTGAGATTCTCGTCCCCTTCCGGGTAGCCGAGCATCAAAAGATTGCTTCCCAAGGAAGGGGATTCGTCCGCGATTTCCAAAGGCTCTATCCCCATGAAAAATTCGTCGTCCTCCACTTTCAGGAGCGCGAGATCGCAGTCGTAACCTAAAAACTCCACTTTCGCGTCGTAATACTTGCCGCTATTATAATGTTTTACTTTCAGGAACTTGGAGTCCGCTACGACATGCGCGTTCGTCAGGATCCGATTTCCTTGGATGATAAAACCGGAACCTACGTCTTTGGAAAGGTCCTGGTCTCCGAATTCGAGAGGATCCGAAGGATCGGGATAGCTGTCGCTTCTCACGATGACCACGCTTCCGAAAAGGTTCTTGAGATCCTGGTTCCCGCCCGTATTATTTTGGCTGCGGACCGAACCTCCGGGCAGAACGAAAAGCGCGGAGAAACAAAAAAGACAAAGTAGGAAACGCGTCTTACTCATGAAACAGCTCCGCCTCCGACCATACGATCTTATCCTTTTCCACCGACTGGATCTTTAACTTCGCCAGAAATCTTTCCCCCTCTTGCAGGCTTTGGGAAGGTTTGCTATCCAGCACCACGTTTCCGGTAAAATCCGCACGGATTCTGACCCAAGAATAGGGAGATTGGGGGAGGCAACTCGCTTGGAAAGAAAAGTACACAGCCTTATCCCAATAAAAGTCTCCGTCTTTTCCCAAATACACCAGAGGACAGGAGGAATCGAAAAAGACTTCCTTTCCGTTCGGTGTCGGTCTCGCGGCTGGTCTCCTCGCTATACTTAAAAAATACTGTAGTCCGAGATTGTCGGGAGGTCGGTCGGGAAGTCTGGGCTTTTTTTTGCGCGGTTCGGTTTTGGTAGGAGTTCCGAAATCGGAAAGATCCTGATCGGAAAAAGCCAGCTCCCAATAAACGGTCTTGCCGATCTTGACGGGGCCTTTGACTCGAATCGCTTCGACCGTTTCGGGGGAGGCAATCTTGGTTCGTCCGGAATAAAAAAATCCGCTTAGGATTTCACCGGGACATTTCAAGGAGAAATACTGTAGCCCTTCGAATTCCAGGGTCTTTAGGAGGGAACAGGGACGGATGGATACGCTGGAATGGTTTTGGAACCAGGTCTTTAGTGGACGCGCGTCTTTTTCTTTGGAATACTTTTTCCAGCCGTCCCGGAATTCGGAATCGTCCGGAAAAGAGGTGGAAGAGACGGCGCCGGAAGGAGCATCCAATGTCGTGGTCTCCGCTCGGAGAGAAGGAAAAAAAACTCCGGAAAAATGCAAAACGGTTCCGGCAAAAAGTAGGGCAAACACGCAAGGAGTCCCCGCAAAAAAGTGGAATGCTGAATTTTTTCGGACCGGAGGATTCACTAGATAGAATATCGGCTTCGGAAAAACCGTATTTTACCGAAGCGGAGACGGAAGAAAAAAATCGCATCATTTTTCTCCCTTATGTCGCGAATTTTTCCATCTATGAAAAAAAAGTTAAACTTTCGGACGGGACTTAGGAATATGGTTAAAAGTTAGTTTGGAATTTTGGGCTTTTTGCTTTTCGTTCGCAAGATTCCATCTGCTACGGATTTTAGAAATCCGAATCTGAAACTAGATAGAAATGGTAGTTTAACTTGTCCAATTGGAGTTTTTTAAAATCCGACCTGACCGATCAGGACTTTATAATTGATTGCCGCTCCCAAGTGCAATTTCAGGAATCCACTTTAAAGGGCTCCTGTTATTTCCCTTTCGTGAAAAAAGCATTCGCGTCAGATCCAGAATCGTTTAAGAAAATGTTGGGTCCTTTGGACGAGGTGATCGCCTTGGCCAAGAAGGAAGGAAAATCTAGAATCATCGTCTTCGACGAAGGGATGGGTATGTTTGCCGCCCGTTTGACTCTTCTCCTCCGGTCCGCAGGTTTTGTTCATACGTACATTCTGGATCAGAAGTGGCCGGTCACAGGTGCGATGGAAAAAGGCGCCAGAGAATTCGATTTTGCTCCGGCGACCAAGATCCGTAAATTGGAAGGGATCGTAGACAAGGCCTTTTTGGAAAAGAACCTTACGAGACTCCAGATTTTCGATACGCGCACCCCCGAAGAATATGACGGAAAACTTCCCAGACTCACGGCACCGGAGCCGGGTAGTCTGTGCGGTCGTTTACCGGGAGCGTTTCTCTGGGATTGGCGGATGCTCTACGACGCAAGCGGAGAGCTGGTCGACAAAACGTTCTTCAATAAAAAACTCAGAGCTTTTCCGTTCATGCCGGAACGTACTACGGTGATCTACGATTACAACGGGGCCAGATCATCCCTTTTGGCTTTGATGTTAAAAGAAGTAGGGTATAACGACGTGAACGTATACATAGGTTCCTGGTTCGAATGGAGAAAGTCCAGTCTTCCGAAGCAGGCGGCGGCTATCTACGGACAAGCGGCGACAGGAAGCGCGCCTAGAGTGGGTGGTGCGGAAAGGAAAGGCTGACCGCACAGGAAAGGATGAAGACTCCGGCGGCCTGGAAAGGAGGAAACGAGCGGATCGTTTTTTTCGACGGGGTATGCAATCTTTGCAATGGAACGGTTTCTTGGCTGATCGCTAGGGACAAAAAGAAAATACTCCGA
Organism: Leptospira fluminis; assembly: GCF_004771275.1. Taxonomy (GTDB): domain Bacteria; phylum Spirochaetota; class Leptospiria; order Leptospirales; family Leptospiraceae; genus Leptospira_B; species Leptospira_B fluminis. The sequence goes on along the minus strand of NZ_RQEV01000002.1, from coordinate 30,983 downwards.
TTTGCCCCGCTCCAATCGGAACGGGGGAGGGCTCTCCCGCTTCCGGAAGGAAAGGATTCCAGCATCGTTTTTTATCGAAACGGATTTTTGTATTATAAGTCTACGGCGGTTCTGAAAATCCTGTCCGCGCTCGGTTTCCCCTGGAATTTGGCCGCTATATGCTTCGCTTTCCCGATTTTTCTCCGGGATTTTATCTACGATTGGATCGCTAAAAACCGCTATCTTTGGTTCGGTCGAACGGATTCCTGCTCCATTCCTTCCCCCCAAGTCGCGGATCGGTTTCTCGAGTAACCATTTCTTTTCCCAGCCTAAGAATCATTTCAAAACGGCAGTCTTCTTTTCCGTCGATTTTTCCCGAAGTTTTTCTGTATTCTGTCTCTTATGGAAGAAAACGGGGCTTTTCCTCGTAAGAATCCGTTTTACATGAGAATCCGTTCGAAAAACCTGGAAGGAAAAGGGGAAGTTCTGAATAGAATTTCTTATGAAAATTCATAAAATACGTTAAATTATGATAAAAAAGAAAGAAAAACTTTTAAATCATCGATTATCATCTGATTTCATCCAACAATTCCTGCCGACCCAGACCTTCCGAAATGGAAAAATTCTTGTCCAAGGATTCCTCACAGGCAGGATGGGATGAACTTTCGGAAAATTTCTGCCGATCTTAGGAATGAGCCACGTTTCTTAAGAATTTTTTTGGCAGTGCTTCAAGGAAAGAACCAAATGAAAAGCAAAACCGGCCTTACGATTGCGGGGCTCTCCGCAGGAATCATCTTACTTTTTGCACTCAAGTCTTTCGCGAATTCCAATTTAGAAGAAGTCAAGATCGACAATCAGTACATCCAAACCTACCAAGGTAGGGAAGGGATCTGGATCGTCACCGGAAAGATGAAAGAATCTTTAGAGGATCTGTACCACAAATTCGGAACTTCCGAATTGGAAGTCCGTGTGCTAAACGGAATCCATGACACCGGAAAAATCCCTTCCGGCGAGCCCGTATTTTTTCCATACAACGGTAACTTCGTCCGGAGCTTGCTGCTAGAAGATAAAGGACGGGAAATTTTTTCTTCGGATTCCAGAGAATTGATCTGGCCCTTGAGTTTTAAGCATTCCCGCGTGACTTCTCGATTGGGAAGACGTTGGAATGCTTTGCACGCGGGAGTGGATATCGCCTGTCCGAACGGATCCGTAGTGATCGCCGCTGCGGACGGAATCGTACTGGATTCCAAAAGGGACGGGGGATACGGTCTCAGAGTCCTGGTACAGCATCCGCAAATCAACGGAATCCAAACCCTCTACGCGCATAACTCCATGCTTTTCGTAAAGCAAGGGGATAAGATAAAAAAAGGGCAGGTGCTCGCTCTTTCGGGTAACACGGGACATACGACAGGTCCTCATGTGCATTTCGAAGTGAGATACCAAAACGTAGTACTGAATCCGGAACATTACCTTCCTCCTTTCCTCGCCGACCGGGATTCTCAGGTCGCCATCGCCAAAGAAACGGTCCAACAGTAAAAGCCATTTGTTGGATCGTCTCTGGACTCCTGAACTAGACTCCTTTTTAAAAGATCTCTTGGATCGTCGCGGACCGATCCGTGCGGTCTTCGACTTCGACAATACGTTAGTCCGGAACGATTTCGGAGAGGCGGTCATGAATCGTCTCCTTGCGGAAGGAGTTCCTTGGATCGAGGATATCCGTCCTTTTTTTTCCGATTCCGAAACCGGAACGAGACTGAACGATTTGCGGAAAAAAGACGGTCATGCGTTTCAGAAGGAAACCTGGAAGTTTTACGAAACGGTCCACGATGCGGAAGGGTTAGAGGCTTCGTATCGTTGGTCTACATGGATTTTTTCGGGACGTTCCGATTCCGAACTGCGTAGGACGGCTCGGGAGGTTTGGGAGGAAAATCGAAAGTCGCTTTCCTCCGAAGCGGTTCGGCCTTATACCGCGTTGATCGAACTCATTCGGGAATTGAGAAAGAACGGAGCGGATCTCTGGATCGTAACCGCTTCCCCGCAAGGAGTCATTCAGGAAGTCTCCTCCATTTGGGGAATTCCGGAGGATCGGGTCTTGGGAGTGGAGTTGGAAGAGGAGTCCGGAATTCTCAAGCGCGGCGTCAAAGAACCTTTCACTTACGGAAGCGGAAAAGTACGTCGGATTTTGGACGCCACCGGGGGAGAAGGTTACGAAATCGCGTTCGGAGACACGGAAAACGATTTTCCTCTATTAGAAAATTCTAAATTAAAAGGAATTTTTCTGGATCGCGGAAAGGGAAAAAATCCCCCTCTAGGATCCTTGGTTCAACCGGTGCAGGGTTGGCCCGTAATTTCCTCATCTTTTTCTTAAATATTCTGGCATTGCGGGAAGTTTGTCTTCGGTCCAAACCCAAGCGCCGATCAAAGAAACGATAGGAGCGGGTTCTCCTTTTAAAATCTTTAAAAGAGCCTCTTTGAGATCTTTCGGTTCCGTCATACGGTACGCGAGATTCGGAAAGTCCGATTCGTAACTTTGCTTTTCTTTGGCCGCGATGTATTCTAGAAAGAAGTCGGGAAATTTCTTGCCGGAGGCTTTCTGTTCTTCCAGCAGTTTTTGTAACTCTGCGTGCGGGGAGGATTTGGCCAACCTTTGCAGGATTAGGGAGATCCCGCGAACGCTCTGGCTGAAAAAGGTTCCCGCACGTATGACCTTTCTGGAATCCGGTTTTTCCAGAGCCCAATCCTCCATCTTCTTTTTGATGAATGCCAGTGAACCGTAGAACATGAGAAGATGCGGAAGATAATAGAATGCGGAATATCCTATCGTTAAACGAGGGCAAAGTTTTTTTTCCAATTCGAGCATGGGATCATAACAAAATTTTAATCCTTCTTCGATGTCCTCTTCCGGCGTTTGAGAGACGGGATATCCTAGATTCCCTCTTGCAGGAGTATAGACTAGGACGTCCACGGGATCTTCCGTTTTTAGAGCCTCTATGATTTTCAGAATTGCGTCGTCGGCATCCTCTAACCCGATATGTTTCAAGGTTTTATCGGCGCCTTGGACGGAATCTTCCCCCGAAGTGGTGGCAATGATCCTCCAATTTCGATCGGAATCGTTTCGGTCCTCGTGAAAGGCCTGTATCGCGCTTTGGCCTGCGGCACCGCTGCCGCCTACGATTAGGGCAATCGATTCGGGCATTTTTCCCCCTATCGGTCGATTCGTATCCAAACCGAAAAAATTCCGTTCCAGGTTATTCAAAAAGGGAAAGAAATTCCAGGAAAAAAGGGAAGGTAGATTCGAAAATCTTCCGGGATAGGGGACTGGATCCGTAGCGGGCTCTCTTTGCCAGGCGGCAGGAATTTTAAAAGATAAGAATGGAGTAGGCAACGACGGGGAGAAGGGATCTTGTTTTTAAAGACGTCTCCGGAAGGATCGTAGGTACGGTCTCCCAAAATCGGAAAGCCGGCGGAAGCGATCTGAAATCGGATCTGGTGTCTCCTGCCGGTGATCAATTTTGCGGATAGGAGGGAAATATTCGCGTTTCGATTCCGGGAAAGAACTTCGAATTCCGTAATCGCTTTTTTTCCTCCGGACCGGACGGCGGATACTCTACCCTTGCCTTCCTTTAAGAAACATTCCTCTCGAAAGGAGTCGTTTGCGGGGAGTCCCTTTACGATGCACAAATATCTTTTTTCGGATTCGGAAAGGATGCTGTCCGCCTCTTTGTTCCTGTCCGCGTCGGTACAAAAAAGTACGAGTCCACTCGTGTCCAAATCCAATCGGTTCACCAAACGTAAGTAAGGCAATTTTTCCTGTGCCTGGAGTTCATCCGCAAAATTCCTGCGATTCGGATCCAACGTCGCGTGAACAGGGAGCCCGGCGGGTTTTTCCGCGACCAAGAGAAAATCGTCTCTGTACAAAACCGGGATTTTTTCCGTTCGCTTTCCTTCGCCACCGGGAGACTTGGGCCCGGAATGTTTCGCATTCATTCGAATCCTAGGATCGAACATTCTATCTTCCTGTAAACTTAAGACAGGTTTTTCGAAATTGGATTGACATTGATTCCGTTATATTGGATGAAAAAGGTATGAACCAGGTCGATGCGGAAGAAATCGAGGCGAAGGATATCGTTTCCAGCGAACATATTACTGAAGTTGTCAAAGAAAACCTTAAATTAATCCGCCATACTAAAGGACTCTCTTTGGACAAACTTGCGTCCCGCTGCGGAGTGAGCCGTGCCATGTTATCGCAAATCGAGCAGGGAAAAAGCGTCCCTACCATCGCCGTTTTATGGAAAATCGCGAACGGTTTGAACGTACCCTTCAGCGAGTTACTCAAAGAAAAAGGAACGGACGGAGTTCTGGTTTTAAAAGCGGAGAATACGAAGATCCTGTATTCCAGTTCCAAAGTGTTTTCCAGCCGCGCCTTATTTCCTTTTTTGGGCGGGAGAAGGACGGAATTTTACGAACTCGTTTTGAAGCCGGGCGGAATCGAGGTGGCGGAACCTCACCAAGCGGGAACGACGGAAAATCTCGTGGTCGTTTCCGGAAAGCTCAGGCTTAGGGTGGCAGATAAGGTAGTCGAACTGGACGCGAAAGATTCCGTCTTTTTTCGGGCGGACGTGCCTCACGAATACATCAATCCCACGGACAACGAGACTCTGATGTATCTGGTCATGGATTATCGGGACGAAGTTTCCTAACGTTTCGGAGCGATCCTTGCGATCTATAGTTTTCCTTCTTCTTTTTCTCGGCTGGGTTTTGCCCGCCCTGGCGCAAACCGGCTCCGCAGAAACGAAGCCGCAGGCTTCGGGATACTTCGGCGTGGATCGTTACGAAGAACAGATTTCCTGTCATAAAGAGGACTGTATCCAATACGATTTGGAAGAAATCGCGAAAAAAGGGACGAAGTCCGAATTGAAAAGACTTCTGTCGGAAAACGTCGGCAAAGTACTCATCGATACTTCCAAAAAGCGGTTGAAATTGGGAGACGACGAGCTGGAGGAGATTCGCGACTTTTTATTGGAAATCTCCAAGCGGAACGGAAGGGTCGCTATCGAAAAATTGCATATAGCCGTAAGAGCTTTGGATTTACCGGAGCCTCCCGTCCTAAAGGAAGTCGGCTTCGTAGGCTGGAACGTATTCAGAAGGATGTATCGCGGAATTTATTACAGGCCGACTACGAACTATAACGCGAAGGTTTTGTATCATCCGGAAACGAGGAATATCGTTCTGGTCTATATCGTTCACAAGAGATACGGAGATATTTGCGAGACGGTTTTTTCCTCCTGCAACCAAATCGAGTATTTGGACGAGGACACGTTCGATCTGCAATTGTCCACGGCGATCCAGGAATCCAAAGACAAAGGGATTCCTGTTCGGGTCCAGTTCGGTCAAGTGGAAGCTACCTTACCCGAGACGAAGCTGGAATGGGAGAACCTGAAGAATATGGGTCGTTCCGCGAGGATCTACAAGTGGATGATGGCGGCCAGCGATCGGGAAGTGAAACCCTTGTCCAAATCCAGATTCCTACCTTTACAGGCTGCGTTAAGCATCGTGGATTATTCCTTATCCGTTTACGATTGGATCGGAAAGGTCGCCATGTATCATCCGGCTAGGTCAACGAACGTGGAAGTTTTATATACGGAAAAAATCTCTCCCGACGGTAAGAGTAGCCGGAGCCTTCACTCGGCTGTATTCACCCCGATTCCTCAATCTTCCGATTGAAACGACGGACCTTTCTTTCCCTATCCTGAAGCTAAAAACATTCCGCCGAGAACAAGGCTCTCGACGGAATGTTACGGGTTCGAACTTCTTCCTGGATTAAACGAAGAAGAGGAACGTCAAAAGGATAAAGGTGGGGATGAGCAGACTCAAAGAATAGAGTACGTATCCTCCGAAGCTCGGCATTTTGACGTTATTCTCTTCCGCGACGGATTTAACCATGAAATTCGGGGCGTTACCTATATAGGTCAAGGCTCCCATAAATACCGCTCCTACCGATATGGCTTTTAACAAGGATTCTCCGAACGGATCCGCCAGGATCTGGTGGATGTCCGTAAATCCGAGCAGGCCTTTTGCCAGAGATACGAAGGTTAGGTAGGTCGGAGCATTGTCCAACACACCGGAAAAGAGTCCCGTCACCCAGAAGAAATGCCAAGGTTGTGTAACTCCCAATTCCTTTCCGTGGTGTTCCAATAACAGAAGCGCGGGGATCATCGTCAGGAAGATTCCGATGAATAGATACGCGACTTCCTGGATCGGCTGCAAGGTGAATTTGTTTCTTTCCCTCAATTTCGGATCCGAAGTGAATTTGGAGGCGAGGATCAGCAGCACGAGAACTCCTTCGCGGAGGAATCCTAGGTAATGGTTGTGTTTGATGGCAGGAATGTAGTGTTCGTTGATGTAAGCTACGGACAGCACTACCCCAAGCAGCCAAATGATATTGACTTGGCCTTCCAATCCGATCGGAATCTGTTCCCGGATATCCCTTTGGATGTCCTTTTTGGTCTCTTTCTTATGCATGACCGTGTCCCATACGAAATAAACGATCAGAAGGAGTACCGAAGTAAGAAGCATCTCCGGAAAAAGACCGAAAGTCCAGGTAAACGGCACGCCTTGCAGGTACCCTAGGAATAGAGGAGGGTCTCCGAGGGGAGTTAAGGAACCTCCGATATTCGAAACCAGAAAGATGAAGAAAATAACCGTATGGACTACGTGCTTTCTCTCCGAATTCGTTTTTAGGATCGGTCGGATCATGAGCATAGAAGCTCCGGTGGTTCCGATAAAAGAGGAAAGAAAGGTACCTACGATCAGAAAGATCGTGTTATTGATCGGAGTAGCTTCGATATCTCCTTTTAGAACGATCCCTCCGGAAATGTAAAAAAGCGAGGCCAGAAGAATGATGAACGGGATATAATCGAAGACCATCGTGTGATAGATCTTTTCTCCGCAATTGTAGGCCAAAAGTACCCCGAAGGAAACTCCTCCCAACGCCAAGGCGACTAACAACTTATTGTTGTTATTTTCCCACCAATGAGCCGTTGCGTGGGAAATCAACGGTAACAATGCGATACTTAGCAGGATCAGTATGAAAGGGATCACTGACCAAAACGGAAGGTCTCCGCCTAAGCTCTCATGGTGCACCGGCGCAGATTCGTGGTGTTCGGCGGGAGCTTCCGGCGAGGAAGGAGCGGATTCCGCTTGAGCAAGAGTTTCCGCCGTTCCGAGACCGGCCGGGGAATTTTGGGCCCCTACCGAAAAGGGGAGGAGGAGCGTAAAGATAAGGATGGAATTAAGGATTCTGTTTCTCATCGTTCCTATCGTTTCCGAAGATTTTTGGACAGGTTATAGTTCCGAAGCATCCGTATCAAAATAAAAACCCTGTTTGTCCGGATTTTTCTCCGGGTTTTTGGATTGCGAAATTCCAACGGAATCCAAAGGTTTCCTTAGAATACGTCGTAATTCGATTTTTTTCCGGCGGATTCCGAGGGGAAAGACCGTCCTATAAGATAGGAACCCTTGTTTTTCAAGATCGCTTAGAATGGATCATTTTAGTAAAAAAAATAATTACTGTCTTACTCCGGACGAGATCGCGAAACGTCTAAAATCCGTTTCCATCCAGCCGACCATGCAGAGGATTTCCATTTGCCAATACGTTCTTTGCGAAGCGGACCATCCTACCGCCGAAGAAGTAAAGGAATGGGTGGACCGGAAATCCTTTAAGATGAGTCTCGCTACCGTTTACAACACGTTGAACGTCCTGGTTTCGGCGGGGCTGTTACGGGAGTTCAAATTTTCCTGTCTGGGAAAATCCGTATTCGATAGCAATATAGACGACCATTACCATTTCTTCGACGAGGCTACCGGGAAATTTCACGATGTGGATTCCTCCATGCTTCACCTCGAATCCGAACTTCCGACCGAGTTCAAGGTAAATAAGGTGGATATCCTGTTCTCCGGGACCATGGATCCAAGGCCCAATTCGTCCGCTATAGGTTGATCGCTTCTCCCAAGGCTTGGGCGGCGGCTTCCATTAAGGCTTCCGAAAGGGTAGGGTGGGCATGTATCCTTCCCGCAATCTCCTTCAGAGTCAGTTCGGAACCCATTCCCAGATTCACTTCTCCCAATAGTTCCGTTACGTTCGGACCGATCAAGTGGGCTCCGAGTAATTCTCCGGTCTTTTTGTTCGCGATCAGCTTGACTAGGCCCTCGGTTTCTCCTAGGGCTTGGGCGCGGCCGCTGACCCGGAAAGGAAATTTTCCCACGGAGATTTCGATGCCGGTTTTTTTCGCATCCGCCTCCGTCTTTCCAACGGAAGCGACCTCGGGATGGCAATAGGTACAAGCGGGAATCTTATCATAGTCGATAGGTTCGAAGATCAGGTTGTGAGGATTTCCCTTGGCGATCGAAATCGCTTCCGCGGCTTTGATCCCTTCCATAGAGGCGACGTGGGCCAATAACGGAGCTCCGATGCAATCCCCGATCGCATAAATGTTCGGTACTTTGCTTTTTAATTTGGTGTCCACTTTGACGAATCCCTTCTGCAAAAAGACGCCGATCTCCTCCAGGGACATTCCTTCCGTGTTCGGGACGACTCCGATGGCGACTAACGCTTTTTCGAATTCCCTGCGTTCTCCTTCCGTAGGAAGGCCTTCTCCCTTTAGAAGAAAGGAAACCCCTTTCGCGTCCGCTTTGGGATCCGAGACCCCCACATTTACCAAAATCTGGATTCCCCGTTTCGAGAAGGAACGATTCAATAGTCCGGAGATTTCCGTATCTTCCAGCGGCAGAATTCTATCCTGCATTTCGATCAAGGTCACTCGGGTTCCCATGCTGGCGTAAAAATCGGCAAACTCGGCTCCTATGGCGCCGGCTCCGACGATCGCGAGCGATTTCGGGGCGGAATCTTGGATCATCGCGTGTTTGCTGGAAAGCACCTTTTCTCCGTCGAACGGAAGTCCCGGAAGTTCTCTCGGTCTTGCCCCGGTAGCGATGATGAAGAATTCGGAATGGATTTCCTCCTTGGAGGAATCGGGAAGCCAAATCGTGTTCTTATCCTTGAACACCGCGCTTCCCTTCTTAACGGAAATCTTATTTTTCTTCATGAGAAAATCGACCCCGTTGGCCATCGTATCGGCGACTCCTCTGGAACGTTTGACGACTGCGGGAAAATCGGCGGCGATCCCTGAAATTTTGAGTCCGAAAGATTCCGCCTTGCGCACCGACTCCAGAAGATGAGCGGATTCCAGAAGAGCTTTGGTGGGAATGCATCCCCAATTGAGGCAGATTCCGCCGAGTCTGTCCTTTTCGATCAAGCAGACATTTAGACCCAATTGCGCCGCGCGAATTGCGGCTACGTATCCGCCCGGTCCTCCGCCGATTACGGTCACATCAAAACTTTCGGCCATCTATTTCCTCCGGGGACCTAAGATCTCAAACGGAATGCGGATTGGGAAGGATTTTTCGGATCCGTTCGGAATCGGGCGGCGTACCGAGCAATGCCCGGTATCTTTATGCGCTTTTCTTTTTCAGTACGAGAATCATCCGCCCGGCATTGCTGCGGAACTTTACCTCGTTGTAATTCGAATATACGTTTAGGATTTCCATACGGTGTTTGGATAGGATCCTTTGGAATTCGGTCAGGAAATAGGCCCGCATCAGGTGTTTGTCCTTTACTTCCTTGGAATTCAAATTATAGATATAATTGACTTCCACCACCGTGGACTGGTCCGCACGGACCAATCTGAATCCCCGGTTTCTTTGGATCACGGTGTTTCTAGTTTTGGTTTGGGAAACGGGAGTGATGGCTTTGCGTTTGATTTTGCGTAACGGTTCCGCATTCCATACTTCCAGAACCGCGATCCCTGCGGGTTTTAGGTTCGACTCCAGTTGTTTTAATGTGGATTCCACTTCTTCGTTCGTGAGCAGGTAATTGAAGGAGCCGAATAGGCTGATGATCCCGTCCCATTGTTCCTGGGATTTGTACGTTTGCATAGAGCCGACTTCGAACCTACAATGGGAGTATCGTTTTTTGGCGACTTCGATCATTCTTGCCGAAGAATCGATCCCTCTCAATTTATAACCGAGACCCTGGAAATGGGTCACATGTTCTCCCGTTCCGCAACCCAGATCCAGAACGTTTCGGATCCTGTGTTTGCGGAAGAGTCGGTCTAAAAATTGGGTTTCTAAATCGAACTTTCGGGCGTTCTTTTCTATATCGAAATAATATTCCGCGAGTTCCGAATACAGTTTCATGGAAAAATCGTTTGAGCCGGGGAGAAATCCGCCCGTTACATATAGTAACGGAACGGAGTCCGATAAAATGCAATTTTTCAGGGATTTTTTTCTTATTTTTCCCGGCTTCGCAGAACAGCCTTCGGTTTGGATGGACGGGCAAATCCTTGCTCTGGGAAGCGTATCTTTTGCGCTTCTTGCATTGTTCGGGTTCGCAGTGGTGACCCATTTGGAACGTAAGTCGGAATCTTCCGAAGTCCCTAAGGAAGTTTTTTCCGAGGAAATGTCGGAACCTTCTTCCAATTCCGCCGAACCTCCAAACTCTCCGGAGAAAAAAACCGCGGATCCGAGTTCCGTTTCTTTTCTCCCGAAGCACTCCTCCGAAATCGAAACGGTTTCGGACCTTGCCCCAAGAAGTTATTTTCATTTGCCGGTAAAGGGAAAAATCTACGAATCCATCCGGGATTTTTTGGATTCCCTTTCCGCATACGGAAATTGGGAGGTTCAATTGTTCTCCCAGTACGGAAAGTTGAGTCATTGCGCATCCAAACAGAGAAGCCTCATCGTCGTTTCCGAAGGATTTCCGGAACCGGTGGGGGAAGAGTCGAACGGATTAACCTGGGTTTTGGAATGGGAAGGTTCCGAGATGGGAAAGGTCGTGTGTAACGGTCTGGAAGATTGCGGGGAATCGGGTGAGAAAGAGATATCCAGGAGAATACACTCTTTTGCGGAAGTTCTGGCACTTTCCTCGAAGACGGAGGATTCCGAAACCGGATGGGGATCCTATTTGGCATTTTGCAACGCCTTGGAAAAGGAAAAGAAGGAAGGAGAAGAACCTAAAATCTTACTATTCTTGGAGTTCGCTTCGATCGACGAACGTTCCGTCCTATTGAAAAGTTTCGGGCGATGGTGGTCGGAGAAATTCCACGATTCCGTCCTTCTCTATCGAATCCGCGGAAATCGGGCGGCTTCGTTTTTGTCCACTTCCGACTGGATCTCTTTGCAGAAGTCTCTTCCTTCCCTGATGGAATTTTTAGGTTCTCCCGAGCGTACGCTGAATGTGGGCGCAGCGGTCCGTGTAAGGAAAGACGATAAGGATTGGGAACCGAAGGCAAGGGAAGCGTTGTATCTATCTTTGGAAGAAGGACCGAACCGATTCGTATGTCTGTAAATATAGATCCTCTCCTCGACGAAAAGTTCATATTGACCGTTTCGCAGATTTTTCCCGAATTCATCGACAAGAGTTTGGGAGTGCATGCGGTAAGGGAAGCGTTCGGTCCTTCGAAGAACGAAGGGCTATGTTACGAAAACTGTACCTGTGTGGAATTCAAGGGAGAGGCGGAAGGAAAGTTATTTCTCGCTATGGACGGATATACGAAGCTGAAATTGCTTCCGAAGATAGCCAAATCCTTCCATATAGACCCTACGATACGAAGTCATGCCGCCTCCATCATGCTCGAATTCGCGAACCAAATCTGCGCGGAGTTGATATCCGAAATGAAATCGGGAAGATTCGAAATGGAAGTATCTCCTCCGGAGAATCTGAACCATAAACTCGTTCCGATAGATTCCGAACAATATAGACAATACATATTGATATATTTTTTAAAGGACGAAATCGCAAAACAATATCTGGGCAGAATCTATCTGGTTTTGCTTATGAGGAAATATTGAATCTTTCCGGATTCGCGAAACCTTATCCAAAATCGAAATGATCGACGGCACCGTATTTACCGGGTTTCCATTTTTATTACGTTATGCGGGATTTCGAGATTCCCCCGTGCCTACGATTCGCGAAGTCGAATTGGAGTCGGAAACGGGAGTCCCGATACGAACGAAAATTTTCGGTTCGTCAGATGACGCTCCGGTGATCTATCTGCAGCACGGAATGAGCGCCAAGGGAATCGAGGACAATAGAATTTTGGTGCTGGCGACCCACCTGAGAAATACAGGGTTCAACGTGTATCTTCCCGAATTGACGGAAGTGAAAAATCTTCAGATCACCGACGAAACCGTCGCAAAGATTCGGTCCGTTTTTCGGATCGTCGGAAAACGGGAAGAAAAGCCTGTCTCTTTTCTCTCCGCGAGCTTTTCCGCGGGGATGGGAATGGTCGCGCTAGCACAGGAGGAGGATCAGTCGAGGCTGGCCGCAACCTTGCTCGTAGGTACTTACTTCGATTTCGGAACGACGCTCCCGTACGTGGTTTCGAATTTCGAGAGGGATCCATATGCGGTTTTTGTGGTATTGTACAATTACGTCGACAAGATCCGTCCGGAACTTACGGGTTTAAAACGGTTTTATCTGGAATCCTCTTTGGATGCTGGCTTGCAACGGACCGGAGACGCGGTCGTCTCCTCGAAATTGGTTTCGGACCTTTCGGAAAAGGAAAAAGAATTCGTGAGAAACGTGGGTGACCCCTCGTTTCGCGCCGAACTCTCCGAAGAGATTTTGAACCAACTTCCCCGGAATTTCATTCGGGAAAATTCGCCCAGGGGAGTCGTCGATTCCTGGCGGACTCCGATCGCTTTGTTGCACGGCGCGGACGATCCCGTAATACCACCTACCGAATCCGAAACCTTATATTCCGCTTTGCGAGAACGGAAAATCGACTCCAACCATCTGAGCTCGAAATTGTTGACCCACGGCGATCATTTGCCGTTCTACACCCAAATCCCCGAGATTCTTCCTTTGGCGCGGATCTGGGGATATTTTCTCGAAAAGGCGTCGGATTTTGCGTAATCGATGCGGTTTTGTACGAAATTATCCGTCAAGTAAGTTACTAGTTTCGTCCTAAAATACCTCGAGTCGGACCGTTTGTTAGTCGACGAATATAAGGAGGCATGTGAGACTTCGACAGTGGTCGGTGGTTCCCCTTGTCGACGCGAAAAAAAGAACTAAGAATCGAAAAGTCAGAAACTTGTTAACTTAGTGTTGTTTCGAAAAAACGAAGCAACAGAGGCCGGGGCTCGATTGTTAGTAAGGTAGAATGGCAGTGAGTACTGAACAAAAGTCAGGGTTGCCTGAACAAGATACCAGCTGGGAAAGCGTATTCACCCTAAAGGTGGCCAATGATGCTTTATCCGCGGAGCTTACGATCCGTCCGGGGATGATCAGAGGGCGGGCCTTATCTACCGGAGTCATCCTGGAGTTTTTGCACGGCAGAGACATTTCCCAGGAAAGGGTTTTGAACGACAAAATCTACCAAGTACTCAAGCAACTCGCGGAAGCCACTTCCAAAATGAATTTTTCTCCCGTCACGTTCCCGATTGCAGCGGGAGTCCCCGCAATGAAAGGAGAGGACGGCTGGCTCAAGTTCTACCATCCTCAAGCCCAACGCGTAAAGATCGGAGAGGACGGAAAAGCGGATTTCAGAAATATCGAACGTTATATTTATGTAAAGGAAGGGGAAAAGCTGGCGAGCCTTTTCGAAGGGATTCCCGGAAAGCAGGGAGTAGACGTCTTCGGAAAACCCATCGCGCCGCCCTCAATCAAACGTCCGAAACTTACGATAGGTAAGAACGTCCAGGAAAGAACCGGATTGGTGGACGGCAAAGAGTTGCGGGAATATTTTTCAACCACCAACGGCGCTATTTTTTCTACGGAAACTTCCGTAACCGTTTCCCAGGAATTGCAGATCGATTCCAACGTAGGCCTCGGAACCGGGAACGTCAACTACGACGGTAATGTCGTGGTCAAGGGAGATATCGAGCCGGGCGCTTCCGTAACCACAAACGGAAGTCTGATCGTAAAAGGAAACGTGGAATCTTCCGAGCTCTCCGTCGGAAGAGATCTGGAAGTGAGCGGCGGAATCAAAGGTGACGGCAAGAACGTAATCAAAGTCGGGGGCCATCTTTCCGCGAAGTTCATCGAAAACGCGGAGATAGAAGTGGACGGGGATCTGGTGGTGGAAGGGTTCGTTCTGAACTCGAAAATCTTTTGCCTCGGTACCGTCGCCTTGAACGGGGCGAACTCGAACCTAGTATCCTCGACCGTGACCGCTTTTACCGGATTGGTCTGTGGACATTTGGGCTCCCAGGCGGAATTGGATACGGTAGTAGAATTAGGATTTCATTATAGAAACGATCGTGCCTTCGAAGAATTGACGAAAAGACTTCACTCCGCGGAAAAGGAGATGGAGAAGGTTCTCCCCAAGATCCAGCAGATCAAGCAACTGGTCCAGAGATCCAGGGGCCAAATTCCCGAGGAGAAAAAAGAAGGTTATCGTAAAGTCTTTGCGGAGTATAACGAGAAAAGCCGATTTATCGAAGCGTTAAAAAACAAAGTAGAGGCCTTAAAAGCCGCTAGATTTCATCCCGGGGAAGTGCAACTCGTAGTCCGAAAAGGGGCATACAAGGGAGGCGTTATCAAATACAGAAGGCAGATCGAAAAGGTGGAGAAATTCCAATCAGCATTCATGATGCGCTTCCACCCGGGGCAGGACAAGGCCGCGATGGTCGCGGTAAAACCCCAAAAATAGGAAGAAAGAAAATTCCGATCAGAGGCGTAAGCCGAATACCGATCGGATATCCTGCGGTTTTACGATCCCTCTTTCCGTAATAAACGCTGTGATCAAATCCGCCGGAGTCACGTCGAAGGACGGGTTCAATGCTTTTACGTCCACCGGCGCGATCATTCCCTCTTCCAGCACGGGCGTTCCGTCCGCTTTTTTTAAGAAACTGAATCTGGTGACTTCGTCTTGGGTTCTCATCTCTATCGGAATTTCTTTGCCGGAAGGAATCCGAAAATCAAAACTCTTTTCCGTAGCTGCGATGTAAAACGGGACTCCGTGATACTTTGCCACTATGGCTAGAGGATAGGTGCCGATTTTGTTGGCGGAATCCCCGTTTGCAGCAACTCGGTCCACTCCTACGATCACTGCGTCTATCTTTTGCGTAGCCATTGCCCAGCCGGCCATGCTGTCCGTGATCAGATAGGATTCGATTCCTTCCTCTTTCAATTCCCAGGCGGTCAATCGGGCTCCTTGGAGATAGGGTCTTGTTTCGTCCGCATATACGGTTAAGTCGAAACCCGCCTTATGGAGGGAACGGATCACTCCCAATGCGGTTCCGTGTCCCGCGGTAGCCAAGGCGCCGGTATTGCAATGAGTCAGGATCCGCAATTTGCGATCCGTTTTCGAAAAAAGGGAGAGTCCGTGTTCCGCGAGGGTCATGTTATTTCGAATGTCTTCCTCGTAAGTGGCGACGGCAAATTCTTCCGCTTTGCGTTTCATTTCGGGAAAGGGTAAGGAATCGTAAGAGTGCAACGGAAAGAGGGATTTCAGTTCTTCCAAGGCAGTGCGTAAATTCACCGCGGTAGGTCTAGATTCCAGGATGCGCGAAAGCAAGGATTCGAATTCGGCGTAGGAAGGTTTGGATCCGACCTTTTTGAGCTCCAGAACGGCTCCGAATAATCCGGTGATGGCGATCGCGGGAGCTCCTCTGACGATCATTTCACGAATCGCAAAAATGACGTCCTTCGCGTTCGACGCGAGGAACCATTCTTTTTTTCCGGGAATCAGTCGTTGGTCCAACAGACGAAGAGCTTCTCCCTCCCAAAAAATCGGACGTAAATTCTGCTTTTCCAACTTTTTTTGCCCCCAAATACTAAAGAGGACCCTCCTTTCCTACGATCATTACAGTGTGATTGAAATCATCCCCTTCTCCCAAAGGGATGAGGACGAACCGGGGCGATCAGCCCCGGCTTTGCCTACTTGACTCCACTACCAGTTCCCTGAATCCTTGTTGAATGGCAAAGAGAAATTCCGGGTTTAGTCTGAAGCTGTTCGGATTTTCCATATTCCATCCGCTGAATCTCATCCTCATCGTAAATCTTCTCGTTTGGGTCTTACTGATGTTGGAGCCCGGGAGCGGAATTTTAACCTACTTTTTCGGTCTGAATCCTAGTTTGCTCGTGGAAAAAGGAATGGTCTGGCAGGTGTTCACCTACGGTTTTCTGCATGTGGTCGGAGAGGGATTCTTTATGCCCTTCCTTCACATAGGAATGAATATGTTCGGTCTGTACACTCTCGGTTTCTGGGTGTGTCGTTATGTAGGCGAATGGAAATTTTTTAGCATTTACCTGTTGTCCCAACTCGGAGGCGGGATCTTTATTCTTCTTTTCGCTTATATCGGTCATGTCTCCGGCTTGGTTCCGGAATACAGCGCTTGGGATAGCTATCATACGGTCACCATCGGTGCCAGCGCGGGCGTGTTCGGAATTTTGGCGGTGTTCGGTCTGATTTTTCCGGATGCGAGATTCGTCTTTCCCCCCGTGCGTGCGAAATATGCCCCTTGGGTTTTGGTAGGGGTCGGTTTTGCTTACGACCTTTTTACCTTTCTGCAATACCGACAAAACGAAGGTCACCAATCCTTTTTTGGAATGATGAGTAATTCTGGTCATTTGGGGGGCACTGTTTTCGGATTCCTCGGATGGAAGTTGCTTTCTCATTGGGGAAAACCTTTTAAAGGACCTATGTTTCTAAAACGGGGAAGGCGGGTGCTCCCAACAAAGACGGAATCCTTGGAGGATTCCTTCGAAATTCAAATCCGGAAAAACAAGGACCTTCTCGCAACTCTCGGGTCGTTGGCCACGAAGGAAGAAAAAAAGAAGTTTCTATTTCCTATCCAAGCTAAGGATACGAATCTTTGTCCCCCGCCGACCTACAATCCGGAGGATCCGATTTGTTTACGATGCGATTGGCTGCAAAATTGCGAACTCCGGAAGTTAGGAGAAAAAGATCCTCTCGTCTAAAATATCGTGCGAAGAGTACGGATCGATCTTATCCTCCGATCTAAAAAGCGGCGTAAACTACTGGACACAAATTTTCCGAGTTTATATGCTAGTTTCGAATCGAGTCCTCGATGCATAGAACGTAAAAGGGTCCGAAACCATTGGCGGAAAAGAAGAAAACGACTCTGAACGAGGTTCTGAAACGGGAGAAATTTCAGAAACTCGCAAAAAAAGAACAAGAAAAGTCAAAAAGCGTCATCGTAGTCAGGCCCGATCCCCCCGCACCCGTTAAGAAAGAGGACGGTCCCGGTTCCAAAATCTACAAAACGATGGATGAGTCCATGTCGGATCTTCGTTTTTACTTTTTGGAAGGAGAGTATCGGGAAAGAGTCGCCGAGCTATTCAATGCAAACGAGGCGCAATTCGACCGGTTAGGAATCACTCCCAGGCGATTTCTGGATTTTGCTAGAGAATCCTTCGATCGCTTCAAGCAACTCCAAAAAAAAATGCCGCTGGAGCCGATGAGCAAAAAGGCATGGGATTATATGGAACGTAGTCTCTCCGAGCTGATCGGAAAGTTGAACGATCGGTTCAATAAATAAAATAAGATTCGCAGTTCCAACCTAAATCAAAAGAGATTCGAGGAGTGCCGGTAAGTTTGTGATTTGCCGGAAATCCTCTTCCGTAGTCCGGTGGAAAACGGTCTTTTCTTTAGGGGAGCTCCTGCAGAAAAAGGGGCGAGTAAAATCACTTGCCGAATTTAAAATTTTGTGCTAACGGCTTGCTTGCGGATCGAGGGTGGGGCGGAACGGGTACCACCGCACCGGCCCCCACCCAAAGCAGGGTGGGGAATAAAAAAAGCCGCAATTTTACCTGCGGCTTTTCCGAAATGATACTCCCTTTCGAATTAGAAGAATCTTTTTGCGGCCTCTTCCGGGATTGCGATTCCGGTGATCTTCGCTTTTTGGAGAACTTCCCAGAAATAACGGTAAGTCGCTCTGTCGTGAAGATCTCCGTCATGCTGGATCGGTCCCCATTCCGCATCTTGTGCTTTGACAAGGATCGCTGCGGAAGTTTGAACTTCGCTATAATCCGGAGACATTGCATCCAAGATCGCTTGGATTTGTGTCGGATAGATGGACCACATACGAAGGAATCCGAACTCGTCATGAGCTCTTTTTGCGTCTTTGTAAGTTTGGTATTGGTTTTTCAAATCCAAAGTTACGTTATGAGCGGGAATCACTCCATGAGCCAGAGCTGCAGCAACACAGCTTGCTTTTGCTCTTCTTAATAATTCGTGATCGAATTGTCCCGGGCTTTTCATACAGGACGCCGGGATTGCTCCGTGGTGACCGGAGATAAAGTCCATCAAACCGAAATCCACAACTTGCATCCAAGGAAGAGCTGCGATTTTTTCCACGTCCGCCAAAGCTCCGTGAGTTTCGATCAGTACGTGGATCGGAATTTCACGTTTGATTCCCGCTTTTTTCGCAGCGCCTTGGATATAGGTGATCATTTCTTCCACTTGGGAAGCTTTCGTCGGTTTAGGGATGGTGATGTATGCGATTTTGTTTCCGGCACCCGGAACGATAATATCGACGTCCTGTTTCCAGAAAGAGTTGGTATAATCGTGAATTCTCACCCCGCTCATATTGTGTTTGTTGAGCTCGGAATTCTGGATGCGGACGATCATCTCGGCGTGTTCTTTTTCTTTTCCGGTTTGGGCTCCGTCTTCGCAGTCCATAGTGATGTCGAAGAGACCGCCGAGTTTATTCTGTAGCTCCAGAGCTTTGGTAATCAGTTTTTCGGAGCCGGCAAAGTGCTCGCATGCAGGAATGATGGGGAAGGGCTTCTCTCCTTCGAATAGCGCATCCTTGGGATGGGTTTGTTTGGACATAGAAATACCTTTGTTTCCGTTTTTAAAGCCGATCGCGGCCGTTCTGGGAACAGCGTTCTCGGAGCGGGCCCTCCCGGCAACGGATTTTTAGAGATCCTGTCCTAGGCTTCCAAGAGCTGCAATATTACCGCTTTTTGTGCGTCTAACCGGTTTTCGGCCTGCTGGAAGATGATCGAACGGGGACTCCTGACCACTTCTCTAGTTATCTCATATCCGGAATGGATCGGCATATCGTGCATCACTTTGGCATTGGTCTCTTTTAAAAGTGCCTCGTTGATCTGGTAGGGCATCATGAGTTCCATTCTCGCCTTTTTCTTATCCGCGAAATTCGGATCGTTAAAGAACTCCATATCTACCCAGGTATCCGTGTAGATATAATCCGCTTTTCTCACCGCTTGGATCAGATCGGTCTCCCAGAACAAGGTTCCTTTCTTTTTGGCCTGTTCCACGGTGGGTGTGTCTATGTTTTCGGGATCCGCAATCGGAGTCACGAGAGTCAATCGCATTCCCAATGCGGAAGTGATTCCGATGAGCGAGTTCACGACATTGTTGTGAACTCCTATATAGGTCATTTGCAGATCCGAAAGCGGCCTGGAATTGTCCAAAGCGATGGTCAATATGTCCGCCAAAGATTGGCAGGGATGAAACATATTGCAGCATCCGTTGATGACCGGTACCTGGGAACCTTCCTTCAATTGCAGAAGATCTTCGTGTTTTCTCATCCTTGCCATGATAACGGAAACGTTCCGGGACAAATATTCGGCCTCTAAATCGATGTCCGAAAGAAGGAAGTTGGAAGTCATCCAGTCCAGATAGATCGCGTGGCCTCCCATTTCGGTCATGGCGACTTCGAAGGAAACACGGGTCCGTGTGGAGGTTTTTTGGAAGAGCATGGCAAGGGTGCGCCCAGTCATGTGGCCCAAATAATTGGCTCTATGGTGTTTTACGTGAATTGCGAACTGCAGCAGATCCAAGACCTCGTGATCGGTCCAGTCTTTCCAGGATATCAGATGTTTGGTCTTAGGCGGTTGCATATTATCGACGATCAAAGGCCAGAAAACTACGGCTCTAGATGCAAGACAACCTGAAAAGCGGGGAAAAGGAAACGGAAAAATAGGAGGAGGGATTCCCCTCCCGAGTGTTTTCCGGGGAAAAAAGCGTTCGATTCGGAAGAAGGAAAATCCGAATCGGAAGTTTCGAAAAAGGAATATGGGGCAATCTGATTACGAGGCGTTTACCGGATAGATACGAATCCGTGAATAAATCCGCGGGTTTTCGTGCTGACAAGGCCCGAGCCCGGAAAATCGTATTCCTTGCGAGGAGAAACGGAGAGTGTCTGAATCGGCGATAACCCAAAGAAGTGTAGAAGAAGAGACAAAACGCAGGAGAACCTTTGCGATCATCGCTCACCCCGATGCCGGGAAAACCACTCTTACGGAAAAGCTGTTACTTTACGGAGGTGCGATCCAACTCGCCGGGGCCGTAAAAGCGAGGAAGAATAGAAAGGCTGCCACCTCCGACTGGATGGAGATGGAAAAAGAAAAAGGAATCTCCATCACCTCCGCAGCACTGCAATTCGAATATAGGAACCACGTTTTGAATCTTCTTGATACTCCGGGTCACGAGGATTTTTCCGAGGATACGTATCGCACCTTGATCGCGGCGGACACGGCGGTCATGGTTTTGGATGCGGGGAAAGGTGTGGAGCCCCAAACGATCAAGCTTTTCAAAGTATGTAGAGACCGCGGAATTCCCATCGTCACGTTCGTGAATAAGATGGACCGGCCCACGAAACAACTTTTCGAGCTATTGGACGAAATCGAAAAAGTATTGGAAATCACCGCGATACCGATGGTTTGGCCGATCGGTACGGGCGTGGATTTTAGCGGTGTCTATAACCGCATCGATAAAAAGATCTATACGTATGACAAAACTCCGGGAGGAGCTCAAAAATCCGCGTTCCAGAGCTCCGGAGTAGAAGATCCGAGTCTGGATTCCATGTTCGAGGATTGGGTTCTGAAAGCGTTTCGGGAGGAGGTCGAACTAGTTGAGGACGGAATCGGAACCTTTTCTCTAACGGAATTTTTGGAATCCAAGATCACTCCCGTATTTTTCGGATCGGCTGTGAACAATTTCGGAATCCAATTGTTTTTGGATCATTTCTTGGAAATCGCTCCTCCTCCGCTGTACTTTCCGTTAAGGGACGGCTCCAGATTGGATCCGGTGACGACTCCCTTTAGCGGATTCGTATTTAAAGTCCAGGCAAACATGAATAAGGCGCATAGGGACAGGATCGCATTCTTGAGGGTTTGTTCCGGCAAGTTCGAGAGGGGACTGAACGTAAACCACGGAAGATTGGGAAAACAGGTGAAGCTTTCCTCTTCCTTCGCTTTTTTCGGCCAGGACAGGAACACCGTGGACGAAGCGTACCCTGGAGATATCATCGGGCTCGTCAATCCGGGAACGTACTCTATCGGAGACGTCCTAGCTTCGGGAAAAGTCCCGGACTTAAAACCTCTGCCTGTTTTTGCGCCGGAAATTTTCGCCACTTTGTCTTGTGTCGAAACGGGGGCCTTAAAAAGTTTTCGAAAGGGAATCGAACAACTGGCGGAAGAAGGAATTCTGCATTTGTTCACTTCCCAAACGGTGGGCGGCGGACTTCCGGTGATCGGTGCAATGGGGCAGTTGCAGTTCGAAGTTTTCCGCAGAAGACTTCAGGACGAGTACGGAGCTCCCACCAATATCAATATTCTTCCTTATCAGGTTTCCTGCTGGCTCCCCGCAGAGGATTTGGGGAAAGTCCCTAGTGGATCCAATCTCGTTACGGATAGCATAGGCCGAGCAGCCTTACTTTTCGATTCCGAATGGGAAAAGGGATATTTTCAGAAGAAGAATCCGGAGATCCGACTTTTGGATTATCCGACCCAAGAAATTCCCGAACCTTAAATCGAATTGTCTTAACCCCGATTTTCCGTCCGCACCGGAGGAAAAAGAATTAAGAAAATGGAATGTATAGGGAGCCGATTTTCCGGAGTGCGGTTCTCCTTTTTTCCGTGGTCTACATTTCGCTTAGTAAATCGATACCTTTACTTTTTCTATCCTGGCCAATCTTTGGATTGAAAAATCGGGGATTAGGGTAAGCATTGATCCGTTTTTCGCCCGCTCGAACGACGCGGGTCGCGGAGATATCTTTTCCGAATCGCATCGAACTGGAGCACCCATGAACAAAAAAATCCTTCCCTATATCCCTTTCCTGGTTTCCTTCCTTCTCTTTCTGGATTGCCGAAGCGCATTGCCAAGATATGAAGTGCAGGTCACCGTCGGGAAAGTCGGAATTTCCCAACCTGGAAAGGACAAATACATCGTTTTTCCATTCGATATGGCGGAAGGGCTGCAATTGAAACAAGCGGTGGAGAACCGTCGTAAGATCATCGAAGACCGGAATCGGGAAAAGGCGGAGATGGCATTGGTCAAAACGGGGCTGACCGTTTTGGAGAGAAGTCGGGTCGACAAATTGGTAAACGAAATGACGTTCAGTAAGACCGGTTTGGCGGAAAGCGACGGTTTGAATATAGGAAAGCTCCTGAACGCAAACTACGCTCTCTTCGGAAAGATCACCCATTATAACGTTGCCAAAAAGGCAGTACGAGCACATTTTATAGCGGAAGTGATCGTAAAAGCGGTGGACATAGAGACAGGCGTCATCGCTTGGGAAGCGATCTTAAAAGGACATTCCATCTTTAATAACGGGGAACAAACTCTACTCGATGTGGAAAATACCCTGTACGATCGCCTGAGTAAAAAACTCAAGAATTAGGTACTCTTCGGAAGTCCGAGGGTTTGCGCTTGGGGGAGAGGCGAGGATTCTGTCACCTTTCGGTTTTGACGGAAAAATTCAGTTCCTGATAAAAAAAATCGGAAGTATCCGTAGAGTCCGCGTTTCCGTTCCCGTCGTATGTACTGTATTTGCACCAGATGATTCAGGCGGGACACTATGTTCCGCTTTTTTTTATTCCGATCGTTTTAGAACATTTTCCAGTGAGTAGGGGATTTGTCCGGGATCCCCGAAGGAATGAAGATTTTTTTCTAAATAAAAAAGCCTCCGATGTTCGGAGGCTTTTCAAGGGAATATCGCCGTCGGCGCTTGCGGTTTATTTTAGATTTTCCGCCACGAGTTCCGCGATATCCTTCACTTTTACTTCTTCTATCTTTCCTTCCTGTTTGACCCCGTCCGTGATCATAGTGATACAGAAAGGACAAGCGGTAGCGATGGTCGTGGCTCCGGTGTCGAGCAATTGATTGGTCCGCTTGAAATTGACTCGATCGTTGTTTTGCTCTTCCATCCACATCTGAGCTCCTCCCGCTCCGCAGCAGAGACCCTTGGTATGATGGTCGGACGGTTCCGCCAACTTTCCTCCGGAGACTTTTTTAACCACATCTCTCGGATTCTCGTAGTTGTCATTATAACGTCCAATGTAGCAGGAATCGTGGTAGGTATACTTGCCCGCGTTCGCATCTTCCGCCACGCCGACATCGATCTTTCCGGTTTTGGAAAGTTCGTTGATGAACTCCGAGTGGTGGACCACTTCAAAGTTTCCTCCGAACTGCGGGTATTCGTTTTTGATCGTATTGTAGCAGTGAGGGCAAGCGGTTACGATCTTCTTAACGTTGTATCCGTTCATCGTATCCACATTCGCTTGTGCCAACGTTTGGTAGAGATATTCGTTTCCACCTCTCCGGGCAGAATCTCCGGAACATCCTTCCTCCGTTCCCAGAATTCCGAACTTCACGTCCGCTTTTTGGAGGATTTTTACGAAGGATTGGGCGATCCGTTTGTTACGATCGTCGTAAGCCCCTGCGCAACCTACCCAATAGAGCACGTCCACGTTGGAATCTTCCGCGAGAGTTTTTACTCCTAGTCCTTCCGCCCAATCCGCACGGGAATGCGCGGCGACTCCCCAAGGATTGGAATTGTTTTCCATGTTTACGAATGCGTTTTGCAGTTCCGTCGGGAACTTGGATTCTGCCAAAACCAAGTGACGTCTCATCTCCATGATCGCGTTCACTTGGTTGTTTCCCACAGGACAAGCTTCCACGCAGGCATAACAGGTGGTGCAACCCCAGAGTGCTTCTTCGGACAGTCCTTCGTATTGGTTGATTACCGAAGTGTCTAGAGCGGCAACCGCTTCGGCAGTGCCTTCCGGTTGGGTTCCCCGAATTTTGGCGACTTCCGGCATCTTTTCCATGAGTGCATGTTTTAATTCCACGATGATCGCTTTCGGGTTCAGGACTTTTCCGGTACGATTCGCAGGGCATTGCACTTGGCAGCGACCGCATTCGATACAGGAGAGGCCGTCCAAAAGGTTCGGCCAAGGGAAGTCTTCCGTCCGGTTCACTCCCCAAACTGCGGTTTCGTCCTCCAGATTCAATTTGGAGAGAGCGCCCTTCGGAGTATCCGATTGTAGGAAATAATTAAAAGGTGCGAAGATCAGGTGAGCATGCTTGGAGGTTGGAACATAAAGCATAAACGCGAAGACCGCGAGAATGTGAGTCCACCACATGATTTGGACAACCAAATCCGCGGTGGAGTATTCCACTCCGATTGCCTGCCAAACGGCTCCGATTCCCGCCGCGATCGGCGCCGCATCATGAATCGGATCCGCGTATTCCGCTCCGACCGCTTTGGCTCCTTCGCCGAACAAAGTCGAAACCATCAGGATGGAAATCATTGCGATTACGATGGCCGAAGCGGGAGAATGAACGTCCAGACCTTTCGCCTTTTGGATCCAACGTCTCCAAGCGAAGAATCCCAAACCGACTAAAACGAGAACGGATACGAATTGCAGGACATACTCGTATACGAAGTTGACGGTATCTCCGAATATGGCGCCGACTAAAGAGAATTTATAAGCGTCTTCCAATCCGTAACCGAAGACTCCGGCAACCATCTGGCTCGATGTATGCAGTAGATAGGTGACAAATCCGTAAAAGATGAACGCATGCATGATCCCGCGAAGAGGTTCTTTAAAGTTCTTTTTCTGCAAGATAACGTTCGTCAGAAAGCTTTTGATTCGGAATGCCCAGTTCGGATGTTCCCGGAAGTCTTCGGTTCCGGCAGCTTTTCTACCGTTGAAAACGAGTTTGAGACGGTAGAGAACCGCACGAACGAACACGAAGTTCGCCACTGCAAACATAGCCGTGAATATCACGTGGAAGGCGATCTTAGATATAGCCATAATCTTTCAGTAGTACCTTTGTCTTTGGATGGTCTTCAAAAGCACCGTAACGATCGCGAATTACCCTGTCCAGGAAAAATTGGCGTAACGCCCGTTCTATACGACGAGAGAGGGGAATCGTGTCTTCGTTATCTTGGAAATGCTATTTTAAAATACGCGGAGACATCGGCACGGATCTTCTTTCCATTAATCGAGAATTAGTCGCAAAACCCATCTTTCTGAAATCGAAGACGGAAAAAGAAGTCGCATTTTTCGGGTACAGGAAAAGTCTGAAAGGAAGAAGTAAGAAAAAAGCCAATACCAGAAATGAGCCAAATCTTCCAAAAGCAACCCTCCGATTTTATTTTAGAAAAAGCTTTGGACGGAGAAAGGATTTCTCCCGCCGAAGCTCTGGAATTGTACGAGAACGGAGATCCTTTAAAAATCATGGCAACGGCAAGGGAGCTTCGTGGAAGAATTCTTCCACTCGCTTCCGCGAGCTATACCATGTTTCGCGTGGTCAACTATACCAATTATTGCAATGTTGAATGCAATTTTTGTTCCTTTATGGACGAGATCGGAAACGGCAAGGGCTACGTGCTTTCGAAAGAAGAAATCCTGGAAAAGATGGATTATGCGGTCGCGGAGGGAGCGGACCAGATGTTTTTACAGGGAGGCGTGTATCCGGATCTTCCCTTCGACTATTATTTGGATGTGATTTCCTCCGTTAAGAAAAAATATCCGAGCATGCATATCCGCGCCTTTTCTCCCGTGGAAATTATCAATCTGGAAAAGATCACCGGAAAACCTTTGGCATCGGTCTTGGAAATTCTAAAAGGCGTCGGCTTGGATTCCGTTCCGGGTGCCGGTGCGGAGATTCTGACGGATCGGATGCGTAATATTATTTCCCCTAAAAAAGCGAGCACACAGGAATGGGTGCGAGCTATGGAAATCTGTCACGAAGTGGGGTTACCCGGAAGTGCGAATATCGTTTTCGGTTCGGAAGAGACTAAGGCGGAAGTGATAGAGCACCTCTCCGTGGTTCGGAATTTACAGGATAGAACCGGAGGCTTTCTTTCCTTTATCCCTTGGACTTTTCAGCCTCAAACCAAGCGTTTCAAGGTCCGGTCGGTTCCCACCACCGAATACCTGAAAGTACTGGGAATATGCCGTATCTTTCTGGATAATATTAAACATATTGAAACTTCGGTTATGGTTTTGGGAAAAGGAGTGGGACAACTCGCGCTTTTTTGCGGAGCGGACGATATTTCCTCCGTGGTTATCGAGGAGAACGTGCTTCGGTCTTTCGGGCTGAAGACGGAAAAGGAAGCCTTAAAATTCCTCGAAGACGGCGGTTTTCAGCCGAAACGGAGAGACCTTCTCTATAACTACGATAGGTACGAAGGACGGGAATTTTCTTCCACGCTTTCCTGATAAGAAAAGTGTAATATGATTTCCTAAAAAGAACACTATTATTTTCGAAAGATTGCGTTAAGGAGTTTCGGTATGAGTTTTGGCCTCGATTTCGTGCTTTCCCGTCTTTTCATTTTGTTTTTTGCAGGTTCCTTTCTTTTTTCCTCCTGTTCCAGGGCGCACAAAGAAAGGCTTCATATGGAGACGGGCGTTACGGTAAACACTTTAGGACCTCATAAATACGAGTTTCACGCCGTCGGAAAGGCCTCCACCGTTTCCGTCGATGAGCAGGATTTTTTTAAAATGAAAAAATCCTCCTGTGAAGCGGCCAAATTGCAGGTGACTCAGAGGCTGGACGAGTTGGAACCCAACCAAAAACACAGATTATTTTTTTTGGAACAAAAGGCTCAGACGTATTTCGGGGACGGGGAGTATTGCGAACTCACCTATATATACGAACTTCCCCCGGCCAAGAAGTAGAGGTTTTATTCCTTTTTTTTTCCAGCTTGCGGGCGGTTACGATCGTGACCCTGTTTCGTCCCGCGCCTTTGGATTCATACAAAGCGGAATCGATGGACTGGTATAGATCGTCGAACGTAAAATCCTGATCGAAGGGTAGAATTGTAGCGCCTATCGATACGGTGACGTAAATCGGATTTCCGTATTCGTCTTCTTCCGATAGGGCTTGGTGTTCCACTCCTTTTCGGAGGGATTCGCTTAGCATTTCGAGTCCTAACGGATCCACGGAATCGAGAAGGATGCAGAATTCGTCCCCTCCGATTCGGGCGCATACGTCCGTCGCGCGTACTCTGGATTTCATCACTGCGGATAATGTTTGCAGCGCTTCGTCCCCCGTCATGTGTCCGAACTTATCGTTGGTCTCTTTGAGGTGATCCAAATCCAGTATGATCAAACCCATATTGAATTTGTATCTGCGCGCCCGCTTTTTGAATATATCGAACTGTTCGATCAGATAACGTCGATTGTAGAGATTTGTGAGGTCGTCTATATTGGAGATCCTTCTGATCTGATCGTTCTTTTTTCGGAGCCGTATCACCGCTCTGGAAAGCTTGGTTTTGTCCCGGTAATCCATCATTCTCCAATAGTTCATGATTACGTTTCCGAATGTTCCCAGAAATACGTACGTGAGGAGAATCGGGAATTCTTGGAACGCTTCCGAAAGGGAATCGGAGAGATAGCAGACTCCGAAAAACGCCCCTCCGAAGGCGAGATTGACCAAAACCACGGTGGAAGTGGTCAACCAAAGCAGGATATTCATACTCAAAAGGATAGCGGTCGCCTGGTGGAGATAAATGTCGTAATGGATCTCATCCATATAAAGGAAAGGTAAAAAGGATACGAGGAGTACGGAGGAGGACCATACCTTATACGATTCCATATTTTGCGGATTCCAGTCCGTCTTCCGGGAGTTCTTCCAGAGAAATAGGAGGGAGAGCAGAATCAACGTGATCCGGCTTGAGTGCAGTAAAAATAGCGGTTCTCCCGTTAACGTTCGGGAATCAGGAATGAGAAACGTGAAGAGGCTGATTAAAATACAGAAGGAATAGTGGATCGCAAGAGATTGGCGAATGTCCGCTAAGTTCTTCTCGATAAAGTCGTTCGGGTAGTTGCTGAATAGAATCCGCCTGAATAGGTGCCGAACTCTAAGATCACCGAAAGGAATCCACTGAAACATTTCTTTTTTCCGCTTAGAACAGTTAAATCGAATTTCATCTGTCTATGATCCACGGTTAAGATTCCTCCGTTCTGCATGCAAGAAAGAAATTTGTACGAAGCAAAAAAAACGTCGAATCGATTTGGGAACTTTGTTAAGAAATGCGAATAACGTGTGATTGTGTCAAAAAAGTGGATTTTGAATTTTACAGGACGACAATTTTCCTCGGATTCTTCGTCAGAACTTCCGGAATCGGCAAGCCGACGCCGCCAAGGGAATGTACTTTCTTGCCGTTAATGTACAGCTTGATCCCTTTGATGTTTAAATTTTCCAGCAAGCTGTAGCAAAGTTGGTCCACTCTATCTTTCAACAGTTCCGGCCCTGCTCCGGATTCGAATTCGCTTCCTAACGAGAGTTTTAGGATTCCGTTTTCGACGCTGTATTCACTCGAGTACGTAAACTTCTGCGGTAGCGCGTTTAGCACCCCTTTCGTTTTTTCCTCCGGTACTGGGCCTTTGGACAATTCCCGCAGAATGAAATGCAGTTTATCGCCGGAGGAATAGTTTCTTTTCACCCGCACTAACCTGGAATGGCTCTTGTTTCCTTTTCCGAAGAATTTCAGGAAATACAGGTCCACGTCTCCCGGTTCCTGACGAAGGGGACGTTCCGCGGTTTCCGCGCCGGAAGTCCGTGTCGGATCGACTACGGGAATATAAATGTCGTCTGATTCATTCGATTCACTTTCCGACCAATCCCGACCGACAGAGGCGGTTCCGTTTTGCATCAATTCGGATAAGATTTCGTCCTCTGCTTTGTCCATAACCTCTTCGTGGGACTCTTTTTCTCCCGATCGAGCGGGAGGAAGGGGGTTGTTTTTTCCGAGAGTATTGAATCTCGAGAAGAATCCGGAATTTCCCTCTTTGGATGCGGAACTGCGGAAGCCCGAACCGGTGGATTTATCCAGCAATACCAGTACGAATAAAATTCCCGTCAGGACATACAGTAGGGATTTGAGTTTTTCCGAATCCGGCACATTTTGATTTTCGGAACATCTCGGAATGCTCCTCTCATCTTTTTGAGCGGTTCCGGCTGGTTCTTTGGCCCGGATTCGGAAGTCTTTGGGGACCTCCTGCAAGGTTTGCTCGAAAAAAACGGGTTTTCAAGACCGGAAGAATCTGATATTTGGCGTTGGTTCGGGTGCTGTGGGTGCTTCGGGTACCACCGCACCGGCCCCCACCCAGAGCAGGGTGGGGCCTAACCCAATATCACATCCAAATCCGCCAATTTCGATAGGGAAATTTCCCAATCGGGAATTTCTCCTTCGGGAGCGTGGCCGTACGCGCAAAAGGCAAAGGGGCATCCGTTTTCTCGCGCCGCGTCGTAATCGGAACTTCGATCGCCGATCATCAGGAGATCCGTAGGGGATAATTCGTATTTTTTGAGGTAGCCCGCTACCAAGTCCCCCTTGGTTTTGAGGGAAGCGTTGTCCAGAATCAGAATGGGGTCGAATAGGGGGAGAATTCCGGAAACCTCCAGAATCGTCTCCACGTACGGCCTTCTTCCATTGGAGGCCGCCAAAATCCGAAAGCCTTTTCGCTTTAAGGAAAGAACGGTTTCCTTGACTTTCGGATAGAATTCCCCGGCTCCGGATTTGATTTTTTCCACTAAAAGACGAAGGACGGAATCCGAGATTTGGTCCCTTTGGAATTCCTGTAGCTGGGGCACTAAATTCAGGAAAATCGTTTTTACCGGTTTTCCGATTTCCAGCATGATTCTTTCCCGGTCCGGAACGGGTAAGGGGATCCCCGAGGAAACGGAAAAGAGTCGGATCGCTTCGGCATAGGTTTCGAGGATGATTCCTTCGGAGGAAAAAAGGGTTCCATCCACATCGAAGGCTAGAGCACGGATTGATTTAGGGTTCCAATTCATGGGCAAGGCCATCGTGCGAGTGGGAGAATTGGAGGCATTCCTTTTTTCCTTCGCTTGATTTTCCGTCCTTTTGGTCCGTAATGGAAAAAGGCGTTATGGATCGGACCGGAAAAAACATCGTTCAGGAACAGAAAAACGGGAAGCCTTCCGAGGAACGTTCCCGCCTTTTTTCCTCTTTCGAATGGACGGACTATAAAGCGCAGCTCCGGAATCGGATCCGATCCGTGGATTTGGATCGATATTTCACGTTAACCGAATCCGAACGTATCGGAATTCGGGAAACGATCCGATTGAACGTAGGAGTCAGTCCGTATTACCTGTCCTTGTCCGATCCGAACGATCCGAATTGTCCCATCCGAAGAATGATCGTGCCGAGGGAAGAAGAGGCTTTTTTTTCTCCGGAGGAAGCCGCTGACCCGCTGCACGAAGAGGGCTTGTCTCCGGTAAAAGGACTGACACACATGTACCCGGACCGGGTGTTGTTGTTTTCAAATCACGAATGCTCGGTATATTGCAGACATTGCATGCGAGGTAGAAAAGTTTCCGACACGTCTGAAAGGATGGAAACGGAGGATCTGGAAGAATGTTTCGGATACATCCGTTCCCATTCCGAAATTTCCGACGTGGTGATCTCCGGCGGAGATCCGTTGAATCTTTCGGACGCAAAGATAGATTGGATTTTGGAGAACTTGGAACGGATTCCGCATGTGAAAATCTGTAGATTGGGAACCAGAAATCCGGTCACCTTGCCTATGAGAATCACCCCCGAACTTTGCGGAATCATCGAATCCCACAATTCGGATCGTCTATCCATATTTTGTAATACTCAATTCAATCATGAAAAAGAATGCACTCCTGAAGCCAAAGATGCCGTTCTGAATCTCATCAAGGCGGGGGTAAGCGTGGGGAACC
>NZ_RQEV01000009.1 GCF_004771275.1 Leptospira fluminis | reverse complement strand
ATATAGATTAATTTCTTTGATTTCGATTTTTGCAAGTATGGGTTGTGTTACTTCATACTACAATGATAAGAAAATTAATCTATACTCACATTATTATAACATAGGTCTTGAAGGAAATTTACCTGAAACGAAAGCACTGCTTTTTCACTTTGATAAATTCTCCGCTCCAATTCTTTTAAACGTATCCTTGTCTAACCAAGCGGATACAGATATTGCTAATTTTGAACAATGGGGAAGGATACAATTTAAGCAAAATGTTAGTCCTGATGAACATGAGATGCTTATGCAGAAGGGAGTTTTTTACGGTCGAGTGAGAATTAGCTTTATGAGAAATTATCCTCCGGTATTGAGTTTTTTTGGTCAAAAGGATATTTACTTTGGATTGGCTCCACTTGCCGAGAAAGGTAAATTTAAGATTAATGAAGCGAATGGCGATTGTAAAATTATAAAGGACCTTGATGAATACGTTTCCTGTCCCCCGTTAGTTAGTGATGGAAAATCCATAAGAGTCCTTCGGTTTGAAAAAGCAAATGAGTCTAGTTTCTCTTTCAAGCGTACGCTAAAGCTATGGGCGATCGCACCTCTTGGATTTATGGATGGTGTCTTTACTCCATTGATATTAGGTTTTTTTGGATTTGAAAGTGAGATCAATTTTATTGAACCAGTGGTCCATTAATTTCTTACGATTAAAAGGCTGTGATCTCTTTTGTTTTACTGTACTTTGGCTACGACATCAGAAGGGACGGAAACATTCACTCCGGATAATAGGATTATATAGTTTCCTCCTATCGCAGGATTCAGGATGACGTTTGTGGTTGTGCTTGCTCCATTCACTGTAAATGCGTTGCTGGCTAGAGAAGTTGGATTACAAGCTGTCGATCCGTTGAAATAGACAAAGTTGCTAAACGACTGCATATTTGTCGTCGAGGTTGAGATGATAACCGATTGAGTAGCTAAAATATTGTTTATAGTTAAGATAGCAATTGGACTGTTTCCGACCTGTCCGAATTGAACACTTTGGTTAGTCGAACTTAAGGTAATTGACTGTTTACAAGGGTTTGCGGCACTGAGAGCTACTGTTATGTCGGAAGGGTTTGTATTCATTGCAAAGCCGCTTATGGTTTGGACGACGTAGCTTCCGTTGCCGTTCATTGCGATTTCAGCTACTTGGTTAGATGAAGCTCCTCCTCCTGCAATATCAGTACTACCAGTCGTCTTTGTTGTGTCCTGCTTGGAACATGGATCTAGGTTTTTGTAAAAACTGATCCCAAATTTGGAAACATCAGTCGAGATTGAATTCCAGATCACACCTCGACCGAGATCAAGGCTATTCACTACCATTTTGTTGACTGGATGAAAGCCCATCGTCGGGCCAGTGCTTTCGTAAATGAGATTAAAACTGAGAGGCTGTGGTGTAGTCGTAGGCTGCAAGGTCGCACACCCGGATCCGCCAGTGAGAAGAGAAATCAGGGTTAAATTCTGAGCCATGTCGGAACTGCTTCCGTGTTTACAGTACGTTAAGAAGGGAAACGCGCAGAAAAGAATCAGCTTTTTCAAATGAATCCGGGACACGGTTATATTAAAATAAACGAAAGACGATAGTCAATAGAAATTTGCGGCAAGCAGATACAGGTTGCAGGCTAACGTCCTAGAGTTGAATCTTGGATGCCTACGACTTTCCGTTTAGCGGCCCGCGAAGGAGATTACTTTCTTTGAATAGCGATAAACTCCTCGAAGGTCAAAACCTTGGTGCCTCTCAAAATTCCTCGTAAAGTCTGAAATTCTTTTTTGTTCGGGCTTGCGGAAACCTCTTTAGAACTTCCCGCTACCAAGATCGCTTCGAAATTCAAAAAATTCTCCGGTATTTTTAAGAACTTCTCTATCTTGGTTCGATCAGTCTTTGAATGTTCCAAGGTATATAGTAACTTACTCAAACTATCGATTTCCTTGGAAAGATCAGAACTCCAATTGCAGGATTTCTTCTTTTGGTCCCAGGATAAGAGTGGAGTATCAGGAGAAAGAACGCTATAAACCCGAAGAGTGGTAGGCCCGGCGAAAGAAAAGGATTTTCGATACTCTGTGGGAATCATATTCAACTTTGAGAGAATTCCTTCCAAAGCCTTCCCAGAAGAAAGGTGGACCAATTCAAGGATTAAGTCCTTCCAGTAAGATTTCTTCTGACTCTTTGTTTCTTCTTCGGAAATTCCTCTCTCCAATTCCTGTATGATGCTTTGTATTCTATCACTCTGGATGTGCCTCACGAACTCCCAGACGTCATCAGAAACATCACCTCGGGATTTTTTGAAGAGCTTCAGAATACTTTTCTGATCTACTTTACTAAGATCGGAGAAATTGGTTTCTTTTGATAGAATGGATTCGATCTTTCCGGCCTCAATTGGCGGGACGTCTGAAATCTTGTGTCTGAATACAAAGTCTTCCGCGAGTCTCCGGTCACTCTCGGTTCTACCCGTAAATACATTCGTAGTATATTTCTGGAGTTCTTCGGAGTTTATGATTAGGATCGATTTCTCCTTTTTATTCCGAATAATTTCCGTATTTCCAGTCGTTAGCCTGATTGAGAAATCCCCGATGGCGTTTTGGATATGCCTTAGAAAAAGAACGATTCCTGCGAACCCTCGGTTGTCTCTTCCTAAGAATGGGGGGCGCTCTTCGAATTCAGAAATGTCGATTTCGAATCCGTTGAATTCCCCCAGCTTTTCCCCTTGCAGTTTGTAGATATTTGAACTTTGAGCTTTCTTTGCAGTCATTCTTTCTTGTTACTGATTCCCTTGGGATTTTCTTGCTCTTTCTTGTATTGGATATATTCGTTCCATTCTTGCTTAAACTGGTCTTTGACTCTTAAGTAAGCAAGTTTTGCAGGTGTATTCAATCGATTGATGTATTCCATCGCATTCAATTTCGCGGCCTTCCAGGGATCTTCGATTTTTGGGTGAAGTGAAGAATCCCTTATGTGCTCTTGGATTTCTTTGTATAACTCCTTTTGAATTCTTGCGACTACCTGTCCCTTGGATATCCAAGTAGGAGTGGGCGGAGTTTCGGCTTTCTTTCGGATCCTTTCTATTTCACTTTGAACGTATTGTTCAAAGTTGGAAATTTTGGATCTTACGACCCGTTTCGGGAATTCACTTCGAAGCTTTTTTGATTGTGTAGCCATACTTTGGCCCCAAGTGCTTGATAATGTCGACGGCTAATTCTACGATCTCCTCATCCGTATAATGTCTTTTTATTCTCTTCGCCTCCTCTACGACAAAGCAAAGGTTATTAAAGTCATGTGTTCCCCCTTTGCTAAACGGAATGATATGGGATAAATTGATATTCGCCATAGTTAGGGGACGGCCTGTTAAGTAGCATTTCTTCTTTTGGACCAGTAAGAGCTTATCGAATTCTTCAGTTGTGAACTTGTAGTCGAATTCATAGGATTCTTCCAGTGTGGGAATTTCCGTTTCTTCCTTCATTTGCCCTTTCCTAATCAATTTATTGGAATCGTTTCGAATATAATAATCCTGGGAGTTTCGTAAACTTTCTTTTTATAAAGGTACTCTTTGTAGGTCTCCTACGATCTCTCACATTAGATGTATTGAATTCGATCAGATTTGTTTTCTTCCATTTCCGAAGGATTCGATAGACAGATACTTCGGGAATGCGTAACTTCTCCAAAATCCGAAAGAGAGAAATGGGTTTATTTAGAGGTAATTCGGCCCAAAGGATCTCAGCTACGTGAGAATATTGCCGTTCTTTGCTTTTGATGAAATAGATGGAATTCGGATCTTTCCAAAACCGATCATTCATATCTATTTCTTGGAGAAGCATTGAGTATTTTGATTTTTGAAGTGCTTCGGCATTTTCTTTCAGGAAACCCTCATTCGTAAAAGAGGATTTGATCTTCCTTTCTACTAAGGAGAGAGGGGAATATTTCAGTTTCCTTATGTTCTGACTTAGGTAGTTTTTAGGGTCTACAGTAGGGGGATATTTTTTGTTGCTAATCCACACAGTGGTCTGTATAATAGCTTTCAGCTTAGGAGAAAAACGAAGCGCCTGCGAAGCAGGTGGAGCTTCTAACCGCCTCGTTTTTCCCCCCGAATGAAGCGGCTTGCTTTGCCCTCTGTCCGGTTCAACCCCTGTCCTTGCCTCGACGACCCCGATCTTCTCCCTCCAGCTTTTCACAATCGCATCCAACCCGAATACCCTTAGATTCCGGAAGAAGCAGAACTCGTTTAGGTAAAGCTGGGAATACTCCGGCCTAATGTATCCATAAGAGGAGAATGCCTGCTTGATCGCTCTGTGATTTCCCTCCGCGTATTGGATGTGAACTCCGTCCTTAGTTACCCAGCGATTTCTCGCCCATTGGTACCTCTTGTCTTTAGAATGGGCTGAGTGGTTTACCATTCTATGGCCTTCGTATATTCCGTTTAGCCAAGGGTACCCTGAATCCGTGTGTATAGGAGATCTTTCCGGTACATTTCTTCTTATAATCGGCCCTAAAGTATTCATCTTCTGGTCTGGTACAGAATCTAAGATTAAAGCTCCGTTGCTTGCGGCGATTGTATGCACCAAAGTACCAATTTGCTTCCCGCCCAGTTTATCGCTCATATAGATAGAAGCTGTAGAACCGCTGTGTTTGTACCTTTTCCGGCCTTTATTTGCTCTTTGAGAGGCTGAATAGAGTACTACCGTATCCGCGTTTATGATTAGGGCGCTTTTCTCCGCGAAATTTGCTTCTTCTGTTTTAGGTTTGCGCCCGGTTTTAGATCGTTTTGGAAATTCAATGCGCTGGTTTTCCTTTAAAAATTCTAATTCAATCTCCGTTTGCAATTTTGAATACAGCATGTCTCTTACGTTCTCTTTTTGTTCACTCGCGAAGATTTGGATTCTGCGTTTTAGAAGTAGCGCCGTTTTGTAAGAGATTCCCGTTTTCTTCTGAATTGCGGAGGCAGTGAGAACTTTCGGGCTTTGTAGATATGCTTCTTCTAACACGTATCCGAACACCCAGAGAGGCAGTTTAAAATGGTGGAGGGGAGTATATGAGAGTCTTGAGGTTAGGTAATGGCACTCTTCGCAGCGAATGAGGTAGTCTCTCGTAGCGATTTTCTTCGTTAATTGGATCTTACATTCCGGGCAGAACTTTGGGTAGAAGGTATCTAAGAAGAACTCAGTGATCTTGTGGTAGTATTCCGTTTTTAGAGGAAGGCTCTCGGCTTTTTCGTTCTCCGCCGCTTCTCCTTTGTTAGGATTGTACTGGGGAAATAAATTTCATATATACCCTCGCAAGAGTTCAAGAAATCCCTCTTACCCGATTCGGAAAATAAGACTGAAACCTAGTAATAGTACGGACAGACAGTTCCCACTTTCGTGGTTAAAATCGGCAACTTCTTAGGCCTTATTTCGCTTAATGCACAATCGAAAATATTCGAATCCATGAAAGAAATATAAGATATTTAAAAAATAAAATTATCAGGAATCTTCTATGTCTCACTTAGATCTTCTTTCCGCAATCAACGGGACTCTTCGTTCTAAAAAACAGTCGGACGTCCCGGTACAAATTCGCTTTTACAATATGTTACGAGGGGTAAAAGTCCAGGTAGTCCATATAGACGAGCAAGGAAATCGCGATCTTTGGTGCGAGCTTACTTACCGCGCTCAGCAGATGATTACAACTTTCCAGGGAGCAAGCTATGAGGTTCGATCCGTTCTCGGAGGAGCCATTATTTGCGCCGGGACAGTTCCGGAACCTCCGAAACTACCCCATGTTCCCCATTGGGATTTGATGATTCATCCGTATCAGTTCGCTCAGCCGAACCAGATCGGAGACGTTCCAAAATCGAGTAGTACGATCATTATTCCCCCGAACAGTCCAAGAGTTCTCGTAGGGTACAGTGAAAATGCAGGAAATATAATATTACGAATACAATACTGGGAAAGATCTCCTGAGTCTATTTCACTCGCTCCTAAGCATAAACACGTGATCTATAGCTCTCAACAGGCAGGCACGACTTGGTCTTCTTCTTCCGAAGAGACTCTGGCCGAAGCGGCTAGTTTGAGCGTAGGGGCCGGAATCGGAGCTTTTTCAGTCAGTGCGAGTGGTTCAGTAAGTAATAGCAGTACCACCGGATTTAGCGCAACAGAGGAATCGGATTCGGAAACTCAAATAGAGACTAAAGTGGAGAATACAACACAATACGATATTATCGCATTCGAATGGCGTCTTGTGGACGAAACTTTGGTCATACGGAACGAGAAATATTTGGCTTCGTACGCTGTAGCTCAAAGCCCTTCGGTGATCGAAGTAATAGAATTCGCTCCCGGAAAAGAATTCATCGAACAATTGGAACTAATCTTCCCGGACAGTGTACCTATGGATCGGTCCGGTTTACTTGCCGGTGAATTCGGTCAAGAGTTGGAAAAAGCGCATTCTGAAGAAAAGGGGAGAAGATAATGAATCCTTTATATGTAAAGGCAATGTACGGAAAACTTCCGTCCGTGCCAAAGGGAAATCCCGTTACGGTTACGGTGAAGAACAATCTAACCGTGGACGTGATGGGTTTTAAACTGGATCAATACGGTATGAGGGATATTCTTTTTTTCCCTCCATTTTGGATCCAGGCAGGAACTTCTTTTGAGTTTTCTCCTCAGAAGCCTCGTATTTCACAATGGGTTCTGCACCCAGGGGATGCTCTTTTGTTCACAGAAATGGTAACCGGCGCTTTTATTTCCGCAGCAGTCGTCTCCGATGAGGTAAATCAAACCATCCAACTTACTCAATCCGTTCTTTGTGATCCGAACGATATCGGGCCCTTTCCTCGACCGAATCCGGAGATCGGGATCATCGTTCCTACGAACGGCCCAAGGGTCGTCGTCGGGTTAAATGCGGGCGGTAAGTTAGTTCGTTCCCAATATTGGCAACGTTCCGCGGATTCGATTACCTTAAAGCCAGGTATGAAACGGACAATCGAACATACGGTGCGATCCGGTAAGACTCAAACTTCCAGTACTCAGGATACATTTGAAGCTGCAGTGAATTTATCCGCGAATGTCGGGTGGGGAGTGGTTAGCGCAAGCGCCTCGGCGGATCTTTCCTATAGCTCTTTGAAATCCAGTTCGTTTACCATATCCCAGCGGAGTACTTATACTGTTGTAGACATTTTCGAGAATATATTCAACGAACCGATGACGATTTTCGTATGGCAGCTCATAGACGAATTGGTCAGCATCGATTGGAGTAAGGACAAGGGTTATTTTGTGAAAGGGACCGTGAGTAATGTGCTCACTCCTGCCATTGTCTGTACCGTCGGGCCGAAGAAAGAAATAAAGATCGGTTATACCGCAGGAAAGATGGTTCGAGTGGAGAAGGGATAAAGAAGTATGGGTGATGAAGAAAGACTTCTCCCTTTTTTGAAAGAGGCAAAGAGGATATTAGATGATAGAAAGGACGAAATTATTTCCGTTGGTTTGGGCATTGGAACCGTTAGCACCGAGAAAAAAGAAGGATATGATGGAACAGGATTGGGAATCCTTCTTATCGTATCGGACTTGGCAGAGATAGATGATTTTCCGGAAAAGATCACGACTCAAATCGGGAAAAAAATGAAGTCTGCTCCGACGATCCTATGGCAGATGGCTCACCCCGGGACAATGATCCGAGGTAATGTACAGCCGGATCCGATTCGTAAACAGAAACAGGATCCCTTGGTTGGAGGAATTAGCATTAGCGGAGGCATCGGTCCTTGGCACAAGAGACAAAACCCTTCCGCCGGAACCCTCGGCATGGTAGTAAAACAAGGCGCTAAAAAGGTACTTTTAACAAATGCACATGTCGTACGCAAATGGGATCGAAGTGAAACTTTGAATAACAGAGTGTTCCAGCCTGGCTTGCTGGATGGTCTAGGACATAGAGAGTCGCTTTGGATAGGTAGGCAAACTAAAAAATATGAAGGAAAATATAATGAAGATGCATATATCGATGCGGCGATTGTCTCTCTTCGGGAAGACGACGGAAATGTGAGAGGAGCGGATTTAAAGACCCTGGTCCGTAACGAACCAGTAGTGGCCGCCGGGACGGCTAAGACAAAATTGCTTTCTTCGGTTAAAAAATCAGGTCGTACTACAGGAATCACGAATGGAATTGTAAGATGTATGAGATTGGAGTGGATCTCAAATAGCCGAGACGATCATAATAAGGCGGGAATTGTAATCACTCCTAAAAAACCGAACCAAATCTTTGCAGAGCATGGAGATAGCGGCTCAGTAGTACTTTCCAAGAAAGGGACTCCCGTTGGTTTATTATGGCGGGGAGAATATTTCAAACAACCCCGTTCTAAAAATCCGGATGATCTATGGCAAATGGTATTTGCGTCCCCTATAGATCTAGTATGCGATGCTTTAAATATTCGATTCCCTATGTCGGAAGATTTTGAGAGCGATGATACGAAGTACGTTCGTATCGTACGACATCGGGAGAAGTTATGATTCTTTTACGTGTACAGTGATAGTATTCGCCTGACATTTCTTCAGAAAGAAATTTCCTAATTTTCTAAAATTGGTTCGTCGTTTTCCTCGGTTTTGATTCCTTCGATAAAGACCTGAAATGGAGTTCTTCCATTCATATTTCTTCCTTGGTGTGCCCTCTTGTAGTTGTATTCTTCGAAGAAAATCTCCAGATCAATTTGCATTTCTTCAATCGATTCATAAAATTTGGTTCTTCCTGCAATTCTGAAATGTTCGTCGAGTAAGGTTCTATGAAGACGTTCCACATAGCCGTTACTCTGAGGTCTTCGAACCTTCGTGGTTCTGCGCTCGATATCTTCTAATTGTAGAAAAAGTTCGAACGGATGTTGGTCTTCTCTTCCGCAATACTCACGACCATTATCGGTCAAGACAGTCTGAACTTTAACATTGTGCTCCTCGAAGAAGGGGAGAACGTCGTTGTTAAGAGTTTGAACAGCCGTGACAGGGATTTTAGTGTTAAAGAGTCGCCCCCATGCGAATCGGCTTGTATGTGCCTTTCTCTGTATTCAGGATCGAATTTTTCGAGTAGCCGGATCTGGTTTTCGCTGAGGGGAATATCCCATAATCTTGCAGGCTTTGCTTACATTTTCTAATTCATTTGCAAGCTCTAGTAAATTTAGCTTTCTTCTAGTGGCTTTTGCTGTTGCATTGGTGTAGGTGGTCATCGGTTTCTCCTGAGTTTAAATAATTTGTCGTAAAATCATTTTCTCTTTCGGAAGAAACTGGGGCCACCGGTTTTTCGATGACTGTCAGGTAAATACTATCTCAGCATATAACTAGGCTACTTGCGTGAGTGAAATTACGAACTTTTTGAAAGATTCCGAATACGAGAAATACAATAACCTAAAGTAATCCGATGGATCCTCCATTCACAACCCCGCGAAGGATCGAACCGGGGTCAAGTTATTGGCGGTAATGGTAAATTCGGCTAATATAAAAGAAGCACAATAACTTGACCGAAGGTGAGAGCCTGACCCGAGACTAGAAACATAAAGGTATCGTAATAGACGAAATAGCGAGGGACGCGGCCAAAGAAAATGGCGCCTCTGCGGGCTTCCTAATTATCAGCACAGTAACGATGGGCTCGAACATCCCGATGACAGGATTCGTGAGCTGGACGCCGCACCAAAACAAAGACATCTTACTGGGAGAGGATGTACAAGCGGGGGGCCGGGGAGGCGGAGTTGTTCGGAAAAGGGAAGGGGGGCTTGCATACTATTTATTTAATGGATCGAATTCTTGTGCGTTTTGACGAGCGAAATACGACGGAAGGTCTATGGCCGTAAGTGGCTCGAAACGTCCTGCTAAAATGTGCGGAGTCGGAAAATCCGGCTATATGCGCGGCCTCCGTAAGATTCACGGATTTAGGCATGTTTCTTGCCGCCGCTTTTAATCTTAAATTCAGTATGTATTTTCGGACGGAAATAAATAACGTTTCCTTAAATAAATGTCTGAACCGGTCCTCCGATAGGTTCACCAATTTTGCAAGTTTTTCGAGTTTGATTTCCTGAGGGTGCGGTATCAGCGCAAGGGAATGCAGGTGGTTTACGACCGTCATCACCCGGGGATCCAAAGAGCGTCCTTCTTTGTACGGAAAAATGGAACCGAAGACCGTCTCCACTATATATCTCAGTATTTCGTAAACTTCTTCGTCGGTCGTCTCCTCGAGCATGGCCTTTTTTGCGAGTTCCTCCAGGTTGGGGATTTTTCCGGAATCGAAAGTCTGAATGCCACCCTTCATCATTCCTTCGATTCGTCTGAAAAGTTCCGAATCCGGATCGATGTATAAATTCATCACGTGAGTTTGCTTTGCCATCTCTCGATAAACTCGATTCGGAGGGAGGAAGACTCCCGTGAATTCTATCGAGGTCCCGTCGGAGAGGTATAGAAAGGCCGGTCGATCTACGGAAATCAGAATGGAGGCTGCGTAGAGACTGTGCAAAGCGGTGGTTTCCTCCCATGCGGCATAGAGAACATGCGAATCCCATATATAGAGGGAATTTTTCATTACGGAACCCCGTTGCATAAAAATAAAATCAGAACCACAATTTCAGCCTTTAAGCTTATCTGAAAGCGAAAGAAGTGAAGCGGAATAAATATTTACGATAGCCGAATTGTTCAAAATAAAACAACCGGCTTAAGCCGCTTCATTCAAGCAATATCCGAGCGCGATTCGTATACTAAAATCGAAGATCAGAAAGCGAAAGAAATTTCGGTAAAGGATCATCGGTATCGTTAAGTGACTCGCTCAGTTTTCTCCGCGTCTTTTTCGTCTTCGAAAGCCTTTTCGAGGCTTAGAATACAGGCGCGGGATTTTTTTGCTAAGCGAAAAACGGAGAGAAGAACCATGAAAAACATAGGAGTGATAGGGGCCGGACAAATGGGATCCGGTATATCGCAGGTTTTGGGCCAAGCTGAGTATCGTGTTAAGTTATATGACATCAGCGAACATCAATTGGATAAATCCATTGTTACAATCGGACGAAATTTGTCTAAATTGTTCCAAAAGGGAAGCCTTCCCGAAGCCAAGATAAGGTCGACTCTTTCGAATATAAGAAAAGCCTCGAGCTTATCCGATTTTGAGGATTGTGATTTCGTCATAGAAGCCGTAAGCGAAGACGAGAGAGTTAAGATAAATATATTCGAAAAACTTGATTCTTTGGTAAAAAACGGAGCGATTCTCGCTTCCAATACTTCCTCAATTTCGATTACCAGGATAGCTTCCGCAACCAATCGCCCGGCAAGCGTGATAGGACTTCATTTCATGAACCCTGTTCCATTGATGAAGTTGGTAGAAATCATACGCGGTCATAATACCTCCGACTTGACCTTTCAAAAGGCAAAGGAATTGGTCGGACATTTGGGAAAGGAATCCTGCGTATCGGAGGATTACCCCGCCTTTATCGTGAATCGGGTCCTGATCCCCATGATAAACGAAGCCATCTTTGCGGTTTATGAGGGCGTAGGGAAACCGGAGGAAATCGACAAAGGAATGAAGTTGGGGACCAACCAACCTATGGGCCCCATCACTCTCGCAGATTTCATCGGTTTGGACACCTGTCTTGCCGTTATGAACGTCTTGTTCAGCGGATTTAAGGAACCCAAATATCGACCTTGTCCTCTGCTCGTCAAGATGGTCGAAGCCGGGCATCTGGGCAGAAAAACCGGACGCGGTTTTTACCGCTATGAGACCTAAAAAAAAGGCGCAGATCGAGGGAGTTTAGAAATGGATTTTTTATTAAACGAAGAGCAGCTCATCTTGCAGGACAGTGTTCGTCAGTTCGTAAACGAAAGGGTTAAACCGATCGCTTCGACCATAGATGCGGAACATAAAATTCCGGACGAACTGATCCGTCAAATGGCCGATATGGGTTTTTTAGGAAGTTATCTTCCCGAAAAATACCAGGGAGCAGGATTGGACATTCTCTCCTATGTCAT
This sequence comes from Leptospira fluminis, assembly GCF_004771275.1. GTDB lineage: Bacteria > Spirochaetota > Leptospiria > Leptospirales > Leptospiraceae > Leptospira_B > Leptospira_B fluminis. The sequence continues at coordinate 177,646 of NZ_RQEV01000009.1, read as the reverse complement.
CATTATCGAGGAAATCTCTAAAGCGTGCGCGTCCACAGGAGTGCTCATTTCGGGTCATACTTCTCTGGCTTGTGATCCCATCTACAGATTCGGAACCGATCGGCAAAAGGAGAAATGGCTGCCGCATCTCGCAACGGGTAGGAAGATCGGATGCTTTTTGTTAACCGAACCGGATGCCGGAAGCGACGCGGCCAATCTAAGCACCACATATAAGAGAGACGGGGAATATTTCATAATCAACGGTAGCAAGAATTTCATCACGAACGGAGCGTTTCTCGGGACCGGAATCGTCTTTGCGAGTTCCGATCGTAATCTGAGGCACAAGGGAATTTCCGCCTTCATCGTTGATTTGGAAAGTCCGGGCGTCGTGATTCTCAAAAACGAAAGTAAGATGGGGATCCGCGGGAGTTATACTACCGCATTCGCGTTAGACGAAGTGCGAGTTCCCGTGGAGAACCTTTTGGGTGAAGAACACCAAGGTTTTAAAATAAGTATGGAAACCTTAAACGGAGGAAGAATCGGAATCGCTGCCCAAGCTTTGGGAATCGGAGAAGGTGCTTTTGAAAGATCTCTTCAATACGCGAAGGAAAGGAAGCAATTCGGAAAACCGATAGGAGATCTTCAAGCGATTCAATTCAAGTTAGCCGACATGCACACCCGTTTGGAACAAAGCAAGATGCTTACGTATCGCGCCGCCTGGGCAAAAGATCATCTCCCTAACTACGCGATGGAATCCGCCATGTGTAAGGTTTCGGCTTCGGAAGCGGCTACGTTCGTAACGAAGGAAGCGCTCCAAATTCACGGAGGTTACGGTTTTATCACCGATTACGAAGTGGAACGTATGTTTCGCGACGCTAAAATCACCGAAATCTACGAAGGAACCAGCGAAATACAGCGTATCGTGATTTCTAAGATGCTCCTTCAATCGAAATAAAGGCATAATGGTTTTATAAAATGATCAATATAATATTAAATATATTTGGTATGAACAGAGGGACGAAATGAAGACTGCGAATATGGAAGATTTACAAGAAAAGAATGAAAAAGGGAATAACGGATCGATAACTTTCATTAATCGGGAAAGTAGCGAAGACTTTTTTACCTCCATTTTATTCGCGGGTCAAGGAAGTAACCCGATCCCGGAATTACTCTCCCTATACGAAACTGAGGGAGAAAATTCGGAATTCTTTTCCTCTTTATTTTCCGTCGTTGAACGTTGCATGAATCAGGTCGATTCTGAAAAATATTCCTTTTTGTATCCTAACGGCTTTTCCTTACGGGAGTGGTTTAGAAATCCGGAAGGAATCCCGAAAGAGATTCTTCTGCGTTCCTCGGTGTACAGCGTGCCTCTGGTATTCGCCGCTCAGGCTGGTAATTTATTCCGCTTTTTAAGAAACGAAGAGGATTGGTGGGAACTTCGAAAACGTGCAAACGGAGTCTACGGCCATTCCCAAGGGATTTTTGCCGGCTTGTTATTTTCCTCCTCTAATGACAAGGCTTCCTTTCTCCGTCATTTCGAAACCATTTTTGCGGCTATGTTCTTTTTAATCTACAGGGCACAAATCCTGTATCCTGATATGCCGTTGGATCCGGAAACGATGCGTCGGTTCGGAAAAAAAGGAGAAAATGCATCTTCCATGGCCCAGATGCGTTTTCCGGAATCGAACGGACCGATCGAGGATATTCTGAAAAAGTATAACTCTTCCTCGAAGTCTGAAATTATATGCCTTTGTCTACTGAATAATTCCAGCGATAAGGTTTTCGGAGGATCTCCGGAGGCGTTGCTGAAATTCCGAGACTATCTGTCCCGATCCGGATTCGAAGGTTTGAAAACTTGGAATTTCGTCAATGCGTCCATGCCTTTTCATTCCTTCTTTCTAAGAGAAGTAGTAGAGATCGTTCAGTCCGATTTTCATCGAATCGGATTTTTCCCGAAAACGGAAGATCTTGCCGTTCCGTTATACGACACGAGAGACGGATCCGATATTCGTTTATCCCGTAAAAATCTCGCCTATGAATTCGCTTCGATGGTCGCGAGAGATATGCTGGATTGGAATCGGACCCTTTCATCCATGGTTTCGAGTGAGGGAAAACATCTAGTCCTTTCTTTCGGTCCGGGCGAATTCGTAGAGAAACTTACCGTTCCCTTCCTAAAAGGACGCTCTGTGTTGGCGAAAAACCTGAGCCAAGAAGAGGGGTTTCGCGCGTATACGAGATCCCTGGATTTGACGTTTCCGGACGCGTGGTCAGACTACGCAGTACGATTCGCTAAACTTTCCTCAGGACAGGATTTTCCTCTCAACCGTTATTCCAGATGGACCGGGCGTCCTCCCGTATTCGGAGGTGGAATGACTCCTTCGACAGTGGAGCCTGAGATCGTCGTCGCCGCGGCGAAGGAAGGCTATATCGTGGAATGGGCCGGGGGAGGCCAGGTTACTGAGGATTTATTTCGTGCGAGATTGAAAAGGATACAAGACGGCATCCCTTCCGGAACCGGGATCGTGATCAATCTGCTTTATCTTGACTCTTATCTCTGGAATCTTCACGTTCCGTTGGTCAAGAAATGTAAATCGGAAGGATTCCCCATAGAAGGAGTGACCGTCTCCGCAGGAATTCCCGATACGGAAGAAGCGGTTAAATTATTAAACGAATTGGCTTCGCTCGGAATTTGGCTGAATTCCTTCAAGCCTGGCACCGTAGAACAGATACAAAAGGTGCTGAAGATCGCCGATAAGGTTCCGCATCTCACTCTAATGATACAGATCGAAGGAGGTGCGGCCGGAGGACATCACAGTTGGGAGGAATTGGAGGATTTAGTCCAGAGCACATACGCTTCCATTCGAAAAAGATCAAACGTAATTTTAGCGGTGGGAGGCGGCATCGGTTCTCCTGAGGACGCAGCTCTTTGGTTATCCGGAGATTGGGATCCTAAAGTTAAAAAGCCGGTGGACGCCGTTTTCCTAGGTACCAGGCTGATGTCCGCATCGGAATGTATGACGTCCCAACCGATCAAGGAAGAGCTGGTTAGATTGTCCGGCTCCAAGGATTGGAAGAAAACCAAAGACGCAAAGGACGCCGGTGGAGTGATTTCCGGTAAATCGGGATTAGGCGCGGATATTTATTACGCTTCGAACCTCTGGACGGAACTTTCGGAATTGGCCGAAAGACTAACCAAAGGCGTGGAACCGACGGAAGCTCGCGAGAACGTGAGAAAGAATCGGGAGAAGATATTCAATCTTTTGAATCAAACCGCTAAGCCTTATTTCGGCGATTTGGATTCGATGACCTATAATCGGGTGCTAAGAAGGTATGTCGAACTCGTATGTCCGGGGGAAAGGCTCCGTTCTCCCGAGGGGAATTGGCCGGATCATCCTTTCATAGATATAAGTTTCAGATCGCGTCTTCAGGAATTGGTATATCGTTTCGAAGGGCGACTGACGTCCGTGGAATCCGATGCCGTTTCCTTGCTTCAAAATCCGAAGAAACTGGACGATCCCGAAAAATTCATCGAAGAATGGAGTAAAAAATATCCGGCAGGTGAGGACACGTATCTCCTTCCGGAAGACCGGGAATTCTTCCTGGATGTTTGCAGGCGCCCCGGCAAGCCTGTCAATTTCATTCCGATACTTGACGAAGATCTGGTGCGTTGGATTCGTTCCGATTCGCTTTGGTATTCGCATTGTATCGGAATGCGTCCCGAAGCATGCGCCTGGATTCCGGGTCCTCGTGCATTGGTCGGAATTCAAAAAGCAAACGAGCCGGTCGCTCATATTCTGAAGAACTTCGTAGAAGGAACAAAACGGGGAGCGGAACGGATAGAAGCGGATTTTTGGAAAGATTTCTTACCTGCATTTAAAGCCGTAGACACGAATAAAATTCGGATCTTACAGGTCGAGGACCGTAAGGAAGTCCGAAGGGTCGCCGGAGATTTCTCGGATGGATCGGAATGGATCTCCTTCTTGAGCTCTCAAGGAACAGGCATACTTTCCGCGGCTCTATCCTATCCGCGTCTGGGCGGAAAGATATCCGATATTCCCGCGCTGTTTTCGTCCGAAGAATACGGACGCTTCTCTTGGAAAACGGACGAGTCCGGTAGGTTTACGGAAATATCCGCTTTTAGGATGGAAGAGGAAATTCCCTCGGTCCGATTGACTTCTCCGGAAGCGAACAATGCCGAACTGGTCCTTTTTTTCGATCATCCTTCCGCTCAGAAACGGATTCCTTTTCAAAGACGAATCTATTCCGAGGGTCGCCCGAGTTCCGTGATTCTGGAGGACTTGCATTTTCGCGCAGATTCGATTTCGGGTTTTTACGCGGAGGTATGGAGTCTGGATGGTACGTCGGATTTTAGACCTACATATCGACGTCCGAATCCGTCATCATTGATTTCGCATAACGAATTCACGTTGACGAATCAGGACATCGTCGGGTTCAGAACGGCCACGAACGATTATTTCCGTAAGGATTTGGCGGAGGGAGAATCTCTTACGGCTCCTTTATCGATGGGAGTCGTCTTCGGTTGGAAGAGTATGATCTCTTCCCTGTTTTCCTTTCCTAAAACGGATCTCTTTAAGCTGCTTCATCTATCCCAGAAATTCAAATGGTACCCTGAATTTTCCGGTCTGAAGGCAGGTGATACGGTTTTGTGTTCCTCTCGAATTTCGAAGGTGGATAAATTCGCGGATTCTTTGGTTATCTATGTTTCAGGAAATATCGGAGCCGGAGAGAAGCTTCTCGCAGAATTTGAAACCGGATTTCTAGTAAGAGGAAAAACGGGCGATCTTCTTCGTTTCGATTCCATTCCTATCGATCATCGCATTCTACTAAATTCGGAGGCGGAGGCAGATGCCTTCCGCACCATCTCCTGGATATCGAAGAGGCAGGGAGCGGATACGGTTCAGGCGGGGGACATCATCCATTTCCAATCCTCTCGCACCCTTTCCGTCGAAGGAACCTCTCGGAATAAATTCAAGACGGAAGGGAACATTTCTCGGACGGATTCCCGGGGAAACCGATCCGAGTACGGGGAGTTCAGACTTTTTGAGAAGTTCGATAAGAAACGGAAATCTAGCATAGAGCGGGTTTTCGAAACGTTTCAAAATTCAAGCTCGGAACAACCGTTAGCAAAAAAATATCGGATCGTTTCGGAAACGTTTACCGCTCCGAGTTCTATGGATTCCTATTCCGTCTTTTCCAAGGATGCGAATCCGATTCATACGGATCCCAAATTCGCGGGACTGGGAGGGTGGAACGGTCCGATCGTGCACGGTCTATGGACTTCCTCTCAGGTGGTGAACATTTTGATCCGATTCGCATGTGGAGGAGATCCTAGAAGATTGGTTTCCTTCGAGGAAGGGTTCGAATCACCCGTATATCCCGACGAAGAACTGAGACTGAACGCGTATCATGTAGCGCAACAGGAAGGAAATCTGGTTCTGGAGGTCTCCGTCGAAAACGAAAAAGGAGAGACGAAGCTTCGAGGAAAGGCATTCGTTTCTCCCGCTAAAACCGCTTACGCGTTTACCGGTCAAGGTTCCCAATCGCAAGGAATGGGAATGAAGCTTTTAGAGGAATTTCCGGAAGCTAGAGAGATTTGGACGCAAGCGGAGAGGACTGCGACAAAAGAATTAGGTTTTTCTTTGCTGGAAATCGTAAGAAACAATCCCACGTCGATTTATTGTGGCGGAAAAAATTGGGTGCATCCGAAAGGAGTGCTCCACTTGACGCAGTTCACTCAGGTGGCTCTCGTGGCAAAGTCTCTCGCAGACTGGGCGATTCTGAAAAAGAGAGGCTACTTGGTGCCGAATTCACCGTTTGCAGGACATTCGCTCGGTGAATTTTCGGCCTTGGCCGCAAGGGGGTTTATCCAGTCGGAGAACGTATTCAAAATCGTTTATAATCGCGGCTTTACGATGCAAAGGTTGGTTCCACGGGACCAGGAAGGAAAAAGCGACTACGCGATGAGTGTCGTTCTTGGAAACAGACATGTAGGTTTGGACCAGGAAAAAATCCTGCAACTCGTAGAGGATGCCAAGGAAAAAACGGGTCTCCATCTGGAGGTAGTGAATTATAATATTCGGGATAAGCAATATTCAGTCACCGGAAATATAAAAGCATTAGAACAGCTTGAGGCGGATTGCAAAAAATTCGCAAGGGGTAAAAAGACCACGATACGACTGGAGGGGATCGACGTTCCGTTCCATTCCAGGATTCTATTTTCGGGAGTTTCCGAGTTCAGGAGTACTCTGGAGAAGAATATCCCGAAGGATCTCCCCTTACACGATCTGGACGGTAAATATATACCGAATTTGGTGGCTCTTCCGTTCAGTTGCTCCGCGGATTTTCTGAAAAAAATCCACGAAACTTCGGGCAGCGAAAAGATCGCGGAACTCATGAAGCTAAACCGGAAAGATCTGGATTCGAACGAAATCCGAAGAACCATTCTGATCGAACTTTTGGCTTATCAATTCGCGATGCCCGTGCAGTGGATCCGAACCCAGGAGCTCCTATTCGGAGAGATGGGAGTGCGACGTTTTGTCGACGTGGGTGCGAGAGGAGACTTGGCGGGTATGGCCAGGCAGAGTTTAAAGGAAAAAGTCGATTCCTCCGATTTCCAAATTCTGCATTTAGAAGAGAATCGTAACGAGGTTTTCTTCGAAAAAGAGGACGCCCCGGAGGCGGAGTGGAGCAGGAAAGTCGACACCAAAGAAGTTGCATTAGAGGAAGTTTCTCCGAAAGAGATTCCTCAAAGAGTGTCCGAAGAGACGTCGGCTCAAACTATCCCTTCTTCCTTTGCGTCCGGCTCCTTAGAACCGGTTCATTTGCCTTTGGCAAAAAAAGACGCATTGTTCGCGTTGATCTCTTTGAAAGCCGGAATCCGAGCGGAAGAAATTTCCGAAACGGCCAGTCTGGACGAACTGTTCGGAGGAAATTCCTCTAAGCGGAATCAGGCGCTCGCGGATATCGGAGCCGAATTTCGAACGAATGCATTGGACGGAGCTCATGACAAACCTTTAAAGGATATGATCCAAGTTTTAAACGACAAAGCTATCTACGAGCAGCCCGGGCCTTACCTAAGAAGTTCTTTCGAAGATATGATCAAAAAGTTCTTTCCGCCGGACGTTGGTCGGAAGGAAATTTTCCGCCACCTGAAAGAGGAGAGGCTTTTGTCGGAAAGCGGAGTTTTTGCCGCAAGTTCGCATCTCCCTCTTTTGGCGAGAGAGGGGGATTCTCTTGGAAAAGGAAAACTAAGTCCGATCGGATTAAAGTCCAGGATTTCAGGATCGAAAGAAGCGTACAGATGGCTGGACCAAGCGTTGGATCTGTTTGCCGTCTGGAAAAATATTACGATCCCCAAAAAGGAACACTTTCTCGGCGTCGGAGGCGGTGGAATGAAAGTGGACGCCGCAGCTTTGGAAGCTCTAGAACGGAAATACTTCGGCCTGGAAGGAGCCTTTGCAAAATCTCTCAGAGAGCTTAAGAAGCGACTTTTGGATGAGGATCCGTATTCCGAATTCCTGTTGCAGGATCTAAATTCTTTGGAGAACGCTCGTTCTACCGTCACACTTTCCCCTGATCCGATTCCCCCGATCTTTTCGGAAAAGAAAATCGTATCCTTCCGGAATTCTCTGCAATGGGCCAAGAAAAGAATTCTAGTCCGCGCTGCCGAATTTTCAAACGGGGAGAACTCCGAATTTTCACCGGAAGACATTCTCTACTTCCGAAACGTCGTTAATTCGGAGTTGGAAGAAGTCTTGGATTTTTGGAGAGAAAAATTCGAATTTAGGATTCGGAATCCGAGGACGGTGGAGGAAGCGGATCGCAGCAGGATCGCGAGCAAAGAGTTCGGTCGTCTACTTTCTCGGATTTGCGGAAAGGAAAATAAGAATCCCATTTTCGTTTACCCTCGGCTCGTGCTTCGCCCGAACCTTCGAGAAACGGAATCCGGATCTTTTCTTTGCGAAGAAATCGAAGTGAAATCCGATCCATGGTCGGGGCCAGGCTCTCGTGTTTCCGTTCTGGAAACGAGCGCCGATTCGGGAAATACCTTTCGTGCCGATACGAAGGCTACGCAGGAATTCACCCGTGTATTGAACGAACTTTGTAGAATAGGCGTTTCCTTTGCAGGCAAGAAAGTGCTCGTTACCGGAGCCGGACCGGATTCCATCGCATTGGAAACCGTTAAGGCGTTTTTACTCGGGGGAGCCGAGGTCGTTTTGACCACGACTTCGTATTCTTCGGAAAGGGTTCAATTTTATAAGAGGATTTTTCAGCGCTTCGGGGTACGCGGCGCTTCGTTGGAAGTGGTTCCGTTCTCGCAAGGTTCGTTTTCGGACATTCGCTCCCTGTCCGAGCGGTTATCCGCAAAAAAATGGTATCCGGACTTTCTTCTTCCGTTTGCCGCGGTCGGAGAGGAAAACACGGCTTCCGCGTTAGACGATTCATCCTTACTTTCCCTTCGTGTCATGCTTGTCGGAGTGGAGAAATTGATCGGCGAACTGGGAAGATCCAGGATAGCATCGGACGTTTCCGAGGGAAAACTCAATGTGATTCTTCCTCTATCTCCGAACCATGGAATGTTCGGAAGAGACGGAATGTATTCGGAGACCAAAATCGGATTGGAAACTTTGTTCCGGAAAAGGTTCTCCGAAAGGGAAGAATGGGGGAGTTCAGTTCGCATATTAGGATCCGTTATTGGATGGGTTAGGGGAACAGGGCTTATGGAAGCGAACGATCTGCTCGCTCCGATACTAGAGGATAAAACAGGCATTCGGACTTTCTCGAAAATGGAGATGGGTTACTTACTGATCGGCTTAGCTGCCTGGAGCCAGAGAAACCAATCTCAGGAAGTGGTAAAAGCGGACTTTACCGGAGGTTTGAGAAACGTTACCGGATTGGGAGAAATACTCGCGGAGATTAGAGGGGAAGTCGTATCCAGGTCGAAAAGGAATTCGGAATTTCGATCCGTCCTCCGGAATCTAGAAGAGCCAAGACAAGAAAAACGAATCCGGAAATTACCTAGCCAGGGGCTCCGTCTCCCCGAGATTCCGGTAGATGCGGACTTGAAGGGATTCCTAAAAGAAGCGATTCCCGAACCGGAAAAAATGGTGTGTATCGTCGGATACGCCGAAATCGGTCCCGGTGGAAGTTCCATGACCCGTTGGGAATTGGAAAAGAACGGCAGTCTATCTCTCGAAGCTAGTCTCGAAATGGCATGGACGATGGGCTACGTTCGTTATCAGGCCGGGGAAAAAGGCCGCGTTTGGACGGACACGCAAACAGGAGAGGAAATTCCGGAATGGCAAGTGAAGGAAAGATACGAATCCGAAATCCTGAAACATTCCGGTATCCGAATCGTAGAGAAAAAAAGTTCCGGATTCGATCCTACGTCCATACCGGTATTCACGGATATCGTGCTGGAAGAAGATTTCTACATTCCCGTATCCGGTCCGGAGGAAGCGGAAGAGCTTAAAAAAGCGGAACCGGAAATCACCGAAATATACCATAACGCTCAGTCCGAGAAATGGTTTATTAAGCGAAGAAAAGGATCCGTGCTGAAAGTCAAGAAGGCGGCCGGAATCCAAAGACGTGTGGCCGGGCAGATTCCGGACGGTTGGGATCCGGAAAGATACGGGATTCCTAAGGATCTGGTCAGGCAGGTGGATCCGGTAACCGTCTTTAACCTCTACTGTACTTGCGAGGCCTATCTTCGTGCTGGATTGGATCCGTTCGAACTTTTCGAAAACGTTCACCCGAGCCAAGTGGGGACGAGTGTGGGTTCAGGAATGGGGGGAATGCAGAAACTGAAAAGATTGTTCTTGGATTATCGACTAGGAGAAGAAAGACAACACGACGCTTTACAAGAGGCACTGATCAATGTGAACGCCGCTTGGGCGGTCACTACATATGCCGGAATCTACGGAGTCATGCAGACGCCCGTCGCCGCTTGCGCGACCGGAGGAGTATCCCTGGAATTGGCCCGGGATTCCATTCTTTCCGGAAAAGCGAAATTCATGATCGCAGGAGCCTTCGACGATCTGGCTGAAGAGAGTATGATCGGTTTCGGAGATATGAATGCGACGGCGAACACGGACGATATGGCTGAAATCGGAATCGATCCCTCTCGCGTTTGCCGTCCTAACGACGTCCGACGAAACGGATTTTTGGAATCTCAGGGCGGCGGAGTCGTTCTGTTGGCAAGAGGGGATTTGGCTCTGGCAATGGGGTTACCCGTTTACGGAATTCTAGGATATGCGGCTTCCAGAACGGACGGAATCCAGACTTCCATTCCCGCGCCCGGGCTCGGGCTGCTTTCTTTGGCGGCCGAATCCAAAACCGAGATCTCCCCGTTGAGAAACGCGCTGGAAAATTTCGGTCTGGATGCGGACTCGATCGCGGTCGCTTATAAACACGACACTTCCACTAAGGCCAACGATAAAAACGAAAATAAGCTGTTGTGTACCATTATGGGAAAATTGGGAAGAACACCCGGAAACCTATTGCCTGTCGTTTCTCAAAAATCCCTAACGGGTCATCCTAAAGCCGGTGCCGCGATTTGGCAGATGATCGGACTTCTTCAGGCGATCGAAGAAGGAACCGTTTCCGGAAACAGAAACCTGGAAGACGTGGACTTCGATATGAATGCGTATTCGCAAATCTGTTTTACGGACGAATCCATCTCTTTCGGAAAGCACGATTGGAAGGCGGGAATCCTGACTACATTAGGATTCGGTCATATAGGTGCTCTGGCATTACTCTTACATCGCAACTTCTTTTGGGCAAAGCTTTCTCCCGATCAAAAAAGGGAGTACGTGCAAAAACTCGGAAAAAGAAACGCCTTCGCTCTTCGTAAATACAACGAAATCCGTTTGGACGTCGGCGCGAAACTTTACGAAAGAAAAACGCATTCTTTCGTAGAAACTGAACGGGAAGAGTCGGTTCTTTTAAACGCTGAATTCCGCCTACCGGAGTCCGCAAAGCGCTGAGGAGGAAGAGATGAAAAAGACGGCAATTCCAAAATACGAATCCGGAACGATCTCTCTCACGCAAGGAATTTCGGAGATAGAATCCTGTCGCGTGAAACTGAGGGAATTGAACGCGACTTTTCGCACGAAGGCGTTCAAATCACCGAAGAGACAGGGCAAACTTCAGAAAGTGTTGATTGCGAACAGAGGCGAGATCGCAAAACGTTTTTTTCTCGCACTGCATGAGGAGGGAATCCGTTCCGTTGCCGTGGTAGCGGACAAGGATAGGGGACAGTCCTGGTTCGAGTTCGCGGATGAAGTGGTCTATATAGGCGAGGCAAAGAATTATGCCAATATACCGGTGATCTGTGCTGCAGTGCTCGAAAGCGGAGCAAACGCTGTATATCCTGGGTACGGTTTCCTGTCCGAAAATTACGAATTCGTAGAAATGTTAAGGGAAGCGGAGAAGTTCTACGAACGGGAAATCATTTTCATGGGCCCGAAGGCTTCCGTTATGCGGAAAGTCGGAAACAAATTGGACGCTCGACATTTGGCCAGCCAAAACGGAGTCCCGCTCTTTCAGGGTTCCGGTTCCATACGAGGTATAGAAGAAGCGCTTATCGAAGCGGAACGAATCGGGTATCCAATCATCCTTAAACTCGACGCCGGAGGAGGCGGAAAGGGAATGCTCGTCGTTCGCAATCCGCAGGAACTGGCGCCTGCGATAGAGAGTGCCGTTCGGATCGGGAGAAGTTCCTACGGAAACGAGACCTTTTATTTGGAAAAATTCATTGAAAGGCCGGCGCATTTCGAAGTGCAGATTTTTAACGGAATCGCGGTGGGAATCCGCAAATGCGCGGTACAAAGGAGAAACCAAAAGATTATAGAAGAATCCGGAGAGCATTTTCTACCTCATTCGACCCAACTGCAGTTACTTTCCGGCGCCGAAAAAATAGCGGGACTTTCCGGATATTCTAACGATTGCGGAGCCGGCACGGTAGAGTTCCTTTTGGATCGCGAAACGGGCCAATTCGGATTTTTAGAAATGAATACCAGACTGCAGGTGGAATATGCGGTTACGGACCAATCCGTGGGGGTGGATTTGGTCAAATGGCAAATTTTCCTTTTCGACGATCGTGAAGATCAAATCCCGTACCATTCCGCCTTGCAGTCCAGATTTCGTGAGCGAGAACATTCGATCCAATGTCGAATTTACGCGGAGGATCCTTACCAAAATTATTCTCCTTCTCCCGGAAAAATCAAAGAGTTGGAGTTGCCTACGTTCAACGGAATACGCTGCGATTTCGGTTTCAAAAAAGGGGATAGTATACCGGGGGAATTCGACCCCATGGTGGGAAAGCTTCTCGCGTTCGGAAAAAATAGGTTCGAAGCCTTGCAACGCATGGAACGCGCTTTGAGTGAAATCTATATGAGCGGAATCACTTCCAATATCGAACAACTCCTTTCCGTGGTGCGACATCCGAAATTTCGCGAGGGGGATTACGACAACAGGTTGTTGGACGAGTTTCCCGAATTGGTTTCGGCAAAAACGGATCTATTGGAAGAATCCATAACTTACGCTTGCATAGGAGAAAGTCTTAGGGAAACCGGAAGATCCGTTTCGGAGATTTTTAGGGAACGGAATTTGACTCAACTCCTATATTCCGATAATGAAACAGAATCCCCCGCGCATTATAAAATTTTTATCAATGATTCCTATTATAACGTTTTTCTTTTACGGACAGGTATATCCGAATTCTGGATCGGGGGCGAGTGCCTTCCGCTCAGGCGTGTTAGGGTCAGTCGGTATTCCAGGGATGGGCTTCAATTATTGGCCGAATCCGGAGATAGAAATGTTTCCGTAAAGATCGACGCAAAGCCGAATTTTCAATTGATCCGTTTTTTCGATTCAAAAGGGGCAGTACGCTATTCCCGTCTGAAAATCACGTCGGAAAGCAAACAGGATTCCGGAGACGACGCAGGCGTTCTCAGATCTCCCTTCCAAGGAACGTTCGTAAAATTATGCGAGAACCCGGAAACCAAAAAGCCTTGGACATTAGGAGGTACGATCAGGAAGGGAGATTCTCTGATCGTTATTTCCGCCATGAAAATGGAGACATTACTCAAGGCACCGATCGACGGAGTCCTGTCTTACCTGATCGAAAAGGGGGATCTCAGTAGATTGATTCAAGGAAATACCGCTTCCGGTCAAATTTTAGGAAAGAGTTTTGCGGAAGGGGAAATTCTCGCGAAAGTAACGTTCAACTCATCCGAGTCGGTATCCGAACACTCCTCCCGACTGATTTTCTCCGAGAGCGCGCAACAGCAGAACCTGGATACCGAAACCCCCTCTTCTTTAGCTAGATTGGAAAAATGGGGCGATGTTCCTGCGGACGGTATCGAGGATCGCGAAGCGGATTTGATGAAAAGACCTTACTCCGCGGTCCAGAGGAAGGAGGTCCGGCTTTTGTTACGGTCCTGGCTGTTGGGCTTCTGCTCCGGATCCATAACAAAAAGTAAAATCTCCGCTCTTCTAAAAGGACTTGAAAAGGAAGAGATACTCAAAAATCGGAAAGAAAGAAGCGAGTGGGAAGATATTGTCAAATTGTTCTTCCGATATATCGTTTTGACGAAGCGGTTATTCTTGTCCGATTTCCTTCCTGGTCGTTCCCATTTTAGCGAATTACAAAGAGCGTTGATTCATTGGGATCGTGAGGGATTTAAGCCCGCAAAGGATACCGCAAAACTTCTTTCCAGGTTGTTTGCCTTTTATGGAGCGAAGCCTTGGACGCAATTCCGTCGGATGCAAGACCAAGGCATCGCCTTCGGTTACATACTCTCCTCTTATAGGAATCAGTTAGCTCAACCGGATTTCTATGCAGAGATCCTTTTAGCGTTGGAACCTTTCCTACCTTCGGCCAAGGCTTTCGACGTTTACCTGCACGAGTTGCTTGCGTTGGAGGAAAGAGATAGGGATCCAAGGCTTGAAAAAATACTAAAAAGAATTCTGAACAAAAGAAAATCCAATTCGTTTAACATTCCTGAGGGGGTGCGGACTCTTGCTAAGCGACACCAATCCAAATACAAGATTTTTACCCGGGAGCCGATGGATTTGGTTTCGGAACAAGATTTCGATCGTGGGAAACTCTTCGAATTCCGATCCGATCTATTTTTAGCCTCCGAAAACGTTTCGGAGAAATTTACGGCTCTACTCTCCGAAAAACTGGATTATTGGAAAGGCAGGGGACAAATTCGCCGTTTGGAATTTCCCTCCGAGAGATATTTTTTGTACGTAACGGAGTCGAAGGAAAAAACCGAGCTTTTACTCGTCGCGCGACTGGATTCCGATCCTTCGGAAAGTACCGGAGTCGATTCGGAAGGGAAATCCTTTAACGAGAATCTGGAAAACGAGTGCATCGCCGCGGTATCTTTATTAACCGCCGCCAACCGTTATCATTTGGCGTCTTCTATACGTTTGGAGCTCGTGACCGAAAAAGGGAAAACTCCCTTTCAGGGCAATCCTTCTCCGGTAAGAGATCGAGAGTATGAGATCCTACGAAACAGCGCCGCTTCCATTATGGAGTTCTTCCTTCATGCGGATTATTCCGGACTGACTCTGGAAATATTAGGCGCACCCGAAAAATCCAAGATTTATTCCTTCTTTTTTAGGGACGGAAAGCTTAGGATGGATATATTAGGAAAAGAAGATATAAGGTTTCCTTATTCGCAGGAAGTCGAACCTAAAAATTCCAAAATGTATGAAAAAGGGAAATGGCCTCTGGAAAGATGGGCGGAAGAAACGTTCGATCCAGACACTTTCCGCGAGATCTCCATTCCGGGACTTGATTTCCCGGAATACGAAGAAACTACGACGATTCCGATCGGTGCAAAGATTTTCGTAGGAAAAATTTCGGGACAGGAAGCGGTTTTCTTTTTCAAAGATTCGAGAGTCGCAGGAGGAGCGACGGGGGATAAGGAAGGAAGAAAATACTTCGCGGCAGCCTGCATTTCCTACCGGATGGATCTTCCCCTTTACGTTTGGAACGACGGAGCAGGAGCTAATATCAAAGAGGGAATGGTTTCTTTAAACCGCGCTGCAGAAGGGTTTTTCGTGAACTCTCTTCTGACGGGACGGGTGCCGGCCAGGGAATTTATGGCCGCTATAGAATCCCACAACGATCCTGCCATTCCAGAATTGTTTTCCGTAATACACAAATTGAAGGATCTGAACCTCAGACCTTATCTTCCGGAGGATCGACCGTCGAGATGTTTGATCGTCGCGGTAGGCGTAGGGTCTTCCACAGGATTGGACGTGTACGGTTCTTCCCAAGCATCCATTCAAGTCCTGTTAGACGAAGAGCAGTCCTATCGAGTTTTGACGGGCGCAGCGGTAATCGAGTCCGTAACCGGGGAACGGTTTACCAATTACGAGATCGGCGGAGCTAAGATCATGGGGCGAGGGACGGGAACAGTGGACTTCATAGCGAACGATAAAGTCCACTTGATTTCGATTCTTTGCAGGATTCAAAAGATCCTTTTCGGAGATCCGGCATATCGATATGAGGAAATCGGGTCTCTTTCCGAACGAAAATCT
The DNA here is from genome assembly GCF_004771275.1 of Leptospira fluminis. Taxonomy (GTDB): domain Bacteria; phylum Spirochaetota; class Leptospiria; order Leptospirales; family Leptospiraceae; genus Leptospira_B; species Leptospira_B fluminis. The sequence goes on along the minus strand of NZ_RQEV01000009.1, from coordinate 162,088 downwards.
GCGACTGACCAAGAGATGCGGAATCGGGACGTCATATCGGAAGCTGTGCTTGGATCCGCATCGGACGAAGGCGATTTTTTATCGATCAAAGATAACTATTCCGGCGGAGAAGCATTAGTCTCCGGGCTCTTGAGATTGAAGGGAGTTCCGGTCTTGGGTTTAGGGCCGAGGTCCGAGTTCGGGTTTCATTCCTATGCTTCATTAATAAAAGCTAAAGAGTCTTTGAGGATTGCACGTAAATCCGGAACAGGAGTATTATTGATTTACGGTAGGACTTGGTTCAGCAACTCTTATCTGGAAGACGGGGAATCGTTCCGGATCGGCAGAGACATATTGAATCTTTTGTCCGCCAATCGGGAACCCGTTCTTCATATCGTTAAAGATTCTAAAAGTCTAAAGTTGTCCGAAAATACGATTTCGGGAGACGTCTGGATTCTAGTAGAAGAAAACCGGAAGGAAAAACGGGAATTATCGGCCGGATCCTTATTTAAGACCCCGACTTTTCTGGTGGAAGACGAACGAAAAGCTTTCTCAGTAGCTGGCGAAGTCTTTTCGTTGCTTCGTTATAGAAATCGAATGCAAGAAGATACGGTCCGGGGTGTGCCGAGTTTACCGAAGGATCTCAGTCAGGCTTACGATATGCGTTCTTCCGTAATCGAAGCCGCTCTGGATGCGGGTACGTTTTTGGAATTCTTTCAGGCCGATCCGGGATCGAGTTTGATTACGGGGCTCGGAAGGATCGCCGGAAAAACGGTAGGAATTATCGCAGACCAACCGAAAGACGGCGGAGCTCCAGATGCTTCCGGAACGGAAAAATTCCGGATCTTTATGGAGTTTTTATCCAAATTCGATATTCCTCTGGTGATGCTTTCAGATGCGCCGGGCTTTGTGCCTGGGCTGAAACAGGAAAGACTCCGGATCCAACAGATCGGAGGAGAATCCTTGGATATCAATGTTCTTTCCAGGAATCCGGTCGTGTCCGTAGTTTTACGACAGAATTACGGAGGAAGGCAAATTCACGCATTCAGCGGATTCTTAAGACCCGGAATTTCGTACTGTTCCATGAAAGAGAGTACGCTGGCGGTAATGGGAGCATTTTCGGCGTTCGACCTTTTTCATGGAGGAAAGGTGGCGCGCCTGGAAGAAGAGGGAAAGAAAGAAGAGGTGGAAACGCTCCGTACGGAGTTTCTAGAATCCTTTCGAAATAAGGCCAAAGCTTCTCATGATGCTTTTGCGACAGGAGTGATCGATCATTTATTCGACGAGATCTCGGAGTTAAGAGGCGCGATTTTAGAAGGACTTTTGCAGGCGGAACAGAGGTGTAGAGATTGGAATGCACGAAGGTTTTCCTACGCCTCCAAGGAAGAGATCTTTCCTTCGCCTAAAGAATGAGAAGGAATATCGGCTTAATCCGGAATTTGTTATTATAAAATATTTGTTGTATTATAATATGAAAAACTTCCGGAACGTTTTAGCCGAATCTTTCAAAGAAATCCGACGGATTCAGCCGTAGCGTTCAAGTCGCAGAATCGGATCGCTGCTATACTGCGTGATGCAGTGAAAAGGAGACTTTTCAAAGCGAAAAAGTTCGAGGCGAAAGGAAGAACGAAATATGAGAACGCTGGCCGATTTATTTAAGGGTTCCGCCGAAAAATTCGGGGACAAAACCGCTTTTCGTTATCGAGATCACCAGAAGAGAATTTGCGAGCTTTCCTATTCGGAGTTGTATTCTTCCGCACTCTCTTTGGCAGAATCGTTACTCCATTTAGGTTTAAAGCCAAAAGAACATGTGGCCATCCTTTCCGATAATCGGGTCGAGTGGATTTTAGCGGATGCGTCCATTTTACTTTCCGGATGTGTCGACGTTCCGCGGGGTTCCGATATCACCGATGCCGAGATCGTTTATATTCTGAATCATAGCGAAAGTAGGATCGTATTCGTCGAAAATTTGAAACTACTGAACCGAATTTTGCGAAATAAATCCCTGCTGGAGTCTGAGTCCGTCTTTATATTGCTCCAAAGTCCTATAGACGAGGAAACGGGAGCATATCATATCTACGATCTTATCGAAAAAGGTCGCCTCTTGCGACAAAACGGATCCCGAAAAGCGGAAAGCAGAATTAGTGAAATCGGATCGGATGATCTTTTTACGATCATATACACCTCTGGTACTACCGGAAAACCGAAAGGCGTACAACTGACTCATTCCAATATGATTCATCAAATAAGTGCGGTTGTTCCGCTGCTCCAGTTGGAAAAAGAGGACAGAGCGGTTACAATATTACCGATATGGCATATATTCGAAAGGTTTCTGGAATATTGCTGCATCAGCGCGGGAGCATCCACGTTTTATTCTAATCTTCCGGAACTTAAGCAAAATCTGTTGGAATTTAAACCTACGATATTCGGTTCCGCTCCGCGGGTTTGGGAAATGCTCGCAAACGGAATCCTCGCCAAGATCAACGACTCCACAAGAACGAGCGCCCTGACAAGAGCGATCTTCCATTTGTCCTGTTTCTATACGAGAAACGTCAGAAAAGCGACGGCTTTTTTGACCGGAAACGAGCTGGATCTGAGCGGTAGAAAGACTATATCGACCTTTTTCAGGCGAATCGGTATGGGGGCCGTCTATCTTCTTCTCGGACCGTTTTATATGTCCTCCCTTTTTTTCGCTTTGGGGATCTGGTTCGGAATCCATTCGTATTCTTACGAATTTCAGCATATGTTCTTTCTACTCGGTGCGATTTTTTCAGTACTGAACAGCTTTACTTTGGATCGATGGATTTTGTCGAAGTACAGAATGATGCTTACAGGAGGAGAACTTAGGGTTCCGATTTCAGGAGGCGGCGCCCTACCGATCCGAGTGGACGTATTTTTGGACTCGATCGGTATTAGGATTTTAGAAGGTTACGGAATGACGGAAACTTCGCCGACGATTTCCATTCGCAGATTCCGTCAAATGGTATTGGGTACGGTCGGGCACATTCTACCGAAGACAAGGTTACAGGTACGATCGGAAACGAACGAAGTGTTATCCGAAATAGACGATTCGGGAAGATTCGTGCAGGGCAAACCGGGAAGAAAAGGAATCATTTTTGTTCAAGGACCGCAGGTTATGAAAGGATATTTCAAGAACGAAGCGGAAACGGAGGCGGCCCTTAAGGGAGGTTGGATGAATACGGGGGATTTAGGGATCATCGGTTTCAATAACACGCTTACACTTGCGGGAAGAGCCAAAGAGACCATCGTATTGCGCGGAGGCGAAAACGTCGAACCGGTACCGATAGAAGCCTGCCTTCAATCTTCGGAATTCATCAGTCAATGCATGGTGATCGGCCAAGATCAGAAAAATTTGGGCGCCATTATCGTTCCGGATTTCGAAGTCTTACGAAAGTGGGCAAAGGATCGTAATATCAGATATTCCTCAATTGAGGATTTGTTGAAAAATCGGAAAGTGATAGAACTCTTCCGAACCGAAATCAAATCCTTAAATAATTCCAAATCCGGATTCAAATCTTTCGAACAAATCTCTCCTTTTTTGCTGGTTGAAAAAACGTTCGAAGTCGGGGACGAACTGACGAATCTGCAAAAACTAAGGAGGTCCGTAATTTTAGAAAAATATCGCGAAAAGATCCAAAGTCTGTATAAAGTAGAGGAATTCAACAGAGCTTTTAGCGGTCGGTCTCTCGAATGATAAGCCGCTAAGATCTATCATTCGGAAAAGATACGGCTCTCGGAAAATTCCATGGATTTCATATATTTAAATTTTTATTCGTTCGGCTCCATTCTTGCCGGTCTGTTCTGCCTTTATATAGCCATTTTCTTTATTACGATTAAGGAAAGGAGCCAGGCGGCATTGATTTTAGGGGGAGCGGGTTTATCGGCTGCTCTTTTCCATTTCGCTTATGCAATAGGATTCATGACCGTCGAGGTTTGGGGGGTGTATCACCGCTGGTTGGTCATACCGACCGCGTTAATGACCTTCTCGCATTTGGTCCTAGTGTTCTTTTATTTTCCCTCGCCGAAATACGAAAAATTCGGTCTTTCTTTATATCTGCTCCTGCTTTTCGTGATCGGAGTCGTTACCGTTTATTTTGTGGCAATCTCCTATCGAAGTGTCGGAATTTTCGTTAAAGGAAACCATTATCGGGATTTCGAAACGTATTCGTTCTACAAATACTACTCCATAATCGTTTTGGTATACAATACCGTCTTTGTTGCGGCCGGAATCTGGAGGGCATTTTCCGAAAAGGGACGGGAAAGAAGGGCCGTAATTTACATGCTTCTGGCTTTTTGTATGATCTCCGTAATCCCTGCCTTAACGAACGCTTTGAATCGAAACGGTTTGATTTCGAGGATCGTATACCAGCAGGCGGTGGATCTCTCCTTTGTGATAGGTTTCTTTCTGCTACTAGTGATCTACCTGAATATTTCGAAGGAAAAGACGACCGTTTTGAGCAGAATCATCGGAATCTCCATGGCGACGTTCTTTCTGGTTTTTCAGATCGTAGCCTATCTGATTCTAAACGAATACGAGGCACAGTACGATAAGATCCGTTTTCAAGAGGCCAAACTGATCGTTAAGAATAAGGAACAACCGGCGGATCTGAAATACGTTCTTGGGTATGAAACGATTCAAGAAACCGCGAGCGATGCGGCCGGCGGTACGAATGGAATCCCGAAAATCCAAAACGGGAATGTAGAAGCCAAACTTTTCCTTGTTAGATCGGCGTTAACCGACATGAAAAATGCATCACGAAACGAGAGATGGAAAAAAGCCGAGGTTCTGCTTTCGGGTTTTGAAACGGACGAAGCAGAGTTTTTGCCATACAAGGAGGGTCTCCGAGAATTTCTACTCTCTACTGAGAAGGAACCGATTTCGGATTCGCAGATGTCCGGATTCTTCGGAGAAATGAACGGATTCGTCGATAGAGCGGGAAATAAACTCGTACAAATTTCCGACAAAAGAAACGAAAGTGCAGTACTCGCGATTTTGAATTCCAACAAGCCCGGACTCTCCGCGATGATGAAAATCGTAAGCGACAGGTATTCGGAGGCCCGAAAAAAAGGCGCATCTTCGGAAAAACTTTCCGCACTTTTGTCCCAATCCCTTTGCCCCGTTTATTTCGAAGGGCAAAGAATCTACCGAGGAATGAACGATCGGGATCGCACCGGAATCGGTTCGCCGAAATATTTCGTTTCCTATTTCATTCCGGATGAAACTCGCGGATCCGTATACGAAGTCGGGTTCGATTATAAGGTCTATCGAGGCTATATACATTCACCTTCTTCGATATTGGCAGTTTGTTTGATCTCCATCATGTTTGTCGTAATCGTAGGATTTAAATATTTCTTCCGATACGCCTTGATTCGTCCGATGAACGATGTTGTAGCGGGATTGCAAGCGATTCACTCCGGAAATCTTCAATACAGGCTCGTTCCGAGCGTGGAGGACGAGATCGGATTCATCGCCCGCTCGTTCAATCATATGGCGGACAGCATCCTTGTCGCCCGTGATAATCTGGAAAAATACGCGCAGGATCTCGAAAACAAAGTAAATGAAAGAACGAAAGAACTCCAGCATTCGTTAACCGAAGTGAAGGATCTAAAGGAACAGCAGGACGGGGATTATTTCCTCATGTCGCTCCTTTTGAAACCTTTGGGAGTGAATCGGGCCGCTCAAGAAAACGTTAAAGTAGAATTTTTTACCGAGCAGAAAAAGAAATTCAAATTCCGTAATTATGATTCCGAAATCGGAGGGGACATCAGTACCTCAAAAAGGATCTTTTTACGCGGGAAAAAATATACCGTCTTTTTAAACGCGGATGCCATGGGCAAATCCATGCAAGGTGCCGGTGGGGCGCTCGTACTGGGAGCAGTGTTCGAAGCGATCCTGGAACGGACAAATCTGATCGAATCCGTGCAGAATCATTCCCCGGAAAAATGGTTAAAAGACGCGTTTCTGGAATTGCATAAGGTCTTTGAAAGCTTCGACGGTTCGATGCTTGTCTCCTTGGTCATCGGGTTGGTAGACGACGAGGTAGGAATCCTGTATTATGTGAACGCGGAGCATCCATGGACGGTACTTTATAGAAACGGAGTCGCCAGCTTCATCGAAAGCGAAATGACGTTCCGCAAATTGGGAACCGGAGGAATCAACGGTCATATATACGTTAAAACCCTTCAATTGGAGCCGGGAGATGTGATCATCGCCGGATCCGACGGACGAGACGATTTTTTGCTGTTCGGAAAGGATGATAAGAAATTAAACGACGATCATACGAAATTCCTCGAATTCGTACGTCAAGGAGGAGGATCCCTTCGGAAAATATACGAATCGATCACTTCCAACGGAATGCTTACGGACGATCTTTCTCTAGTGCGTATCGCTTTTAAGGAGGAAGTCGTAAATGTTTCGGAAGCGGATCCCAATAAGGACTTCCTAAAAAATACGGAACTTGCCGGCATGTTTCGGCGGGCCAAACGGATCGCACAGACGGAAAATTTCAGTGAAGCGATACCGATATTCCAAAAATTGGAGGCTCTTCATAATAGAGTTCCGCTGATCAAGAAATATCTTACGCTTCTGCATCTGCGTAAAGGATTGTACCGAGAAGCCGCACATTATGCGGAAGATTATTTGAACTTGGATCCATTGGACAACGAGATGCTTTACTTCATTTCTTACACTTTGAAAAAGTGCCGTGAATTCGAAAGGGCGGCGGATTTTGGAGAACGATTGAGACTACGAAATCCGCTGCATTTTAAGAATCTGTTGAATCTTTCCGGCATTTACATGGCTTTGAATAATCGGACCAAAGCGGAATCCATTGCGAACGACGCTTTTTCGATAGATCCCGAGAATTTGAAGGTGAATTCCTTTCTCGAAACCCTGAAACGAAGAAGGAATTAGAAACTTTCCTTTTTGTCGACGAAAGGTACGGCGACGGAGAAGATCCTTAATTTCTTTTCTTCGCAGATAATTTTAATCGATTTTGCCGTTCCTATTCGATAAAGACAATTATATTTTCATAAAAGCCGCGTTTTAGGCTTGATTTCGGCACATAATTTCTTCCAATCGTTCCGACATAGGTTTCACTCGGTTAGAAAAGAACGGAGTCGATTCCCTATTTTGAATATACGAGTATTATGAATCGATCCTTAAACATTCTCTATGCCCCTCTGGATTCTCAACAGAACGTTATCCTTTATGTGCCGAATTCCGAAGGGGATCAGGTAGCTGCGGATCTTACGTTTTCCGTGGAACTGCAAAACACCGGCACTCAGCCGGTCATACTCAAAAAGGGGGAACCCGTATCCGATCAATCTCCGGGTACTTCTTCCTTTTTACTCGCAGTGTATCTACCGGAAACGTTCCAATCTTCGGAGTTAAATTCGATTCAAGTGAGTGCGGGACAGGATTGGAAGATTCAAACCTTTTCCGATGACGGGAATTATCTGATGCTTTCTCCTTCCTTAGATATTTCCATTGCGGCACAGGGGAGCGTGAAGATCGCGATTTCAGGGTTTAAGACCTCTTCTCCGCGCCAAATATCGCAAACTCTAAATTTGAATTTGTATAATTTGGATCCTTCGATTATTGGAGACGGCATTTATACGACTTCGGTAAAAGTATTGCAAGTACCCAAGGCAGGAAACCAGGACTTGGTTCTCATCTCTCAGCCTGAGGATTCTTCCATCGTGTATCTTACGCCTTCGGATTCGCCTGCGAACAACGAAAATAGCCTAAACTTCTATTTGACGAATTCCAATCCGAACTCCTCGAAAATCCCCGCTAAGGCGAACATTTCTTATATACGGATTTCTTTCGATACCGGAATCGGGTTAGGCGATTTGGCGAGTGCCGCCGATCTCACTACCGCAAATCTTTCCCTTTTGAGAGAATACGAAAATAAATTCACTTCGTCGAAGGAAGTCATCCAGAATATTCCTACATGGAAATTCACCGCGGCGACGGACACATTCCTAAACGGAGGGAGTAACGATCGAATCGAATTTCAGATATCGGATTTGGTAAGTCATATACAACCGGGAATCGCCAATGCTTATGTAGAATTCTTTAATATTCCAGGTTTTAACGACGGTTATGCCAGCTTTTCGCTACAGAAGGAACTTCCGGCAGCGGTGATCAGCGAATTCTTCATTTCTCCACCCCAGATCGCTTACGGAGATTCCATAACGGTTCAATGGCAAACACAGGGAGCGGAGTATTGTACCTTGAATTCCAATATCGGAAGTATGCAAGGACAAGACGGCCAGACCGTCCAGAATTACCAGACTTTCCCAGCAGTCCAACCCGGAATCAAATTCGTTCCGGTTCTCTCTCAGATTCAAAATTCTCAAGGTCCGGTATTGTTTTCCGTTGGACTGAGCGCTTTTACGGAAGACGGTAGGAGTAATAGCAGAGCGATCGGGATTTTGATCCAGCCGGTGCATTGCTCTTTAAGCGCTTCTACGACCGGTCCGATCAAAGTCGGCGATTCGATTACTTTAACTTGGCAATCTCAATTTGCACATTCCCTTTCGATCGATCAGGGGATCGGTGCTGTCCAAGCCAACGATTCCGTTCGGGTCTCTCCTAAAAATACGACTACGTATACTTTGGTGGCACAGGGGCTCTACGGTCCTGCCATAGCCTCCGTGACTGTGCAGGTGGAATCCGTCAAAATCAATCTTTTTCAGGCCTCCACTTCTTCCGGCAATTTAGGAGATCAAATCACCTTTACTTGGGACACGGAATCCGCCACCTCTCTGGATATCAACGGAACTACTTTAAGTTCCGCAAAAGGAAGTATCCAACTTCCTTTAACGAATACGTATAGCGTTTTTACATTGACTTGTCAGGGAGGCAACGGTCCGGTTTCTTCCTCTATTACCGTTACGGCTACAAACGGAGTTCAGATTACCGGAATGAGCGGGTACTGGCAGTCGAATAAATTCTACTTCGAAGCGGCGAAGGCAAATGTAAATTGGCAGACGGCTCGTGCTTCTTCCTGCCAATTAACGGTGAACGGATCTTTGGTATCCAGCGCTATTTCGGGTAGCGCCGCAGTGGACGCAGGCACGGGGGATGCGCCTCAGAGTGTGACTTTCGTTTTGACCGCTCAAGGCCCGGGGGGACCCGTATCCCAGGCGTACACAGTAAACCCATAGAGAAATTTCCGCTCTCGACTAGATAAGCGGCAAGTTATCTTTCGACTTCGATCTAGATTTGAGAATCACGTGGCACCCGTGCTTTGCACATCGAAGGATTGCGCTTTAATCCGAATTGAGCGGCGACAAAGAGAGAGTGAGAGGATGAATCGTTAGAGTTGTACGTTTAATTTTCGTTTCCTGCTTTAGTGTTTTCAGATATCTTCAATTTCAGCCATCCTTCCCGGAGGACGAGAGTCCCCGGAAAGTTCACATCCGTGCGGGGCTTTTGAAGCGGCGAAAGTTCCTGCCAAGTCGCCGCATCTTTTCGGATCCAAGACCAGCTTGTGCCGGCGATTTTCGGGTACGGCATTTCCAGGCGATCCGCTCTCGTGAGCACCGGCGCCGCGAGGAATGTGACGCTCATTCGTTCTAAGGCGGAAGCATAATGAAATCTGGGAATATCGATCCTTTTTTTAGGAAGAACTCCGGTAGTCGCATGAATTGCGGCTCTCGGATCGATTAGCAATACTACCGTCGTCGGTTCTGCTTCCGAATCGGATTTTAAAGCGATCGTGGTTTCGGAAGGAAGAAGAATGTTTCCGTCGGAGGCATCCGCATGTGCGGAGTAAAAATTCGAAAAATCCGTTTTGGAATCTTTTTCTAGATAAAAACCAAGCAGACCGTCTTCGTATTCCAGCGCGCTTCCCAATCGTAACGGAAAGGATACGTTCTGGAACTTTGCCGAATCGTACTGATCGGTGTTGTCGATATTGTACCGTAAGGAGGACCAACTTTGGTTTTGGACGGGGTTTCCTTTCAATTCCAATTTCAGTTTCGCTCTTACGACGGCGATCGGCCTACCGATCAGCTGAGCGGTGCTTGTGGTTTCGGAAAAGTTTTGCGGCTCGATGAATTGAAGGGAACGATCCAGGGTTCCGATAAACGAATCTAGAAAAGAGGAATTTCGGCGCAAAATATCCGAAACGATCTCACGTATATGATAATTTTCGAATGTTTTTTCCAGTTTGTCCGCAAAATCCGGATCTTGGGAACGGATCGTAACCAAAGAGCCGGCACCAGGAGAGATTTCGAAAAATACCCCGTTTTCATCGTAGGAAGCCAGGGTTCCTAAAGAAGTTCCTTCCGCGTCGTAGATTCCTATACTTCCATCCAGATAATTCGGCAGAAGCCAGCCGTGTATCGGAGAACTGATGCAGTTCATCTCCTCCGAATCGTCAAAGGCGGAAAGCCAGCGAAAAAGGAGCCTTGCCGGTTGAACAAAACGCGGAGGTAAAAAGGCCGGATACGTAGGGTTCGAGATCGAAAGGCTTCTAGAGGCCACCGTGGGTGGAATGGTAAAATCCCTGTATTGACCGAACGAGTCAACGACTCTCAGTTTTTGGACGCGACCGAGTCCGCATCGGATCGGATTGAAGTTTATTTCCGGAAGCGGAGACGTTTCGTTGGAGTTCGATACGAAATTCCGGACTTTTTGATTGAAGGTTTTTTCCAATCCTCTGGCAAGAGGGTCGTGCGCTTGAAATTGCATTTCTTGAGATTGCATGGACAAGGCCTCGTTGAATCCGGATAGAGCCTGGGATAGAACCGAGACCCCGGAGGCCTGGTCAAGAATACTTTTGACGGTGGGGTTAGAGGAATATTTCTGATAATCCTTGGCTCTATCTTTCAGACTCTTGATCGCCTGCGGGGTTAAAATAGTGGACCCGGAATAGTTCTGTTCCTGCCCTAGAGGTTCTCCCCCATACTTCAAATCCGTATTTCCTTCCGGTAGAGTGAAATTCCTTTCGATCAAATCTTCCTGATATTCCTGCAGGGAAACTCCGGAAGAAACGTTTTGGATCGTTTGGAAAGGCCGGAACGCAAAGTTCCATTGAAGAAGGATCGGATGCCATGGCGGGCACCAAGTCCGGAACTGGAGCGGGGAGGGAAGAACTCCGCCGGTAATATGGTTTTTGTTAAAAGAATCCGATCCGGCATCGAATTCTTTCCGAAGTTGTTCTATGATGGAGGAAATCGCCCCTTTAGGAACGGATGCTGCCTGAACCGGGATAGACCATTGGCTTTCATCCAGAAAATAAAGTTCGGATAAAATCAGGTCCGGAACGCTTCCGATCGGTAAATTTAATAGATTAGAATATTTCGGTATTTTGTCAGATTGAACTGAATACGTTTTATCTGCAGCGACGAATTGAAATTCGCTTATCGTTTGGGAGTTCGTTCTGCAGAGGAGCCCTCCCGTCTCGGAAAATGATCCGTCGAAACCGTACCTGCGGGAGGGCTGTAGATCCGTTCCGGAAATCAGAAGGACGGGATCGTTCGGTCGATAGAATCTAGGCGCTTCTATCGATTTTAGAACATAGCTTTTTCCGATGTCCTGCGTTATTTTCTGCGATAAGGATTGGATCCGAGAAGTCAACGTATTCACGTTATTCGAAAGCTGTTCGGAGGGGGATTGGTCGCCGAGATTTTTTTCGATGTATTCTCGTATATCGTTGGAGCTTACGGAAGGAGGATTGTCCGAGCTCGGATAAAGGGATGCGATGAATTTGTACCAATCGAAAAAAACCTGCTTTTGGATGGATAGGATTTGCGAAGAAGTACGATCCAATTCGAATTGATAGAGGTTCAATTGATTGAGATCCTTCGAGGTCTGTTCGGATAGTGCCGTCGAGTCCTGCGTTTTGGGATCGGCCGATTCGATCGTCCAAAGGGTTTCGGCCCGGGAAGTTTCGAAGAAACTTTTGTGAAGGGAACGTTCGAGGTCCGCCATCGCTCCCACATCCTTCAGTTTGTCCAAATATCCTATCTGCAACGCTTCAATCCATCGTTCTAGTTGTTCGCGAGTCAGTCCAGGGATACGGACGATTTCCGAAAGAAGGGTCGCCAGTCCTTCCGAATTCGTATTCGCGACCGCTACTTGGGTAGCATTCAAATCGGTGTCTGATTTTATATAATCTCTTCCCGGATTCCACTCGACCCGACCCAACATTCCGGCACAAACCATTCCGGAAAAGGAACTTACCGTGGTTCCCTTAGGGAGTTCCCATTTGTAGGACTTCAGCGTTTTGGCAAGATCGGCGGATGAACGGATCGGATCCTTACTAGTGTCCGAATACCAACCGACAACGGTGTAACTAATGGAAACGTTTTCCGAATCGAAATTGACTATGTCGGAAAACGTGTCTTGATAACCGAATACGGTTCTACAATTCGGGTAATAGGAAGCGAATCTAGGTTCCCCGTACCCGATCGCGGTGAACGGAGCGAATCTTTCGACATTCGGATCGGAACTTTCCGACCATTTTTCGAGTTCGATCGCTCTGCCCATATAGCGAAACGGCGGATTTGTCTCGGAAAAGGAGAAGCTCCCGTTTTGATTCATGGGAATGTTCGTATGGTCGAAATAGGAATTCGCATCCGTGGAAAGGAAATCCGATTCGATCACCCAGGATTTCAAGGAAGTTTGCGGAACTTCGGGATCTTTCTCGTTCGTTAAGACTCTGGTAAGTAACCATCGGTTGGGAACGTCCGGAAATCGAATAAATAGACTTCCGTCGTCCTTTTCGGTTTGGACTCCACGAGTCAGTGAGTCGGGAAGCGCCCAATGGAGATGAACGCCGATCTTTAAGGGGATGCTCTCCGTTTGGAAAGGTTTGCTCACGAACATATCCCCGAGATACGGTCCTTGAGGACCGCCGATATAAGGTAAGGTGACGAAATTTGCGGTAGCCGGAGCCGTGAGAGAAGTGCGCTGTTCCGAATCGTTTTTTCCCACACACATGGCATCCAGGTCTACCGGAACGATCAGGAAGGAAGGTGAATCTACGGACTGGGGCATCGATCTTGAACCTCTTACGATTTTAAAAAACTGATCTTATCCACGCCTTCCACCATCTGTAAGGCGAATTGTGCGGACGTGAATTGTTCCTTCGGAACGTTTAATTTTTGCGCGATTGCGGCCGAAAAAAGGTCTACGTTTAGGAGTCCGACCGTTTCCCTAAAAGGAATGTCATTTAGAATAACATTCTTTTCTAAATCTCCCTCGGGATCTCTCAACTCCTTGCTGAACGTTTCGTCGAAATCCAGGCCGAAATGAACTCCTTCCGAAGGAAGCTGAACGTCCACCTGAAGAGCTTCCCCCAAAAAGAGGCAGAGAAGTACGTCTTTCGAAAGGTGGTCCATTCTCAAAGTCGAAATTTGGTCCGTGGCCGGATGGTTTTCATCTTGTTGAGGCGTTGAATAAGCTCTGACTTCCAGATTCGGCCAGCCGGAAACCGCTGCGGACCTGATCAATACGCCGGTGATTTTTGAGGGCGCATTCGGGGCGGGTGAGGGATCGGAGGACATAGCCCGAACTTTTAAGGAGGAATCCGTCGCAGAATTTCGGACGGTACTGCGAGTCTTCTTGTCTTTTGCAAGATCGCCGGACGTCGACCTACCGATGCTGAAGGCTCCATCCAAAAGCGAATCGACCCAGTTCGGATCCAGTTCGAAAAATCTCACCGATTCCTGAGGCAACATTCTTTCATCCGGAACTAGATAAGAAAAAGGGACTCCGATCAGGAGGCCGAGTTTTCCGAGCCAATCGCTTACGATCGAGAACCAATCCGTTCCCAAAGGAACTTCCGAGGAGGCTATGGACGGATCGCCGAAGAGGTCGCCGATCAATTTCTTTTCCTTTGCAAGCAGGTCTTGTCTCTTTTGGGATAGTTTCCACCGGTAAAGGGCCATCGAAAAGGAAAGACTTTGGAGCGCAAGGAGTCGTCCTAATTCCCAGGCGCTAGAATAGGCAGCATTGAACACTCCGTTTGCGGGATCATAAACGGTAAGCTCATCCGACGCGGAGGCCGGAAGAGAGAAAGCCTGGGAGGTCGGATAGGAAATCAAAGGCCCGCGGTACCAGGATACCGTTTTGTCTCCCTGGCGCAAGTGATGGGCAACGGGAAGATAACCGGCGCGAATCGTTTCGAGAGCCGTTCCGGATAGATTCGGAGAATCGGGTAGGCGAAGCGTGGAAGGGGAGCGATTCAAATTGGACACTAAATGCTTGAACGTGAACTGTTCCGATTCCGAGGAAAAACTCCATGATTTCAGGGAAACGATACGTACGTTTCCGTTCGCATCGGCAGCATATCTGCTATTCATTAAAGGATCATAATATCCTTCTAAAGAAACTAAATAGGCAACGCTTGCCGATCCGGCTTTTCCTAGTCGATTTCCCACTACGACTGCGAATTCGCCCGTTCCCGTTTCGGTGGGATTGACCTTGTCGGAGGTTTCCACCGACCTAACATGGACGAGAAGATTCATTTCCTTTTCGGAAGGCACGAGTGATTCCAAAAAGGATTTTGACACTACCAGCGTTTGGCAGTTATCTTTGGCATCCTCTCCGGATTCAAGGGTACAACCTAGGCTCCCGATCGGGAGCGTCTCGGATTTTATCTGAGACGCCTCCGTGGAGTAGACCAGAAGGATGGCGAGCCAAGGTGAGCCGCTCGATTCCGCACCCGCTGTTCGTTCCCAGGGGAGAGTCGATTTAGAAATGACGATATGCGGAAGACAATTGGAAAAATCTCCAAAACTTCCGTCAGGGGGAAAACAGGAGACGATTTCCTCCGACGCGATCTTAAACCGCTCTCCTCTTACGGAAAATGATTTGGTTTCGGAAAAGGACTCCGAATCGCCGAACCCCAGATCCACTTTGTGATCGAAAGTAATCGTATAATCTCCGGACATGAGATCCGGGCGATGATACTGTATGAATTCCACCGTTCTGTCGTCGGGCATGGTCGCTTCCTAAGATTGTATTTTCGGGGCGATCAGGAACGCGTTATCCGTTCCCCGGGAAAGATTGCCGAGATCGAAATCGTCGGCCGTAAAGGCGAATGCCGCGAATAGAGACAGTCGCGCGCTTGCGGATTCCGAAATCGTGGATCGTATTTTCTGTCTACGCTGGTCGGAATTCGAGTCATCCATCTTCGGCTCGGTCACCGTTTCCCAGGTATACGCATTCACTATGGGATCGTCGGCGAATTCCAAGCGGACAATTGGAATTCGCGTGGTAATAGCCGGATTCGGTCGGGATTTGGGACCGATCTCATATCCCATTAGAATTCCGGAAAGTAGAGTTTTGGAATTCAAATCGGCCGCCATAGATTCCCCCCAAAGGGAATCCGGTACGCTTTTACGGACCGGGGTCAGAACGAAATCATCCTCGGCACTTTCCCCGTCTCGCGTGATTGTAATGGTCACTTCCGATTCCTTTATATCGGAGCTTTTTCGGTCCATCGGAGCGATTCCAAAATTCGTATTTTCGCTTATCGGATTATTATTACCTACTGAAGTCTTTACGATAGGAATGGCCGTGGATAAGGAAACCCGTAGAGTGTGAGGGTTTATGACCCATTGGACTTTCGCGGAGGGATCCGTACCGACATCCTTCAATAGACCGGAAATAGGCTTGATTTCGCAGACTTGGATTTCTCCGTTTCGATAAGGGAGAAAGGAGGATTTGAATTCCTTCCAGTCGATCGGATCCGGATGTTCCGAACTGTCCCCAAAACTGATGGAGAAAGAGACGATCCACAGATGGATTTCGGCGATTCCGCTAAAATCCGGTCCCCAGAAATGAATATCCGCGCCGATATGCACGCTGATGGTGATATGAATCGTCGTAAACAGCAGATCTATGGAGAAAGTGTAGGAAACTCCGATGTCCACTCCACAGTCCGCGTCGTAGTGAAACGGTTTCCATCGGAGCAAGAAATCGGCGTAGGCCATGAACCAGGCTCTGAGATCTCCGCAGCTCCATACCGCGTCCAGTCCTCCTCCGGCCATCAAATATCCGGGAGTCAGACAAAAGTAAGAATATCCTTGAATACTAATATTAGATCCGATTTGCCAATAGATACCCAATCTAGGTACGTTCGGGTAATGGGCAGGAACTTGAAAACTAGGATGGTATCCTCCGAAAGTCACGACAAAGTCCCCGCCGTGTTCTCCGTCCAGCCAGATATAGTACGCGAACCCTCCCGTTAAATGGCAGTCCTGCGATAATATATAGGAACTCGGAGTAAGTTGCGCGCTGATACCGAAAAATCCGTTTTGAGGATCGAAGGAAGCTTTCAAGGACATCTGAGCTTCCGCGATCGGATTGGACGCTCCTTTCGGGATACTAAGCGTAGAAAGTCCTACCAGATCCAACTCGAAATGGTTTCCTAGCTCCGCGGTGGCCAAAGCGAAGGAGTCCACCATTTCGAACGTAAGGAAACGGATTCCGGCGGCGAACCAATATTCTCCCGCTTCCGGCACCGTGATTTTATTCTCGTCCAAGTATTGGAGCATCGCGACCGGATCGGGGGTGGAGGAAAGGTCGGAACCTTCGGCAATCTGAACGAAGGGAAAGAATCGGATCTGATCCACATTCGGTACGTGGAGGGCCATGTTATAACCGAACCCGCCAGCCAGACCCATCACGTAAAAATACGGAGGTCCTCCTAACGGTTGCGAATAATCGAGATATACGAAAAAGGAGGTGGTGCCGTTTTGGTTGGAATAAGCTCCGATAGCGGAAAGTTCGAATTGGCTTAAACTTAAGATCGCTTCGCCTTCATACAATCCTTCCGCAGCTTTTAAAAAACTTCCACCGATGGTGACCGGAGGATTCGAATAGGTTACACTCAATCCTTCCAGAGAGAAGCTAGGTTGAAAATGATCGAACGGACTAGTAACGCCTAAACCTGCCAGGCCGATTTGGATTCCCCCTAAACTTAAACTTGCGTCCAACAGAAACGTTACTTTAGAATTTTCGAATCTGATTCCGATCCTAGGTAGACTTACCGCTCCGAAATTCAGATTCAGAGCGAACCATTTCGTCTGGTCTACCGTGGTCCTTTGGGAAGGAGTGATCGGAACGTTCGGGGGAAGGGGAGAAACCGGAAAATTGCCCCCGCCGCCCGTATTCGGACCGTCCAAGGGCATGGAGAGAGAAAGGACCGAATTTCCGAGATCCACATGCGTAAAAAAATTCCTTCCTTTGTCTATATCTTTCGCGGGAGGCAGTAAGGCTCCTTGGGGCAATTTATCCGTGAAAGCCGCGATTTCCGCCTGGGTGAATTTTCTGGATGCGACCGAACAGTCGATGGATTGTAATTTCACTTCCTGGACGGAGCTGATTTCGGAGCCGACTACCGGAAGATCGGCGGTGTCTATCCCGATCTCGACCTCCAGATCCAGAACGTAATCCCAATAGGTATCGGGCGCAGACTGGTATGTCCCCTGACTGACCGAAGACGCAAAATCCTGAACGCTCGCGAGATAGGTTTCTTCCGGGTCTTTTTTTTCCGCGAACAAGCTGAACCTTCCGAGAAGTTTGCTTCCGTCGTACACGTCTCCGGAAACGACGAGATATTTGTCGGCGGCGCCTACATTGAACTCCACATAAAATTTTTGTAAATCGAGTTCTCCGACCCATACGGGGAGATCGATTCCGATCCAGTTGCCGAATTTTTCGATTAGCTTTCCGAACGGGATGGGCGTATTTTGCTGCTGGAGTTTGAAGGTCCATTCCCTGCTCGGGGGCGTTTGGGCGGAACTTTCGGAATTGTAGGATCCGGAGAGAACGAGGCCGACTCCACCCACGTCCATTGTCACGTTGATAAGCGCAGTATTGGAATAAATCCCCTGGGCGGAATCCGTCAATTTCCGTTCCGCTCTGAAAGAATCTATTCTCATGTCCAATCCAGAGAAGAAATCGATCGTGTCGGACGAATCTCCTTGGATGAGGAATTCTTTCGTCTTAGGGGTTATTTTTATGTCCAGATCGTTGATTATAAAATCGGGTAACTCTATCGGGATATGGATTTCGTGTAACAATTGATCGATGAGCCAAGTCACGTTGATAGCAGGAATAAGCGCTTCGATGCTGAGAGAAGTCCCCCAATCGATTTCCACATCCAGATTCCAATCTCCGACAAGGAGCACCCCGACGATGGTTCCAGTGCTGGACGCTTCTCCGGAATCGTTATCTCCCGTCGGACCGTATTCTCCTTGGATTCCCAATTGGCTAACCACGACAGGAAGGTTTCCCCCGAAATCGATTTCCCAATCTGAAGTACAGTCTATTTCGAATGAAAAGGACGAATCTTTGAAATTTCCGTCCAACTCGAAGTCTACGATATCTATGTCCGGAAGTTCCTTCGTGGAAAAGAATCGATCGATCAGCTCGCTCGCATTCAAGCTCTGGTCGTTCTTCATGGAAACGAAGAAGCCTCCGGAAGACGGGTCGAGTGAAGTGTAGAATTCCGTTCCCCCCAGAATCCAATCTCCGGCGAGTACGAGAGTAGTGACCGGAAGATCGGATCCTTGCGGATAACTTCGATTCCAGACGAGAGTAGGGGTGACTTCCACCTTATCCTGGAAAAGAGAAAGCGGCTTCTCGGTGGTGATATGAAATTCCAAAGATCCCAACAGCATGGGAGAAACGGAAATTTCGAATTCCAGATAATTCAAAGTGAGTTGCCCTAATTCGTGTCCGGCAGGAAGCATCTGAGCCAGGTTCGAAAGACCCAAAACGCCTTCGATATCGGATAGGGTGATTCCTCGATCAAAAATACCGAAAATTCGAGCGCTCCCGGTGCCGATTCCGATCTGTACGAGTAAATCCAGACCGCTTTCTTTCGGACCTAGAGTTACTTCGAAAAAAAATCCGGGCGGATCTCCGCCTATGTTTTCCAATCCCGAATAGATGCAAAGCCTCTGAAGTTCAATCTTCAGACCGCCTATATCCAAGGAAGGAAATTGTTGCGTAGATGCTTCTTCCAGACTATGCCCGATCAGAATATTCCCGGATCCTTGGTCATCGGCTCCGATCACCCCGAAAATGGAAAGATTGTTCAAGTCCGGTTTGATGATTTTGACTTCGTTCCAAAAATCTCCTTCGGCCGTGATCGTGGACGTAAAGTTGAATCCCGCGCGTAAGAGTTCCTCTCCTAATTTCGGATCCGAAGGAAGAGTCGTACGGAGCTGCAATCCGGGAATTTGCTTTTGTTCGTTTTGGGCCTGCCAAAAATCATAAGAGCTGAATCTTGTCTGGATCTGTGTAAAAGATATTTTCCTGAGAAAGGATTCTTGCGCGGATTCCGCAAGCATATCCTTCTGATAATTCATGTAAGGCGGAAGGTACGGGTACAGAGAAAGGATATCCCACTCCGAGGGAAGTCCTTGAAAATCGATGGTACATTCAACTAGTGTTTCCGCCGGCTTTCTGGAATCGTTCGAAGCGAAAAATTGGATCTGCGCACTTAGATTCTGGAGTTGAATGCCTTTGTTCTGGAACGGAATCAGATCGATTTTGCCGTTCAAAGTAAAATTACCGCTATCAGGATCCTGTGCGGAAACTTGAACCGAACCCAATCTAAGATGATCGACGTTAAAGATCGTACTCCAAAGATCGGGGAGCCGGTCTTGGCCGAGTAAGGTCCTGTCGATCACGAGATCACCGAGGGAGTTTTTCGTCCGGTTCAAAAGATCGGTCAGGATTTTCAGAGCGAAGGTTTGGGATTCTAAGGTAGGCATTCTTACCCGGCTCGCATTTTGTTCATTAATTGGGTAAAAGCGGCCTTGATCGGCGCCGGTATCGCGTCGTCCAGGATGACTCCGCTTTCATCGTCGAATTTGAATAGGTCGTAAATAGCTTTGCCCGGATCGGTAGTGACGTAGGTTTTAACCGCATCTGCAGCGGTTTTTTTCTTCTGTTTAGAAGTTTTGTATCCAGAAGGAAAATTTTTGAATGGCGTAAAGCTCGCAGCCGAGCAATCTATAGGAGGGGCTACTTTTGCGCAATCTTTGAAAAACCTTTCTAAAAATCTCGAAATCAGGGAAGCGTTGTATTCGTACTTCGCCAACTCGTCGAGAAAGGAAACCTTCCAGTCCACGAATTCCTCTAAAATTAAAAATTCATTATAGTCAAAGCTTTGACTTTGGGCGTCGTACCAATGGTCAAATACTTTTCGTTTGTTATGATAGACCTTATATCGCATCATATGGGCCACAGGCATCGCAAATTCCTGCAAGTCCTTCGGTTTTGCTTTCGCATCGGGCTGGGACGCAGGTTCGTCTTCGCTAGTCGAACCGGAATACCAAACCGTCCTGGCGGGAAGCATATAAGCGGTCACCTTTGCCGTAAGCCCGTCGATTTTTCGTTTTCTCTGTCCCGTTTCGATCGCGAGCTGCTCCGTATTGCAATGTTTGCTACCGGACACGAAATTTTCGGGGATGTCCGGACCTCCGTCACCGTGACCGTAAAGGTGACACCATTCTTGGTCGGTAATCACCTGCAATGCCTGGACTCCTCCTTTCGGTACGACCGTGTTTTTTAAGTAGGGAGTTGCTTTCGGAAATTTTTTCAAAATTTGCGCATCGGTGACCGAGTCTTTTTGAGCGACGTAATTGACAAAGTCGGTGGCGGGGAGGCTGCTACCGGGATCCGGAGGATTATAATTTGCAGCAAAGTACGCGGTGTATTCGGTTTTGACATCGCTTCCGCCTCCGTCCTTCTGGAATTTCTTGTTGAATAGGAATTTCCCCATGACCGTACCGGCGTTTTCCCGCTCCATCGATTGTCGATGGTTAAGTACGACTCCGGGAGTCCCAACCTTGGCGTCTCCATCGCCTTTCATTTTCTTTTTGATCAATTTGGCGGTTTTGTCGATGTACTTGAAATCTTTGAGAGGTAACTCGAATACTCTTGGAGGGTCGAATCCGATGAAAGGCTTGTTTTTTCTCTTAACGTCGTTGCCTTTAAATTTTTTAAAGTAAAAGAGAAGAGGAAATTTGTTCGAAGATTTTTCAATTACAGGAGTAGTCTTTTTCTTGATAATACCATAGAGCTTCGCGTCTTCTCCGTTTTTCAGCCAGGCATCCGGTTCGTAGGTCGCCGAGGGAGTGTTTGTTTTAAAAACCTGATTTGCCTTACCGAAGGCCACGATCGCCGACTTGTCTTCCACTTCGGGCGGCAGCCCGATCGCATATGCGACGATTTTGTTTCCGTTCCAGAGGAATATGTTTTCGGAGGGGGAATCGGCTCTCCCTCTTCCTCCTACTCCGCCGCCTCCCAAACCGGGAATAAACCGTCCGAGAATTACGCCGAGTGCACCTGCTTGGTCCACCCAGTAATAAGAGGTTTTGTTTGTTAAATTACCATATAGCGGTGGTGGGGAATAGGGGTTTAGACCCAATATTTTATTGATTTGTTCTTGTTTACCTGCCGCCTCTTGGATCAATTTGAATGTACTAAGAAGATCTTGGTAACTTTTGATTGTCCTTCCATCGATCCACTGCAAGAATACAATTGCTGCGGTCACATCTCCTTGATACCTTGGGGTCATTAAACTTTTGATGTTGTATTTACTCGTAGCTTGATTCTGGTTGATCAGATACAAGCTACCTTGGTCTACACCGGAGGCGAATAGGTTTAGGTGAGCTTGGTTCCCGAGCACGATATCCTTGGGATTCGTAAAGTCGATATATTGAGCCAGTCTTGCCTTGAAATTCGCTATTTCTGCATTCGGTAATTGGTACAGATTGTAAGAACCTCCGAAATTCAGAATGGACAAGTTACCCAATATCTGATTCTTATCCTTGCCGTACGCGATCTCCGTATCATCGAACCAAAATCCAAAAAGAAAGAAACCTAACATTCGATCCGCAAAGGAAAGGATGAATTCCAACTGCGCCCTTTCCAAGTCGGTCATTGGATTTGCAGCAGAGGTGATCGTCAGCTTGCAAGGATTTGCGTCCGGATCGAACGCAGCTAGGCTCAATTTCGTGGCGTTCGTTTCCGCAAGATCTTCGATATCTTGGGTGTTCTGGTAATAGTTAATCGCGATTTTCAGGAAGTAGGAGGGAACGAATTTTACGGCTATTTTCTGGATCAGGTTGGTTTTGATGTAAGCGGCGTTCATTCCACCTACGCCGTCGAGCTCGGGAAAGGAGGTCAAAAAATCGGCGGTAATCCGATCGGCATCGTCATAAAGGTAAACCGTGGAATAATTCGCGTCGTTGTAATAAGGATAAACTGAATAGGTCATACGGATTTGCGGGCACTCGATAAAACGGATTCCAATTCGTTTCCGCTTCCTACGGAATCAAACCAATTGAATTTGGGGTATTTCATTCGGAGTTCTCCCAGGATTTGCGTTCCGGATTCGACTTGGCGGGATTCGATCAAGCAAAGGGCCAAATTGAAACTTGTGTGAAGGTTTTCTCCGTAGAGTTTTAAAGAATCTTGAAACGTAGAAATCGCTTCCGGAAAGTTTCCTAAGCGTCCGTACAGAGTACCGATACAAAACAAAAGGTCCTCCTGACTCTCGAAAAAATGATTCTTTCTTAGGATAGAAAGCCCTTGGCGTAGGATTTTAATATGAGAGGAATGGATCCGCCCTTCGTCGAGTCGGTTTATAATTTTTTCATAAAACATCGAAAAGACTTTCGGATCCCAATCACTGGTTTTGAGGCAGGCAAGCAATTCCTCTAAGGCGACTTCCTCGTTGAACTTTTTCCAACTCCTCCTCAGATGAACGTAATCGTCTATGCAAAGAAAACGGTGCATTTGCGTATAGCACTGCTCCAGAATCGGAAGCTTTGCATTTATGTTCGTATATACGTTTAAATGCAGATAGTCTCGTTCCATCTTATCTTCCCAAATTTGCCAATTTCGATTTCGCGCCCAAATTCCTATCGAATGGAAATTGACCGGAGCGGACAGACTTCCGTGTTCCACGGGGCCCTGGGGTTGGGAAAGATCCAGTTCCGAGACCGTTGCCGTGCCCTTGTCGCAAATCAGAAACATGCAATTTTTAAAACGGGAGGAAAGATCCTCCATGCAGAGAAGAGCGGCTATGGGGAGAGAAAATAGCAGATCTTTTTTTTCCGTTTCGTAAACCTGCAGCACTTCGTTCCAAGAAGCGTTAATGTACGGTTTTACGGATTCGATCCTGTTCGTGAGATGAACTTTCAGTTTTCTTAAATTGTACGGATCATCCTCGTTCCAATGGGTTTCGTTGTGAGTCGTGGACACGAGGACTTCCCGCAATCCCTTTGCGTCCGTTTCAAAAAGATCCTGAGGAACACTGTCGAAAACGTAATTCGCGATTACGATCAAAACGTCGTCCGCTTCTTCCTCTTGGAGGATTTCTCCGCTTTTTCGAAGATGAACTGGCCGGCCTCCTTCTAGATCATAGTGGGCAAAATCCATCAAGCCCGCATCGAACCAAGCTCCCAGACTAGGATGCACCGGATATTCGGATAGGTTGGATTCCGTAAAATCGGAAAGGATGTATTGGATTTCGGAACTTCGCAAAGAACGGGAAAGTAGACGTTCCAAAGAATGTAAGAGTAGGTGGGCGAATTTCCCACTCCCTGCGCCTAATTCCAAGATCCGGATTTTTCCGCTTTTTGTAGCGAGATCTTTGAGAAGAGAAAGAATCAACTCCGCTTGGCAACGTGCGGCGTAGGAATTAGAGGTTCCGTAAGAGGGAACTTCTTCCTCCTTCCATGCCTTGGGTCCTCGTTCCTCGAAATAGCGTCGTTGGTATTTCCAGATTTTGGATTCCGATAAGCGGACGTTTTTTTCCAGGAACGAATATGTCTCTTTCATTTAAGGCGTTTTTTCTCTAAGTGTGCAACAGCGGGGTCAGAAATCCTTTAAATAAGCAGAAAAGTAAATATTTTTATTTCATTTAGGGTAAAATTTGCTATATAAAGACAAATAGCTGTGAAAAATACGCAAGCAAAATCGATATCGTTCCTTTATTAACTTTTTGTTAAACAAATGAATATTTTATAGAGCTTACTCGGTTGGAAAAGACCTTCGGAATGTAGCGCAGGATTTTCGCGGGTTTGATTGACAAAGATGAAAATCGGTTTTAGAAATCCGGAAGGAGCAGGGGGAGGTTCGTTATGATCGACCACACGGGTCTTCAAGTTAGTAATCCGGTCGCAAGCCGAAATTTTTATGATAAGGCGCTCGCGCCGGTCGGATATAAATTATTAATCGAAGTACCGAAAGAGTTTACTGAGGGAAAGGAAGTTTTGGGGTACGGAGAACCTTCCAAAGCGGATTTTTGGGTGGCGGAAGGAGTTCCGAATTCCCCTCGTCTGCATATCGCGTTCCGAGCACAACATCGCGGGATCGTGGATTCTTTTTATAAAGCTGCACTAGCGGCAGGCGGAAAGGACAACGGACCACCGGGATTGAGAGAGCATTATCATAAGGATTATTATGCGGCTTTCGTATTGGATCCGGACGGGCATAATATCGAGGTCGTATGCCATCACCCCGAATCCTCCTAAATTTCTTCATCAAATCTTGATTTTTGCGTGCATCATAGGATTCGATTTTGGTATATTCCTAACGTTTTGATTCCCGATTTCAGAGCTTCGGATATATTGTTTTTTTAGGAGAAGATTGCGTTGCTTACCCCCGATTTTCGTCTACTTTTCGAATCGATTCCAGGGTTGTACTTGGTGCTGGATCCTAAATTGACTATTATCGCGGTGAGTGAGGCGTATCTTTCCGCCACCAAGACGGTTCGTTCCGAAATTTTGGGAAGATGGCTCTTCGATGTTTTTCCCGACAACCCTTCGGATCCGTCGGCGACCGGTGTCAGCAATTTACGGGATTCTTTGGAAGCTGTTTTAAGGGAGAAAACCCAAAACGCGATGGCAGTGCAAAAATACGATATCCGTCTACCGGAATCGGAAGGGGGACACTTTATCGCCAAATACTGGAGTCCGGTAAATTCTCCCGTTTTCGACTCCGCAGGTAACACGATTTACATCATTCATAGGGTGGAAGATGTCACCGAATTCGTGGAACTCAAAAATTTGGAGAATCAAAAGAGCCAAATCACCAAAGAGCTGCTTTCCAAAACCGCTTCGATGGAATCGGAAATCTACCACCGCGCTCAGGAAGTACAAAAAGCGAATAAGCTACTACTCCAGGCAAACGAGGAATTGTCCAGAAGAGAAAAAGAATTGCAACAATTGTACGAAAGATTGCACGAAATGAACCAATTGAAGTCGCAGTTCTTTGCGAATGTCAGTCACGAATTGAGGACTCCTCTGACTCTGATACTTGCTCCTTTACGAAAGCTGATGGCAAAGGAAAGCATCGGTGAAACTTACCGTTCCGATTTTCAGGTGATGGAAAGGAATGCCCAGACTCTTCTAAAACATGTCAACGATCTACTCGATATTTCGAAGGTGGAAGCCGGAAAGATGAACGTAGATTATGCGGAAGTAGACGTATCGAAATTATTGCAAAGAATCGCATCGCATTTCGACTCCGTCGCCGTGGAACGTTCCATCCTATTCGATGTGGATACGTCCGGACAATTGTTTGCGGAATTGGATCCTGCAAAGGTTGAAAGGATATTTTTAAATCTGATTTCGAACGCGTTTAAATTCGCGCCCGTAGGCGGAAAAGTTTCCTGCTCCGCGAAAAAATTAGGCGATGTCGCCATGGTCCAAGTTAGCGATAACGGCCCGGGAGTTCCCGAAAAACTGAGGGAGGCAATTTTCGAAAGATTCCGGCAGGTGAACGAAGGGGATTCCCGTTCGTTCGGAGGAACCGGCTTGGGACTTGCGATCGCCAAGGAATTTGCGGAACTTCATTACGGTAGAATCCATGTGGAGGAAAATCCGGGAGGGGGAGCTCTTTTTCAACTAAGCCTTCCCTTGAAGGCGCCCGCTTCCGTGACTCTAGTGACAGGAGATGAAAACGAAATCTCCCAAGGGACGTTATTGGGTACTTTGCACGAGTTTCGGCGCTATCAAACCGATGAGAGGTCGGATCTCGAAAATACCAATCTACCCAGCGCCTTGGTGGTGGAAGACAATCCCGAAATGAGGGAATATATATTCGATACGCTGAAAAACGAATTTAACGTAACCATGGCTGTTAACGGAAAGGAGGGATTGGAAAAAGCGATTCAAATCGTTCCGGATGTTCTCATCACCGATATCATGATGCCGGTAATGAGCGGAGATATCATGGTCCGCGAGATCCGAAAAATATCGGAACTGGATCGTATGCCCATCCTTCTACTCAGCGCCAAGTCGGACGACGATTTGAGGATCAAATTGCTACAGGAAGGCGGCCAGGATTACGTTTTAAAACCGTTCCTCCAAGAGGAGCTCCTGGCTAGGGTACGGAATTTCGCCATTCTCAAGAAGGTGCAGGAAGATTTGGAACAATCCAATCGTGAAATGGAAGCTTTCAGCTATTCTATTTCCCACGATTTACGATCTCCTATCAGAGGCATCGAAGGATTGGGAAAAATCCTGCTCGAGGATTATTCGAACGTATTGGACGAGGAAGGGCGTAAAATGATGTCCGTCATCGTCAGTACGGCGATGCATATGGCTAGGCTTGTGGACGATTTGCTCTCCTTTCACAAGGTAACGAAACTAACGGTAAACTTCCAGGAGATCGATACCTCCAATTTGGTGGACGAGGTCTTAACGAACCTAAAAAGCGAGTATGTAGGCGGAAAATATCGCGTGGAAATCGGGGATTTGCCTCGGATCTACGGGGATTCAACGACGATTCGTCAAGTGTGGATGAACCTTTTGTCGAATGCGTTTAAATATTCTTCTAAGAAAGAAACTCCGGAGATCCGGATCGGATGTAAAAGTGAAAACGGAGAAAACGAATTCTTCGTAAAGGACAACGGCGCAGGATTCAATCCTGAATACGTCGATCGCTTATTCAAAGTATTCCAACGCCTACATTCGATCAATGAATTCGACGGAACCGGAGTAGGATTGGCGATCGTAGCGAGGATCGTAGGTCGTCACGGCGGAAAAGTAAGGGCGGAAAGCGCCGTCGATCAGGGAGCGACATTTTACTTCTCTCTTCCGAAAGTGAAATAAAAGGATCAGTCACTCCAAAGCGGAACAGCCGCTCCTATTTATTAGTCAATAAAATTCTGATTGCATTCCAATGCGAATCGTGCTTCCTTCCAAAAGCCGGATTTTCGACGGATAAGCCCGTACATTGATCCGAGCTTTTGCCTTTGGACGGAAGGATGAAGATCGGCTTCCTATTTCTCCCTACTTTCTTTTGGTTGTTCTCGGTGAATTGCACAGGGTACAATGCGTTGTATTACGGATACGGAATCGCACCCAATACGAATCCGACAAAAGAGTACACGAACCCGAACTATTTAATCGTAAAAGGAGGAGCCATCGTTCATAGCGGTTCCATTCCCGGTCCGATCGGTCGGAACGCAGATAGCAAGCTTTCCGGTTCCGGCTGTTCCTATAGTATATTGGGATTGGTTTCCTTCGGAGATTCTTCCATCGAAAACGCCAAAGAACAGGGAAAAATCTCTCGAGTCGCCGGAGTAGAGTATGAACAATTTGGCGTGTTCGGAGGTTGGATTTTCCATCGATTTTGCACGGTCGTTTCGGGATCAACGAACGACTCGAGCATTCCGGACGGAAAAAGCGATGCCGCAAAGCCAACGATCGGAAAAAAGAAGTAAATTACGCACGGAAATCAAATGAAAGAAAAACTACTTCTATGCATTCTAGTTTTGGGAAGTTTTGTGATCCTTTCCAACTGCGCTATCGGTCCGGTAAACGGATACATTTTTACTTACAATAAATTTCCGGGAGAAATCAATTCTTCCAATAACGTACCCTCGATGAAAAAAGCGGAAGGCTGCCAGCGGAATATACTCGGCTTGGTGACTTGGGGAAGCGCCGGAGCAGGACAGATTGCGATGGACAATCACATCTCCAGGATCGCGACGATAGACCATTCCACCGCATATTTTTTATTCGGAATTTACAGAAACTATTGCACTATTCTTGCGGGAGAATGAGGAGAAATGAAAGATATTCGGAATTTTTTCATCACGACGATCGCCGCCACCTTTCTACTTACCGGTTGCGCAAGCACGCCTTTGCCCGCGCTTATTTTCAATTCTTCCGAGCACCATGTATCCGGCTCCCCGATTACGGGACCGACGGACGCAAAAATCCTAAAGAGCGGAAAGTCCTGCAGCAACTATTCGATTCTGAACTGGCTTTTCTATTCCGGCGGAGAGGGGAGCATCGAGGAAGCTATGAAAGACGGAAAAATCACAAGGATCGCAATCGTAGACAAAAGCGCATTTTCGATCTTAAGCGTAGTATTCTCCCGGGAATGCGTGGTTGTTTTCGGAGAATAGCGCTTTTTTCTAACAATTCCCCCGGAAAAACCTCGGGGGGTTTTACATTCTCTTCTTTGAAATTCTAGATAAAACCCTGTTTTTTTTGCCCGGTTAAAGACCGGGTTTTCTCCATCTTTCCTTTCGCGATTTTAAGCAAAGCCGTCTTTATCGTTATCAATACAGATTTTTCGTTGGTATTACCGTTGTCGCTTCCTGACCTTCCATCTACTGATTTCCGCTAAAAATCATATAGAAGGCAAAAAAGACTTGCTACGGGAAAGAAATACTATATATATGTTACCTTATGAAAAGTTTAGTTTATCTGGAACGAATATCATTGATTCCAGTATTTAAAAACGCTCTTCATGCAGGAACTCCTACAAAGTCTCCCGATCCAAGTAGAATGAGGGACATACTTTCTTTTTTGGATCATGGAAAAGCGAGTAAAATCTTCGTTACCGTAAAGGGAGATGCGTGGAAGAATTTCGGGATTTTGGATAAGGATCGTTTAGTAATCGATCGGCTCAGGGAAATGGTGGATGCGTCCGTCGTTTTAGTCTATAGTCGTGGAAATTATTTGTTTCGTAAAGTATCCGTTACCGGTTTGGGAACGTTTCTTTTCGGGCCGGACAAAGGGAGCACTCCGATTCCGGTCGATTTACTTGAGGAGAGGATCTTAGGCGTTGTGACAGGCATCGTTCATCGAATCTCTTAGCTCTGGTACCGTTTTCTTTCTATTTGTAGCAAAAATTCGCCGTTAAGGAGCAATATTTTTCCCGTAAAATTTTAGGAAAGATGCGATTTTAGAAGGATTTTAACGCTTGGTAGAATCCGAAAGAGTGAGAAAATAATAGGACCCCAGCGGTCCAGAGCTATGAGGAAGTTAGAATGAAATCTATCTTCTGCCGCACCCGCTAAGGAGATTTGAAAATGGATTGGGAGCAAACGATCAAAGTGCTTATAGCATTGGGAATACTAGGATTCGGCCTATACACCCAATGGCCGAGAAGAAAAACGAACCAACAGATCAAAGAGGAGATCAATCGTTTTTAGTTTTTATCGTTCGATACGGATGGATTTCCTCCGGAGGGGAACGGCCGGCGAAAAGCAGGGGCAGAGGATTTGCCCTTGCTTTTCGTCGGTGGATTTAACGGGTTAGAATTTCGATCCCGTTTCCGTGATCCCAAAGACCTTCCAGAACTTTTCCTCCTTGTTTTACGGTATATACTTTCGGAGTATTATCTCCCCAATCCGCATTTACCGTGTCTCCATCCAACATTGCGGTTCCTTGGAAACGAATTCCCACCGACCAGATTACGTCATAACTGCCGATATCGTTTTTCTTAAAGGTCACCGTTCCTTTGTATTTGGTACCGTTCGGATTTATCCCTTGCGCTTTATACGTTCCGCTTAGATCAAGTGGAGCTTCCGCCACCGTAACACCGAAAGCCGAAACCAAAATTACGATTACAGCTAATGCTAGTATTCTTCTCGAAAGCCTTAACATACAACCCACCTCCTGCGGTATCCTTTGAATCTTAGACTTCTTTCTAGAATTCTCAACCCGGTTTTTTTCCGTGCACGAAAATATTACTATACATTATCATTTATATTACATATTTATTACAAATAAAAAGAAATAGCATATATCCGTTACGTAGTAGGAATTCGGAGAGAATGCCTCTTCACAAGGAAACGGTTGGCTGGAAACGGAAAGATCCTTACTCGGAAGGAGTTTCCACTCCGTTTGCAAGGGGTGGGCGAAAGGATTTTCTGAACTTGAAATAGATTTGTCGGAAGGGAACTAGATAGATGGAAGTCAGTTTGGAATAGTCTTCCGGATTAGAATTTTTTAAACCGAAATCGGTAGATTCGTTCTCCTTAGGATCCGGAATATGAAGGCTTCCCCAAATCAAATCCCAGATCGCGAAAGTGACTCCCAGATTCATGTTCTGTAAGTCCCTGTCTTTGCTGTGGTGTATCTGGTGCTGGGCCGGGCTGAGGATGATATGACTGAGCCATTTCGGAAAATGAAGAGAAACATGCGAATGCCTCAGGTTCGCATACAAATTGAAAACGAAAACTCCCGCGTTGACGCCCAAAAAAGAAGTCATCGTAATCCCTTGGGGATAGAGATAGGTTGCGATTCCGGTCACGAGTCCGGAACCGATCGCTCCGCAAGAATTCACCAAAATTCCTTCAATCGGATGTACTCTATAAACCGTCAGAGGATTAAGTACCTCCGCAGAATGGTGGAATTTATGAAACTCCCATAAATAGGAATTTTTGTGCATCGTCCAGTGTGCAAAAGATCTGCCGAAATCGTTCATCAGCCAGAACGCGACGGAATACATACCGATTCCCACCAAGCTAGGAGATTCTCCTAGTTGGAACGAGCCGAACGCAAAGACCAAACTTCGATTAAATATCGAGGCTACGGCAAAGGCGGAAACCACGAAATATCCGAAGGAGAGAGGGAAAAGAATCGTATTCAAAAAATAATATTTATAATCTACGAGCGCGGACTTATGAAACCAGACTTTACCGGAGAAGATGCCACCTAAATATTCCCGCACGGAGAATCCTTTCCGTCGAACGCTTCTCCAAAAGGCAAGGAAAAGCGTTATCAAAACGGAAGACGCAAGGTATGCCCAATAGATTTTGACCGAAGGCACGAACAGGATTCGGATCGGATTCAAAACGACGGAGAATAGATTCGAAAGATATAAGTCCATGGGGCTTTGCTTTTATTAAAGAAAGCCCCATTTCTAAGGTCAATCGGTTTTAAGAGTGGACCCGCTTATGGACTACAACTCGTTCGCATCCACCAGTAGGAAATTCGGGGAAACTTGTCTGAGTTTTTTTAGGGAATACGAGCCTTTGTCGGACTTAGCCTTCATTTTCCAGACAAGACAATCTAGAGAGTCCGGAGCGGTCCTGATTTCATCGTACAGTCTTGCGGAAAGCGCGTTTCTACCGAGTCCGGAATACGTCCTCGCCAACCAAAGTTGAGCCTGCTGTTTTCGGAAGGGAGAAGATTCCAGCCTTACAGTCTCTTCCAACAGATACGATCCTTTTTGAAATTCCCCTTTTTCAATGTGTAGGATACCGCGTAAGAAAAGAAGGGAAGGGTCCGAGTCGGATTCTTTGCCCGCTTCCTCCAGCCGGGTGAGCATATCCTCGATTCCCCCTAACTTCGGATCATCGTTGATGAGCATCGCTTCCTTATAATATTCTATCGCTTTTTTCTTTTCCTGCGATTTTATCTCCACGCTCTTTCCTTTTTTTGCCGAGGATGGATTGCCCTTGGATTTTTTCGGAAGGGACGGGAACGTATAGCCTGGAGCAGAATCCCAACGCATCGGAATTTCAAGATACGGGCCGCTTCCTGTCGGAGCGAGACCCACGGAAACGTAAAGTTTCTCCGCCTGGGGACTCATTACTACGGATTTGACCGAAGTAATTTGGCGTATCGTGGAACCCATGGTCCGGGATTCTCCGCTCGTAGGATCTACCGAATCGTTCAATAGGTTTTGAAGGTCTTTTACAGTGGTTCCCCTCGACTTTTGTTCCGCCAAAAGTTGGGTGGCCCTTTGGAATCTGCTTCGGGTATGGTGGCAAAAGGAAGGAGCGGCCAACAATTCTCCGTCCTGCAATTTCGGGCTGAAGTAGTGGTTCGTATTTACCATACAATCGGATTTTCTATCGGAGTAAGTGACTTCCACATTTCCGAAATTGGTCTCGATTACGGCCGCCTTGGATCCTTTTTCGTTGTGGTTCGTGAGAATTGCACCCCAAGTCGAATTGATTTTGTATCTCTTGGCTAGGGATACGGCTTCGTCGATGTTTCTAGACTCCGAGATCATTTTATGACCGAAATCGACCGCTCCTAAGCCGCTGAATCCCACCTTTTTGTGGAATCTGGTATGAAATGACAAAGTCAAGCCCGCTTCGTTGAATGCAGTGATTCCCGGAACGTCCGCACCTCTACAAGCTACGTACCCGTAACGAATTCCCGTGTCCGTCGGATTGCAAAATACGACGATGGGCCTTTTGTCCCAGACTTCCACGCCCGGAAAATCGAAATTCCGCGCGTGATACAGGTTCCTATCTTTGCTTTGGTTTCCCCAGACGGCGACACTCGTACAGGCTGGCACTAACTGCGGCCGTAAAAACGGCTCCAAACGGCGGAGCTCCGGCAACACGCGGAGCATCCCCATGAGTCCAACCGCGTTTTGAAACGCGTCCATCGTGAACATTTCCTTTTCGATACTCGACCGGATCCCCGCCGCCTTGAGAGCGGCCAGAGTTCTTTTAGAATATTCCGACCAACGATGGGAATTCATCTTTGCCTCGGCCAACTTCATACTGAGAGAAACGAATCCTTTGGAAAGAAAGTTACGATCCTTTCTGGGTAAACTTCCCAATAGAAGGTTTTGTGCCATCACCGGATAAAAATCGAAGATGGGTTCGTATTGCCCGATCTCGAGCATGATTTCTCCGAATTGCCTTCCCATCTCTTCTTGGGTTCCCTTTAGCTGGATCACTGCCAGCGGAATCGTTTTTGCTTCCATGGTGAAGGATTATACCCATATCCGAAAAGGTTTCGACCGGACCGATAGGTCCAACCGTTTCATCCGATCGGATGGGACTTTTGTTCGGAAAAATGGATAGAAAATGGTGTTTGCTCATCAGAGACTGTCCGTTCAGATTCATGGAACTCCTCCAAAGTTGTCTCAAATCCTTCGTATATTTCGGATCGGGCCTGTCGTTCCTATATTGTTTCCTGGAATTGACCAAGAAAAAGCGAGCCAATACGACCCTCATATTCGTAACATTCCTTACCGGCGCGACCCTCCTTCGATATGCGTGGTATTTCGATCGCGTTTATCTAATCTCGCCGTATCTTTTTCTTTTCTTATACACCGGAGTATCTTCCGTAGGCCCCGTTCTCTGGAGTTACGTGAATTCCCGTTTGTTAGAAGAATGGGAGGAGGGTGTGGATCTTTCCTTTTCGATTCGGAAACAATGGCCCCACTTGGTTCCGGCGATACTTTTCGCATTTTCCGAAATTCTATTTTTTACCCAGGATTCAGGCAAACTCCGCGAACTGATGTCCAGTAGCCAGAAAGAATTTTCCTTGGACTGGATTCACGTAGCCGCTTTTCTCGCTTCCATTCAGGTTTCCTCATACGCGATCGCCTGCTTGCGGATTTACCATAAAGTGAGTAGAAAATACGAGATCTACGAATTGAAACTGGTATGGGCGGTATTGCTTTTACCGGTGATTGCTAATTCCTTTATCGGCGCCGCTTTTTTTTTGAAGAATATGTTTCTATTCGAATTCGGCGCCAGTTGCGTAAGTATGATTTTGGTCCTGATGTTCGTATTGAGGGAAAGAAATCCGGATTTTTTCGACGAAATGAGGACGGTGATCCGCAATTCCAAATACCAGAACACCGCTTTGCTTCCGCAGGAGATCAAACAAGCGGACGAAAAGTTGCGCCGTATCATGGAAGAGGAATTCGTTTATCGCGACAGCGAACTTAGACTAGGGGACTTAGCCGCAGGATTAGGATTGAGCCTTCATCAGACCTCTAGGTATTTGAACGAGATACAAAAGATGACCTTTTACGAACTTATCAATCGGTACCGGGTAAAAGAAGCCTGCCAACTTCTACTCTCCCACGCGGATAAATCCGTATTGGAGGTGGGCTTCGAAGTCGGATTCAATTCCAAATCCGCCTTCAATTCCCAATTTGTCCGGGCCATGGGAGTGTCACCCGGAATATACAGAAAAAACAAATCTATTGGTCCGCAAAAATCCTGACCGATTCTACTTTTGAGAAATAAGTTTTTCCTTTACCTAAGTCTTGTGCAATTCGAATTTACCTCTATGCAAACCGGATCGAAGAAATCGCTTCTTATTCTGTTTGCGCTCGCCTTGCTTCTAACCTGCTGTAGGCGGGAAGACACAGATGTCTCTTATCAACCAAACCGGTCCGGCGTCCTTGATCTATCCGACCGTGAGATCTTCATCGGATCTAAAACGGTTCCTCTGGACGGAGAATGGAATTTTTATTGGAGCCGCCTCATTCCCGTTATTGGGGACGGATCAAATCCATCCTGGAAAGGGGGAGAGAAGGTTCGTGTCCCGGAAGTTTGGAATAACTTATTCTTCCAAGGGAAAAGACTGGACGGAATCGGGTTCGCATCCTATCGATTGAAACTTTTTCTACCTCCGGATTCCCAACCGTACGCGATTTCCATCCCGGATCTAGGCACATCCTATGAATTCTATGCGAACGGCTCTCTTATTGCGAGCGCAGGAAAGGTAGGCAAGGATCCGGAAACCTCGATGGCCGGTTACAAGCCTCAGATCGCGGTTCTTCCCGGCAAGGATCTGGACTTGGTCCTGCATATTTCGAATTTTCAAAATCGTTGGGGAGGATTTTGGAGTTCGGTCCGTGTAGGACATTGGTCCGACGTGTTAAACGAACGAGAAAGAAATCTTACCGTGGATATTTGTCTGGCTATGGTCGCCGCGAGCATGTCGGTCTATAACCTTTTTCTTTATTTCTTCAGGAGGAAGGAGCCAGCTCCTCTGCTTTTTTCACTGCATTGTTTTCTGATTCTTTGTAGGATTCTGACCACCGGAGAGAGGTTAGGGTACCGAATCTTGGGTGATTCTCTCTGGGAATACTCGAATAAGCTGGAATATTTTTCGGTATACGCATCCGCTCCTACGCTTTACGCTTTCTTTAATCGATATTGTCCCACAGCGTTCTGGAGAAGATTCGGTTTATGGATGACTTTTCCGTATTATATAGTGAGTGCGTTAGTCCTTTTTTTTCCGAACCGGTATTACACTCTGACTCTTTTTCCCACTTCGATGTACGCTCTCTTCGTCACCATGCCGACTTGGGCGTTTCTGTTAAGCCAGGGGATTAAGCGAAACCTTGAAGGTGCCGCCATCCTCATGCTGGGATACGTGGTCATTACGCTATGTACGATAGGCGATATTTTATACAGTATGGGACTCGTTCGGATCCACTATCTGATTCCGTACGGTCAGATTTTTTTGATCGTCTGCTATTCCCTTCTGATCTCCAAGATTTTTTCCGTGTCTTTTCGAAAATCGACGGAACTTTCCTCCAAAATGAAATCCTTGGTCTCCTATACTAGGGAAATCATGCTCTCCTCGTCGTACAAACATTCCGCTCATTCCGTATTAAACATACTTTCCGAAGCCGATCGAAAAAGAAGCAGGGAAAAAATACACGTCTATCTGGAAGATTCAAAATTCTCCTCCTGGAGAAAATACTCGACGGACGGGGAGCAGGTATCCGAAGACTTGATGTCCGATCAGGAAATGGAGAAATACCTAGGAGGCAATCCTTTCGCGCTAGAAAAGACGCTTATAAAAGAAGGAAGATTCATCGTTCCTGTCCAGCATGCAATTTCTACGCGCCTGCTTCTAGACATTCCCCTAGATAAGGAATCGCTGCAGGACTCCAGCCTGGACTGGATCCAAGGGATCGCCGATGCCTTCGCATTTTCCATCCAAAATATCAATCGGCAGGACCGGGATAAATTGGCAATCATCGGAGAATTATCCGCGGAGATCGTGCACGATATAGGACACCATATCATGATCTTGCGTCAACACTTGCGGAACCTAGGGGGGAACGAAGAAAAAAAGAAGCAATCTGCGATTCGGCAGGCGGAAAAGGAAACGGACGCGCTCTCCAACTTATCTTTAGACATTCTGGACGTATCGAAAAACAGGATTATTCTGGATCTGCAGAGCGTTAAAATCGGAGATTATTTCCGCGAGATACGGGACGACCTTCGCCATTTCTTTTTGTCCTTGGAAAAAGAGATGAAATTAACATGTACGATTAAGGCACATGGAAAATTCAAATTGGATCCTTTTCGAATCCGGAGGCTCATATTCAATTTAGCTAA
The DNA here is from genome assembly GCF_004771275.1 of Leptospira fluminis. Taxonomy (GTDB): domain Bacteria; phylum Spirochaetota; class Leptospiria; order Leptospirales; family Leptospiraceae; genus Leptospira_B; species Leptospira_B fluminis. Next base: position 125,723 of record NZ_RQEV01000009.1, on the reverse strand, counting down.
GAACGCAGCGGAAGCTACGCCGCAAAAAGGGCTTTTCAGCATTCGTGTGGAAAAGGAGTCGAACATTTTATATCTGATCTTCGAGGATAACGGTTCCGGCTTTAATTCCGATTTAAAGGAAAGATTGTACGAACCGGTGGGTATTCTAAGTAGCTCCAAACCTTATGGAGCCGGCCTGGGACTTTCGATTATCGGAAAAATCGTATCGGCTCATGGAGGGGAAATTCTGATCGATTCGGGTAAGGGAAGGGGTTCCAGGTTTACGATTTTATTGCCCGAATCCGGGATTTTGCGGTCATAAAAAATCGGGCGATTTCAACTGAAAGAGGATCCTGCTCAATTCTACCATATTATTAATTTCTAATTTTTTAAAAATCGAAGTGCGATGGGATTCCACCGTACGCACGCTCAAATTCAACTCTTCCGCGATTTCACGATTGAGTTTCCCTTTGGACAGAAATTTCAAAATCTCGGTCTCCCTTTGCGTCAATCTCCGAATGATCTCCGCCGCCTCCCGCAATTGTTCCGTGTCGTATCTAAAACTCGTGATCTCTCCGGGAAACACCTTGCCGCCTTTCAGGATTTGACGCAGGGATGACAGAATGGATTCGATCGGTTCGCTTTTTAATATATATCCGTCCGCCCCCGCTGCGATCGCATTCTGGAGATAAGACCAATCTCTGTGCATGGTTAAAAAAACCACCTTAAGATCCGGGAATTTGCGTTTTACGGAGTCTACTTCCTGGATTCCGTTTTCACGCTCGAGGGACACGTCGCAGATCAGTAGATCCGCTCTGGAAAATCCCATAAGTCGGATCCCGTCCTGTATGGAGGAAGCGGTTCCGCAAACTTCGTAACCGTCCAGAGATTCGATTTCCGACTGTAGGCCGGAACGTATGAGAGGATGATCGTCAATAATGAAGATTTTCTTCGAAGCCCGGAGACTCATTGGTTTTTCTTTTAACAAATCTGAATTTTGGGATCAATCCGGAAATGTCCTTTCTATAGAGGCTTCCGGAAATTTCCGTACTCCCCTAATTGGCTTGAAAAATGGACTCGCCTTCGTTCTGGGATCCGTATCCGGGAGTGGTACAGGTGGTTTGGGCATAAGACCCGGTAAATCCGAAACCGCTAATGACATAATAATTCCGAGTATTTATCCCTCCGGTTGTGGGGTAGGTACATCTTCCGGTTCGATTCGGAAGGTTAGAGGCGTTCACTGTGGTACAACTGTCGGGCACATCGGCTACGGAACCGCTACCCATAAAATCGTAGCAAAGACTTTGGGAATTGATTTCATTGAACGTGGAAGCCGGGACGATTGATCCGTTCGCGATGTTCGTACTGAAATTCGTTCCCAAACCCCCGGCGTACTTCACCTGAAAGATATAATTGCCGGTACTGCTTAGAGTCACTTTTTTAAACTGAGCCGCACTAGTATTGGATTCCACGATCGTCGTGGGTCCGGATGTCGGAGAGGTAAAATAATAGAAATTTAAACTAGTGGCCGAATAGCCGAAAGTGTTGAACAAGTGGTCTCCGGTCACTGAAGTGTTGAAGGAGAAAAAACTGCTCGGATCTTGGGGAGAAATCGGGCGAATGAGTCCGTTCGGTTGTCCTATCGTAATCGCGACAAGAGGTCGATAACGGGCTGTTTTGGAAATGAATGCGGCTCCTTTTTGGGTTACTACGATGGGTAACGTGGTATTTTCGGAAATTCCGGAAATGGTGGGCATGATAAATTGAAGTCCGGTGGACCCGACCAATGTGATTCCGGTCGCCTGCACCGACCCGATGGTTACGGTATAATCGGATGCGACCCCGGAGAAAGTATAACCGGTGATCGTATTTTGGGAACCTGGAAAGCCCAAATCGAAGACGAAATCCGCTATTTGGGAATTCAAAAGCAAAAAGGCTAATAACGTTTGGTTATCGTTCCCTCCATTCCCATGACGACATTTTATACCGCCGGTCATGGCGATCGCGAGCAAACTTAAAATCGCTTTCCAGTATTTCCAATTTATCGACATTTGAGTCCGACCTTGTTGTCCGTTAATAATAAGGATTATGTTCTTTTTTGAACCATTTCGCTATCCGTACAAGTACGGATCTTCGGGGGAAAACCGTCGGATTTTCAGGAGAAAATTCTGATAGAAATGGGAAAAAAATCCTACGAATGTCGAAATTTCACCGGGTGGAACGACGGTAAGGAGAGCGAAAGAATTTCGCCCCAAAACCACACGATAGGGAGTATGAAAATGAAGTACCAACTTCTAATTTATATAGATGAAAAGCTCGAGGCGTCCAGATCCAAACAGGAGCTGGAGCAAAGGTCCGAGGACTACACGGTCTATACCCAGGAACTTTTAAAGTCCGGAAAAATGGTCGGAGGAGACCGACTTCATCCTACCTCGTCCGCCGCAACGGTAAAACTCCGGGAAGGAAAAAGGATCACAACCCACGGACCTTTTGCCGAGACAAAGGAACAACTCGGAGGTTACTATCTAGTGGATTGTTCCAATCTGGACGAGGCATTAGACTGGGCTGCAAAGTGCCCGGGAGCCAAGCACGGAACCATGGAAGTTCGACCGGTTTACGATCTGGGACCGAAACCGAATTGATTTCCGACTTCTCACAAATAAGATAAAGGAAGGAGACGAACGATGGAATCTTCGGAAAAGACGATTTCCCAAACCATCGAACGGATCCATAAAAGCGAATACGGTCAGATCCTAGCTTCCCTCGTAAACACGTTCGGAGACTGGGATTTGGCCGAGGAAGCGCTTCAGGAATCCTTCTTGGCGGCCATCCAACAATGGGAACAACAAGGTGTTCCGAAGCGACCGGGGGCTTGGCTCCTAGTCGTTGCCCGGAGGAAAGCCTTGGATAGAATCCGTAAAAACAAACCGATCAGTTTAGATTCGGGAAATTTGGAGAATCGATCCCTTTCTTCCGAAAGAGAAATCCAGGAGGAGAATGAGGAGATTGCGGATGAGAGACTAAAACTGATTTTTACCTGCTGTCACCCCGCCTTACCTATGGAGCATAGGATCGCTCTCACCTTACGTACCTTAGGCGGTCTGACCACGCAGGAAATCGCTTCCGCCTTTCTACTTCCCGTTCCGACCTTGGCCCAGAGATTGGTCCGAGCAAAGAAAAAAATCAAGGAATCGGGAATTCCTTTTTATATTCCACCCATCCATTTGCTACCGGAACGAATCGAATCCGTATTGGCGGTAATCTACCTGATTTTTACGGAAGGATACGCGTCCACAAGCGGTGACATGTTGATCCGGAAGGAACTGTGCGACGAAGCGATCCGACTCTGTAGAATGTTAGAAATCCTGATTCGAAAAAATCTGCTTTCCTCGGATATTCCTGATGAGGAATTGAGCGAGGTTTGGGGGCTTCTCGCCTTGATGCTGCTGAACCATTCCAGAAGAGATTCGCGAATCGATTCTTTCGGAAGGATCGTATTATTGGAGGAACAGGATCGGACGTTATGGAATCGGGAGGAAATCCAGGAAGGTTTGGCCTTATTGCAAAAGGCGATTTCCGTCGGTACCGTCGGTTCCTACCTGGTGCAAGCCGCGATCAGCGCGGAGCACGCGATCTCCTCCCATTCCGCACTGACCGATTGGAAAAAAATTTCGGAATGGTACGAGCTACTTCTAAAAATGGAGGACAACCCCGTGGTGCGGCTCAACCACGCGGTCGCGGTATCCATTGCGGAAGGCCCGGAAAGAGGTCTCCTTTTATTGGGCGCTCTCAGAAAAGATCTCTCTTCTTACGCGCCGTACTATCTGGCCGTAGCGGACGTTCAGAAAAAATTGGGATCGTCGGAATCCGCAAAGGAATCCTACGCGCAGGCGTTGGCTTTTACAAACAACGAAGTGGAAAAGGAATTCATCCGATCCAAATTCCGCGAAACCTAACCAACCGATTATTTTCTGACGAAGGTCAGGAAGTGTTCCACTTCCTTTTTGGACCCTACGATAAACGTCGTCCTTTCATGGAGTTCGGAAGGTTGTAGGTCCAGGATTCTCTGGCCGTCTACGGTTACAGCCATACCGCCGGCCTGTTCCGCAATCAAAGCCATGGGCGCGACTTCGTACAAAAGTCTCAATTTTCCTTTGGGATATTTGGAAGATTTCGTGTCGTTCGGGTATAGGAAAATCCCGCCTTTCAACAAATTCCGATGGAAATCCGCGACGAGAGAGCCGATATAACGTGCCGATTGGGGCTTTCTCCCGCCTTCTATGGATTTGATGTCTCTGATATAATTTTTCACTTCATCGGACCAGTAATTGTAATTACCCTCGTTGATGGAATAGATCCCTCCCGATTCCGGCATTTTCATTTCCGGATGAGAAAGGATGAATTCTCCGCAGGAAGGATCCAAGGTAAAACCGGAGACTCCTTTTCCGACCCCGACAGAAAGAACCAGCATGGTAGAAGAACCATAGACGATATAGCCTGCGGCTCTTTGCTTGGCTCCTTTTTGGAGAAGGTCTTCTTTCGTACCCGGCGTTCCTTGGGGAGAACTCCTAAGGTGAACCGAAAAAATGGTTCCGATAGAAACGTTCGCGTCTATGTTGGAGGAGCCGTCTAAAGGATCGATTGCGATCGTGTATTTTCCGATCTTATAGCCGGTAGGAACGGGGACGATCTCCTCTTGCTCTTCGCTTCCCATAACGCACAAATGTCCGCAGCGAGTCAACGTGTGCGTAAAAATCCGATCCGCATATTCGTCCAGTTTCATGACCGTTTCTCCCTGGACGTTCGTCTGATCGGTGGAACCTAGAATATTGTCCAGAAGACCGGCTTTTCTGACTTCTCGGGAAACGATCTTGGCTGCATAGACCAAATGACTCATCAATGCCGTAAAATCCCCCGTCGCTTGAGGAAGTTTCAATTGCTCCTCGATCAAATACTGAGATAAGCTCATTAGTTGGGTGGGGTGGGCGCTAGTCACTGGATTCTCCTCATCGATGCAAAGATCTATAACCCGGTTATGAAATTGCGGCCCGCCAGGAAGACAAGTCGGAAAAAAGCTGAAAATCCTGCCTGCCAAGTCGATATTTACATTAGCCGTGGATTTTCCTCCTACCGATAAAAATCAAATTCCGGACGTATTCGAAGAGTTTACAAACCAATTCCTGAGGGACGTTAAGAATTCCCTGAGCACACAGATGGTGTTGACTCATTTCTACTTTCAGGACCTTTCCCAGTATTTCCGTCTACTCGGAGAGCAAAAATCCGGGGAAATCATAGAAGAGCTAAAATCCGTAATCCAAGCCCATTTACGCCCTTACGACAAATTGTACGTATTGAATCCGAGATCTGTCCTTACTTTTTGCCCGGATTGCAAGTTGGAAATCGTAAAAAGCAGGTTCGACGAAGTGATTTTTCAGGTGAACCATTTGATCATCGATTACGAAATTCGCTTTCTGGAGATCACCGAACCTGTGGATTCCTTCCGTCCTGTATATGAAAAGTTGCTACAGCCTTTAGCGGGGCATTAAAAAACGATTTTCCGAAAAATTCCTTTTTTGCGTTAAAAAATCTGTCTCTTGCGATCCGTACATTGTACCGTAAATCAAAAGGTGAGGCTATAAACGGATGGAAGAGACGGCAAAGAAATTTAGATCCACACTGGAACGTTATATCAATTACCGTGGAATCGACATCATCCTCACTCTAAAGGATGGTACGGTAATCGAATTGGACAAAAACCGTAGGCTTGACGGGGAATTCGTCATCAAGAACGGCCAATTTGGAATCGAGGCGACCATCGAACTTCGCGAAATTCAGAAAGCGGAGTTTTTTGCCGCTTAAACGCTTGTCTAGGTTTCCTCTTCCAGCGGAAACAAACGATTTTTGCCAGGATCGGCGTAAAAACGATTCGATTTGACCAAGGATGGCAAAATCCACTATTTTTGTTCAAGGAAAGTAGTTTATTTCCATTGACAAGAAAACATCCGGTAAGAAAGTAGTAAATCAGGGCTTCTCGCCCTAATTTCCGGACCCAAAGTTTGATCTCTGGGATCGTTTTTCCTGCCGTACGGCCGAAATCCGCATTTCCGGTATTAAAAATCCGAACAGGAGGAATTCCACCGAATGGTAGGAATCATCGTAAAGGAAGGAGAATCCATCGAATCCGCGTTAAAGCGATTCAAAAGAGATTGCGCGAACGCAGGAATCATGAGCGAAATCAAACGTCGTGAATTCTACGAAAAACCGAGCATCAAGAAAAAGAAAGCACTCGAGTCCGCTAAACGCAAATTAGAAAAGAAAAAACGTCTTTTTTCTCGCAAGGACCGCGGTTAATCCGCTTCCTGCGCTTCCGGACCTAAAAAGGGGAGAGGGATGTCCCTACAAGCTAAGATCAATGAAGACCTGAAAGAGGCGATTAAGACAAAACAAGAGCCTCTGTTGTCCACGTTACGGCTGTTAAAAGCGGACATCCAGTATGAGCTTACGAAAACGGGAGCTCAGCAGCTAATAGACGAGCAAATCATTACTTTGATCAAGCGCGGTTATGTAAAGAGAACCGATGCGATTCAAATGTATGAAAAGGCGAATCGCACCGATTTGGCGGATAAAGAGAAGGCGGAAGCGGAAGTCTTAAAGTCCTATCTTCCTCCGGAAGTTAGCGAAGAGCAGATTTTAACCGCTCTGGAAAAAATTATCGCGGAAGTAAAACCTGCCGGGCCGAAGGATATCGGCAAGGTCATGGGGAGAGTCATGGCCGAATTTAAAGGGTTGAACATAGACGGGTCCAAGGTATCTGCGATTGTAAAATCCAAACTCTCCTAAACGGACAGTCCATTGCAATTCCAAAGGGAGTTTATCGACCGAGTACGCAGGGAAGTTCCCATCGAAAGCTATATAAGTAGGTTTGTACCTCTTCAAAAAAGGGGAAAAAACATGGTGGGACTCTGTCCGTTTCACCAGGAAAAATCCCCATCCTTTAACGTATCTTTAGACAAGCAATTCTACCATTGCTTCGGATGTAAGGCTTCCGGTGATATTTTCCAGTTCGTGATGAGCTACGAGCGGGTGGATTTTCAGAGGGCAAAGGAAATTCTTTCCGAATATTCCGGAATTCCCATCCAGGAGAAAGGACGAGAAGAGCAGGAAAGAACCGAGCTTTTGTACAAGGTAAATCGAAAAGCGCTGCAATTTTACTTGGATATGATGCGTTCTCCGCAGGGAATTCCCGCTCGGGAATATCTCGGTTCCCGCGGATTAGGAGAAGAACTCCAAAAAAGCTTTCAGCTAGGTTTCGCGCCTGCCGGTTTCCAGAATTTGATTCCGAAAGTCTTCTCCAGCAAGGAAGAGATCAAGGCTGCGATCGAAGTGGGATTAGTTCGGGAATCCGAGAAAGGTAGGGAACCTTACGATTTTTTCCGGGAACGGATTATGTTTCCCGTCTTGGATTTGTCCGGAAGGGTCATCGCTTTTTCCGGTCGAATCCTTGGCCCGGGAAAGGAAGCGAAATATGTGAACAGCCCGGCTTCCTCCATTTTCGATAAGGGACGGACGTTTTACCATCTGTACCAGGCAAAGGAAAGCATCCAAAAATCCAGGACTGCGGTGCTGGTGGAAGGATATTTGGATGTGATCGGATTGGTTTCTAAAGGAATCGATAACGTGGTCGCCAGTATGGGAACCGCGGTTACCGAAAACCATATCAGAAACATGAAAAAATTTGCGGATCGTTTCCTTTTGCTTTTGGACGGGGACTCCGCCGGAAGAAAGGGGGCACTTCACGGAGCCGAACTCTGTCTAAAAGAAGGCTTGGAATGTTCCGTCGTCATGCTTCCCGAAGGCAAGGATCCTTTCGATCTTTCCAAAACATTAGGGCGCCAGGAATTACAGAAATTATTGGAATCCGCCGTTCCGGCCTCTTCTTTCGTAGTGGATGAATTGCTGGAAAAAACGGATTCTCGGGCTCTTCCGGAGAAAAAGCGAAAAGCCCTGGATAACTTATACCAATTTTTGCGCGGTTTCAATCGGGATTCCGATCGGGAATTTTTCCTGGGCTTAGGTGCGAGACAGTTGGGCATCAGTATGGATGCGGTTTTGCGAGATTATAAAGGAGGCGGAGCCAAGTTCCCGCCCGCCGGGTCCGATAATAAAGTGAAACCCGGAGGAAGGAAAAGCGGTCCGACCGCTGCGGAAACGTGTGAGAGAAAGTTGATCGCGCTATTAATCAGAATGAACCCGCTTTTCTCCTTTTCCGAAGAGATTTCCTCCATGGAATTTTTGGATCCCAAAAGTGCGTTCCTTTGGGATTTTTTATACACTAGATACGTAAGCGAGGAGGAAATCTCTCCCGCATCCGTTCTGTCTTCCGAGATTCCCGGCGAATTTAAGGAAGCGATCGCGCCGTTTCTTTTGGAAGATTCCGAAATGAGTCGAGAGGACGCGGCAAAGGTTTTCGGCTTATTGACGAAGCAGCAAAAGATATTCGTGAACGACGAAAGAATGAAGGAACTCGATCGGGACTCCACTTTGGACCAGTTGGAGAAACTTACGAGATTGGCATATTACAGGACCGAGAAAGAAAAACTTTTAGCGCACATTCGCGACGCAGGCTCGGCGCTAGGATAGAGGAAATCCCATGATGGAAAATTTACAAAGCATGCCCGAAGTTCAGAAGATCATCGCGATAGGAAAGGCGAACAGCGAAATTTCCTACGACGAGATCAACGAGATACTTCCGGACAAGATCCTGAACTCCGAAAAGATAGACGATGTCTTCACTCTTCTTCACGAGATGGGAATCGAAATCGTGGAGGAATATACCAGGAAAACTTTGGAACCTTCTTCCGCTACGGTTCTTAAAGACGATCCCGGTCTTGTGCCCGCTAAACCGGCCAGAAAGAAAAAGGAATCCGCGTCTGCCGCGGGGGGTTCGGAAGATCCGATCCGTCTTTATCTGAAAGAGATCGGAAAGGTAAACCTGATCTCCGGGGAAACGGAGGTCTTTCTCGCTAAGAAGATAGAGAAGGGCGAAAAGATCATCGAAGAAACCATCCTCGGCTCCTCGATTTTACGCGCCAACTTCATCAAACTTCTTCCTAAGATCCGTAGCAAGAAGACGAAAGTCTACGACTTGGTTCGCGTGGACAAGATGTACGCGATGAACGCGGAAGAAGCGAAAAAGCTAGAAGAGCTTTTTTTCAAGAATATCTCCGTGATTCAAGAGCAGGAGAAAGTACTACAAGAAGCTCAATCCCGGATCCGCAAATATTCCGAAAATTCCAAGAAATATAAGGAATTCAAAGAGAAGATCGACGTTTCCAAAGGGATCATCGATACGGCGATCCGTGAATTGGGAGTATCGCAAAAGGAAATCCAGAAAATCTCGCAAAAGATCAAATCGATGGTCTTTCGCATCAAGGAAATCGACCGTCATTTCCTGAAAATCAAGGCACAGTACGGCTACGACGTCCGTGATATCAAAGCCTTCAACCGTTTCATCGAAAAAAACGAGAAGTTGGAAGATATCGAAAAGATGATGGGCGTTTCCATAGACGAGGTGCGCGAAGTCATAAAAGACATTCGAAACAACGAAAGGAAACTGCGCCGTATGGAGCAGGAAGCCGGTTCTTCCGTCCAAGAGATCAAGGACTGGGGAGAAAAAATCATCAAAGGGGAACGGGAAATCGCGCAGGCCAAAAAGGAATTGGTCAAGGCGAATTTACGATTGGTCGTTTCCATAGCAAAACGTTATGCGAACCGGGGAATGCATTTCTTCGATCTCATTCAGGAAGGAAACATCGGCTTGATCAAGGCGGTGGACAAATTCGAATACAAAAAGGGATATAAATTTTCCACATACGCCACCTGGTGGATCCGCCAAGCAATCACGAGAGCGATTTCCGATCAGGCTAGGACGATTCGGGTTCCGGTTCACATGATCGAGCAAGTCAATAAGGTGATTCGAGAAACGAGATTGTTCGTCCAGGAATTCGGGAGAGATCCTTCCAACGAGGAGATCGCCGAGCGTCTCGGTTGGCCCGTACAAAAAGTGAAGGCCGTCAAAAACGTCGCCAGGGAACCTATTTCTCTCGAGATCCCCGTGGGTTCGGAAGAGGATTCGGAATTGGGCGACTTCATCGAAGACAAGGATGTGGAATCCCCCGTCAATTCCGCAGCATCAAGCATTCTAGCGGAGCAGATCAGACAAGTCCTCCATACGTTGCCCGCGAGGGAACAGAAAGTAATCCGGATGAGGTTCGGTTTGGACGACGGTTATCCGCAAACGTTAGAGGAAGTCGGATACCAATTCAAAGTGACTCGGGAAAGGATCCGTCAGATAGAGGCAAAAGCCTTGCGAAGACTCCGACACCCGTCCCGGTCCAAGAAACTTCGGGATTATATCGACTAAGAAAGCCGAAAACGGGATGAGGATTCCGGACGGTTTTTCCGTTCGGAATTCTTTCTTCCTTCGGGAAAGGCGGTTATTTTTTTCCCTTTTCCCGGATGCTTCCCGACAGGTTGTGCACCAGCAAGAACGCGGATTCTTCCTGCTTTTTCCTCTCCGATTCTTTCCAGCTTAAGCGTTTAGAAAGGACTTGGGCGATAGGAGAGATCAATTTCTCCGATAATTTCAGATCTAGAAACTGGACCCGGAACCTACGCGCAATCACGTCCGTCACTGTCAGAGCGAATTCTTCGGCTACGAACCATTCCACTTCCTCTTTGTAATAGCCGGACCCCGGGACCAGAAGGGAAGGTTTCTTTCCTAGAACAGTAAAGACTTCTCCGCCATAAGCATCTTGGAGACGCTTCGCGGTCTCGGGAGAAGTCTTGTATGTCTTTCGGATTTCCGAATGCAGTTCCTCGGAAAATCCTTCTTTGCCGGGAAATTCGTAATGGTAGGTATTGCATCCGAAATTCGGTGCGAGATTTCCCTCTTGAACGACCCGATCGATCAGATCCTCCGACATTTTCCGGTACGTGGACCATTTTCCTCCGCCCATAGTAACCAATCCGGAGGGAGAGACCAAGATCACCTCTTCCCTAGAAATACTTTTCGTATCCTGGTTCCCTTCGGGCGAGATGAGAGGGCGAATCCCCGCATATACCGAAAGGATGTCTTTTCGTTCCAAAGGTTTTTCGAGATAATCGGAACCGGTCTGGAGGAGAAATTCGACTTCCGATTCCAACGGCAGGGGGTCTTCGGAAATCTCGTGGACAGGAGTGTCCGTCGTACCCAAAATCACATGGTTCTCCCAAGGAATCATAAAGACCACCCGGCCGTCTTTCGTTTTGGGAATAATGAGAGCCGTATTACACGGGATGGTTTCTTTTTTAAATACTAGGTGAATCCCTTGGCTTGGGGAAAGCACGCGATAGGTCCTGGGATCGTCTTTTAAACGGATATCGTCCACCCAAGGTCCTGTTGCGTTGATCACTACCTTGGATTTGACGTCGATCGTCTGGCCCGAAAGTAGGTCCTTGATTTTCGCTCCTACGATTTTTCCGTTCTTTTTCTGGAAAGATACCAGTTCCGTTCGGTTTAGTACCACGGCTCCTTCCTTTCGGGCGGATCGAGCCAATAGTACGTTCAATCTGGAGTCGTTAAATTGGGAATCGTAATATACGATTCCTCCGGCCAGATGTTCCCTCTTTAAGGCGGGAAAATCCTTTAGGACTTCCTCTTTAGAAACCCTTTTGTGTGCCGGGAGCCTTCCTTTCCAAGCGAGGATGTCGTACATGGTCATTCCTATGCTATAATACGTTTTTTCGTAAAATTTATAGGTTGGAAGAACGAAGGGAAGAGGTTTTACGAGATGGGGAGCGTTTTCCAAAAGTCTTTGTCTCTCGGTCAAAGCCTCGTGGATGAGTTTAAAATGAAATTGGGCAAGGTATCTGACTCCGCCATGGATGAGCTTCGTGGAACGAGAGGAAGTACCCGAGGCAAAATCCGATTTTTCGATCAATGCCGTTTTCAAACCTCGTAAACTTGCGTCGAGCGCCGCACCTGCACCGGTAGCCCCTCCGCCAAAGATCAAAACGTCGAATTCCATTTCCGAGAGGCTCTTAAATCCGGCTTTGCGATCTTGTTTTTGCATTCTTAGTTTCTTCCTGCTTTACAGACTGGTTTCCGCCTGCGAATTTGCAAATAGATTTCCTAAATCGGAACGACTTAAAGGACTCCATGGACCCAAAGAAACAGATAGAGATCATCAAACGCGGTTGCGTAGACGTTATCAGCGAAGAGGAACTTCTGTCCAAACTCAACCGTAAGAAAACTCTGAAAATTAAGGCGGGTTTCGACCCGACCGCTCCGGACTTGCACCTGGGGCACTTCGTTTTACTCAGAAAGATGAGACACTTCCAAGAGTTAGGTCATGACGTTCAATTTTTATTGGGCGATTTCACGGCTATGATCGGAGATCCGACCGGAAAATCCGAAACGAGAAAACGACTTTCCAAAGAGGAGGTTTTGGAAAATTCCAAGACCTACCAAAACCAAGTCTTTCAGGTACTGGATCGGGAAAAAACCAAAATCGTGTACAATTCTGAATGGTGCTCCGGAATGAATTTCGAGAACGTGCTAGTGCTTTCCTCGAAATACAGCGTCGCTCGACTCTTAGAGAGAGACGATTTCAGTAAACGTTATAAATCGGGGCAATCGATATCGTTGATCGAATTCCTGTACCCTCTGGTCCAAGGTTACGATTCGGTGGAAATGGAAGCGGATGTGGAATTAGGCGGCACGGACCAAAAATTCAATCTACTCGTAGGTCGCGATTTGCAGAGGGAGTATGGAAAAGAACCCCAGTGCGTCTTGACCGTTCCTCTTTTGGTCGGGTTGGACGGGGTCAAGAAGATGTCCAAATCTCTGAGCAACTATGTCGGGATCACGGAAGAGCCGGTCGAAATGTTCGGAAAATTGATGTCCATGGCCGACGATTTGATGTGGAACTATTTCGAACTATTGACCGACCTGGCTATGGACAAGATCGAAGAGCGAAAGAAGGGGATAGAATCCGGAAATCTGCATCCTAAGGAAGTTAAGACGGAGTTGGCCAAGCTGATTATGGACCAATTTTCTTCGGAGGAAAAAAATCGGGAGGCGATCGAAGAGTGGAACAAGGTTCACAATCCTAAATCCAGGGCAGTTCCGGAAGAGGTTCCGGTCGCCAAATTGGGGGAGGAATTCTTTTCGGAATCCCAAAATCCCCAATTGGTCTGGGTTTTGGCCAAGTTGAACTTTCTTCCCTCCGTTTCGGAAGGAAGAAGGATCATCAAAGCGGGAGGAATTTATGTCGACGAGGAAAAGATCGGAGATGAAAAATTTACCATTTCTAGGGGCGGAGAGTACTTGATTCGCCAGGGTAAAAAGGGAAAATTCCTCCGTTTGGTCACCTAAGACCAGACGTTCAGATATGCTCAGCGAAGAAGAATCCTCCGTACTTTCCAAAACCATTAAGGAAATCCAGGATACCGGAATCGAATCCGAGGAATTGGAGAGAAAGTTTCGTACGATCCGATTGGTTTCCTCCGGAATCTTCTTTTTCATTCTAAGTTTGACTACCGTGTTCGCCTTAGCTAGACGCTTGGATTCCCTCCAAAGTACGGTGGAATCCCAGAATAAGGTCATTTCCGTGCTCTCCGAGGATATCACGAGTCTCAGGCTGGAGGAACAACAACGGGAAGAGGAAGTACTCCGTTTTAAATCCTCCCTCTTGGACGACGTACCGGAAGGGGATCTTCAGGAAGAAGTGGATAAGAATTTCTCTTTGCTGGAGCATTCCTTAAGTGCGAGGGGCGTAGGAAAAAATATCACGAGAGGAAATCCGAATTTCAAAGAAATCGCGCTTACCTTCGACCTAGGCACCGGAGAGGATCTGCAGATACTTTACGAATTCATGAATCGATTTCCCATAAAGGTCACTCTGTTCGTTTCCAACGAAAATCCTGCAAAAAAAGGGGGCTCACTATTTTCGAGTACGAATATCACGTATCTGCGAAAGTTGTCGGGGATGAAAGAAAGAATCGTGTTCGGAAATCACACTTGGAGCCACTATAATTTGCCCAGGAGTCTAAAGGAACCTTCCCTGAGGAAGCGGGCCCTGTTGAGCTACGTGGACGACGAGATCCCGGATATGGACGACCTGTTAGTGGAAATGAAATCCGTGGAGGAAAGATTCAAGACTCTCACGGGAAAAGAATTAACCAAATATTATAGACTTCCCTACGGAGCCATCGATCCGATTCTATTGGACGTATATGCCGAACACGGATATGTAAATCACATTTTTTGGAGCAATAACAACGTCGGTTCTCTGGATGTCCCGGACTTCGTTTATAAAAAATACATCACGAGAAGGGATTCCGGCGGAAAAATCAAACTGATCCCGAACCCGCATTACAAAACAAAACAGGAAATGCTGGATTTTCTCTATCGTTGGGAAAAGTCCGACAAGAACGGAATGAACGGCGCCATTATTCTCATGCACTTAGGTTCGCCTAGGCAGACGGAAAAATTGATCTACATTCTACCGGACTTCATCCAGGCTATGATGGACAAAGGATACAAGTTCGTTACGGTTCCGGAAGTGCTGAACGACAAGCAGGACTAAAGATCGGATTTCCCGTTTTCGTTCCCGGATTTCTTTAGTCTAAAACGGGACCGGAAAGCTCCAGAGCATCGTTGAATCCGAACATCTTCGTGTCTTTCAACCTATCCACGTAAAGAACTCCTTTCAAATGGTCGCATTCGTGCTGAAAAACGACAGCCTCGTATCCTTCCAGCACTTCTTCGTGACGGTTTCCCTTTTCATCCATCCAAGTAACACGGATCTTGTTCGGTCTTTCCACAAAACCGCGCATGCCGGGAACGGACAGGCATCCTTCCCAATTTCCATCCACGGATTCCGTCAAAGGAGTAATCTCCGGATTGAGTATTACTCTTTCTTTGACACGGGAACTTTCGGGATAATCCTCCTTGGGATCCGTTCCGACGACGACCATCTGCTTCAAAATTCCGATCTGAGGTGCCGCTAAACCGACTCCTTCGGCATGTCTCATCGTATCGAACATGTCCCGGATTAACTTCTTGAATTCTTTCGTCTGCAGTTCGTCGGTTTGAATTGGTTCGCTCACCCTGCGGAGGAGCGGGTCGCCGATTTTGAGAATTTTACGTATGGACATATCTATTAAAATCTTGTCCTAGAGTTAGACCGTTTTTGAACAGTATTATTCCGAAAGATGTCTAGGATTTTCCCAAGTTCCTTCCTGTCGGGGACGGAAAATCTAGGATTTCGGGATTCCCATCGATAAATTCGAGCATTTGCGGACAGTTTAGAAAGGAATTCCGACTGATCGGAAAGAGAAAGAACAGTTCTAGGCAATAACATTCCCAGCGGCGGATGGACAGGGAGAGAATAAAAATCGGAAGAATCGAATTCGGAAAGGATTCGATCCAATGCGAAAGGTTGGAGAAAAAACCCCGGTAGCAAATGCAGATTCTTTAACAGCCAATCCGTCTTTTCCAAAAAAGGAATCCGAAAACCCGAAATCGGAGGCGGATTCGGAAAAACAAGGAATAAAAATTGTATTTTTTCGGGGGCTTTTTGAGCGATTTCCCAGGCGAATCGTACTGAAAAACCCTCCGCTACGATTCCGATCTTTTTTTTTCTGGAGGAAATCGTCTCGAGCAATTGGGAAAAGGTTTCCTTCCCCAAATTTTTAGGCGGAGTCGCTAGAGTAAAGTACGTACCCTTTATCGGAATCGGCTCTTCCGACTCGCTGGAAAGATGCCATAGGTCCCGGATCCAGAGGATTTCTTCCCCGTTCGAAGAACCCGTATCGGTAAAAGTCCAATGGTTATCGTTCATAAGTCCCAAAAGATATTGACAGTGGCCGTGAAAAGTAAGTAGTTATAGGGAAGAAAACGGGAGGGTATTGGAGACGAGGGGAATCGAACCCCCGACCTTTTGAATGCCATTCAAACGCTCTCCCAACTGAGCTACGTCCCCTCGGGCCCAAAGATTCCACGGGAGGGCGTGCTGTCAATAGATAATTGTTAGGAGCACATGGATGAGCGAATCCATAGAGGAATTAAAGAAAAAGATAAAGATTCAGAACGACATTATCAAGGGCTATGAAAAAGTCCTTAGGCTCAACGAACAGGAATTAGAGAATGCGGACGAAATCATCCGGATGTATGAGACGATCATCCAATACTCCGGCCAAGAATTAAAGAATGTGAAAGAAGCTTTCGACGCTACTTCCATAGTCACGAATCTTTCCAGAGACGAACTTATTACCGCAATGAACAGAATCAAGGAATTGGAACTCACCAATAAAAAACTGCGGGAAGAATCTCTCAAGTTCCAATCTTAAGCGTTTCACACTTGTCCCAAGTCAAAAAACAGGAGACTCTACTTCGAAGCCGTCCGGATGGCTCCCTCGTCTTAGAGGAAGGAGAGGGAGTCTCCGCTATCTTCGAGAGTTTTTTGCGGGAATCGATCGGTCTTACGCACGCCGAGAGTGGAGCCGTGTTTTCACGATTTCATTCCGGCGGACTGCGACTGGTCTCCGGATCTTCGGACAAGGATTTAGTGGAAGCGGCGGATTGGGTTTTTTCCCATAACGGAAAAGATCTGCTGCTCGATAGAGGAAAATCTCCTCCTTGGACAAAGAGTTCTTCTCCCGCTCCTCTTATAGTCTGCAAACTGAAACTAAACGGGCTCGAAATTCCCACTCAGAAAGAATCGGCGTATGCGGTTTTAGTACTGAGAGGGAAGCGAACCCTAGATAAGTTCGCTAAGACCGACTTCGAACTTTTACGAACCACCTGTAGAACCATCGGCAGACTTCTGCGGGAATCCTACGTTTCGGGAGATTCCTCCCTAGTCACTCTCTCCTTATTAGCAACGACTCAGTTGGTCCTGGAGGCGGCGCAGGCCAAAAGACAATCCGAACGTTTCGATTTTTTACTAACCGAAGTGATCCGCGTATCCGGGTTGATCAATTCCTCCTTGGATTTGTCGCAGCTTTTGGAGGCGATCATGCTTTCCTCCAAAACGGTCTTTCGAACGGAAGCCTGCAGCGTGCTTCTCTTAGATGAAACCAAGGAGCACCTTTATTTTCATACGGTTTTGGGCGAAAAAAGCGAAGCCGTCACGAAGATGAAAGTGCCTGTTGCAAAAGGCGTGGCAGGCTTAGTCGTCCGAGAAAGCAAACCGATGATCATCAACGACGCGCAGAACGACGATCGAGTCTATAAGGAAGTGGATCGGGTTTCCCAATTTACGACTCGGAACATCATGGCGGCGCCGCTTGTCGCGAACGACGAGGTGATCGGAGTCATCGAGGCGATCAATACCGTAGACAGAGAAGCGTTTACGACCGAGGATCTGGAACTATTCTTAAGTTTTTCCGGAACCTCGGCTCTGGCCATACAGAAAACCGGACTGTTACAGAACCTGGAACTCGCAAACAGGGACCTGAGAAAAAAAGTCTCGGAACTCGAATCTCTTTTCGAGCTTTCGCATGCCGTGACTCAATCTAGAAACAGGTTAGGTCTCGTTCGCAAAACGATTCGCATGGTTCATCACGAGTTGGACGCCACTATTTCGGGAATTTTTCTGTACAGTCTCAGCAGAGAGGGAAGTATCAGTTGCGCTTTTTATGACGGAGTGCACGAAAGGATCGATCGCATTCCGGAAGCGGAGATCGAGACTTCGCAGATTTTCGCGAGCATTAGGGAAGGGCTTCCCATATTAAAGCGGGATATTCTAAACCAACCCTTTCCTCACTCTCTGGATAGAACCTATCTGAAAGGTTCCTATATTATCGTTCCGTTATTTCTTTCCAGCGGGGAACCGTACGGCGCCGTTACGGTGGCGGATCGTAAGGATAAACTTTCCTATAGGGATTCCGATTTTCGTCTTTTGCAAACTATGGCCTCCCAGGTCACGAAGGGATTCGAAGCGTTTCGATTACGGAACGAGATGCTGGCCAAAAAGGCGATCCAGCAGGAAATCGATATCACACGAAAGATCCAACAGAATATTCTTCCTTCCGAAAAAGTCTTTCTGTCCAATTTCGATTTGGGAATTCTTTCCTACCCCGCCAAGGACGTATCGGGCGATTTTTACGACTACTACCAGTACAGTGACGGACAGTATTCCTTTTTGGTCGCCGATGTTTCCGGTAAAAGCCTTCCCGCAGCGCTTTTTATGGCGATGAGTTCCTCCATTATCCGCACTCTCGCGAGAAATCACGACCTGACCCCGGAGGAAATCCTGCGTCAGGGAAACGAACTCATTTTCGAAGATTCCCATTTCGGGATGTTCGTGACCGCTTTCTTTATTCATTATAATCCCTCCATTTTTACGGTGGAATATGCGTCCGCCGGACACAATGATCAGGTTTGGATCAAAGAGGACGGATCCTACGAATTGATTAAAGGACAGGGTCCTCCCTTGGGAGTGATTCCTACGGCGAAATATAAGGGTGGAAATTTCAGAGTACGTCCCGGCGACATCGTAGTCCTCTATACGGATGGGGCGGTAGAAGAAAAGGATCCCCAAGGCGCGGAATTCGGCCTGGAAAGGATGATCGAAGAGATCAAAATCAGACGCCATCTCCCGTCCAGACAGATCGTTCAGGAACTATATTCGATCATTCGAGCTTTTTCGGGTTCCAAAGAGCCGTTCGACGATTTTACAGTTTTGCTCCTGAAATTCAACGACGACTTCCAATTTTACCGCACATTCGACGCAAATACTTCCCAGATTCCGGTATTTAGGGAGTTCATCTACGATACGATCAAGGTCAGAAATTTGGACGAGGCTTTCCGGGACGATATACTACTTGCTTGCGATGAAGCAGGGACGAATATAGTGATGCACGGATACAAGGATACTCTACTCAGAAATCCGAAATTCGATTGTAAAATACGCTTTACTGAAGATTCTATCACGATCGTCCTTACCGATTCAGGCACAGAATTCAATCGATCTACGGTAAAAAACCCGTCGATCGAGGAAAATCTTTCCGGAAAAAGGAAGGGCGGATTCGGTGTGTATTTAATCGAAAAACTGATGGACTCGGTGGACTATAACACCGAAGAAGGGCGGAACATTCTGACCCTCAAGAAAAACTTTCGCTAGCGGCGGTTGAAAATGGAGCTTACTGTAGAAATCAAAGGGAATTCGCGAGTCGTTCATCTGATCGGAAACATGGACGTTCATAATACCCATAAAATCGAACAGGCGTTCATGGAACATATCAATAAAGCCAGCGAATCAAATATCGTTCTGGATATGTCCAACGTGGAATTCGTTTCTTCAGCCGGCCTGAGAGTGATCGTGGGATCCTTACGCGTTTGTAAGGAACGCGAGATCCAGCTTAAATTGGCGGCGCTACGCCCGGCAGTCCGTAAGGTATTCGAAATTATCGATATGGATTCCCTTTTTAAGATCTACGACACGGTGGATTCCGCCTTAAAATAAAGCGGGGTCCTTTTCGTTATTAACCGAAGCATGCAAGATCCCGCTTCGGTCTCGCTTTAGGCTTGCCGAAGCTAGGGACTTCCTTTATTTTCCGCTTTCCTCCCTGGCCTTTTTAAAAAAACTGTGTACCGGCTAGCCTCGGCACGTATAGAATCGCCTTTCAAAGCAAACGGCGGACATACTTCGATCAGATTCCGAGAAAAGCCATTATTCCCAACGGACAGGAACAAGCATGTCGGAACAAACCTATTCCCTGGAAAATCCCTTCCTCAATCCTTCCGGATTCCACCAAGGCTCCGTCTCCGGCGGCATTTATGAAGAAGCCAATGCAATGGGCAAGGAACTGCTTACCAGACCTTTGCAAGGAGGCGGAACGGATCGGATTTTGGTTCAACATTCCAAAGGACGGATGACCGTTTGGGAACGTATCAAGGTTTTGACCGAATCGGAACCGAATATTCTATATCAGAATTGGGGAAAAAATCTAGACGGGGCCTCTCTCGTCACCGGAATCTTAAACATTAACGGAAGAGATGTCGCCGTATACGGACACGACTTTACCTTGCGTGCCGGATCCATGGACGCGACCAACGGAAGTAAACTTGCCAGATTGATCTATATGGCGGGCGAACACGGAATCCCTCTCATCGGAATGAACGACTCCGCAGGGGCCTATGTTCCCGCTGGAGTCGGAGGTTTGGACGGGTATTCGGAAGCGTTTACCGCTTTGCGTAAGATCAGCGGGGTGGTTCCGAGCATCATGCTTATGTTCGGATTCAACGCGGGGGGCGGATCCTATCTTCCTCGCCAGGGATCTTTTATGATCCAGTCCGAAAACACCTTTTTCGGTCTGACCGGTCCCGGAGTGGTCAAATCGGTATTAGGAGAGGATATCTCCGCGGACGATTTGGGAGGTCCGAAAGTACACGGTCAGAGCGGAGTGGTGGATCTCGTCACCAACGACGAACTGGGCTCTCTGCGTACCTCGCTGCGATTGCTGTCTTATCTCCCGAACAACAACTCCTCCTTTGCTCCTTTCCACCCTACTTCGGATCCTACGGATCGATTCATATACGAGGAGGATATTCTATTCAAGAAAACCTTCAATTCACCGACCGGGATGAATACCCCCTTTGATATTACTCTCTACATTCAGAATATCTGCGATCACGGACAGTATTTCGAACTGCAACCCCAGCGCGCCAGAAATCTGGTTACCGCCTTCGGAAGAATCGGAGGCCACGTAGTGGGATTCGTAGCGAATAATTCCGCGGTGTCTTCCGGACAGATCGATATCGGCGCGGCAAGAAAAGGAACCAGATTCATTCGATTCTGTAACGTGTACAACATTCCGGTGATCTTCCTGGAAGATACCACAGGATTCCTCCCCGGAAAAGAACAGGAGCACAACGGAATCGTTTTAGAAGGACGCAAACTGTTGGATTCCATCATCGATCTGAGAACGCCTCGACTGACTCTGATCATCCGTAACGCGTTCGGGGGAGCCTATGCTTCCTTTAACTCCTACCACACCGGCGCAAATATGGTATTCGCATTGCCGACCGCAAGAATCGCGGTTATGGGTCCCGCGGGAAAAGACTACGTCTATAAGGACGAAATGACCGCCATCCACAAAGAGTTTCAGGAAAATCTGAAAAAAGGGATGGGGGAAAAAGAAGCGGTCTCCATAAGAGATAAGAAATTCCAAGCTCTTTCCCAACAATATGAAAAAGAGCTAATGAACCCGAAAGAAGCATTGTCCCTGGGTTCCGTTTCCAGAATCGTCCTTCCGGGAACGACTCGAAGCATTCTATTCCAGAATCTTGACTATCTAGTCCGTCACTATAAACCGGCGCCGATGTCCGGACCACAAAGGGAGTTCGAATAAGAACCGATGATCGACTACCAAAACAGACGTATTAAATTCCACGAATCTTCTTCTCCATGGATTCGATCTTTTTCGCTCGAATCCATTAAGTGCCTGATCGTTTGCCGTGGACCGGTCCGTAAGGAAGCGATGGAGATTTTCGATCTGATCGGAATCCGCGAATACGGGATCCTTCTTTCCGAAAAAGATTCGGTAGTTTATCCCATGTCCTTGGCTCCCGAACTGAGAGGATTCCGATTTCCTTCCAATATCCATCGCGTTCCCGATTATATGGGCGCCGGAGCCGAAGAAAAAGCGGCCAGAATCAAGCAGATTATCGGGATCGCAAAAGAGAACCAATACACCCATATTTTCGCCGGCTACGGTTTCATGGCTGAAGACGCCGAGTTCATCGAAGCCATAGAAAAGAGCGGAATTATCTTCATGGGACCTTCCGCCTATGTGGCCCACCAAGCCGGTTCCAAAGACGAGGCCAAAAAATTAGCCAGGAAGTTGAACGTTTCCGTTACTCCTGGAGTGGATAATATTTCCGCGATTTGTCTTCTGAAAAAGGCGAAAGACAAGTCGGCTTTGGAAGCGCTCGCGAAGGAAAAAGGGATTTCCTTTACCTTCGATTCCTCCAAGAGCTTGGAAGACAATGCGGAAGCACTGTTATACCTAGGATACGATAAAATCATAGAACTAGTGACGATCGCGGATTTGCAAATGCAAGCCGAGCTGGAGTGCGCCGAGATCTGGAAAAAATATCCTTCGAACCGAATCCGTTTCAAATACGTAGGAGGCGGAGGAGGAAAGGGACAACGCGTGGTCGCGCGACCGGAGGAAGTCAAAACCGCCGTTCAAGAGATCCTATCCGAATCCAAAGTGACCGCTCCCGGATCCAACCGAAACTTTTTGATAGAATTGAACATCGAAAAGACCAGACACAACGAGATACAATTGATCGGAAACGGAGAATGGTGTCTGGCCTTAGGTGGAAGGGATTGTTCCGTGCAGATGCACGAACAAAAACTTTTGGAAATCTCCCTGACCCAAGAGCTTTTGGAAAAGGAAATCGAAGCTACGGAAAAAGTTTCCAGAAAGAAAGCGGAGATATTAAAAGCCGACTTGAAAGTTCTGAAAGAAATGGAGGAACAATCCGAAAGATTCGGGGAAGCCGTAAAGCTGAACAGCGTTTCCACATTCGAGTTGATCGTGGAAGGAACGAATCACTTCTTCATGGAGATGAATACCCGGATCCAAGTAGAGCACAGAGTGACCGAAATGGTTTACACTCTGAAGTTTATGAATCCGGAAAATAAGGCGGAATTCTTCGTCGTAGATAGTCTGATCGAAGCGATGGCATTGATTTCGCTTCACGGAAAACGTTTACCGAAACCGACCCGCGGGGTTCGAAACGTTTCCGGCGCGGAAGTCCGGATTAATGCCACTAATAAAGCCATCCAACCGCACGCCGGTGGAATTATCCTGAATTGGTCAAAGTCTTTGCCGGAAGAGATCCGGGACGATCAGGGCATTTCTGTACGAAATCCGGATACCGGCCTCTTCGTTCATTATCGGGTTGCCGGCGCTTACGACTCCAACATAGCGCTTCTCATAACCTACGGCTCTACCCGGGAAGATAATCTTCGCAAATTAGGAAATATTCTGCGAAAAACGGAATTGAGAGGGCAAGACCTTCAGACGAACCTGATCGTACATTACGGATTGATCAATTGGATCCTGGGTAAGGATCCTATGTTCAAACCGTCCACCGCGTTTATGATCTCGTACTTAGCCGCCGTCGGTTCCCTTGAAGTCCTAGCGAAGGACGTGGACTTAGAAGTAGCCTGGAAGAAAGTTACTTCTTCGGGGCCTGCGGAAGCAAAGAAGACGACGGGTCGAAAACTGACCTTGATCACAAGACCGCTCGGAGATCTGCTTTCCGATGCGCATCTTTTGGCCGGCTTTTTAGGATACCACTTGAACCGATCTTGGAAACTGGATCGGGAAAATGTGGTGTGGCTTAGGAACCCGTTGCACGTTCTTTCCGACCTTTACACTTATCTGAATATGGAAGGGGAACTTCACCAATCTCCGTCCGAAAAGATTTGGGACCATGACGACCAAATCCTGAAGGCCGGTCTCGCTTTCTATTCCGAATTGGAAAAACGAACCGGTATCAAAGCGGATTCCGCCGAATGGGATTCCTTTTTTGCCGCCAAAAAAGCCCCTGCAGAATTCGACGATTCACTCTGGTCTAGGGCGATTTCATCTCACAAAGGTTTCCAGATCGGATTGGAACTACTGAAAATCATTCCGAATCTAGGAAATCGTTCCAGATTTTACACACTCTCCGTAGACGAAAATCTGGAACCCATAATTCCCGATGAATTCAAGAATGCCTCCACTAGAGACGCGCTCATTAAGTATTTGGCACCGGCTCCCAAAGCGAGTTCGGACGAAATCGTATCCCCTATGGGAGGGATGTTCTACTCCAGGGAAGCTCCGGACCTTCCTCCTATGATCCAGGAAGGGGACCATTTCAAGGCCGGACAGCCATTATTCATCGTCGAAGTGATGAAAATGTTCAATAAAGTGACAGCTCCTTTCTCCGGGAGAATCAAAGAGATCGTACTAAAGGAAAGCGACGGTAAGATCATCCAGAAAGGCCAGACCATTTTTAAAATCATTCCGGATGAAATCCTAAAAGTAGAAACTCCGGAAGAAATTCAGGAGAGAAAGAACAAAACTACCCTATCTCTTCTTTGAGAAACCGCAAATTCCAAAGAAAGACTTCCGGATACATCCGGAGTCTTCTTTGGAAGCTCCCGAAAATTTCGGAACAGGTCCGTTCCTAAAATTCTTTCCCGCTCTTATTTTTTCTTTCCTATCTATAATTTATCCCCTAAAATTATACCAAAATCGATAGCGCGTGTAACGTTTTCGGTTTATAATATGCCCCTATCCCAAAATAAAATGAGGAAAGTTAGAATATTTAGAAAATCTAATTATTGACATCCTATTCAAAAATTGTATTAATTTTTCCATAAATTAGCAAACAAAATAATACATACTAAAAAACTTCGACCCGCGGTCGAGCGGGAGTATGGCAGGAGAGCCGAGCCGATGGATATTTCTTTTCTGACAGGTATTTTTGCATTTTGGACCGGAGTCGATGGGACAGGTATTTCCGGAAGAAATCACTTCGATTTCAAAGAAAGTGTAATTATGAGAATTACATTCTATTCGAATGGAGGAGCTTGATCGATGAACAACGCTCATTATACTGAAGCGAATCTGCTCGAATCCGGAACTGAACTGCGGCTACTGATTTTAAGTTCCTCGCAAAGTTTATGGGAAACGGCAGAAACCAAACTATCCGACTTTTCCGCAAATATAGTCCCGGCGGATTCGTATGAAGAAGCTCTGAAAGATATCATCTCGACCACTCCCGATCTGTTGCTTGTGGAGTACGAAACGGTCTCCGAAAATCTGCACACGAGACTTTCGCTTCTTCACAAGCTCTGCCCGGAAAGTCTATTTTTGTTCGTATTGCCTGCAAAGACTCAGACAAGAAGTCTGGAAGGTTACGATTGGATTTGGAGCTACTTACGGGAGGAATCTCTCAACGAAGATTTATCATCCGAAATTTCGACGGCGATCTTCCACATCCTAGAATTGAATCAAAAAATAAAGTTACAAAGCGCAAAAAAGGAAAACCTGTCCTACGAATTGGAATGGTTGGTTTGGAAAGAATCGATTTCCGTTACCGACGATTTGCAATTGGGAAAGGGAATCATTCACAATCTTGCCAATAGTATGTTTCAAGGGATCGGAATCGGATCCTTGGTCGGCCAGTTAGACCTTTGCGAGTTCTTTATGAAAAAGGAGGAGGAATGCACTCGATTGCCCGAAAAGCTGATGGATGTGGTTTTAAGCACTAAAGATGCCCTTAGAGAAAGGATCGATCAGATCGAATTCTTTAAAAGATATCTAGACCTAAACGTAGAAAAGGTTCCGATGTCTTCTTCGGAATTGAGGGATTCGATGGAAAGGATCGGAAAGGAACTTCTTCCTACGTTTCGGATCAAAAACCACACTCTTTCGATTTCCGACGCGTTCGAACCCGCCGTTTTCCATTGTAATTCGGAATTTCTCAACTTTTCTCTGTATGAAATCTTAATTAATGCGATGAAATTCTCGCCGGAGGGTTCCGAAATCGCGGTTTCTTTCAACGCTTCGAAACAATCTAGCAGCTTGCTCGTCAAAAATTCTCCTAGTCGATCCACAAACGGAATTTGCGGCGTTCCGGAGGAATATTATCATAAGGTATTCGAACCTTTCTTTCGTATCAGCAATCTTTACGATGAACGTTTTTATACGAAAGAATTAGGGATGGGGATCGGCCTAAATGTGGTGCGAAATCTCGCCAAGCAAATCGACTGCAAAACCTACCTCTACGAAGTCAAGGGAGGCAAAAACAATCTTCCGGGCCGAGAGGTCGTAATAGAGCTCAAATTCAAAAATGTCTCCGCCGAATCGGCGTCCGAACTCTAACGAAAGCGATGAAACGTTCAGAAAAAAGAATCCCTCTCAGTGGGGGAATTTGCTACGTGACCGATTTTCAGTCCGCAGATTCCTCCTCATTAGATTCCGAGGATCCGATTACAGCGGACTTCGTGAGATTTTTATTCAAAAAATACGAAAGCATTTTGGCAAGAATGCCATTCGATACTGTGCATATAGATGCGTTCCAATCGGAAGACCCAGAGCGTTTCCATCTGGTTCAAAAAACGGGAAAGGTTTTTTATCTAAAAGATACCCGTAATTTGGAAGTGGAAGGCGCGGAAGGCAAAAACGTACCGGATGACGATACGTTCATAAGGGAATCCCCGGACGTTCTTAGGGAAAGATACAAAAATGAAAATATTCGATCCGAATTGATTCTACCTATTTTTGTTCGCGAAAAATCGGCGTCCGATCCTTTACCGTTTGCATATCTTTGGCTTCAAAGCAGAGAGAAACGCATTTCGGAAGAAATGTTAACCGAAATGGTGGACATAGTGAAACAAATGTCCGACGAGCTAAAAAATCCCTCTAAGCAGAAATTTGCGGGTAAATTTGCCGTGTCCGACATTTCGCATAACGGTGTCGGTTTCTCTCTGACGGGCGACCTTCTGCGTGAAACGCTTAATCAGCACGAAAACTACGAATTTACGCTGCATTTGCCGAAACAGAAACCCTTTTTTCTGATAGGCTCTTTACGTTGGTGGACCAAAGGGGAGGAGGGAACGGTCAGAGTCGGATTAAAAATGGATTGGACGAACATCGAGGAAGCGGAACGTTCCAGATTCGAAGGTTCCGTCCTCGGGTTCGTAAAAAAAGAAGAAGGGATTCCCGCCAACTCAGGCAAGCTATCGGAAGAAAAAGACGAGATTTTTAGAAAAGTCTTATATTTGGACGATGACCCCGCATCCTTGTCCAGGATGTTACTTTTATTCCAAAAACAACATGTACGACTGATTACGGCTTCCTCCCTCGCGGAAGCATTTTTCAAATGTAGCTTAGAGACCCCGGCTATCATTATCAGCGGTATCAAGTGGCAGGGGATGGAAGATTTGGCGGTATTGAAGGCGCTTAGAAAAGTGTCTCCCGGCTGCTTAGTGATTATCTATTCCGAATACGAAGTCGCTTCGCTCAGAATGGTCTCTTACAATTGGGTCTGGGCGCAATTGAGAAAACCGGAACAGGAAAAACAATTGTTACAATCCACCTTGGACGCCGTCGAATGCTATCAAAGTAAAATCCGAAACTATCGCGCGGTTTTGGAAGACGAATCCTCCCTTTCCGGCGAAATAGATTGGCTTTTGTGGAAAGATTATCAGAGAAATTCGGATCAGATGACGATCGGAAAAAACATATTGAATAATATTTCGCATAGTTCCGCCCAGGGATTAGGTTTGGGTTCTCTTTTGATCAACCTCGACCTCGCGGAAATCTGCATGAAGAGGGAAGACGGGGAGGTTCTGATCCCGAACGACCTAATGCGCACCCTTCTAGAAAACAAGAATATGATGCGCAATTGGACGGATAAATTGGAGAACCTAAAGAGTCTCTTCGATTTGAAAATCGAGGACGAGGCTATCGAGATGAGGAGAATACAGGAACTGCTATCTCAGACCATAACCTCCGTCGATAAACTTACTCAGATAAAAAACAATCAGATTTCCTTCGAAAGTAAATTTCCGGATCGCGTCGTGAATAGCAACGGAAAGTTTTTAACGTTTGCCGTTAAGGAGCTTTTAATCAACGCCATGAAATTCTCTCCCGAAGGTGCGCACATACAGGTGATGCTGTATGCCGACGACAAAAACGTCAGTATCGGCATCCTTAACGAGATCGACGGAAAAGAAACCGGCAAATCGGGTATACCGGAAAAATATTCGGACAAAGTGTTCGAACCGTTTTTTAAATTGAATCATATCTATGACGAGCGTTTCCATAAGGAGGATTTCGGATTCGGCATAGGGTTGAATATGGTCCAAAATCTGGGAAGGCAAGTCGGATGTTCCGTTCGCTTAAGCGAAGTGAACGACTACACGGGAGCCCAAATCCGCCGCAAAGTAGCCGCGGAAATCAAGCTACCCATACTGCATTCAATTCAATAATTTTCCCGGAAGTTTGAAGCTCATGGAATCCTCTCTGGAATCGGGGAAAAGCTGGACCTCGACTCCGGGGTAGAAATACCTAAGCTTTTCTATAATTTCATCCACTAGAATCTGCGGAGTGGACGCTCCTGCGGTTATTCCGAGGATGCGAATCCGATTTTTTTCCAGATATTCCTTATCCAGATCCTCAGAGGAGGTAACTTTAAAGGAGGACGGTCTGGACTTCTGCGCCAATTGGAGGAGTCGTAAGGAATTGGAACTATTGTCCGCTCCGATCACGAGCATGGCATCTATGGAATCCATCATTTGGGCCACGGCTTCCTGTCTCTCGGTAGTCGCATAACAGATGTCGTCTTTGGCAGGATGCTCCACCGAAGGGAAAAGTTCCGAAATCCGATTTACGATAATCTGGGTATCTGCGACGGAGAGGGTAGTCTGCATCAGGTATGTGATCGGTTTTTCAGGATCTATCCGATCCGTAAGCTTCTCCACATCCTCAGGAGATTCGACCAAATACATTTTTGCCTCTCCCATGGTCCCTATGGCTTCGTCGTGACCCTGGTGGCCGATGTAAATGATCTGATATTCGTCTTTGTAACGTCTCGCCTTGCGGTGCACCCGAGTCACGAGGGGGCAGGTGGCGTCGCCGACTTTCATGTTTCTAAGCTTTGCGTCTTCGACCACAGCGGGAGAGACCCCGTGAGCCGAAAAAATCACGGTGGCACCGTCGGGAGCTTCACCCAATTCGTTGATGAATCTGATCCCTCTTTTTTTCATGTCTTCCACCACTCGACGGTTATGAACGATCTCCTTCCTTACGTAGATCTGTTCATCGGACTGCGCCTGTACCTGCTCCACGTAGGAGATGGCGTACTTTACGCCGGCGCAAAAACCGCGAGGATTTGCCAGATAAATGGTTTGCAACATGAGTAACTTCAGCTTGCCCGATCCCGGTCGCGATGCGCAAGCATTTTAAGTCCGTAAGATTTCCTCTGAAAACATGCCCTTTCCCTCTAAAAACGGATCCGGAAAGCCGCGTTCCTCAAAGGAAAAAGGGACATAGAAATCGGAAGAGGGAAGGATTCTTTTATCCGATCGCACCAAAAAAAGTATCTTATCGGTTTTTCGGAACCAGTCGATTCAAAAGGTGAAGAGGTCAAGGAAGACCTCTAGGAAAGTCACATTCCTCGAAAGAGGATTCGGATTCAAGGAGGAACCGAATGATTATTAACCACAATATCAGTGCCATTTTCGCTCACAGAACGTTGAAGTTCAACAGCGAAAACATGACTAAAGACATCGAGAAATTGTCTTCCGGTATGAGAATCAACCGTGCCGGAGACGATGCATCGGGTTTGGCTGTGTCTGAGAAGATGCGGACCCAGGTCGGAGGTTTGCGCAGAGCGGAACAGAACACTGAGGACGGTATGTCGCTGATCCAGACGGCGGAAGGGTATTTGCAAGAAACCCACGAAGTCGTCCAAAGGATCCGTGTTCTCGCGGTTCAAGCCGCCAACGGTATTTATACCGAGGAAGACCGTCAGCAAATCCAAGTGGAAGTCTCCCAATTGATCGACGAGATCGATAGGATCGCTTCCCAGGCCGAATTCAACAAGATGAAACTCCTGACCGGAGCTTTTGCAAGGTTGAATCCGACCGCGAGTATGTGGTTCCACATGGGTGCGAATATGCACCAGAGAGAAAGGGTATATATCGAAACGATGAATACCGCGGCTTTGGGTCTCAGAAACCCGACCGTTCTTACCTTCATCTCTCTTTCTACGGCGGGAAAAGCCAACTCCGTGATCGGATTGGCGGACGATGCGCTCAGGCTGATCTCCAAACAGAGAGCAGACTTAGGCGCTTACTACAACCGTCTGGAGCATGCCGCTAAGGGGTTGATGAACGCTTATGAAAACATCCAAGCAGCGGAGTCTCGGATCAGAGATACGGATATGGCTGAGCAAATGACCAGCTTTACCCGTTACCAGATCCTGACTCAGGCAGCCACTGCGATGCTTGCGCAAGCGAACATGAAACCGCAAACCGTGTTGCAGTTACTCAAGTAACCTTCCGGTAGCTTCTCGACCGGTTTTCTAACCGAGAGCCGGTCGAGAGGACCTTAAGCGAATGCAGGTTCTTTCGACGGGACCGACGGATTTATAATTTTGTTATAAATCGCCGTACGACTCTGAAGCCTAACGTTCTGAACGCGGACCGTTGGGCTTTTTTTTGTACTAAAAATCATTGTATTTGTAACGGCTACCGATTTACTCGGAAGGGATTCTATTTAGGGAGACCCGCTTGGAGTTCCTTTTCAGATCCGTTCCTTTTTTGACCTTCCTGTATTTTTTTCTTTTACTTTGCGGCCTAGGTTCTTTTCCGCTAATCGACTGGGATGAGAATATTTACGGTGCCGCTTCGAAAAGCATGTATCTATCCGGGGATTTCTTCAGGATTTCCGTAAATGGGCAGCTTTTCACGGAAAAACCTCCTCTTTATTTTTGGTTGGCTTCTTTCTCTTATTTTTGTTTCGGTCTAAACGAATTTTCCACGCGGTTTCCGTCCGCGCTCAGCGGTCTTTTGGCATTCGTTTCCGTTTTTTGGCTGGGGAAAAAACTGAAGTCCTCCTCCTTCGGATTGGTTTGGGCATTGGTATATTCCTCGTCACTTTTGCCTTTGGTGCTGGCAAGAACCGCTTACATCGATCACCTCTTCAATACCTTTATCTTTTTGGGTTCGGCCGGGCTCATTCTCTATGATCGGAAGTCCAGAAAAGGGGAGGAGAGAGCTTGGACATATTCCGCTTTTGCCTCGTTTTGTATGGCATTAGCGGTACTCGCCAAAGGACCTCTCGGGCTCGCCATCCCTGTGGCTTCCTTTTTGGCGATGAGAGTCGCGGAACGTAGATTTCAGATTTCGGTTTTGCACGTAACGATTGGAGTCGTGATTTTCGTATTAGGAGTTTCTTCCTATTATCTCACCGATTATCTGCTGCATGGACGGGAATTTCTGGACGGCTTCCTGGAATTCCAAAGGAAACTTTTGACGAAGTCTCTGGAATCCCATACCGGTCCCTGGTTTTACCATTTTATCGTAGCATTGGTGGGATTTTTTCCATGGACACCCTTTTTGTTCGCTTATAGTAAGAGAAAAAACCTGGAACTGCTTCGTAAGGAAGATCTTCGCTCTCCTGCGATCTTTCTGTTAAGCTGGACGGTTCTAGTACTGCTGATCTTTTCCGTCGTAAAAACGAAACTTCCCCATTACTCCTCCTCGTTTTACTTTCCTCTCTCCTTCTTTGCCGCCGTCTTACTGGAAGAGAGGGGAAGAGAATTTTTGGATCAGAAAAAAGGATTCTTCCTGGCTGTCGGCATTTTCGGAGCCTTCCTGTCCCTGCTTTTCATTTCCCTTCCTTTTGTGGCGGAATACCTGATCGCTCAAGGTACGTTTTCCGAGTCCAAGGTTCCAACTTTTTCCTGGACGGATGCTCTTCCGGGAATCCTGCTGCTCTTAGGACTTTCCGTCTCCGTTCTGTTCGTATTCCTTCTTCCTTCCAAAAAGGATTTGCTACATCGGTTTCTCCTTCCGGTTTGGTTGACTCTTCTTCTCTTCCTATCTTCCCTTTCCTTCACCCTCGTTCCGAAAGTATTGGCTTTGCTACAGGACAAGAATCTTCGCCTGTTTGATCGAGCGATACAAGAAGGGGGAGAAGTCGTATTTTACAAATATCTTTCCTTTTATCCCATGTTCTATCGGGATCAGAAAATCCATATCATAGGAAGTTACAAGTTTTTGGACGAGACGGAAATTCTGACCGAACCTCAGGACAAAAAAGTGTTTCTGATCGGAAACGAGAATAGCCTCACGGAACTGACCTTTCTCTATCCGAAGAAAAGGTTCGAACCGGTAACGAAGGATGGAGGATTGATTCTACTTCGCGTGTGGAATGAGGAAAAATCTCGTTAGGACTTGTCGAATTTCAACAATTGGAGTTCGAAATTGAATCTTTGGATTTTCGAAACGGTATGCAAGATCAGTCCGATGGAAAAATTCAGAACGGCGACCACCATCAACCCGGTGGCTAAAACCGCTAGAGGAACGTGATATACGTACCTGTAACGGAGAAAATCCACTATGGCGGGAGCACCCGCCGCTACGGCCGCTAGCAAAGATAATACGGATAAAAAGCCGAAAAAATGCATGGGCTTATAATCCTTGAAAATCCAGAGGATATGATTCACCACACGATAACCGTCGCTGATCGTATTCAATTTGGAAACGCTTCCCGCCGGCCTGTCCTTGTAGGATATGGGGATCTCTCGGATCGCAAAACGTTTGTCCAAGGAATGCAGCGTCATTTCTATTTCCAATTCGAATCCGGAAGATAAGACCGGATAGTTCTTGATGAACTTTCGGGAAAAGACCCTATAACCGCTCATTGCGTCCTTTAACTTCGCGCCGAAGAGAAGGTTGATAATGGCGATGACGAGATTGTTTCCCAAAGAATGGAACCTGCGCTTGTTTTCCTTGTGATAGATTCCTTGGCTCAATCTATCGCCTACGACCATGTCCAGCTCTTCGGTTTCTAAGGCGCCGATCAACTTATGAACTTCCTCGGCGGGGTAGGTGGTATCGGCGTCCGTCATCACGTAGATATCGGCGTCCGCATGGAAGAAGGCCTTCCGCACGGCGTTCGCTTTTCCTTGTCTACTTTCCGACAGTACTTTCCCTTTGATTTTGTTTTTTTTCAAAGTTTCGGTAGCGATGGAATTCGTTCGATCGGAGGAATTATTATCTACGATCCAGAATTCCGCCTGAGGCAATTCCTTATAAAAAGCGAGAATCGTTTCTCGGATCGTGATTTCCTCGTTGTATGCCGGGAGGATGACTGCAATTTTTTTAGATTTCAATTTTCGTAGACCAGTGAGAAACGCGAATCCGACGGGGAGGATCGTATGTTTAAAATCTAAACTTTTTCGGGAAGGAGAGCGCAACAATCTTTTCGGAAAAAGAGGAAATCTTGGGAATTGGAAAGACAAATTGACGTCGGAACAAATATATAGCAATCTGATTGCAAGCGATTTCCCCCGAACACAAAACGAGAGGTATCTCCTAAAATTCCGATGTGGAAACGAGTCCTGATCTATTTTCTTCCCGCTCTTCCGCTTTTCCTTTTAGGATGGATTGCCTGGGCAATCCTCTTCCTACGTTCCCCTTTAAAAACGAAACCTCTCGGAGAATGGAACAAAGGAGAATTATCAAATCCATACGCGACCTCTAAGAAAAAAAGGTGGATCAAGGCCGCCATCCATTTGCACACGAACAGAGCCTGGTTTACCCCGCTCCGTAATTCACCGGAAGAAGTTATGGAAGTGTATGCGAACCACGGATACGAATTACTCTCGTTTACGGATTACGAAAAGATCACCCGCATTCCATCGGGAAAAATCGCCGGATTGTCGGGATACGAGTGGGGAAGAAATTTCCGAAAGCGGCACATGACCGTTCTGGGCGCCCGGGAAGTGGATCACGACATGTTCCCGCTGTATTCCTCTCCGGAAAACATCCAATGGGAAATCGATCTCCAGAACAAGAAAGGGAATTTCGTTACGATCAACCATCCCTCCTTGTACGACAGTTTTCCCCTTCCTTTTTTGGAAAAGTTGAGCGGTTACAATGCGATCGAAGTACTTTCTCCTTTCGGAGATATCCTGGAATATTGGGACAGGCTCTTAAGCTTAGGCGTGTCTTCTTTTTGTATGGCGAGCGACGATCTGCACTATCTTCCCAAAGAGGAATACCTAAAAGTGACGAAGGATTCCTTTCCTTCTCTACGGGAGTTCGCGACTAAGATGTCGGACCAGGACGGAGAATCTTTGATGAGATACGTTCTGATCAATTCGGATTCCTTGGAAGAAAAGGACGTACTCTCCTCCCTAAAATCGGGAAATTACGCCTGCGTCCGAAAGATGGATCGGGTATTGGCGGATCCGAAACTCAAAATCTTCGGCATTCGGAACGGAAAAGAGGTGTATTACGAATTCGAGGACCTTCCTTTGACCGTGGATTTTATCGGGAAAAACGGAAAGCTCCTTTCGAGATCCTACGGGCAAAAAAAGGGAAGTTATCGTTTTCAGCCGGGGGATCTTTATGTTCGAATCCAGATCGTATTCCCCACTGCTGTGGTCTTAAGTAACCCGTTTTACCAAAAATGACTTTTTTTCTTGACAAAGCCGTCCTAGACTCAGTCAGATAAATCAGATGAATTCTTCCAAGAAAGTGGCCGGAATTTTACTCCTGGGCTTTTTGCTACAGGTTTCCTGCGCTTCCTTGGCAAGTCTGTTCGGAATTTGCCCGATAGACAATCCTCAGAACCGTTTCCAAACGGTGGCACAATCGGAAGCGGACGTACCCCCCTGCCATGCGGACCGATCTTCTCAGAGAGAATCCTCTGAATCGGAATCCGGAGATTGTTGCCAAAAGGATTTTACTGCTTCCTCGGAAGACTCGATTTTGAGAGTTTCCTTGGACAAGTTAAAGATGGAAATCGTTTCGATTCCGTTCTTCCTTCCTTTGCAAACTAAATTAGAGACTCCCTCTTTCCGTCGTGTTCTCGCCGACCGGAACGGTTCCTTTTCCAAAATCCGTACGTACAGCTTTCTACAAGTTTTTCTAATTTAATCCCGCGCTTCTAAATTTCCCCTTTTTGATTTCGGAGGATTTTATGAGCGTACTACGCATTCTTTTTATATCGTTTCTATTCTTTCTCTCTTTTTCCGTCTTCGGAGAGAACAAAAAGTTGGAGGACATTCTGGAGATTCTGGCGACGGAGCATCCTGAAGCGAAGACTCTCGCAGGGGTGTCGCACGCGCACAAATCGCATTCGGAAGCGTCCGGCATCTTGCCCGATCCGAAAATCGGTTTTGCTTATCGAAATTATCCGACTCGAAACGGCTATTCTTTAAACGGAAATCGGGCCTTAGACACTCCCACTATGACCGGAATCGAGTTCTCCGTTTCCCAGGAGTTTCCTTTTCCGGGAAAACTAGGAACGGAGAAACGGATTTCGAAGATTATGGAAGCCGAAGCCGGCCTGGGGTATCAGGTCGGAGTCAACCGGATGCTCGGAGATTTTTTTATCCGTCTGAATCGTTACAAAAGGGCGGAGAGGAAGAAGGAATTTAATTCCAGAATTCTGGAACTTCTAGGAGTCCAAAAATCGGTTTTGGAAGGAGCGTATTCCTCCGGAGTCGTCCCTTTGACGGGAGCGCTGAAGGTTTCCGTAGCAAGGACGGAAGCACTCGAAAAGCAGGAGGAATATAATACTCTTCTTAAGGATCTCACTTCCCAATTGGAATATTACCGGATCGAAAATCGGATTTCATCGAACGATTTTTACGGAATCGACTTGGAATCCTACTTGGAAGAAAGCGTACGTAGATTGGGAGAGATCACCGGATCCGGAAAATCGGCGGCGGAAGAAACTCCGGATTATAAAATTCTGATAGAGGAGGAAAAAAGACTCAAAGAACAATCCAAGCTGACGAAGTATTCCCTGGCTCCCCAAACGGAAGTCTTCTTCTCTTATATGAAAAGAAGGTCCCAGACCTTTGCAGCCGATACCGGGCCTTTGAATTACGGACTCATGGATACGACGGAATATAGAGGCGATCTTTTCAGCGTAGGCGTAAATATGAGGGTTCCGGTCTGGTCCGCTTTAAAATGGAATTCCATCACGGGAGAAACGGAACATCTAGCGGAAGTGGGAAAGGACTCCGTGAATAAAACCCGCTCCCAACTGGTCTCGGAAATCACCCGAAATATGGAATTGATCCGCGGAACCTCCAACCAGATCCAGATCATCGAAAAAAAATTACTTCCGGAAATGGAAAGAGTCGTCCGTGCAGGATCCTCTTTGTACGCTCCGGGAAAGGCTAACCTGCAGGATACCTTGGTTTCACAGGTGGAGGTCTGGAATACCAGAATTCGATTGGAGGATTTGAAGGAACGCAAAAACGAGACCGTTCTAAATCTTCTCAAACTTTTAAGTCTGATCTACCGAGAACCGAAGATCCCGAGCCATGAAAAACACGGATGACCAACAGGGGAATTTACATACGATGAACGCTTTCCATCCACCGAAGAATAACAGATCTATCTCCGACCTATTTGGGCAAACGAAAGGCTTTCTTTTCCGAACGATGCTCTGCGCGCTCCTCGTCTCGACGATTTTTTGCGCCAAAAAAAAGGAGACCTATTATTGCCCCATGCATCCCACCTATACGAGCGATCGTCCCGGAACCTGCCCGATTTGCGGAATGGATCTGGTCAAAAAGGGTGCGGCGGAATCAAACCAGAAGAAAGATGCGGAACGCTCTCCCGACTCGGAAACGGGAAATCCGTCCGAGCAGTCCGCGAACGAATTTTTTCTTTCCGAAGAGAAACAAAGATCCATCGGAATCAAAACGGACAAGGTATTACGACGGAATCTTATCAAAAAGATAAACCTATATTCCAACGTGGCCTACGATCCGGATTTGTATGCGGCCTTGACGGAATACAAGGCGGCTCTTAGATCGTCCGAGCTCTTTCCCGAAACGGGGTCTTCGATTACGATCACGAACCTACAGCTACGTTTAAGACAATTGGGTTTGTCGACGGAACAGATCAGAGTCTGGACTTCCGGTCAAAGGGATCCGTCCGAATTGATTCTAGGCGGAAAGGGAGGAAAGGCACATATCTATTCTCAAATTTACGAATCGGATCTTTCCAGTGCAAAGGCTGGACTTCCGTTTCACTTCAAAACGGACGTATATCCTAACGTCGAATTCGAAGGAAAAATCAAAAGCATAGATACGATTCTGGATAAGAATAACAGAACGCTCAGACTTCGAAGCGAAGTGTCGGATCCCAAACAACTTTTGAAACCGCAAATGTTCGGAAACGGAAGCATAGAAGTGTCCTTTTCCGCGGTCTTGAGCGTCCCTACTTCCGCGATCTTGGATACGGGAACGAGAAAGTTGGCGTACGTCCGCACGGGACCCGACCGATTCAAAGGGGTGGAAATTCGAACGGGAAAATCGATAGAGAATTGGACGGAAGTTCTTTCGGGATTGGCGGAAGGGGAGACGGTCGTGATCGAATCCACTTTTTTAATCGATTCCGAGGCGAGAATTCGTCTAGGCGATTCGGGCGAACATAAGCATTGATCCGGAGAAAAAAATGATCCGCAATATAATTCGATTTTCCGCAAATAATAAATTTTTAATATTATTGTTCACGCTGGCGCTTCTCGTTGCTTCCTACGTTTCCATGAAAACTATTCCATTGGACGCGATCCCCGATCTTTCGGATACGCAAGTGATCGTATACTCCAGGTGGGACAGAAGCCCCGACATCATCGAGGACCAGGTAACGTATCCCATCGTTACCGCGCTATTGGGTGCACCCAAAATCAAGGTAGTGCGAGGTTTTTCGGATTTCGGCTTTTCTTACGTATATGTGATCTTTCAGGACGGAACGGACATTTACTGGGCCCGGTCCAGGGTTCTGGAATACCTTTCCCGGATCCAAGCCCAGCTTCCGCAAGGGGTAAAAACGGAACTCGGACCGGATGCAAGTGCGGTGGGCTGGGTGTTTCAGTATGCTTTGGTGGACACGACAGGAAGTCAATCTTTGGCGGACCTTCGAACCTACCAGGATTTTCACCTCAGATATTTATTGAATTCCGTCCCCGGAGTCTCGGAAGTAGCCGGAATCGGCGGATTTAAAAAGCAGTACCAAATCACGGTGCACCCTAACGCTTTAAGATCCTATAATGTAGGATTCGAAACTCTCGTCCAGAGGATCAAGGAGAGTAACCAGGAAACGGGCGGTCGCCTTTTGGAAATTTCCGGAGCGGAATATATGGTCCGGGGAAGGGGTTACCTTACGTCCTTGGCGGATATAGAGAACATTCCGTTAGCGACGGACGTAAACGGCACACCGATCCTACTCAGGAACGTCGCCTCCGTACAATTCGGTCCCGATATCCGTCGTGGGATCGCCGATTTGAATGGAGAAGGGGATGTGGTCGGCGGGACGATTGTCATGCGACACGGGGAAAACGCGCTCTCGGTGATCGAAAGAGTGAAAACGAAACTGGAAGAACTTAAGAAGAGTCTTCCGTCCGGAACGGAAATCGTAACCACGTACGACCGGTCCGAACTGATCGAGCACGCCATTTCCAACCTAAAATTCAAACTCGTGGAGGAAATGCTGATCGTCTCGTTGGTCATCCTATTATTTTTATGGCATTTTCCCTCCGCGATCATTCCTATTTTGACCATTCCTATTTCGGTAATCATCGCGTTCATTCCCATGAATCTGATGGATATCAATGCGAATATCATGTCCTTGGCGGGAATGGCGATCTCCATCGGAGTGTTGGTGGACGGAGCGATCGTGGAGGTGGAGAACGCGTATAAGAAATTGGAGGAATGGGAATCGGGCGGAAGGAAGGGGGATTACCATCTGGTCCGGTTGGAAGCTCTGCTGGAAGTAGGTCCTTCCGTTTTCTTTTCTCTTTTGGTCATTGCGGTCGCCTTCTTTCCGATTTTCACGCTCGTCGATCAGGAAGGACGACTTTTCAGACCTCTCGCTTATTCCAAAAATATCGCGATGGCGGTCGCCGCAATCCTTGCAATCACCTTGGATCCCGCCTTCCGAATGATTTTTACCAGAATGGAACCTTTCCGATTTAAAAGTGCGATTCTTTCCAAAATCGCCAGCACGCTCTTGGTCGGAAAATATTATCCGGAGGAAAAACATCCGGTCAGTAGGGTTTTGTTTCGACTGTACGAACCTGCGTGTCGTTGGGTTCTGAATCGACCCAAGACAACGATCGCTTCCGCAATTTTAGCGGTCTTAGTCAGCGTCCCAGTTTATTTCGGTTTGGGATCCGAATTCATGCCTCAATTATATGAGGAATCCTTGCTGTACATGCCTACGACTCTTCCCGGGATATCGGTCGCTGAAGCGGAAAAGCTATTAGTAGCGATGGATCGCAAACTCAAATCGTTTCCGGAAGTCAAAAGCGTATTCGGTAAAGCGGGCAGATCGGATACCGCGACGGACCCTGCTCCTTTTTCCATGATGGAGACCGTGATTCTTCTCAAATCCAAGGATGAATGGAGGGAAGGAAACCGCTTCTATTCCGGATGGCCGAAACCGCTCCAAGTTCCTTTTCGTTTATTCATAAACCCGAAACTCAGCAAGGATGAACTCGTCGATCTGATGAATCGCGAGATGCAATTTCCGGGCGCGACGAACGCGTGGACCATGCCGATCAAGACGAGAATCGACATGCTCAGTACCGGAATGAGAACCCCCATCGGAATCAAAATCCTAGGTTCTTCCTTGGTGGAGATCGAAAAAATCGGAGTGCAGATAGAATCCGTTTTGAGAACCGAAAAGGACGTACGAAGCGTATTTGCCGAACGGACTGCGGGGGGATATTTTTTGGATATCCAACTTCGACGGGACAAGCTTGCAAGATATAATATTTCGGTCGACTCGGCCCAACAGATCGTCGTAGCCGCGATCGGAGGGGAACCTGTGACCCAAACCGTAGAAGGAAGGGAACGATTCTCGGTCAATGTCCGTTATCCCAGGGAATTAAGAGACTCGATCGATAAGATCCGATCTATTTTGGTCCCGACCAAAGAATTCGGTCATATCCCCGTCGGAGAAATCGCGGACGTCACGACAAAGACCGGGCCGTCCATGATCCGAGACGAAAACGGTTTTTTGGCGGGATACGTCTATTTAGATACTTCCACCTCCGATATCGGAGGCTTTGTGGATAAGGCCAAACGAACGGTGGCGGAAAAAATTTCCGTACCGGCGGGATATTCCATAGTTTGGAGCGGTCAGTACGAGAATATGCTCCGTGTCAGGGAGAGAATGAAGTACATCCTGCCTCTGACTCTGTTCGTGATCTTCCTTTTGATTTACCTGAACACGAAGTCCTACGCCAAGACTTTCATCGTCCTATTGGCCGTGCCGTTTTCATTGATCGGGGCCGTATGGCTTTTGTACATATTGGATTACCAGGTATCGGTCGCGGTTTGGGTAGGAATGATCGCCTTAATGGGACTGGATGCGGAGACGGGAGTCTTTATGCTCCTATATCTGGATCTCTCGTACGAGAGCGCGGAACGTAACAAAGGCTTTTTGACCAAGGAAGATCGCATACAGGCCGTGATCCACGGAGCCGTTCATAGAGTACGTCCGAAAATCATGACCGTACTTGCCGCCATGATGGGACTTTTGCCTATCATGTGGTCTGACGGAACCGGTTCCGACGTAATGAAACGGATCGCTGCTCCTATGGTAGGCGGCTTGGTAACCAGCTTCCTTTTAGAACTGCTTGTCTATCCCCCAATCTACCTGCTCTGGAAGGAGGGAAGGTTCGGACGATCGACTCCGGCTAAGAAAGAAAATTCTGACCTTCCCCTTGTCCGCGAGTCAGCGCCGGAAAAAACAAAACGCAAGAGATAAGGAGAAGATTCGAATGTATAGCTGCTTAAAAAATAGACATGGAAAAGGAATGTGCACGTTTTTCAATTTTCATCTTGCTAATACAGCTTCCGACTTCTAGAATATGCAAAGGCGGGCCAAGAAAAACGAATTGGAATCAATCCGCCGCCATTGGAGACAAAATGAAAAAACTGTTAGTTGCAACTCTGATGTTGACTATCCTTCCGTTGGTCAACATTCACGCCTTCAGCGAGCTTGAAAAACTTTTGATCGCCGAAGCTACGACCCCCGAGTTAAAGAAAATTGCGAAAGACTATTTTCTGAGAAAAGCCCAAGACCAAAAGGAATTGGCCGAAAAATACAAAGCCATGAGCAATTTGAATCGGGGCGGAAAATCTACTTCGGAAGATTCCGAAAGGAAGAAGTACAAACAACTCGCCGATCATGTAAGCCTGGAATCCGCGAAGTACAAAGAGCAGGCGGATAAGTTCTAAATCCTCTGCAACGGTTACCGACGGGAGGGTTCTTTTGCCAAACTCTCGAGAAGCCGTCGGTAACCGGATCGTTCTTACTCCAGAGAAAAGCCTTCCACCTGATTGTATCCTGGAACTTCCACCGTCCAAGAGTATTCGGTTTCTATCTTTTTCTTCAGACCTTGGGCTCCGTCTTTTTCGCCGTGAACCACGTAAATCTTAGGCTGGGTTCCTTTTAGCTCGGACAACCAATCCAGCAATTCCCCCTGGTCCGCATGGGCCGAAAAACCTTCGATCATATCGACGGCGCAAAGGACAGGATGCCATTTTCCGCGGATTTTGATTTCCTTTTTACCTTCCCATAGCTGTCTTCCTCTGGTTCCTTCCGCTTGGTATCCCGCGAGAAGAACCAAAGAATTTTTATCCTTTAAGATTTCCTCCAAATAGGTCAAGACCCTGCCTCCGGTGACCATTCCGCTTCCTGCAATTACGATCTTCGATCCTTTTAAAGCGGAAATCCTTCTGGATTCGTCCGGGCGCTGCACGATCCGGATCTGTTCGCAAATCTTTCCCAAGTCATCCTGGTTCAGTTTGTGCCAGCCTTCTCCCGATCTGCGGAAGACTTCCAGAATATGTTGCCCCATAGGTGAGTCCATGTAGATCGGAAGGGAAGGGATCCGTTCTTCGGTGCGTAATTTCCAGAGCAAGTACATGAGGAGTTGGGTTCTTTCCACGGCAAAACTGGGAATGACGATGGTTCCGTTTTTACGATGAAACTCATTGATCAGAGAAACTAGTTTTCCCTCCGAATCCTCGGAATGAATCCGATTTCCGTACGTGGATTCGATCAAAACAACGTCCGCATGTTTCGGTTTTTCGGGAGGAAACAGAAGAGGATCCTCCTTTCTGCCCAAATCCCCGGAAAACACGAAAGTCTTGTTTTTCACCCGAATCTCGATCGAACTCGCTCCCAGTATATGACCCGCATAGAAAAAGCGGACCTGAATTCCGGGAAACAATTCAAAAGAAACGCCTAACGTTTGCTTTCTAAAGAAAGAAATCGTTTTTTCCACATCCTCTGAATCGTAGAGGGGAAGGGCGGGAGAATGTTTGGAATATCCGTGCTTATTGGCCGCTTCCGCATCTTCTTCCTGCAACCTAGCACTGTCCTTCAGGATGATTTCCGCAATTTCAAGCGTGGGTCCCGTTCCGAAAATATCTCCGGAGAACCCGGATTTTACCAGTCGGGGAAGATAGCCCGTATGATCCAGATGTCCATGTGTCAGCAGAACCGCGTCGATATGCGCCGCTTCCGCAGGCAGGGATTCCCAATTTCGAAGTCTCAGTTCCTTGATTCCCTGGAACAATCCACAGTCTATGAGTAAATTCTTACCCAAGGCTTGGAACAGGAATTTGGAACCCGTAACCGTTCCTACTGCTCCCAAAAATCGTATGCTCGCCATCTCGGAATTCATTCTAAGGTACGCCGGCCTCCCGAACCTTTACAATAACTATAAAAATGCCCGCATAGAATGCGGGCCTTCGTCTCAGTTTTGTAAATTCTTTCCCCTTACCGAAAATCGAGCAAGAGAAAATGTCTACGGAACGTTCTAGTAAAAATCAACCGAATCTTTCGCTAAGCAACTTGACTACTTGCTCCGGTCTCATATTCGCTTGCGCGAGCATTGCGACTCCGCTCTTCGTCAAAATCTGATTTTTAGTGAATTCCACGATATGCTCCGCCATATCCGCATCTCGAACTCTACTTTCCGCTGCGACCATATTGATGTAATTCGCCTGGAGTCCTTCCGCTGTGATTTCGAGACGATTGTAGTACGCCCCCAAATCGGACCTTTGCTTGTTAACCCTCTGGATCGCATTGTCCAAGATTCCGATCATGGAGTTGGAAGAGGCGGGGGTGGACAAAGTCTGCTTCTTACCGTTGTTTTCCAATTGGAGAGCTGCCGCATTCATCGCATCTACGAAAATTTCCAGCCTTTCGTTTTGGTTCGGTCCCACATGCAACTGGATCGGATTCTTGGATTCCTTGGAATAGTTTCCGCTCAAAGGACGGATCTTATTGAACTCCGCGGATTTTCCCAAGCGATCCACTTCGTCGATCAGTTGGTCCACTTCCAGCTGGACCAACTTCCGATCCTCGTCCGAATAGATTCCGTTCGAGGTTTGGATGGAAAGTTCTCGGAGCCTCTGCAGAATATTATTCACCTGCTCCAGATTTCCTTCCGTAACTTGGATAAAGGAAACACCGTCCATCACATTCCGTTCCGCCTGAGCAATTCCGCGGATCTGGGTTCTCATTCTTTCCGAGACGGAAAATCCGAGAGCATCGTCTCCGGCGCGGTTAATGCGCATTCCTGTGGAGAGTTTCTCCGCAACTTTGTCTTGGTCTTGATTGACTGTCTTCAGTACATTATTCGTACGAAGAGCGCTGATGTTGTGATTGATTATCATCGACAACCTCCCTGTAGAAGAGGCTCGGATCCGTCCGAACCTATATTTCCGGCTCTTTTGAGGGGAGGGAGCCCCCCAGGCAACCGGGTTCCACTGCGATTTCCACCCCTCTTTTTCCGAAGGGACGGACTTTTTTTGTATCTCCCCCTAAAGACCCTAAGCGAAAAAGGCGATACTGTCTATAAGGGGATTTGTGCTTTCATTATATCTTTTTGCGATAGCACTGCAACTTTTTTTCCCAAACCCTCCTCTTTTGCTAGGGAAAATTCTAAGCCTTCCCGGATTTTGTCCCGTAATCCTCGAATTTTATGAAGATTTATACCAAAAAAGGCGATTCCGGTACGACTTCTTTGGCTTCCGGAACCCGCGTTTCCAAAGGTGACCTCCGGGTGGACTTGTACGGCACGGCGGACGAATTG
The DNA here is from genome assembly GCF_004771275.1 of Leptospira fluminis. Lineage (GTDB taxonomy): Bacteria > Spirochaetota > Leptospiria > Leptospirales > Leptospiraceae > Leptospira_B > Leptospira_B fluminis. Next base: position 81,806 of record NZ_RQEV01000009.1, on the reverse strand, counting down.
AATTCCGTCTTGGGTGTGGCCGTTTCTTTTTTAAAAACCCCTTCCGAGTTAAAAGGGATTCTGGATCGGATCCAAAATTTGCTTTTTGAATTGGGTTCCGAATTGGCCGGCTTTCATAAAAAGGACGGCACTTCCTGCATTTTAGAGGAAGATATTCTGCAATTGGAAACGGAAATAGATGCTTGGGAAACGTCCCTAGTTCCTTTAAAACATTTCGTTCTTCCCGGAGGATCCCAAGCGGCGGCATTCCTACATGTGGCTCGCACGATCGCAAGAAAGTTGGAAAGGGATCTTGTAAAGGCCAAGGACGGTGGATCTCCGATCCATCCCGAAAACCTACGGTTTTTAAACCGACTTTCCGATCATCTTTTCGTGGCGGCGCGTTACGCGAATTTTGAAGCACAAGTACAAGAGCCTCAATGGAAATCCAGAGCCAAAGGAAATTGAGGCATCCTAAAGGACTCTTTCTACTTTTCTTCGTGGAAATGTGGGAGAGATTTTCCTTTTACGGAATGCGGGCCTTGTTGGTCCTTTTTTTGACGAAGTCCTGGCTTCTAGCCGACCAGGAAGCGAATCGAATTTACGGGATATACAATGGACTCGTATATTTGACTCCGATTTTCGGAGGATTTCTTGCGGATCGATTTTTAGGCTATCGGACTTCCATCTTTTTAGGCGGACTTCTGATGATGTTAGGCCATCTCTCTCTGGCCATAAACGGGACCGAAACTTTTTTTCTGGGTCTGGGACTACTCATCTTAGGAAACGGTTTTTTTAAACCATGCATTTCCACGGTCGTGGGAAAAATTTACGAACTGGAAGGAAAAGCGGATCTGAAAGATTCGGGTTTTACCATATTCTATTTCGGAATCAATCTAGGAGCGGTCTTGGGCACCTGGGCCTGCGCCAACATTGCGGAAATGTACGGTTGGCATTTCGGATTCGGAGTGGCCGCTTTGGGAATGCTTACCGGTCTTCTCATTTTCGGAACCTGGAGCTCTAGTCTTCCGAAAAATTCTTTCGTGCCGGGTGCGGCAGTAAGCGACTCTATAGAAGAAAAAACGGAGTCGACTTCCTCTACCGCGGGTAGGGATCGGATCCGAGCGATCCTTGTGTTCTCGGGCATTACGATCATATTCTGGGCTTCTTTCGAACAAATGGGTTCCTCCTTGAATTTGATCATAGATAGATACGTGGATCGGAATCTGTACGGATGGACGATCCCGGCGGCGAATTACCAATCTTTGAATCCGATTTTCGTCATTCTGTTTTCTTTGGTCGTATCCAGCGGTTGGAAAAAGCTCGAATCTTCCGGGATTCATGTTTCAAGCGTGGTGAAGTTTTCCATGGCTCTAGTGACTTTAGCCTCCGGGTTTTTAGTTTTGTGTCTAGTCACCTCCTTGACCCAAGGAAAATTTTCCTCTTGGTGGATCATTCTCGCTATCCTATTACATACGCTCGGCGAACTGTTTATTTCTCCGGTAGGTCTTTCCCTAATTACGAAATTGGCCCCGGCAAAATCAGGGTCGATGATGATGGGAATTTTTCTCTTATCCAGTTTTTTCGGTCATTTGATCGCCGGAGAATTGGCCGGAACTATGGGCGGAAGAGAGCATCTGTCCGACTTTTTTCTTCTCTTCGTGATCGTGCCGGGCTGCACGGCCTTCGTTCTTTATCTCTTCCGAAAAAAATTGGAATCTTGGATGCACGGCGTAAGATGAAACCGGGAGTTTTCGCGGTTCTGTTTCTCAGCTTTCCGATCTCCCTTGCGGCGGATCCGTTTCAGGACCTTCTAAAACAGGATTTTTCCAAGAGCCAAAGCCTACTCATCCAAAATGCGGTATTCCAAAGAATCGGCCGCAGAGCGAACGAAAAGGAAGTCTTGCAGATCGCGAAAAACCTGATCCCTTGGGCGGTTTTGGAAGGTCTATCTCCGGAAACGGTCGCGGATTTGATCCTGAAAATGGACACGGCCCGAAAATTCGGTTTCTCCTTCGAGGAGTCCGAAGATGCGATTCCGGTTTCCGCAAAACGGGAAATTTCGGAAAAAGATTTTCCCCTGATCGTTCTTTATCTAAAGGAAACGAACCAAGCCAGAATCTCCGAAGAGGTACGAAATCGTTTTTTGGATGTCGCTTTGGAAAGAAACTGGTCCGGTTTTTCCGTCTTAGCGGCAGGAAGAGCCTTGGCCGCAGGAAAATTGGTGGACTTTCCCCAGAATCGATTGGCTACCCGGATCCTAAACCGCTTCAGCCCTAAAGGTTCCAGAGAACCTTGGTCCAGATGGGAATCCGATTTTAAATCCGTTCTGGACGGAAAATTGGAAGGGACTTCTTATATTCTTTTATCGAATTTAAAAAAATTGCATTCTCAGATCGAAAAAGGAGATGCGGGGCCTCTTGCCAAAGCTAGATCCGTAGAAAATTCGTTAAACGAAGTAGGCCAAATCGTAATCGGAGACCGACCGAAATTCGAACCGGTTTCCGAGCCCCCGCTTGTTCCGAATCTTCCCGAGCCGAACGAGCCCATCCCGTCGCATAGCGAAGCGAAAGAGGATTGGCATGTTCTTTCCGCTTCGACTCTGAAAAAAGTCGCGGGAGAATGGGTCGGAACTCCTTACAAATGGGGATCTTCGGCTAAGACCGGAACGGATTGTTCCGGATTCACGTACAGGGCCTTGACAGACGGACGAATAGGAGTTCCGGAAAAATTGGTATCGAGAGCTTCGAGCGCGCAGTCGAAATTGGGCGTTCCGGTGGGACACGACGAAATGAGAGCCGGCGACCTGATCTTTTTTTCGGCGTCTCCGAACCAATCCAAAGTCACTCACGTCGGACTTGTGCTTTCGCCGAAGGAGTTCGCCCACGCATCCTCGACGAGAGGAGTGATCTTCGACCATGTGGATTCCAAATGGTGGTTGGAACGTTTCGTTCTTTCCAGAAGATTGTTCAGCAAAGTGGTGGAATAAGTTTCGAAAGATAGGTCCGGAAACGAGAAATTGGGAATCTCATTCTCCCAGATTCATTTCCTCGACGATCCAAAGTAGGACCTTGGCTTTTTCCACAGGATCTGAGTTGGACAAAATCTCCTGTTTTTTATCAAAATCGAAGTTTAATATGGAAGAGATGAAATCCACCGGAAAAGGATGTCCCCAGAGATCGTTCATTCTAAGAATGAGTTCCTCCTGAGCCCCCTCCGAGAGCAGGATCCTTTTGGTCAGCGAAAGGATTCGGTCGAATAAATCCCGAAAGATCTCATTTTCGGTACGGGAGCGTTCCGGAGGGATTTTTTCCACGATCCCGATCCGAAACGGATCCAAAGTCTCGTATCCGCTGAGCCTTGCGATTCCCTTTCCCTCCAATAAGATATTCGAACGACCGTCGGGAAGGGGATCCTTTCTAACGATGGTTCCCCAACCGAATACGGTCTCGATTTCGGGATGAGGATCGTTGTTTTTCAAGGACTCCATCCGAATCGGAGCGACCGCCATCTCTTCTCCCGACTCGGAACAATAATCGAGCATCATCCTGTATCTAGGTTCGAAGATGTGCAAAGGCAAAAAAGTTCCCGGAAAAAGAATGATGCCCGGCAATGGAAAGATCGGGATTGTAGTTGTTGACACCGAAAGAATATCCTAACCATTTGAAGGGAAAACGCAAACGAATTTGCGAAAAAGCCCGGTCCAAAATTGTACTCGATAGAAAAGAATCTTTACCTTACCGCCGCAAATCGTCTTTCCGGGACGAAAATCATCGTTATCGGAGACCTCATTTTAGACGAATATCTCTTCGGCGAAGTGAATCGTATCTCTCCGGAGGCTCCGGTTCCCGTAGTCTGGATCCGGAAGGAAAAAAGAACCTTGGGAGGGGCGGGGAACGTCATCAAAAACTTGTCCCGTTTCGGGGTCACATCCGTCGTTTTGGGAAGATCCGGAAACGACGAAACCGCAAACACTCTAAAGGAATTGTTGACACAAGAGAAGACCCACGCGGAAGGAAATAAAATACTTCTTTCGGAAAACGTACCGACCATCTTGAAAACCAGGGTGATCGCGGGTCACCAACAGGTGTGCCGGATCGATCGGGAAGAAACGCATTCCCTGACTAGCGTGGAGGAAGCGGAATTGTTCCGCGCTTTCTCCGAAAGGATAGACCAGGCGGATGCGGTAGTGCTCTCGGATTATGATAAGGGAACCCTCACTCCGAAATTGATCTGGGATATTATCTCCCTCTCCGTTTCGAAAAAAAAGATCGTTACCGTGGATCCTCAAGTTTCCCATTTTTTCCACTACGAAAAGGCCAGTATTCTGACTCCGAACCATCACGAAGCCGGTAAGGCCCTGGGGAGAAAACTGGAAACGAATGAAGAGGTAGAAACTGCGGCAAAGGAAATCGCAGTCCGACTCGGTTCGCCTTCTATGATGATTACGAGAGGGGAAAAAGGAATGAGTCTGTATTTGGCGGCAGAAGACAAGACCTATCATATTCCCACGGTTGCCAAGCAAGTATTCGACGTTACCGGAGCGGGAGACACGGTTATTTCCGCGTATACCGCATTTCGAGCCGCAGGTTTAACGGAACTGGAATCGGCTTTGGTTTCCAACGTGGCGGCAGGAGTCGTCGTAGGAAAACTAGGTGCGGAAACTGTTTCCCTTTCCGAATTGCAGGAAGCTCTGGAAAAAAGAGGAATCCTCGCTTGAGTCTTTTGGAAACATGCCTGGAAAAGATCGTTCCGTTTTCGGAAGCCTCCGCACATGCGAACCGAATCCGAACCTCGGGAAGGATCGTCTTTACCAACGGGGTCTTCGATTTGATTCATAAGGGGCACCTGACCTATTTGGCGCAAGCCGCCGAACTGGGAGATTTCCTCTGGGTAGGATTGAATTCGAACGAGTCCGTTCGCAGACTTAAAGGCCCGGAGAGACCGATAAACTCGGAAGAAGACCGGGCTCTTTTACTCTCCTGTCTTTCCTTCGTACATACGATCACCGTGTTTTCCGAAGAAACCCCTCTCAATTTAATTTCCCAAATCCGTCCGAATATCCATACCAAAGGAGGAGATTACGATCCGGAAACTCTTCCGGAAGCGCCTTTGGTGAAAAATCTAGGCGGGGAGGTTCGAATCCTTCCTTTTGTTCTCGGATTTTCCAGTACGGATCTTATCCGGAGAATCCGAGGGGCGTAAATCGCCCGGAAGAGAAATTCGAGTCTTCCGATTTCCGGGAAAATTCCGCGAAATTCGGAGTTGGTTTTTCCAGAACCGGGAAAAACCCTGTTCCCCAAGGAAGGAGAGGGAATTGTCCAAGACCAAATTTATTTTCGTCACCGGAGGAGTGTGTTCCTCTTTAGGAAAGGGGGTTTCCGCCGCCGCTTTAGGATGCCTTCTCGAAAGTAGGGGGTATTCGGTTTCTCTCCAAAAAATGGATCCCTACATCAACATAGACCCGGGAACGATGAGCCCGTACCAACACGGAGAGGTCTACGTAACCGAAGACGGAGCCGAAACGGACCTGGATCTGGGTTATTACGAGCGTTTTACCAAATCTAAGTTTACTCGTAAGAATTCCGTTTCTACGGGCCAAATCTATAATACCGTGATCCAGAGGGAGCGCAAAGGAGATTACCTCGGAAGGACGGTGCAGGTAGTACCTCATATCACGAACGAAATCAGGAACCGAATCTATACCCTAGCGAGGGAAAACGCGACCGATTTCGTGATCGTAGAAATCGGCGGAACGGTGGGGGATATCGAATCCATTCCTTTTTTGGAAGCCATACGCCAGATGCGCTACGAACACGGTCCGGCGCACGTACTATTCATCCACGTTACCTTAGTTCCTACCATTACCGTCGCCGGAGAAGCGAAGACGAAGCCCACGCAGCATTCCGTAAAGGAATTACTCGCTTTGGGAATCCAACCGGACATCCTGATATGCAGGGTCAATCAGCCGATGGGAAAAGAGATGAAAGGGAAAATCTCCCTCTTCTGTAACGTTAAGGAAGAGAACGTGATCTCGGCCTCGGATATCAGCACTTCCATCTATGAAATTCCTAAAATGTACAAGGAAGAAAAGCTGGACCAGGTAGTGCTAAAAACTTTGGGAATGGAACTGGGGCGTTCCAATTTTGCAGAGTGGGAAAAGATCATAAAAAGCATCCAAACCGTGAAATATACGGTTCAAATCGCGGTAGTCGGAAAATATATATCGTTACACGACGCATATCGATCCGTGTACGAAAGTCTTTCCCACGGAGGGATAGCCAACGAGGCGAATGTGGAGTTCGTGAAAGTGGATCCCGAGAAAGTGGACAAAGCGAACGTAAAGGATCTCTTAAAGGGAGTGCAGGGTATTTTGGTTCCTGGAGGCTTCGGAGATCGCGGTATAGAAGGTAAAATTCTAGCCATCCAATATGCCAGGACCAAGGGCATTCCCTTTTTCGGAATATGCCTGGGAATGCAGTGCGCCGTGATCGAATTCGGAAGAAACGTTTTAGGATTAAAAGAGGCCAACTCCACGGAATTCCGACCGGATTCCCCGGATCCGGTGATCTCACTCATCGAAGAGCAGATGGACATAGACCAAATGGGCGGAACCATGCGTTTGGGTTCTTATCCTTGTAGGATTCGTAAAAATACTCTGGCTTTTACGGAATACAAGCAGGAGCTGATTTACGAACGGCATAGACACAGATTCGAATTTACGAATCGTTACCGGGAAGCATTCGAAGAAAAGGGGTTGGTTTTTTCCGGAATTTCTCCCGATGAAAACCTGATCGAAATCGTGGAAATCCCGGATCATCCTTGGTTCATAGGAGTCCAATTCCATCCGGAATTTACGGGCAAGCCTACGAAACCCCATCCCTTATTCGCCGGATTCATCCGCGCAGCGGTCAAACTAACTAGGAAGGCGTCATGAGCGATCGAACTGCCACTAGCCGGGACTTTTTGGACGGCACCAAAATCGGAGGAGATCATCCTTTTTTTCTCATCGCGGGTCCTTGCGTAATGGAAAACCGCGACCTCTTGGACAGAGTCTGTGGAGAGATGGTCGAAATTTGTTCCGAACTGGGAATTCCTTACGTTTTTAAAAGCAGTTTCGATAAAGCGAACCGTTCTTCGGTCAATTCCTATAGAGGTCCCGGCCTTGCCGAGGGTATCAAACATCTGGAATTCATTAAAGGAAAATATAATGTTCCAGTGTTGACGGATATTCACGAGACCTCGCATATCTCTCCTCTGAAGGATATATTGGATGTCTACCAAATCCCCGCCTTTCTCTGCAGACAAACGGATTTGATTTCCGAATCCGCTAAGACGGGCAAATGGGTCAACGTTAAGAAAGGACAATTTCTTTCTCCGCAAGATTGCAGGCACATCAAAACGAAAATACAGGAATCCGGATCGGAAAAATATATGGTCACCGAGAGAGGAACCACTTTCGGATATGGAAATCTGGTCTTCGACGGGAGGACCGTGCCCATTCTGCACCAATACGATATACCCGTGATCTTCGACGCTACCCATTCCGCACAATTACCCGGAGCCGCCGGAAACAGTACGGGAGGGCAGAGAGAATTCATTCCCAGTATCGTCAGAAGCGCCGTCGCGTTAGGAATCGAAGGACTATTCATGGAAGTCCATCCGGATCCGGAAAAGGCTTTGTCCGACGCCACGACCCAATACCCGATCTCCCAAATCAAATCCCTGCTGAAAGAACTGATCGGTTTGGATCGGTACGTAAAAAGGGAAATCCTGAATTCAAACGAATCTAACTAGAATAAAATTCGGTATTGCCGTGAAACTCCGTTTGCCCTTCTTAAAAAATCTCGATGCGGAGACGGTGCAAAAATACCGGATGTACGCCGGAATCGTTCTCGGAATCGCTTCAATCGTAACCTTCTTTTTGGTGGCCGGAAAGAAGGAAGCGAAATACACCAGGGTAGAAAACGAGAAGGAATCCGGTGCTACGGTATCGTTCAAAAACTTCGAAAGAGATCAATACGATCAGAGCGGCATTCTGAATTGGAAACTACGTGCGGATGAATCCTACGTTTTTGTCGGGGAAGGAAAAACCGTATTGTACGAAATAGACTTCGATCAGTTCGAGGAAGGCAAATTCAAATCGAAACTGACCGGAGACAAAGGGGAAATCAATCATTCCACGAAACTGATGGTATTAAACGGTAATATCCGGCTGGTTACGAACGAGGGGAGAACCTTACTGGCAAAATCCCTGGAGTACAACACCGAAACCAAAAAACTATCCTCGGACGAAGAAGTGGTCGTGGAAGCGGACGGAACCAGGATCCGCGGGATAGGATTGAGAGCCGACAAGGATCTGAACAAGTTTACCATCCTCCACCCGACCGCCATTACCCAAGGCGGCACCAATCCTCTTTCCACGGCCCAATGATACGATCATGGTAAAACGGGCCCTTCCTTTTTTCTGTTTTTCTTTTTTATTATTTACGAACGTTCTATCCTCTCATGTTCGGCCGCCTCTGCTTTTTTCCCCGGATTCCTTGGAAAGAAAACCCATTTTAGGAATCGGGGAACCCGATCCCGCTAGAAAAGAAAGTTTCCCCACGTATTGGGGAGGAAGTTCCCTAACGCAGGAGGACAAACAGATCCAGGGAGCTAAGGTGACTTTTTTTACTCTGGAAGGAGGCGCATGGATCCAGCACAAAAAGGTGAAATTATCCGCCTCCAAAATCGAGGTGTTGGGCAAAGACGCATATAAAGCTTTTTTAAAGAACGGCGTGGAAGTCGACGATCAGGAGAACGGAACCACCCTAAGAGCCGGATCCGGAGATTACGATAAATACGCCGAAACCGTCGTAATCAAGGAAAGGCCTAGAATGTTTTTCAAGGATAAAAGCGGTAAAACCACGGTAATTTCCGCCCAATTGATCGAAAGACAACTCAGTGCCAAGATCACGAAATTGACCGGCGGGGTCGTCATTTCCCATCCCGATGTCACCATCCTCTGCAAAGAGGCATTGTTTCAGGAATCGGAAAATCTGATCACGACGGATCCGAATCCATTTCTAGTTTCCAAAGATCGATATTTGACCGGGGAAAAACTTTCCTTCTACACGAACGACAACAGGATTCTCTTGGAGCAGAATACGGTACTCTTTCAGACCTCGTATGAAAAACGACAATCCGAAAACGAGGAGGAAATCACCGAAAAGGTGATCACTATTCTGAAAGGAGATCGTTTGGAGAGTTCCTCCGACGAAAAAGGGGAAAGGATCGTCACTCTAAAAGGAAATTCCACCGTGCTCAGAAAGCACCTCAAGATCACTGCCGATATTCTACAGTCCGTAGGTTCGGATTCGCACACGATACGGGGAAAAAATAATATCAAAATCGAAGATCGGGAAAATCGCCTGATATTGTACGGCCATGTCCTGGATTATTTCCGAAAAGAGGAATACATGCATATTACCGACGACGGTAAAATGGAATTTCTGGACTCCAAAACGGGAGCGGTAACAACCACGATGACCGCCCAGGAATTCGAACGTTTTTTAGACAAAGGAGAGACGGTCATACGAGGGAACGTTCTCATTAAAGCGAAAGGTTCCCAAGCGATGGGAGAATATGCTACGTATGTGGAGGAAGAGGAAATCATTTATTTGGAGGGAAATCCGAGAATGGATCGAGCCGGTAAGATTTTACGGGCGGGAAAAATCCTCTTTTATCCTAGGGAAGGGCGGGCGATTCTGACCGAAGGGGTCCATCTAGGAAATTAGGAGACAAATGGGTACGACGATCCGTTGCCAAAACCTCGTAAAGATCTACAATAAACGGAAGGTCGTGGACGGGGTCACCTTCGATATCCAAAAAGGAGAAGTGGTCGGTCTTTTAGGACCGAACGGCGCGGGGAAAACCACGTCTTTTTATATGTCCGTAGGTTTCGTCCAACCCGACTCTGGACAAGTATTCATAGATAATCAGGACGTTACCGAGTTTCCAATGCATACGCGAGCCAAACTAGGAGTAGGGTATCTCGCGCAGGAAGCTTCCATCTTTCGAAAACTCACGGTCGCGGAAAACCTAGAGGCCATCTTGGAGACTCTAGATATATCCAGAAGTGAAATCATCCAAAGAAGAGACGAATTGCTTTTAGAACTGCAAATTATGCGGGTCGCCAATCAAAAAGGCTATACTCTTTCAGGAGGCGAACGGAGAAGATGCGAAATTGCCAGGGCATTGGTTACAAAACCCGATTTTATCCTTCTTGACGAACCTTTTGCAGGGGTAGATCCTATAGCGGTTAAGGACATCCAGACCGTTATCAATAGTCTGAAGGAAAAAGGTCTAGGAATCCTGATAACGGACCACAACGTGAGAGAAACTTTAAAGATCACCGATCGAGCTTATATCATGCACAGCGGTAAGATTCTCATCGCAGGGACTCCCAAAGAATTAGTGAACGATAAAGAAGCAAAGCGAATGTATTTAGGCGAGGATTTTAAACTGTGAATTTAAACCACCAGCTCGTCCAAAAGCAGACCCAAAAACTGGTCATGACTCAGGACCTGCGCCAGTCCATAGAGCTATTGCCTCTCTCCACGGTGGAGCTTGCGGACAGAATCAGCGCCGAGTTGGTGGAAAATCCGATGCTTGAAGAGGAGGCTTCTTCCGAAAGAAGCAAAAATCCGGAACTCTATTCCTCCGACGATCTTAGAAGAAAAGAAAAAAACGATTTTATAAAGAACTCCGACGTAGGCTGGCAGGATTCCTTTACTCTGGATAGACCCCAGGCTCGCGGATCCGATGCTTCGGATCGGAACCAGAAATACATTGAGTCTTCCCCGAACGCACAATCCTTGTCGGAGCATCTTCTCTGGCAGCTCAGGATTTCTCCTTTAAAGGAAAAGGAAATGGAAATCGCGGAGATTCTGATCTCCATGTTGGACGACCGAGGCTTCATTCCGAAAACGGAACAGGAATTATCCACGGAAATAAACGTACCGGTAAAGACGATCCAAAAGGTGTTAGGGCAGATCCACCAATTGGATCCGTTGGGAATCGGTGCGAGGAATATCCAACAAACCCTGCTCGTCCAATCCAAAATCCTGAGACCGAACGACGAAAAACTACACGACCTGATCGAAAATCATTTGAAAGATCTGGAAAAATTGGATTACAAAGGAATCTCCAAGAAAATGGGGATTTCCATCGAAAACGTGGAGGCGATGGCGGCCGAGATCAAAAAGCTCGAACCTTTTCCCGCGACTTTGTACAATCCCAAAAAACCGGATTATATCTTACCCGATGTTATCGTTCGGGAAATAGGAGGGGAGTTTAATATTCTGTTAAACGACGAATGGCTTCCCAAATTGAAGATAAACAAGGAATATAAAGGTTTTTTAAAAAAAGGCGCCAAAGATTCGGACAAGGAATATATCTCCTCCAAACTGAATTCCGCCGAATGGCTGATTCGATCGGTCAATCAAAGAAGACAGACATTGTACAGGGTCGTCTCCGCCATTATAGAACTCCAAACCGAGTTCTTTAGAAAAGGGGTCCGGCATCTTAGACCTTTAACCCTGAAGGATATCGCCGAGCGCTTGGAGCTCCATGAGTCCACCGTTTCCAGGATCACTTCCAACAAATATATTCAGACGTCTTGGGGAATCCTAGAACTGAAATGGTTTTTTTCCTCGGGTTTGAAATCGAAAAGTTCCGAAGGGGGGATGGAATCTTCGAAAACTATCCATGACATGATCCGCAATCTTGTGAAGGAAGAAGATCCCGAAAATCCCCTCTCCGATCAGGAGATCGTGGAATTGATCGAAAAGAAAGGGATCGAAATAGCGAGACGGACCGTCGCGAAGTACAGAAAGATTCTAAAGATCCTCCCGTCCAACCAGAGAAAAAAAGTGAAATCCCTGGAGGCAAGATAGCGGCAATGTCTGTGCCCGGAATCAACGTATCGAACATTCTAAAAGATCACCCGGAATTAGGATTGAAGTTGATCGCCGGAGAAACCGGCTTGCAAAATCGGATCCACAGTTCGGAAATCAATCGACCGGGTCTTTCCTTAACCGGATTTTATGAGAGTTTTGCCCACGATCGGATCCAAATTTTCGGAAAGGGAGAATGGGCGTATCTGATTTCGAGAGAGGGTGACGGACTCAATCAGATCGCTTCGGAATTTTTCCATTTTCATCTGAATTGCATCATTTTTACCCATGGAAATTCCGCACCGCCCATATTCGTGGAATATTGCAACAGGCTGAATATTCCCCTCTTGGTCTCGGATGTATCCACGCATAAATTCATCACTCTGATTTCTCAGATATTGGATCGCAGCCTCGCCCCCAGAACCATGAGGCATGGAGTGTTGATAGAGGTCTTCGGTATCGGCATTCTGTTGTCGGGGAAAAGCGGAGTCGGAAAAAGCGAAACCGCCCTAGAACTCATCGAAAGGGGACACCGACTGGTCGCCGACGATATGGTAGAAATCAGACGGCTTTCCGAAAGTTATCTGATAGGGACCTGCTCCGACCTTCTCCGTCACCACATGGAAATCCGCGGACTAGGTATATTAAATATCAAAGATATATTCGGAATAGGTTCCGTCCGCGACCATAAATTGATCGAGCTCATCATCCACTTAGAAGAATGGTCCGACGAAAAGGAATTCGACCGTACGGGTCTGGAAAATAGAACCGAAGAGGTTTTGGGCGTGCTGATCCCTCTCATCAGATTGCCGGTCCGTCCGGGACGGAATATTCCGATCATCGTGGAAACGGCGGCAATGAATCAGAGGTTAAAGAAGCTGGGCAAAAACGCCGCGGCCGAATTCAGTCAGAAATTGAATATTTATTTGCAGCAAGGTAAAGTTGAGAGAAATCCACCTCAAAATCAATGAAAATAGCACGGGTATGCACGCCCGGCCGGCCTCCGTCTTCGTAAACTGCGCGTCCAAGTTTCCTTGCGAAGTTTTAGTTTCCAAGGAAGGAGTGGAAGTAAACGGAAAAAGTATTATGGGTTTGATGATGCTCGCGTTGGCCCCGGGACAGGAATTTTCGATCCGGGCGACCGGCGAAAAAGAATCCGAAGCCATCGATGCATTGTCTAGGCTGGTTACGGACGATTTTGCCGTATGAGCCTCTTTCCGGTTCGAAACGAAGAGAACCGATATTATCTAAGAGATTTTTTTATCCTCTTCGGTGTGGTCGCCGTCGCAGTCCTCGCAGCGGAAATTCTGCATTTCCCCAGGGCGGAAGACGCGAGCATAGTGGATCGAATCCTGGTCTACGTTTATTATACGATTCCGCTATTTACTCTAGCCATTGCGATCTCCTATTTTTACAGGAACAAAAGAAATCTGGAAACGGGCAGACTCAAAAGTTCCATCCGTTATCGTCTCTCCTTAGCCTTCCTATTCGTGGCAATGCTCCCTTCGATCCCGATTTTTTTCCTCTCTTCAAACGTGACAGGAAGGTTGTTCGAGGGATTTTACGGCTTGGATATAGGACAAGCCTTGGACGCCGGGGATTATTTCGTCGGTAAGGAGCTACGCCAGGAAAAGCAGGACCTGAAAATCAAAGCGCGACTTTTCCAGAACCTGATCAAGAAAGAAAATACGAACGTCAATTCCTTGGTACGAAGAGCGTACGAGCTAAATCTGATTTCGGATCCAGAATATTACGTAGGCTGGTATGAAAAAGGGACCCCCGTTCTCGAAACCCGTTCTCTGAAAGTTCCGCCCGACGGATCCGGATTCCTCGCGGTGGAAGGGGAAACGATCGAGGAAAATCTTTCCGTTCATCCTTCCCAATCCTATTATTTCCTGAAAATTCCTTCTCCGGATCGCGCCAAATACCTCCTGCTCGGAAAAAGGATTTTCGTCGGAGAAGAAGAGAAAGCCTATTCTCTTTTAAACACGAGAAAGAATTATCATAAGGCCGACCTGGCAAAAGAAAGGCTTCCTTATGAATTACGAGTCACGATCAGCCTGATGATCATCATAGTATTTCTCCTTTCCATAATATTCTCCCTTATCTTCGCCAGAAAAATATCCCGACCCATCATAGACTTGGCCAATGCGACGCAAAAGGTTTCCCTAGGAGATACGGATATCAATCTTCCTCTGACCGAAGGAGGGGAGATCGGTGCTTTGGTAGAATCTTTCAATCAAATGGTGAAAGACTTAAAGTCCAAGAATCGCGAATTGATGCATATACAACGCGTGGCTGCGTGGAAGGAAGTCGCCCAGAGAATGGCGCACGAAATCAAGAATCCTCTTACGCCGATCCAGTTGTCGGCCGAACGTATTCGAAGAAAGTTGGATGCGAGCGTGCCGATTCCTTTCCAAGAGATCGTCGCCAAAGGAACGGAAACGATCGTAGGACAGGTCAAGATCCTCGAACATCTGGTAAACGAATTCTCGGAATTCGCGAGAATGCCTGCGCCTAGATTGATCAATCAGCATCTGGAACCGATCGTTTTGGAAAGCGTCAAATTGTACGAACATACCCCCGGAATCCAGATCGAACTCCAACTGTCCAAAAATCTCCCCGAGATTTTTTTGGATAAAAAACTTTTTTTAGGAATCATGAATAATCTCTTTAAAAACGCCGTGGAAGCGATCGAAAGGAAAAAGGCGAAAGGGGAGTTGTCCGGAATCGGAAAGATACGAGTTTCCACGAAATTGGAAAGAAGGATCATGAGAAAATCCGTGGTTTTAATGATAGAGGATAACGGAACAGGAATTCCGAACGAGTACAGATCGAAAGTTTTCGAGCCGTATTATTCCACTAAAGAGGAACATACCTCCGGTATCGGTCTCGCCATCGTACAGAAAACTGTGATTGACCATAGCGGCCATATTTCGGTAGATTCTTCCGAATTGGGAGGCTGCAAATTTCGGATAGAGCTACCGGTGGCCTGACAGTTTATGAAGATATTCATCGTTGACGACGAACCGGAAATCAGAAAGTCCCTCAAGGATATCCTGGAGGACGAAAATTACGAGGTGGAACATTTTGCCAACGGAAGGTCCTTTCTAAAACAACTGAAGACGGAAAGACCCGGCTTGGTGCTTTTGGATGTCTGGCTGGGTAAGGAAGACGGGCTCGTTCTTTTGGACGAATGCAAGAAGATCTATCCGACGCTGCCCGTATTGATGATTTCCGGACACGGGACCATAGAGTTGGCCGTCCAAGCCACCAAAAAAGGCGCCGTGGATTTTTTAGAAAAGCCTCTATCCATCGAAAAAGTTCTGGAAGCTGTAGAAAGCGTGCTCGTCCGCCAGGAAAGAACGGAACTGCCCGAAATCAAATTGGAATACGACGAGATTCTGGGAAATTCCTTGGCTATCCAGAAAGTAAAGTTCGCGATCGCTCAAGCGGCTGCGACGAATGCGAGAGTTTTCATATACGGGGAGAACGGCACGGGCAAGGAATTGGTCGCGAGAACCATCTTCAAAAATTCCAAGAGAAAGGACCAACCCTTCGTCGAGATCAATTGCGCCGCAATTCCAGAGGAATTGATAGAATCCGAATTGTTCGGATACGCAAAAGGCGCGTTTACCGGAGCCATGGAATCTAGGATCGGAAAATTCGAAGCCGCAAACGGCGGAACCCTGTTTTTGGACGAGATCTGCGACATGTCCTTGTCCACCCAAGCTAAAGTTCTCCGAATTCTACAAGAACAGAGATTCGAAAAATTAGGAAGTACGGAAACGGTTTCCGTGGACGTGCGAATCATCGCTGCAACGAATATTCCCGTGGAAGAGGCGATCCGGGACGGAAAGTTCCGCGAAGATCTCTATTATCGTTTGAACGTGATTCCGATCGTCATTCCGCCGTTACGGGATAGAAAACCGGATATCCCTCTCCTTGTGGACCATTACGTAGGTCTCACTTTGGCGGAAAACAACCTTCCCCCCAAAAAAATCGAAAAGGAGGCGCTCTCCCTGCTGGAAAACCATTTTTGGCCCGGAAATATCCGCGAATTGAAAAACGTGATCGAAAGACTTTGCATATTGACGGTAGGCGATTCCATACGGGCACAGGACGTAAAGGATTCTCTGACCGGTTTTTTGAAGGCCAACGATCTTGTGGAAAAAGGGGATTTTAAGCGGGCCAAAGAGGAATTCGAAAGACAATATATTATAAAAACATTACAGATGAACGAAGGGAACGTATCCAAGACTTCCAAGGCTTTAGGGATCGAAAGGTCTCACTTGTATCGTAAGATAAAATCCCTCGGAATCCAGACGGAAAACGTCCATGATTAAATCCGAAGGCGCTCTCGCCGAACTTAAAGGGATTTTGCAGGATCTCAGGTTCCTGATCCAAAAGCGGGAAATTCCCATACGTAGGAAACAAGGAGAGCCCGATCCCGAAACCATGGAATTATCATGGAAGGAAGATTGGAATTCCATTACCGGGCAGCCTGGAAATACTCTATCCACAACCGAAAGTCCGTCCCATACCAGGACTCCCCCCAAAAACATGGATAGAAATTTTTCCTGCAAATTGTGCCCGGAGAGACTCAGTGCAGTACGCCATTTCCTCGTAAAAGGAAGAAAAAAGGTTTTGGTGCTCCATTATACGGGAGAATTCCAGGCGGGAAAACCTTCGTACGCAAAAACATCCCCTCAGCAGATTTTCCGTTCTCCGGAAGCCGAAGAACTTTTCGATCGATTGGTCCGGAAGCAGTTCGGATTTTCGATGAGAGAATTTTACTACCAGGAATATCCCGCTTGTCTTTTCGCACCGGATAGATCCTCGGAATCGGATTGGAAGAGAAGGACGGAAAATTGCAAAGAACAAGCCAACGAAACGATCCGTCAGGAAGACATCCGCGGAATCATCCTCTTAGGCGCCGCGGCAACCTTGGCATTCGGAAAAGATCAAGCGGCGGTACTTCTCGGAAAGACGACGGAATTTTCTCCCGGGATTCCTATGGTGGTCCTACGTTCCCCGGAGGCGATTTTAGCCGCGGAAGAAAAACGTAAGAGGACTTCCTCAGACGATCCCGGTTTCCAGGAGGCGAAGAAGAAGGAAATCGAAGTAAAGGAAAGCGTACTTTCCCAATTGAATCTCTTTCATTCTCTTATCAAGGACAGAATTTGATTCGCTACGCCGAAATCGCTTTCGACCTACCCATCCTAGAAGATACCTTCACTTACGAAGTGGAACCGAATACACAGGTCGGAGTACGGGTTTTGGCCCAGCTCCGGGGCAGAAAAGAAGAAGGCATCGTAATCTCCACGCATTCCAACGAACCCAATTACTCCGTCTTATCCGTGGAAAAAGTTATCGATAAGATACCGATCATCACGGAAGACCAGATCCGATTGGCTTACTGGATGAAGGAACAGTATCTCTCTTCCCTAGGGCAATGCATCCATAAAATGATTCCGAAAGGTAGAAGACATTCGAAAGTCGCATTTTCCGAGGCGGAAGTCGAAGCGGAACCTCTCCCCTTAAACGAGGAGCAAGATAAGGCGTTTCGGGAGATCAAAAAAGATTTCGGAAAGGAGTCGGTCCATCTTCTGTTCGGAATCACAGGAAGTGGAAAAACGGAGGTCTATCTACATCTGATCCGGGACCTCTTAAAAGAAACTGACAAAGGAGCGCTTCTTCTCGTTCCCGAAATCGGATTAACGTACCATATTATCCGAAAATTGGAAGCGGTCTTTCCCGGCCAAGTCGCCTTATTACATTCCGCTCTAAAAGTCTCGGAAAGATTCAAAGCGTACACGGACCTGCTTCTAGGTCGGAAGAGGATAGCCGTTGGGACCAGGTCCGCAGTCTTTTCCCCCGTTCCAAAATTGGGGCTCGTCATCATAGACGAGGAGCATGACGGTTCGTTTAAGGAACATTCCAGTCCGAGATACCATGCCCGCCAAGTCGCTCTCCAGAGATGCAAAGAAAACGGCGGCGTACTAGTGCTCGGATCGGCGACGCCTGCGCTCGAAATCTACCATTTGGCGGTAAGCGGAAAAATCGGATTGCAGGTATTGAGCAAACGCCCTGGAAACGCGATCCCGCCCGTCGTACGGATCGTGGAAAACAAAAAGGAATCCCGTCTTCTCAGCTCGGACCTTACGTTCGGGATCAAACAGAGACTCGACAGAAAGGAACAAGTCATTCTATTATTAAACCGAAGAGGCTACAGTCCTTTATTGTATTCCGAAAGGGAAAAATCCTACGTCCCCTGTCCAAACTGCACTTCCCATCTTTGCTTCCACAAAAAAGGAACCGTGATCTGTCACCTTTGCGGTTTCAAAGATCTCTTGTCCAGATTGGAGGTCGAAAGGGGGGAAAAACTGATCCTACTAGGAACAGGTACGCAAAAATTGGAGGAACACCTTCTCGAATCCTTTCCGGGTTCCAGAATCGAGAGATTGGACCAGGATTCGATCCAAGATCGTTCGTTATTAACCGAAGTGATCGATCGACTCGTAAAGGGAGAAATAGACATCCTGACAGGCACCCAGATGATCTCTAAGGGATTGGACGCGGGAAGAGTAACTCTCGTAGGAGTTCTGAATGCGGGTATAGGTTTAGGCTTGCCCGATTTCAGAGCGGGTGAAAGGATTTTTTCCCTGATGACCCAAGTGGCGGGGAGGGCGGGTAGGGCGGAGCTAAGAGGGGAAGTTCTGATAGAAACGCATACTCCCGACCATCCCGTCCTGCAAATGGCAATCCATCAAGATTACGTAAAGTTTTACGAATCCGAGCTACCGATCAGAAAGGAATTATTCTATCCTCCGTTTTCCAGATTGGTCAGGGTTCTCGCGAGATCGACGGAAGAATCCGCGTCCGCCAAAACTATGGAAACGATTTCGGATCTGCTTAAAAAACACCTGCCGGAGCCGAATTCCTTCCTTCTCGGCCCCGCTCCCTGTCCTTTCTATAAAATAGATAAGAATTTTCGAAACCATATCCTGATCAAAACATCCTCTCCGGGAAAATGGAGAGAAATCTTAAGAAAAGAAATCCGCCCTTTAAAAGTTCCGAAAAACGTTTACTTGGAATTGGATTTTGATCCTGTGGACCTAGTCTGATGAAAATCGCTTTTTTCGGCACGCCGGAACATTCGGCCAAACTTTTTCAGTCCTTGCTCGAGACTCAGGGAATCGAGGTCCTATTCGCCGTAACGAACCCGGATCGACCTAAGGGTAGGAGTAAAACTCCCGTTTTTAGCCCCGTCAAACAAGCGGCCTTAGAGAAAGGTCTACCGGTATTTCAGTTCGAATCGATCAGAAAAGAAAAGGAAAAAGCTCTGGAGGAATTTGCCCGTTATCCCGCGGAGCTCTATCTGGTTTTCGCTTACGGTTCCATATTACCGAAAGAGATATTCGAATTCCCCAGATTCGGAACGATCAATTTGCACGGTTCCCTTCTTCCGGATTTGAGAGGGGCTTCTCCCGTTCAAACCGCGCTGTGGAAAGGCTACGACAAGACAGGAATCAGTATCCAATACATCGGAGAGAAAATGGATGAGGGGGACATTATCCAAGAAGCGGAAATTCCGATCTCCCTCCAGGACAATACGGGAACCTTGATGGATCGAATTACGGAATTGGGAACGGAGCATCTAGGGAAACTTCTTGCCGGCCCGAGAACGAACCCTTTTGTTTCCCGACCTCAGGATCCATCCTTAGCCACCTATTGCACGAAAATCAAGCCCGAAGATCGAATTTTGGATTTTAAAATTTCCGCAAGGGAAGTCCATGATAGAATCCGGGCTTTGGCTCCCGAACCGGGCGCGGTTTGTCGCTTCCGAGACAAGAGGTTCGTCCTCCACCAAACCAGATGGACGGGGGAAAGAGAAGACAGGGTGCTACCAGGGAAATTGAAACGAATGGACAGAAAAACCCTTCTTTTCCAGTGTGGAGATGGCCTGTTCCTGGAAATCCTTTCCCTCCAACCGGAAAATAAGAACCGTATGAGCGCCTCGGATTTCCTAAACGGTTTCCGCATCACAGAAGAGGACCGGTTCGAGTGACAAAGGAAGAATTCCGTTCCAAATACCTCCCCGTCGGGGGCTATTTACTATTCATCGCGTTCGGCTTAGTCGTTTTTTTTATCGCTGCCTTCTTGGTGGTCTTCGTACGGACCAAGAGTGCCACTCTCGTTGTGATGCCGGACGTAGTGGGAAAGCCTTACAACGAAGTCCACAACGAGCTGAGCAGACTTCAATTAAAAGTGCGCCTGGAATCCAAAAGATATCCGGATAAGACGGACGGAATCATCATCTACCAATCCATCCGCCCCGGCAGGGAGATCGAAGCGGGTTCCAAAGTTTCCTTAACCGTAAACATCGGATTGGACCGTTTGATTATGCCGGATCTCAAAGGGCAGACTCTAGCTTCCGCAAAAAACGCGATGGAAAAAGTTCTTTCCGGAGAAACTTACGTTTCCCTGCAACTCGGAGGAATCACCTACGTGGAAGCGAAAAACGGGGAATTGCCGGATACGGTCGTGGATCAAATTCCGGAAGCGGGAAAAAACACGACCGCGCGAGAGAAAGTGTTTTTATTAGTCACCAAGGCCCCTGGAAAGAAGAAAGAAGGGGATCCGCAAACCTTTGAATTCAAACCGGGGGACTCTTACGTGTTTGCACAAAGAGTTTTGGCTCGGAGCGGGATCCCTTCCAAAGCGGAAATTTTGGAAACCAAGTTCCGTCCTGCAAACGGGAAAATCGAATCCGTACAAAAAACAGGCTCCGAATACAGATTCAAGGTATTCTATTTTGAACCGGAAGATCGAATCGAAAGCGGGTATGAGAAATTCGAATATAAGATCTCCGATAACGGAATCTACAAATTGGTAGTGAAGGACCAGAAGGACACTTCCAAACAGTTGGAAATTTCCGCACCTACGCAGTACCAAGAGGGCGAAAAAATCCAAACCGTATTTTATCGGGCCGGCGACGTGACCCTGGTTTTGCTGGACCAGTCCGGCTCAAAAGTAAAATCAAAAGATTACGAGAACGAACTTTGAAGATATCCGCCTCCATTTTAGCCGCCCAATTAACTTCTCTTTCCTCCCAAATCCCTTCGTTTCAACAAGAAAGCATAGACCTGATCCACATGGATGTGATGGACGGAAATTTCGTTCCTCAGATCAGCTTCGGAGAAGCGATCACCAAGGAAGTCAAGGGAATGACCTCCATTCCTCTGGACGTTCACCTGATGGTGGAAAAACCGGAAAATCACGTAGCAAAATATTTCGAACTGAATCCTTACTGCATTACGTTTCATGCCGAAACCACCCGTTTTCCGATCCGACTCGCCCAGGAAATCAAAAAGAGCGGAACCAAAGTCGGAGTGTCACTGAATCCCGGGACCCCGGTACAGACCCTGGAAACCTTGCTACCTTACCTAGATTTGGTACTGATCATGACTGTGGAGCCCGGTTTTTACGGACAGAAATTCGTGGATGGAGGATTGGAAAAAATCCGCAAAGTAAAATCGCTGATTTCATCCTTCCCCATAGAGCTAGAAGTCGATGGTGGAGTGAACGATTCGAATATTCGCTCTCTCTCGGAAGCAGGCACGGACATTTGCGTAGTGGGAGCGGGCCTATTCAAAACCGGGAATCCCAACGAGAACGGCAAAAAACTCAAGAAAATCGCGGTAGGTGGAGCCTAGTCTCGGTTGAAAGAAAAATCCGGGACGTTTCTCCAGCACAAACCGGATATATTCTTGACATAAGAGTTCCGTTCTAAAAAATGGCTTATTGAGGCGGACCGGATTTCGGCTCGCTCCTATCCAAACGAAGGATTTTTTACTTTGGTTAAGATTAGACTACAAAGAACCGGAGCCAAAAACAACCCGCACTACCGGGTCGTGGCTGCAGACAGTCGTTCTCCGCGCGACGGAAAGTTCATCGATATTCTCGGACATTATCACCCAGCCGAAGTCAAGGAACAAACCACTTTAGACAAGGCAAAAGTTTTAGATTGGCTTAGAAAAGGCGCCCAACCCACCGGGACCGTTCTGAACCTCATTAAAAACGAGGGAATCTGGGCGGAATACAAACAAGCCGCTAAGAAATAATGGAAGAATTAGTCCGTTATATCGTTACTTCTCTAGTGGATCACCCGGAAGAGATTTCCGTAACGGAAATAGAAGGCGATGAACAAACCGTCCTCGAATTACGGGTTTCTCCCAAAGACGTGGGAAAAGTGATCGGTAAAAACGGAAGAATCGCAAAATCTCTCCGTGCGATCCTTACGGCAGCCTCAGTGAAGGCCGGCAAAAATATCTCGCTAGAAATTATTGACTAACGACTGGATTCTTGTCGGAAAGTTGGGCAAGCCTTTCGGACTGAAAGGCTTGGTCCGGCTGGTAGCCCAGGACAGTTCGGTTCCTTCTCTCCAACTCCCTCTTTCAGTCAAACTCAAGTTCCGAGGAAAACCGGATTTGGACCTGGTTTTACTCGAAGCAAAGATTCATTCCGGTAAAATCCATCTCCTATTCCAGGGATATTCCAGCCCCGAAGATGCAGCGAAATTGACGGGAGGAGATGTGTTCGTCGACCCCAGTCATTTTCCGCCGAGCAAAGAAGGAGAATTCTACCTTTTTGAGCTGAAAGGATTGCAGGGAATCCGAGAAAATGGAGAAGATTTGGGTTGGACTCTCGTAGATATTATGGAAAACCCTGCCCATCCTATATTGGTATTTCAACCTCAAGAATCGGATCGTGAAGAAATTCTCGTTCCATTTCTGGAAATCTACGTAGGGGAAATTCGGTTGTCGGACAAAAGGATCGTACTTAGGAATCCGGAGGTTTGGAATGAAGTTTAATTTCATCACTCTATTCCCTTCCAAGATTCAGTCCTATTTTGCGGAAGGCCTTCAGGAAAAAGCGATCCGAGCCGGGATTTTTTCCGTTCATACCGTCCACTTACGGGATTACTCCAATAACAAGCATTTCAAGGTGGATGACACTCCTTACGGGGGAGGGCCGGGAATGCTATTAAAGGTGGAACCGGTGCACTTGGCATTGCAATCCTTGGGAGAGCAAAAAGGATTGGTGATTGTCCCGACTCCCTCTGGAATTCCTTTCACACAAGAGGTCGCAGTTCGCTTGGCCAAACGAAAAGGTCCGATCACTCTGATCTCCGGATATTACGAAGGTATCGATCATCGAGTTTCCGAACATCTTGTTGACATAGAGCTGTCCCTTGGAAATTATGTAATTTCAGCCGGAGATTTGGCCAGCCTTTGTATCGTGGACGCTGTGTCCAGGCTTTTGCCCGGATTCATGGGCGACCAAGAAAGCCTGGAAGACGAGTCGCATAACGATCAAAACGTATTGGAATACCCTCAATACACAAAACCCTCCGAATACAACGGATGGAAAGTTCCGGAAGTTTTGCTGAGTGGAAATCACGCCGCGATAGAATCCTGGCGCGAGAATAATAGAAAAAGAATCGACCCCGAGAAAACGAGGAATCTATGAAAGAACTTCTGAAAGGCGGATTGCCCACGGATCAAAATCGCACCCTGAATTTCAACGTCGGGGACACCGTTAAAGTACATTATAAAATCCAAGAATCGGGAAAAGAGCGCATCCAGGTATACGAAGGGGTAGTCATTTCCATCTCGAACGGCGGAAACGGAAAATCTTTCACGGTTCGTAGGATCTCCTACGATGTAGGCGTGGAAAGGGTTTTCCCACTGTACTCTCCCAGAATCGCGAAGATCGAATTGATTCGGAAAGGTCGAGTTCGTCGTTCTAAATTGTTCTTCCTGCGTGAACGCTCCGGTAAATCGGCTCGTATCCGCGAATTGAAAGGCGGTAAAATTCTGGTTGCAGAAGACAAAAAGCGCCAGGCTGCGGAAGAAGCTGCAGCAGCAGCGGCGGCTGCCGGAACTCCTGCTTCCGAATAAGATTTGCCTACGGGAAACTTCGAGCCCGAAGAATCCCGTTTTTACCCGCGAGGAATCCCTTGCGGGATAGACGAAGCCGGTAGAGGTCCTTATGCAGGACCTCTTTCTATCGCCCTCGTTTCTTTTTTTCCCGAACAACTCGATTCGATTTTAAAAGGCACTCTTCTGCCGGGGTTGAACGATTCCAAGAAACTCTCGGAATCCAAGAGGGAAAGACTCTATTCCGGAATCCTTGAAATCGCTCCGATTCGTTGTCATACTTTCGTTTCCCACTCCTATATCGATAGATTCGGAATCAATCGTGCAGTGTTGGAAGGAATCACTAAATGTTACAGATTAGCGCTCCGCTCCCCGATAGCAAAAGAAAGGGGGGAACCGATCCTGCTCATAGACGGAAATTACAATTTTTCCAAATACGTCGAATCCGACTTTCTTCGGAATAGGTCTCACTATTATACGAAAGGGGATTCCCGGATCGCAAGTATAGCTGCGGCGTCCATTATCGCAAAGGTTGCCAGGGATCGTTGGATGAGCGGAATCGCTTCCAAATTTCCAGGGTACGGTTTCGACGCCCACAAAGGGTATGGAAGCGCAAATCATGAAAAAGCGATCCGTGCCTTGGGTCTTTGCAGAATCCATCGTTTGTCCTTCACGAAAAAATTCCAATGAGCCCGATCCCACCCATTCCGTTTTATCCAAAAGAATTTCCCATAACGCCGAACCGTCCGAGACCTGAAGCCGATCCCATCAAAAACATGGATTCCATCGGATTCGTGCGACTCATTTCCCATCCGGAGGTATTCGACGGTGAATCCAAGCAAGCACCCTTCTTTCGTGTTTGGGTCAAGGAGGGAAGCCGGGAAGGAAAGGCTGTTCTATTTTGGGAGGGGCAAGATAGGGAAATCCGGACCGAAACGCCGTTGCTCGAAGGGGAAGAACTGAAACTTGAAAGGTTTTTAACCCAGCAAGGCACCAAGTGGAAAATACTGGAAAGGCGACTAACGGAGGGGGAAGAAGCCGAAGAATCGATTCCACTCTCCAAAACGGGCGTTCTTGCCACATTGGAAAAACTGCTGAAGCAAGAAGACGGGCCGCAATCCCAGGAAGGAATCCTTTCTTTTCTAAAGACGTATTTTCCATTCTTGGACTGGAAGGCGGAAACTCCCGTTTTTTCCTGGAATCTAGGAGAAGAAGGCCAAGCCGAGGGGTGTCTAGGAAAGGACCAAAAAGGGAAAATATTCGCTCTTAGGATCGAGTCTAAAAATGGTGGGCCGAGTCTCTATCGCTTCCATTGGAAAAGGGAGGATGCTACGGACTTGATTTTAACGGCAACTTATAGTAGCTTTAAAATGTACTTGCACATGGGGGAAAATCGGAAAAAATTCAGGGAATTTCTGGAAAAAAACGGAGTAAAATTCCGGGAGGTTCGAATTTTATACAAACCTTCCTTTCAAAGGAGGGAGTGGAGCGCTTGAAACTAGGAATCGCCCTTAAATTCGTTCCGAAACAAGATACTGCGCCTAAAATCGTCGCAACCGGGGAGGGCTTTTTGGCCGACCGAATTCGACGAGTGGCAGAGAATCATCGGATTCCTATCGTATCCAATCCGCCTCTAGCGGAATCCTTGTCTTCCCTCCAGGCAGGAGAGGAAATTCCGGAGAATTTGTATAGAGCTGTAGCGGCGGTTTTCGCATACTTGTTAGGAGAAAACGAAGCAGGCGAAATGTTTTAAGGAATTGAAAATGAAAAAAGTAAGTGTTGCGGAACTGAAACCGGGGATGAGATTCACCAAACCCGTTTATCTGGACAAGGAAAACCTTTTTATTACTTCCAATACACCGATCACGGATTCCGATTTGGAAAGGCTGAAGAGGTTCGGAATCACGGAAGTGCTCACTCACGGGGATCCTCTTCAAATCAATACGGATCCCGAGTTTTTGGAAACCCAGATCGAGGACGTCATTCTAAGCACGATCGTAGACGAGGACCTTCTCCCCCTCAAGGGAATCTACGATAACCTGAATCGAATCAAGATCCAATTTTCCTCATTGTACAAAGCCACGTTCAACGTGGTTCAGGACGTGTATAGAAAGGCGGCCGAAGATAAGACCTTCGAATACGGCCCGATCCGGGACCAAGCCGAGGGCATGGCGGATTTCGTAAGAACCCACAGCAATCTTTCCTATCTGATCTTAGGGATGAACAACCCGGGGTATTATCTGTATAACCAGATCACAAACTCCACTTTCTACGCCCTCATCATAGGAAAATTGTTGGACTATTCCCGCCCGAAAATGGTGGACCTTGCCATTTCCTGTTTGGTAGCGGACGTAGGGATGACGAAGGTCCCGGCGACTATTTCCGAAAAAACCGACCAACTGAACGACGAAGAATACAAATCGATCCTAAAACATACGATCATCGGATACCAAATTCTGACCCAGAGGATTAAGATCAAGAACAGCCTCGCCGTGGTAGCTCTCCAGCACCACGAAAGATACGACGGAAAAGGGTATCCGCAAAAATTGGCCGGAGCTTCCATCGAAGAAGCGGCAAGAATCTACGCGATAGCGGACAACTTTTCCGCGTTGATCACGAATCGTCCACATCGCAAAAGGATTCTTCCTCACGAAGCGATCAAGTCCATGATCAGCATGGACGTAGGAAAGTTCGATTTAAAAATCGTGCGCACGTTTCTGAATCACGTATCCCTATATCCGGTCGGATCCTGTGTGGAACTTTCGGACAAACGTATAGGAATCGTTCTCAGCTCCAATCCCGACAAACCTCTTAGACCCAGTATCCGTATTCTAAAAGACGAATACGGGACTTTTGTTCGTCATCTCATTCTTGTGGACTTGGTGAAGGAGAACCACCTCTTCATCGTTAAGGCTTTGGACCTACAGGACGTTACGAGCAATCATTGAACCGATTGCGCTCTGAAAAATTCCGACTCCGAGTTTTCCGGAACCGTTCTGAATATGAATCGTTCCCGGGAAAATCGTGCGAAAGGAATTTTAGGAGAGGAGGTCGTCGCCTCATTTCTTATACGGGAAGGTCACACCGTTCTCGCTCGGAACTTTCGAATTCGAATCGGTGAAGCCGACATAATCGCCCGAAAAGGGGAGCAGCTTTTCTTTATTGAAGTCAAACATTGGAGTTCCGTCGGGTTCTCGCATCCGCTGGAAGTCTTCTCCGCAGGGAAAAGAAGGAAGATGCGCGCCGTCGCCGAGGCCTATTTGAACCGGAACGTTTCCCTAAAGGGGTGTTCTGTCTCTTTTTGTTTGGCCTTTTTAAACGAAAAAAGGGAACTAAATTTTTATCGTAATCTATTCTGAAAACCATCGTTAAGGCTTCCGGCATTCGAGTCGATTTTCGAATTGTCTGCGGGTTCTCAAGGATGAGGACCTTAAATCGTTACAAGGAAGTAACTATGAAAAGCATCCAAATTCTCGGCAACCTGGCCGAGACCGATCCTTTCGGTCCCGATCCGGTGATTCTGAGAAAACGAGGAATTCCGATCAAAAAGCGGAAATTCGAGGACTACAAAAAGAAAATCGAGGACGAAAGTTATATCGATTTTGCGATAGATAAAATCGCAATGGAGCTCTCGCATTTCCTGTCCAAATAACCACAGATACAAACACGTCGAAAGAATCTAAGTTCAGGCAGCGGCCCTGTTTTCCGGAAACCATCCGGAATTCAGGAAAACAAGGGCCTCCTCCAAATCCCTCTCCTCAATCTCGTCTCTCCCGACCAAATCTGCGATCGTCCTGGCAATTTTCCGTAATTGGAGCATTTTCCGAATGCTTAGGCCCTTTTTTCGAACGGCCTTGGAAACCAATTCCTCCGCTTTTGAGGAAAGGGGAATCCACATAAGTATTTCCTCTCCTCTCAGCCTTCCGTTATAAAGTTTTCCCGTTCCTGTCAGAAGCCGTTTTTCCTGCCGCTCGGAGGCCGATCGGATCGATTCCCTAAGTCGGACTAGATCTATTTTCACCCTTTCTCGGTTCGGTTTACTCCCCGCTCCTAGATGGAGAAAAATTTCGATTCGGTCCAAAAAAGGACCGGTAATCGCGGATTGATAGGATTGAACTTTAGAAATTTTGCAAATACAAAGATCGTTCGAAGATTGATAAAAACCGCATGGGCAAGGATTGGTGGCTCCGATCAGCAAAAAAGGAGAAGGGTAGGTGACCGACCCCGAAATCCTAGAAACCGTAATATAACCCTCTTCCATAGGCTCCCGCAAAGCCTGCAAATGGTTCGGCTTAAATTCGGCCAATTCGTCCAAAAAAAGGATTCCATGACCCGCTAAAGTGACTTCCCCCATACGTAAGGAACTGGAACCACCCACGAGCGCTACGTCCGAAGTCGTATGATGAGGACTTCGAAAGGGTCGCGATACTTCCGAATCGACGATCTGTTCCTGAAGGGATCGTAAAGATAATAGGTCGAGTGCTTCGCTTTCCCTAAGCGGCGGTAGAAGAGAATACCCCAAACGGGCCAGCATACTTTTTCCGGCACCTGGTGGACCCGAAAGTAGGCAATGGTGCCAGCCCGCAGCGGAAATCTGAACGGCTCTTAAACCCGGCATCTGATCCCTATAGATTTCCAACGAATCCGGAAACTGTTGGGACTTGATTCGAACCGAAGTTTTGGGTTCGAACAAAGCCTTTCCCGTTAAAACGGATTCCAACTGCTTGAGATGCATGATCGAAATCACGGGAAGACGGGTTTGCAATGCGGCTTCCTCCCGGTTTTCCCAAGGAACGACGACGGCACGATACGACCCGTATTCCAATTGCCGGAGAATGTGCAGAATTCCTCGAACAGGTTTTACGCTCCCGTCCAATCCAAGCTCCCCTAGCCAAAGGAGATTTTTTCCCGTTTCCGGATCAGGACATTGGCCAGTGAGATGCAAAAGTCCGACTGCGATCGGCAAATCCAGGTATGTGCCCTGTTTTTTACGATTGGCGGGTCCCAAATGCACTAGAACGTTCGCGATAGGAGATTCGAATCCGCTGTTTTCGATGGCGACTCGAATCCTGTCCGAAGATTCTTTGATAGAAGTAGCCGCCAAACCGGTAATCGTAAATCTAGGGATCCCTCGTTTTACGTTCACCTCCACCTGTACAGGAAACGCCTGGGTCCCGTCCAAAGAAGCGCCTTTCAATCGAATCAGTCCGTTTTCCTGCATGTGCAAACAGGTGCAGGAAACTCGGATTCGACCGCTTTTTTTCGAAAAACTAGTTTATCCCTTCCGGTAACCGAGTAACCTTTGCCAGAAATGGTGCGAATCCTCGTTTTTCTTCTGGCTTTGCTGACCTTCCAGTGCGGCTCCCGGTTGATCAAACAGGATAAATTATCCAATATCAATACGTATTACCAAGACAAGGTCTATTCCTTAAAGCGGGACACTAAAGTTTCCGCGACGGAGACTTTTAAAAAGGGAATGTTGGTACGGATATATATAGAATCGACTCCTTCTCTCATAAAAGTCAAATGCTTCCCTGCGGACCAAAAGCGGGAGCACGCAATCGGAAGGCTATTGGCTTACCAGGTGAACGAAGATTTCGAAAAAAGATCCATTAAGATAGAAGATTTGGATAAACTGATCGACAATGAGCTCACGGAATACAAAAAGAAAAAGTAGGAGACCGAATCTCCCCGGTTCAAGAACCGAAGTACGGCGAACCGATATTAAATACGTGAACCGGACGATTCTTTATCTTCCATTGATTTCTGCCCTAGTCGCTTCCTCTCTGTCGGCGGATCCGTTAAAGAATTACGATTCTGCGATCAACGATTACGCGAGCAAAGATTCCTCCTTTTTTACCGATCGGGAAGAAAGGAAAATAAAACAATTGTTCTCCCAATCTCCGGAAGAATGGCAGGCGGATAAATATTCCGCAGTCAGTTATCATAAGGACAAATCGAATATAGAATTGCCGTCCTTTATCAATATCAATCCGATCATTTCTTCCAGAATCGTTCACCAAAGCGGTGTCATTATCAAGAATTACGTCGTAAAACCGAAAGATACGTTGTTCCGGATCGCAAAAAGCCTGAAAACCACCGCTGCGAGAATTACGGAAGCGAACGGATTGCAAAAAGGATCCGTTCTAAAGGTCGGACAGAATTTAAACGTACCGGTCAAGGTAGCAAATGCGACCAGGCAAAAAATAGAGCACCGCAGAGTTTTTTTGACTCCCGTCGTAAATTCACGTATTACGTCTCGATACGGGCGTAGAAAGGATCCGTTTCATACCGGCAGCGGCGGCTATCATACGGGAATCGATTTGGCCGGTCCGCAGGGCGCGCCGATTCTTGCCTCCGCAGACGGAACGGTTTCCTTTGCGGGTATCAACGGTGGATACGGAAATAGCGTGATCGTAGATCACGGCAACGGCTATAAAACTATGTATGCACATTGTGCGAAAATAACCGTGGAGCAGGGAACCAAAGTCCGCGCTGGCACGGTCATAGGTGGAGTAGGTCGCACCGGTTCTGCCACTGGTTCCCACCTTCATTTCGAAGTGTTTCTGAATGGAAATAGGATCAACCCGGAGATCGCCCTAAGGAAGACTTTGAAAATTGTCACTAACCTGGAGACAGGAAAAGTGGCGAAACTCTAAAACCTCCGAAGAAAGTACTTTGAAAGTACGATTCCGTTCTTTGCACCCGATAAAGGACGAAACCGTACGAAAGGTTCGAATCACCATTACCCATGAACGCGTTTTTTATCGAGCTACGGAAAAATACTTTTTACGCACTGATTCCGATCGTAATCTTATTTTCCCTTTCCCTGGCTTATCTGTTCCGGGGAGTGCTCCTGTTATTTCTGACTCCCGATATCCAGACGGGAGCTTCGAATGCGCCCGTTCGTAGGACGGCCCCTCCGATCACGATTGCTATGTCCTCTTACGAGGAGATGGTGACCGGAAATCTGTTCCGGGGTAGCTTAGCTCCTGTGGGCGAGGCTGCGGCAGGAGTGGAGGGAGGCGCCCCGCCGGATTCCGGAGAAGGGGAGGATATGCGGGTTACGGGAACTCTCAGCGGACATTGGAGCTTTGCTCGAGTCACGATCCTGGAAAAAGGAAAGCAGGCCGCAGAGGAATTCGCCACGGGAGAAACCGTCGGCGGATATAAAATCAAGACCATCAATCTGACTCATGTTGTACTGGAAAAAGGGGGGGGCTCCCTAAAAGTGGAAATCGGCCAGACTCCCGGAGAGGCCAGGACGAAGTTGGCAGGCGGGCCCGCCGGTGCTGCGGATTCGGGCGCCAAAAGCTCGGGAGATTCCATCCGGAAAGTCCTTTCCAGACAGGACGTGAATAAAAAATTGAAGGATCCTACCGCCATATATAAGAACGCCAGGTTCGGTCCTTTTATGGAAAATAACGCGATCACCGGATACAAGATATATAGCATAGGTAACGATCATATTTTCTACGCTCTGGGAGCCCGTAGCGGAGACGTGGTACGAAGGGTGAACGGAATGCCCTTAAACGAAACGGAAAAAATGTTGGAGATCTGGAACTCCATCAAAAATGCCGAAAAAATATCCGTAGATGTGGAACGAGGGGGGAAGATGCTCTCCTATGAATTTATCATTCGAAATTGAAGGTTGCATGCGTAAGTTAAATCCTAAAGTCAAATATCTGAAGACGGCAACGATTACCCTGTTGCTTTTGATGACTTATACAGAGACAATACATTCCCAATCCACAAAGAAAGGGACCAAGCGTTCGACACCCACGGAAGACTCTAAAGAAAGGACTTTCTTTGCGAATTGGAGAGATACGGAGTTGAACGATTTCTTAAAAGGGATGAGCGCCATCCTGAAGAAGAATATCCTTTTGGACGAAAGCCTAAAAGGAAAGAAAATCACCATCATCTCTCAAAAGGAAATTCCCGTTAAAAATGCCTTCTCTTTTATGAAGGCCGTCTTGGAATCCATGGGATTCGCAATCGTGGAAGAGGCGGATCTGATTACGATCGTAAAAATGAAGGATGCTCTGGCAAGGTCCTCCTTTATCCGTGTGGGCAAGGAGCCTATTTCGGAGACGGAGGCGACCGACAATCGGATCATCACCCAAATCATTCCCGTGGAGAACGTCAAACCGGAGGAACTGGAGCCGGTTTTAAAGAGACTTACTTCCCCGAATACGGATATCATCGTATACAGAAATACGAATACCATCGTGCTTTCCGGATCCACTGCGGATATCAATAAATTGTTGATTCTAGTGAATGAATTGGACGCCAAAGCGAGCGAAGGCACTCCCGGGTCGGTATCTTCCGCAGGGGACATTCACATTTATACCCTAGAGCATAGCGAGGCGGAAAAAATCGCCGCTACTCTTATCAAATTGGACAACCCCGTCGTCGGAGACCAACCCGCACCTGTTTCCAACCAGCCGGGAGTTCCTCCTCCTCCACCCGCAAAAGTGGAAAAAATAAAAGCGGTTTCCCACAAGGAATCCAATTCGGTTATCGTTACCGCTACCGAAGCGGAATGGAACGAAATCCGTAAAATCATACGGATCCTGGACTCTTCCAGAAAGCAGGTTCTGCTGGAAGTTCTGATCGTGGAACTTTCTTCCAACGACCAAAACGATTTCGGTATAGACTGGCGCTATCTAAACCAGGGACCGTACGGTCAGTTCAACTCCGGTCTCGCAAAGGAAGGAAATATCATCAATTCCAGCGGAAGAATGAATCCGAACGTGAATACTCTGTCCGGCTTCTCTCTCGGATTCGTCCAAGCGGGTTCCCAGCAGATCCTGGGGATTTTGAGCGCGAATCAAGGAAATGAAAATTTCAACGTTCTTTCGGCACCGCAAGTGCTGACCTTGGACAACCAAGAGGCGGAGATCAACGTCGGGCAGGACGTTCCGGTCCGTACCCAAAGTAGGAACGCAGGTCTGGGAGGAGCGAATGCGGTCACCGTCGACCAATACGAGTATCGTCCGACCGGAATCAAACTGAAATTCACGCCGCACGTAAATAAGAACAACAAGATCACTTTGGACTTGCTCCAGGAAATCAAGAACATAGCCTCTATCGCACTTTCCGGAGGAAACCCTACCTTCAATAGAAGGGAAATAAAAACTACGATTACTTTAGACAATCGACAAACGATCGTAATCGGAGGTCTAATCTCCAGCGACAAGGAGAAGCGGCTGATCAAGATTCCGCTTCTGGGCGATATCCCTTATTTGGGATGGGCATTCAGAAGAACTACGGAGCAGAATAAGAAGACAAATCTGATGGTTTTCATTACTCCGCATATTTTGGACAACAGGGAACTCGCGGACAAGATGACCGCCAAGAAAAAACTTCAGCAAGAACGTTACGAGCTGGAGAGAGAAAAGATCCTGAATCGGGAAACTACGATCAAAGAAAGAGGGGAATAGTAAAATGAAAACTCTAGGCGATATACTCGTCGAAGAGGGAATCATCTCCCCGAAGGATCTGGAGGATTCTCTCAAGCTCCAGAAAAAAAACAACCTCCCGCTCGGACATATCCTGCAAAAGAAAGGGATCGCCGGGGAAGTGGACGTTCTCAAGGCCATGGCTCGTCTATACAGGATGAATTTCCAGGAAAAGCTGGAGTTCAAAGGTATGGATGAGGCGTATCAAAAAATCCCACTGAAACTAATCCAAAAAAGTAGACTCGTCCCTTTCGAAATTTCCAAACATACGGTGAAGGTGGCCATTTCGGACCCGAGCGACCTTCACCCGATGGACGACGTGCGTTTTTCTCTCCGGGAATTTAAAGTGGAGTTCGTACTCGCTCCCGAACCGGAAATCATGAGAATCATACATTCTCATTTCGATACCACTTCCGCCGCCGCAAAAGACCTTCTGAACGAGATGGAGGGAAGCTTTTCGGAACTTGCGGAAGGTTTCGATAACGAAACCATCGATTTGTCGGACGACGCTCCGATCATCAAGATGGTAAACGTCATCCTTTCCCAAGCAGTGAACGAAAGGGCATCGGATATACACGTCGAGCCCTACGAAAAAAGCCTGGTAGTTCGCTACAGGATAGACGGGATTCTGCATAATGTACTCAGTCCTCCGAAATCCTATCATGCCGGAATCACGTCTCGTATCAAGATCATGTCCAACTTGAATATCGCGGAGAATCGTCTTCCCCAAGACGGACGGATCAAACTTAGATTGGCCGGAAAAGATATCGATATCCGCGTTTCCACGATTCCTTGCCAGTTCGGAGAGAGGATCGTAATGCGTCTCTTGAACAAAACGGATCAGAAATATTCCCTTGAGACCATGGGCTTTTATTCGGATTTGTTAAAAGAACTTCGCTCGCTCATTTATCAACCTCACGGAATCATTCTGGTGACCGGTCCGACGGGTTCCGGTAAATCCACAACCTTGTATTCCGCTTTGACGGAACTAAATACGGAAGAGAGAAACATCATCACCTGCGAAGATCCGGTGGAATACCAGATCGACGGCGTCTCCCAAATGCAGATGCAGGAAAAAATCGGCCTTACGTTCGCGACCGGCCTTCGAGCCATTCTGAGACAGGACCCGGACATCATCATGGTAGGAGAGATCCGGGACGAGGAAACGGCGCGGATAGCCATCCAAGCCTCTCTGACGGGGCACTTGGTATTCTCTACCTTGCACACGAACGACTCCGCATCCGCGGCGACACGACTCGTGGATATGGGAATCGAGCCTTATCTGATCACTTCCACCGTCTTAGGGTTCATGGCCCAACGTCTGGTTCGTACGATATGTCCGAAATGTAAGACTTCGTACAAACCTTCTCCGGCGGAACTCGAATCCTTAGGTATTCCCCGGAAATCGTTGAAGAACGGCCTCTTGCATAAAGGGGAAGGTTGCAATCATTGCATGGGTACGGGATTCAAAGGGAGGACCGGAATTTACGAACTGCTAATCATAGATACCCAGATTAAGAACGCAATTCTAGCCGGGCTGGATACTACTAAAATCAACGATATCGCGAAACAAGAGGGATTCCTGACGATGCGCGATTACGGAATCCGCAAGGTTTTGGACGGAGTCACGACCCCGGACGAAGTATTAAGAGTGACCTAACGGCGATATTAGAATGGCCTTATATACCTACACAGCCTTTAACCGAAAAGGAAAGGAAGAAAAAGGGATCATCGATGCCCCGAACATCCAATCCGCTAGGACGAAATTAAAGTCCAAGGGGCTTTATGTACGTCAGATCTCGGAGGATGCGGAAAGAAAGGACAGGGAGCTGTTTCCTTTCCTGGCAAAATTTCTATATAGAGTTCCGCGCAAAATCATAGGAATGTTCTGCCGCCAGTTGGGAACCCTAGTCGGAGCTGGAATCCCTCTGGACAAATCCTTGGCAAACATAGTGGAGCAAACGGATCACGAAGTATTTCGAAAGGTCGTGGTCGCGATGCAGGCGGATATTACGGAAGGAAGTTCCCTTTCCGAGGCGATGAAAAAACATCCGGATATTTTTCCGAACCAGTACCCTTCCCTGGTTTCCGTCGGGGAAAGGACGGGAGATTATGAAACGGCTCTTATCCGTTTGGCTGAGATGGAGGAAAAAAACCAGGAATTAAAATCCAAAGTCACCACTTCCCTCGTTTATCCCATCATCATTTTCGTTCTCCTGCTCGCAGTGGTCGTTTTCCTTCTAACGACCGTCGTCCCCCAGATTGAACAACTGTTTATTCAGTTCGACGCGCCCTTGCCGTTAATCACGAAGATCGTGATCGGTAGCTCCAAGCTAGTGACCAATTGGTGGTTTTTGCTATTTCCTTTCGTATTCCTCTGTATCGCAGGATTCCTTTATTACAAGAGTACTCCGGAAGGAAAATTGTCCTGGGAAAGATTCGTGCTTCGGATACCGATCATCAGTAATCTTTCCAAAAAAGTACTGATTTCCAATTTCGCCAGGAATCTGGGGATCTTACTTACCAACCGGGTTCCTCTCATCATATCCCTGCAAATCGTGGAGCAGATCGTCAACCATTCCATCTTCGGGGAGGAAATCCGAAACGCCTCCTCTAGAATCCGGGAAGGGGAAAAACTTTCCGCCTCTTTCCTAAGTTCGGAGATCCTTCCCCAGATGGTTTTAGGAATGATGTCCGCGGGAGAGGTCTCGGATCGGGTACCCGAAATGATGAACAAGCTGGCCGAAATCTACGATTCAGAAGTCGATAATTCGTTGAAGGCGATGACTCAAGCAATCGAGCCTCTGATGCTCGTCTTCATGGGTTTTGCGATAGGTATCATCATGGCTTCCATCATAGTTCCGATGTTCAGCTTGACCCAGAATTTAAAAGGCATATAGTAAATTAAGATAGATAGGAGACCGGCTTTGAAAACGGGAAACAAACGCAGAAGAGGATTTACTCTCATAGAATTAGCGATCGTCGTCGCGATTCTAGGGGCGATAATGGCGATCATCATCTCAAGCATCAACGTGGGAGATATCAAAGATGACACAGCCTCCATGGAACTACGCAAGGAAGGTCGCGAAATCCAAATGCACCTGGAAAGGTACGCGCAAAAATTCGGAAATTACCCTAGCGAAGAGCAGGGTCTGGAGGCCCTCGTAGAAAAGCCAACGACCGGAGACGTTCCCGAGGACTGGAGACCGATGGCCAGCAATAAGGATATCATCAAAGATCCGTGGGGGACTCCTTATAAGCTCAAGTTCAACGAATATGGCGAGATGCAAATCATCACTCTTGGCAAAGATAGACAGGAAGGCGGAGAAGGCGTAAACGCCGACTTCAACATTCTAAAAGAGGAAGATTACCCTTCTCAATTCAAGAAAAAATAATCCACCATGATCGGGAGGAGGAAAGGCAGGAATAGCGGCTTTACTTTGATCGAAATCGCGATCGTCGTATTCATAGTAGGGACGTTGATGATTCTGGTTCTTCCTTCCGTCGCAAAAATATTCACCCCCGGCTCCCAGGAAGAAGCGACGATTTTGCATAATGTGGTCACCTTCTGTTACAGAAGGGCAAAATTGAACCAAAGGACCGTCTTTCTGGAATTGAATATCGACGACGAAAAATACAAAGTTATAGAAGTGGAAAGAGGGGAAGAAGGGATGGTCGAGAAACCTCTCTTCGAAGATAAAGAGCTTCCCTCCTCATCCTCCCTAGTGGATATCATGGATGCGCGCGGATACAGGTACGTAAAAGGAAAGGTCCGTATTCCTTTTTCCCCCTTGGCCGTCTCCGAAGATTTTTACATCCATTTGGGTCCTGATCCGGAGATAAAGAGGACATTGATCGTTCGAAGATACGGAGGAAAATCCGAAATTCGAGAGGGAGAAGCGGTAGTGTCCCAGGAAGATCTAGATTGGTACAAACAACATGACACCTATGGTACTAGCTCTCTTTAAAACTCGGAAAAGAAAATCCGTTCGTCGCGGAAAGCGATCGGGCTTCACTTTGATCGAAATTACGATCGCCTTATTGATAGCCGCAGGTTGGATCGCCTTCGTCCTGAGAACGGTCGGAGACGGAATCCGACTGAAGAGATTAGCGACCCTCCAAACGGAGGCGGTCCATTTAGCTAAGATCAAGATGGCTCAGATTGAATCCGCAAGTATCCTACAAAAGGACGTTTCTTCCGGAGATATCCCCGGATATAAAGGATTTCGTTATACTACGATCGTAAACGAAGAGGATTTAGATTTGCTCAAACTCGCCGGCAAGGGGGGAAAAAAGCCGGAAGATCTTCTGGGAGGAGGGAATTCCGAAATGAATAAACTGATCGCCCAGAGAACCGGAAACAGTCAGGGCTCCGCTACCGGAGGGTTGATCAAAGTATTCCATATCTACGTGACGATCGAGTATCCTACCGGAGAAAGAAACAACCAGGGTGATCTGAAGCGGGAAAAATACACGGTGGAAACCTTTAAGGCCTCGATGAATTGATGCGAAAAATGCGCGTTCCACGATCTAAGATTCCCCTACTTCGGCGTAGGCATCGCTCGGGATTCACGTTATTGGAGCTTTCGATCGTCGCAATGCTGTTAGGCGGAATGCTAGTGATGATTTTCGGTACTTATACTTCCCTATTGCGAATTTCCCGTGACAATTCCAGCGAAGAAGGTGCGGACCGTCAACAAGCAATGTCCGCTCTGGAAAACATACGCAGTACTCTTGCCATGACCTTCTTCTTTCAAAACGAAAAAAGATTGGTGTTCGTAAGCCGCAGAGGAAGAAAATCCGAGGATGGAACCAAGCACCCGAAGGAAAGCAGTAACGATTATTTCATCGTTTTTTCCGCTGTGCATCCTAATTCGGAAGAAACCGCTCTTCCGGAGGTTCGCGAAGTGGAATACTTTCTAAAGCAAGGAGAGGAGGGAAGGGGGTACCTTTTGATACGGAGAGAGGATCAAATCGTGGACAAATATCCTTTTGCCGGCGGTCAGGAATACGTACTTTTAAGCGGAGTAAAAAGTCTTTCCTTCAAATTTTCGCGGACAGGTTCCAAATGGGAAGAGGAATGGGATTCGAGAGAGGCAAAGAACATTCCGAGGCTGATTCGGATCGAAATCGTAGCGAAGATAGGTTCGGAGGAGAGGAGATTCGAGACTCTCGCCTTTCCGGGAATTTTATACAAATGATCCGACACGGAGATAAAAAAACTCTGAGATCGAACGGGCTCCGCCATTCGCGTCGTAGGGGAGCCATCGTGATCCTTCTCGTAGCGGGAATCGGAATGGCCGCGATTACCACTACGTTGGATTTTGCGGATCGGACCATCAGCGAGTACAAAATTTCCAAAGGGGAGATGTCCGGATTCAGGGCCTTGCTTCTGGCTAAGGCCGGATTTCAGGGCGGTTTAGGAGCTCTCAGAAAAATTCCGGAGGAGCAATTGTACAAATCCGGTCTAGGCCTTAACCCTCCGCCCGTTCCGCTCGGCGGAGGATTTATCTACTACAAGCTTCAAGGAGAAGACGGAAAAATCAATTTGAACTCCGTCTTTAACGCGGATACCAAGGACATCAATCTTCGGAACCAGGAAATGGCGCAACGTTTGCTGGAACGCTTGGGCCTAAAACGGGAATTATTGACTCCGTTGATCGATTGGATAGACGACGACTCCCAGGGCAATACGGAAGCCTCCTATTATGAAAAATTGGTTCCGCCCAGAAAAATCAAGAACGGATATTTGTATTCCTTGTCCGAACTCACTTCCGTAAAAGGCTTCGATCCTAAGATCGTATACGGCTCCCAAAAACCGGCGGATTATGCGGAAAAGTATTCCAAGGAATTCATGTCGGAAGAGGAAAAAGTTCTCATGAACGAGTCCGATTTCGTTTTGGCCAATAATTATACCGCTTTCGTTCCTTACCAACGCAACTACGACGATAGAATCAACTTGAATGCCGCGCCTTACTTCGTTTTAATGTCCCTATCCGATTTTATGACCAGACAGGCCGCGATGAAGATTCTCAAATTGAAGATTCAAAAAGGCGGTTATCTCAAGGACACGAAAGATATAGAGAATCTACCCGAATTTCAGGTTCCTTCCGTGGGGGGCATAACCTTATATAAAGAATTGGCGGGGGAGGGAACCGACGTATCCGGTGGGAGGATCAAAACGAAAGGGGAGATATTTCGGATCACCGCGGTCGGGGAAGTTTCGATGGATACCGGAAGACAGTCGGAAGAACCTTCCTCAAAATCCGGAAAAATCGCCGTCCGACGGATCACGGGGATTTTCGATCTTACGAACAATATGATGCTATACTATAGGGAAGATTGATGTTCCTTTACGAAAAATTCCTGACCATCGATTTCGGCACAAGCTCCGTCAAAGGCGCGCTTTTTCAAAGAGTTATGGGAAATCTCACGATGCTACGCGCCGAATCCATGCCGATTTCCAAAATGGAAGAGCGGGAATACGAAACCAATCTTCTCCGATTCTTAAATACGTATTTTCCCGGGGA
Source organism: Leptospira fluminis (assembly GCF_004771275.1). Taxonomy (GTDB): domain Bacteria; phylum Spirochaetota; class Leptospiria; order Leptospirales; family Leptospiraceae; genus Leptospira_B; species Leptospira_B fluminis. Next base: position 41,952 of record NZ_RQEV01000009.1, on the reverse strand, counting down.
AACTTCGGTCGTACTAGCTCTCTCACTGGACAAACTATTCATTCGGGAAATCACCATACCGCTTACAACGGAAAAAGCGGTTCGCGAAGTAATTCCGTACGAAGTGGAAAGCCGGGTTCCGTTTCCGATGGAAACCGTGGAAGTACTGGGATCGATCTGGAGAATCGATCAGGAAAAATCCGACGTCATCACATACACGGCTCACCACGGAGAATTCGATACTTTAGCCGATCCGTTTCGAGAAACCACCACCGTTTTTCGCGGAATCTTCGTGGATTCGGTATGCCTAGGTTCCATTATCGCCAAGCATTTGGATCGGGAAATCCCTTTTGCCAATGCGGCACAAATCGATATAGGCGGCACTACGAGTCTCTTGAATATCACTCGGGACGGAAAGATCGTGCACACAAGGTTTCTTCCTTTCGGGGGACAAAACTTGACGGAGGAAATCGCGAAGGGATTGAAGATAGATCCCGGAAAAGCGGAAGCTCTAAAAACGAGTCTCCAATTCGAGCCATTTCATCCTCCCGAAGACGGATTGAATTTGTTCGCGAAAGAATACAAACTCAAAGTCGCGGATTTAAAAAAGGCGTTCGGGATCGTTCAGGATTTTTTCGAGAGGTTAGCTGAGGAAGCGAGAAGAAGTTTCCTTTCCGTAGGAGACACGGAGCGTCCGGAAGCCTTATATCTCTCAGGAGAGGGAAGCAAGATCAAGGATTTGGATTCTTTTCTCGGAGAAAAACTAAGCCTGCAAATTCGGAGGTACGATTTCATTCCCGGAGATATCGACCGTTTCGCGACCTGTTTCGGCATGGCTTATCAATTGGCCTTATCCCGGAAAGCGAAGGTCGACTTTTTAGATACTCCTTATGTGAAAAAGTTGAATAAGAACCTATTCGACTTCTCCGCGTTTCGACCCCATCTTGTCCTCTCGGGAATTTCTTTGGCAATATTTTTGGGAGTCTTCTTTTTAGGGATCGTTTCCGATCGGAGAAAGCTCGCGGCCTCGAACCGTATCCTGGCGGAAAAAGTAAAGTCCGCAATCGGAACCTCGGTACCGGCGGATACGGATCCTCTAGAATATGCAAGAAAGTTGAAGGACGAAGCTAAAAACCGGACCGAACTCTATCGGAAATATCTATCCAAGCCGAGCGTACTGGACGTTTTTTACGAAATCTCATCCAAATTTCCGGATCCCGGAATGCAGGTGTTCCAATTTCAGAGTTTTACGTACGACAACGGACACATAGCCATCCAAGGACGGGTAAACGAATATTCGGAAATCGGGGTCATCCAAAGGTCCTTGGAAAATTCCCAGATGTTTAAGAAGATCACGATAGAAGACAATCGGATCAATCCCGGTTTAAAGACGTACAAAGTAAGCTTTACAATTAAGATGGAGGTCGCACCGAAACTCGGCGAATCCGAGCGATAGGTCGAACGGTTTTATGTGGGAAAAACTGGAACCTCGCGAAAGACTTTTGCTTCTCGCCGCAGGAGGAATGGTTCTACTTGCCCTTTTTTTCATTGCGGGAAGGAAGGTTTACCGACTCCGAACGGAACTCTCCGAAACCGTCAACGATACTCCCGGCCAACTGGCCAAGCTGGACAAGATCGTCGGCGAGTATATGTATTTCAGCACCCTGGATACAACCGGAGGGGAAAGGGATCCGAGCGAATTCTCGGGCAAACTGGAGAAAATATTCCTAGACCACGGAGTCAAAGACCGCATTTCCACGATGAAACCTATCCCCGCCAAAGATATAGATAAGGGAAAATACCAAGTCTTGGTATTCGACGTGAATTTCAGGGGAGTGACTCTCGAATCCATGATGAAAGTGACGTACGACATAGATAAAAATAAAAGGGTGAACGCAAAAGTGGAATACTTTCAGGTGAGTAAACCCTATCAGGATCGAAATACCTACGACGTGAACATGAAGATCGCTGCGTACAGCGGGAAAGCGAGGTAATTTACAGATGCCTCGGGAAAAATCCAAGGAGGACCAAGAAACCCTTTCCAACGAGGAAGAGGAATTTCTAACCATGGAGCTAGAGGAGGTCCCCGAAGAGGAAGAGGAACTCCAGCCGCGATTCACAGTAAAACAAAAGCTGATATTAGCCGGGACTGGAATTTTTTCCTTCCTGATCTTTGCGTTCCTGCTTTTTCCGTATGAGAATATCGTTCGCACCATCATCAATTCCGGATCCGGAGTTTCCTCGGCCCTTTCGTTCCGCGAATTGAAGGTATCCGTACTTTTCGGAGAAATATCCGCTAAGTCCTTGGAGATAAACGCTCCGAGCCTCCGAATCAAAGCCAACGAGGCTGGAATCCGAGCCGGTCTGATTTCTTTACTTCGCAAAAAGGTCAACGGAGAATTCAAAATTCTGGGAATCAAATTCGATTATGACGGCAACCCCCTCGGAACGATCGATTCCCTAAAAGGGTTTCTGAAGCTGGATTCCGCGACCCTTCCGATCAGCCGACAAAACGGAGCCTTTCAATTAGAAATGCCTTCCGGTAGTAGGGGATTTTTACCGGGAATACCGGAACTTCCGGTATTGGATAAACTCGAAAATTTCCGGATCAATAAATTTTCCTTAAAGTCCAGATTGAACCAGGGAAACATGGATATAGACGAATTCATTTTGGAAACTTCCGTCGCAAGGTTCGATGTCAGCGGAAATATCCGCCTTTCCGATTCTTTGGGATTCTCCCAATTGAACCTTCGGGTCTGTCTGGAATTGGAACGGAATTTCGCTTTGGAAAGGGAGGACCTGGCGGGCATGTTGGCGCTGCTGGAAAAGAACGGAGGAGGCAAGTGCATTCCGGTCACCGGTCTATTACAAAAACCGGAAGTAAAGATCCCCGGATTGAGCGGAAGCGGAGGAGCCGGACCCGGCGGTTTATAAATTCTTAGAATTGAATCATTGATAAAAAAACCTCCTTGGAATTCCCAAGGAGGTTTTTTTGCGCCGTACTGAATTCGAGCGCCTCTGGGCTTTCTTGCCCTCCGCCGTTTTTCTTTTTGTCGTCTCTCTTAGGAACAACCTGTGGTAGCGCCGCAGGACATACATTTGAGACAGGAACCGTTGCGAACCATCTCAAAGGAACCGCATTCCGTACAGGAATCTCCGGTATATCCTTTGATTTTCGCCATTTTGATTTCTTCCATCAATGCCGTCCCGGAAGCCGGTTTGATCATCTGGGAATAAGAAATCGTTTCGGGTTCCGGACGATGAATTTCCGTCGCCGAAATTCCCGAGGTCGGAGCTACGGAAGTCGAAGTCGGACGTATCGACTCGGAAGACTTTCTGGATCCGATCTCGTCCCCGCGGAGATCTTCCGGTGCCACTTGTCCAAGATCGTAGCGACCCAAATACGTAATCGCGAGCTCCCGAAAGATGAAATCGATCACGGAAGTACTCATTTTAATATGCTTGTTTCCGGTAACGATTCCGTTCGGCTCGAATTTGAAGAAAGTGAACGCATCCACGAATTCCTCCAGAGGAACACCGTGCTGCAGTCCTAAAGAAACGGAAATCGCGAATGCATTCATCAAACTTCTAAATGCAGCCCCTTCCTTGTGCATATCCACGAAGATTTCCCCGATCTGTCCGTCCTCGTATTCTCCCGTTCGTAAGTAGACCTTGTGTCCACCCACGACGGCTTTTTGGGTATAACCCGCACGTCGGTTCGGTAATTTCCTGCGATGGGAAATGTACTTGTAGATTACCTTTTCCGCAAAGGCAGCGGGGTCTTTTGCAACTGCCGCTTCCGAGATCTCTTCTTGTTCCTCCAATTCGATTCCGTTCAGCAATTCCAAAACGGAGTTCAAAGGTTGGGAAAGTTTGGATCCGTCGCGGTAAAGGGCATTCGCCTTCACCATCGCCTTCCAGGAGAGATAATAGGCGTTTTTAATGTCTTCTACGGTCGCGTCTTCGGGTAGGTTGATCGTTTTGGAGATCGCCCCACTGATAAACGGTTGGGCGGCAGCCATAGTCCGGATATGGGATTCGTAGGAAAGGTATCTCTTTCCGTATTTTCCGCACTTGTTCGCGCAATCGAATACCGGATAATCCTTCTCTTTCAGGTACGGCGCGTTTTCGATCGTCATGGTTCCGCAGACGTAATCGTTCGCACGATTGATCTCTTCCTTGGTAAAGCCCAAGTATTCCAAGAGATTGAATCCGAAAGAGTCGTAGGACTCCTTAGGAACTCCCAGACCTTTTTGTAGGAAATCTTCTCCCAAATTGAATTTGTTAAAGGCGAAATTGATATCGAAGGCGAGAGGAAGAGAAGCCTCTACTTTTTCCAGAATCTCATTCGTGAATCCCTTCTCCTTCAAACTCTGGGTATTGATTACCGGGGCTCCGTTCAAGGTCGCGTGACCCTTGCAGTAGTTGATGATGGATTCGATTTCCGCCGGAGAATATCCTAATTTTCTTAAGGCCAACGGAACGGACTGGTTGATGATCTTAAAGTAACCGCCCCCTGCCAGCTTTTTGAATTTTACCAACGCAAAATCGGGCTCGATTCCGGTCGTATCACAATCCATGACCAAACCTATCGTTCCGGTGGGTGCGATCACGGTGACCTGCGCGTTTCGGTATCCGAATTTCTCGCCCAATTCCAACGCTCGATCCGAATCTTCTTGTGCGGCTTTGAGCAGATAGGAAGGACAAAAAGCCGGATCGATTCCTACCGGTTTGATCGTAAGACCTTCGTAGTCCTCCGAGGGAGCATTGTATGCGGCTCTTTTGTGATTCCGGACCACGCGGAGCATGTGCTTTTTGTTTTTTTCATATCCGGGAAAAGGACCGAGCTCTTTAGCCATTTCCGCAGAAATAGAGTAGGCGGTCATGTGCATGATCGCAGTGATTGCTCCCGTAATCGCCATCGCTTCTTTGGAATCGTAAGGGATTCCGAGGATCATGAGAGCGGAGCCTAAGTTCGCATATCCCAACCCTAGAGTACGGAATTTATAGGAAAGTTCCGCAATTTCTCTGGAAGGGAATTGAGCCATTGTTACGGAAATTTCGAGGATCATCGTCCAAAGTTCGCATAGGTAACGGAAGCCTTGAACATCGAATACGAGAGTTTCCGGATCGATGAATTTCTGTAGATTGGCGGACGCCAAGTTGCAAGCGGTGTTGTCCAGGAACATGTATTCCGAACAAGGATTGGATGCGTGAATATCCCCGTCTTCAGGACAAGTATGCCATTCGTTAATCGTAGTATGGTATTGGGTACCTGGATCCGCAGAGGACCAAGCCGCATAGGAAATCCTATCCCAAAGTTCCCGAGCCCGGATCGTCTTTGCCGGCTTCGGAGCTCTCTTTTCTTTCAGAGCCTTTTCTTTTTCGGTTCTATTGTACAAGTGCCAGGGTTGGTCCTGTTCCACCGCGGTCATAAATTCGTTCGGCAAACGCACCGAGTTATTGCTGTTCTGGCCGGAAACCGTATTGTACGCTTCGGATTGCCAATCGGTGGTCAGCTCTTCGAAAAGGATTTCTTTATAGCCTTGTTTGGCAAGGTCGATCACTCTCTTGATATAATTGTCCGGAATCAGAACCTTCTTCGCTTCTAAGACCGCCTTTTTTAAGGCCAGGTTCTTTTTAGGTTCGAAACGATCCGGACCTTCCATTTCGTAACACGCTTTTATGATCGAATTCAGATGGCGGTTGTTCAGAATCGATCCAGTAACGAGAGAAGCGACTTTCTTCTCTTCTTCCACCTTCCAATCCACAAAACGGTCGATATCCGGGTGATCCACATCCAGACAGACCATTTTAGCGGCACGTCGAGTGGTTCCTCCCGATTTGATCGCTCCGGCGGCTCTGTCCCCGATCTTCAAGAAACTCATGAGCCCGGAACTTTTTCCTCCTCCGGAGAGAGACTCGTTTTCGGCCCGAAGGTTGGAAAAATTCGTCCCGGTTCCGGATCCGTATTTGAACAGGCGAGCTTCTCTCACCCAAAGATCCATGATTCCGCCCTCGTTCACGAGATCGTCATCCACGCTTTGGATAAAGCAGGCGTGAGGTTGGGGGTGTTCGTACGCGGAAGCCGATTTTACGAGTTTTCCGGACTTAGGATCCACATAAAAATGTCCTTGGGATTTGCCATCGATTCCGTACGCCCAGTGGAGTCCCGTATTGAACCATTGCGGAGAATTAGGCGCTGCCATTTGTGAAGCGAGCATGTAAACGACTTCATCAAAGAACACTTTTGCGCTTTCTTCATCGCTAAAATATCCGTATTTGTATCCCCAATAGGTCCAGCAACCGGCCAATCTATGGAATACCTGGAGAGCGGAGGTTTCACCCCCGAAACGGTCTTCCTGTTTTAAGGATTCTAGCTTCTCTAGATCCGGTTCGGAGCGCTGGAGCCAGCTCGGAATGCCTTTTTCCTCGACTTTTTTGAGGTATTTCGGAACTCCTTTTCTCCGGAAATATTTCTGAGCTAAGATATCCACCGCCACTTGGGACCATTGCTCGGGCACGAGAATGTCTTTCGCTTCGAAGACTACGGAACCGTCCGGATTGGAAATCCTGGAATTCCGTTTGGCCCAATTTAATTTTGCGGAAAAGCCTTCTGATGGCTTAGTGAAATGTCTATTTAGCTTCATAGCATGCTCCTCATATGAAACTCCGATCGGATCTATAGCGTTTTTAGGATTATGTCACGCTATTCCGGCTTTCTAAAACTTCCAAAGCATTTTTTACAAACAGTTCTCGATTCCCTATAATTTTCATCGGAAGAAAGAAGGGAAAAACGCCTATGTCTCAAAGAATTTTCATTGCCAACCTACCCCAATTCGAAAAAATGGGCCTCGTACCGAGGAAACTCCCCTTTAGCTCAGTCGGTAGAGCAAATGACTGTTAATCATTGGGTCGCTGGTTCGAGCCCAGCAGGGGGAGCATCCCGATTTTTCCTTCCTTTTTCCTCCAAATCCTGTAGAAATCCTGATTTCTCTACTGCGATTTAGTGTATTCTCTTAGACGAGAAACCGCCGTCGTTTGTTTAGTCCTTTGTTCTTTTTTCCGATTTTCCCTTAAAAATAGGAGAGGGCCTTTTCTTTTTCAGAACTTGCAAAAAATGAAAAGTTTTTGCACTCAAACTCTCTTTTTAGGGAGCCGAACTTGCGAGAAGCGGATCCAACTGGTATTGTTTCGTTTTTTTTGAGAGACCTAGTGCAATTTCAGACCTTTCCGATCCTACTCTTTCTTCTACCGGCGTTCTTAGCGACTTGTCATAGCAAAAGCAGCTCTACAACGGAAAATGATTCGGCCGCCGCTTTGCTATACTCCGCTTATGGAGCCAGCTTTACCCCGAACCCCACGGGGGGATGCGCGGATTCCTCCGTACCCAATATCGTGAGAGGAAGTTCCGTTACGATTACGAGCCAAAATTATACGTATTATTTTTACAAATTTACCGGAGACAATACGGCGACCGAAACCTTTACGGTTTCCGTCAGCTCGGGAGAAGCGGATCTATGGATCGGAGCCTCCGGTTATAGTATGACCCCTTCCGATTTTAGTCAGGTAGAGTACCGAAGCGAGAACGCAGGAAACGATTCGATTTCAGGCGTGCCAACCGCAAATCTTGCGATTCGGTGCGTGGTAGTTCCCGTTTCTACGGGAGGAGGGTTTACCTTAACCGTTCAATAGAGGAAAGTTCAGAATTTCCTGTACAGAAAACAGGCGACCATGCAAAAACCGTACAGGAACATACAAGCGTTGAATGTTCTTCCGTCCAGAAAAGTCCTCCATCGCTCGGAATCCGCCCTGGTATAAGCGAAGAGCAGGAGGCAAAATCCGATTCCTGTGGGAACTCCCATCGGATGGTATTCCAGAGATCTTGCGAATTCCCCTCTGAAAAAACATACGATTGCTCTGCCCATACCGCATCCGATGCAATCCGTTTCGAACCATTGTTTCCACCAGCAAAGAGTAAACCAATATTCGGATTCCGTATCCAAGCTTAAAATACGAGAAATCATAACGGCAGCAAGGATGCCGACTGAGAATGATAGATTCGGAAATGCTCTAATTCGGTCGAAAATCTTCGAAAAGCCGACCGAAAAGATCGGAAGGCTTTTCGAAATAATCGAAGAATCAGGCTTTTGCAGGACCCTGGTATTTTGCATCGGAGAAGGCGAGGATGAAATAACCGATTCCGAGTATGAAGAATAAAACGGCAAATCCGGCGGATTTTCCGAACGCTTTGGCCAACTCGATAGCTACCAAGATAAATACGACCAAGTTAACGCAAGGAATCAGAAACAATACGATCCACCATACCGGTTTACCCACGATTTCCAGCAAAACCACTAGGTTGTAGATCGGAATGATCGCCGCCCAGCCCGGTTTACCGGCTTTTTGAAAGATCACCCAGTTCGCTGCCAAAAACGCGACGATGATCACTGCATAGACTAGAATCCCGACAATTCCTACTCCGGAATTTCCTTCCATAGGTTTTCTCTCCCAAAATCAAAGAATTTCGGAAGGAAATCACTTTTAAAAAATAAATCAACAAAAAAATGACTAAATTTCATATGGAAATCGCATGAATCGGAAGCTTGTATTTCTCGCGGCTACAACTATTTAGAAAAGCTCTTCTTCTTCGGCCGGGGGAGGAGAGACTGCCCTGCCGGACGACTCGCTTTTGGGAAGGGCCGTTTTCTTTTGCGACTCTCCGGAAGCGTTTTTGGACAGGTATTCGATTTTGCCTTCCGCTTCTGCCAAGATCCCTTGGCAGAGACCTCTCAACTCCATACCGCGCTCATATGCCTTGATCGACTCTTCCAGAGTCAATTGGCCTCTTTCCAGTCTCTCCGCGATCTGTTCCAATTCGGATAAAGCCTGTTCGAAACTGATATCAATTTTCTTTGCCATTCAATTCACCTCGATTTACGACTCGAAGCCTTCCTCCGGAAAGGATCACTTCGAGTTCTTCGTCTATTTTCACTTCCGCCGGAGAAGTCACGACCTGTTTCTCGCGGGTACGTAAAACGGCATATCCTCGGCTTAGGGTTCCTAAGGGAGAAAGTCCCTCGATCTTTCCGGCGAGCAATTCGAATTCCTTTCTTTTTCTTTCCAATAACGCTCGAAAGGTCAGAGGAAGCCCTGTGGATAAGGGCAGAAGTTTTGCTCGGGCTTGCATTAAAAAATTCCGTCCTAAAAGCTGTATCCGAGAGCCGGTTTCGTCCAAACGGAGAATTCGATCGTTCAACATGGATTTCGGATCGGTAAATACCATTTTGTTCGTCAAAATCCGGAGCCTCTCATTTAAGTTTCGCATCTGGTTTTTCAGCGCGGATTCCAAGCGACTTCCGAATTCGGAAAGTTCCGATTCGACGACTTCCATTTCCGGAACCGCGATTTCGGCGGCTGCGGTCGGAGTGGGTGCGAACGCGTCGGCAGCCAAGTCGGAAAGCACCGAATCGATCTGGTGTCCGACTGCGGAAATGATCGGGATTCGAGATTCAGCAAAAGCAAGGACGACCCTTTCGTCGTTAAAAGCCATCAAGTCCTCGAAGCTTCCGCCTCCTCTTCCCGCGATGATCACATCCGCTGCCCAGGCCGGATCGTTCAATTCCCGAATCGCGCTGACGATGGACTCGGGAGCTCCGTCGCCTTGCACCAGACAGGGGGAAATCAGAATATTGATTTTAGGAAACCTTTGTTTGGCGATCCGAATAATGTCCTCGATCGCGGCTCCGGTAGGAGAGGTGGCGACTCCTATCGTCCAGGGGAAGGCAGGGAGCTCTCTCTTTTTTTCAGGATCGAAGACTCCTCGCGAGGCGAGCTTTCGCTTCAGCTCCTCTATTTTTACGAGTAGATCCCCTTGTCCTACTTCCTCCACCCTCGACACGTTTAAGTTGTACTGTCCACGGGGTTCGTACACGGAGATGCTTCCGTAAGCCCGGACCTCCATCCCGTTTTCCAGGGGGCGCCCCTTATACCTTCCGTTGCTATAAGAAAAGAAAGTGCAGGCCAAAAGGGATTTCGGATCCTTTAAATTGAAATAAATATGTCCTTGGTGGGATCTAGAAAGATTGGATATTTCCCCCTGTACCCAGATATTCCGTAACAGGTCGGGACCTGTCAGGAGCTGCTTGACTATGGAATTGACTTCCGAAACGGAAAGAGGCTTTGAATCTTCCACGAAAATTCGTTTATCCGATCCTCATCGGGCGAAAAAATCTTTTCGGTAGAGTTTCCAAAAATCCCAGAGGATTACGACCAAGGTCACAGCTACTGGACCTAATACCAGCCCCATAATTCCGAATTGCTGTATTCCCCCGATCAAGGAAAGAAAAATGAGTAACGGGTGAATGCGCAGCTTTTTATCCAGCATTTTGGGTTTTACGACATTTTCCAAAGCAAGGTAGAACGTAAGGCCGGCAGCCATAAAAAGACCTGCTCCCCAGATATTATTTTCAATAAACATAATATAGAGTCCGATCGGCAGCCAGACTACGGAAGTACCGATCACGGGGATTATGGAAAAGAAGGCAGCCAAGCTAGCGTAGAGGAAAGGATTCGAAATCCTGGCGAATACGAGCAGAACGTATACCGCCGCTCCCTGCATGATGGAGACGATCAAATTCCCGCGAAACACCGTCTGGACCGCAGAGGCGATCTTTCTTCCCACCTGTTCCTCCAGTTCGCGGGAAAAAGGAAGATTGTCCAGAATGAATCTCTCCACCTTCCTCCCGTCCTGGTACAGAAAGAAAAGCAGAAGGAGAGAAAAAAACAGATTCATGATGATCCCGGCAGGCAGATCGATGGAACCGAGAATCAGAGAGGAAGCGTTGCTCAATACGGCGTAGAGGCTGTCCAAATTCAATATGTCTATATAACTACGCGCGAAATCACCGTAAATCTCCGGCAATTTGACCCAAAAGAACGGATTATCCGTAATCAGATCCGTCAGCATATTCAGGCTCATCAAGGTCTCGATGATCTTATCCTCCGAAAGGGAAATCCGGATCTTGAATAGTATGGACAAGGACTCGTCGATCAGAGTGCGAATCACGAAATAGGAGGGCAACAGGACGATCATGCATACGAATCCGATCATGATCCAGGGGGCCAAAAAATCCAACTTCAGCCCCACCAATTTACGCAACTGTTTGTACTGCTTTCTTGTGGCCAAGTACAGGATGAGTGCGACTAAGAAAGAATAAAAATAAGGCCGGAGAACGGCGAACAAAAGCGTTCCCGCACCGATAAACAACACCCCTAAAAGAATATTGAAAGCGGTTCTATTCGGATCGTCGGCTCCCGTTCTGAATGCCATCAAAAACCTCCGGATTTGCGATAGAAAAGTTTGACCGTGGAGCCGGGCCCGTCCGGAGAGATGGAGATGGCCACGGTCTTCCGATTCATTCCTTCCACCAAATACAGACTTTTTTCGGGAGATTTCTGGTTTTGAAGCACCTTGAAATTCAAAAAGCCGAAAACGGTTTCGTAATAGATTTCCATACGAGGCTTAGACAAGGGGTGATTCAGCACCACCGCCGATTCCCTGATTTCGAAAATACGCTCCGATCTTAATTCCGTAGAATACAGAATCTTGGAATCCTTCGGAACGAAATCGGAAGGAATCGAGGCAGGCGCTTTGTATGGATTTTCCTGGTACGTTAAACGGTTGTGTCTGAAAATCCTGGCTTTTTCCTTCGGAAGCTTTCGAGTCGGAGGATCCTGATCGAAAAGAGAGGGGACGGTCTCCTGTTCCGCGAGAACCGGGACAAGGGCACCGAAAAGCAAAAAGCAGAAAAAGATTCCGTTGCAAAGGAAATGAAGAAGACGCACGAATTTTAGTTGAACCAAACGCTCCCTCTTTGACAATCTTTTTCTTAAGCCCAAATGGTAGGATTCGAATCTAGTCTCCAACAGCTCCTGGACTGGGTAGCGAGTCTTCCCTCGATTTTAGTCTGGTTCTTCTTCGCGTTTTCCAATCTGACCGAAAACGTTTTTCCGCCTTGGCCGGGAGACACGGTCAACGCTTTCGGAGGTTTTCTCCTAGCGAAAGGTTCGATCGGATTCTGGGGATTGGCTACGAGCACGCTCGTCGGAAATCTAGCGGGAGCCTGGATCATGTATTCCTTCGGCCACCGTCTTTTAAACTGGCTGAAACACAAAACCTTTCCCTTTAAGGCGGATTTATACGACGAGGAAGCCATACAAAAAACCCTGGCCTGGTTTTCCAGAAACAGCGTCGTAGTCGTAATCTTTTCGCGTTTTTCGGCGGGAATCCGCTTCTTCGTTTCGATCATAGCGGGAATCGTGGAAATGAATTCTCTGCTTTTCTTCGCTTGTTTTACATTAGGTGTTTCCGTTTGGTGCGGGATCCTCATCGGAGCGGGATTTTATCTCGGAAAGCATTGGGAATTGGTATTGGAATTCCTGACCGTCTATAACCAGATCATCACAGGTTTATTGATCGTCGCTCTTTTGGGATTTCTGTATTTGAAGTACGGAAAGAAATCGAGAGATTCCAAGGTCATTGGTTCAAAGCGCGATCCAGAGTGATTAGAAAATCGGAATGCAATTCCGATACTGCCTTGGGCACCTCTATGTTCCGAGCTATTTCCATCAAATTGTTCGGGTCTATGACTTTTCCCTCGAACCATTCCCCCGCCATTTCCCCCGCGATCTTCAATACGGAGGAAAGATCCAGAATTCCGTAATGAACCAGGAGCAATGAAAATCCTAACGCTCCGTCCGTGGCGACGTAGGGCTTGATTCCCGGCATTTTCCAAGGATCGATTCCGGAAGGAAGAGCGCTCTGTACGTTCCATCTCATCTCTTCGGTGGATGGTCCCATTTCGGTCTTGTTGATCAACACGATTTCCACAGGATTCAAATTCCCGTGAATGCTCCGATTTTCCTCCGCCAATTCCCGGATGAGCTTGGCATTATCCCGAGTGATCGCGTCCCTTCCCAAAAAATTCAGACGGTAAAGATAATCCTCAAGTTCCTTTCCTTCCATGGCGCCCGTAAGAATCAGTTGGTACAGGGTGAAAATCAGGTAGTCGCTTTCCGTATTGTCACCGAGAAGGATTTCCTTTGCTTGGGTAGGTAGATAAATCCTGTCCCTGAGTAAAATCGTAAGTTTGTACGCCAGTTGATCGAAGAGGCTCTGAAAGGAGGACCCTGCGAATTTACGAACTCTTTCCAAGGCTCCCCAAATCCCGTCGGTCAAAAAGCGGGCAGGGTGAGCGAGACTGTCCCAGAATTTATCCACCATTCCTTTTAAAGTGCCTTCCAAATACTTCAAATGAAGGGACTCCGTTCTGATTCCTTGGGCCCGGAACGTTTGTAAAAGAGTCCTACGAAAAAAATGAGGACTGGCGGAAATAAAACAGAGGGGGGTCCCATTCGTATTTTCCCTCAATTCCCGGAAAAAAGCGGGCATCCCCGGTAAGGGCAATTTCTGTTCCGGAGTTTCGAATAGGGTGGAAATCTTCCCTTTATTAGAATGAATATCCGTCGCGAGATAGGTTTGGTCTATATCCGATGTGGTTACGAGTCCGGAATACTCTTCCGGTAGGATGCGCAAAGCGCCCATTCCGATCAAACTCTGGGAGACGAGCTCGTGCTTTCCCGGGGCGTTTAGGTATGCCAAATCCTTCCCGAATTGTCTGTAGGAATCCGGTTTTAGGAAATGAATGTGGAACATATAGTTCCCGGGCTTCAGGGGAAACGTAAACTCGTGAAAAAAGAACCCGCTTTCGTCCCCCCGGATTTCCGGAGATCGATGAACGATCTTTCCGGTTTCGTCCACGATTTCGGCCAAAAGGATCGGTTTTCGCACGGATTCCAGCCCGTAATCCAAAAACGGCGTAATCTCTTTTTCCTGGCCTTCGAACAAACCGGTCAGAAGATTCCATCGGGAGGAATCCTTCATTTCTTCCGTGATGCTAAGATCCAAAACCTGGCCGCGTATGTAATAACGGTTTTCCCGTCCGAGAGTTCCTCCGCAAATCGCGGCCCTTCTTTTATCCGTATAGCGGAGAAGTTTGCGTTCCGTTTCTTCTGTCACGTTTTCCGGATCCCTTGTTCCATTTTTGAGAAAGGAAACTCTATCACGGGGTCCTCAAAGGGAAAGCAGAAAATCCAATTTCTTTCTTTTCGCCTCGGTTCCGGCTGCTAGGATGGTCCTAGAATGCCAAAGGGGAACCATTCGAAAGGCGGCAAGCCAAAAGGACCGAAGGTAATCTACATACGTAAACTTCGGTTCGAAGAGGCCTATCGGGTTCTAGACTCGGGTATTCAGGAGGCGTTTCTAAAAGGAGAAACGCTTGTGGAAGTAGTGCATGGAATCGGAGAGGGAATCTTAAGAAGGATGACCGAAGAGTATATCCAGAATCACGATTTCCTAAAAGTCCTGGAGGACGGCGGACTTTCCATCGGCAATCCGGGCTCCACTTTGATAGAAATTCTGGGCCCGTCCGCGCAGGACTTAAAGAAATATTTAAAATGACCGATTTTCGACCGAACATCCAAATACTCGACGTGACCTTAAGGGACGGGGAACAGACACGGGGAGTCAGTTTTTCCGCATCAGAAAAACTGAATATTGCAAAATTTCTACTGCAAAACCTGAAGGTTGATAGGGTGGAAATCGCGTCCGCAAGGGTATCTCAGGGAGAATTGGAAAGCGTCCGAGGAATCATGCAATGGGCCGAGTCCGAATCTTTGGGAGATAGGATCGAAATCCTCGGATTCGTGGATTCGCGGCGCAGCGTGGATTGGATTCTCGCGTCCGGTGCAAAAACTTTGAACCTTCTCACGAAAGGTTCCCTGAAACACCTCACAGGACAATTGATGAAGAGTCCCGAGGAACACTTTTCGGACGTTTCGGAGACGGTCCGGTATGCAGTCGATAGCGGATTAAGCGTGAATATTTACCTGGAAGACTGGTCCAACGGATATCTGAATAGCCCCGAGTATGTCTTCGATTTCGTCGCGCATCTTTCCAAAGAACCCGTGGGAAAAATCTTTTTACCGGATACGCTGGGAGTTCTTTCTCCCGAAGAAACTTTTTCCGGTGTGGAAGGTCTGGTAAAAAGGCATCCGAATCTGCATTTCGAATTTCACGGTCATAACGACTATGATCTCTCCGTTGCCAACTGCCTGTTCGCGGTAAAGGCGGGGGCAAAAGGGGTCCATGTCAGCGTGAACGGGTTAGGGGAACGGGCCGGGAATTCCCCGCTGGAAGCGGTGATCACTGCATTGCACGACAAAGGAAAAGTACGCACCGGAGTGGATGAAAAGTGCATCACCGAAGCGAGTCGACTCGTGGAGACATTCAGCGGAAAAAGAATTTCCTCCAATCGTCCGGTGGTAGGAGAAGACGTTTTCACTCAGACTGCTGGAGTACACGCGGACGGCGACAAAAAAGGAAATCTATACGCAAACCCGATCCTTCCGGAACGTTTCGGCAGGAAGAGAAGTTATGCTTTGGGAAAACTTGCCGGAAAAGCGAGCATTTCGGAAAACTTGAAACAGCTAGGTCTAGTGCTTTCCCCCGAAATAGAACGGAAAGTTTTGGAAAAAGTGATAGAGCTAGGCGACCAAAACAAGACGGTAACTCCGGAAGATCTTCCGTTCCTGATCGCGGACGTCTCCGGTACCAGCGGAGAGCAGGCTCTCAAAATCACAGGTTGCAGACTGAACTCCGGATTAGGGACCAAACCCACCGCCCAAGTGGAATTGGAATTCAACGGGAAAAAATTCTCCGGATCGGGAGAAGGAGACGGAGGGTACGACGCATTCATGACCGCCCTGGCAGGAATCCTAAACCAGGCCGGAGTCAATATGCCGCGACTCGTGGATTACGAAGTGAGAATTCCTCCCGGAGGAAAAACGGACGCCTTGGTGGAAACCATGATCACCTGGAACCGAGCCCCGGAAAACCAAGAAGAGGAAAATTTTAAAACCATAGGCGTGCATTGCGACCAGACCATCGCCGCCGTCTTAGCTACGGAGAAAATGCTCAATATCATTCTGCAAGCATGGCACAGCTAAAACTTCTGATAGCCGGTCTCGGAAACCCCGGAGCCAAGTATGAGAGGAACCGGCACAACGTGGGTTTTCTATTGCTCGACGACCTGGCAAAAGATTGGGGAGCCTCTCTCCAAAATTCCAATAAGGAAGAAAAAACCAAAATCGATAAAAATGGGATTTTCTTCTATCTTCTAAAACCCTTGGAATACATGAATCTTTCCGGCAGGGCAATCGCCGAGGCCGCGAGAAAAAACGGAATTCCTCCTGAAAATATCCTGGTATTGCACGACGAAGTCGACTTTCCGTTTTCCAAACTGAAATTCAAACAAGGCGGCGGTCATGGGGGACACAATGGCCTCCGTGACATCATCGAAAAACTAGGATCCCCGAATTTTTTCCGATTGAGATTCGGAGTGGGAAAGCCGGGAGAAAGTTCCCTTACGGCAGACCACGTTTTGTCGAATTTCACCAAAGAGGAGTGGGAACGGCTTCCGGATTTGTTTTCAGAATCCAAGGAAAAAATCGCGAACTGGGTTCGGGAAAGAGAAATCCTTTTTCAAAAAGCCTCCGATAAATAAACTAACTCCGGGACGGACGGAATTTTCTCCGGAGGAAAAACGATTTACGGAGCCTTACGTGAGCGAATACACCTTGGCGGTCCCCAAATTCTCTTCCGAAATCCTGACAAAAGCCGCTCACAGATTCCACGAGTATCTTCGTATAGAAAAGAACTATTCACAAAATACGTTAAACGCATATCTCTTGGATTTAAAATCCTTCTTTGAATTCTGTCAAAGCGAGCAAATCGACATCTATACCCTGGAAGCGGTAGACGTACGTTCTTATTTCGCGTTTCTATCCTTAAAACAGGGGTTAGACCGAAGAACCCAGAGCCGTAAACTTTCCAGCCTAAGAACCTTTTATAAAGTCATGTTTAACGACGGAAAGGTTCCTTCGAATCCTATCCTATCCGTTCAATTTCCCAAGACACGGAAACAGATTCCGAAAAATTTTCGCATCCAAGAAACCGAAGAAATCCTGGAATTCGAGGAGGAAGGTAGGACGTCGGAAATTCTGAACCTCCGAGACAAAGCGATCATAGAGGTCCTATATTCCGGGGGTTTACGGGTATTCGAATTGGTGGATGCCACTTTGACTAGATTATCCCAGGATCGTACGATCCTAAAAGTTTTAGGAAAGCGTAGAAAGGAAAGATTCGCTTATTTAGGAAAGGAAGCGGTGGAGAGTCTATCCGCATATTTGGAAGTCCGTCCTAATTTCCGACCGCAATGCGAAGAAATTTTTCTAAACCAAAAGGGAAAGAAACTGACGACACGGGGGGTCCGTTATATTCTGAACGAAAGAAGGAAACGGATGGGATGGGACAAACCCATCACTCCCCATAAATTCCGACACACCTTTGCTACGGACTTGCTCGACGCCGGAGCGGACATTCGAGCGGTTCAGGAGCTTTTGGGCCATTCCTCCCTTTCCACTACTCAGGTTTACCTGAGCGTAAGTAAGGAAAAGATCAAAGAGGTTTATAGAAAGGCCCATCCTCATGCAAAACGAATCGAATCATGATCCCAACAAAATATACGCGACCACCATCCTTTGCGTCCGGCGGAACGGAAAAGTCGCCATAGCCGGAGACGGCCAGGTTTCCTTCGGAAATACGGTAATGAAAAACTCCGCCAGAAAAGTCCGAAAACTCTACGGAGATCGGATCGTTTCCGGCTTTGCAGGCTCGGCCGCGGACGCATTCACCTTATTTGAATTATTCGAAAAGAAGGTTCACGAATTCGGTGGAAGTCTTTCCAGAAGTGCCGTAGAATTGGCTCGAGAATGGAGAACGGATCGGATGCTCCGTCGTTTAGAAGCCATGTTGATCGTGGCGGACAAGGACGATTCCTTTTTAATCTCCGGTACCGGAGACGTGATCTCTCCTGACGACGGAATTTTGGCGATCGGCTCGGGGGGCAACTATGCGCTCGCCGCGGCAAGAGCTCTCTACGGAACTACCCCGCTGGAACCTTCCCAAATCGTAAAGGAAGCGATGCGTATCGCGGCGGATATTTGTATTTATACGAATCACAATATTATCGTCGAGGAAATCAGCGTATGAGCGACAGGAATCCCGTTTCTCAAGAAGTTTCGGACGAACCTAGATTGAGAGAGGAAGATCTCACTCCTAGAGAAATCGTCGCGCGCCTGGACGAGCATATCATTGGACAGAAGAGCGCAAAGAAAGCCGTCGCGATCGCGCTCCGAAACAGGACTCGCAGAAGGAAGCTAGACCCCGAATTACGCGAAGAAATCTATCCGAAAAACATCATCATGATCGGGCCGACAGGAGTCGGGAAGACCGAGATTGCACGGAGGCTTTCCAAACTTTGCGGCGCACCTTTCCTGAAAGTGGAAAGTACGAAATTCACGGAAGTCGGATACGTAGGCAGAGATGTGGAAAGTATCATCCGAGATCTGGCAATGGTTTCCTTGAATTTGGTAAAACAAGAATTCCGGAAGGGAGTGGAGGCCAAGGCGAAAGAAAGGGCGGAAGAGGCTTTGTTGGACATCCTGCTTCCGTTTCCGATCAAGCCGGCTTCGGATCCGCAGACTACTTCCATCGGTTTCGCGACCACTGTGGACGAAGAGGAAAGAAAGCGCCGTTTTTCCGAAACCAGAGAAACGATGCGGAAGAAATTACGTTCCGGAAAACTGGATAACCAGGAAGTGGAGCTGGATCTTCCGCAGGCGGGCACTCAGGGTTTGCCCATGCTCCAAGTTTTCGGAGCCGGGAACATGGAAGATCTAGACAATCATATCCAGAACGTCCTAGGTGACCTGATGCCCAAAAAGCAGAAGAAAAGAAAACTTCCCGTCCAAGAAGCTCTCAAGGCATTGGAAGAATCCGAAGCGGAAAAACTTTTGGATCCAGATAAGGTCCAACGGGAAGCACAGAAACGTCTGGAAGAGATGGGTATCGTCTTTTTGGATGAGATAGATAAAATCGCGGGGCGAGAAGGAAGAGTGGGAGCCGACGTTTCAAGAGAGGGAGTCCAACGAGATCTTTTGCCCATCGTGGAAGGAGCTACCGTAAACACCAAAATCGGTCCCATAGCGACGGACCATATTCTGTTTATCGCCGCCGGAGCCTTCCACATGTCCAAGCCTTCGGATCTGATTCCGGAATTGCAGGGACGTTTTCCCATCCGAGTGGAGCTGGAAAAATTGTCCATGGACGACTTCGAAAAAATTCTGACCGCTCCTAGATCTTCTTTGACCCGACAGTACCAAGCGCTGTTAAAGACGGACGGAATCGAAGTGGATTTTTCCCCAGATGGAATCCGGGAAATCGCGAGAATGGCCTACGATATGAACGAAAAACACGAAAATATCGGAGCCAGAAGACTGAATACCATCATGGAAAGATTACTGGAAGATGTCAGCTATGACGGTCCGGATCTCCCGCCGGATAAAAGGAAGGTTTTAGTGGATAAAGCCTACGTGGAATCCAAACTGAAAGGAATCGTAGAGGATAAGGATCTAAGTCGCTATATCCTATAGGGAACCGGCCCGATTAAAAGGCCAGTTCCTTAAGTGCAGAAAGCGGATATCTCATATACACTGTGGTGGTTCTACTACCTGTGGTGATGGTCAAAAGATCCAGCGGATTCAAGCCCATCGTATAAAAGCCTTCGTCGATCATCGCGATCCCGAATCCTGCGCTTTCCTTTTCGTCCAAAAATTCCGGACGGAAAAAATCCGCAGAGTTTCCTTTGTCGAAGAGTTCTTTGTGTTTCAATCTGGATTCTTCTATCCTGCCGAAATCCATATTGTGGATAGGAGAGTCGTTTCGAATCCTAAGATTCAATTCGCTCTCCGTGATCCTGATTTTTACGGAGATATTCATCCGGTTCTTTTCCAATTTGGACCGGACGTTCGTAAGAAACTCTTTTTCCTCCGGAACAAGAACCTGTTTTTTGGCGCGGATCCGATCTTCCAACTGGAGAACGTTTTGCACCTGCCTTTTGATCTTTTCCGGAACCACATATCTTTGCATCGCATCCCGGAGAGGGGACGTGTCTAAGATGACTTCCAAAAGCTCCTCGGCTTCCTCTTGGGTGTCGCCTAGGTTCGAAAGTTTTTTCAGTAATTCGTCGCGAAAGATAATATGCCTGATATTACCCTTAATCGCGTTCAAGAGAGCTTCCATCAACCCGCTGAAAAGGTGGAAGGCCGCTAAGGGATTCGCTCCAATCTCGTCTAAGATCCCGTTTACCAGCTCGGAAAGTATGTCCCGGGTCGGTTTCGTAAGTCCTTTCAACTCAAGGTGAAAGAATTTTCTCTTTTTAAGATCGGAGATGTTTTGGAGGATTTCAGCCCCTTTGAGGACAGATTTCTGGTTTGCCATAAGAGGGAACTTGGAAAATTTAGTACACGATGGCTGCGGGACCCCGGTTCGGCAAGCTGGTTTTAAGAAGATGTCCGCAAAAACCGAAGATTTCGAGCTGATCACTCCCGACCTGGGAGATACCGACAAAATCGAGCTGGTTCGTTGGAATGCTCGTCCTGGTGAAACAGTGGAAGTAGGCCAAGAAGTCTGCGAATTGGTAACAGACAAAGCTTCTTTTCCGATGGAATCTCCAATCAAAGGCGTTTTGTCCGATATATTCAAGGACAAAGGCTCCATCGTTTCAAAAGGAGAGATCCTAGGAGTGATCCGGAGGGAAAAAACAGAGTGAAATTGGTCCATCTGTCGGACCTGCATTTTCCCGTTCACCTTCCTTTGACGAGCCTCAAAGGTAAGATGGTACCCGGGTATTTAAACTATTCCCTTCGACGTAGGAAGAAATACCCCCTTCGGTTATGGGATTCCCTTGTGGAAACCGTACTTTCTTTGGATCCGGACGCGATCGTAATCTCGGGAGACATCACTAACGTCTCTCACTTGACCGAATACTTCGGCTCTTTGGAATATTTACGACCTTTGTTAAACGAAAAAACGTTTATGATTCCTGGAAACCATGACCGCTATACGCGTGCGGCAGTGAGCGGACCGGTTCCTTATTACGAAAAGTTCTTTTCGCAATGGATGGGGGAACAGGTTCCCGGAAGTTCCGGTTACCTAAGATGGAAACAAATCGGAGAGGTATGTCTGATCGGGTTGGATTCGAATAAGCCTTTATCGGTGCTGAATGCTTACGGTTACGTGGATCCGAAAGTCGTCCGCCAAGCTTTGAATTTCCTGCACGAGAATCGAATGATGCAATACGTATTCGTGTGCCACCATCCGATTTGGAATCCTCCGGAACGTCAGGAATCGGCAGGACATAGGATGAGGAATCGGGAGGAAATCGCCGAAATTCTAAGGGAATCCCCGCCCTTGGCTTATTTGCATGGACATGTACATACGAATTGGGTCAAAAAACCGGGAAAGAAGAAACCGTACTACGTGATCAATTCCGCCTCCAGTACCCGGACTTCCGATCTAAGGCACGAATGCGGTTTTCACTTATTGGAAACCGGACAAAAAACTCCGGAAATCAAACGCTTCACTTATTCGGAGCAGACGTCCAAGTTTATGGAAGCAGCAACGATCTTATACGAAGAAAAGGAATAAAATGGCCGGCAAAATACAACCGATCGAAGTTCAAAGAGAACTCACGAAAATCAAGCATCCGGAACTGAAAAAAGACATCGTGTCCTTAGGCATGGTCGCTTCCCTCGAAGTCGGGGAAGAAGAGACGAACATACTAGTCAAAACTCCGAACCAAGACAGAAGGGTTCAGATCGGGCTGGAAGCTCAGATCCGGCAAACCTTGTCCAAAAAGGAAGGGATCGGGAAGATCAAAATCAAGTTCGAGGTGGATCCCAAACTCCAACTGAACGATTCGAACCGGATCGTAGGAGTTCAAAAGGTCATCGCGATCGGATCCGGAAAAGGAGGAGTGGGAAAATCCACAGTCACCGTCAACTTGGCGGCAGCCGCGGCGGCCCAGGGCTATAAAGTAGGCGTAATGGATGCGGATATTTACGGTCCCTCCATCGGAAAAATGTTCGGTGTCAACGGTCGAGTCGCCCTGAAAGCGGAAGAGGATAAGATTTATCCTTTGGAAAAGGACGGATTGAAAATCATCTCCTTCTCCTTTCTAATAGACGAAAAGCAACCCGTGGTCTGGAGAGGACCGATGCTCGGAAAAGCGGTGGAACAATTTCTTTACGACATCGTCTGGGGTGACTTGGACTTTCTATTTATCGACCTTCCTCCAGGCACCGGAGACGTACAATTGTCTCTAGCCCAATTGATTGATTTAGACGGAGCCGTTTTGGTTACCACTCCTCAGTCCGTGGCGCTACTAGACGCGAATCGCGCTGCCTCCATGTTCCAACAGGTAAAGGTACCCATCCTAGGAGTTGTGGAAAATATGAGTGAATTTGTGTGTCCGAACTGTGGCCATTCTACTCCTATCTTTTCCCATGGAGGAGGGGAAATCCTGGCGAAAGGCACCGATGCAAAATTCTTAGGCGGAATTCCTCTTACTATGGATCTAATGAATGCGGGAGAATCCGGAAAGCCGCTCGTGTTCCAGGATCCGAACGGTAAAGTCGCGCAAGCGTACAAAAACGTCCTAGAAAATCTCAAGGAAGAGATAAAAAAGTGGGAATGAAAGCGGATCGTCAGTCTGTTAATATCAGGAGAGGGAAACAGTGAAGTTTGAGAAAGGCTCCGAAAAGAATCCATCCGGAAACCTCATCGTTTACTGTAACGTTGTGGGAGAAAATCCTCTTTATCCGGGCGGAAAAATCATAGCATCCAACGTAGTAGTCAGCTTCTTAAGGATTGGGGAAAACTTTCCCGTAGTGACGTTCCCCCCGGTTTCTTTGGACAGTTACGAAGATCTAAAACGGATCATTTCGGATAACTACGATAAATACGACGTAGTCAAGATCAAAGATTTCGAAATGCCCGTCGAACAGGATGATTCCAATTCCTATATCAAGGAAAGAATGGATCACTTCGAAAACGTAGTGATCCGCTACGTGGAACTCTGCAAGAATCGGGAAGGGAACTCGTATTCTCCCGGAGAAAAAGAGCCCGAAGGAGTCCGCGATTACCTGGATTCCTTGGCAAATTTATCCTTAAAAGTAAGACGCTCCAGCGGTATCGCAAGAGAAGCTTCGCTTTTACACATGGAAAAATTGGTGGAGAATTTCGCGGGGAAACACCCGGAATTCGATCTTCATAATTTCAGAAAGGCCCTGGAAGTTCCCGGCCAAACCGGAGAAGAACTGATCGGGTTGTACCTGCAAAAATTCAACGCGATCTCATACGAAAGATACGAAGACGCATCTTCTCTGAACAAACGGATCCAACAGATCGAATCGGTAAATTCCTGATTCGGATTTTACAGGGAAAGCCGCAGCTCTAGAGAATCAGGTTCGTTCCGTGGCTTTTCGGAGTTTCCGGATTCCATCTAGGGTACAAATCCACTTCCTTACCCAAGAGCTTAAAAATACGGGAGGCAATAAAATCTCCCAAATCGTCCAAACTTTTCGGCATCTGATAAAAGCCGGGAGATGCGGGTAAGATGACGGCTCCGGCATCATGAAGTTCCAACATAGTCTGAAGATGAATCCTGTTATACGGAGTCTCTCTCGGAACGAGGACCAATCTTCTTCTTTCTTTCAGGCTGACATCGGCCGCACGATCGATTAGATTCGCAGTCACTCCGGATCGAATGGACGCCGCCGTTTTCATCGAACAGGGAACGACCACCATCCCTTCCCAGGTATTGGATCCGGAAGCGATGTCGGCGCCGATATCCCCGTAGGATCGAACGTGGAACCTATGCTTTAGTTTAGATTTCCATAATGTACCTACGAATTCCAGAATCTCCTCCGCATTGGCGGCGGACGTTCCGTATTCTTCCTGAAAGACACGAACGGAAGCGGGGCTTGCGACGATCCAACTTTCTCCGTCCATTTCCATAAGAGCCCTGAGAAAGCGTGCCGCATAAATGGAACCGCTCGCACCGGCCATCGCCACGACCAGCTTGCATTTTTCATTCATGGCAGTGTCTCCTTCGGATCAGATTCCCAATTGTCGTACGGAATCCGCGATTTCTCTCGACTTTTCCAGCAGGATTCCCGCAAAGAGTACGACGGAGATCCAGGAATGGATTCCGTAAAAGGCGGGCGGAAAAATCCCATCCTCGTTTTTTCTAGCGATCCATTGTTCCCCCGCCATGAGGAAACCGGTCGCAAACCAAAAGATCCAAAAGATCCCGGACAGGCCCGACTCATATCCCGCCCATGCCAAAAAACAAAGAGATAAGACATGAGAGAGCCTGGAAATCCAGAGGGAATTCTCCAGTCCGAAAAAAACCGGAACAGAATGCAGTCCTTCTCTCTCGTCAAAATCCCTGTCTTGCAAAGCGTATAAAATATCGAAACCGGCTAGATTGAATGCGAGCCCGAGCGTCCACAATACCGGAATCCAGGAAAACTCCTCACGCAACGCGATCCAAGTCGCTAACGGAGCTAGTCCGATGGAAAGGCCCAGATAGAAATGACAAAGGAAGGTGAAACGCTTGGTATAAGAATACGTGAGAAGCAGAAATAGGGTGGGGGCGGCCAAGTAAAAAGACAATGAATTCAAAAACCAGCTCCCTACAAAAAAAAGGAGGGCTGCCAAAAGTACGAACACAATCGCCGCTACGTCTGAAATTTTCCCAGCGGGAATCTCCCGGTTTGCCGTTCTCGGATTCTTGGAATCGAAACCGCGATCCGCCCACCGATTGAAACCCATGGCCGCACTTCTCGCTCCGATCATGCAAACCAGAATCCAAAAAAATTTCATTCCCCATTCGCCGAGAGTCAATCCCGGAGTCCTTAAAAAAGCGAGAATGAATGCAATGCCAGCAAAGGGGAGAGCAAAGAGCGTATGGGAAAATTTTACGAATCTTCCGTATTTGCCTAAGATATCTAGTACCGAAGAAATCATTGATTTCAAAATCTTAAAAAGCGAAGTTCGAGGAAGCAGATTTTTGATTTTCGTTTCGAAAAAGGATGATTTTTTCCGCGAATCAAAAATGCTCGGAAGATATGGTTTCTAAGCTAGGGGGAAAGCGTATTTCTCCGGTACAAAGAGAGGAAATACGGACGGTTCTGAACCGAATTTTGAAGAATCCGAGCGTGCACTCCAAATGGTTGAATACTCTTTCTCTCTTGGAGCATATAGGTTCCCGGAAAATTCACGCCTCCCAAACCGGCACTGCGATTTCCGAAATGGTGCTGAGGCACGCATCGGAGGAAGCTCGGCACGCCGCCTTTTTTAAAAAATTGGCCTTGCAAGTCCATCCGGAAGGATCGGAGAATTACGACGAAGGCTCGTTACTGGTCGGGACCTCCGCAGTATTTTATTTTCAGAGACTGGATTCCATGGTGAATCGGGAACTTTCCTCCCGTGAAATTCCGAGTTTTTCGCGTAAATTTCTTTGTTATCTGTACGTCACCAAGTTGATCGAGGAAAGAGCAGGAATCGTATATGAAGAATACGAATCCTGTCTGAGAGAAAGCGGTAACGGAATCTCTCTCCGAACGATACTGAAAGAGGAAGAAAACCATCTTAGGGAAATGAACCATCATTTGGAAGAACAGGATCCCGATTTTCGCAGTAGAACGGAGGAATTCCGGGAAAAGGAAGCCGGATTCTTCGCGAAATTCTTCGCCTCATTAAAAGAAAAAACGGCATAATACGGACGATCGGGACACTGGTCAGGCAGGAAGAAATCAACATGGTCCAACCGGTCGTTCGGATTTTTCTGTCTTTCCTTCTTCTCGGACTTTCTTCGCTTCCGATTTCCTCCCAAACGGAAGTACAGAGTAGAAAGGATGTTCCGATTGGAATCATCGTCTACTGCCCCTCTCCGGAAAAAATCTCCGAAAAGGACCCCGTTTGGGAGAGGAATCTTTCACTATGGTACAAAGCGTACAAAAAAAGGAAACAGGCGGAAGGAGGAGGGGCGTTTCTACTGGGTTCTTTTCCGATCACCTCGGCGAATTCCGAAGAAGAAAGAAATCGTCTCCGTAATACGATCGGATTCGACATAATGTTCGACGGAGCTTCCGCGGACCTTTCCAGGAAAAAGATTTCTAACGTCAAAAACGAGGGCAGAGAGAAATCATCTCGCAAAAAGAAGAACCGAAGAGACAAAAAATCCGATTCGAAAAACTCGAAACCGTCGTCCTCCTCCGTACTAGGCCCCACGCAAGCGCTCGCAAGAACCGAAGCGAATTTAAACTTTCTATTTTATTCCTCCGCCTTTTCACCTTCCACGGACACTCTCCCCGCTCGGAAAGAATTCAGGTCCCAACTCCTAAAATGGGTCGGTGAAATGGAAAATCACTTTTTATTGATACAAGATTTCGATCCTGCCTCGAAAGAGGATCCGAATCCGGTTGCGGAAGAACTTCGTTCCTTACGCGCCCAGGGAATCGGATCCCTGCCTTCGGTGATTTTACTGACCGGTTCTAGACCGTTGCGTTTTTATGAGGGCGAATATACGTTCGGCTGCGGAGTCAATCCCGACTCCCTCAGACTAGTCGCGTTGGAATTGTTTTTCAGGAACGGAAAATTGATCCGGATCGCGGAGGAAACTTATTCCCTAAATTCCATGGATTCCAATAAACCTTGGGTTCTCGAATAAGACCACTGCCGCTTGTCCAGCTAACAAACGAATTTACATATTTTCGCGGCGAAGAACATTGACCTCATGAGTCTCAATTGCGGAATCGTAGGTCTTCCGAACGTAGGAAAATCCACCATCTTTAATGCGCTGACTAAGGCGGGCGCGGAAATGCAAAATTACCCGTTTTGCACGATAGAGCCGAATAAGGGAATCGTGGAAGTTCCGGATGCTCGCTTGGAAAGATTGGCCGAACTTTACAAACCGCAAAAAACAATTCCCGCAATTATGGAATTCGTGGACATCGCGGGCCTGGTCAAAGGGGCAAGCCAGGGAGAAGGGTTGGGAAATAAATTTCTTTCCCACATCCGCGAAGTGGACGCGATCTGCCACGTAGTACGCGCTTTCGAGGACGAAAACATCACCCACGTTCACGGTAAAATCAATCCGGTAGAGGATGCGCAGGTCGTCACCATGGAATTGATTTTCGCGGATTTGGAATCCGCCGAAAAACAGCACCAAAAGATCGCAAGAAACGCGAAAGCGGGAAACAAAGAAGCCCAAGAAACGGTCTCGGTGCTGGAAAAAATCCTGAACGTTCTTAAAGCGGGCAAACCGGCCAGATTAGCCGAGATCAAACCGGAAGAGAAGAAGATCGTCAAGACCTTCAACTTGATCACTTCCAAACCGGTAATGTACGTGGCAAATATCAGCGACAAGGCAGCGACTCAAAAGGACAATCCGTTGGTTGCAGCCGTAAAAAAAATGGCGCAAGAGGAAGGAGCGGAGGTCGTAACTCTCTGCGGGAAATTCGAGGAAGAAATTTCCGGACTTTCCAGGGAAGAACAATCGGAGTTCCTCACCGAAATCGGAGAAACTCAAAGCGGTCTGGACAGAATGATCCATGCCGCCTATAAGCTACTCGGCCTTTTGACTTTTTTCACGGCGGGGGAGCAGGAAGTGAGAGCCTGGACCACCGATTTAGG
The DNA here is from genome assembly GCF_004771275.1 of Leptospira fluminis. GTDB lineage: Bacteria > Spirochaetota > Leptospiria > Leptospirales > Leptospiraceae > Leptospira_B > Leptospira_B fluminis. The sequence goes on along the minus strand of NZ_RQEV01000009.1, from coordinate 14,249 downwards.
AAGCACTGCACCGATCGCCGCTTCGGTCATTCATACCGATTTTGAAAAAGGATTTATACGCGCGGAAGTGATGAAGTTCGAAGATCTGGACAGAACCGCAAGCCCCGCCAAAGTAAAGGAAGAAGGGAAGCTCCGTCTAGAGGGAAAGGAATATCTAGTCCAAGACGGAGACGTAATCTATTTTCGAGTCAACGCTTGAAGACCGAAAAATAGATTATCTCGACGCTACTTTCTCGCCCGAAACTTCCTTTCTAAACGAATTCGGGTTCGTTCCGGTCAATTTTTTGAATTCCAAATAAAAAGCGGATCTGGAGCTGAATCCGGAACGAGAACCGATCTCGGTAGTGCTTTCTCCCGGAAGTTCCATGAGCAGATTTTTCGCTTCCTCTACCCTGTATTGGTTGATCAAAGATGGAAAACTGGTTTTGAATTCCGTATTAATGAGTTCGGACAATTGGTGGATCGTAATTCCTAGCTCCCGGGCGACGTGCTCCTCTTTCAAGGATTTCGTGAGAAAAATCTTTTCCGATTCCAAGAGTTGGCGGATCCGTTGGACGAAATGATTCACGTCCAGAGAGGTTAAGTGCGATTTCCGAGAGGCGCCTTCCGCTTCCTCCCTTCTTCGGATAATCTCTCTTGATAATAGGGAGGAAAAAGCGGTCAAGAAAGGGATAAAGTATAACACGCCGTAAACCGCGATCCGATTGAAAGGGTAAAAATCGAAATGAAAGATCGTTTTGTATAGATCTAGCATAAGGAAAATTCCCCAAACGGATAAGAAGAGAAGATCGTAGGCACTCCTCGGTCGAACCAAAGAAAAATGCGTTTTAACGAAATATAAGATCATCAAACCGTAATTTGCCACGAGAATCAGAATCCGATGGTCGTACCAAAATTCGTAAAGAGGAATCAGCGGGTATAAAACTCCCGCAAAGCATACGATCCAGAAAAGAGGGGACCGATACACCGTCCCTCTCTCCTCTCTATCCCAAGTGGATAGATACAGGAAGAATGCGATATGGGTGATTCCCAAAAATAGAAAATAACTGTGTCGGAATAAGTTGTTCGCATTGCCCGCGATCGAAGCAAATTCCTTTCCATGAAGAAAATACAGGGTAACAACCACCGAAAAAAGGTAAAAGGGCAGGGATAAGAAGACGCTCTTTCTGGTTTTTATATAGTAGAAACAGTTATAGCTTAGGGATAAAAGCAAAACGAATCCCATGGTCACGAATATGACGGAGCGCAATCTTACCCCCATCATGTAATCCGCCTCCGTTCGAAGGCGGATCGGATAGTTGATGTCCTCGTTGGAACGGACATACAGATAAAACGTCCTCTCTTCCCTAGGCTCGAGACGGATGTTAAAATGAGGAAGAGGGGAGATCAGATCGTCCCAAAGAGGATCCACATCGTAACCCGCAAAACCGGCTTCAAACTTCCCTTGCAGATCGATAGAGCACAGTTCCGCATCGGGAACGTTCAACCATCCCAAGACCAAAGTACGATGAATCGCAAACTCTCCGGAATTTGCCAAACGGAAGCGAAGCCAATTCCCGTTGGGATTCCGTTTTACTCGAACGACTTCTCCCGCGTTATGATGCCATTCCATACGGCTCAATGCTTCTATGGTTTCGGACTTACAATTCAGGAATTGGGAGCCACGATAACGATACTCGATTTTAGAACTGATATTTTGAGGAGGAGAAAGTTCCTGAGTGAGCTGAATTACGTCCGCTACTTGGTTGGAAACTACAGGGTTCGAAGCAATCGGAGTCGCTAGCCAAAGTGCAAAAGGAATAATAAGAGAAAAAGTTTTTGCTGTGCCTCTTCCGATTCGCGGCCTTTTCTCTTCGATTATATTCACTTTTCAGGATCTTCCTTGTAGATTTCTTTGTACCAGACTCTCTTAGTATGTCCAGAGGAACAGTAAAAAGTATAAAGAAAAATGAGAAGATCGTCATTCTATTTTTTTACATCTAGCTTAGGAGTTTCGATGACAATAGTTCGGAATTACGATTCCGAAATAGGGTTTTCAAAACTTCCATAATTATAAACTTGGATTCGCTAAGAATTATTTTAACAAGCTAAGTTTAGAAACTAAGACGTTTCCAGCCTCAAAACTCCCTTACTCTTTCCCATCCAGTTTTCGATTCCTTTTTTCCTAAAAAACAGGATTCCTTAGGTCATTCTGACATAGAGCCTATCAGTTTCTCAGAGAACTGCCTATTCTTTGGGCAATCATCTCGAATCGCTGAAAATACTCTCATTTTTTGCTATTTGAAATATTTTTTGGTGTCCAAATTTATAAGTTTGGAAGGCTATGTAATACTTATATTCCTTCTCGGATCCGTGCCAGTTCGATTTTTACCTTCCAAAGAGGGTGACTCCGGCTCCAACGACCGAGAATCCAAGGAGATTTTATGGATATTCATGCCGTTGTGGAGAACATCCTAAACCCCCCAGTATTGTTTTTCTTTCTGGGGATGGGAGCGGTGCTTTTTAAATCTGATCTCGTGATTCCGGATCAGATCGGAAAGTTCTTCTCGATGTTTTTGCTGTTCTCCATCGGGTTCAAAGGTGGACACGAGCTCTTCAAAACCCCGTTTACTCAAGAGCACTTTTTCGTACTCCTGGGTTGCGCGGTTATGGCGACTATCGTTCCCATCTACGCCTACTACATTCTGAAGATAAAATTGGATCGTCCGAATGCGGCCGCTCTGGCAGGATCTTTCGGTTCCATCAGCGCCGTTACGTTCGTAACTGCAGGCGCCTTTCTACATAACGTGGGACAGGAATTCGGAGGATTTATCGTAGCCGGTATGGCTTTGATGGAATCCCCAGCGATCGTCGTTGCCGTTTTATTGGATAGAATAGGACGCAGCAAAGCGGAAGGCGCCGGAAAGAACGGCTTTTCCTGGAAACATCTTCTCCATGAAGCCTTCTTCGGTTATTCCATCTATCTCCTATTAGGCGCTCTGTTCGTCGGATACTTTACCGGAGAATCCGGCTGGAAAAAGGAATCTCCCTTTTCCGAAAACCTGTTCCAAGGGATCTTGACCTTGTTCCTTTTGGACATGGGAATTTCCGCGGCGAAACGCTTTAAGGAACTCGCTCATGTAGGTTCCTTCCTGATCATCGCAACATTGATCATCATGGTGATCAATGTTTCCCTCGGCTTAATCCTGGTGAAAGTGATAGGAATGCCCCTCGGAGACGCCTTCATGTTTACTGTGCTTTGTGCTTCCGCTTCTTATATCGCGGTCCCTGCAGCAATGAAGGGCTCCATTCCGGAAGCGAATCCGAGCATTTACCTGACGGTGGCTCTCTCGATCGTGTTCCCGATCAACATTGTCGCAGGTATTCCGTTATACTATTACTTAGTAAAAACGATCCTCGGCGCGTAACCGGACAAAGTGTGTTTCTTTAAATACAAAAACAAAAGTTTAAAGAAAGGTAAATAAAAACCAAGCGACAAACCCGGTTCCCGACCAACGGGAACCGGACTCCTCGCAACAAGCGAAATAGATGAACGCGAGTTTCGCCATCATGCATGGCGTATTGAATCAAAAATCCGGATGAGATCCGGTAACAAAACGAAACTCGGAGGAAGAAAATGAATATTCCAAATCGTGAAAAGGACCGGACGGTTCGACCACCTATATCGGTTCTGATCCATCTCTCCGCCCTTATTCTGTTCGGTCTGCCGACAATCGCAGTTTTAGGACAGGATAAGCCGACAGAAGTAGCGCAACCACAAATACAAGTGCAACCTCAACCGGCAACAACGACACCGACAACCGCAACACCTGCCGGCGCCAACGCGGACGACGAGAACTACGTATCTCCTTTAAAAACAAAGGGACTCACTAGCGAATTCAATCGGGCCGTCTTAATCGATCCCGAAATCAGTAAAAAATTCTCAACGAATAAGAAAGGATGGCTGAACGATTGGATACGGGTCGGCGCATACGTTCGCCCGAGATACGAGGACAGGGAAAACCTGGGCTTCGATCGTGCGAATAAGGGGAACGTTTCCCGGATTATGCAGACCACACAGCTATTTTTTATTTTAGATCCTAGTCCTTACTTTACCATGAAAGTAAACATTCAGGACGCCAGGGTTTGGGGAGGAGAAACCCCAGCATCCGTCGGAGACGTCCGGGCCAATACCTTTGCTTCTACCGGAAACTTCGTGATTCCGGGACAAGCATCGATCAATCCCGCCGGAGCGACTTCCATTAGAGAGGCCTGGTTTATGATTAAAAAACTGCCTCTGGATGCGAAAATCCAGATCGGTCGCCAAATCCCCGTTTACGGAGACCAAAGGCTGATCGGCGGCGCCAACTGGACGATCAACGGTCTTTCTTTCGACGGTGCGAGAATCATGTTCGACCGTGATTCGTTTAACATCCATTTCTTCGGATACAAATTGGTTTCCAACGCTAGCGGTCCGAATAATGTGCTTTCCGCCAGTTCACCGATTACGTACACTGATCCCACAACCGGAAAAACGGTTACTACTACGGGAAATCCGGACCAATACTTAGCGGGAACTTACAATACGGTGAAAGCAAAAGATTGGTTTTTAGTAGACCTGTATTCCTTCGGAGTCTTGACTCACAAAACTCCGATTTCCCCCGCAGGAACCCTAACCACTCCTTCCGCAGCCGGAGCCGATTTGACGCCGAACGCCTGGAACAAACAGCAAAACAACCTAATCACTTCGGGTTTCCGCATTTCCAACAGGACGGTTGGCAATTATCAGTCCGCTACCCACTGGGCCGGATGGGACTGGACCTTGGAAGCGGCTTGGCAGTCGGGAGCCACGGGAGCTAGAGTTGACAATCTTGTCGCTGGACAAGACGTAACATTACCTCTCACCGTCAACGGCGTCACTTATAACGGAAGCGTAGCGGGTACCAAAAATCAGAAATACGCCGGAGAGTTTTTCGTTTTACAGAGCGGGTATACGTTCTTCGAAAGATTACGTCTCGGGATCCAGTACCAGTACGCTTCGGGAGACCATAATCGAACCGACGCGACTAATTCCACGTTCCAAACGATTGCAAACCCTCGTTTCGGTATCATCCCGTATTTCAACAACGTCGCCGGTTTGTCCGAAAACATCGGCGTTAAAAACCTGATCAGCAAATCCGTTCATATGTCCTACAAATCGGAACAGTATGGAACCTTTTTCGTATCGTACTATTCTAACGATAAGGCACAGGTGCAGGACGCTTGGTACGCGATCAACGGTACGGCGAATACCGGAGCTTCTACGGAGGCAAACAACGGCGTGACGAATTCTTCCGGCCAAACGGTTTACACCCTGGGCAAATTAGGAAAGAACATCTATAACGAATTCGACCTCGCATGGAATTACGTGATCAGCGAATATACGTCCGTTTGGCTTGGAGCGGGATTCTTGACGGCAGGAAGCGCGGTTAAAAACCAAAAGAACGCTTTGTATACCTACACGGTTGGAAATGATGGCTCTGTGACCCTAACGCCTACTGCGGTCCTGAATCACATGACTACGCCTTCGGTCTACGGTCCTGCGGGAGCGGCCTCCCAGGCAAAAATGTTCTACGTGCAGTTTAACGCGTTATTCTAAAATCGAACGGGAGTATTATGACGATACTTGCTTACCTTGCAGTCGCGGCTTCCTTACTAATCCCCTTCCTAATCGGAAGGGTATTAGGAGTGGACTTCCTCGGAGCGGATAGCTCGATTTTTATCGGTTTATCCCTCCAGGCATTCCTGGGAGCATTCATTTCCCTTTACGTTGCAGGATACGAAAAAGAGAGAAAACCCCTGGTATTACTGGGATATTCTCTCTTTTTTTTGAGCACAGGATTGTGCTATCTTGTAGGAAAAAGCCTTTGGCTTATCCTGTTTTGGGAACTTTCCACGATTACCGCCTTCCTCCTGTATTTGGGAGGAAAATGGACGGACTCTTCGGTTCGCAGTTTCGTTGCTCTGGTTTCGGCAGGCGGGGTGGGGGCTTTTTGCTTCACTTTTTGGATTTTTGCCTCCGACCCTGCCATCGGTTTGTTTTTCCTAATCATCGGCCTTTTGATTAAATCCGCCTTTTTCGGGGTGCATTTTTGGCTACCGGAAGCGCACGCGGGAGCTCCTGCACACGCATCGGCGGCTTATTCGGGCCTATTGGTCAATCTGCCTTTAGTGCTTTTCTCGAAATTCGCGTTGCCTCTTTTATCGGGAACGTTCTATGCCACCGTTCTGATTCCGATCGCCGGGATCGGAGTTCTCTGGGCCGGAATGACCGCACTTTTCAGCAAGGAGATCAAAAAATCCATCGCATACAGCACGGTGGAAAACATGAACCTTCTCTGGTTGAGCCTATTGCTTGCGGGTTATTGGCAATCCAGCGAAGTGGAAGGACTCAGGCTTCTGAGCAAAGCCTTTACGGTTCTCTTTTTGATTTCTCTCGTCCATCACAGTATCAGCAAAACTTTTCAATTCCTTTACTTCGGCTATCTCTCCAAACTATCCGGTTCTTCGGCTGTAGACGAGAGTACGGGAGTGGGAAGAAGTAGCGGGATCCCCACATTTTTGGCGAGCTTGGGAACTCTCAGTTTCCTTGCGATCCCCGGAACCACCGGATTTCTTTCCGAAGCGACGTTCATCAAATTGCTTTCGGCGGTAGTCGCCGTGCCGGGTACAAGTCCTCTGTTGGTTCTACCTCTATTGATTCTAGTCTGCACAGGATTGGCACTAGGCGCGGCATCCCACTTAAGACTATTCTTGGGTCTCACACTTTCCAGACCCCGAAAAATCTTCGAAGACCATGGAAGAAATCTTCCCGTTTCCATCTCCCTCGGTTTTGTAGGAGCCTTCATTTTCCTGGCTCCCGCGATCTTTTTCGTGTTCGTAAATCATTATGCTCCCGTTAAAGTCGACTGGCTGGAAACGGAGTGGTTCCACGGACTCGGAATATTGAATCTTGTAGGATTTGTCCTACTTTTATCGGTCGGAGTTTTGGGACTTCGGCATAGAATCAGGCAGAGAAAACTTTGGGATTGCGGCGGCCAATTCGGCGGAGCCGAAGTCGCCATCGGTCCTTCTGCGATCTCGGATCCGTTGCTATCCCCCTTGGGGAGATACTTCGTGGATAAGAACGGAACTTCCCTATTCGACCAGAGTTTTACGCGCATTCTGATCAAATCGATCAGCGCGGCAAAGGCGAAAATTGTCGGCGCCGACGACGAATCCATTTCGATCAATCTGACTTATTCATCGTTAACCGTATTGGCCATACTGACCGTCATCATCGCGATCCGATTGGCCGAAGGAGGTATATGGAAGCAAATTCTTTCCCAGTGGATGCACTGATCCGCGTCATTTCCTTCATTACTCTTCCGTTTTTATGCGGAGGTATCATCCAAAAAATCCGCTCCTACGGACAGGGCAGAAGGGGAGCACCCGTTTTACAGATCTTTTACGATACGATTCGGATGATTCGGAAATATCCGATCGACGGACCTTTTTCCGGATTCTTTACGGAAAGTTCGGCGATCTTCGTATTCACGTTCGGAGTGACTCTCTGGTCTTTGGTTTCGTTCGAATGGGCGTCTCTCCTTCTGGTCCCGTTTTTGATCGGGATGATCCGATTCGCGACCGTCGCCTATGCGGTAGAAAACGGAACCTCTTTCGGAGGAATGGGAGCCGCGAGAGAAACGCTTTTGTACGTTCTGGCGGAACCGATTCTGATTTTGGTCCTGGTCGTCTTCGAATCGAATCTGGTATTCCAAGCGAGCGTTCCGAATCTGGCCTTCGGCTTTCTGTTTTTGATGGGGGCCTTATTAATCGTCCTCTCGGATCTCGCAAAACCGCCGTTCGACGATCCGAGAACCCACTTGGAACTGACCATGGTTCACGAAGCGATGCTTTTAGAAGCTTCGGGAAGAACAAGGGCCTTTTTCGAGCTGGCTCATCAGTTAAAAACGGCTTCCTTGGTTCTGTTAATCACTAAGTTGGGCCTGGAACACGTGGAAATCTTCCTGAATCTGATCACGAATCCGATCGCGAGGGAGCTTTCCGTAACCGGGGGAGCGCTTTTCTTGTCCGCATTGATCGGTTATTGGGAAGCGAACAGCACAAGAAGAAAGTGGGTTTGGATCCCCGAATTGCTCGGGTTGAACTTTATCTTCATGCTGATCTTGGGCATTTTACTCAAGCTAGGATAAAATAATGGCAACAGATTTCAGCTACCTTATCATTCTCTTAACGGGAGTAGTCGCTCTTTTAGAAAACCGTCTGAAACGGTTAGTCATATTGATCGGTATCCAGGGATTTCTCCTATTGATCCCACTTTATCAGGAGGAAAAAGGAGATACGTTTCATTCCGTTTTTCTGGCGTTGATGGTGGTTATCTTTAAAGGGCTGCTCACTCCTGCCATTCTGTATTGGACGGCGAGAAGAACGAATTCCGCCGAATCCACTTATCCGAAAGTAGGTTACTTTCCGACGTTGATACTTCTTTTTATCGGCGCGGTCGTCAGTTATACGTTTATAGGGGTGATCCACTCCTTCTTCGGAAACGACCATCCGTACGGATTTCACTTCGTGCTTCTACTCATCTATGTCGGGCTCGTCGGTTTCGTGGTTCGGAGAAATTGGTTCGGAATCGTCGCCTGCTTCAGTATCTTCGAAAACGGGATCTTCCTTCTTACGTTGCTCCTTAAATCGGGAGTTCCTCTGGGAAGCGAATTCGGTTCCTTCATCGACGCGGTCCTAATCATCGGCGCCGGCGCCGCTTTACGGATCAATAGTGAAAAAGGAAAGGAGGAAACTTCGGCATGAGTTTGGAAATTCTATACGGAATCGGGTTCGCCGTTTTTGTACTGGTCTTTTTGACCTACGTTCTTGCTCCTACCCGGAATCAAACGAACTTACCTTTTTGGTCGGTGCTCCTTGTTCTCTGCGCCGGATTGAACTTCGTCGCCTGGAACGAAAAAGATGCGACCCTACAGTGGGTCCTGATCGAAGGTACCACTTTCGTCGGTTCTCTTCTGATTTCCTCCAGTAGGACGCCTAAGTCCTATCCGATCGCTTGGAAATTCCTTTTGATCAACTCTTTCGGCCTCGGTATCGCGTTTTTAGGGATCATTCTAATTCTCGCGGCCTTCCATGTCATCAACCAACCTGTGGAAGTGTTGGTGGCAAACATCTCGGAACATCCCGAGATCATCTGGGTGGAAGTCGGACTCTGGCTGGCTATCTTCGGTTATTCGGCCAAGTTGGGTCTGTTTCCGAATCACGTCTGGATCGAGGACACGTATGGGGAGAGTCCTACTCAGGTTTCCTCTTTGCTTTCCGCCTTCATTCCGGTTTCGGTTTGTTTCGCATTGAGGCCCTTTGTTCATCTGGACCATCAACTTTTCCCGCATACGTTCAGCGGAGCGGACGGCCTATTAGTGCTTGGAATTATCACTATACTGATTAGCATCTTCGCGGTGTACGATCGGGATGATATCCGCAGGATATCTGCGAAAGTGGCTCTCTTTCATACGGGTGCCTTAGCGGTGATCCTTTGGATGGATTTGAGCGACAACATATTCTATTTCGTAATGGCTTCCAATCTGGTCGTGAAGTCCCTTCTGTTCATCAGCATGGGAATCGTCCGCATGGACGCCGGCAAGAGAGAATTGGGTAAGATACTCCAATCCGACGCGATCAATAAACCAGCTTTGTCCCTGTTTATTCTTTCGCTGTTTCTCGCTTTCGTCATGCCGGGATCTCCCGTATTCGTAAACGACATCGTGCTCATTAAGGCGGGTCAAATCGGAGGCAAAGGATTAGTGATTCTGGTTCCGATCCTCGGATTGGTATTTTTCGGGGTGATGCTGTATAAAATCGCCCCTTTATTGAATTTGAAAGGTCGGACTTTCCAAAAAGAAAATTCGACGATCTTACGAATCCGGATGACCAACGGATTCTTCCTCCTTCTCCTTCTGCTCGGAACCGGGTGTTGGGGCTTCTTCCTATTAGTCCAGGGGATTTTATGAGAACTGTTACCGGAATTTTTCATAACAAAGAAACCAAACATACGCATCGTTATTGGCTTACGAACGACGGAATCGAGCAGGAAACTCTATCCAAGGCCAGCGAAAAATCCCTGATCGAAGATCATACGAACCCGATCTGGATCCTTCGACATAGCCTCGGTAACAACCAAGGACCCGAAGATTATTCTTCCATCGACTTCGAAAAATATCTTTCCCAAGACAGAAAGCATTTGCTGGAAAGATTCGTAACCAAGTCGGGAATCAAGGACTTGGTGTACAGAGGAATCAACGTACCGGTTCCGAATTCCTTTTACAGCCACGCGGTCGGTCCGATCCACGCCGGAGTGATAGAACCCGGACACTTCCGATTTATCGTAAAAGGGGAAGAAATCCAAAATTTGGATATTCGTTTGGGATTCCAAAAAAGAGGCCTAACCGAATTGATGAAGGGCCTGGATAAGGATTCCATCGCACCGTATGGAGAGGCGATTTCGGGAGATTCGACGATCGCTTATGGCATCGCGTTCAGCAAAGCCTTCGAAGGCGCTCATGCGATCTCGGTCCCTCAAGAGATCGATTTTGCCCGTGCCGTTCTCCTCGAGATCGAAAGAATCGCGATCCATATAGGAGACATGGGAGCCATCGCGGGAGACGTAGGATACTATCCTTTACAAGGGGTTTGCTCCATGCAAAGGGGTATTCCGTTAGGCGTCATGGAAGCATTGACCGGAAACCGCTTCGGAAGAGGCGCTTTATCTCCGGGAAAAGTCCGGCTGAAAAAACAAATCAGCGCAGAGTTTTTATCCGATTTGGCGGGAAGAATTTCGAGCGTAACCAAAGATGTGGCTTCGCATTTCGAAAGATCCGCGGAAAAATCGACGAATCGGGAAAGACTACAAGTCTGCGGGACCGTACTGCAAAAGCAGGTCAAAAATTTAGGTTTTGTGGGCATGGTGGAAAAATGTACCGGCTTGTCCCGCGATTTGAGAAAACACGATCCTTCCTATAAAATGACTCCCGAACCTCTGAACATCGATATGCATCATTCCGGTCAAATGAGAGGAGATGCTTGGTCCAGATTTTATCTCAGATACCAAGAACTGAAACACAGCGGAGAATGGTTGGCTTCCGCTATTCCTATGCTGATCGAATTCCCTAAAGCAGCCGAGGCTTTTGCGAAAGCGAAAGCTTCCAAGCCGAAACCGGGAGTTTATTTCGGATCTGCGGAAGGATGGAGAGGACCGGTTTTGATCGCGGTCCAACTGGACTCCGCAGGCTCCATACTGGAAGCCTATGTTAGGGATCCATCCGTAATGAATTGGCATGCACTCGAACTGGCCGTCCGAGGTGAGAACATCGGAGACTTCCCTTTGAACAATAAATCTTTCAATCTCAGCTACGTAGGTGTGGATCTATGAAATTCTTTTACGAAGTACTCAATATTTTCAGGCCGGCTAAGAATATGGACTTTAAAAAGGTCCAGCCCACGAATCCTAACGCGAGAGGAATTCCCGTCCCGAATTTCAAAAAAGGGACGTCCTGTCTAGAATGTAAAGCCTGCGAAAAAGTCTGTCCGACCAAAGGGATAGAGATCGTATCCGCTAAGGAGATCGTATTCGATTACGGAGCCTGTCTTCAATGCGGTCTTTGTGCCGAAGCCTGCGGAGACGATAAGATCGAAAACTCCGGTTTTATCCATGCGTATTCCGTAGATAGAAAGGCTCTTGTTGTCTCCTATGTGGACGGAATTCCGACGGAATATTCCGAAAACGTTTCGGAAAACGTAAACGCTTTCCGCAAAATCACCCGGAACACCGGATTCCAATATAGGGAAGTCGCAGCTAGTGGAAATAACTCCACCGAAGCGGAAATCAACGCGAGCTTCAATGCGGTGTTCGATAGTGAGGCTAGTATGGTACGGGTTGTTGCTTCTCCCAAGCATGCGGATGCTTTGGTCTATGCGGGTCCTGTCGGTTCGAATATGGAAGTTCCTTTGCAAATCGCTTGGGATACGATGCCCGAAACAAAGGCCCTCATCGCTTGCGGGACGGAGGCAGTTTCCGGAGGACTATTCGAATTGGGAAAATTACCCAAAGAGCCGGATCTATTTATCGGGGGAGATCCTCCAAGACCGGACGTGATGATCAGCGCCTTCCGATATCTGATGGGTAGTAGAAAGTATTCTTTTCGAGAAGAACTTTCCAAATTCGTGGAAGGAAGAAAGAAACATTGAGCCGAACGAATTCGTAAAACTTTCTTTCGTTCTCAAAATTTCACCGTTCGAAAGCTTTTCGCCTCGGGTCGGAAAGCTTTTTTATGTACTCTCCGAGAGTTTAGCCGAGATATCGATCTTTCCGGCCGAGTATAACGCTTCCCTAGTTCTCAAACCGGTGGAAGAAAAGCGATCCTCGCTATTCAACCCTTCGATGATACTTACCGGATAAGAAATTCTATGGTCCGATTCGTTTGTCCGGACCGGATAGAACCTCTTTTGGTCCCTATAGGAATAGGTGGTTAGAATGACGATTTCTTCGTTCGTGAATACCTCCTGTACGTTTCGGAGCATCGTATTCATTCTAGATGCGATGTTTTCGTTGAAATCCTCCCAAATCCGGAGTTGCCCGGAATTCTCCACGTTCAGATGCACGATCACGGGATACGGCTTCGGATCTTTCTTTCTGTTTTTTTCCAAAACGTTTTTGGCCACGACGATCGCGTTCGTATCCTCTCCTCGGCCTGTTTTTACCAGTACGGCTTTGTTCCTTTGCAAAAGTTCGAATCCTTCTCCGTAACAAATGATTTCCTCGGCATGATCGAGGTATTTCCACCTATCCGCTTCCTCTAACGCGGATATCTTATTCTTTTGGTAGCAAGAATAGGACAAATTCCAAAGAGCCTGGTAGAGTAGGGGGGCGAGTAAGGTACGGGGAAGGTCCTTTACTTTAGAAAATTTATGAAGGAGTGCATTTAATATTTCCGGCTGTATCAATTTTTGGGAATGAAACTCCTCGGAAGAAACGATCGCGGATATCTCCCGAATCAGGAAGGACTTCATGGAAAGGGAAGTGGAATATTCGTCGAAAAAGGATGCGACATTACCGGAAAAAAGTTCCGCCGGAGTTCGAAAGTTCACATTGCGGGAGATCGCCGGATCTTTTACGGGGTATTTTAGAAAAAAAGAATGAAATACTTCCGAAGGGATCTTCAACCCGAATTCCGAAACGAGCTCACGTGTATCGATCCTATTGCCGTCTTCGAAAATGAGAGATTCGGACATCACGTCCGTATTCGTTTTTCCCTCGATTACGTAGAGTTTATCTTTGGAAAATACCTTTCGGACCGCTTTTGTTTGTTCGCTGATCGCGCCTAATGCGGCGTCCTCGTCTCCATGATGGGCCGCGCAACCCAGTCCCGGAATATCGGAATGGTGCATATAAGCGATAAAAAGAGCCGGCATTCCCGGAGTGTTGCAGACGGCGTCGTTGACCACTCTATCGATGCGATTCCAGAACCAGAAATTGTTCATGTTGGTGGATACTATGTTTCCGTCCGTTCTACCGAAGCGGATCGTTGTGACAGGATATCCTTTTAGCTTACTACCATGAACCCGACCGTCTATGCATTTGGTTACCAAGACTTTGGGAGCCCTTAGACTGAATTCCTTGATCACATGCCTCATTCTACGGATCGTCTCGGATTGAAGCACGTTTTCCGCGAGGTATCCTTCTATGTATCGGTGCGCTAGATCCAAGTCTTTCCTCCGAAAAATCAAACGATTCCAAGAAAATAAAGGTATAGATACATTACCCGTTTGTCACTAGATTTACGCATTAAATTACGGAGCCCCGTCTTCGGGAAAAATAGACCCTTTCTCGCTTCGTCTTTTCTTTTTCGCATCCACTCCTCGGGAAATCGGAAATAGTATATTCAATTTTTGTAAAATAATTTTCAGAAAAACCGAAAACACGATTGCGGATACATCCAAAAAAAAGAAACACGAAATAAGATTCGCTTTCCGCTCGAATCTTTAAAGCAAGAGAGCCCTTCTCTCAAGCCCAAATGCGACATAATAAACCGCCAAAAGAAGAAAATCCTGCTCTTTCTTCCCATAGAGAGCGGATCTACACAAAAAGAGAAAAGAAAATTGTTTTAGATGTTTGGATAAAATATACAAAAATAGTTTGACGTGTGTGGTGACGTAATTAATGTGGATAC
>NZ_RQEV01000017.1 GCF_004771275.1 Leptospira fluminis | reverse complement strand
CACCCCGACCAGCCTTTTCTCCGAGTTGAATTTATACAGGGTAAGTTGTCCCTGCGTATGGTCCCGGATTTGGGTGAATAAAAGTCTCTTTCAATGGATAGAATTCGCATTTCATCTTAGGTTATGCGAATCCCGCTGGGTTTGAAGAAAGTGTAGCTTAAAAAAGTGTCCGTTAAAACGTAACTAGGCTAAAAATGAATTCGGAACAGGGATGTTATCCTATGAAGTTTTACTTTCAATATTTGTTTGAGCAGGAGTAAGTATGCAGATTGGAAAGCTAGATACTATCGGCAACCAGGTGGATATTCCCGAAAATACTACTCTCGTTAGTACAACCGATATTTATGGAAAAATAATAGAAATAAATCATGATATGCTCATGTTTAGCGGATTTTCTAGAGAGGAGGTGATCGGAGAAAATCATAATATCATGCGGCATCCGGAAATGCCTAACACGGTATTCAAAGAAATGTGGGCAGCGATTCTTTCCGGAGATCCTTGGAATGGAGTTATCAAAAATAAGCTAAAATCCGGAAACTATTATTGGGCGTACATGACCGTTACCCCCGTTTTTGATTCGTATGGGAAAAGAACCGGTTTTACGGCCGTAAGAATAAGGCCGACGGAAGAACAGATAGTCGCAGCAATTAAAAGATATAAGGATAAAAAAGGGGCTAAATTTGATATTCAGTGGATATTAAATCCGACGAAATTTTTACAAAGATTTCGAATCAAGACAAAACTTCTTTTTATACTTCTATTAATGGCGATTGCTTTGGGATCATTGTCATTAAAAATTATTCTAGATATAAACGAGGAATATTTCAATTCGATTTCGAGGTTGGAGGGAAGTGAATATAATCTGAAGCTTGCGGAATTGATGAGGCTAACCGCAAAACACAGAGGACTTCTGGGAAGGTTCCTGAATGGCGAAAGCGCTCTTTTGCCGACAATTACAGAAATTGAAAATGAAATGAATTCAAGATACAAAGAATTCGAACTCCTTAACGAAACCGCCGGAAATAAGTTTCACACTTTCGAAAAAGGAAAATCGGTTGTAAGCGAGTGGGAGAACTTGCGAGACAATAATCGTAAACTTACGTATAGGGAAAGTTTCTCGAGACACGTAGAATTGATTCGCTTAATATTGGATTTAGACAGCGCGGTCGGAGTGGCTTCCGGTCTATTTATAGATTCGGGAACGGATACGCATTTCATGGTGGACGCTTCGGTGTCAAAACTTCCGAATCTTGCTGAAAGCCTCGGGCAGTTGCGGGCGTATATTTCCCCGCTTCTCGTAAAAGGGGAGAGCATACCTAGTTCAGATAAATTAAAGATTAAGGAATTACTCGGCTATGCAGGCGGGTCTTTTGAAAATCTTTCGAAGAATTTCGAATATATAATTCAATTTAATCCGGATGAAAAGGAGTTTGTATCGGGTTATGCCGATACGACCGAAAGAATAAATAAAATCACGGCTCTTATTTCAACGGAAATAGTCGATACCGAACGACCTACAATAAAATCAGGGGAATTTTTCGATCCAATAACCGAATGCATTGATAGCGTATTTGCGCTTAATCAAAAGGTTGCGTCAAGTCTCGCTCGGAAACTAAGAATAAAGGCTGAGAGATCGAAAAAAGAAGGACTCATCACCGCTTCTTCCGTGATTTCCATTCTAGGGCTTTTGATTTTATTTCAGTTTCTGACTATAAAAAGCATATTGGATGTTATTAGAGATAGTACAAATAAGATACGGCAGATCGTAAGAGGAGGAGGGGAGTTAAAGGAAAATCTGGACTATGGAATCAACGACGAAATCGGCGGACTCCTGAAGTGGATGGGAGTTTTTATTCTGAATTTTACTGAGATAATATTTCTGCTACGGCAGGTTACGGGAAAGCTTACAGTTAAGTCAAAAGACGCAGCGGAACTTGTTAGAAAATATTCCAACGCCACCCAGGACCAAGCCGCCTCGTCCGAAGAAACCTCGGCAGCAACGGAGGAACTTACGGCGTCGGTAGAAAGCGTCCTTGGAAGTCTTACGATTGAATCGGGACATTTGAAGGAAATAGAAACTATAGTAATTCAATTCCGCTCCGCTATGAAGGAGGTAGAGGAAGCGATGCAAGAAATGAAGCGGTTAACGGAAGAATTTTCAACACAAGCAGCTTCAGGAATGTTAAGTTCGAGAAAAACTTCAGAGTCGATTCATGAGGTGAATCAAAAAGCATCTCGTATTGACGAGGTCGTGGATATTATAAATGAAATATCCGAGAAAACAAATCTACTTGCTCTGAACGCCGCGATTGAGGCTGCGCGTGCGGGCGAAATGGGAAAAGGATTTGCGGTAGTCGCGCAAGAAATCACGAAATTAGCGGATCAAACGGCTCAGAATACGAGGAATATCCTTTCGCTTACTCTTGAAACAAAAAAAGCAATCGTAAATAGCGTTCAGATGGTGGAAGGAATGGAAAGCAGCTTTAACCAACTTTTGAATAATATTTCTAAGGTACGCGATGCGGCAAGTTTGGTGAGTAATGCGAAAGAAAAGCAAAGTCGCGATGTGGATAAGATTGTAAATTCTATTCAGATGATAGTTGAAAATTCACATCAAATACTTGATGCAGCAAACCAGGAAAAGATCGCGGCGACGGAAATATCTAAATCAATCCAAGTTATTACAACCGGGACTCAGACGATAGCCGATAGTTCATTAACTCTTCTTGAAAATTCGAACGATGTGGAGCAAATAGGAGAGAATCTTCAGCAGGTAATCAATACGTATAAATTCTGAAACTACTCATGGAATATATAAATTTGGGAATGAGGCATCTCTATTTAGGACTGGAATCGATTTGATATTAATCGACGATGAATCCTACGGGCATGGCAAACATGGTCAAATAATCCGGCAAAGAGATTTTGACTGAAAATCTTATTCCGATAAGAAGTTTTTCGATTTC
Organism: Leptospira fluminis; assembly: GCF_004771275.1. GTDB lineage: Bacteria > Spirochaetota > Leptospiria > Leptospirales > Leptospiraceae > Leptospira_B > Leptospira_B fluminis. Next base: position 190,077 of record NZ_RQEV01000017.1, on the reverse strand, counting down.
GTCATGAGAGATAAATTCCTTTCTGACAATCGATCCTTCAAAATGAAATTTTCTTTTTTCATCCGGACTTATTACATATCCGGAAATATTAGCTCCAGTGAATATTCTTTTTTCATCCGACATTTGACCAACAATGCCCACGCCTAATTCGGATATATCGAATATAAATCCATTCACTCCGATTTCGTCGATTTTGGCTCGAATTTTAAATTTGCATATTTCCTCGGAAAAATATCTGTCTGCTTTTCTACGCTCCATTACTTTCCATCCCCACCAAAGAGTCCGAACGGTGCTTTCGATTCGCGTACCGATTGCTTTCATGGTCCATGAATCGATCCACAAACCTAATTTCGTATTTGTTAGTAGACTTTAAAAAAGCGGAAAAAACGATAAATCGAACCGATTTCACGAAAGAAATCGCGTTGAAAAATTCATTCTTATTCGCGGTTTTCCCGGAGTCGCAATCAATCTCTACAAGTCTAAGTTCCTATAAGAAATCTCCGGCCGCCCCTCATTCGAAAGAGGGAGAACCGATATGGAGAAAATTTTGATTTTATCTTTTCGAAATAGCAAAATCCTATTCAATCTCCTTTTTTAACCTTGCTTGTAAGTAATCACGGTTTGCACGCAGAATCCGATCGATTCGCTTGCAAAACTCCCGTGCCGGACTCCGACTGGAAGACGGATTCCCCTTCTTCCCAAGGATTTCATGACGATAAACTTTGTCTTAGTTTGAAGGAGGTTTTCGAAAGCGGGGAAAATATCCACAGTGTCTTAGTGGAGCGGCGTGGAACACCGGTCGTTGAGATGTATCTTACGGTAAAGGATAGATCCATGGCTCACAACTCGAGGTATTCCTATGGCATACGCCGGATTAAGATTGAAACCTCGAGATATGCTGAAGATCGGCAGACTCATCAATCAAAACAGAACATGAAAGGGTAAGTTTTTGGTCTCCGCATCTTGGGTTGAAGATTCTATTTGTCCTCATATCACAACGGATATAGATCTCACTTGCGTGATTACTGCCGGGGACTAGGAGACCCGGATATCCAGAAGACCGTGAGTAAGATCTTCTCGGATATTCTGGGCTCTTTGGAAAAGTAATCCTGCAGTGACCCGAATCTATCGCATTCTTCTTAAAAGTAGTTTTCCCACTAATACTTGATAGGCGCCGGGAAAGATGCGCTGCATAAGATCGGCAAAGCCGGCGTCCGGGCCGATCAGGACCCTTCGGGAATTTTTCCGAACTCCTTTTAAGATCATGGACGCAGCTTTCTTCGGAGTCGTAATAAATTGAGCGGCCATCTTGTCCTTGGCATGACTCGGATCCAAGCCTAAAGACTTTAGGCTTTCGTTAATCTGAGAACTCTTTGCAATAGCGGTTTGGATCCCTCCCGGATGCACGCTGGTAGCCGATACCCCGCATTTCATAACATCCAATTCCTGTCTTAAAGTTTCAGTGAATCCTCTGACTGCGAATTTGGAAGCGTTATATGCGGAAGTTCCTGGTACGGCGATGATGCCGAATACGCTGGAAGTGTTGATGACATGTCCTTCTCCGCTCGTTTTCAAATAGGGAAGGAAGGCTTGGGTTCCGTGAACCACTCCCCAGAAATTGATGTCGATGACCCGTTTGAAATCCTTTTCTTCAAATCCTTCGATCGTCGAACCGAATGCGATTCCAGCATTATTGAAGATCAAATTTACTTTACCGTGATCCTTCGCTGCTTGGGAAGCCCATTGAAATACGGCGGAACGATCAGCCACGTCCAGCTTTTGATTCGTAATGATAACGCTATTATTCCGATTCTTGACGATCCGAACGGTTTCCGCCAATCCGGATTCGTTCACGTCGGATAATGCAAGATGACATCCTTGTTCCGCGAGTTGAATCGCAAGTTCCCTTCCCATTCCCGAGCCGGCACCGGTAATTGCGGCTACTTTGTTTTTAAAATTTTTCATTCAGTTTTCCTTTTTGCTTCGTAAGGTTTCCGTTCTATCCGAAGGAAAGATTGGAATCTTTTATGTCCGCGAAATTTATATCGAATAAGTCCATTATGTAATTTTGATGGAATCTCCAAGGCCTGCGCGCTCCCCTCGTCGGGAATTTGTCTAAGGATCTTCGGATGTACCCCGAATTCAGGTCCAGGATAGGCTCTTTTACCATTCCGGATTCATCGCAAATAGGAACGCATTTGGAATAACCGTTTGAATCCATGTGGTTCAGGAGGCGAGATACGTAGGTGGAAGTCAGATCCGCCCTCAAGGTCCAGGATGCGTTCGTATATCCTACACAAAAAGCGAAGTTGGGAATGTCGCTTAACATGAGGCCCTTGAACGTGTACGATTTGGAGATATCCACAGCCGACTCGTTTACCGTTAAACGAATTCCTCCGACCGCTATCAGATCCAAACCGGTCGCGGTTACGATAATATCCGCCTCCAATTCCTTACCCGATTTCAGTTCGATCCCGCGAGGAGTAAAAGTTTCAATCTGATCGGTGACGATGGAAGCTTTTCCTTTGGAGACGGCCTTGAATAGATCCGAATCCGGAACCAGGCAAACCCTTTGGTCCCAAGGCTGGTAACTCGGTTTGAAATGAGTGTCCACTTCATAGCCTTTCGGAAGAGCCGCTTTCAGTCGGGCTCGGATCAGCCATTTCGCCAGGTTAGGCGATCTCTTACAAAGCTGATAAAACCAGATCTGTATTAGGATATTCTTAACTCGAGCGATGTGATGGGCCAATTTTGCGGGAAGAAGAAACCTTAGTATGTCCGCGACTATGTCTTTGGACGGCAGGCTCGTGATATAGGTCGGAGATCTTTGCAGCATCGTAATATGTGCGGTTTGGTCCGCCATGGAAGGCACAAGGGTTACGGCAGTCGCACCGCTTCCGATCACCACCACTTTCTTTCCGGTATAATCCAGATCCTTTGGCCAATGCTGGGGATGGATCAGTTCGCCTTTGAACTTCTCGATGCCCGGGAATTTAGGAGTGAATCCCTTTTCGTAATTGTAATATCCGCTGCAGATGTATAGAAAGCTCGCGGTATAAGTTCGCTTCTCCTTTTTTGGACCGACTTCGACCTTTATCGTCCATCGTAGATCCTTGTCGGACCAGGAGGCGGAAAGAACCTTATGTTCAAAGCGGATATTCTTATCGATGCCGAACTCTTTCGCTGTGTCCCGTACATATTTCAAAATGGAAGGGCCGTCGGCGATCGCTTTCGCTTCTCTCCAGGGGCGAAAAGAATATCCTAAAGTGAACATGTCGGAATCGGAACGAATCCCCGGATATTGAAATAGGCTCCAAGTCCCGCCTATGTCGGATCTACCTTCTAGAATCGCGTATTTCTTGCCCGGACAGAATTTTTGCAGATGGTAGCCGGCGCTGATCCCGGAGAGCCCCGCACCGACGGTGATCACGTCGAAATGTTCTTTGGTCATGTTTCTATCATATTCGAAATAGGAATGGATTCGTCTGATCTTATAATCCGCAACCAAAAATATCGTCCGGAATCATAAGATCAGACTTCTTTTCGAGGGAAGAGCGGAGGGCTCCGTTTTGTAAAAAAGTTTGATGACAAACTATGAGCTTTCTCGACCTTAGTTCCGATCGGCCGGAATTCAGGGAATTTTTGCCAAATCCGGAGATAAATTTAGACTTAGAGACGACTATAAATCGGTCCAATCGATATGCAATCCATCAAACCTTACGTTTTTCTGGTATTTTTCTCTCTGATCACGGGTACGACATTCCATGTCGCGAAGGAAGCGCTTTCCTTTTTTTCACCCAGCTTGGCGGGAGCGCTTCGTTTCGTCTTGGCTACATGCTTTTTGTTTTCATTCGTCTTTCTCACCAATAGAAAACTATTGAAGGTGGATCGACGGACCCTGATCGTGTTCGTCGCTCTCGGAATCATAGGGGTTTTCGGATTCAATTTCTTTTTCTTTATAGGAATGAAGAAGGCCTCTCCCATGAATGCGGCGATCGTAGTCGCGGTCGCGCCCGCGATCGCAATTTTTCTCTCTTACTTTCTTTTGAAAACAAAGATCAAGTTCCAGCACTATCTGGGGACCCTAATTTCCTTTATCGGAGTCATGCTGGTCATTTCCGACGGAAGCATAAGCGCCTTTATCCAAGCTTTTCATGGAGAAGGAATTTTATTTATTCTTACCGCGGCTACTTGTTGGAGTTTTTATTCGGTAGGAATGAAGAAATTTATTCCGGGCGTTTCCACGATTCAAACGACCGCATTTACGGCCTTATTCGGGACGATCGCATTGCTGGTCTTAACTCTGATCAACGGGGATTGGAACGTGGAATGGAAAAAGGCTCCCGGTTCCGCTTGGTCCGCCATCTTATACATGGCGGCGTTGAGTACTTTCGTAGGATATCTTTGTTGGAATTACGGGATCCAAGCTGTGGGTCCGGACAAGGCGGTCATTTTCGGGAACCTGATTCCTGTCATCGCCATGTTGACCTCTTGGATACTAGGCGAAACTCCGAACGTATTCGATCTATGCGGGGCATTTTTGGTCATCTTCGGAATCTATATCGTGAACTCGAAACTGGGCTTCGTCAAAATGAGTTACGAGAATTCGTAACGTTTCCATAATATATCAACGTCCGAAAGGAAAACGATTTCCGCCTTCCGGACATTCATCTTTGTATCGAGTGGAAAATTCTCACATATTGCAGAATGGAGGCGGATTGTTTGCCGGATTTCTGACTCTCGAATAACAGCTGCTGCTTCCTTGCGAAGTCAGACCCAAAAGTTGCCATTGAGTGACGGGATATTCGGCAGTGGAAGAGCCTCCTTTTTGCCAGTCGAATTGATAAATACCCTGGTTTTTCGTTTTTACGATCAATCCTTTCGTAACCGATTGCGATTCCTTGAGGCAGGAAATTACGGAATTATTGTGTATAATCAACCATCCGATCGGGTTCGGACTCGGATCCTGTTGGCAACCGAAATCCAAGACCCAATTTCCGTTTAGAAGGGTTTGGGATTCGTCGACTTTGGTTTTTTCCTCTTTGCAGTTGAAAATGCAGGCGGAAATCGCCAGGAATAAGATTAGTGTGATTTTTCTCACATAGTTCTCCTATAGGAAATAATATATTTTCACATAAAAGAGATGGAATATTTTAATATAGTCAAATTATTTTTTACTATAATTTGATAAATAATTTTAACATTCAAGAATATGAATTCAGCGGAATGCCGGAAACTTTGGAGCATCGATAGATGTTGGTGAAGGCGTTTTTGAAAATTCGATTTAAGTATTGGTTTTGAGAGTTTCTTGAAATTCTAATTTCGAAAGAATTTTAGGACATGATCAAGTATTCGTGTTTCTCCGGAATTTTTAAACGATAGGGAATCGGGCTTGTAAGATTTCTTTTCTATCTTAGATATTCGCTAATTGTATTAGGAGGATTTATGGCGAACTTTGCGGTTTGGTTTGATATCCCGGTTAAAAACATGGAAAGAGCGATCGAGTTTTATTCGAAAGTATTCGAAATCGAATTAACGATGATGGAAGGGGCACCTAAGAAATACGCGGTATTTCCGTATTCGGATGGTAGCGTTTCCGGAGGTCTCGTCGAAGACGGAGATAAGGTAGTCGATAAAGGCTCGCTTTTGTATCTAAACGGAGGCGAAGATTTGTCCAAGCCCTTGAATCGAGTCAAAGATGCCGGCGGAAGCGTTCTTCAGGAAAAGACCTCGATCGGACCTAACGGCTTTATGGCGATTATCCTAGATTCCGAAGGAAACCGTATCGCGCTTCACAGTATGAAATAACGAATCGCGCACTGACCTGATTTCTCGAAGTGCCCGCGAGGGATGCGCAGGGCTTGTCCAACACGCGGGATTGTTAAATGAATTATGAAGACGATCCGACCTGCGTGTTGGATGAGCGGCTCTCCGCGAACCCGAAGCAGCCCGTCCCGTAGGGCGCGGCCATAACATTGATTCAATTTTTACTTTACAAAAGCGAGCGAATGCTCACTATTTGGATTATCTTTTTCTCTAATTTAAAATCGCATAGAATCGGGACGCGAATCTAAGTCGTCCTTCGCTTATTATAAGAGGTCTTCGGAGATGCCTAAAAAAGTTTTGGTAACCGGCGGTAGCGGATATATCGGGAGCCGACTGGTTCACGAGTTGTTAACGGAAGGAAACGATATCGTTCATACGACCGTTAGAAATATCGGGAATTTCGCAAAAACGCAGCCGTTAATGGAATTGCAGAAAAAATTTCCGGACCGCTTGAAAATCTTCGAAGCCGATCTGCTGAAATTGGAATCCTTCGGCTCCGCGATGAAGGATTGCGAAATCGTGTATCATGTCGCTTCTCCTTTTTTGCTTCCGGAGAAGATCGTCGACGGGCAGAACCAAATGCTCGTCCCTGCCTTGATGGGAACGAAGAACGTATTGGATTCCGTTAACAATACTCCTTCCGTATCCAGAGTCGTTCTTACTTCCACGGTCGGCGCAATATTCGGAGATTATATCGACGTATTCGATATGAAAGATCGGATTTTATCGGAGGAATATTTCAATACCTCAAGCAATCTTGAGAACCAGCCGTATCATTATTCGAAGGTTATGGCGGAGAAGCTCGCATGGAATATGTTCGAGGAACAGAAACGCTGGAGCATGGTCGTGATCTGCCCGGGTTTGGTCTTGGGACCCTCGCTTACTTCCTCGTCCGAGTCCGGTAGTCTTTCTCTTATGGAAGAACTGCTGAAAGGATATTTCTTTTACGGTGCCGCAAATCTAAGTTTTACTATAGTAGACGTTCGCGACCTTGCTATCGCGCATATTAGAGCGGGCGAAAATACGAACGCGAAAGGGCGTTTTATATTGGCCCATAAAGAGATGTCTTCCCTCCTGGAAATGGCAAACGCGATTCGAAACGTCCATCGACGCCCGTATTTGCTGCCGAAGTTTCAAGTGCCGAATTGGGCGGCCATGTTGGTAGGCCCGTTTTTCGGATTGAATCGGGATTTTATGAAAAAACATTTTGGAATACGGTTTTTAACGGACAATAAGCGAAGTATCGACGAGTTGGGGGTCAATTACAGACCGGCTGAGGAAACGTTCGTCGATCATTATACTAGTTGGACCGATCAAAGGGCCAAAGGAGTAGGTTCGAAAGTTTCGTCGAATTAGGAAAAATTCTCCGGCGAACTTCCGAATCCTGATCGAGTCCGCCGCCTTATTTCCGATCGATATCCCTTTTTTGGAGCTTACGTTTTTCGGCCGCCACAAATCCGTAATGCATTCCGAAGAAGGCTAAGATGCCGACTAGGAAGCCGAAAACTTGAAATAGAAACTCATCCATACAATAATGATTCAACAGTTCTGTTCGGACTTTTTTTCAAGAGCGGTCGGAAACGGAGCGAATTTTAGAGAATCTCCGTCCGATTAGGGTGAATTCATTTTTATTCTAACTCGTCCGCTCTAGAGAAATCCGTCGAGAACGGATTGATCCGGTAATTCTCATGCTCGGGGGCTTGCGTGATGTTTATCGGTTTCCCCGGAATTCGTTCTTATCATTCCCGTACCATCTAACGCGCGAAATGCGTACATTTTCCTTACTTTTCCGTTATATCTTCGTTTCAGATATAAAGTTTATCGATAAATCATCGAATCTGAAAGGAATCATTCGGATACTTTGTAGTCGTTTTTGTTACACTCATTCTGTCTTTGATTTGTTAAATGAATTGAATTCATTCCCGATTTTTCGTTCGGCCTTCAAATTTTATTGACCACTCTATCTAAACGGATTATAAACTCAGAATCTTAAATTCGGAGGATCGAAATGGCTCTTGAAATGATGACACTCGTAAATGCGGGAATCGGAATCGTTCGGACAGGACAAGCGGAGGTGGACAAGACGAAAGCGTCTATGACCAAGAAATTCGAGGAGTTGGTCGCAAAAGGTGCTTCAGACAGCAGCGAATCTTCCGTCCGGCTCCGGGATTTAGCTACGAAAATCGTCGATAGCGTCGTCCAAACGAATACGACTATCGAAAAAAATTGGACGGATATCCGTTCCAAATTTTCCGAATCTTTTCAAAGGATCAGCTCGAAGGAAGGAGCCATTCCTCAACAAAAGATGGAAAAGAAGAAACCGTAGACATAAGTCTTCGAAGATAACCAACGCGTATATGCCGCTTTCCGCGCGGCATATATCTACTTTCCTTTTTTCGAATATTTTACTTCCGTATCGTAGGATTTTTCCGAACGGGAGGAGAACGTTTCCGTCTTAAATGGAAATCTCGCAGTTTTCCCTCAGCTTTTCCTTAATCTGAAAAGAGATGTTCCCGTTGTAATGTATGGAATCCAACATTAACGACGCCGGAGCGGATTCTCCCGGTCCCACACCGAATAAGGGCATCGGATCATAATAGCAAGTGTGTGTTAATGATTTAAGATAGGTCGCTATTTGCGAGTTCGTATAATCCTTAACGGAATTAATTCCCTGTAATCTTGTAGGGTGTACGCCTACGACTGCAACCTTTACGTTCGGCCACCGGCTGCGAATTTTCGACACGAGCCTGATCGTCGTTTTGACGCTGTCGTCCGCACGGATTCCGTGCAAAAGTCCGTTTCCGTCCGCGCTCGAAATGACGAAGTTTTGCGGGTTCGGAGTCTTAATCGAGTTGAACTGAGTGATCGCGTCGCATGCGGTATTGCCTCCCACCGCTACGGAGAACGTGGTTTCGGGATTTAGAAAATTAGGATATTGGCTTGCTATGTCGATCGTAGAGTCGATTCCTATGATGGTCTGGAAATTACGCGTCTCAGAAGAAATTCTTCCGTAATTTGCAGGAAGCGGCCAAACTAGATTCGTAGTAATGTAGGTCTTCGTGCACTCGTCCGGGGTTAACGCTATCTGATCGGCGATCAGATACATGATGGCGGCATTTCGAATCGGGTTGTCGACTGTGTCGGAGGAACTCGATCTATCTATCGGAGTTTGGAGTGTGATGTTCTGGCAGGCAAATACTCCGATAAAAACCAGGAACAAGAGCGTATATTTTTCAAGCGGTCGTAGGTTTGACATTTGGTCCTCCTCGGTTTCTTTTTATCGGTGGAACCATCAACCTCTACAGCTTAGACTTTTGTTCTCTTATACTTTCCAAAAATTTAAAATTATTGTATGCAATCTAATTTAGACTCCGGTTGAGATCGGATATTTTTGTAGACCTTCGTTTATCAACGAGAGCATGTTCGACCTTCTTCTAATTACTTTATATATCCGAAGGTATAGAATTCACCGGACCAAAGGTTAACGTTATTCGCCTCCGGTCGAAAAAAGGCTAAGGAAGATTTCGGAGTATTCCTTGAGAGGTGTCTCGTAAGCCGGGATCGATGGGGAAAAATCTCCGTCCCTTAGAGGATGTTAGGTGCGAACCTTGCGCCTTCCTTCACTTCCACCGGCTCATACGGTCCGAAAAAGGCTTGCACGGATTTGACCTGTTCAAAATGTAGAAAATGGTGCAAAGAATCTTTTTACAGAGGGTGATAATCGTTCTACTCGCGACGATTACCCTGTGTCCGACGAAGCAGGACGGAGTCGCGGATTTGACCCTGATCGGATTGGACCAGGGGGAACCGCCTTTTGCCGCGAATTCTGAGGTCGCCAAGAGCCATTCCGTAGAGTCGATATCGGGAGAACATTCCCGTCATTTTGCCTTTTCTTTCAGAAATAGATTCGATTTTATGGACTATTTCTGCGAGGTCCTGGTCGGATCGGATTCTCTCGAAACCCTTCGTCATTTTTGTCCCGTTCTCTTCAGCTCTTATTCGTATACCCGTCTTATTTCCTCTCTTCTTCTGAACATCCCCCCTCCGGTTGCGATTTAATCTCTTTGATACAAAGGGGAAGGGTGCATTCTTATCATCGATAAAGGATCGTTTTCCTTCCAGCGAAAGGGCCGGATCCTAGGTTTTTCGATCGGGCGCTTGGAGCTATATTTTTAATTTTTATAATGGATCGAAAGTTCCTTTTATAGTTTGGTAATTCGAGATGAAGATCATAAACAGCGTTGTCGAAGCGGCTCTTACTCATAGGCTGCTTGCGTTGGTGGCGGGAGTCGCCGCTTTACTTGTGGGAATCTGGTCCTGGATCGATATCAGGAAAGAAGCCTATTCGGATATAGCGGACACTCAGGTTCGCTTGGTCGCCAAGTTTCCCGGTAAGGCGACGTTGGAAGTCGAAGAAAGGGTGACGATGCCGATCGAAAGGGTATTGCACTCCACTCCGAACGTAATCGTTCGTAGGTCCAGAACCATCAACGGACTGGTCGTGTTTCAATTCGTATTCGAAGAGGGAACGGACGATTACTTCGCCAGGATGCGCTTGATGGAAAAAGTTCGGGATGCTACGATTCCGGAAGAAGTGAGTCCTACGCTGGCTCCCATGAGTTCCCCGGTGGGAGAAGTTTACCGTTACGTCGTCGAATCCACGACGGGAACCCATACCCCTATGGAGTTGCGTAGCATTCAGGACTGGATCGTCATGCCTAAGATGCTCCAGATCTCCGGAATCGCAGACGTCGTGACCTTCGGAGGATTGCCGAAACAATTCCACATCGTAATGAATCCGGAAAGTCTGATCCGTTACCAGGCGACCGTCTCCGACGTGATCGAAGCGGTCCAGAATAACAACTTGAACACCGGGGGAAACTTCCTATTACAAGGGGAGCAGTCCCTGCCGATCCGATCTTTGGGAGCCATCCGCGACATCAGTCAGATAGAAGATATCGTAGTAAAGAATCTGAACGGGGTCCCCGTTTTCATCAAAAACATCGGAACTGTGGAAGTAGCTCCGCCCATACCGAGCGGTATTTTAGGTTATACGATTCAGAACGACCAGGAAGGATTGATCGACGTGGATTCCGCCGTTCAGGGACTCGTGGCGATGAGACGTTGGGTGGAACCGAACGCTTTCTTGGAAAGAACCAGGGCTAAGGTTCAAGAGATCAACGAAAAATACATGCCGCACGGAACCCGTCTCCGCACTACTTACGACAGAGGGGACCTGGTCCAATACACTCTTAGAACCGTCGGTACCACACTGCTCGAGGGGATCGCCGTAGTCAGTTTAGTGGTGATTTTCTTTATCGGGAGCATTCGAGCTTCCCTCGTGGTGGTCGCGACGATACCGTTCGCACTTTTGTTCTCCTTTACGATGATGAACGCATCCGGAATTTCCGCGAGCTTACTTTCTTTGGGAGCGGTGGATTTCGGCATCGTGGTGGATAGCGCCGTGGTTATGGTGGAAAACATCATGCGCCGCTACAAGAATGCGACCGAGCAGGAAAAGCAAAAGGGAATCATCCGATTTACGATGGATTGCGCTTCCGAGGTTGCGACGGAAATTCTCTTTGCCATTTTGATCATCATACTCGCTTACCTTCCGATCTTCTCCTTCGAAAGGATAGAAGGAAGGCTGTTCAAGCCTATGGCCTTTACGCTCTCTTTCGCGATTTTCGGGGCCCTATTGTTCACAATGACCATCGTTCCGGTTCTGATGTCGTACTTCTACAGAACATATTTCGAATCGAAGAATCCCGGTCCGATCGAATGGCACAATCCGATCTACCATTGGATCGAAACCACGTACGAAAAAATCGTACATTTTTTGGTCGTGAGATCCAAACGGGTCGTGGCCATCGCATTTACCACGGTAGGCGGACTTTTGGTCGTAGGCTTCATGACTCTCGGAACGGAATTCCTGCCTTCTCTCGACGAGGGCGGATTCACTTTAAGGTTGTACTTCCCGGTAGGTATCTCCTTGCCCGAGGCGAAGAAGTTCGTTCCTAAGGTTAGAAAGATCATTTATAAAAACGAGATGGTCGAAACGATTCTTTCCCAATACGGAAGGAACGACGACGGTACCGACCCCCTGCCTCCGAACCGGTTGGAAGTTTACGTCGGATTAAAAGACTATAAAATGTGGAAGGAAAAGATCACGAAGGAGCAACTATTGATCCGAATGCGGAACGAGCTCGAAGAGGGCTTGCCGGGGGTCAGAGTCAGTTTCTCCCAGCCGATCATGGACAACCTTTCGGAAGCCATCATGGGAACCATCGCGGATTTGGCCGTCTTCGTATCCGGACATGATATGAGAATCATGCGGGATTTGGCGGACCAAATCCTTAAGATCGTGTCCGAAATGAAAGGCGCCAGCGAATACGGGATCGAACAGGAAGGACCTGCTCCTCAGCTTGTGATCCGCCTCAAGCGGGATGTAGCGGCCAGATACGGAATCAACGTGAACGATATCCAGCAAGTGATAGAGGCGGCGGTAGGGATGGAACCCATCAGTTATCTGTACGAAGGACCTATGGATAGTCCTCCGAAAGAGCGTGCCCTATTCGGAATCGTTGCCCGTTTTGCCAAGGATTACCGCGAATCGGCCAGGGAGATCGCCCGAATTCCGATCATTTCTCCCAATGGAGAAAGAATTCCGCTCTCCGAATTGTCCGATATAACACAAGAGGATTCCCCCACGATGATCTTCCGTCAGGACGGTAAGAGGACGGTTACGGTGCGTCTGAACGTTAGGGGAAGGGACCAAGGAGGTTTCGTCGCCGAACTTCAGAAAAGGGTCCAGAAGGAAGTGAAATTCCCGGAAGGTTACGAGGTGAAGTACGGCGGCCAATACGAGAACCTGGCCCGGGTCGGAAAGCAATTGGCGATCGTAATTCCATTAACGATCGGGATTATTTTCGGTCTGTTGTATCTTCTTTATAGGGATCTCCGTTCAGTATTCGTAGCGCTTTCCTGTATCCCTCTTTCCCTAATCGGAGGGATCTATGCGCTTTTGATTCGCGGGTATTATTTCAACGTTTCCGCCGGAGTGGGATTCATTTCCCTTTTCGGAATAGCGACGATGGCGGGAATCCTTTTCGTTTCTAAAGCGAATCATTATTTACACGGTCAGGTTGCCGGGGTTCCGAAGATGAACGTCATGGACGCGGCGACCGCTTCCGCAGTCAGTCAATTGCGTCCTCGTTTGATGACCATGCTTCTGGCTCTCTTGGGTCTGATTCCGGCAACTATGGCGACCGGGGTGGGATCCGACGTCCAAAGACCTTTGGCTACCGTAATGGTGGGAGGTCTGACATCGGCTTTATTTTTGGTGCTAACGGTTATGCCGAGCCTTTACATTCTGGTGATGCGAGGAAGAGAGGAAAAGCAGGCTAAGGTTCTTTCCACTTCGGATGTTTCCCTATTCCTTCATCCGGAAGCGTTAGGAGATGATAACGAATCTAACGTCGATACTAGAACGAGCCGCTCCATCCAAACGAACCGTAGGTCTTCCGGGACATTAAAGAAAAGTAAATCCAAAAAATGATTCCGGCCGTCTCGCCGGATCTTCGGTCAGCGGGGATAACCCGTACAGGATCGGAGGAAGGTCGTCTTAAATCCTCGAATTTTAGACGACCTTTTCTCCGATTGGAGATTTAAGCCTTTAGGGTCGTTTTGCAAAGTTCTATAAGCTGGTCTAAGGCTTTTCCCCAACCGTCGTGAAAGCCCATATCCTCGTGTTTCTTTCGGGTTTCCTCGTCTTTATGGCGAGCTAGAACCTTGTATTTGGTTCCCTGAGGCAGCTTTTCAAGCGTGAGAACGGCCGTAAAAAAACCGTTAGGGGAAGGGCTGTATCCCGGCTGAAGCATATCCGTCCAAATCAACCTTTCGTTTTTCACGATTTCCAAATAGCAACCTATGTTCGGGAAATCCTGTCCTTCCGGCGAACGCATAACCGTTCTGAAAATTCCGCCCGGCGTTAAATCGATCTCGCAATCCACCGTTCTCCAAGGGGCAGGGGTAAACCACTTTACGACGTGTTTCGGATCGGTCCAAGCGGACCATACGAGCTCTCTCGGGACGTCTATCGCTCGTTCGAAGACCAAATCTTTGTTTTTATCGGGCTGAAAATAATCATGTGCCGTCATTCTGTTTCTCCTTTAAATCCATCAAGTAACCGTCAAGTTGGTTGAGCCGTTTCTCCCATAGAGTTCTCTGGCGCACGAACCACCGTTCTCCCGCGTATAGGGATTTGCCGGCGAGTTCGTACGTCCGTACGCGACCTACTTTTCGAGATCTGACCAAAACGCAGTTTTCCAAGACGTCCAAATGCTGCATCAGCGAAGGAAGGGCCATATTAAAGGGCCTTGCTAATTCCCCGACCGAGGCAGGACCCGTGCTGAGACGTTCCAATACGGAGCGCCTAGTCGGATCCGACAACGCATGGAATAGGTTATCGAGACGTTTACTTTTGTTAGGCATTCGCCTAAGTATATCACGGATTATAACTTAGGTAAATACCTAAGTTATAAAAAAATCGAAAATCGGACATACGGAAGGATTCGATCCGCCGGAAACGGCTTTTTTATTATTCGGAACGACGGAGAGGGAAGGTTTCGGAGGGTTTCAGAGCCGGAAATCCGAATGATGAGGGCTTGGGACCTACTGGTTATCCTCTTTGGGATACACTTTGATCGGTTTGTTGTCTTCTATCACCGTTCCCGGTCTTCGCAGGTTCGATTGCAGATCCTTGGGCATGCTTTTCATTCCTAGGAAATTTTGTCCGCTAAAGGATCTGAGTTTATTCGTCAAACCCCGTTCCAGAATCCTATGTTCCACTTCCTCGGGACTCAGTTCGGAATTCTCTATGTGATCCGACGCGATGAGAAATCCCCAATTCGTATAAAAGGAAGGTATAAACGTAGAATAACTGGTGACCCGGGAAAAGGCGCTCGAAAGGGTTCTATAAAGGACCGCGTGCTCCGACCAATCCAAGGGAGTGAGTTCGAAGGCTTGGACCGCGACGATTCCGTCCGGAGCGAGTTTGGATTTGCAAAGAGCGTAAAACTCCTTCGAGTAGAGATTCAAAATCGGTTCGAATTCCTCCTGCATCCTTTCGGTGAATCCGGAGGTAAGATCGATGATGATCACGTCGAACAGATGAGACGTATTCTTCAGATACTCCTTTCCGTCGATCAGCGCCAGTACCGTTCTGGGGTCGTCAAAGGCCCCCAAATGCCAGTGGGGCATATTCTGATGGAAGAACTCGACTAACTCGGCGTCTATGTCCACCATTACTGCCAGTTCCACGGATTGGTATTTCAAGACTTCCCGTAACGTGGCGCCTTCTCCGCCGCCGAGTATCAGAACCTTTTTCGGATTCTCGTTGGAGATCATGGCGGGATGGACTAAGGTCTCATGATAGATGTGCTCGTCCATTTTGGCGGATTGTAGTTCTTCGTCTATGATTAGAACTTCGCCTATCGCAGGCAATTCCAGCAATTCGACTTCCTGGAATTTCGTCTTTTTTTTGAATATGGATTTTCTCTTCCGGTAAAAATGCAGTTCGTTTTCGTCGTAATAATCCTTAACCCACTTGCCGTCGCTTATGATCATCATATAAAATGATTGTATCGGATACGAAACGCATGTCAATGAGTAGAAGCCACCAATGTGGTAACTACTCATTCCAAATCGGAAATAAAGGAATGATTTTTGAAGAAAAGGAACAAGAACAATCGACTAAGGTTTTATTTTGTAGGAAATCGTAAAGTTCTCTGTCGTAAAAAGTCGGAACGATTTTCTTTTAAGAATTGACTTAAGGATTCCGCATCTTCTAAACTTTAAACCCGTTATGCGATCGACAGTTTCCAGCGTGGAAAGCAAAAAGAAGAACAGATTTCGGTTTCTTCGCGCTTTCACATTCGTCGTTCTACTTTATTCCGTCGGAATGGACGCCGTCATCGATAGTATCGATATTTGGAACGGAAATTATACGATAGTCGGTCGAGATGCAATTCAACTCAAGAGTGCAAGGCATACTATCCGAGGGCACGAAGGGTTATTTACCGGATCCTATTTCGAAGTCCAAACAAAAGGCGAGTTCCACGACAAATCCCTTCCGAGTTTCGGATTCGAATTCTTTTCGCCCAAATCGTTCCTGTATCATCGGGAAAGGAGGGATTCTCTCCTTCTTTTTCCGATGTTGCGTTCCGCGTTATTGTCCTTGCCTCCTCCGCAATTCGAATCGACTTAAATCGGTCCGGTGTCCTCCGGACGTTTCTTCGGAAAGATATTTTGATTCGGCGATTTTCGCCATTTGCGACGAAGGAAATGAGAGTATTAAATATCGGTAATTTTAGAATCCTTTTTGTTTTCGTTTATATCGTTCTCTTTTTTACGTGGGTTTTTGCGGAGCTGTTTTCTCTCCACGGAATTCTTGCTTTTCGTTCTTTGGATTCGATTCGCTCCGAATCCGTCGAGATTTTGTTAGCCTCGATCGGTTTACTCGCTTTTATCGGTTTGTTTTTGGAACTGAAGAAGGCGAAGTTACGGATTAGGGAGGCCGAGGAAAGTCTTCGCGCCTATAAAAATCGATTGAGCCTTCCCGGCGGAAAGAAGATAGGAGAGGAATTTTGGCGCTCGATCAAATTGCAATTTTATGCTTGGGGGCTTTCTCCATCCGAGGAGGAGATTGCAAAGCTGATGTTAAGAGGTTTTTCCAATCAGCAAATCGCGGCGAATCTGCAAAAGAGCGTTCGAACGATAGAGAACCAATCCTTTTCCATCTACAAAAAATCCGGCATGACCGGTAAGTTGGAATTCATCGCTTATTTTATAGAAGCGCTTCTTCCCGAAGAGGAGGATTAAGGTCTTAGTCCCCTCCTAAATCCTTTTCCATGATTAGAATATCCCGATCTCCGGGAACGTTCTTCGGTTTGTATTGTTTATAGGACTGGATTGCGCTCAAGGCCTTCTTCCGAAAGAATGCGGCTTCGGGAGCAATAGTGGTGGAACGAATTCCTCCCGAAACTTCCAGAAAGCGTTTTGCGTTCATGAGGGCGGTAATTCTGTGGATCCGATAATCCGTCTCGTTATCCGTACGGGCTTCCTTTAACAGTCGCTCCGCGATTTCCCAGGATTTGTCCTGCTTATTCCGTAGCGAAGCCGACTCCTCCGGAGAGGATCCGGTTCTTTGCTGTACTTTTTTGGGTGTGTAGGCGAGGTAAAATTTATAAAAGGTTTCGGCGCTTCTCACTAAAAGTTCGTAGTCGGAACGGGAAACCTGAAATCCGGATCGAGCCACTTCCTCCGCCCGGTAAAGTTCTTCAGGAACCCCGCTCCCTTTAAGGAAGCTCGGGGACTGTTCCGATTTGCAGTTCAAAAAGGAAACGTATTCCCTCGCGAACCGGATCATGTCCTGATCCGATTCGAATCTCCCTCTTTTTTTCCAAGCGGACGCGAATTCTGCTCCGGCGCTCATGGGTAAAATTCCGGAACAGGTTGCTGCACCTTGGGGATCGGGGGATTCGTTTAAATACAGTATTCCTAATCGATAATGTGCGGTAGGCGAGGAAGGATCCAAACGGATCGATTTGCGGTATGCTTGGATCGCTTCCGGGACTTCGTTTCTCGCGTAATGATAGTCCCCTTTTTTCCGTTCCACCAAGGCGGGGCCCGTTTGTTCCGACGATAAGGGATAGGCTACGGAAAGAACCTTTTCTTTCGCGATTCCCAGATAGCCGATCCCTCGCAATTGCTTTCCGATGAATGCGGTTTGAAACACCGATTTCACTTCGATCTGCCCCACGATATTTCCGTCCTTAAAGGTTTCGTGATCGAAGTCTTTTTCTATGAGATACAGGACCTGTCCCGGACGGATTCCCGGATCGTAATGCACTTTCACCGTTACGATATCCGGGCGGATATCGTAACCGAGTTCCAGGTTCTTGTACTGTCCTTCGTATTCGATGGGTTTTACCTTATCGAACATCATCGTTTCTCCGATCAGAATCATCTTTTCTTTTCTGGGTTTGTCGTCCTGTTTGGAACTTTTCGGCATTCCCGGATCGCGAAAGGCGTAAATCACTTCTTTGGCTTGGGGTGTTCCGAAGGCGAGAAAAAGGGACGCGAGGATCGGAAAGGCTCGGAACGGAGTCATAGTACGAATTTCGGTAGGCGGCGCGGATCTCTTCAGTATTAAGTTCCGATAAAATCCGGCGGAACGTCGTCGAAAGTCCTTAAAATCGGAAACTGGTGCGAGCCTTGGGGCAGATTGCCGGGTCTTTCCATTATAAAAGGGCGGATTCCGACGGAGATTGCCGCCTCTGCTTCCTCTTTTATGTCCGTAAAGAAGACGATTTTGCCCGGGGAAACCGCCAGCTTGTCCGCGATCGCAAGATAACTTTGGGGTTCCCGTTTTCCTCCCACTTCCGTATCGAAATAGGAGCGGAAGTAGGGGGTCAGGTCTCCCGCTTCACAATATCGAAAAATGAGCACCTGGGCTTCCACACTTCCCGAGGAGTAGACGGCGGCCGACTTTCCGGCGTTCCTGATTTTGCCGAGGAAGCGAGGCACGTCGGAGAAAATGGTACTCTTTAACTCTCCCGATTCGTAGCCGCGTTTCCAGATTTTTCCCTGTGTCTCCTTCAACGCTCCTAACTTTCGATCCTTGGATACCAGATAGGAGCAGAATCTCGAAAGACTTTCCGGATTTTTTTCCAGCGGCCCGTCGAACTCGGTTTCCTTTTCCGAAGCGATTTTGAATTCTTCGAATCGTCTTTCTTCCGGGAATTGTTCCCGGAAGAAAGATAGAAAATTGGAGTCGGAGTAGGGAAAGAGCACTTTGTGGACGAATTCGATAGGCGTGGTCGTGCCTTCTATATCGAATAAAAAAACGTTCGGAGTTTCTTGCTTCACTTCAGGAAGTCCTTCTTTTTTTTCGCGTTTCTTCGGTCAGGATCCTATGTACGCTTTCCTCGTCCTTTCGGAAATTCGAGAGAATGATACCCCAAAGCAGGGAACAAGGAATCCAGAATAGAACCGCTATCGTAAAAGCGGTACTCCGATCCGCTACGAATCCCAAAATGATCGCGGCCATCGCCGGGCCGAGGCCTTTGCCTAGATCATCCGTCAGATTGTAGAGCGAAAACATCGCTGCACGATTTTTAGGAGGATTGACGTTCATGATTAGAGCACGTACGTTCGGGCCGGTTACGGAAATGATGAAACCGGTCGCAACATTGATCCATAAAAAGCTAGGGTTCAGAGCCTCGCGTCCCGCATGCAATAGATAGACGCTCGGAGCGGTTCCGACGAGCACCATCACCGCGCAGAAGATCGGCATGGAGCTCTTATTTCTGTTGTACAGTTTTTGGCCGATGACTCCGCCGAAGAACGTGCCCGCAAAGATGCCGATGGCGGCGAACGTCACCAACCCGGCGGCGCTCGCTTTCGGGATTCCGTAATCATGTTCGTAGAAGTCGGCCAGAAAGGTGAAGAACACTCCCCAGGGGACGCAGCCAGGAATTCCTTGCAGAAAGATTCCTATATTCGTTTTGTTGGCGAAAAGAATTTTTATATCCTGCCATGTTAAACGGACGTCCGATTCGGAGGAAGTGTCCGTCTGCATAAATTCCTTTTCCGATCCTCCTCTCCGGGGAACTTCGCAAAACAAAGCGTAAACGGCCATGAACAAAAAAGAAGGGGCAGCCATATAAACGAAGCTGAGTCTCCATCCGTTTTCCGGATCGCTTTCCCCTAAAATTCCTCCTACGAGTTGACCTACACCCACGCCCAAGCCCATCGCTAAAGAAAGATAACCGGAGGCAGTGGAACGGGATTTATCCGTAAAATAATCCCCTAAGATCGAAAAGAGGAGAGGAAAGCTCCCGCCTAAACCGAATCCGGTCAAAGTTCTTAGAAGTAAAAATTCATCGTAAGAACGTGCCAAGCCGGAAAGCAGGCAGGGAATTTCTCCCAACAACACGGTAGCGACGACCAAAACTTTCCGGGAATACCTTTGGGTCAGATACCCCATGTTCACGGAAACCAAACCGCCTAGTACGAAGAAAAAAATCGGAATTTCCCCGCCCATCTTCCAGTCGATTTCCTTTTGGTTTGAGATTCCGAAGGATCGAGCTATGTTCCGTAAGTTGGGAGAAATCAGATTCTGATCGGCGAATAAAAAGAAAGCCATTCCGAGAATCATCCAAAAAGCCAGGACGGCATTTCCTCCCCGGTCCGCGAGTTCTTGCAGTCCAAAATAACGAAGTTTACTTTTCTCGGAAGGTGGTGGGGGCATCCGGATCTCTCCAATCAAGGGTTTTGCCGTGGGGTTCTTTTTTTGCGGCCTGGATTCTGTACCATGCCCTGAGGGAACCGTCAACGAATACTTTCCGGAAGCGGGTCTAGTTACGGTTCGGATACGAAGAATCAACTTCCGACGAGGCAAATCTGACCTTACGTAATAAAGACTTGACCCGCTCGGAAAGTTTCGATAGCTTCGATCGGAATCCTTTCCAACCCCGGAGTCTTCTTCCATGGCTTATCAGCACAAAGAATTTTATATCCAATCCTCACGCGATAATACTAAGCTATATTGCCAAGCCTGGACCAAGCCGGATGCCAATCGAGTAATGGTGATTAACCACGGATTCGGAGAACATAGCGGTCGTTATAACAACCTATTAAACTATTTTAAAGACAGCGATATCAACTTTTACGCATTGGATATGCGAGGACACGGTAAGTCCGACGGAAAACGCGGGCACGCGGATACGTTCGAGCTGTTTGTGGACGATTTGGCCGATTTGGTTCAGGAAGTTCGTCGCCGGGAAAAGAAAGATAAGATTCTACTTTTGGGACATTCCATGGGAGGTGCGGTCGTCATTCGATACGCTTTAGAAGGAATCAACCAAGATTATCTTTATGCGGTAGTGGCCTCCGCCCCCGCTTTGAAAATTCCGGCGAACGCTTTCCAGAAGATCCAAATCGCCGCCGCCGGTTTCTTGCGTAAAATTTCTCCTGCCACCACCTTGGATGCGAATCTAGACATCAATCTGTTGAGTCATGACCCTGAGGTAGTCAAAGCATACGCCGCGGACCCTCTTGTTCACGGCAAAGTCTCTTTCTCTATGGGATACGAGTTGTTCCAACAGGGCGAGATCGCCAATAAAAAGGCGCCGATCCTGAGGACTCCCATATTGATCCTTCATGGATTAGCGGATCGAATCGCGGATCCCGCCGGAAGTTTGGAATTTTATAACCATCTTGTCTATAAGAACAAACGGATTAAAACCTATCCGAATCTATATCATGAAATCATGAACGAAACCTCTCCGGAAAAGGAAAACGTCCTTAAGGATATCAAGGAATTCGTGGATTCTCTCGTTCCTGAAAAAGCCGGTCAAAAAAAAAATTAAGTCCGCCGCCCCTAAAAAGAAGCGCTCGAGCAAACGTTAAAAGCGCCGAGAACGTCCGGTTATAGACGAAAGACTCTCTGCGCGTTTGAAAAGAGAAAACGCTTCAGGGAAGAATCGGGAAGATCCAGATTTCCGAGCTGGGATGTACATTTCTTGAATTCCAGATGCGGAAAATTCGTGCCGAAAAGCACCTTGCTTCTGCCACTAGTCTTCATGTAATCCAGCAATTGCTTCGGATACTGGGAGGGAAGATACGCCGAGGTGTCTATGTACACGTTTTCGTGCTTCATGCATACTCCGATCATTTCGTCTATCCAGGGAAATCCCATATGGCCGCCCACGATCACCAATTCCGGAAAAGTCAATGCGACTTCGTCTAGGTAAGGCACCGGTCTTCCCGGCTCGGACGGTTTGAGTGGTCCTGTCTGACCTACCTGCGTGCAGAAAGGGATCCCCAGCTCGATACATTCCACGTAAAGCGGATAATAATATTTGTGATTCGGCGGAAGTTCCCAAAGCCAAGGTAGAAGGAATAATCCTTTAAAATTCAGATCCTTGATCGCTCTTCTTAATTCTTTTACCGCTTGTACCGGCCTGTGAAGGTCCACGGAGGCGATGCCGACAAATCGATCCGGAAACCGGTTCGTGTATTCGAAGATTTGATCATTGGTGCAGACCCATTCGCCCGGTCTACACCAGGCACGCAACAAAAGCTTGTCGATTCCCGAACGGTCCATCAGCTCGACGGTTTCTTCCGGTGAGAGACTGGTGTGCGCGTATTTTCCGGAACCGGACCTCTTGAAAAGATAGGATACTTCCGGTAATTTCTGGACCATAGAGACCAGAGCGGGCTGTGCCCAGGCATCGATGATTTTTCCGGAATACGAATTTTCCATTTTTCCGACCTCCGAAAGAATTGAGAAATTTAATTTTATATCAAACTAATTGGCAAGTCAAGGAGGCCGGTAAAAAAAAAGAAGAATTTCTTCCGCTAAAAAGACTGCGCCTGAGAGGCGTGGATCAGTAAAAAACGGACGATTTAGGGGTGTTTTCGGTACGCGAACAGAAAAGAAAGCGTGAATAAAAGTCCTAGAACCGCAACGACTCCCAAGAGGGTTTTTTCCGCGGATATGAAAATCTTTCCGTTCTCTATATTCCGTTCCTGATCGGAAGAAAACGATTCTACCGCTTGTCCTCCGCTCACGGATATGGTCACTTCTTGGCGGGGAGCGGAATAGGCCACCGAGTAAGCCTTTACGTCTTCCGGGACATCCGCTTCCAGCTTTTTGAGATTCTTAGCTCCCACAAAGGAGAGTTCCATATCCTTCGGTTTGGCAAAAACGACCCGTTCCCCGTCGTTCTTTTCGAAGAGGAGTTTGTCTTTAAACGTCACGGACGCCAGATTGCTCGCCGGGATGGAATAGGAAACGTACAACTGGGAAGTCCCCGGCAAAATCGGACGATCCAGAATCCATCCCTGTTTTCCGGGACGAAGTTGGAGCGGGATTCCCATTCCGGCGCCTTGGGTCAATTGGGCGGAAACGTCCGTGGCCTCTGACGGGACGAAAATCTCCAGGGGATCCGCGTCGTTCTGAAAACTGCGGGGTGGAATGGAATTATTATGAAGAATGAATACTTTGAAGGCGATCAACGCGTCCTTAGATCGGGTGATCTGTAACAGGGACTTGGTCTTGATCGAGGATCTGTCCTGGGTCTTTTCATAGACCGTGATTTCCTGGGGTTGTGCCCGCATCATCGGAACAGGAGGAACGATTTTATTGTAATTCACTCCGCCGTACGTGACCTGCAAAAGAATCGGAAGCCCGTTCGGCGCCTCCACTTTCGGTAAGCGGAAACTTCCTCTTACGGGACCTATCTCTCCCACGGAAAGCGGGATCATCTGCTTTTCCAGCGCAAAGGCACGGACCTTTTCCGCCGAGCCTTCTCCTCCCTTTGTGCCGTTCTTGAGAATAACCTGTAATTCCACTTCCTCCGCTTGCAGAGAAAGTACGAATCCACCGAAAACCAGTAAAAGAAACGGGATAAAAAAGGAACGACTCATGCGATCGACTCCATGCTGCCGGATCCCCCTAAAAAGGGAAAGTCTTTCCGATTCCTTCGTCCGTAAAATCCGGATCGAAAATTGTGGACGAAACCCCGAGCATATTTACAAAAGGATGCTTCGCCGAACGAAGCGGAACTCCGGACGAAAACAATTCTTAGGGGGAGTCTTGAAAATTTTAAAGAACATCCTGTATGTCGCGCTGGTCGCATTCTCTCTATTGCTGGCGGCGGTTTATTTTTCCACCTTTCATCCGAAGCAGACGGAAAACGCGGATGTGGTATGCAAATCCTACGCGCTCGAGGTTCCGGGAAACAAGGAGTTGAAAGTGCTTTCTTGGAACGTGCAATATTTTGCCGGTAAGAAAAAAGTCTTTTGGTACGACGTTCCCGACGAATCCGGTCCTGACACCGTGACGACTTCCGAAGAAGTGGATGCCACTTTGAAAAAGGTCGCTAACGTGATCCTGAAGACGGATCCCGACGTAGTATTGCTGCAAGAAGTGGACGACGGAGCCAAAAGGACCCGCGGGGAAAACCAATCCGAGAGATTGGTTCAGCACCTTTCGGATTTTTATCCCTGCAGGACGGAAGCCTTTTATTGGAAAGCGGGCTTTGTGCCTCATCCTAAAGTTCTCGGATCGGCAGGGATGAAGCTGGTCATTTTGAGTAAATATAAGATCGCTTCGGCAGTGCGTTATCAGTTGCCTTTGGCGGAAGCGGATCCTATCAGTCGTCAGTTCCAATTGAAGCGAGCCGTACTGAAGGCGGATCTTTCCGTATCGGGAGGACGAAAGTTCTCCGTTCTAAATACCCATTTGGACGCGTTCTCCATGGGAACGGACACGATGCAAAAACAGGTGAAATTCCTTTCGGATCTGTTGCGGAAGTTGGACGGAGAAAGGTCGGATTGGATCTTAGCGGGAGATTTCAATCTTCTCCCGCCGGGTTTCGATCGGAAAACCTTGCACCCGAACGGAGCGTTTTATTACGGAGACGATCAGGAAATCAAACCTCTCTTTGACGGCTGGTCTTCCGTAGTTACGAAGGAGGAATTGAACGGTCCCGAAAAGGAGAAATTCTTCACATATTATCCGAACGATCCCGCCATCGCCGAGCCGGACCGGACCATAGATTATATTTTCTATTCGACAGGGTTGGTCAAAAGCAAGTACGACGTCCTTCGAAAAGGGGACGCGGCCGAAGCCAGCGATCATTTCCCGTCGGAAGCGGTCTTTCGTTTCGCGGAATGAATTGCCTTCCGCTTTCTAAGGGAGAAGTTGGAAAAAAAATACGAAGGTTTATTATGAGACCGTTTAAGATTCTGGGAATCCAACAGGTAGCCGTAGGGGGCGAGAGCAAGGACAAGCTGAGGAACTTTTGGGTGGATGTTCTGGGTTTGGAGAATGTCGGAACGTACCGTAGTGAAAAAGAAAATGTGAACGAAGATATTCTTAGAATGGGCAAAGGGCCTTATGCGGTGGAAGTGGACATCATGGAACCGGTGGATCCGGGCAAAAGTCCGAAAGTACATGATCCGAAATTGAATCATATCGGTCTCTGGGTGGACGATATTCATAAGGCTGTGGAATGGCTTTCTTCGAAGGGAGTCCGGTTTACTCCGGGAGGAATCCGAAAAGGAGCCGGGGGGCACGATGTAACTTTCATTCATCCGAAAGGAAACGAGGAGTTCCCTCTTTGCGGAGAAGGAGTGTTGATCGAATTGGTTCAGGCGCCGGAGGAAGTCGTCCGGGCACTCGGCTAAAATCTACGGATCCGCGTACCGAATCGGTGCGCGGAATTCATTTGTAAGATTTCATTTGAAACGGAATGCTTAAGTCCGAGGAAAATTCGGCGCCTGTCTCTTGCATATCCTCGTCGTCTTCCTTGTACAACCATTCCACTTCGACCTTACCGCCTTTTTCATGGAATTTTTGCAGATTGTCCAAAATATCCATGATGACCTTCGAGGAACTCGTGTTGAAATAATCCATCTGAAACTTCAGTCGGATCCGCTTCCCTTCGGACTGCATGGCTTTCAACCATTCAAATACAGGCTTGTAAAATGCCATTGCGTTTTCCGGGTAGGATTCCCCGATAATTTCCGCGTCGCCCTTGGACGAATCTAGGATGACTTCCGGCGAGGTTTTAGTCTGCTGTATGTGTAAGGATTCCATTCTTAGTTTTCCTTAGTAAAGAATGCAGAAATCGTGAAGAAAGAATTGTTATCGTCCACGGTATCGAAATGGAACACAAGCGGTCCGTCCGATTTACGAGCGATATCTATTAAGCCAACTCCCGAGCCCTTACTATCGTCAGGTCGTTCCGCTCTTAGCTGCTGCTGATAAAAGGACTTTAATTCGTCCTTATTCATCGAGTTGATTCTTTGGATCCTTTCAGAGAGAAAGTCTAGCTTCTCATTCTGGACTAGATTGCCCGAAGCGATTTGATAGCCAATCGAATTTTCCCTGACGGCAAGAATACCTACTCCGGCTTCCTTCATTTCTTCATTTGTGCGGCGCTCGGAGGAATAATGCAGCATATTCTGTGCAAGTTCGATAAAAACTGCAAAGATTTTCTTAATTTTGACTTCTGCGCTTAAGGAAGTTCGGATCAAAGATCCCAATTCCGTGAGAACTTCCTGCGAGAGTCTACCTTTAAAACTGACGAGTAAGTCGTACTCGTCCGCTTCTTTGTAGGATTTGAATAGATTTAAGAGCTTGTTGTCCATCATTAGCATCTTCCTTTTTCAGAAACTTCTCCTACCGTCCGTTCAAGACTAATCCGACTAGCGTGATGTCGTCCCTCTGCGCTTCTCCATTTTGATGAGCCGATAAAAAGGATTCCAACCTTTCCTTTTGTTCCGTGCAGGGGAGGTGTTCTATCGTTCCTAGGAAATTCAAAAATCCTTTGGTACCGATCTTTTCGCGATTCGGGTTGGGCTGGTCCATGAAGCCGTCCGTTGTCAGATAAACGCTCGTACGGACTTCCTGTTCTAGCGGGATGGAATGCGTGGTAAATTTTCTCGTTTCTTCTGTCTGCCTTCCACCGATAGAGGCTCTATCCCCTTTGATTTCCGACAAGATGCCTCCTTTTCCTATAAAAATAGGACGTTTAGCTCCCGCAAAGAATAAATTTCCTTTTTCAATTTTGAGTAAGCAGATATCCATTCCGTCTCCCGAATTCGTCTGTTCCCTATCCTGTTTTAGGGCTTGTCGAACTTTCTCGTGCAAAGATTCTAAAATTAAAGCCGGATCCGAAATTCCGGCTTCGGTCACGATTTGGTTGAGAAGGGTGTTTCCGATCATAGACATTAGGGCTCCCGGCACTCCGTGACCAGTGCAATCGACTGCCGCGAGAAAGACCGCTTCTTCCTGTTTGTAAAACCAGTAAAAATCCCCCGAAACGATGTCCTTCGGTCTGAAAACCACGAAATATTCTGCCAGAGTCTTGCTGAGAAGTTCGTCGGCGGGTAGGATGGCTTGCTGGATATTTAAAGAATATGTAATACTATCCGTAATGTGCTGGTTCTTAAGGGCCAGATCATCATTTGCACGGGCTAGTTCCTTGGTTCTTTCTGTCACCTTGTCCTCGAGGTTCGCGTACAATAGGGCGTTATCGATGGAAATCGCCGCCTGCGAGGACAGGATGGAGATGGTTTGCAGTCGGTCGGAGGTAAAGGCCGCCTCCGAGAGATTGTTTTCGAGATAGAGAATCCCGATCAATTCCCCTTGCTTGATGATGGGGGAGCAGAGCACCGATTTGGTCTTCTGTTCGCGGATGTAAGGGTCCTTATTGAATTTCTCGTCGGCGTAGGCGTTTTTCAGTACGAGATCCTCTTTTGTCCTTTCCACGTAGTAGATGATGCTGATCGGTATATTCGTACTTTCTTGAACGGGAATTCCCTGGAGTACGTGGATTTCCTCGCTCCAAATGTTTCCTTCCGCCTCTATCGAAAGTTTTCCGTCGCGTTTCAGGATGAGGATTCCTTTTTGGGCGCCTACGTTTTCGATGGAGATCTGCATCAGTTTATCCAGAAGAGCTTCCAGTTTGATCTCTCCGGAAATCACGTTCGAACTTTTGAGTATGGATTGGAAATCGAGAGTTTGTCCGGTATATACTTCCGTGGCGGAAGCGGTATGGGTCCCGATCGTTCCGAGAGTATAGGCGGTGCGGAATGTGCCTCTGCTTTTCTCTCTCACGAATTCGGGATGTTCCACGCGCAGCATCTCCTGCTTCTTAAGAGCACCCCATTTTCCGTATCTATAGTAGGATTCACTAATATATTGAGCCGCGATTTTCGCGCTGCCTTTCGCCAGCCAGAACCTCGCCGCCAATTCGCATCCTAGAGCTTCGTCGTTGGAATATTCGTTTTTAGCGGCGAGCTGTACCGCTTGCTCGTAGGTTTTTGCCGCCTTCCAGTTCTTGTATTCCAGACGGGAAAGTTCCGCGTCCACCAGTAGGTATTTGTGCTCGAAATTTTCCGGCGAGTTTTCCGAAAGTAATTTCAGTTTCGCTAGGTTCCGTTTGATCTTTTCCAGGAATTTCGTTTTTTGGGCTTGGGAAGAGGACTTAAAGTTCGCCGCCATAGCTAGCGCGTGAAGATACGCGTGCTCCTCCACGGAGATTTGTCCCGAGATATAACCCAAAAGACCTTCCGCCTCGTCCAACTCCTTGAGAGCGGTAGCGAATTCTCCGTAGGTAAGTAGGACTCTCGCTTTCATGATCTTAAAGAGGCAGATCGGGAAAGGGCTTTGGTGAGTGTTGCAGAGTTCCACGAACTGGGTTTCGTCCATTTCTTCGGTGGAAAATTCCATATGGGAAGTCGTCTTCCCCCTCAGGTTCGAAAGGACCAAAGCGGAAGCGAGCACGGTGTCTATCGCTAGATTATTTTTCACCTTTCGAGAAAATTTCAAAAGCGCTTCCACTTTCAACGCGGCGGATTCGATATTCTTGGATTGTAGAACGATGTTGACCGCGTCGTTCATGGCGCAATATCCGCCGTGTAGAAATTCTCCGGATTCGAGGCTGGATTGTATTCCCTTTTGGTTGATGTCTTCGGAAAATTTCAGGTGCTTTACGAACGGATTCGTGTAGTTGGCCAGAATATTCGCGGCTTTGGTGGTTCCGCTCGGGTTTTTGTGCTTTTCGCTAACCTTGACCGCGAGTTCGGCGAATTCGAATCCTTTTCTGTATTCTTGGTATCCCGAGGCCAGTACGACTCCGTAAGAAGAATAACCGTAAGGATCGGAGAGGTTTCCGTGTTTTAGGAAGAGATTCACCATCTTTACGCAGATTACGGGAAATAATGCGAGTGCGAAATTGTACGCGGTAGGGATCGCACCGATCAGAAGGTTTACCGCCATGATGTGTTCCGGTTGCTGCATCAGGGGAAGATCCAATAGGGAATCCACCGTTTTTCCTTCCAGGGCTTCGTTCGCGATCTCCATTTCCTGGGTCAGGACCTGTCCGAAATCCGTTTCCGGAATATCCACGCCTAGGGGTTTGAGCGCTTTTACGATCGTGGGCAGGGCTAGATCGAATTTTCCCAAGGCGGAATACTGGATGATGAGCATATTGTAAGCCTCGGCTTGTTCTACCGAAGTTTTTCCGTATTTCAACAACACATCTATGATCTTCTGAGAGTCTTCGAAGTTTCCAGTAAGGTAGAGAATTTCTGCGAGTTCCTTATGAATGGAATAGCAGAGGTCGTAAAAGACGGACCAAAGGACGTCGTCCCCCTTTGTTCCCTCTGGGAGAGTGAAGAGCAGATCCCTTCCTTTTTCTATATAAACCAAGGCGGGTTGGTAAGCGGTGGAGTTTTTGGCTTTTCTGCCCGCGAGTAGGTTTAATTCGGCCAGTCGTTTTTTTTCGGACGGATCTCCGATAAGGGAAGAGCCGGTATTCAGATGATTTGCGACGTCGAAGACGATGTCTTCCAAATGCTTTCCTTCGGTTCCTTGCAAAAGCATTCTTCCGATGCCGAGACGGATCTGCTTCTTCTTTTCCTCGTCGATGATCTCGTAAGCGGCCTGTTGGACTCTGTCGTGCTGGAACCGGAAAAGGACGGTCTTTGCCGTCTGCTCGTTTTTTTCCTTGTTTGCCGCGGTTTCCAAAAAGGATTCCGCGATCCTATAATTTTCACCCACCGGAACGATCAATTCCTCGTTGATACATTCCTGCAAAGATGCGGAAGTTTCTTTGAAGGTTTTTCCCAGGATGCGCGCCAACAAGGAAAGATCGAAATTGCTTCCGATGCTGGCCGCCATCCTTAGCGTCTCCTGAATTTCGGGTGCCAATTTGCGGATGCGATCGACGAGTAACTCGACTACGTTATCCGAAATTTTCGTATTCCGAATTTTAGCGAGATTCCATTTCCAGCGGCCTTCTCCCGGCCTTCCCGAGCCTGCATCGAAATAGACCATTTCCTCTCGGGACAATTGTTTGAGTAATTCCCCGATGAAAAAAGGATTCCCTCCGGTTTTGGAATGGACGATTTCGGCGAGTTCTTTGGTTTCTTCCGGTCCGCATCTTAGGCTTTCGGAAAGGAGCTCGTTGACGTCCTTTAACAACAAAGGATGCAGCTCGATTTCGTGCGGATCCAAGCCTTCCTTGCTTAAAGTATCGATAAGCGTTCGGAAGGGATGCGAAGCGTCCACTTCGTTGTCTCGGTAAGCAAGCATTAGGAAAAGATAACTTACCGTTACGTCTTCCATGAGATTCTTGAGCAATTCCAAAGAGCCGGTATCCGCCCATTGCATATCGTCCAGAAAAATCGCCAGAGGATGTTCGGAGGCCGCGAATACTTTTATAAAATTCTGGAATACGACGTAAAAGCGGTTCGCGTTCTCTTGGGGTCCCAACTCGGGAATCGGTTCTTGTTTTCCGATGATGATTTCCAATTCGGGAATCACATCCGTGACCACTTTTCCGTTGGCGCCGAGAGCCTTGCGTATTTTGGATCGCCAGGCCTCTATTCTTTCGGGAGGTTCCGTCAGGATCAGTTCGATCAGGCTGGAAAAGACCTGTATGACCGCGGAAAAAGGAAGGTTCCGATTGTACTGGTCGAATTTCCCCGTTATGAAGTAGCCTTTGGATTCGGTGAGAGGTTTATTGATTTCCCGGACCAGGGAGGATTTTCCGACTCCGGAATAGCCTGCGATCAGAACCATTTTGGTTTTCCCGTCGGCGGCGACTTCCTTGAATTCCCCTAACAAAGCCTCGATATAGTCGCCTCTTCCGTATAGTTTCTGAGGGACCTTGAATTCCTGGGAATAGTCGTTTTGCGCCAGAGGAAAGTCGGGAAAATTCGAATTTTCTTTCCAGAGAGAATAAGCTTTTTCCAAGTCGCCCTGAAGCCCTTTTGCCGTCTGGTAACGGTCTTCGGCGGTCTTGGCCAACATCTTCATTACGATATCGGAAAGTACGTTAGGTATCTCCGGCCTCAGCTTTTTCGGAGGCGCAGGATTCTTTGCCATATGAGAATGGACCAATTGCAGAAGATCTTCCCCCTCGAACGGAAGAGTGCCCGTAAGCATTTCGTAGAACGTAACTCCGAGCGAATAAAAATCACTCCTATAGTCTACCGAGCGGTTCATTCTTCCCGTTTGTTCCGGAGAAACGTACTGTATGGATCCCTCCAATATGTTGGGGGAGGACCAGGAGGTTTCCTCTTTGGTCAGTCGGGTGGAGATCCCGAAGTCGATGACCCGTACTTCGTTTTCTTCCCTATTGTATATTATGTTTTCCGGTTTGATATCTTTGTGGATGATCTTTTTGGTATGTATATCACCCAAGCGTTCGGCTAGTTGAACCGAGACGGAAAAGAATTCCTGCAACGGGAGGGGATTTTGAACGATATGCTGTTTTAGTACTCCTCCGGGCATGAAATCCATGAAGAGGGCGTACCCGTCCGGAAGTTTTTCGAAATTGATCGCGCGAACGAATTTTCCTCCGTTCAGAGTCCTGAGGATTTCGTATTCGTTCCTCAGGTTCACGACCGACGGATGCAGTTCATCCAATAAAGGAAGAAATTTTATAATTACGAATTTTCCGTCTTCTTTGCGTACCGCCTTGTACACTTCCGAAGAGGATTCGGCATTTAATCTTTCCCGAAGTTCGAATCCTGTTACGATCATCTAGTCACTTCACCTGTTTTTATCTATGTCGAAAATCCTTTCCGACTTTCTCTCTCTGCCTGCGGAATCAAAGCCGAAACAGGAGTCCTCCCCAGTAGAACCCCGCCCCGACGGCGGGAGACAAAAAGAGATCCCCTTTTTTAAACGTTCCTTTTCGATAAAACTCCGAAAGGACGATCGGTATCGAAGCCGCCGAAATGTTTCCCACGTTCTCGAAGTTCGTAAGAATCTTCTCTCTCGGAAACGGAGTCCTCTTTAAGACGTCCTGGAGCACCGCATCCGTTCCCGGATGTGGAACGACCCAATCTATATCTTCCACAGCGAAACGATTTCTTTGCAGCAGGTCGTCCATTGCGGAAAGCGTCAAGTCGACCGCATTCGGTACCAGCTCAGGAAAACTTTTGATATAGCTTTCTGGAGGAGGACCGGTGATGATGATCGGGGCCAGCTTGCCGTCGTTTTTCAAAAAGGAATCAATGATTCCGAATTCTTTTTCTCCCGTAAACTCCAATAACACTCCGGCTGCTCCGTCTCCGGCGGTAAATTCCCCGTAACCGCCAATTCTGGTCCGGGCGGAAAAACGCTCGCTCCCGATTACCAACGCGTTTTTGAATTTTCCGGAACAAAGGAATGCCGAGGCCATTTGCACTCCGTGAATGAAACCGGTGCATGCAGTACAAATATCGAAGGCGAGCGCTCGTTTTGTGCCGGCTAGTACGGATGCTTGCGGGGCCAGCTCCGGAACGTAATAGCGATCGGTCCAGTTCGCCAATAGGAATAGATCCACATCTTCGGGTTTTTTCCCTGCATCCGCTAAGACCATTTCCGCGACTTTAGCCGCCATATAAGCGGGGGTTTCTTTTTCCGAGGCTCTATGTCTCTTCGAGACGCCGATGTTTCCGATTACGGCCTTTTCGGCAGGGTGCATTTCCGGATATTTCAGTCGGGAACGGATCTCGTCGTTCGTAACGATTTGTTCCGGTAGATAATGACCGAATCCGGTGATGCAAACTCCGTTGGAAACGCCCAGGCTATGGTTGGACATGATTCAATTTTTCCCAGCTAAACAATAAATTTCCAGTCATAATTCCACGATTTGTACACATATTTGCCCAATTAAGGCAGACGAGTATAAACCATAAACTGCTCCGTGTAGATTCTTTCCGGATCCAGCTCCCGTAAGACGGTCAGTTCGTCCGCCGTAATCGGAGGCTCTTTCCGCATAGGAAGTTCCTCATCGGGAGGTAACCAAAGAGTGTACCTGAGCACCGCTTCCACGGTTTCCATTTCTTCATCGGAGGCGGGTGGGATCCAGGAATACAATTCGAAAGGGTGGTCGGACAGGGAGTCCCTTTGAAAGCGTCCGAATTGGCAGACGGCTTCAATGATTCTTTCGCCCGGGGAAGTGATATGCTTCACCTTTCTCACGAATCTTTGCCGGTTCGCTTTGGCTACCACAACGGTATCTGCAACCGAGACGATATCGTTGGCTCCTCCGGAACCCACCAGGAATTTCCCTTTTCCGTCCGCAACGGAATTCACGTTTCCGAACCAATCGAGTTCCGCGGCTCCGATCACCCCGAGGCAGGAATCCGGAACGATGGTCCCTAAAACCTGGGCCGTTTCGGAAAGCATGAAACAATTGTGAGCGTGAAGTTGGCTGAATAAAAAAACGTCTCCGGGAAAGGGACTCATTCCGTAAAATCCCAATTCGGAAATGACACGGATGGAGATTCCCTGTTGTTCCAATAATTTAAAGGCGGTCCAAGCAGCCATGTGAGCGGCTCCAATTCCCGCGAGTATAGTCTTGTAACCTCCTTTTTTTACCCGTTCTATCACGGCCCTCGCGGCGAGAATGATCATCTGTTCCGAATCGTTTACGGTATTCGGGTCCTCTTTTCGAGTGAGTCGGTGTTCCGGAGGAATCATTTTCAATCTTCGTAATTTATCCGTACCGATCTCTTCCAGATACTCTTCGTGTCCTCGCGCTAGGTCGACGAATTGTTTGTACCATCTTGCCGCTCTGCTCGGAACTCCCGCGCACTCGTTGGCTTCGGATTGGAATTCATAGTCGTCCAAATACGTTTCGATTCCCTTGAACGCCGGCAGGTCCGGAAGATTGTGGACTCGAAGCGATTGCGGATGGGCTCCGAACCTGGCTACGGCCAATCCGATCACTCTACTGCTCGGCACGCTTACGATTTCCGGCGGGATCATTCCTCGGGGGACGATCTTTTCCACGGTGGCGATGACTCCTTTTATCGCGGCCATGGCCCCCCAGGTTCCTTCCCCCACCGGAGGGCAGAGTACGATGTTTCCGTCTTCGTCCGCAACTACGCCGTGCATAAGCGTGTATTCCGGATTCAATGGCGAAATAAACAGAAGGTCTTTCCCCCGGATTCCTTTCGTTTCGGTGGAAAGATGGGAAGCGGCGGCTTCTCCATAAGGATTGCCTTCGGTGGGTTTGTTATATAGAAAGGCGGATTTTCCCAATTTATCCGTAATCAAGTCGGAGCCGACCAAGGAATTGGAAACGAATCCCGGAAGACGCATGGCTCCGGCGATCAAGCGTTGTATGATCGTGAGTAAGGACCAAAGTTCCACTTGAAAAGGCTTTCCTTCCAATAGATCCCTATACAAAGAATTCGGACTGGGTTTGGGATAAGTGTCTCCCGCAAAACCGGTGATGACTTTTTTTGCAATACCGGAAAGTGCGATGGAATGTGCGCTTGAGTGGATTCCCGCAACGCTAAATGTGAATTCCGGATTTTTATCTTTAAAAACCCGAGCCAAGGAATAAATCAACGCATTCGGTCGGGACATTGTTGCGGCCAAATGTAAGTACATTCCCGGTTTAACGAATTCCCGTACAAGACTGTCCGGATCCGAAAGAATTTTGACCGGTTCTGGATGGTAAGATTCTCTAAGCATTGCATTCTAGCGTAGAAATTCTAACCGTGGAACGGCACACGGTAAACTCCCAACAGATTATCATGGATTTGACGGAAAAAACCGGATTTTCATACCGGTGACCCGAGAAATCGGATGAAAATTAAAATCAACGGTGAAATCGGAAAACTTTCGGAAAAAAAGACTTAAATTCGCCTAACGTTGGAGTCTATTATAGAATCGGATTCGCATCCTCCTTTCAAGAACCGTTTTTACGGGACCGATATTAAAAAGGGATCTTTCCTTCGAAAGAGAAAATCATGTCTCAGATCTCCGTTCCGTCACACTTCGATTATCGGATGGAAGTCCAGGTTCAAAATGCGGATATTCGGAGCGCGACCGTAATCGGAGGGATTTTCGTTTCCCATGTGACCTATGCCACTTTGATTCCTCTGGTCGACAAGGTCTTTGACGGGTTTTTGGAGCATTTTTCCTGGTCCAAATCGAACATCGCCGGGGCTAATATCATCGTTCCGAAATTGGAAGTAGACTATCGGTCCGAAGCCAGAGAAGGGGAGCGTTTGGATTGGCAGGTGGCCGTCACGAATCTCGGGAATAAATCCTGCGATTTGATCTTCTTCGCAACGAAGATTCCCGAGAGGGAAGAAGTCGCCATTGTGAAAGTTTCCCTGGTATTTTACGACTACAAAGCCCGCAAGACTTTGGAGATCCCGAAGGAGTTTCGGGAAAAGTTTTCCGAATGAAAGCCGAAACCTCTTCGGGACAGGAGTCGGAATTTCCCGAAAGATATTATTTTACGACGGAAATTCCGATTCGAAAGACCGATCTCAGCATGGATCTCCATGTCTCTTTTGCAACCATCATGGAATTGGTGATGGAAGCTCATCTCCGCTTTTTCCAATTTCTGGGATATTCCGTGATGGACATCCACGGATATAGCATCATTTTCGCGAACGCTTCGATACGCTACGAAGGCGAATTACTTTACCGGGATGTGGCGACCATAGACGTTTCCTTGGATCGGTTGGAGGATAAATCTTTCGATCTGTATTTTCGGCTGTCCAAGGACGGCAGAAGAAGAAAAGTCTCCCTCGTTAAAATCAGAGTATTATTTTTCGATTATAAACAAAGAAAAGTGAGTTTTGTTCCCGCGCCTTTCCGGGAAAAGTTCGCGTCCGGGAAAATCCAATCTATGCCCAGTCCTCCCGTGGGGACCTCGAATTTTTCCGCAGATACCGAAGTTCAATCCGGCTTCCAGAGACTGGAGGTATGGAAAATCGCACACGATTTCGTGCTCAGGTTGTATGCGTTGTGCGATGAATTGCGGTCGAAGGCGGAGGACTCCTGGATCGAAAGGGTAAGGTCCGTTTCTTCCCGGATACCTGCCCGAATCTCGGGAGCTTGGGGAGCCCGTATACGATCCGAGAAAATCCGGAATATACTTCGAGCCAAGGAGCATCTAGAGGAATTGCGGTACTTATTGATGCTGGTCAACGATCTGAAAATCGCGGATCTGAGCGAGGAATTATCGGATTTGGAAAAAATCAACGAACACTTAAAGAAATATTTAAATACCGTGCGTAGCAGTCCGACGCGTAAAATCAATTAGAGATTTTGGTTGACTCGCTCCGTAAATACCGTATTACTTCCTCTCACCGAAGCCCCTCTCGGGAAATCCGAGATCGAATCGAGCATTCATGAAAGATAAAATAGCGATCGTAACCGGAGGGAATACCGGGATTGGACGAGCCGTGGTTTTGGAATTAGCGGCGCGCGGAGCCAAAGTCCTATTCTGCGGAAGACGGGAAGAGGAAGGAAAAAAGGTGGAAGCCGAAGTCGCTTCGTCCGGAGGAGAGGCGAAGTTTTTCGTTTGCGACGTTTCGGTAGATTCCGGAGTCCGAGAATTCGTTCAAAAGGCGGAGTCGCTTTACGGTGGATTGGATTTCGCGGTCAACAATGCGGGAATCGGAGGGCTGGCGCTGCCTTTGCACGATTATCCGGAAAAGGTATGGGACAAAGTAATCGACGTGAATTTGAAAGGTACTTGGCTTTGTATGAAGTATCAAATTCCGCTGATGTTGAAAAGAGGAAGAGGTGCGATCGTGAACGTATCGTCCGTAGCCGGGATCGTCGGCGCGGACTGGAAGGTAGCGCCCTATTCCGCCGCCAAACACGGAATTATCGGCCTGACCAGGTCCGCGGCCTTGGAATATGCGGAAGATCGAATTCGTGTAAACGCGATCTGCCCCGGGTTCATTCGGACGGAAATGTTGACAGGTTTATTTAGGAGTTCCTCCGATCCTGCGGATGCGGAACGTCGGATCACCGGTCTTCACCCCTTACGTCGACTTTCGGAGCCGGAAGAGGTAGCGCAGGCGGCGGTTTGGCTTTGTTCCGACGAGTCCTCTTTCGTTACCGGCGTGGCCCTGCCTGTGGATGGAGGGTATTCCGCAAAATAGAACCCGCGTTTTCGGCCGTCTCAAAACGCTCTTTTTTCTTGTAGGACGGATGAAACCGGTGCATTCTTGTAAAAGATCGCAGGGTTCCGGACCTATATTCGGAATTTCTAAAAATGAACATCCGCTATTATGCAATCACCGACAAGGGAAACTTTCGCTCCCACAACGAAGATTCGTTCTTTGCCAACGGAGAATTTCTATGCGGGCAGGTTCAGGGAGAACTTGCGGAAGTCAGGGAGACCGACACGGAGGATTTTCCCGCTCTTTTTGCTTTAGCCGACGGATTAGGAGGGCACGAGGCGGGGGAAGTCGCCAGCAAAACCGCTTTGGAAAAGCTTTCCTGGATGGCCCGCGCGATCCAACCTCTGGAGGAACTTCCTCCTCTCGGCTGGAAAAACCTGATCCGAAAAATCAATACCGAGGTGAATTTTCACGGACAGTCCATCGGAAAACCGAGTATGGGGACGACCTTAGTGGGTTGTCTCTTGGGAAAAAAGAAATCCTGGGTATTTAACGTAGGCGACAGTCGTCTGTATCACATGACGGACGGCAGGTTGAGCAAGGTCACCGTGGACCACAATATCAGCGAGGAATTGGGAGGTCTTTCCGGCCGCAACCTTTTGACGAGTTGTATCGGAGGCGGAAGTAAGGACATGCAGGCGGATATTTTCGATCTAACCGGAAAATTGTCACCGGGGGATCATATTCTGCTTTGCACGGACGGACTCACCGAGGTCTTGAATATCGATTATATGGAAAAAGTGATCCGGGAACATGAAGATCTCAAAGAGATCTGTTCCATTCTATCCGAAGAGGCGAACCTAAAGATGACCCGTGACAATCATACGGTACTTTTGGTCCGTATCAATCGACTTTAAAAATCGGGAGCCGCCAGGCTCACAAAAGAAGATTGGCTGCCGATCGCAAAGGCCATGGATATGGCGTATCGCAATCTTGTTTTTCTTGCGCCGTCCGCGACGTGATCGTGGTCGCATTCCGGATCTGGGTCCGTCAAATTGATAGTAGGACAAATGATCTGGTTCCGAAGCATCAAGGAAGTCGCGGCTACGTTGATGATTCCGGCGGCTCCGAACGTATGTCCGAAAATCGGTTTGATGGAGCCTACCGGAGACCAATGAAATTTGGGTTTTCCTTCGTACAAGTGGGAAACGGCTCTACTTTCCGCCAAATCGTTGTTATACGTTCCCGTTCCGTGGCCGCAAAAATAATCTATATCTCCCAAATGCAGGTTGCTGATTCGGATCAGGTGCTTTAATCCTGCGGCGGCTTTTTTTCCCGTTAAGTCCATCCGTAACGCATGATCGGCTTCGTTATAACTATAGGTTCCCAGAACTTCGGCGTAAATTCTCGCTCCCCTCTCCAGCGCACGATCCAGTCTTTCCAACACTAAGACGACTGCTCCTTCTCCCAATAAGAAGCCGTCCCGATTCTTATCATAGGGGCGGATCCCTCGCTTCGGATTTTCCTTTTCCATGGACATAACCCGACTTGTCGGATCGGAATACATCATCATGAGCGGTTTGAGAAGAGGGAATTCGTGACCTCCGGCATACATGACTTCCGCTCTTCCCTTACGGATCGCTTGGTAACAAAGACTGATGGCGTGATGGCCCCCTACGCAAGCCGCGGAAATGGTGGTCACGAATCCTTGTATATTCGCGTTTATGGCAGTGAGATTGGTAGGGTTGGAAGCCATGGAAGTCAAAACGGAATAGCGATCGAATACGCTCTCGTCCTTTTCCTCCAGATACTTTTTCCAAGCGAATTCCCACCAAGAAAGAGAGGCTCGAGAAGAGGAATCGATGAATCCGACCCGCGACGGGTCCAAGGAATTCTTGGCGATTTTGGCATCCTTATTCGCCTCTTCCATGGCGGACATCAGGGCGAAGGTCTCCGTATTATAATTCTTCGCGTGCTTTTCGCCCAATTCCGGAAGGTGGCGTTTCCAATCGAAAGTATTCATCTCACCGGCTACTTTCACGGGAAAATTCTCCGTGGAAAAACGGGAGATGAAATCCAATTGGGATTTTCCCTCGGAAATGTTGGTCCAAAAATCCTGAACGGTGAACGTATTCGGGAGAATGACTCCTATTCCGGTGATGACCACTCGCGAGTTCTTTCCGTTTTTGATTTTTTCCATAGGATCGTCCGGGGTGGGTACCTTACTTTCTGATTTTCCCGATGGGAATGAATAAATCTCTTTCGCAGATTTTGGACGCAAAAAAACAAAAATTCCTTTCTCTCATAAAAATCGAATGGAAAATCCGACTTTCTTTCCGCCGAAAAGGATCGATGAACGTCAAATAAATTGTAATTATTTCCGTTACATTAACATATTATGAAACCGAAAGAGTTCGAAAGGGGGTGCCATGTTTCAAGAAGCCAATCTGGAGCAAAAGGAAAAATCGTTGGAAGGGTTTTCCAACCTGGACAAATCCGACGTTCGGACCTTTATCGGACATTTGAGAAAATCGGACGTCTGGGATTTGATCCGGATCAATCCGTTTCGGTTTGCTTCTAAGACCGGTTTCGATTCCGGTAAATCTTTGGATCTATTTCTACACGGCGCGAAAATCGGACTTTTCGACATAGCTTATAATATGGTCTGTCCCGCTTGCGGAGGAGTCGCCTCTAGTCATAAGTCCCTCGATGAGATCGATCAAAATTCCTTTCATTGCTATATTTGTAATATAGATATTCCCACCACTCTGGACGATCAGGTCGAAGTCACCTTCACGATCCATCCTTCGGTAAAACGTATCGACTTTACGGCTCTTTCCCTACAAGACGTCCAGTCCTATTACAATTTTCACTTTTCGCAAAATTACCAAAAATCCCCGCAGTTGCTCCAGTTTCTGACCACAACTCTCCGCGGATTACTGAATATGGAACCGAACAGCACGATCACGATCGAGGTGGATGCGGAGAATGTGAAGGTGTACCAGTTTACGTCGGTGGAAAATAATTCGGCCGCCTTTCTCCACTTCGATAAGGAAGGTCCGCAAATTATGGATACGGTGGAGTTGATTCTTCTTCCTACGGGTTTTACTCCTTCGGAATTGCATCTTCCCAAAGGTAAGTACGAGGTTAAGATCACGAATCGTACCATAAATAAGGCCGGTGGGTTGCATCTTGCCCCCAATCCCGGTCGAATCCAGGAAATTACCAGGCGTCATCCTACTCGGGTCTCCGAATTCCTGACGGCCAAAAATCTGCTGAATAATCAGACCTTCCGTGATTTGTTCCGAGTGCAGCAGTTGAGGTCCGATCTAAATCTGAACGTCAAAAGTCTTACGATCATGTTCACCGATCTAAGAGGTTCCACGGAGATGTACGATAAGGCCGGCGACATGATCGCGTACAAGTTGGTCCAGGAGCATTTCCGACTCTTAATGGAGGCCGTTAAAAAACATAACGGTGCCATAGTAAAGACCATGGGCGACGCGATCATGGCCACGTTTTCCTCTCCCGTCGAAGGACTGTTGGCTTCCCTCGAGATGATGAGTAGGATCGATCGTATGAATCAGGAGGCGCATACCCAAGGTTTCGAGATCGGATTGAAAGTGGGTTTGAACGAAGGGCCTTCCTTGGCGGTCATCAACGACGAGAGATTGGACTATTTCGGTCAAAGTGTGAACATAGCCGCGAGGGTGCAGGGTCTGGCGCAAGCCGGAGAAATTTGGGTGACCCAATCCGTCCTGAAAACTCCGGGAGTGGATCGTATGCTGAGCGAAAAAGGATATATCTGGGAAACTTCCGAAGCCTCTCTGAAAGGAGTGGGGCGGAAAGCGGTGGTCCATCGGCTGTTCAAAAACGTGGCCTGATTCCATCTTCGAATCGGCATCCTCCATTAAAGCGGACGAGGTTTTGGAAATTTCTTCCAAAGCTTCGGAAAAAGAATTTCCCGATCGAATCTTTTCGTTAGGTTGGTTTAAAATTTATTTACCGGAGTTTCCGATGAGAATTTCAATCCTGCTATCGCTATGCGCTCTCTGTATCCTTTCCTTAGGAGATTGCAAATCTTCCAAATCTCCCGAGGAAAGGCTGATGGAATTGGCCCCGAAATTCCAGAAAGTCATGTGTTCCAAGACGATAGAGTGTACGAAAGACGAACTCGCAAAAGTCCCGGCCCAGTACCGCAACATGATCCCTCCGTTTATGCAATCGGAAGAGAATTGCGAAGCCTATTTCAAGGAAAATTTCGAGAAGGCTCGTAAGGCACGTCAGGAAAAGAAACAAGAAGTCACCGCGGATATGGTCTCCTCTTTCGAAACCTGCATTGCGGCGGTGGAAAAAACGACTTGCGATTTCTATAAAGGAAGCCAAGGAAAACAGCGCACGATTCCCGGTTGCGAGGACATGCAAAAATTCTCCGCGAATTGAACTGATTCTTTTTTCGGATAAAATCCCGCGGGAAATTTCCCTGCGGGATTTTTATTTTATCGGTAATGTATAAGCGAACAAGGGGTTCAGTCTTTTTCCCCGGACAATTCCGCGGGAATGCGTTCTTTTCCGGTAAAGGACCAATACGTATAAAGAATCGCCGTTAAGATTCCTAGAGAAACCATCTGCCCTAGATGTACCGTAGTGGCGTAGACCAATCCTTCCGAACTTTCCCTTCCTAATAAGACGAATCCCGAAGTAATGGAAGCGTGGTATACACCTGCACCGGACGGTGCGGAAGGGACCATCACTCCTACGGCTCCGCAAAACATGATGAATACGGTCTCCATCGGACTTAAATGGATTCCTACCAAATACTGTAACAAAGTATAATGGAGTCCGTAACCAAAGAGCCAAGTGCAGCCGGTGAGTAAGCCGTGCTTTCCCGCATTGTTCAGACTTAAAAATCCGCCCAGCTCCAGGACGAGAGGGGAGAGTTTGCTGCGGAAAAATTCCCCTTTTCCCACTTTTGAAAATAACGCTTCTCCCAACGATGCGATCCCTTTGTGGAAAAAACGCACGAAAACGAGGACTCCCAAAATGGAAGCGATTCCCACGAGCGGCAATAGGAAACGTACGAAATCCTGGTGAATGCCCAACAGGAAGAAAGCGCCGAGTCCCGCGCTGAAGATGAAAGCGAAATCCAAAACTTTTTCCAGAAAGAGAGCGCTCACCAGGGATCCGTAGTTGGCGTCCGAATCCTTTTTGCATAAGTACAGCCGGAAAATATCGCCGCCCCGTGCGGGCAGGAATTGGTTCGCTCCCACGCCGATAAACGAAGAGAGAAGCGCGGTCTTAAACGGGATCCTTTTTCCGAGGAGAAGGTACCATCTCCAGGAAAAAAGCGACAAGCCCCAGATGATCGCCGCAAAAAAAGGCAGCAAATATATAGGCTCCCATCTTTCCCGGATATTGGCAAAACCGGAAAGGTCCAGTTTCCAAAATAGGAAACCCAAGGAAATGCCGCTGATTAAGATTCCGATCGCGAGTTTTTTCAAGGAGGAACTCCAACGGTTCAGCCCGGAGGCCAGGTCATCTGTCGACCGCCTAACAGGTGAAAGTGTAGGTGGAAGACGGTTTGGCCGCCTTGTGGGCCCCTATTATTGACCACGCGGTAGCCGTTTTGCGCCAGTCCGAGGGATCTCGCCAATTCCCGAATGCGAAAGAGAAGCTCCCCTGCCAGATTCTTTTCCCCTTCTCCTAGTTCGTCTAGAGACACGTAATGCTTTTTAGGGATAACTAAAACATGAACCGGCGCTTGGGGAGAAATATCATGAAATGCTAATATATTTTCATCCTCGTAGGCGATTTTGGCCGGGATTTCCTTCCGGATAATCCTGCAAAAAAGACAGTTTGCGTCGTTCATTCGTTCCGTCCCAAACAAAGACTCGCTGCGCCGAGCGCTCCGGTGATGGAGCCACCCGCTAAAATGCGAACGTAGTCTCTGAATACGGGAAAAATGATTTCTCTAACGCGATTTTCAAGCGGTTTTCCGAAAAGAGAATAGGATCGCACCAAGCCTCCGGACAAAACGATGCATTCCGGATTTAGGATGTGGATCAGGTTGCGGATCAGTTCGGCCAGGACCTCTTTTCCTTCGTCCAAAATTCTAGCGGCCTCGCGTTCGCCTTTTTCCGCTCGAGCAAAGAACTCCTCGGCGTTTCGAAACGTGTTGCCGGTCAGCTCTTTGTATCTAGTGGAAAATCCGCTGGCACTAAAGTACGCTTCCGCGCAACCTTTGTGGCCGCATCCGCAGGGAGATCCGCCGGGGCGTATCGTAGTGTGCCCCACTTCCATGCTGTTGCCTTTGTAACCGTCGAAGAGTTTGCCTTCGTGAATCCAGCCTCCTCCTATGCCCGTCCCCAATGTCAGCACGAGAAGATTGGGGGACCCTTTTCCTT
Organism: Leptospira fluminis; assembly: GCF_004771275.1. GTDB lineage: Bacteria > Spirochaetota > Leptospiria > Leptospirales > Leptospiraceae > Leptospira_B > Leptospira_B fluminis. The sequence continues at coordinate 146,884 of NZ_RQEV01000017.1, read as the reverse complement.
GTCCGTACCAATATTCCCCTAACGCGGCGCAGTTCGCGTCGTTGTCGTAATAAACGGGAAGTCCGAACGTCTCCTTTAGATAAGGAACGACGGGGACGTCTTTAAGTTTGGGCAGATTGGCGGAAGATAACAGAATGCCTTTGTCCTTATCTATCGGACCGGGACTTCCTAACCCGATCGCGGATACCGGACCTTTTTGCAGGAGTTCCGATACCAGCTTTTTCAGGGAGGTTAAGAACGCTTCTCCGTCCATTTCCGATCCGGTGGAAACCGACGATTCGAATAGAATGGATCCGTGCTCGTCCGCCTTACATGCCTTAACGCTTTGTGCGCCGATGTCCAATCCCAGAAAGGATTTCATTTTACGACTCGGGTAAAGCTCCCTTCCCGCATTTCGTAGATCGTCTTTGCGTCGAACGCCAGGTTCATATCGTGGGTTACGAGGAGTACGGTCAATCCTCTGGAATTGAAGTCGGAGAGCAATTTTCTCACCAGTTCGCTGTTTTCGGGATCCAGATCTCCGGAAGGTTCGTCCGCCAACAGGATTTCGGGTTCATTGATCAGGGCTCTCGCGATTGCGGTCATCTGGATCTGGCCACCGGAAAGTCTGGTCGGCAATCGGTCCCGGATAGAATTCAGGTTCAGGCTAGAAATGAGATATTCGCATTTTTCCTTATATTCCTGCTCTCCGAATTTCCCGACCAAAAGGGCGGGGAGAAGAATATTCTCTTCCACAGTCAGATGGGAAATCAGTTCGGAAAATTGGAAAATGAGTCCGATATTTCGGGCCCGAAATTTCGCGAGAGTTCCTTTGGTCATGCTGGAGAGTTTTAGGGTATCGAAATAGATTTCTCCCGAACTACTCGTCAGCATTCCGGTAATCATGGAAAGTAAGGTCGTTTTTCCGGAACCGGATGGACCCACGATGGCGACATAATCGGATTGGTTCACGTCGAAGGAAACGGAATTTACCGCTTTCGTGTTTCCGTATGTGCGGGAAAGATTGTTGATCCGTAGGATCATTTTCCCCTCCGGATGGATCTGTACGGATCGACTAATGTATGGAGGAAGGCGGTGCATCCTCCCGCGAGACCGAGCAGAGCGGATTCGTATAGGAAGGCGCTCGCATAATCCAAAACGGATACCAAGGCCGGATTTCCCGGCGGGTAAAAAAAGCTGGCAGCGGAGGCCAAAACGAAGCCGAAACCGTGAATGATCCAGAGTTCCGTAGTTTCCAAAAGGATGCACCCGAAGCGGTTTCCGCCGACGGCCATCATAATTCCGGTGTCTCCGGAGCGGCTCGTCGTCCTGACAATTCCCATAAAAATCAGTGCGGCGCTAGAAAGAGCCAAAACCAAGTAGGGAGAATTGCGGAAGAGATCGATACTAGAAACGTCGGAAACGGATTTGTCCGTCCGAATCGAGAAAAAACTCAGGATCAGACCGGTCGCGAAGAACGTGGAGAAGAAGATATGAAGAAAACTTGTAGTCGCATCCCGAAAGAACAGGGAGAAGGCGAACCGAAGGTAGGTGATTCTTCCCATCGAGAGCACGATACTGAAAAGGTTTGATTTTATCCAACATTTATTTGGTAAATAACGGGAAATTCCGGAACATGATCTTCGTAATTCTTATTGCAGCAGGTATCATCCTGATCGTAGCAGCGGGATCTTTTTTGATTCAGTCCAAAAAGGACGCATTCGAAAAGGCATTGGCACTCGCGGCGATGGGGAATTACGTCGATTCCCGGATTTTAATCCGGGATATTTTGGATGCGAATCCTTCCAACGTGAGGGCACATTTCATCATGGCGAAAATTTACGCCATGGAAGGCGATACCCTCAACGAAGCCAGGCATCTGGAAAAGATCAAAAAAATCGGCTCTTACGATAAGGAGATTTCGGAAGCGGCCGTCTCGAACCGGATCGCGGATATCTATTACCAACAGGATCTTTTCGAAGAATCCGTCTTTCACTATGTAGATACTTTGAGCGGAGATCCGGAAAATCTGGAAGCGAATATACGAGTCGCTTTCATGGCTTTGGGCCAGAAGGAATTCGGAATTGCCGACAAGTTCCTGTCAAGGGTTCCGGATGAAAAAGTCAAAATGACCGCTCTCTTCATTGCAAAGGGAGTGGTGGCGGCGATTTTGCGGAAGGGAGATCCCAAGCCGTATTTCCAAAAAGCCTACGAGGAAGAACCGAATTCCGCAGTAGCGGGCTTTTTGTACGCACTTACGCTCTCCCGTTCCGGAGAACACGACGAGGCGATACGAGTCGCGAACTCCGTCGTGGATCTGATTCCGGACGAATACGTTCGCTATACGTTATTCCAATTCATCATGTTGGAGTTCCTACTCAAGGGGGATTTGAGCGAAGCTTTAAAACATTCCCGGCTTTGTATGGAAATCGCCAGAAACAACGGTTGGAAACAGGAGCTCATCGATTCGGATTTCCATTTTGCCTTGATTGCGGTCAAAATGGGTAGGTTGGAGGAAGCCAGCGAATATCTGATCGAGGCGGAGTCCGAACGGGTCGACGATGAAAGAATCGTGGAATTGGCCAATTATAAGTACCAGTTAGAAACGAAGAGATTGGAAGCCGGAAAACCGGCCAAAAGCGGGTACATTCCTGACCAGGAGCTGGGACGGTTGTTCCCGGAACTTTTTCCGGTCGAAAGATACTACGAAATCTCCGGATTGAAATCCTCGAAATCCTTCCATATCAAAGGAATCATCGACGAGGAAGGCGGAAAGATCGTAGCCGAAATCGGAAAAATCGGCATCAGTGCCATGGACCATTTCCGTGCTCTAAAAGGCGTGGAATTCAAGAACCTTTGCGTCAAGGTGGTCATCGCTTTGAACTACACGATTAGTCGGGAAGTTCCGAATAAGGAAGGCGACGGTCTCAATTTCATGGGCTTAAGTAAGACGGACAAGGAGACAAGAGCCTTATTCAAATTCAGAAGATGGAAGGACGCGAAAATCTCGGACATATTCCTTAGAGATACTCTCAGTCAGGTCAAGGACATGGGTTTGGACAAGGCCTTTATCGTGGGGGATGCGGAATTTACGGACGGAGCACGTAGATTCTTGGCGGACAATTCTTCCCGACTGTCCGTATTGTACGGAAAAGACCTGGAAGAACTCCTGAAAAAAGCATTAAGAACTCCCGGGTAGGAGATTTTAGAATGAATCCCTTCGATTATGCCAACAATCTCCGGGTAAGATCCTTATTCTCCCTTTTGTTCCTCGTTGTGTTTGTCTGCATTGACTGTACTCGATTCGTACGGAAAAGGACCGTTTCGGAGGAACTTTCACCGAACGTGGAAAGAGCTAAGATCTATCTTTCGGGCCATACGGGAGAATTCACGAAGGACAGCGAGGAAATTCTCACCATCCTGAGAAGATTGATAGATGGAACCGTAAGAAAGGACCTGACTTTTCTTCCGGATCTGGTTTCGGAAGAGGACGGGATTTATATCGATCTAAAAGGTCATTGGGACAGAGCGAGATTGAAAACGGAACTTTCCGCAAAGGACAATTATTTTCGGACGTATTTTTTCGATCGAGAAGCGTTGGAAAAGGAAAAGAATCATTCGGACGTGCGTACGGTTCGGGACCTTCTTCTTTCCTCGAGAGGAATCGAAGTCGATTTTTATTTCGAAACTCCTCAGGCCTGCGAGGTCAAATTCAAGTTTAAGGAAAATCGAAAATGGGAGTCGGAACTCATTAACCCTTATTTTACGAAACGGAAGGGGAAATGGTACGTTCATCGACTCTTTTAGGGAAAACTCCGGAAAAACCGACAAAGCGACTTGCGGGCACGAAAACTGCATGCGGGAATAGTCAATAAGGCCGAGAATGCGAGTCCATCGATCTTTGCAACAGAATGAGACGAGGTTTCGGTGTTCCGGAGAACGAGGAATCTCTTTTTCGATTCTCTTGGTCGTCTGCGGATTCCTTTTTTTCTCTTCTTCCGGCCGTCTTCTTTCGTCGGAAACGATTCCGTTCGAATCCTCCGGATCGGAGAAAGTTGAGAATTTTAGTCCGAGATACGTTCCTATTTCCGGGGCGGAACATACGGAAGTTCAGACCAGGCTGATCGACTGGGATATAGACCGCCTAACCGAATACGCCGTTTCCAACAATCCGCTGTATCTTTCCGAAAAGCAGAATGTGGGAATTTCCCGGGGGGCGGTGATCACGGCCTCTTTGTACCGAAATCCGATCTTCCAATTCCAGCAACAGTTCATCGGAGGAAATCCGAATACACAGGGAGGAAGTCCGGAAACCGCTCCCGCCCTCTACCAGGACCTAGACGTTTACGGAGTCGTGCCTTTGCGGACTCGGGTCGCCAAAAAATCCTTCGAAGCATCCATAGCGGATTTTAGGAATTTCGATCGAATGTTTCGGATGAGGCTCAGGCAGAATTATTGGGCTTTCGTCTTCTTGACCTTGCTCGTGGATACGAATAAGGAATTTTACGAGAATTACAGCGACCTTCTGGAGCTTACGAAATTTCGGGTCCAAAAAGGGGACATTTCTCCCTTGGAATACGAAAGGTTGGAGCTGGAAAGGATTCAGGTGGAGAGATTCTACAGAGATGCGATCGTTCGGAGGCAAGCGATCGAAAAGGATCTGAGGATTTTGAGCGGTCTTACGGAACGGGAAGGTATTTTCGCTTTTCAGGTGGAATCGATGAGGTTCCGCTCTCTAGAGGATTTGGGCTTGAGGCTCAAAGAAGCGACTTCTCCCGGCGATCGTCCGGATATCGTAGCTTTGGAGCAAAGGCTTCAGGAAAAGAAAATGAATATAGAACTCCAAAGAAAAGAGGCGTTAGGATGGCTTCAGGTCGGCGGAGAATGGCGGATGAAGGGTAGCGAGAATTACGGAGGAGTATTTGCCATGATTCCGATTCCGTTGAACGATAGAGGACAGGGAAAAATCTACGCCGCCAAGGAGGAATACAAGAAATTCGAATTGGCTTTGGACGCGAAAAAAAGGGAAGTGGACGCCGAAATCGAGGCGGCCAAAAAGGAATTGTTGGCTCGGGAAGAACTGCTTACCAAATACGAAAGGATTAATCTATTACAAAAAAATAAACAATTAGAGGAGAAATCCAGGATCGCGTACGTGCGCGGCGCCTCCGATCAGGTCACTTTTCTCCAAGCCGAAAAAAACTACCTTTTCATTTTACGCGAATATTACGATCTTCTATATCTTTACTTCAATGCCGTGGAGGCTTTTCGGGCCGCGACGGGAAAAAACTCCGATTACCCATCCAAAACCCAGTCAAAAGGAGACGAAAGATGACGGCGATTTTGCAGAGATACAAAATGATCGTTTTTCTGATCGTGTTGGTTTCGGGAGCGGCTTACGGTTACAGGCATTTCTATAAGAAAAAACCGGAAAAGAATCTCGCGCAGGAATCCAAAAGTTTCTTTAAAGTCTCGGATGAAATCCTAAAGAGACACCCCGTGACTTTCGTGAGTTTAAAAGAAGTTTCCCGGTTCGAGGAACTCGCCTTGCCCGGAAGGATCACGTACGATCCCGAGAGCATGGCTCGGGTCGGATCCACCGTGGAGGCGAAAATCAAGAAAGTTTTGGTGCGGGAAGGAGATCGCGTAAGCCAAGGTTCTCCGTTAGCGATACTTTCTTCCGTGCAACTCGGAGAAGTGGAGGCGGCATACGTTAAGGCCAGAGCTTCCCTAGAGGCTTTGAAATTGCAGGCCGATCGTGCCAAGGAACTTTTCGAAATGAAGGTCACTGCCGCTAAGGAATACGAACTTGCGACTATGCAGTACAAAACGGCGAAGACCGAGGCGGAGACGACCCGGATCAAACTGGAAAATTACGGACTAACTCCTTCGGAGATCGAGGGAATAGAAAGGGGAGTTTACGTTTCCTCCAACCTGGTGTTACGGAGTCCGATCAACGGAGAAGTCACGGAACGAAAAGCGATCATCGGACAACAGACTTCCAGGAACGAGGAGTTGTTTACCATCGCGAACCTGAACAATCTCTGGGTTCTTTTGGACGTATACGAAAAGGATTTGGGCGGTGTAAACGAGGGGGCCCAAGCGACGATCTATCCGTTCGGAACGGAAGAAAGCACGAAGATCCAAGGGCGGGTGGCTTACGTGGGTGCCGTATTAGATAGCGTTAAACGAACAGCAAAAATCAGGATCATGGTTTCGAATCGAGGCGGAAAACTGAAACCCGGGCAAACGGTTACGGCAAAAGTGGCCGGTTTGGTTGTGAGTACGGGTGACGGAAAAAGAAGAATGCTGCCTCTGGAAGCCGTCCACGAAATCGAAGGTCGTTCCGTGGTCTTTGTCCATCATGACGACGGTAGGTTCGAAGCGGTCAATGTGGTGGTCGGGGACATCATCGAGGATGATATCATCATCTTGAGCGGCGTATCGGAAGGGGCTCAGGTCGCCTCCAAAGGATCCTTCGTGCTCAAAAGCGAATATTTGAGGTATTAGGGATTCGGAAGCGAACGGAAGGAATTCGATCAGGCCGTCATTTAATCGCTACCGACTTTATCTGGATCCAGACTTCTTTTCCCCGAGTTAGAGCGAGTAAGGAAGAGGCGCGTTTCGTTAAACGGGATAGAAAAAAGGTTTCTCCTACTTTTACACGAACGAGTAACAATCCCGGATGCTCGTCTTCTGCAATTCCGTCCACTTTTGCGAATAAGGCATTTTGAATGCTCGTTTGGTCCGGCCGATCGACGGTCAGGCTGACGTCTTTTGCGAGAACCACGATCCTGGTTTTGGATCCGATCGGAATCCCGCGATCCAAGGTCCAGATGACTCCGTCCGAAAAATCCAATCTAGCCATAGACCATTCCTCTTCGATCGCGGCTACGACGGCGTCTAAAACGATTCCGCAATTTTCGCCGAGATTTACGGGAGGATTCAGACCGGACAGGGTGGACGCGATCGGGCCGTTCGCGACAACCGTTCCTCCGTCCAGGATTAAAAGGTGGTCCGAAAGTCTCGTGATCTCGTCGTGGGAATGGCTGACATACAGGACCGGAATTCGGGATTCCAAATGAAGACGTTCCAAATAAGGAAGGATTTCTTTTTTGCGGGCAGGATCTAAAGACGCCAACGGTTCGTCCAACAAGAGGAGACTGGGATTGAGAGCGAGGGATCTCGCGATCGCCACCCTCTGTCTTTCTCCTCCCGAGAGATGGTCCGTTCTCCGATGCAGCAACGGTTCGATATCCAAGGATTCGATCGCTCTTTGTAGATGAGATTCTTTGTCGACGGATCGGCTCCGTTCTACTCCATACGTGAGATTTTCCCGTACGCTTAAGTGCCGGAATAGATTCGCTTCCTGGAATACGTAGCCGATCGATCTTTTGAACGCGGGCAATCGATTTTTTTCATCCTGCCATACGCTTCCGTTTACGACGACGGACCCTTCCGAGTTTTTCTCCAATCCTGCGATACACCGGAGTAAAGTCGTCTTTCCGGAGCCGGACGGTCCGAAGATTCCCGTCACTCCTTTTCCCGGTAATTCGAATTTCACGTCCAAAGAAAAAGAGGGTCGTTTTAAACGCAGATTTACGCTTATTCCTGGCATATTATGTTTTTTTGATTCGATTCGTTCGGACGTAGAGCGCCAATAGTACCAAAAACGAGAAGATGAGCATGCAAGCGGCCAAACGATGGGCCTGCGGATATTCGAACGCTTCCACGTGATCATAAAGCTGTACGGAAGCGACGCGAGTGACTCCGGGAAGGTTCCCTCCTATCATGAGCACCACTCCGAATTCCCCCACGGTATGCGCAAAGGTAAGTACGGATGCCGCGGCAAAACCGGAAAAGGAGAGGGGAACTACCACGCTAAAAAACGCATCCAGGGGCGAAGCTCCTAGAGTAGCTGCGGCTTCCAACGGTTTCTCTCCTATTGCTTCGAACGAGGTTTGTAACGGTTGGACCATGAACGGAAAAGAATAGAAGACGGAGGCTAGAACCAATCCCCAAAAAGTGAAGGGCAAATGGCCTATGCCGAGAAAACGTGTCAATTCTCCGATCGGCCCGCTCGGACCGAAAAGAAGCAGAAGATAAAATCCGAGTACGGTCGGAGGAAGGACCAACGGAAGGGAGATAAGGGCACCTAACGGTCCTTTCCATTTCGATTTCGTGTTGGCCAACCACCAAGCGATCGGCGTTCCTATCAATAATAGCAGGACCGTCACCAACCCCGAGAGTCGGATCGTCAGCCAAATCGCCTGCATATCTTCTTCCGAAAGAATAACGGTGCTCCTCCTGCCCGAAATATTTTACAAATCCGGAATGTACGACCTATTTAGCCGGATTATCTTCCGGGAGTACGAAACCGTATCTCCTCATAATCGTCCGAGAGGATTTTGCACGGATATGTTCGACGAATTTTTTTGCCAAAGGGAGATCGGCGGCACGTTTGGTCACGATAAAGCCTTGTTCCAAAGGTTCGTGGAGATTTTCGGGAATCAACCAATAGCCGCCTTTCTTTGCCAACTCAGGGCTGAGTGCCAAGGAAAGCGCTATGATGCCGATCTCCGCATTTCCCGTCTCTACGAATTGAGCGGTCTGCGCTATGTTTTCTCCCAAAACCAATTTTTCCTGTATCTTTTCCCAAAGACCGGAAGCTTTCAACGCTTCTTCAGCTCTCTTGCCATACGGAGCGTGTTTCGGATTCGCAATCGCGATGCGTTTAATTTTCGGGTCGGTCAAAACGGATAAGGTCGCCTTTGTCGCATCCAGACTTGCGCTCCAGAGTACGATTCTTCCCAATGCGTAAGGAACGACTTCCCCAGAAGCAAAACCTTCCTTTACGAGTTCCCGGGGAAAAGCGATATCCGCGGAAAAATATAGGTCGAAAGGTGCGCCCTGGCGGATCTGCGTCTGAAATTTTCCGGACGAGCCGTACACCACGTCCACTTCCTCTCCCGGATTCGCTTTTTTGAAGGAGACTAGGATTTCGTCCATGGCGAATTTCAGATCGGACGCGGCCGCGACTGTGATCTTTTCCGCGTATAAGGAAACGGAAAATAGAAGGAGGAAAGATATAAGGAATTGTTTGATTCGCTTCATAATTGGACTCCCTTGTTAGATTGCGAAAACCGATTGTAAAAAGAAATACGTAGAATTGGGCTGGTTCGTATATTGCAGCGCCGGATTCGGATTGGAAAGATTCACTTTCGCATTCGTAATCGCGTCTCCCGCGTGGAGGAAGGCCATGCCCGCCCAGATCGAAAGATTTTCGTACGGAGTGACTTGGTAGATCAGATCTATTTCGGACGCGATCTTTTTGCCCAAATGTTGCGCGGAAGCGTTGTTCGCGTTCTGATTCGTTGCGTCCTCCGTACTTCCCGCGACGTAGCCGTTATTGTTGTAATATCCGTCCTGTAATTTCGCTTTATAATATAAATGTGATACGAAAGTGAATATCCCCCATTTTCCGGAATCGTATTTTATGTTTACGGAATAGTCCTTTACGTTTTGCCAATATACCACGCCGGAAATATTGGCCCCAGACCACGGGATGGCGCCGCCCGCGGCTCTTCTCGCTCCGAACAGAGGATTCCAAGTGGAAACCGAAGAGTCGTTTCTGTTGGGATCCCCGGAAGCATAAACGTATTGGACTCCCACTCTAAGAGGAGTCACGGGAGAATACCCGGTCTGAAGCGCGAGAAAGTGGGCATCGTATTTTTGATTTTCGTTCTGTATCGCTTGTCCGTTGATAACGATGTTGGTGGTTCCGGGGGATTGCAACCACGAAGTACCTACTCTTTGTCCGGTGGATCCTCCCTGCCACGCGGCTTCGACGGTCCAGTCCCATTTGTATCCGTCGGGAAGGGTATTGTTTTGGGTCCGGTTCGTGAATCGGAATCCGTAGGTATTCAGTTGATCGCTTTGTCTCGTTCGAAGTTCCGAATCGTAGACCGGAGCGGTCGGGCTTACTACGGCTCTTTTTAAGAGGGTAAAATCGTAAAAGTCACAGCCGATCCAATTCGCCAATTTGATCCAATAATTGGCGCCGGTAAAATACGCGTCTCCGACGGAATTATTGGCGGCTCCGTTTGCGGTAACGAGTCCGCTTGCGTTATTCTGAGAACTTAGGACGGTTCCGAAGACGTCGAGATTATGATCTCCTTTTTTTACGGTTAAACGAAGTCCGTCGAAAGCGTTCCCGATTTGATTGAAGTTTCTGGCTCCTACGATCCGACCGTCTCCGAATTCCAGGATCTGCCTTCCGATCCTTAGTTTCAACGCTTCGTCCAACATTCGAATCTCCAAAAACGCCTCTCGGAAGGACGTGGGGTTGGAGACAGGGACGGTCTTTTGCGTGGATGTGTTGTAAACCGTGCCGGCATTTCCGGAAAGTCCGAAACGTGAATCGTTTGTTCCGGCCGGAGTTTGGCTTCCTCCCCACTGGCGTACGTCTTCCACGGTCAATTTAAAAAGAAGGTGTTTGTTGAGGTCTCCGATCAGGTAGGCTTGGGTCTGGTTCGTAAACACATTCTTATTGTCCGGTGTCGTCTTATCGAAATCCGGATTGAAAGAGGATTCGTATCTGGGTCTTAGTACGAATCCCGTTCTGTATTTATCCTGAAACCAAAGTTCCTTGCTGCTTCTTACCGCTTTGTTTTGCTCCGGAGTCAATTGCAGGGAGCGCAGGTATTCCGCCGAAAGTTTTCCTACTAACGGACTTTTGTAAGGTTCTTGAACCGTTTCTTTGACGGGAGCGGGCGAAGGAGGAGCCGCATCGGTAGTAGTGTTAGCCGTAGGAGGAGGAACGGATCCGGAAGCCGGGGAATCGGGAGTGACGGAATTTCCTCCCGGCTGAGAAGTCGCGTTTTCCGCATGGATTAAATTCCCCGTAAAAAGGGAAGTTGTGATAACAAAATAAATTAAACGAATTCCAATTTTCTGAAACAAGTTTCGGATATTGCACATTTGAGTCTCTTTTTCGCTGAGGTCGCAGCCGCTATATTTTTAATTATATAACGATAAGTAAACTTTTTTTTGAAAATCCTTTTTGCCGGTTTTACGGGGCAGGTTTCTTTTAGCATTTCCGAAGGTAAGAACGTATGAAGGACAAGATTCGTTTGGACGGAGCCCTTTCGCTCAAGAACGATAAGGCCAATTTTTTAGGCAAAGATAAGATCGAATTGCTTAAGGCGGTGCAAGCCTACGGCTCCATTTCCCGAGCCGCTCGGGCGGTCGGAATCAGCTATAAAACGGCCTGGGATTCGATCGATTTGATGAATAATCTATACAAAGAGATTTTGGTGGAAAAGGTCGTCGGAGGAACGCACGGCGGAGGGGCCAGGCTCACGCCTAAAGCCATAGAAACTCTGGAATTATTCGATATCGTCGAGGAGGAACACAAAAAATTTCTGGATCGGCTAAGTAAGCGGATGAATCATCCTACCGAACTGTTAAATTTTTTGAGACGGATCGCCGTGAGGACCAGCGCTAGAAATCAGTTTTATGGAAAAGTAAAGGGTATTCTTCGGGGAGCCGTCAATTCGGAAGTGACCCTTTCGTTGAAAGGGAATCAGGAAATTATCGCTACGATTACGAACCAAAGCGTGCGAAATCTGGGCTTAAAAACGGGAATACCGGCCTACGCTTTGATCAAGGCCTCGTTCATTTTACTTTCCGCCGACCGGAATCTTTCGATCAGCGCCGAAAATCGTCTGGAAGGGACGGTACTCTCCATAGCGGAAGGAAGCATTAACGACGAAATATCCATAGAATTGTCGGGAGGGAACGTGATGATTTCCATACTGACTAGCCAGGCCCGTAAAAATTTACGATTGGAAGTCGGGAAGGAAGTTTACGCTTTCTTCAGCGCCTCCTCGGTGATACTTGCCGTAGAATGAATCCTTCAAGCGTCAATGGCAGATGCAAAATACCGTTCTCGGTATATCGCACGTAGCTCCACTGGGAGACCCTTCTCCGTTGATCGCATCGTCGATCCATGCAGAAGAAGTTATATCGGGAAATCCGATCCTTCCCGATACCGCACCGGAATTCGAAGTGGCATTGGTACAACTGTCGACCGAAACGAATTGTCCCGTAAAATCCGAAAAGCTCCACCACCCGCTTCCGCTGCTGTATTCCGGAATTGCATTTCGGACCGTGTTTTGGATTGTGCCACTCGTTAGTTGAACTTTATCCGAAGCCAGGATCATTCCTTGGCTTCCCAATATGATCACTCCCGCATTCACCGTTTTTACAATGTTCCAGATGGTGTCCGCAGGACTAAGGGAGATAAACGCATTCACTACGGAGCAACTGTTTTTCCAGGGATAAGAGGTAGCGCTGATCGCGGACATTCGATTTGCGCAGAGGGTATCCGCGTTCGCTCTCGTGCCGATATTTCCCTGAGTATTGCTGACGGAATCGAAGATATAGACCGCGGGCATCATCGTGGACGGCTGAGACGCGTATATGCTCTGATTCCCCGCCTGGTCGGTGAGGACTACGTTGAAGTAATACGTCGCATTCGCGAAGAGTTGGTTGACTGCGATTCCCGAAAGGCCGGCTTGGGCGGTGGAGAAGGGAGTACCGTTTGCCAAAGTATTTGTCAACGTCGTAAGATTATTGCTTAAAGAATAATATACTTGGTAGGTCAGATTCACTTGAGAAGTTACGTTATCCGTACCCGCCGTCCAGCTTAGAGTCACCTGCGCTTTGGTGGAAGCCGAGTAAGTTCCGGAAGGACTTGCGGAAATGATTCCGGATCCGCCCGGAACCGGAGGAGTCGTATCCAATACGGGGGCAGCCGTGGCTCCTCCGGCGGAAGCAACGGGGTTTTTTTGATTCGCAACGCCTAGGAGTCCGCCGATTAGCGCCGTAACGTCCGGACTGCTATCTTCGACCGGAAAGACCAAGGGTTTGAAAATCGGATTCAAGAAACAATTTTCTACGAATATAAAACAGAGCGCAAAGACCAGCCAAGAATACAGGCTCGGTCTCTCGGAGGCATCGGATAAAGTAGAAGGGGAATCGATTTGTCTTTTCGTCTTAATCATTGATTCGCTTAACAGAGCGCTAAACGGCTCTTTTTTCGGATCGTTGTAGGGATTCCGAAGACACAGTCCAGTACTTCCGTAAAAAACCTAAATAGCAAGAATTAAAGACGATAACCGGAAAGATTTCGGTTACGAATCCTTAAAGGAAAAAGTCGACTCTTTTAGATTCCATTCATGTATGTTCAGATTTTAACCTTCTTACGGAAATGAATAAGAACAGAACGAACGTTCTGTATAAAAAACTTGTTTAGAAAGGCCAAATTCTACAAAAATTCGGGTTTTCTTGGAATTCTGTCCCATTCGGGACGATTTGCTCGGCATTTCGGGAAGGTTTTTGTTGATCTAATCCCTAGTCCTCAAAAACTAGGAGCAGAAACCTCTTAAGAAGGGAACCAATGTACCAGGAACTGACTGAGCAACAGATCGAAATTCGGGATACGATCCGCAATTTCGTAAAAAAAGAGATCACCCACGAAGTAGCGATCCACTGGGACGAAGAGAATAAGCACCCCGAAGAACTGATCAATCGAATGAGAAAGGAATTGGGCGTAAACGGCCTAACTATCCCCGAAGAATACGGCGGCTGGGGATTGGGTTCCATTGAACAATGCCTTGTGACCGAAGAGCTTTCCAGAGGATGCCTCGGGATCAGCCTTTGTTTCGGATACACCGGTTTGGGAATTCTTCCGATCATGAAAGGTGCAAGTCATGAACAAAAGAAAAAATGGCTTCAACCGGTAGTCGACGGAGAATACGGAGTTTCCTTCTGTCTTTCCGAGCCTGGAGCAGGTTCCGACGTTCCGGGAATGAGCACTACCGCCGTTAAGAAAGGCGACAAATGGGTCATCAACGGAACCAAACAATGGATCACCGGCGGTGGTAGCGCGGGAGCATATACGGTATTCGCTTATACCGATAAGGGACGCGGAACCCGCGGAGTTTCCTGCTTCTACGTAAAACGCGACACTCCGGGTTTGATCGTAGGTAAAAAAGAAGATAAGCTTGGAATCCGTGCTTCCGATACCCGTCAGATCATCTTCGAAGACTGTGCGGTGGAAGAAGCGAACATGATCGGGAAGGAAAACCTCGGATTCATCTACGCTCTCCAAACTCTGAACGCATCCCGTCCATACGTGGCTGCTATGGGAGTGGGTGTGGCGCAGGCGGCATTGGATCACGCGTCCAAGTATGCTCGCCAAAGGGAGCAATTCGGATCCAAGATCTCCAGCTTCCAGGCGGTGCAGCACATGCTCGCCGACATGTCCATCGGAGTCGAGACCGCTCGCCAGATCTGTTATCTGTCCGCCCGCATGTCCGATGCGGAAGATCCTCGTCTTCCGAAGTATTCCGCGATCGCAAAAGCGTACTGTTCCGAAACCGCAATGAAAGCCGCTACCGACGCGGTTCAGATTTACGGCGGTTACGGATACACGAAGGAATATCCTGTGGAGAAGTTGATGAGGGACGCAAAAATCCTTTGTATCTTCGAAGGAACGACCCAAATTCAGAAGAATGAGATCGCCGCTTACGTGATTCGCGAAGCTGCATCCGCTAAGTAATTCGCTAAACATTTAGCGGCAATTGCTGAGTTACGAGAGACGCCGGGAGTTTTTCTTCCGGCGTTTTCTTTTTAACTTCCCGCCTTGGAAAGTTTCGATCTGATTCTACTCAGGCTTACGGGTGTGATCCCGAGATAAGAGGCGATATGGTATTGAGGAATCGATTCCTCGATTTTCGGATAGGCCTTTTTTAGGGATTCGTATCTTTGCTCCGCGGAAAGAGCCAGAAGCTCGTATTCGCGTTTCGCTTTCTTTATAAATAGAAATTCCGCCGTCTTTCTTCCCAATCTTTCCCAAGCGGGATGCTCTTCGTATAAAGCGGTAAAGTCTGCAAAGTTCGCAACTCCTAACAGGCAATCGGATAAGGCGCGAATATTGCAAGTGGACGGGTGTTCCGATAGGAGGTCGAAATAGGAACCCGTAAATTCCCCGGGAAAACAGAAACTTTTAATGTACTCGTCGCCTTGGTCGGTAAGATAATATTCGCGGAGCTGTCCCGAAAAAACGAAGGCGAATTCGGTGGGAACCTTTCCTTGTTTTACGAAAAAATCGCCGTATTCGAGTTTTCGAAAAGAATAGAGTCCTTCGGCACGATTCCAGATTTCTCTAGGCATCCCGGAGACTTTGTATATGGTTTGAAAAATTCGGTCCCATTCGGGACTTTCCTGTCGGATCTGTTCTGGTTCCAAGATCGGATGTCTCTCCTTTAAGAGTCATCCGATCCCGCTTTTTGCAATCCTAAAACGGATCCATTATCGTACGGAATCCAAGAAAGGTACCAAAGCTTTCAGGAAGGCTTCGGGATCTTCCGCAAAAGGTACGTGACCCGTTTTCAGGAATACGATTTGCGAATTCTTGATTTCCCTGTGCAGGGTTTTTCCGAGGCTCGGTTCTAGTACCGGATCCTGCATTCCCCATACGATCAGAGTCGGTTGGCGGACATCTTTGACTTTCTCTCTGAGGTCGTGTTTCGGATCCAAAAAACTCTTCCAGATCGCGGCGTTCACTTCCTTTGCTCCTTCCTGTTCCCCTTTTTTCCGGATTTGCTCCAGGATCAGGTTCGTATATTCGTTTCGGATTTTCAGATAATATTTAGGAAACGCGGTCCAAGAAAGTTTCGTGAACCATACGCTCCCTTTCAGGCTGGAAAACGTACGTGTCGCGAAATCGGGTGCGTTCATCCCTCCCGTATCCACAAGGACCAGACCTTTTACCAGTTCCGGTTTTTCCAAAGCCATTTTTAAGGACGCAAATCCTCCGACGGAGTTTCCTAAAAAAACGGCTCCTTCAGGCGCAAGTTTGGGAGCGATTTCCTGCAGCACTTCCGCGATCGATACCGCGGAAGCCGAGGATGGGGGTGACGGATTTTCGGATTCTCCATGACCGGGCCAGTCCAAACGAATCACGCGAAATTTGGAGGTCAGGGTCGGAAGGATGGCTTCGAAGTCCCTATGGTCGTGGCCCGCCGAATGCAGTAGAAATACCGTTTTTCCCTTCCCTTGGATCCAGTAAGCCACCTTGCCGAATTTAGATTCGAAATATCCGCTCGGCTTCTCCCCGTCTACGATCAGAGAATTGGCTCGATTTTCGACCACCGTTTCGTTGACTCCGCAAGACACGCTGAATATCGTAAATCCGATCATATATAAAATTATCAACCTTAGTTTCATTACTATATTAGAAAACTATGAATGATTAAAAGTCAATAATCCCGGACGCAAAAGCGGTCGAAAGAGGATTATCCTATGTTAACTAGGAATTTTTCCGAACGATCGAATCTTTGCAGGTTTAGGGCGCAGTTGAAGGATTACCAGAAAACCCAGCGAACCAATTTTACCACGGGAGTCATCCATTTTTGGAATCCCGAAGTTTGAGGATTCGGGAATAATAGGAAAGATTCGATCGGAACCAAAGCGCCTTCCCGTATCAGTTTGTTTTTGTCGGAAAACGAGGAAAGTTTATCCGGGTTCAAGACGATATAGATTCTCCAGATGCCTTCCGGTTCTATGATGAAATTCTGGAAATATACCGGTCGTTCTCCGGAATATCCGATCAGAGATTCCGCACCGTTTACGTAGGAAAAATAGAAGCGAAGTTTTTTTCTGAGACGGTTTTTCCGTACACGATGCAGGAACGTAGCGACTCTATCCTTTCCGACGATCGGAATTCTTGCCGCATTCACCTTGCCCCCGCCGTCGGACCAAATCACGATTTCTTCCCGGAAAAAAGGGATTAAATGGCTCGGATCCCCTTTGGTCGTCGCGAGCAGAAAATTCCGAAGATGAGTCCTTCGCATTTCCGCATCGGCGAGGTACCGTCTTCGATCCGACTTCAGCGCCGTCTTGGCGCGCTTTAGGATCTGACGGCAGTTTTCCGGACTTTTGCCCACCGCTTCCGCGATAATAGGATAGCCCAATGAAAACGATTCACGCAGTAAAAAGACGGCCCTCTCGATCGGATTCAATTTTTCTAATAGATGCAGGAAGGCCAGATCTAAAGTATCCTCATCCGCTCCAAGGAATTCCTCCTGCGGAGTCGGCGACATGGGTTCGGGCAACCAAGGACCGATATAGGTTTCGCGTTTTCTTTTAGATTTTCTCAGGTTATCCAGAGATAATCGTGTCGCGATCGTGGAAAGGAAGGCCTTGGGGGAGCGGACCTTTTCGGCGGAAGATCTTTCCCATCTGAGAAAGGTCTCCTGCACGATGTCCTCCGCGTCGACCACGCTACCGGTCATTCTATACGCTATCCCGAATAGCAGCTTCTTGTGTTCCAGAAATTGCCCGAGTTTGTCCATTGCCTATTTTCCTGCGGCCACGATCGCTTTTTTGACGCGAGATTCGTCGTTTCGATCCAATTTAGGACCTGGCGGCCAATTGTAAAAATCGAAATATTTTTCGGCTTTAAAAGAAAAGACGGTGAATTTGCAGATCAGTTCCTTGACCATCGCTCCGACCCGTCCTTTCCAGAAAGATTGTTTCGGAGTATCATCCGGATTTAGATGCTGTATCAGGCCGTATTTTCTGCCTAAGCTTACGCAGCGAATCACGTATCCGAGGGAGAAAGGCCTGGATCCGATTTCGCTTTTTGTTCCCAATAAAAACGAGATACGTTCGGCCATGTACACGCCCATTGGAAGAGCGGTCGCACAGGACATTCTCAAATGCGAATGTCCCTCTCCCAGGATTCGAATTCCGTCCCCGGCCCCAAGAGCGTTCCATTCTTCGGGAATCTGCAAGGTCTGCGAGACGAACACCTGGTCGAGTTCGTTCGTTTTCCAACCGGATTCCTTTCCGACGGGAGAAGCGGAGAGTCCGGCGGAGAGTAGGCAGATATCGTGGGAAATCTTTTCTCCGGTTTCCGTGAGGATTCCGTCGCGTAAAAAGGAAATCGCTTTCCGGTTTTCGAATATAGTGACTCCCAATTTGTGTAGGGTTTTTCGCATGTACATCGCCGCTTCCGAGTCGAAATTTCCGCCGATCGATCCGGAGTCCAGAAGGGTGATCATCGCTTTCGGAAAACGTTCCGCTAACTCGGAAGCGGTTTCGATTCCGGTCAGTCCTGCTCCGAGCACGGTGATTCTTCGATCCGGATTTTCGTACAGTTCTTGTCGAATCCGCTTGCAATCCTTCTCTTCCGCGACCGAATAGTACGTCTCCGGAAATTCCTCGCTCGTTTTCGCTCGCATCCCCAATGTATATCCTAAAAAATCATAAGGATATTCCTCTCCGTTCGTCAAACGGACTCTTCGTTTTTCCTTGAGGATTCTTTCCACGAATCCGATTTTTAATTCCACCTCTTTTCTGAGCAGGGATCGTACGGAATAAAATTTCGAATTCGTTCCCGCGATTTCCTGGTGGTTTCGGATCTTTTCGATGAACGTTTCGTTTCCCGTGATCAATAGGATCCGTATCGGCAATTTTTTTCTGGCTAGTCGATTCGCCGCCACAATTCCCGCGTATCCTCCGCCGACGATAATTACGGATTTAGATTCCATTTTTTCCCCCTGTTTCTTAAGGAGAGACTCCGGGAATCCGTTTCTGTGACACGGTCCAAGACAGTTCCTATTCGCATAATAGCGGCGTTTAGAGCGACTCTAAATAGGAGATTGACAAAGGCCGAATTTGGGGAAAGCTGGAGGAATAGAAGGCGCACCGGGTTTTTACATGAACCATAGATTTTTAATCGTCGTTCTTTTTCCTATCACGCTTGGTTTGAATTTCTGCAAAGAGCGTAGACCCGTACCTGAGCTTCAGACCTTCGTCGTGCGGAACGTCATCCATCCGAGCAATAATCTCTACAATAGGGACAAGGTGGAACTGGGAAAGACTTTATATTTCGATAAGCGACTTTCCTTGGGACAGGACTTCAGTTGCGCCACGTACAAGGACACGGATTTCCACATGGAAGGAGCTCCGCGAAATAAGATTCACCAGAACGTGGACCAAACCCTTACCAACGTGACGCTTTATAAAGACGTTTTTAAGGATCCTGAAACTAGGGATCTGGAGGACGTCGTGAAACAGAGGGTGTATTCCGAACTCATGTCCAAGAACGGAGCTACTGTCGTTAAGCGAATTTCTTCCGTTCCCGAATATAGGGAAATGTTTCAAAAGGCCTTCGGTAGCCCCGAAATCACTTTGGATAGGATCGTATTCGCGATCGCCTCTTTTCAGAGAACCATATTGAGTCGGAATTCCAACTTCGATCGATTCGCAATGGGGGAAGAGGCGGCACTCACCCCCGCTCAGAAACGCGGTTGGGACGTTTTTCAAAACAAGGCAAAATGCGTCCAATGTCACCAAGGTCCGAATTTTTCGGATTCGGAAATGCATAATACCGGGATATCCGGAACCAAGGATAGGATTCGGACACCTTCCTTACGGGACGTAACCAGAAAGAAATCGTTTATGCACAACGGACGATTCGAATCTTTGGAAGAAGCGGTAAATCACGCGGTCGAAGAAAGTCATTCTAGAGCTAGAGCGGTC
Organism: Leptospira fluminis; assembly: GCF_004771275.1. Lineage (GTDB taxonomy): Bacteria > Spirochaetota > Leptospiria > Leptospirales > Leptospiraceae > Leptospira_B > Leptospira_B fluminis. Next base: position 127,288 of record NZ_RQEV01000017.1, on the reverse strand, counting down.
TCCGGCCCGCAATCGGCGGCACCTGCGAGACTTTCGGAGGAGGAAAAAAGGGATCTAATCGAGTTCCTTCGGGCGTTGGAAGGGGAGACGATTCCTTTAGAAGTTCCGAATATTCCAAAGGCTTAAAATTTCAGGACGGAAGATAAACTGCCGTCGCGTTTTTAAGGTTTGGAACGCCGACAACTAAGGGGTTTTTTCCGCGTCCGGATCGTATTTGGATAGTTCTTCCACGATTTTGGAAACTTCCACTCCGAACTTTTCGAATACGTAATTCTTGGCCAAGTTGTATCGGATCAGGTCCACGTTGAAGTTGATCTTGGCTTGTGCGAGGCGGAGTTCCGCGTTGATCAGATTGTCCAGAGCTAGTTTGACCACTACTGCCGTAAAACGACCCTGGCTGTAACGAACTTGGACGCCCTTGTAATAGCTTTCGGCTTCGTCTCTTTGGCGGATCGCCGAATCCAACAATTCCTGTCCCGCGGAGAGGGAGGCGAAACGGTCGTTCAATTCTTCCTTGATCTGCTCCTTCAGATCCTCTTCCTGCTTTGCCAATACCTTTACTTTGATTTTGGCGTCCCGGATATTCGCCTTGATTCCCAAATCGAATAACGGGTAGGAAAGATTGAAACTGGCGTTCATGTCCGGATATTTGAAGGAGAGAACTCCCGTATCCGGATTGACGAAGTTGGCTTGAGGATTGAGAAACGTCTGGCCTTGGGAAGAGTAGCGTCCGCTGATCTTTAGGGAGGGCATGTCTTCCGCTTCTTTGATTTTCAGGTCCAGATCGGCGACTTCCTTTTGTCTCCTCAAATTCTTTAAATCGATCCGATTCAGTAAGGCGTATTCGTAATCCTTTTCCGGTCGTATGTCTGCAGGAATTTTGTCCTGTAAATCGGTGATTCCTGCGATTTTGGAAGAAGGATCGACACTCAAGACCCGGACCAAGTTCCTTTCCGCGGTGTCTCTTGCCAATTTGGCTTTTTCCAGACTGTTTTGGGTGTTCATGACCGCGGAATTCCACTGGTTCAGTTCGAAAGATTCGGAAAGTCCGAGCCCGGTTTTTCTCGCGGTGATATCCCGGATCGCCCGGGTGTTTCTTTCCAATTTTTCGAAAGTAGCGACTTGGGAATCGTAAACGCTGAGAGTCCAGTAATCCACCAATGTCTGGACGACGAGGCGGGAAAGGGTATCGATCAGATTGTCCCGTTTGATGACCGCGTTTTGCTGGAGCATCTTACGACGCTGTTTGTCGGTCTTTCCGAAACTGTATTTCAATAGTTCCTGACTCAAAGTAGCGGTCAATGCGCTGGTGTACTGGGGAGGCGCGGCCAACAAAGGACCCAAGGCTCCCAGGGGAGCAGCCGATGCCGCAGATTCCAACGCGTTCGTGTCGAATCGGGTATTGCTGACTTCGAAGCTGAAATACGTTTGGGTTTCGAATTGTTTTTGGATTCCGATCGCCATCCGGTCGTTCGATATTTTCGTTCCGGAGATGATGTTATTCCGGTTCGAGGGAAGTCCCGTCTTTACCGAAGTGAATGAACCAACCAGAGTCCAAGCGTATTTGGAATCGTTCTTTAGAAAGTCCGAGTCGGCCTTTACATATTCCATTTTGGCATTTTTAACGGTTAGGTTATTTGCCAGAACGTAATTGACCGCCTCTTTTAGGGAGAGGTGAAGCACCGGTTTGTTCGTGGAGAACGGTTCGGCCTCCTGGGCAAAAAGGGAACCTGGTACGGACAGAGCCCCAGCCAAAAAAAGCCGGAAATAAATTTTCCTTATGAAAGGAAGGGCTTGGACGCTCTGCATGACTTCGATAATCTTCCTTACGGAGCATGGTTTTCGGCTCGGAAGAATTTGCCAAATCGAAAACACTGAGAGAAAAGTCTAATGCTAGAGAAATAAATGGACAGAACTCCTAAGAAATTAAACCGACTCGCGTCCGAAAAGAGTCCGTATCTACTCCAACATTCTACGAACCCGGTGGATTGGTTTCCTTGGGGGAGCGAGGCTTTTGAAAAAGCGAAAGCCGAAAATAAGTTGGTCTTTCTTTCCATCGGTTATGCGACATGCCATTGGTGCCATGTGATGGAAAAGGAATCCTTCGAGGACCGAGCGACAGCAGACGTATTGAACGAGTATTTTATCTCGGTGAAAGTCGACCGCGAAGAGAGACCGGACGTGGACAGGATCTACATGGACGCGCTGCATGCGATGAACCAGCAAGGCGGGTGGCCTTTGAACCTTTTCCTGACTCCCGAAGGAAAACCGATCACCGGAGGAACATACTTTCCTCCGATCCCGAAATACGGGAAAAAAAGTTTCACGGAAGTGCTCCGGATTCTTTCGGATTTATGGAAGGAAAAGGCGGAAGAGCTCCTAGAGGCCTCCGAGGAATTGGCGCAATTTTTAAAGGATTCGGAGGAGACGAAGGCGCTGCATCGGAGGGAAGATCTTTCCTTGCCTGAACGGTCCGTGTTTGAGAACTGTTTTCGGATGTACGATCGGTTTTACGATCCGGATTTCGCAGGTTTCCGGACGAGCGGGAACAATAAATTTCCCCCCAGTATGGGTCTTTCCTTTTTGCTTCGGTTCCATAAGAGCGCGGGGGAATCCAAGGCTCTAGAGATGGTAGAGGAGACTTTAACTGCTATGAAGAAGGGAGGAATCTACGACCAGATCGGTGGAGGATTGTGCAGGTATTCCACGGATTACAAATGGCTGGTTCCTCATTTCGAGAAAATGCTCTACGACAATTCCCTTTTCCTGGAGGCCTTGGTGGAATGTTTCCAGGTCACAGGAGACGAGAAGTACAAAGAAGCTGCATATGACGTATTGGAATATCTATTTCGGGATATGAAGCTCCACGGAGGAGGGATCTCCAGCGCGGAAGACGCGGATTCGGAAGGGGAAGAGGGGCTGTTTTATATCTGGTCGAGGAAAGAATTCCATGAAGTCTGCGGCTCGGACGCAAAGTTGTTGGAGGAATTCTGGAACGTAACCGATACGGGAAATTTCGAAAATAGTAATATTTTGCACGAAACGTTCCGAGTGAATTTCGCGAGAAAGCACGGATTAGAACCGGAAGAGCTGAACGAGATCGTGGAAAGGAGTCGGAAGAAACTGCTGGAAAGAAGGTCTTCCAGGATTCGTCCCTTGCTCGACGATAAGGTGCTTCTTTCCTGGAATTGTCTTTTCGTAAAAGCCGCCACTAAGGCCGCGCTCGCTTTCGGCGACGGGGAACTTTTAGGCGAAGCGGAGGAATCCTTCCATTTTCTAGAAAGGAAATTGATCCGGGAAGACGGCAGGTTGCTACGAAGATATCGCGAGGGAGAAGCGAGATTTCTGGGATACTCTACGGATTATGCGGAATTTATTCTCGCGTCTCTTTTTCTTTTCCAAGCGGGAAAAGGTCTGAGATACCTGAACTTGGCGCTAAGATATTCGGAGGAAGCGGTTCGACTCTTCCGGACTCCTGCAGGAGTTTTCTTCGATACCGGATCGGATGCCGAAGATCTTTTGCTCCGCCGCAGCGTAGACGGCTACGACGGCGTGGAACCTTCTGCGAACAGCTCCTTCGCGTTAGCGTTCACTCTTTTGGCGAAAATGGGGATCGAATCGGAGAAGCACGGGAAGTATGCGGATTCGATTTTCTCCTATTTCAAAAAAGAACTCGAGACGACTCCGATGAATTATCCTTATATGCTTTCCGCCTATTGGCTCCGAAGCGTTTCTTCACGCGAACTTGCGATCGTTTATTCCGCCAAGGAAGAACTTCTGCCGTTCTGGAAAGGGATCGGTTCCCTGTTTCTTCCGGATCTGGTTCTGGTCTGGGCGACGGACAAGGAAGCCGAGGAATTGGGAGAAAAAACCTCTTTGCTTACAGGTCGCGTTTCCGAAGGCGGGGTCCGCGCCTATCTTTGTAGGGATTTCAGTTGCGAATTGCCGGTGTCGAAGTGGGAGAACCTAAAGGACAAGTTGGCTTAAATCGGGAATTTTCCGAACTGTGTCCGTAGACCGGTCATTCCATCTGGATTCTTTCCGCATCCCGCCAGAGACGGTCCAAATTATAAAACTCCCTTTTTTCCGGAGTCATGATGTGGATGATGAATTCCCCGTAGTCGATGAGCGTCCAGCCGGAAGAGGCGGAGGTTCCCGTTTTGTCCGTCTCTTTATGCGGAAGTTTAAACGACTTCAAGGTCTTTTTGATTTCCCTGGCGACCGCGTTCGCTTGGACCGCGGAATTGACCGTGCAGATTACGAAATAGCTTAAGTACGAATTTACAGATTCGAGATTCAACACCGCAATCTCCTCGCACTTCTTGTCCTTCATAATCTTATGGACGGCTTGCAGAATTTCTAACGTTTCTTTCGGGGCGTTTTTTGAGGCTGGAGTCATATCTTTCATTTTTTAGGTTGGATGTCGGAACCGAGGAGAACGGTGGAATCCAAACCCAGGTCTTTGCGTAATACGTGATACACTTTCGTCTTGTCCAATACGGAGGAAATCTTGTCGGAGACCGCGGTATTTCCGGAGCGGTCCAGGACGACCGTCTTCTTGACGTCCTTAGTCCAAGCGTTGTCAGCGGCGAGGACCTTGATTCTTTTATCCGCCAGAATACTTCTTACGTCTTTGGCAAGACCCGCGACTTCGGTCCCGTTTAGGACTTCCGTACGCGCGAATTCACCGTCCGCGAATATTTCGGAGGAAACGTCCTTTTGAAACTTACGGAAAGCCGCCGCAGCCCTCGCGAGGTCCGCCTTTAGATACAGTCGTTTGGTTTTCGGGTCTTGAGAAGGTTCTCCCGGAAGTTCCGTAACTCCGAAAACGAATCTGCGAGACGTCATGAATTTTAAAAGAGAATAGAAGTCCTCTTTGGAAAGATTCGTGTCTAATAGCGAAAACGCGAATTCGGACCAGCTCGCATTTAGAAGATCTCGGTTTTCATAGAGTGTTTCATAAAGCGTAAGGACGGCACTTTCCTGACGGCTGATCCTGTCCAAATAGTCCAGTGTTTCCCGTTTTTCCATGTAAGAAACGTAATCGTAGACGTCGTTTCCGGAATAGGTATAAAGTCCGGGAGTTCTCCCATACGTGGGAGAATTTTTGGAGGTGCGATCGTCCGTGTAGATAGGCAATCCTCCGAGCAGATCCACGAGTCGGATGAAGGCGGGAGCATTCACTTTGATCTTATACGTAGGCTTGGATCCGAGAATGTCTTCCATCGCGTTCGAAACTGCCGATTCGGCCTTGGATTTTAACTGTTCGAGAGTGTCATCGGGATCTTCGAACGTGGTGATCGGATGTACGAAGAATAAGGCCACTCTCTCTTGAGAGGGAAAGATCGTGGCCAAAAGGCCGAATTCGTAGGATTCTTCGGCGCCCGTTGCGTGTATCAGGATATGGATCGGTTTGCCGGAACCGATCTTTTCATCCAATCCGGTTCTTCGCAATTGTTTGAATAGGAAAAAAATTCCGACGACTAGCAGAATGCCTATCGTGATCGAAAGAGGAAATAGAAAGAACGGTTTCGAAGATTTAGAGGAACCCAAAAGCAAAGCCTCGGTTCCATTTCGTTCTTAAAAAGCCGGATGTCAATTGGATATTTTTCCCAGAGCAAAGTGATACATTCCGATCGTTCTCGGATGGACTTCTTTCCGATTCTCCAACAAATCGGAAAGAGTATGGACGGCCTTATTCAAAACTCCCTTATAGAGATTTCTCCGGGCTTCCTCTCTCCATTCGGCGTAATCCTTCTGTTTTTCCGCAAAATCCGATCCTAAAAAATCGGAGGCGTACAGAATGCACTCCAAAACTCCCAGTCCGTCCCCGCCTAAAGTATGGTGCTTTACCGCGCCTAAAATCGATTCGTTGGAAAATCCGTATTTTCCCTTTAGGTAATGATAGGCCGAACGGGCGTGCCAAGCGGCTTCCGGGAGCAGGGGGGCTTCGTCGTCCTTCGCTTCCCGGAAAACGTTCAAGTGGAAGTCCTTCGTCTTTTGTTTTGTGATGTCGTGGATGATTCCCGCCAGATAAGCGTGGGAGGAAAAATCCGGAGCATGGAATTCGGCCAGTTCCCGCGCGATCTCCGCGACTCTCAGGCTATGTTCCCATCTTGTAACGGTGATTTCCTCAGGAACGATTCTGCTGAAATATTCCGTTTGTTTTTGTATCGTTTCGGGCATCATGATTCACTTCGAATAAGAGTTCGTCTCTAGAATCTTTTGCCACACCGCCTCGGTAAGCGCAATCGGTTTCCGTTTCGTCCGGATCGCTTCCGGAAGTTCCCCTCGGAGGTCGCAGGAAGCACCGGGAACGATCGGATTTTTTAGGAAAACGATCTTTTCGGAGAAACGATCCAATTCCGGATTGAGAGGGATGATTTCGGAGGTTCTGCGAAATACGAGAAGAGTAGTTACAAGAGATAGGATCCCTTCCCATTCTTTCCAAAGATGAAAGGAGACGTACTGGTCTTCTCCGACCAACAGGAGATAATCCCGTTCCGGCATGGTTCTCTTGAGTTCGGTTAAGGTATCGTACGTATAACTCGGACCGGATCTTTGCAGTTCCAGGTCCAGGATTCTAGTGTTTTTTATTTCTCCGAATTGTAGATGGAGCATGTCCAGAATGATTCCTGCCGAAACGTGCTTTTCGTTTTTTGCCGGAGAGAGGGAGTTGGGAATGATTAAAAGTTCGGAGGCCTCCGGAAATTCCCGCCAAAAGGATTCCGCAATTCCGAGATGTCCCAGATGAGGAGGATCGAAACTACCGCCGAAAATTCCCGTTACATTCGGCTTCGCGGCAGGAATCGGCATGAGTCCTCTCGAGGTTTCGGAATCAACTCCGGACCTGACCTTCTCCTTCCGCGAATGTGGTCGTGGTCGTAAGATGCACCAGCCCCATCGGTCCTCGAACGTGAAGTTTGCCGGTGGAAATTCCCACTTCCGCGCCTAGTCCGAATTCTCCTCCGTCATGGAACCTTGTGGAGACATTCACGAAGAGTGCGGCGGAGTCTAAGGATTCCGTAAAGTAGTTAGCCGCTTGCAGATCCTCCGTCACTATGGCTTCCGTATGACCGGAGGAAGTTTCCGAGATAAAATGCACGGCTTCCTCGATGGTATCCACCGTTTTTACGGAGAGTCGGAGGTCCAAAAATTCCTCCCAATAGTCCTCGTTTTTAACCGGTTCACCGGAAGGAAACAAAGCCAGTGAAGGAGGATCCAACAAAAGTCTGACTCCTTGCTCGGAGAGGGATTGCAACAGTTCTCTAGACCGAGGATAGCCGGAATGGAGAACCAAATTTTCGACCGCATTGCAGACTCCCGGGCGTTGCACTTTGGAATTCAACGCGATCGGAACCGCTTTTTTAGGATCGGCCGTCTTGTCTATGTACAGATTTACGACCCCTTTGTCGTGCTTGACTACGGGGATCAGGGAGTTTTCGGAAACGAAACGGATCAACCCTTCCCCTCCTCTGGGAACCACTAAGTCTATGGTGCGAGTCTGCTTTAAGAACGGGACCATGAATTCACGGTCCGTTTGGTCCACAAAGGTGACGGCGTCCGGAGAAATACCCGCAGCCGAAATGCAATCCCGAAAGATGTCGGAAAGAATACGGTTCGAATGAAATGCCTCGCTCCCTCCTCTTAAAATGCAGGAGTTCCCCGATTTGAAGGAAAGAGCTCCCACATCTATCGTCACGTTCGGTCTGGATTCGTAAATCACCATGACTACGCCTAAGGGGACCCGCTTCGTAGAGAGTTTGATTCCGTTAGGAAGAGTGAGTCCGCGGATCACTTCTCCGATCGGATCGGGGAGGGCCCTGATTTCCAGCACGGCCTTAGAGAGGTTGGAGATCCTCTTATCATCCAACGCTAAACGATCCAACATCGCTTCCGACAATCCCTTTTCCTTACCTGCGGCAAGATCCTTGGCGTTCTCAGAGAGGATCGTCGATTTTCTCGATAGTAAGGCTTCGGCGAGTTTTTCCAAGACGGAGTTTTTGCGGAAAGTATTCAGTTTTCGTAATTCACGGGAGGCGATCTGGGCCTTGCGGCAGAGTTCCTCCACGTATTCGAGTTCGACGGATCTTTGGATCATCTGGATGTTCCTCCGTTTCTCTTGGATTGGAGGATGGATTTGATCTCCTCCTCGGAATAGGAACGGTTTTTGCCGTTTCCTCCCACCAATGTCCCCAGTCTATTCTCTTCCAAGAAACGACGCACGCAGTTTTTCTCCGCTCCGTCAATGATTCCCGTAGGAATTCCGGCCTCTTTCAGGATGGTCGCCGCCTTGAGTTTGGTATACATCCCCCCCGTTCCCGGGCCGCTCGGACCTCCCGCGTTCGCGAGCTCCTCCGAACCGACTTCCGGAAGATAAGAAACGGTTTTTCCTTCCCGCAAGAAACCGGAGACTCCCGTAAGGATGACGAGGATATCGGCTTCTACGATTAGACTGACCACGGCGGACAAAACGTCGTTGTCTCCGAACTTAAGTTCTTCCGTGGCTACGGAATCGTTTTCGTTCACGATCGGGAGTATTCCCCAATCCAATAGTTGGCGGAATGTGTTTTTCAGGTTTTTGAATCCTTCCCCCGTTTCCAGATCCAGGACTCCGAATAGGATCTGAGCGATGGGTAGATTGACCTTGGAAAAGAAACTGTCGTAGAGATTAACGAGACGGTTTTGCCCCATCGCGGCCAAGGCCTGCTTCTCGGAAAGCGAGTCTCCCGCGTTCACTATTGCGGGAAGAGTTTCGGACATCTTTCTTCCCCTTGCTATCGCGCCCGAAGAGACCACTACGACTTTTTTTCCCTGATCGCGCAGGTGACGCACGTCAGCTACCAGCTGGAATAGAAAGTCGTTCACTTCCTCTTCCGAGCCGGATAATCTTGCCGAGCCGATTTTGATTACGACGGTGTTTGCGTTCCGGATTTTTTCGTCCAAATCCGACCTATTCATCTTGGGCGTCCGTATTTTGTCTTTCTTCGTCGGTTACCTTATGCTTCTCCAATTCGTGCCTAAAGAAGGTTTCGTCCATGATCTCCAGCAATCGCTCTAGATTGACCGATTCCTTGGCTGAAATCGGGACCACTTTACCCAAAGAAGAAACGGAATTTAGGAGTTCTTTGGTGAAGTTTTGGTCTTCCCACACGTCGATCTTGTTCAGCACGATCAAATGGGGGCGATCTAACAATAGTTTATTATAAGTTTCTAATTCGGCTCTCAGCATTTTAAAGTCGGATTCTATATCCAAAGCGCTGGCGTCGAAAACATAAAGGATCCCTTTTACCCGTTCTATATGCCTCAAAAAGGAGAGTCCGAGTCCTATTCCTTTGCTGGCCCCCTCCACGATTCCGGGAATATCCGCGATCGTATAACGATAGATATCCCCCCTTCTTTTTACCACTCCTAGATTGGGAGAAAGGGTAGTGAATGCATAACCCGCTATTTTGGGATGGGCCTCCGTGATTTTGGAGAGTAGGGTGGATTTGCCCGCGTTCGGAAGCCCTACGATGCCCACATCCGCGAGCAATTTTAGGCTCAGACGAAGGTGTCTATATTCTCCGTCCTCTCCGGGCTGGGAAAATTTCGGCGCTTGGTGAGTGGAGGATTTGAAATGCGAATTCCCTTTTCCTCCGCGTCCTCCCTTCGCCACGCAGAACTCCAATTCGTCGGCAACAAAGTCGAAAAGAAGTTCGCCGCTGTCTTCGTCGTAGATCTGGGTTCCTAAGGGAACGAAAAGAATCAGGTCCTCTCCTTTCTTTCCGGAGCGATTGTTTCCTTCTCCCGGAAATCCCTCCATGGCTCGGAATTTTCTTTTCGTAAGATACCTGTCCAGAGTGATCATGGAAAGGTTCGTTCGGAATAAGACGTCTCCGCCTATTCCTCCGTCACCCCCGTCGGGTCCGCCGAACTCTACATATTTCTCGTGACGAAAGTGCATGGAACCGGCTCCGCCGTGGCCCGCAGTCACCTCGATTACGATTTCGTCTACGAACTTTTCCATTCTGGTTTATCGTCCTGAAACAGAAAAAGAAAGGCTAGAGGAGGATTCCTCAGCGGCCTTTCTTTTTCAAATCTCCTAATTTAGTATAGGAGCTAGCTTTATTCCGGATAAACCGAAACTTGCATTTTGGTCTTGGTAACCTGCTCGAATTTCACTCTACCATGAACCAAGGAGAAAAGAGTATGATCTTTTCCTAACCCGACGTTTTTGCCCGCTTGGAGTCTGGTACCTCTTTGGCGGACCAGAATGTTACCGGCCAAAACCAGCTCTCCTCCGAAACGTTTAACGCCGAGACGTTTGGATTGGGAATCCCGTCCGTTTTTCGAAGAACCGCCACCTTTCTTATGTGCCATCGTCTATTCTCCTATGAGTTCTATTTCAGAGGGATACTGTTCCCTCAAATTTTCCAGTCCGTCCCTTACTAAACCGAAGTTCGCTCGGACATGGAGATCAGTTTCGTAACCGGAGCGGATCTCGAATTTCAAGAAACCGTCCCGGATTTCCGCGGATTCCGCCTTTCCTTCCCTCCAGAGGTGGAGGTATAAGGATTGGACCAGAGTCCCGACCGCCGCGCAGAGTAGATTGGATCCTTTGGCGCCTTGTCGAGTCGATGCATGTCCGACCGATTCTAAGCCTTGGAACCCTTCTCCCTTGCGGAGGATTTTTACTCGGATCAAACCGCCGAGAGGGAAACTACCTTTAGTTTCTGGAGCTGTTGTCTGTGGCCCCAGGTTCTTTGGGAGTTCTTGCGCTTTTTATAAATATAACCGCGGATTTTTTCGCCTTTAACGTCGTCCACGACCTTCAAGGAGACCTTGGCGGATTTCAGATCGGGAGAACCGATATGAACCTTGTTGTTCTCGGCGAACAGTAAAACCTTAGCATCGAAGGTATCTCCGGGTTTTTTTCCGGTTTTTTCCGTCAGGAATTCAGAATCCTGGGTTACTTTAAATTGTCGATTCCCGACAGATATGATCGCGAACATCGTATTCTAGGCCTAGTTGTCTCGATTTTTGACCAGTTTGGTGCGGCAAGATCTCCTGTCAAGTTGCTTCGGTAGGCCTAGTCGTCTCGATTTTCGGCCGGTTTGGGTGCGACGGGATTCCCTGCCTAGTTGCTTCAGGCCGATTTTCGGATCCAGTATTCGATCCTTTCCCGCAAAACGGCCGGGTCTATCGGTTTGGATAAAAAATCGTTCATACCGGCCTCGTAGCTGAGCTGTTCGAATTCCTTCATCACATGAGCGGTCAAGGCGATGATGATCGGGTCTTTTCCCCCTTTCGAATCGTTTCTGATCCTTCTCGTAGTTTCGAAACCGTCCAGTCCGGGCATCTCCAGATCCATTAAAATGACCGAAAATTTCTTTTTCCCTAGCCATTCCAAAGCTTCCTTTCCTCCGGAGGCGATGGTCACCGAGTGGCCGATTTTTTTCAGGATCCGTTCCACGATGATTTGGTTGGCCGCGTTGTCATCCACGACCAGAATCTCGGTTTCCACAGGGGGCGGTGTCGGGGTCGGTTCCACGGTTTTTTCGGAATTTTTTCCGGATTCTTCGCAAGAGATCGTAAACGTAAATTCCGTCCAAGCTCCCGGTTTGCTTTGCACGGAAATCCTGCCGGCAAGTAATTCCGTCAAACGTTTGGAAATCGCCAACCCGAGACCGGTTCCTCCGTAATCCCTCGTGATGGAATTATCCCCTTGTGTGAACGGCTGAAACAACTGGGGGATCCGGTTCTCCGGAATTCCGATCCCGGTATCCCTCACGGAAAATTCCAGTAACACCGAGTCGGCGGCTTTTTCCCGAACGCCTACGGACAATCGAATTTCCCCTTGGGAAGTGAATTTGGAGGAATTTCCGAGAAGGTTCAGCAGGATCTGGGCCAAGCGGGTCTTGTCGGTACGGATGAATTCGGGAACTTCGGAGGATTTGTGCAGCTTCAGGGCGATCCCTTTTTCTTCGGTCTGGAGGCGGATGATTCCGAGTATCTCCGACAGAAAATGGTCGATACGGAAGGACTCGTATACCAGGTCCAATTTTCCCGATTCGATTCTCGATAGGTCCAGGATATCGTTGATGATCGTAAGTAAATTATCGGCCCCGGCGGCTATGATACCTAGGGTTTCCTTTTTTTCTCCCGGCGGCTCCGATTCCAAAAGCATTTTAGACATCGCTAATATTCCGTTCATCGGAGTCCTGATTTCGTGGCTCATGTGGGCGAGAAATTTGGACTTTTGAAGGTTTGCCTCCTCCGCCTGTTCCTTGGCGATTTCCAAATCCTTCGTTTTGACCGCGATCCTTTCCTCAAGGGTCTCGTTTTGGGCCAGGATCATCCGCTGTTTCTCTTCCTTGAGTGAATTGATGCTGTTGGCAAGGCCGAAGGAAAGAAGGGTAACCTCGAAGGTAGTGCCTACATGAATCGCGTATTCCCCTAACATAACGGAATCGAATACTCCTAACCTTTGGAGCGAGGTGAGAAAAATCGCGGCCTCCATCGAGATCCAGGCGAGTAAAAAGAATCCGGCGGGTTTATATCCTTGGAGGCGTCTTATCAATCCGATGCCGATCAATAGGATCGGATGGACCAAGCCGATGGAAACGGCGACCAAAGAGGAGAAACGGATCGACGCAAAGATCGACGCGACTCCGAAAACGAAGGTGGAAACCGCAAAGATTTTCAGAATCCGGTTTGCGAAGGAACGTTTCGTAAGTCGGAGGTATTGCATGCTGAACAGCGAGGAAGAGCAGAACGCAAATAAGGAAAGAACGTTCGTGGAAACGTTTCCCCATGTCGGAAATTCTCCCCAAAGGAATCGATTCGCAAGTCCGTTAAAACTGATCTGAGTCAGAAAAACGAAAACCAGGTATATTACGTAATACAAATAGTCCAGTTCTCGAATGGAAGTGAACAGGAAAAAATTGTACAGTATCATAATCAGTATGCACCCGTAAAAAAATCCGAGTGCAAGAGTTTCGGCGGTGCTTTTTTCCAGATAAATTCTCGTGGGGCTGACGACGAGGGGAATGTTCATGGGGCCGTCGTTGGTATAACGCAGATAATACTCTTTGGTTTCCCCCGATTCGAAGTCTGTTTTGAACGCGAAATACCTGTGCTTTAGATCCCGAGTGTGGAAAGGTAGGGTGTCTCCCGTGGTAACGGAACGCAGGATATTTCCCTTTTTTGTTTCGTGAAAAACGATCCGATCCGAATAGGGAAATTCGGAAACGATCAGATATTCCTGACCATGGAGATCCGCGTTCCGGAGGGAGAAGCGGACCCATACCGCCGAATTCGTATAGCCTAAGTGAAGATTTTTCCTGCGGTTCGGTAGGAAGGAAGGAGAAGTCCGAAGAATATCCGGCAATTCCAGTTTGCCGGTTTCATCCTGAAAATATTCCATTCGATCGGATATGCTCCGGGATTCTTCTCCATCCAGTAGCAGGGGTTCGGAAAAGAGGGAACTTCCCCCCGTTAAAAAGAGAAAAATACAGGCGGAAAAGAAAAATTTATGCATTCGCAGGGAGCCATAGTAATTGACTTCAAAAAACTTCAAACTAGAACAGAGCGACGGATGAAAGATCACGGACCGGAATGCGAAGGAAATCCCATTTTTGAATCGTGTCAACGAATTCGCGACTTGTCTAAGAATTGATATGAAATACCTTACCGGAAAATTGAAGGATCTGGGCGATGGATTTACGGTTCGCAGGATTCTTCCGAATATCGAAACTCGGGCCGTCGGCCCCTTCGTTTTTCTCGATCATATGGGGCCGGTTTCTCTGAAAACCGGAGAAGAATTACTCGTTCGATCCCATCCTCACATCGGTTTGTCCACGGTTACGTATCTGTACGACGGTGTGGTATTGCATAAGGATACTTTAGGGACCAGGCAGATCATTCGCCCGTACGAAGTCAATTGGATGACCGCCGGTTCCGGAATCGCTCACAGCGAGCATTCCCAACCGGATCCGGAGTATCAGATCCTGGAGGGAATCCAGACTTGGGCGGCTTTACCCCAAGAATACGAGGAGACTCCGCCCGAATTTTTTCATTACGGTAGGGATGAATTTCCGGAATTGAGCGGAGGGGGTTGGGAACTGAGGCTGATCGCCGGATCCTTTTTGGGAGAGGTTTCTCCCGTAAAAACGTATTCTCCATTGTTCTATGCGGATTTCGAAATCGAGCCGGGAGCGGAGGTAGAACTTCCCGTTCCTTCCAGCCAAGAGGCCGCGGTTTACGTCGCCAGAGGAAGTCTAGACGCGGAAGGCAGGATCGTGGGAGTCGGGGAAATGGCCGTCTACCCTTTGGGGGGATCCATCAAGTTCCGTGCGGAAACGGCCACCCGAGCCATTCTTTTGGGGGGAGAGCCTTTGCCCGAACGAAAACACCTGTGGTGGAATTTCGTGTCCAGTTCCTTGGACAGGATAGAACGAGCCAAAAAGGAATGGAAAGAGGATCGCTTCGGAACGGTTCCGGGAGAGACGGATCGTATTCCTCTGCCCGAAATCTGATCGGTTTTTGTCCCTGCGATTTGTTTCGAAAACGTAATGTACAAAGCGTCGATGGCCTAAATCGACCTTGCCACCCTGGCCCCTCGGGAAATTTTGGTTTTTAGCATGGAAATCCGCAATATCGCCATTATCGCACACGTAGACCACGGAAAGACGACTCTCCTGGATGGGATCCTCAGACAGACCGGAGCCGTCACCGCCAAGGAAGACGGCGAAAGGATCATGGACCATAACGACCTGGAAAGGGAGAAAGGGATCACGATCAAAGCTAAAAATACAGCGGTGATTTATAAAGGCACTCGGATCAATATCGTGGACACTCCCGGTCACGCGGACTTCGGAGGAGAAGTGGAACGTGTGCTCTCTACCGCGGATTCCTGTCTGCTACTTGTGGACGCTTTCGACGGACCCATGCCCCAGACCCGTTTCGTACTGGGCAAGTCTCTGCAATTGGGACACAAACCGATTTTGGTCATCAATAAGATAGATAGGGACGGAGCGAGACCATCCGCGGTCGTGGATATGGCCTTCGATCTGTTCAGCGATCTGGGCGCCAACGACGAACAATTGGATTTTCCGATCATCTACGCTTCAGCAAAGCAAGGCTGGGCCGTAGGTAAATTGGAGGACGCTCCGGGTAAGGATCTGGATCCTCTTTTAGATATGGTTCTGAAGCACGTTCCTCCCGTTAAAGCGAATGCCGAAGCGCCTCTCCAATTCCAAGTCACGTCTCTCGATTATAACGATTACGTCGGAAGGATCGCCATCGGAAAGATCTACAACGGAAATCTCCAAAGAGGGATGAACGTCGTCCAGCTGTCCCCCAAGAAAAACGGACGGGACGAAGCCCAAATATTAAAAATTACGAAATTATACAATTTTGAAGGTCTGAAAAGGAACGAAATCGATATCGCCGAAGCGGGGGACATCGTGGCCATTGCCGGACTTCCCGACGTGTTTATCGGAGACACGGTATGTGAGCCCGGAAAGCCGGCGCCTATGCCTGCCATAGAGGTGGAAGAGCCTACCGTGTCCATGTACTTCATGGTCAATAACTCTCCGTTTGCCAGCAAAGAGGGAAAGTTCGTAACCACACGGAATATCCGGGAAAGGTTGGATCGGGAGTTGGAAACCAACGTAGCAATGCGTTTGGAGGAGACGGAAGATAAGGATCGATTCAAGATTTTGGGAAGGGGAGAACTGCATCTCTCCGTATTGATCGAGACCATGCGCAGAGAAGGATTCGAGCTCCAAGTCTCCCGTCCGGAAGTGATCATTAAAAAGGGAGAAAACGG
The DNA here is from genome assembly GCF_004771275.1 of Leptospira fluminis. GTDB lineage: Bacteria > Spirochaetota > Leptospiria > Leptospirales > Leptospiraceae > Leptospira_B > Leptospira_B fluminis. The sequence goes on along the minus strand of NZ_RQEV01000017.1, from coordinate 111,474 downwards.
CGAAAAGTTGGAACCCTACGAATATATGGTCATGGACCTGCCGGACCAGTTTACGGGAAGCATCATCGCCGAACTGAACCGAAGGAAAGGCGAACTCCAACTGATGGAGGCGCATCCTTCCGGAATGACCAGGGTGGAATTCGTGATCCCGACTAGAGGCATCATCGGCTTCCGGGGATATTTCGTGACCGAAACCAAAGGAGAAGGGGTCATGTCCAGCCGCTATCTCCGTTTCGACATTTATAAGGGAGAGATTCCCGGCCGTAAAAACGGAGCCCTCATTTCTATGGACTCGGGAGAAACCACCGGCTATGCTCTGTGGAAGATACAGGAACGGGGAGATCTTCTGATCGACCCGCAAACCGCGGTGTATCCGGGAATGATCATAGGCATCCACTCTAGAGAAAACGATCTAGAAGTGAATCCGGTCCGCGAAAAGAAATTGACCAACGTCCGTTCTTCGGGTGCGGACGAAGCGATCCGTCTCGTTCCCCCTCGTAGGTTTAGCCTGGAGCAGAATATAGAATTTTTGGACGATGACGAATTGCTGGAAGTTACCCCCATGAGCATGAGACTGCGCAAAAAGATCCTAGATCCGAATATGCGCAAACGTGCGGGACGCTAAACGCCGGAAAAAAGACTCCATCGGTGGAGTTCCGGGAATATTTTCCGGATTTTTTTTCCTCTAGAAAAAACGGTTCTTCCTTCGGTACCGACGAAACGGCTTTACTTTCTCTCCGCTTTGGGTCATCCTGAGGGGATGGTCGGAGTAGGAACATGAATCGTCATTTGTCGTCCTGGATCGTTTTTTCTCTTTTTATTACCGTTCCCCTATTCTCCGAAGACATGAAGAAAGAGGAGATCCGTCGACTTTTGATTTCCTCAGGTTCGGAGAAGATGGGCGTTTTGGTAGTCGGCCAGATGATCTCCCGTTTCAAACAACTGATGCCTCAGATCCCGGAGGAATTCTGGGAAGATTTCCGGAAAGAGCTCCACGGCGAGGATATGGTCGAACTGATCGTTCCGATTTACGATAAATATTTCACGATCGAAGAAATTCGGGAAATCACCGCATTTTACAATTCGCCGGTGGGTAAAAAACTTTTGGAGAAGAATCCCCAGATCACCCAGGAATCCATGCAGGTGGGCGAAATCTGGGGGAAGAAAATCGCCGAAAAAGTCCTCCAGAAGTTGAAGGCGCGCGGACTTCTTCCGTCTGACCCCAAGCAGCAAACTCGTCTAGATATCTAAAAGGTTTCATTTCTCCCAAAAAATTCCTTTTCCTCTATTAGAAAAACGGAAACTAGATCGTACTCTCGAGGCTTTTCCCTCAGGGAAGTATAACGATCGATTGATATATAAAGAAATTTTTGTCCATTTTCTTTCTACATTCTAACAATCTTTCCTTGACCTTTTAGAACAGGAATGGTATTGCAATCAATAACGTCTTCTTGCCGAGCAGTGTTCGGTAAGATTTGGTTCAAAGGGGATTTATTTATAACAAACGTATGAAATGAAGTTTAGATTGTTTTCGAACAATCGTTCGCAATTGAAAAATAAATCAGGAAGTCTTTTCCCTTCTATCGACCCAGGCCGAGGAAACGGAGAGCTTCCACATAGTGATGAATAGTAAAGAGAAGAGGTTAAAAAAATGTCTAGAGTGTTGAGGATTTGGATTATCGGACTGACTCTGTTAATTTCCGGAGCGGTCCAAGCGTCCGGCGGCGGTTCTTCCAGCAAACCTTTGGCGGGAAGCTATCCCATCGTATTGGCTCATGGCTTGTTCGGATGGGGAAAGGCTACGGGAATCGTAGACTATTGGGGCGGAAATGCGGCTTATCTCCAATCCCAAGGAGCCACGGTTATAACTCCGAGCGTCACCGCTACCGGTTCTTCTTCCCAGAGAGCCGTCCAATTGAAGACGGCAATTCAAACAGCGATGGCGGCTTCGAATTACACCGGTAAAGTACATATCATCGGGCATTCGCAAGGCGGTATGGACGCGAGATACCTGGTTTCCAACCTCGGATTTTCGGGTAACGTCGCGACTCTGACCACATTAAATACGCCGCACTACGGTAGTCCGGTTGCAAACGTGGTTTTGGCGGTAATTCCGAGCTGGGCCCTTCCTTATGTAGGAACCGTCCTGAATGCGGTCGTAGGATTCGTGTATGGGCAATCCAACGAAAACGCGGTCGCAGCTTTGAAGCTTTTAACGACGGACGGAGCTACCGCGTTTAACAATTCCACTCCGAATGCTGCCGGAGTAAAATACTACTCCTTCGGTTCCACGATCACCATTCCGGATCTGATCCAACATCCTGCAATGGGATTGATCTATCCGATCTGCGCAATCGGGGCTCCTTTTTATGGACAGAGTGTGAGTAACGACGGCGTGGTTCCGTCTTCCTCGCAGCAATGGGGAAGTTGGAAAGGCGGACCTTCGTACCCGATTACCACTACAGGAATCGATCACTTAGAGGCTACAAACGCTTTATATCTGGGCCAAGCATGGTACGATACGAACGGTTATTTCTTAAAAATGGCTTCCAACGCAAAAAGTAACCAATAACCGAAAACTGGTTTCCGATCTCAGTGGGGCGCTTTCCGCAAGGGGCGCCTTTTTTATTTCTTTTACCAAAAAAATCGATTCTCCGGTAGTAAAATGCTTGATAATAAGTATATATATTATATATACTTATATTGTAAGTTTGCTTATTAACGGAGGAGAATATGTGGGAATTTACATACGATACGAAAGTGGACGGGGTATCCGCAGAAGAGCTTTGGAAGGCTAGGGCGGACGTGGCAAATTGGCCCAAATGGGATGAAGGGTTACTTTGGACCAAGATCGAAGGCCCGGCGGTTGTTGGAACGGTATTCGACCTGAAACCGAAGGACGGGCCGAAAGTAAAAGTGAGGATTACGGAAGCGGAATCCCCTTTTGTCCTCGGTGACGAAACCAGTTTGCCGGGAGCCAAAATGAAGTTTCTACATTTCTTCCGGGACGTAAAAGGCGGAACGGAAGTGAAAGTGGAATTGAGCATTCGGGGACCTCTGGGTTTTTTGTGGAAGAAGATCATCGGGGAAGAGCAGGCGAGGAACATGGAAATGGAGATCCGCACGTTCGCCGATTTCGTAAGGAAGGCCAAGAAATGAATCGTTACTGGATCGTAGTGGCCTCTCGGGATCACGCACAAAATGGGAAGGAAAACGGAATCATTCAGGCCTGCCACGGGAAAAAGGGACCTCTTGCACGCATGAAACAGGGGGACTGGGTTCTGATTTATTCCTCCAAAGAAAAATTCGGAGAAAAGGAATTTTGTCGGAAATTTACCGCGATCGGCAGGATCCAGGACGATGAGGTGTTTTCGTTTCCTATGAGTGCGGACTTCGTTCCGTTTCGGAGAAGGGTTTCCTTTCTTCCCTCTAAGGACGCGGAGATTCTTCCTCTTGTCCAGGATTTGGATTTTATTCGAAATAAAAAATCCTGGGGTTTTCCTTTCCGTTTCGGAATCCTGGAGATCGGATCGACGGATTTCGAAACGATCGCCGAACGGATGGATGCAGATGTCAAAGGATGAAATTTTTGGATTCGATAAAGCCGAGGATAGCCCCGGCTTTTTGCTTTGGCAGGTTTCCAATCTTTGGCAAAGAGAGATCCGAAAAATATTGGAGCCTCTGGATCTCACTCATGCGCAGTTCGTGGTTTTGGCGGTCACGTATTGGTTGGAATGTTCGGGGGTGGAAACCACTCAAATCAGGATCTCCGACCAGGCAAAGACGGATCCGATGAGCACTTCCACGGCGCTTCGGACTCTGGAAGGAAAGAAAATGGTAAGCCGGTTCGCTCATGATTCGGATACCAGAGCTAAGCTGGTGCGTGTTACCGCGGAAGGGAAAAATTTATTGAAAGTTGCCGTACGGGAAGTCGAGGCATTTGACGAACGTTTTTTTGCGCCTTTAGGAAGTCGTCGCAAAGATTTCTTAAAGGGATTGCAAGGCCTTTGCGACGTCTGAACGTTTATCTGTTCTTGATCTTTTCCAACTCCCGGATCAGTTCTTCCTTGGAAACGTTCGGGTCCTGTTTTAATCTGCGGATCAATTCTTCCGCGCCTTGTTTTTGGGAAGCGGCCTTTTGATCCACGGATCCGACCAAGAGGATCGGATCCAAAGGCGAGGGGGAAGCGCCGGATTTAGGCTGGATCTCTACCACCGCCAAGTGTTCGAAAATTTCCGCTACGGTTCCCGGAACGTTCCCGACGGTCACCGGCATGTCCACGGAAAGATCGTCAGTGGTGGAGAAAAATCCGAGCACGTACTTTCGTCCTTCTTTTCCGGGATACATTTCCGGAGAAAGTTCGTAAAAAAGGACTCCGGCGGTCTCGTTGTCGAAGCTCTTTCTGCTTTTTCCCGTGTTAACGTTGATTCTTCCGATCAAAGGGGAACCTATTCTTCTGTACGATTCCCCGTCAGAAAACCGGATGACGTTCATGTTCGCGGAGATCTCGGCGCTTCTTCCGGAAGCATCCGTCAGGATGTGCCCGACTTCCTTGACTTTGACGAAAGGACCGAAGGATTTTACGTCCCAATGTTTCGGATCGCTCGTGTTTTTTCCCGAATAGAGTCTATTCAATTCTTTGAATATGGATTCGAAGAACAATAATTCGTGACCGCTCGTAACCAGTTTGCCGGATCTCAATTTGATCTCTTCCCTGTTTTCGCTCAGTCTGAATTGCAATCGAACGAGGGTTTTATTTACGAACTCCAATTCTTCCCTAGCGTTTTTCCGGATCCAAAGCGTCTGGATTTTAAGGCGATTTTCTTTGCTCCAAATAAGCGATTGATCGCTCACATAAAAACCCGCGATTTCCGGAATGGCGGGAGTCGGCTTTCCACGTAAACGATCTCCGCAGCTGTTCGAGAAAAGTAAGATACAGAGGAACGGAACAGAACAAGAAATTAGGGAAATCCTTTTTTTCATGTGAAAGAGAATTGGAGACGCGAGGCATTGGTAAAGGAAAAAAAGAAAGATCCGTTCGCTCGGAACAATTCTCTTGACGTACCGCCTTTTCGATTATGCTTATATCACTGAGGGGAACGTAACGTTGAAACGAATCATCGAATTCAGTCGCCTTTCGGCGATTCGATTCTTTTTCTTCCTGTCCATTCTCGGACCGTTCCTTCTTTTTGCCTCTTCCTGTTCCAGGCAAACCGAGGAAAGACCGAAAGTCTCGAATGGAATTCTGGATCTTAGGAATTGGGATTTTCAACGACATCCGCTTTTGGATCTGACAGGTGATTGGGAGTATTATCCTGACAGATTGGCTTCCGACGGAAATGCGGAAGAAAAAAAATCCCTCTTTGCGGTTCCGGGAGTTTGGCTGGGTTCCGGCTACGCCACTATGAAACTCGGAATCCTTCTTCCGAAGAATGCTCCGAATCTTGCGTTTTATTCTAAGGGACAGGCCACTGCGTTCGATCTTTACGTTAACGGGGCCAAGGTTTTGAAGTCCGGAATCGTAGGCAAGGATCCGGTCTCCAGCGTCCCAGAGAGTAGGGGTTCGTTCGGGGAATGGGATCCTTCCGGAGTTTCGATCGCACAGGTTACATTAGATATTTCTAATTTTCATCATAGGTTCGGCGGTCTTTGGTACGGGATCCGGTTCGGAGAATCCTCCGCATTAAGAGAGGAAGTGGCCAGGTTCCGGGACATGGATTGGTTTTTGGGAGGCATTTTCTTTTTGACCTTCCTGTATCATGTCGGCTTGTTTTTGATCCGAAGACAGGACCTTTCTCCTTTACCTTTCGGGTTGTTTTGTTTCACTCTATTCGTTAGGATTTTGGTGACGGAGGATAAGATTCTACTCTCTTATTTTCCGTCCTTCGGTTATCTGACTTCGATGAGATTGGAATATCTCACGTTTTATCTTTCCCTTCCTTTAGGTCTTCATTATCTCAGGAGCATTTATCCCGATCTTTTTCCCCGGATCTGGATGGGAAGTTTTTACGGTCTGGGTCTGATTTTTTCGGTCGGAGCATTCTTGCCTTTTCCGGAGGCATCGAAGGCGATTCCGTATTACCAGGCGTCCATGTTCGCATCCATCATTCTGGTCGTTTACGTTCTTGTGTTGGCTGTTTGGAAACGGAAACCGTACGCGATTCCTCTTATGGTCGGCTATTTGATCCTGTCCACGGCGGGAGTGATCGAAGTACTTGCCGCACATCAAATCCTCAAAACCCGTTCCTTTTTGCCCTTAGGGTTGTTCGTGCTGGTGATGATAGAGACCTTCGTCCTTTCTTTTCGCTACGGGGATTTGTATCGCGAAAAGGAGGCCTTGGCGGAAGAGTTGCGTCGGATCAATTCCACGTACAGCAGTTTTGTTCCGAGTAAGTTTCTGGGTCTGCTCGACAAACAAAGCGTAGCGGAGTTGAAGCCGGGAGATCAGGTAAGACGGGAAGTGACCATTCTGTTTTCAGATATCCGATCGTTTACGGAAATTTCCGAAAGCATGAACGCGAAGGAAAATTTCGAGTTTCTGAATACGTATCTTGGCAGGATGGAGCCGGTCATTCGGACTAACCGCGGCTTCGTGGAGAAATATTTCGGAGACGGGATTATGGCCTTGTTTTCGGAAACTCCGGACGATGCCGTGCTCGCGGCGATCCAGATGCAAAAAGAAATCCTTATCTACAACCGTCAAAGACTGGCGGAAGGCCGTCGCCCATTTCAGGTCGGCATCGGAATCCATACAGGGTCGTCGATCTTGGGACTGATCGGAGCCGAAGGAAGAATGGATAGTACCGTGATTTCCGAGGCGGTTCATGTGGCGGCGCGATTGGAGGTATTGACCAAATTTTACGGTACAGGAATCCTATTGAGCCAGGATACCTATTCGAGCCTTAAGAACAGGGAACGATTTTTGAGTCGAAAACTAGATCGGATTCCGATCAAAGGAAAGAAAGAAGAGGTTTTTATCTACGAGATCGGAGACTATCTGAGTGATGCGGAGCAGGAGGCGTTTCGGAATTCCAAGACGGGTTTTGAAAAAGGTGTCGATGCGTTTCTTTCCGGTCGATTTATGGATGCCGGCGAAACTTTTCGGGAGGCTCTCCGAGTGTATCCCGGAGACAAGACCTCCCTTTTGTATCTAAAGAGGTGTACGGAACAAATGCCGGTGGTCGGGGGTAGGCTTCCGGATTCCGATCCGATTTGAGCCTTTTAATCCGCCGAAAGTAGGGAAGGTTCGTCCTCTTCTTCCTCGTCCGCAAAGCCTGAAAGTTTTTTTTTCGTCTCTTCTTTGGAGACGCTAGCGCCCAACTCCATGAGTTCTCCGGCTTTTTTCAGGATATTTCCTTTTCCGGATTTCAATTTCTTCATCGCATTTTCATAATGTCCTTGCGTGACGCTCAATGCGCCTCCCACTTTTTCCAGGTCCGATACGAAATTTCCGAGTTTTTCCAAAAGCAATCCGGATTGGCGGGCGATCTCTTTTGCGTTCCGGTCCTGGTCTTCTAATCTCCAGATATTGGAAACCATTTTAAGGGAAATCATTAGGGAGGACGGAGTGACGATCAGTATATTCTGTTGGTACGCTTCCAAGGCTAGGGAAGGATCCTTTCGAAGGGCCCAAAACAGAGCCGGTTCGCTATAAAGAAACATGAGTACGAAATCGGGAGAATTCAGGCCTTCCAGATATTGGTAGTTTTTCCTGGCAAGATCCTTGGCGTGTTTCCGAAGCGCACCGGCGTGCTGTTCCAGATAGATTTCCTTTTCGGTTTCCTCGGTCGCTCCGTAAAACGAAACGTAGGCGTTTAGGGAGACTTTGGAATCCACTACCACGCAACGGTTGCCCGGTAGTCTTACGATCACGTCCGGTCGCTTGCCTCCGTCCTCGTCCTTAAAGCTGGCCTGACGAAAGAATTCCTCTCCTTCTCTCAGTCCGCTTCGTTCCAAGATTCCTTCCAGGATTTCCTCTCCCCAGTCTCCTTGGGCTTTTTTGTCTCCACGAAGAGCCTCGGCCAGATTTTTGGCTTCCGTTTGAAGGCTTTCGTTCGCCTTGGTCAAAGAGGAGATATGCTCCTTCAGAGTAGCGGTGCTGATCTTCGTTTCCTGGGCGGAGACTTCTACTTTCTTTCCGAAACTCTCTATGTTTTCCTTTAAGGGTTTTAGTAAGTCGCCCAATTTTTCCTGGGTTTGGAGATTGAATTTTTGGGAATTATCCAGGAGAGCCTGGTTGGCAAGGTTTTTGAATTCTTCCTTTAACTTGGAGGTCAGTTCTTCGAATTCCTTTTTTTGGTTCTCCAATCTTTCCTTTAAAAGATCGGATTCCTTTTTCATCGCTTGCCAGGCACCGATCGCTTGCGTGTTCTTTTCGGAAACGGTTTTGAGATCCGATTCCAATTGGACCGTCCTTTCTTTGGATCGTTGTTCCGTGGCCCTCGATACGGCGACTTCCATCTTTAATTTTTCGTGCTCGGACGCGGAGATTCCGGATTCCGAACCGTACAATCTCTTTGCCAAGAAAAACGCCAGAGAGAATCCGACTAGGATTCCCACTAATAATGTGATCGAGTATTCCATATATCCTCCTTTCTGGATCCATTGCGATTTCGGGAAATCCATTTCCCGAGACTGGCTTTCCATTGTAAGGATTCCCCGGACAAATTTCCGGTCTTGGATTTCTTTTTTCCGGTACCCGGTTTTTACTGCGCCAACGGACTTTCGGGCGTCCGACCGGAAGGAATCTATGATATAGAAAATGAGATGCAGGTTCTTCCGAAAAGGGAAACTCTTTTTTCGACTTGCCATCGGGCCGGAGGGACAAAACCTATTTTTTGGAACCGTTCCGCCCAAAGATATGACAAAGAAACCGTTGCATAACATATACAGTAAGGAGATCCTACGACAAAAGTTGGAAAGCGAGTCCGTTTCGAGACGCACTCTTTCCTTTTACAGGTATGTTATCATTTCCGATCCGAAAACGATGCGGGATCGCTTGTATTCCGATTGGGAAGATCTCGGAGTATTGGGACGCATTTATATCGCGAGGGAAGGAATCAACGCTCAACTCTCCGTTCCCGAGCCGAATTTCGCCGCTTTACGCGAATACTTGGATGGCACGACCGAATTCAAGGAGATACCGTTTAAAATCGCGGTAGAGGACGACGGTCGTTCTTTTTTGAAATTGGAGATCAAAGTACGGGAAAAAATCGTCGCTGACGGTTTGGACGACGGAAGTTTCGACGTTACCGATGTGGGAGTTCATTTATCCGCGGAGGAATTCAACCGCAAACTGGAATCTTCCGATGCGCTCGTCGTGGACGTACGAAACCATTATGAATCCGAGATCGGCCATTTCGAAGGGGCCTTACTTCCGCAGGCGGATACGTTTCGAGAGGAACTTCCTATGATTTTGGATCTACTGAAGGACCAAAAGGATAAGGAAATCTTAATGTATTGTACCGGAGGAATTCGTTGCGAAAAGGCGTCCGCTTATCTCCGGCATCACGGCTTTCGGAAAGTGTACCAATTGCACGGAGGAATCATCGAATACGCTGCCGAAATCCGACGAAAAGGTCTACCTTCCAGATTCAAAGGTAAAAATTTCGTCTTTGACGGCAGGCTCCAGGAAACGATCGGGCAGGAAATCCTCAGCGAGTGTCACCAGTGCGGGAACTCCTCCGCGCATCACATCAATTGCGCCAATCCCGCCTGTCATGTTTTGTTTATCCAGTGCGAAAGCTGCGCGGAAAAGTTCGATCATTGTTGTTCTGAAGAATGCAAGGAGATTCACTCGCTTCCTGAAGCAGAACAAAGAAAGCTGAGAAAAGGGAAATCGGCCTCGAATCGACATTTTTCGAAATCTCGGATTCGTCCGAAAGTATTCGAATTGCACCGAAAAAATTGACGGACCTCTGCTTTTTTGCGGCGGCAAAATAGTTTAAATTTGAATTATTTTTCTTTTCGCAAAGTCTAAATATAAACAATATGAGCTTCGAGGGACAACGGCCGAAAGCCGCCTTTTCCAGGAAAAGCTTCCTTTGGGGGGCGGCGGGATTTGCTTTTGCGGCGGGTCTGGGAAAGTTTCTGTATCGGAGGAAAGAGGAGAATATGGATCGGCTCCCGGTTTTTTTTGTCGGTCATGGAAGCCCGATGAACGCCATCGGAGAAAACGAATTCACCCGAGGTTGGGCGGAAAGTATGAAAGGTCTGCCCGATCCTGATGCGGTGCTTTGTATTTCCGCTCATTGGGTCACACGCGGGACTCGGATTACTGCCATGGAATCTCCGAAGACCATACACGATTTTTACGGGTTTCCCCAGGAATTGTTCGACGTCCAATATCCTGCTCCGGGATATCCGGAATTAGCCGGTTCGATTTCCAAGTCCGCTTCTTTCCAACCGATCGAACAGGATTACGAATGGGGGTTGGATCACGGAACTTGGAGCGTGCTCAGACATATGATTCCGAAGGCGAACATTCCGGTCCTCCAACTCAGTCTGGACGGGACGAAACCTGCGACTTGGCATTATGAATTCGCCAAGGAACTTTCCCGCTTACGGCAACGTCGGGTATTGATCGTAGCTAGCGGCGATTTGGTGCATAATCTCAGATTGTACGATTGGAGAAACGAGGAGAAGGTTCCGGACTGGGCGCAGGAAGCGAACGAGACATTCAAGTCCTTGATCCTAAAACGGGATGCCAAGGCCTTGTCCGATTATGAGAATCTTGGAGCGTCTGCTCGTCTTGCGGTTCCGACGCCGGAACATTACGTTCCCATGTTGTATTCGCTTGCCTTGGCTTCGGACGACGAGGAGATTTCGTTTTACAACGACAAAATCCAAAGCTCCGTATCCATGACCAGCATCAAGTTCGGATGAGAAATTCGAGGGCGTCTTCCAGACGGTCGTCCCCCCAAAAAAGCTCTCCGCGAACGATAAAGCTGGGAGCGCCGAAGATTCCCAAGGATTTTGCCGTTTCCGTATTTTCGCGCAAGGCGGACTTGTTTTCCTGGGATTCGGACTTTTCTAAGATGTTGTCGGAGCTTTGACCTAACTGTTTCAGGATTTCAGACAGAGTTTCCGTTTCGCCGATATCTTTCTTTCGGGAAAACTCGGCAAGGTATACTCTGCGGGTGAATTCATGGATCCACTCGCTTCCGGAAAATGCGACAGCGATTCTCGCCGCCTTGAGTCCGTTTTGCGGAAATTTGTCGGGTCGTTCGAAAGGAAGATCGTATTTTTTACATCTTCTTTCCAGGTCCTTCCACATGTATTTTCCTTTGGCGGGGAAAAGGTTGAAGGGGGAATCCTCCATTCCTTGTTCTTTGAAAATCGGACCTAGAAGGAAGGGCTTCCAATTCGCACGAACCCCTTTTTGCGCGCAGAGACGCTCGATTCGTCCCGCGCTCAGATAGGAATACGTGCTTGCGAATTCGAACCAAAAATCGATCTCAAGATGTTTACTCATAGATTTGCTCCGGTCTCAAATTCAAATTTCGATTACGACTTTGCCGAAGTGCTTTCCGTCCCTTAGGTATTCCAACGCTTTCGGAAACTCTGAATACGGAAAAATCCGATCGATCACGGGTCTCATGAGGTTCCGGGAAATCGCGAGATTCATTCTTTCGAAGTCCGATCTGCTCCCCACGATCACTCCTTGGATTCTGATCCCCTGCATCAGTATGGGAAAGAGAGAAAGGTTCGCTTCTCCACCTCCTGCGACCACCCCGATCAACGCCACGATTCCTCCGGGTTTTACGGACTGGACGGACTTGGAAAGCGTTCCGGCTCCTCCGACCTCGATGATCAGATCCGCTCCTTTCATGTCCGTTTTTTTTCGGATTTCCCGATCCCAATTCGTCTTTGCGGTGTAATTGATCCCTTCGTCGGCTCCGAGAGATTTCGCCTTTTCAAGTTTTTGGTCGCTGGAGGAGGTGACGATCGTCTTACAACCTAACATTTTAGCGAATTGTAATGCAAAAAGGGAGACCCCGCCCGTTCCTAACGCTACGACGGTCATCCCGGGTTCCAGTTCGCCGAACGTGACGACCGCATTGTAGGCGGTGAGTCCCGCGCAGGGGAGAGTGGACGCTTCCGCGTAGGAAAGGTGTTCCGGAAAAGAGATCACCCCTTCTTCCGGAAAAACACGATATTCGGAAATCATCCCGTCCAGCGGGCCTCCTAAAGTTTCCCGTATGTTTTCCAATCGCGGAGCTCCGGCGAGCCAACCTTGGGAAAAGATCCCGCATACCCTGTCTCCGATTCGAACCTTCTTTACGCCCGGTCCGAGTTCCACGACTTCCCCCGCACCGTCGGAGAGAGGAACCAACGGGAGTTTTTGTCTGGGGTTGTATTGTCCGGTGATCATCAAAAAATCCCTATAATTCAGGGAGCAGGCCTTGATTTTTACCAGCACTTCACCAGGACCGGGTTTGGGATCGGGGCGTGTGACCGAACTCAGATTTTCTATTCCGAAATTGTCGAGGACTTCGAAGGCTTTCATATTGCTTTTCCAGGACGAATCCTTGGAGAGAAAGCGGAGATCGTCCAGCCTAAAAACGAAGAAGGGCTGCCGCGCGGAAACGGAAACTAATTTTGTTTTGCCACTAAAGCGATCGGTTTTAAGGTAGATGGAGAAACTCCCTGAGGATTCTGCATGCCAAGTCTGGAAGAAACCCAAGAAGAAATCATAAAGGAATTTTCCGAATGTTCGGATTGGGAGGAAAGATACGGACTCCTGATCGAGATCGGAGATACCCTTCCTTCTTTTCCGGAAGGTAAAAAAAGCGAGGACCTGCTCGTTCCCGGTTGCCAATCCAGGGTTTGGGTTTTGCCGGAGGAAAAAGAGGGAAAACTTTTCTTTTCGGCGGACAGCGATTCCGCGATCACAAAAGGGATGATCGCTCTGCTCCTGCGGGTTTTTTCCGGTCGCACCCGGGACGAAATTCGAAACGCTTCCTTGGATTTTCTGAAGGAGATCGGTCTGGACAAGCATTTGTCCATGAGCCGTCGTAATGGCCTGTATTCCATGGTGAATCGGATCAAGAGTCTATAATAAAATTCGTATATTTATCCGAAGGGGGAGTCTATGAAAAGTTCGCTAAAGGAATTTTCTAGCAAGGGCGCTATATGTAAAGGAACATTATATCTTCCTAATGAATCTAAGCCTCCCGTCATCGTAATGGGACACGGTATAGGCGCCGAGAGGAGATTCAGGCTCCCGGATTATGCGGAGCGGTTCTGTAAGGCGGGCTTTGCCGTTTTTCTTTTCGACTACAGGAATCTGGGTGAAAGCGACGGACTTCCCCGGAATCTGATCCACCCGAAGCGGCACGTGGAGGATTTTCTGGAGGCGATCCGATTCGTAAAATCCCTACCGGAAGTGAAAGGGGATCGATTGGGGATCTGGGGGACTTCCTTCGGAGGAGGACACGTTCTCGTGACCGCAGCCAAGAGTCCGGACGTTAAGGCGGTCGTTTCCCAAGTTCCGTTCGTGGATGGCATCTCCACTACGAATTCTTTTCCCATTCTTTATCAACTACAGGGTTTCCTACACGGATTGAAGGATCTGGTTCGGATTCCGTTCGGAGCAAAACCTCATACGGTTCCGATCGTCGCAAGGCCGGGGAGTTTCGCGTTGATGAACACTCCGGATTCGTACGACGGTTATACGAAGTTGATTCCTGAAGGATCGGAGTGGACGAACGAAGCTCCTGCCAGGATTTGTCTTCTCCTTCCCATGTACCGCCCCGTGTCGTACGCTTCCAGGATCCAGGCACCGGTGCTGATGCAGATCGCCAAAAAGGATTCCTTGATTCCGTACGCTGCCGCACTTAAGACCGCGCGTAGGATACGCGACTGCAAAACGAACCTCTTGGATATGGGTCATTTCGAGCCGTATTACGGAAAATTGTTCGAAGATACGATTGCGGAGCAGATCGTCTTTTTCAAGGAAAAGTTGAAGTAAGGGAGGACCTTATCCGAGAGAAATCACGAACAGGATTCAGGCGAGGTACGGATCGTCCGGGAGTTCGTTCGGATTTTTTTCTCCCGCAGGAAAATGCTTTCGAAGCTCCTCGGTTAATTTTCGGATTCCTTCGGCTAGACTTTTTCTGTGTTCGGAAGTTTTAAAGCCTTCCCCGATTTCCCTCGCGATCTCGTCCAATTGCCTTTGTCCGATCTTTCCGTAAATCCCGCGATCGGCAAGGATCACGATTTTCCTTTCTGCCAGAAGCAAATACACCAGGATTCCAGTGTTTTCCTCGGTATCCCAAATTTTCAGGAAGGAGAACATTTCCAGAGCGCGGTCGCGGGCGGATTTTCCCGACCAGATTTGCGAGAGCGGAAGTTTGGTTTCTATCGCGACGCGTATCTCTCCTCTATGGAGGTTTTCGGACTCGGAAACGATCTCTCCGATTCTTTTGAGATCTTCCTTTTTAAAATATTTTCCTAATAAATTAAATTCGAATGCATGTCCGAGCGGAGTAACCAGGAATTCGGTCACGCTCGCCGATAGATGGGTTAAAAAACGGGAAAAACGGGAAGTACTTTCGCTCATGTGTCACCAATCCGAGGAGGAACCGCCGCCTCCGAAATCGCCTCCGCCTCCGCTCCAGCCGGAATCTCCGCCGGAAGAGGAACCCCAGGAAGACCCGCCGCCGTATCCTCCCCACGAACCCCAAGAAGATCCTCCGCCCATCCCGCTATTCCAGGTGGAATAAAGTACCAGAAGTATGACGAAGAATACGATCAGGATGGGAAGCATGGTCCAGAAGGAAATCCCTAATAATCCGCCGGCCCAATAGCCTATCCCGGCGGCCGCGCCCGCCTTGATGAAGGAAAACATTCTTCGGAAAAAGATTCCGACGAAAATTCCGACCCCGACAAGGAGCAGGAAATATCCGGTTAGACCGATTTTTCCTCGGGATGTTTCGTGAAAGGTGGTGTGGGTGGGTTCGGGTAAGGGTTCTCCTTCGATCAAACCTATGATTTTTTCGATTCCGATCTCTATCCCTTCGTAGTACTTTCCTTCCTTGAAGAGAGGACGGACATACTCGATCTGAATCCGCTTACAAAGTACGTCCGGAAGCGCTCCTTCCAAACCTCTTCCGACTTCGAACCTCATCTTTCGATCGTTCTTTGCGACCAAAAAGATGACCCCGTCCGCGACGGATTTTCGACCCACCTTCCATTTTTCGGCCAGGCGGATGGAATACTGTTCGATAGTTTCTTCTCCCGTAGTGGGAAGGACAAGGATCGCGACCTGACTTCCTTTGCGCTCTTCGAGGTTTTTCAATTTTTCCTCCAAAGAGGAAATCTCTTCCGAGCGTAAGGTTCCTGTCAGGTCCGTGACTCGACGGTGCAACTCGGGTAGGGCGATCGGTTCCGAAAGAACGGATCTTACGCAAAAGAAAAGTACAAGGAATAAGAGGACGCGCTTCAAAGGACTTTCCGCTTAAAACTGAACCTGCGGGGGTTTGGAAATTTCCTTTTCGTTTTCCACGGTAAAATTCGGTTTGGGGGAATATCCGAACATCTTCGCAGTAATCACGTTCGGAAACGTGCGAACCGTCACATTATATTCCTGCACGGCCTGGATATACCGGTTTCTGGAGACGGTGATTCTATTTTCCGTCCCTTCCAATTGGGCTTGGAGATCCAAAAAATTCTGATTGGACTTCAGCTCCGGATATTTCTCCACCACGACCATCAAACGGGAAAGTGCGGAAGTCATTTGTCCCTGCGCTTGCGTGAATTTTTTGAATAGCTCGGGATTGTTCAGCACTTCCGGAGTCGCCTGGACGGAACCCACGCTTGCTCTGGCCTTGGTCACTTCGGTCAGTACTTCTTTTTCCTGGGCCGCATAACCTTTAACCGTGTTGACCAGATTCGGAATCAGGTCCGTTCTTCTTTGGTACTGATTCAATACTTCCGACCAAGCCGCTTTGACGTTTTCGTCCTGGACTTGGATGGTATTATAACCGCAGCCGTAAAACGAGAATGACACGCAAACGACTGCAAATAAGGAAATTTTGCGTAAAAAACGGGAAATCAATCCGAGGGACATTTCCACCTCCGAACAAGCGAACTATCGCCCGGGAAATGTCCCTTGCAACCGGTTTTCCTGCCGGATTAGGCTGCTTCCTTAGGAAAGTTCCGGTTTTTTTCCTCCGCTCTTTTCCGGACTTCTTCGATGAGTTTGTCCGCGAGAATTTCGGCTAGGGCTGCGATTTTATCCTGGTTGATCTGTTTTTTCTGTTGGGTTTTCATAAGGGGTTCTCCGCGATTCGATAGGGATAGTTTACGGATTCTCCCGGACAAATCTCCGGCCCCTCGGAAAAAAACGGGGAAAATTTCAGACTTTCCAAGGCCGATACTAAGAGGAAGGTCCAAACGATCAGCGTTCGGATTCTAGGCAAGGATTGGCATTTGGAATATAGGAAACGACTCGAGGAAATCGAGCGAATCGAAGGTTATATCACCAGAACTCCCGAGGGAATCTGGTGCTACGAATTGGAACCTCCGGTCGATGTGAGCCTACCTCTGGAGGAGCAGGTAAAAATCCTGTACGAAACCGCCAGGCTGACCCATTGCAACGATACCATGGCCAGGATGTACGGTTATCGGAATGCAGAGGAAATCAAGGGGCTATTGTTAAAGGATTTTTTGGCTTTTGAAAACCGGTTTAACAGGATCGGATTGTCCGAATTCATAAGATCCGGTTACAAGACTCACGATTCGGAATCGGTGGAGGTGGATACCGGAGGAAAGCGGAAATTTTTCCTCAACACGGCGCTGGGAATCGTCGAGAACGGAAGATTACTCCGAGCTTGGGGAGTGCAAAAGGACGTAACTTTTCTTAGAAGCGCCGAGAGAAGACTAAAACGGACTCTCGAACTGGAAAGTTTGTTAAGCGAAATATCCAGAAATTTTTTGAGAACCGATCCGAGCGGTACGAACGAAGCGATCCATTTCGCGTTATCCAGATTGGGTAAGTTCTGCGATGCGGATCGCGCCTATGTGTTTTTATATACCCATTCGGGGCTGACGGTCTCCAACACGCACGAATGGTGCGCGGAAGGCGCGGAATCTAAAATGCACAGACTGCAGAATCTTGCAATCGAGGAGTTCCGAAAGGAAAGCCTGATTCTTTTGCGTTCCCAAGGTTTTTTGCTTATGAACTCCGACGACGAAATTCCGGAATCGAACGGATCCATTCGCTCCTTCTTTTCGCGTCTTTCCTTCCGTTCCGCAGTCGTGACCCCCCTTCTTTCCAAAGAGGAGGATCTCGGATTCGTGGGATTCGATTCCGCTAGAGGGCAAAAGCTCTGGACGCAGGAAGACATCAATGTACTGAAATTGGTTTCGGACCTGATCGTTTTGGCCTTCGATCGGAAAAAAAAGGAGGCGGACTTAAACGACTTTTACGAGAGAATGAGCCACGATTTGGAATTAGCCAGGTTGACACAGCGTTCTTTGGTCGCCAGGGATTTTCCCTCTTCTCCCTTTTATCGGATCGAAAGTTATTTCAGACCTTTCGAAAAGGTAGGCGGAGACATCATCACTTATATACAACACGAAACGGGAGTGGTGGATATTCTGTTCGGGGACGTTTCCGGTCACGGGATTTCCTCCGCCATGGTTTCCGGAATGGCGGTCCTCTCTTTCCGCCATCACGCAAAGACCGGGATTTCTCCCGCGGACGGTATCCAGCAATTCGTCCGGGATCTCAAGCCGATGGTGGTGGAACACCATATCGCCGCCGTTTGGGCGAGGTTCTTTCCTCTGGAAAGAAAATTGGTTTATTCGTACGCCGGGCATCCGCCCATCCTTCTTTTTCGAGGAAAGGAAATGCAGGAATTGAAAGGGATGAATCTGCCTCTGCTGATCTTCGATTCCATCGAATACTTCAACGAATCCATACAATTGCAGACCGGGGACAGGATCGTATTTTACTCGGACGGGATGTACGAAATCTTCAACGCAGAAGGGAGGATCCTGGATCTTCCCGGATTCCATTCCGTCCTTTTGGAGCATAGAAACGTCGTTTCTCCGGAGGAATATATCGAGCAGGTGGTTTCCGAAGTATTCTCGTTTTCGGAAGGTTCTTTCGGAGACGATATGGCGATGCTCGTCCTGGATATCACCACCTGATTATTGTCTTTCCTTTTTGCGACCTAGTAGAAACACTCCGGAGAGTACGAGAATCGTTCCCGCCAGATTTTCCAGAGTGATCTTTTCGTTCAAAAGACCGGCGGAGAGAAAAAGCGTGAAGATCGGGCCGGCGCTTCCCGCGATGGAGGCTTTGCTGGAGCCGATTCTTTGGATTCCGGCCGTGGTCAAAAAGGCCGGTAGAACCGTGGTTAGGAATCCTAAAGCGAGACCATATGCGTAGACTTGCCAAGGTTGTTCGACGAGAATTTTCCAATTCTTGGTGAGTAGAAAATGGAAAATCACGAAGGCTCCGGACCATAGCATTAAGAGAGCCGTGAATCTGCGGGATCCCAATTTCGGAATCAATTCTCCGCTTCCGATCAGATAGACGGAATAGGCCAAGGCGGATAGAAACACCAGACCTGCTCCTAGGAACGCTTTGCCACCTTCCGCTTTCGCGTCCGGTAAGAACGCCAAGAGGATGCCGGAGTAGGTGAGCGCCACCGCGTACAATTCCACAGTATGGGCCCGCTTTCTTAGAAAAAGAAAACTCAATAGCAGAACGATCGCGGGGTAGGTGAATAGCACCAATCTTTCTATGGACGCCGAGAGGTATTCTAATCCCCAAAAATCGAAGAAGCTGGCTAGATAATAACCGATGAAAGCTAGGAATACCACGTTTCTATAATTCTTCGGCGAGATGGGAATGTTTTCGACGCGTTTGGATTCCCGGTGGAGCACGAACGCGAAAAATGGAATGGCGAACAACATTCGAAATGTCAGGACGGTTACGGAGTCGATTCCGTATCCGTATACTAGTTTCACCAAAACTCCCTTGGAGGAAAATAGAACGGTTCCCGAGAGCGCATAAAGAAATCCTTTCGCTTCCTCTCCCGTTCCGGAAAAGAAACGAAAGGACGGTCTTGTTTCTTCTCCGTTCATTCTTCCAAAATTCCCGCAGCTTTCTTTCCTGAAAGCAGGAATCGGATCATTCCCCCAAAAAGAAGGAATTCAGGTCTTTCCTTTGTAGGAAATATCCGCCTTTCGGATTCTTGGCGGGGAAGAAGAGATCCTTCCGGGCCGACTCCGTTAGACCTGCTTCCTTGATCTCCCGGATTTTCGTATAGCATTCCGAGAGAAACAAGGAGTGCCCGCAACCCAATAGATGGTATCCTTCATGTACTAAGGTCGCGGAAGGTGCGCTCCAGAGAAGTTGGTTCAGGGAGAACCAATGGGCCAAGACGTATCCTCTCGATCCTGTGTTCCTGTCCACGGCGCCTAAGACTTCCGGTAAGGGAATGAAAAAGAAGGCCAGAACGATCTGTGCGATCTGGTAAAAATAATCCGTGCTCTTAGCTCCCGCGAACGCCAAGATCCGGTCGCAACCTTCTGGGAGGGGGGCATGCACTAGATCTTCCAAGATGGCAATGCCCGTCCATCCTCGGCGTTTCCAATCCGTGATCTGTACCGTTTCCGCTCTGAGTCGATACAACGCCAATTCGTCATTCCAAGAATCCATCAAGGAGGAGATCCTTTCCAGGGAGACGTTTTCGTCCTTCCAAACGCATACCTTGAGGGTTTGCGTTTTGCCGTATTCCAGCGAGTTTCGCACGGCTTCCCTATGGAATCCCACCGTAGTGCAATCGGTAAGTAGGAAGAGTGAAAGAAACAGCTTGGGGAAGTGCGTTCGAAACCGGCCCATTTTTAGAAAACGATAGGCTCCGATCGGATAGAATAAATACAAGTCGAAATACCGTGTTCCCTTCTTCGTGTCCGCAATTCCGGAAAATCTTTTTTTACAAAACTGCGAACTTAGGACACTATAGGAAACGTCCGAAAAGAGTACTATGGCCAAGACTTCCGAAAAGATACCTAAGAGAAAAAAAAGATCGGTATCCTTTGCCGTGATGCTTCTATTGCCTCTCTTCCTTTTTATAACGACTGCTTTCGCGGGAAGTTTTTTGAAATGGAATCGGGTTCGTACCGAGGCTGCCTTTGAAGAACGTTTGAATCCTTTGGAAAAGATCTGGCGTTCGGTCCAATTGAAATCTCTGGCTCGAGAACATGGAACCGATTTCCGGGAAAAAATATCGGAAAACCAGCGCCGTACCTTGGGGATTCTACGGGAATCCTTTTTGGAATCCTTACTTCCCAAATTTCTCTTTTTGGCCGTGGTCGTTTTGATTCCTTCCTATTTCTTTTTCCAACTTATTAGGGAAGGAGGAATGTCTCGATCCAAATCGACGACTCAGTCCCGTTCCAAAACGAAATCGGTTCCTCCTTCTGTTCGCTCCGGCTCCTATAAAAATCCAATAAAATCTCAAAATAGATTGCTTAGATAAGTCAAATCCATCGAACTTGCCCGTATGGAACGGGGAAGGTCTCGTAAGGTTGTAACTATTTGGATGATCTGCTCCGTCGGTTTGCAGGCAGCTTGTAGTTTCGAAAAGCGTCTGGAGTTTTCCCAACCGGAAAAGATCGCCCTGGAATCCGACGCTCAACCTTGTTCTCCTCTCGGCCAATTCAATCGCTGGTACGCGTTTTACGGCCTGTGGCAACTCTCCTCGGAACCTGCTTTGCCGAAACAGGAAGGAAAAGTCTACGTCTTGGAAAGTTATGCGGAATGGCCCCAGGTTTCCCTTTCTCTGGTTTTGGGTTTTTTATCCTCCGTCTCCGTTCGGAAAGTGAAGATTACGGAATGCGACACTTCCACTCGGTTCATTCATAAAAAAGATTACGATTCCTTTTTCGAATCCGAGAGAGAAAGACTTCGGACGGATTTTTTCGCGGAGAGCGAAAGAACCTTCGAGGATTCTCTCCGGAAATATCTGGACAAGAGCAGTCCGGCGGATTCGGCGGGCAAGAATTATAGCACCATCATTTATCGGACCGGCAGGATCCAGGAGGCGAGGGTCTTGGGCCAGGACGTGGATAGCATCCAAGTGGAGTGGGATGAAGGAGAACAGAAGAAGGAATCCCTCATTCCGAAAAAGGATATCTATAAAGTGATCTTCGCTACCAAAGTGATTCGCGTGAAGGAAAAGCCGGGCTCGAATTAGGAATCGGCTTTTCGGTTCCGCAAAATCCGGATCAATATTTGGTCTTGCCGAAAGAGAGCGCCATCATATCGCCTTGGTCTAAGATCTTAACGGCCCAATCCGAAATTTTCTTCGAAGCTTTGAATCTCCAACTCGCGTTCTTTCTCGTCGTTAAGCCGCTCCCATAGCTGATATGAGAGAGGGGCAAATATCCGAGATCCATGCAGAGCTTTTCGATTCCGTCCAGACTATAGTAATACAGGTGTTCCGGCACGTTCAGGTATCTCCATTTGGGACCTAGAGTGCGGGCTAAGAGGCCGTAGCGGCAAGTGGAGAGGATCAATCTTCCTCCCGGTTTTAAATGGAGAAGGATCTTTTCCAGGGTTTGTTTGGGGTGGTGGAGGTGTTCGAGGCTCGCCCATAAGGTTACTAGATCGAACTGTTTTGTTCCGGCAGGATCCCAAGCTAGGAAGTCGGTCTGTTCCACATCCAACTTCAGTTTGTTTACGGCAAAAGCAACCGGCCCGGATGCGATGTCTAGGCCCTTGACTTGCCAATCCCGGTCTCTCAAATAATCCAAAAAATACCCCGCCGCGCAACCCACATCCAGAGCCGTTTTGGAAGGTCCGAGGCTTTTTTCCCAAGTAAAGAAATCCAGGTCTGCGAGGTTCAAATTGTAAACCCGGGAGATCTCCCGCTTAGTGGATTCGGAATAGTAATCGTCGTATCCTCTATCCGTCCTTTGGGTAAAATAGGAATCCTCATAATATTTCGCGACGTCTTCCGGAGAAGGCTGCGGATTTACCTGCACTAGACCGCATCGTTTGCATTCCACGATACGAAACGTTTCTCCTTGCGAACTTGCCTTTGAAAACAAAGGGTGAAAATCTTCCGTATAGCAAGTATTGCAAGGGATTTGGTCCATATAGTTTTCTCATCGGTACTTCGGGAAAAGCGGAGACCAAAATTTTATCCTCAGGATCGGGGTTTCGCCACTGCCGAAAACGGCTTTTCGGGAAATCCCGGTCGGAAAAATCTCCCTCTATGCAGAGAATTCCGTTTTTTTTGAGTCGTGCGATCCTATTCTTAGCTTGTGTTTCGAATCCGATTTGGGCCGAAACGGAGACGATCAAGATCAAAGCGGTCGGCGATTTGGTGATGGGAACGAATTACCCCGACAATCGACTTCCTTCCGACCCGAGAAACACCCTTTTCTCCTCCGTGGAATCCTCCCTCCGCGGTGCGGATATCCTATTTGCGAATTTCGAAAGTACTCTCACGGATTATCCTACTTCCTCCAAGAATATCAATCGCCCTCTGATCTTCGCTTTTCGAACTCCTCCTTCGTATGCAAAAATTCTAAAGGATGTGGGTTTCGACGTTCTTTCCATCGCGAATAACCATAGCTTGGATTTTCACCAGCAAGGTTTCGACGATACCGCTAAGAATATTTCCGCCGCCGGAATCCGCTATACGGGAAAAAAGGGGGCCATCACCTACATGACCGTAAAAAACACCACGGTCGCTTGGATCGGATTCAGCCACATGAAAGCGGCTCACAATAACGTGAACGACATAGAGGACGGTGTCGCCCTGGTCAAAGAAGCGAAGAGAAAAGCCCAATTGGTCTTTATCTCCGTTCACGGAGGATCGGAAGGAGGTCCTGCGCTTCACGTTAAGAACGAACAGGAAAGGTTTTACGGTGAATACAGGGGAAATCTAGTCGCATTATCTCACGCATTGATCGACGCAGGAGCGGATCTATTTATAGGTCACGGTCCGCACCTACCCAGGGCCATGGAACTCTATAGGGGAAAGTTGATCGCGTATTCCTTGGGAAATTTTTTGGGCTATCGGGTATTTTCCACGAAGGGTTACGGCGGATATTCTCTAGTGCTGGAAGCGGATCTGGATAAGAAGGGAAATTTCGTGAGAGGAAAAATTTTGCCTCTACAGCTCAGTCAAAACGGAGTTCCTGCCCCCGATCCCGAAAACAAAACCGTAGAGCTCGTACAATCCCTGACCAAGTCGGACTTTCCGGGTAAAGGTCCTAAAATCCAATCCGACGGAACGGTTTTACCTTAAGATTTTCGTTTTGGAAAAGGGAAGACCGCGTAACGGGCGGATCTTCCCTTTTGTCCGTTAATTGGACGGTGGAGGCGATTCTAGCGCTCCGGCCGGATTTTTAAAATTCACTTCGAATAGATCGTAATGGGATTCCCTGGCTCCCGTCGTAAAGGCGACCGAGATTCCGAGGAAATATTTCAGGTTGAACCTCATCGCGGACCAGGCGAAATTCGCGATATCCTCGTTCGTAACGGAAAACGGATGGACCTTCCCCCTAGTTTCGTCCAGATAAATTCCTTCGTACGTACCTATTAAGGTTCCCTTATATTCCAAATTTAGGATCCTGCCGGTAACCGAAAAATTTCTCTTGGATCCCGTCTTGGGGCCAGCGAGTTTTTCCGCTATATCCTTTGCCAGGACCGTATCCTGCTTTTGGGCCGCTAGGACTTCGAAGTCCGTCGACAAGGCGAGAGGTTCGATTCTATGGATTCTATAATGAACCAGTACGTCCTGATTTAGGCTCTTGTTCAAAAAATTCACCGCATCGGTGCTTTCGGGTCTAACGCTGAAAGGAACTTTTTTCTTTACCGGAGTGAAGCACTCGTCCTTCATTTCATCGCATTTTTCCGACGCGTCGAAGGACATCATTTCCAGAGTGCCTTCATACGAATCGAAGATGAGTCCTCTGCTTTCGAATTGGGTCAGTTTTGCTACGGCCCAACCTTCCGAGTAGGTTCCGATCGCGGATACGGAGGAGGCGGAAAAGAGTACGATTCCGGTCAAAAGCCATAGTGACAGATTGTTCAGTTTCATTCGGGTTTCTATGCTCCGGGGGTTTTTGTGAATTTTGGATGCAAACATTCTGGCCTTAGACCCGACGACTTCAAGAAAATATTTCATTCCGAGAATGAAAAGCAGGCAAATCGATCTTTTTTGCGATTGCCTTGCCGCCTTCGAGAAGAAAGCTGGATTCGCAAGCAGAGGGAAAAAGGGAATCCGGTGCAAGACCGGAGCTGAGCCCGCAGCTGTAAGTGCCTTATAAAAAGGGACGGCAACCGCCACTGTCCGATCGGACGGGAAGGCGCCGATCTCCGGCATGAGCCAGAAGACCTGTCCTAACGCTTATCGATTGTCGGACTTTCGGGAAGTAAGGTCGGGCGGGAAGTCCTTTCGTGCGCCTTTTTTAGTCCGCTCGTATCTTCTCCCGTCCGGGAGAAATTTTTGACCCTCTTAAATACAGGTACCTTTCGTAAAGATAGATCTTTTTTTTCGCGCCGAAACCGGTTCTTCCTGTTCGGGTTGGCTTTTTTTTCCGCCTCCATTTTCGGTCAAAGTCGGACCGCAGAGGAGTCCGCTCCGATCCGAGTTTTGGGAAAAGTCTCCGACTCTTCCCAACCGGAAAATTTTCGGAAGAATCCGAGTGGATTCCAATCTTCCATCAATCTGGACCAGTACGGTTCCCGTTATACGAGTCTGCCGGATGTTCTTGAAAGGGAAGCCGGGGTTCGCGTCCGTAGATACGGAGGCCTAGGTTCTTATTCGACTCTTTCCTTGAGAGGCACAAATCCCAACCAATCTCGGATCTTTATAGACGGTGTTCCCTTTAACAACTCCCAAGGAGGGGAGGTCAACCTTGCCGATCTACCCTTCGACAATCTGCAAAGTGTGGAAGTGTATCGCAGCGGGGCTCCCGTAGGATTTTCCGGATCGGCGATAGGCGGAAGCGTAAACCTGGTCACTAGAAAATCCACAGGACCTCTGAAGACAAGGATCAATCTGGGAGGAGGAAGTTTCGGCACGGGTAAAGGAACCTTGGCTCATTCCGGAACGTACGGAGGAATCGGCACCAGCCTATTTTTTCTGGGAGAGAAATCCGATCAGAATTTTCCGTTCCTGAATCCTCACGGGACGGTGATCGTAAATCCGTACGAAGAAACCGTCGATCGGAGGAGAAATGCACAATACGAAAGATCCACCGGAATGGTCGGCTTGGACGGGGATATAGGTCGCACAAAAATCCGATTTTGGAATGATCTAAATTATCGTTCCCAGGGAATTCCGGGACCGGCATCGAATCAGACATATCGGGTTCACCGGAAGTATCTTAGAAACACTTCCTCGATTTCCACGGACACCAAAGGATTGTTCGACGGGCGATTCCGGATAGAAACCCGGGCGTTTACCACGTTTGCGAACGACCAACTCTACGATCCCAAATCGGAATTTTCCTCAGGCTCTCCTAATTCTTCGGCTCGAATCCACCAATCCGGTGTGCAGGCCACTCCTACGTTCTATCTGCTGGACTTCGGACAGATCGTTCGTACCCATTTCGGACTGGAGAGAGAAACCTTCGATCGGAGTAGAAGCAACGTCAATAACCAGGATATGATTTATGAACCGGAAAAATCTCGGACCTATCTGACGGCTCAGTTGGAGGACGAGATCCGTCTCTTCGGTGAAACATTGATCCTGACTCCCGGCGTTTCCTGGGACCTTTATAAGGATCGTTTCCAGACAGACACTCCTTGGTTCCAAAGACAGGATCCGCTTGCGTCGGCAAATAAGACTACTTCCTTTTCGAACCCCAAGGCAGGCGTCCTATACAAGTTGCTCGAAACACAATCGTTCTCCCTAGATCTGAAAGCCAACGCTTCGAAGCAATATAGGATCCCTAGTTTTTTGGAATTGTTCGGAGAAGTCGGTACCATACTTCCGAATGACAGTTTAAAACCGGAGAAGAGCGGAAATCTAGACGCCGGATTTTCGGGAAAGTACACGGTCGGAAATCTACGATCCCAAGCTTCCGTTTCGTACTTCCGAAAAAGGATTTCGGATATGATTCTTTTCATTCCAAATTCCCAATTTACCTTGAGACCGGAAAATATAGATTCCGCGAAGATAGACGGTGCGGAAGTCTCCCAAAAAACGGAGTTCAAAGGTTGGAAATTCCTGATCGATTATACCTACCAATCGGCGATCAACACTTCCGATGCGCCTTATCTGAAAGGGAAATACCTCCCGCTTCGACCGAAACACGAACTCTCCTCCACGTTAGGCTATCGCGCGAAAAGATGGGAAGGGGGAGTGGAACTCGTTTATGTGGGCGCCGTATTCAAGGATCGAACCAACGAATACATCAATTACCAACCTGCTAGACAGATTTGGAATCTGTACTTGACGTTCGTTCTGTATTCCTCTTCGGAGGGGGAAGGAAAGGCGACGGAAAAAGCCCCGCAGGAACTTCTGCTTACGTTAGATTTTCGGAATGCGGGAGACAAAAGGGTGGAAGATATCGTAGGATATCCTCTTCCGGGAAGAAATTGGTTCGCGACCTTGAGCGGGAGATTCTAAGATGAGATTGCGTCGAATCCTGATCGGATTTTTTTTCTTCGTTTCGATCGACTGCGAGGATATTAAGAGGCCTCCGTTGTACTCTTTGTTTTTGACGCCGAACATTTCCGGAAACATTGGAGTGGTAACGACCGATTTTAGCAGCTCGGGTCGGTTCAAGGTATTGAATCCGGACCTGAAGACTTCGTATCCGGGACTGACTCCCATTCATTCGGATGCGGTCGGCCGGTATTATAACGGAAAAGTATATATTATAAATAGATTAAATCGGGATAGCGTACAGGTATTGGATCCCGATCTCGCCTTTCAAACGCTAGCGGAGTGGTCCATGGGGGGGGGAACCAATCCCGGAGACATCGAATTCGCGGGTCCGAACAAGGCGTACGTCTCCCTCTACAATTCCCGCTTTCTGAAGATCATCAACCCGAGTAACGGCGCCGCGTTGGGGGCCTTGGATCTAGGCGGATATTCCGAGACGACTTCCGCCTCCGGAATTCCGGACGGACTTCCGGAAATGTCCGGGATGAAAATCGTAGGGAATAGCCTTTTCGTATGTTTGGAAAGATTGGACCGAAACGATCCGAGCGGTTATTTTCCTCCCAGCGGGATTTCCTATCTTCTGGAGATCGATATCGTTTCGGATACCGTTCTCGCGGTTTACAACTTTCCGTTCGCTAATCCCGTCGGGAAACCGCAACTGCTGAATCTCTTCGGAGAGCCGCATTTGGTGATAGCGACGCCGAATCGGTTGGGGTATATCAGCGCGTTGGACGGTGCAATCGTCGCATTCCAACTTTCCACCCGAAGCTTTCGAGCGAATCCGCTTTATATGGAAACGACTGCCGGAGGGGATCTTATGGTGGTACAGATCGCTAACGATCATCTGGGCTATGCCAGCGTTTTGGACGCTTCTTTTAACAAAACGTTACAGGTTTTCGATCCTTCTAGCGGGGCGAAATTGTCTACTTTACTTTACATACCTTCTTCCTTCGATGCCAGCCTTTCCGCGCTGTTGCTCGGATCGGATCGGATATTGTACGTGGCAAATACAGAATTTACCAGGCCGGGGGTGAGTATGTTCGATACTTCGAACGGAAATTCCCTTCTTACTCCGCTTCCGATTTCGGTGGATTTGCAGCCCTTCGATCTTTTTAAGTTACAAGAGAATTAGATTTCTTTAAGGCTTAATCCGAATTGACAAACTTCGGATTTCGGTCACTATCCCTCTTTGAACTTCGGGAGATATTTTACCCATGTCCGATATATTTCATTTGATCGCTTCTGGACAAAAATCCCAGGTGATCTTTGCATTGCGCGAAAATCCTTCTCTCGGATCCGTGGCGAATCCGGAAGGGATCACTCCGTTTTTGTTCGCACTGTATTATGGAAAAGAGGATATCATACAGGCTTATTTAGGTTTGGAGATTCCCCTGAATTTGTTCGAAGCCGCAGCTATCGGAGACGAAAAAAGAGTGAGGGAATTACTGGCAAAAGATTCCGATGCGGCCCGTTCGTATAGCAAGGACGGCTGGACTCCCTTGCACCTGGCGGCGCATTTCGGGAGAACTTCTTTGGTCGCGTATCTTTTGGATCACGGTGCCGATCTCCAGGCGAGATCCAAAAGTAAATTCTCTTTCGGCAACACTCCGCTGCATTCCGCCGTCGCCGCAGGACGGGACGAAACCGTGAAATTACTCATCGAAAAGGGAGCCGACCCGAACTTCAGTCAGGAGGAAGGCGGATATACTCCTTTGCATATCGCAGCTTCCAGACAAGGGAATAGTTCCATAGTCGCTTTTCTTTTAAAGCACGGAGCCGATCCCGAGAAAAAAACGAACGAAGGATTGAGCGCAAAAGAGATCGCCTTGCAACGAGGCAATTGGAAAGAAGTGGAAGTGCTGGAGTAGCGCGGTCCCGCGGTGCGGGAGTCGATGTGTAGCGGCCGTTTTAGTAGATTTTCAGTTTAACGCTTTCCTTCATTAATTTAAAATGTTTATCTAACGTAAAAAGGAACGCTTTATTTTGAATCGCATTTTGGGCGATGATCAGATCCGGGATACCGACATGATTAATTCCGTTTTTAAGATTCAGGATTTGATACTCAATGATCTGCTCCCAATCGATTTTCAACGGGAAACGTTCGATCGCTTCTAAGGAAGCGATAACTTTCGATTGCCTTCTTAATTTCAAAAAAGGAATCAATTCAGTCAGAATGAGATCGTTAGTGTAGATATTTTCCGCATCGATCAATTCGTCGACGTTGGCCGAAATTGATGAGGCGGTATTCCTGAAATACTCGATCCAAACGGATGAATCCAACAGGACACGACTCATCGTTTTCGTAAATCATCTAGATCAATCTCGAGATTGAGGTGGCCTTTGTATTTTTTGAGGTCTTTTAACTTTTCCCTTCTGATCAAAGAGGTAAGCCCTTCCTTAATTACGTCGGTCTTAGTTTTCAAACGAGTCAATTTCATCGCTTCCAAAAATAGTTCTTCCGGAATATCTACAGTCGTTCTCATGATATGCATAAGATAGGGAATTTATATGCATTGTCAATGCTTTACTTCGGTGCGCGATTGTCGAAAATAAAATGTAAGGAAGTATGCGGCTACTGAAAGAGATTTTTCGAACGCGACAGCGATACGTAGGGTGCGAAGCAGTCGCAAGCTTTCGGAAGACGGGAATCAATGGAACGCGGGAAAATTCTTTGCTTGCGACCAAAGCCTGGAGTAGCGCGGTCCCGCGGTGCGGGAGTCGCCCTTGCGTTTACTACCAGGACTCGCCGTTACGCAGTTTGCCATCGTGGCAAACTAAGCTCCACGGCGTCTCGTTCTTGTCTCGCCACGTCCTGTGGCTCGGTCGCAAGCATTTACGCTCCCTATGGGTCGCTATGCTTGCTCCCAAGAGCTCGCTTCGAGTCCTTATTTCTCTGCACCTACCAGGACTCGAACCTGGACCCCAGGCTCCGGAGGCCTGTACTCTATCCGTTGAGCTATAGGTGCGGTATGAAGGAGAGTTTTTTGGACGAAGCTCCCGAGTCAACAGCATTCTATGTATTCTTTCGGGCCGAAAAGAAAGGGTATTTCCGTTTTTTCGTGTACAGAAAAAGGAAGGATCCTATTCTTCAGACAAAAATGCAAAAATCCTTAGGGATTTAGAAATAGAGACCTATGAATCAGAAATTTGGCATGAGATCGATACGTTTTTGGAGAATCGTTTCCGGATTGGTCCTGGCTTTATCGTTTTTTCCCTTTGCCGTCGTTTCCTTTTCGGCGGAAGAAGAGGCTCGACTGATCGAGAAAGCCTTGGTCGAAAGCCTCTCCACGCCGGAACAAAAAGAAGTCGTCCGAAAGTACCTGCAGGGCCTCGCAAAGAGGAAACGGGGCGAGGCAAATCATTTGCGGGAGCTGGCCGCCGAGGAACCGAAACTCTCCTCCGAATCGAACCGTAAAAGAAAGCTGCTGAATATGGCCGACCAATTGGATCGAGAAGCGGCTATTCATGAGGAAACTCTCCGGAATCTAGCGACCCTTTCCACGAACTAAGAGGATTTTCTCTTCGACCAAATCCGCGAGTTCTTCCGGCCGCAGGTTCGCGTCTAAGCGTACGGTATTTTCCGGAAGGATGCTTTCGTAAGCGTTCCGTATTTTTTCCAGAGTTCCCAAAGATTCGAACCTTTCCTTGGCCTCTTTCCTTCCCTCCAAGCGGACCAGAGCCTGTTCCGGCTCGAGATCCAAATAAAAAAGAAGGTCCGGCTCCGGAAAGCCGCAGGCTCGATTTCTTTCGAGTATTTCCTGAGCCGAAAATTCGGGACCGGATTGGTATGCGGCGGTGGAATACATATATCGATCCAGTAGAACGATTTTTCCTTCTTTTAACGCCGGGAGAATATTCCTTTGGAGGGAGACTTCCCTATCTTTCAGGAAGGCTCCGATTTGTTCTTCCCCCGAAAGTTCCAGTTCTCCACTCAAAAATTTTCTAAGATAGAGTCCCGTTTCGAATTTCGTGGGTTCCGCAAAGCAAATTGAGGGAACACCTTTCCGGGAAAGTAGGTCGAATACGTGACGGCTCAAGGTGCTTTTTCCGCTGCCGTCTAAACCTTCAAAAACAAAAAATCCCGGATGTGGTGCCATTAACGTTTTCCGAAACCAACTTGACAGAGTCGATTTCAGGCGAATCCTGATGCGTACCCAACCGGAATCCCATTCCTGAGGAAAGGAATCCATGAAAAAAACCGACAGATTCAAAAATTTCCTGGTGATTTGCGTGTCCGTGCTTGCGGGTACTCTTATTTCGCCCGTACTATATTGCGGAACCTCCAATAACAGCTCGTTATTTTTAAACGCGAAGGCGGATCGGGAACCGTCCGCGTCCGCAAAAGCCGCCATTTCCATCCAGCAAGCGTTTGAAGAAGTGTATACGAACTCTTCTCCGAGTGTGGTTTCCGTCGCTACGGAACGTACCGTGACTCAACAAGGGTTCGATCCCTTTTTCGATTTTTATTATGGACGCCGAGGCAGGGTTCGGCCGCAGAAAGAAAAACAAAGCGGACTCGGTTCCGGAATCATTTTGAGCAAGGACGGATACATTCTTACCAACGAACACGTAGTAGGCGGTTGGGATAAATTCACCGTCAGCACGAAGGATGGAAAGAAATTTCCCGCTCAATTGGTGGGCTCGGACCAAACCATCGACGTGGCTCTGCTCAAGATCCAGGCCGAAGCGAATCTGGTTCCCATCGAGTTAGGAGATTCATCCGCCGTTAAAGTTGGAGATTGGTCGATTGCGATCGGCGCTCCTTGGGGTCTGGACCAATCCATGACCGTGGGTATCGTCTCGGCAGTGGGTCGAGGAGGAATCGACAATTCGGGAGTCCATTATATCCAGACCGATGCCGCTATCAACCAAGGGAATTCGGGCGGACCTCTCCTTGACATCAACGGAAGAGTTATCGGAATCAATCGTATGATCGTGTCTCCGAGCGGAGGTTCGATCGGTCTAGGTTTTGCGATCCCAATAAACGAGGCCAAATCGATCGTAGAAGAGTTGAAATCCGGAGGAAAAGTCAAACGTCCGAAATTGGGAGTGGGCTTGGACGACGTGACCGAAGAGATCTCTAAGGAGTTGAAACTTCCGGCGGTTGCGGGAGCCTTCGTGAGACAAGTGGTGAACGGAAGCGCTGCCGCCGACGCCGGGATCGAAATCGAAGACGTAATTTTGGAAATCGACGGAACCAAGGTAAAGAACGCGTCGGAAGTCGTCGCCAAGATCCGCGGATCGAAAGTCGGCCAGAGACTTACCATCACCGTGTTCCGAAAGGGACAGACTCTCAAGATTTCGGTTAAACTTAAGGAATAAGAGAAATTTTTTGGCCAGACATACTTTGAATCCGGAGGAAAAATTCGAGGAGGAGGCGACCTTGCGTCCTTCCTTTTTTTCGGAGTTTGTCGGCCAAAAGGAAACCCTTGCCAACCTTTCGGTTTTCGTGGAAGCGACTAAGCGGAGAGCGCAAGCGCTGGATCACGTGCTTCTTTCGGGACCTCCGGGATTGGGGAAAACCACTCTGGCCGGAATCATTGCCCAGGAATTAGGCGCGAGGATCGTCGTGACCTCCGCGCCGGTTCTGACTCGAGGAGCGGATCTTGCCAAGTTGCTCACGGACCTACAGGAAGGGGATATCCTATTCATCGACGAGGTCCATTCTCTAGGCAGAAAGGTGGAAGAGATCCTTTATCCTGCCATGGAGAATTTCATGATCGATCTTCTCGTTGGGGAAGGAATCACCGCCCAGACCGTTCAGATCAAGTTGAAGCCATTTACATTAATCGGAGCGACTACGCGAAGCGGGCTGATTTCCGATCCTTTGAAAAGCAGATTCGGGATCCATTCCCGTCTGGATTATTACGATGACGCGGAAATGAAGCAGATCGTACTTCGCTCCGCAAAAATCCTAGGCTACGATATCGAGGAGAATTCCGCCTGGGAAATCGGTCGCCGCTCCCGCAAGACTCCTCGGATCGCGAATCATTTGTTGAAACGGGTCCGGGATTTTTCGGAAGTCCAAGGGGATCGTCGCATCGAAATGCCCGCTTGCGAAGAAGCGTTCCGCAGATTAGGGATAGACGAGTACGGCTTGGATAGAATGGATCGCCAAATTCTGGAATGTATGATAGATAGGTATAAGGGCGGACCGGTGGGACTTAGGCCGATTTCGGCGGTGGTAGGAGAGGAGGAACGGACTTTGGAGGATCATTACGAATCCTATATGGTTCGGATCGGATTGATCAATCGCACACCTTCCGGAAGGGTTGCCACAGAAAAAGCGTATCAAATATTGGAAAAATCTTATCCTGTTAAAGGGGTAAGAACGGACGAAGATGCAACTCCCGGCCTTTTTTAATTTAGAAATAGATAAACCGGCGAATATCGAAGAGGACGATCGACGTCTTCTCTTTGCCGCGTTTTTGGTTTTTGCCTTCGCCTCCTTTTTGGTCGCCCATTTGTTCACCCGTAACGCACTCTGGAAGATGTTAGGGGAGGATCCTCTCGTAAAGGTCACGGATAAGGCGGAGCGGGAAAAAATCTACGAAGTATTGTTGGAACAGGATTTCGCGGATTCGAGGGTCAAAGACGAATATAAGGCGCTTTCCAACGTGGATGCGGCGGGTGCGGGAGGATTGACTCAAAAGGAAGGATTCCATACCGCTTCGCCTCATAGGGAGTTTATATGGGGGAATCTGATCAAGAGGCCTTCACAGCAGGCCAATCCGAAGAGTTCCCAAACCAAGACGGAAGAGGAACAGGTTTACGACGTCGCGATTCTGAAAAACGATCCGGTGCAGGAGCCGACTAAAACCCAGGAACAGTCCACCCAATCCTCCGCGACCGGAAGGATGACTAAGATTCCGTTCAATTATCGCTTCGAGCAGGATTTTCTTTTCCGCTGGGACGGAGGACAGTCCCTTTCCATTCCCCGTAAGAAATTAGCCGGGTACGATTATTTCAAAAGAATGTTACGACAGATCGAAGGGAGCTTTGCGCCGCCCGGCGGAGGAAATTACGGTTATAGGGACGGAGCAGGTACCGTCGTCAGGGAAGCGATCATTCCGGGAGAGGTCCGGGTACAATTTATGTTAAACGACGCGGGCCAGGTCGTCGATACGAAGCTGGTTTCTTCCCAAGGACAAACTCTTGTGGATCGGGCTTGCTTGGATACTCTCAGAGGACAAAACTTCGGGACGGTCCCCGAGGATGTCAAGTCTCAGGGAATGATATTCGGGATTCGTTTCATATTTCCCGGATTCAGATAAAAGTTCCTATAATCCTAGGCTTTCTTTGATCACTTGCCAAAGTCGTGCCCATTCTTTTTTCCGTTCCCCCTTTTCCTTTAAGCGAAGGAAAAGTTTTTGGGAACCGTCGGTTCCGACGATTCTTACTCTATTTTCGTTTAATACTTCCACATCATACGTCACGGACTCCGCCGAAAACGCGTAATTCAGGATGCCGCTGGACTTTAACGCGTATTCCTTTTCGTTCAGGATCGTTTTTCCGTCTCTGAAATCCAAAGTGATGCAGTCTCTTTCCTTTTTTAACGGGTCGCAAAAAGTGCCTTTCGGAGGCGGTACCGGTTTTACTCCGCAGGAAAGGCAAATCAAAACCGCCGGAATCAGCATCCTCATAAAATCATTCCTCCAGCGGCAGTTTCGTTTTTAGATTGGGGTGTTTGCCTACGATCTCTCTCGCCAATCTTAGAATTTCCTCTCTACGATCTCCCGCTGTCGGATAGTATTCCTCCAAAAGAGACAGGGCTCTCGGAGGAAGGTTTTGATAATAGAAAATTTTGGCTTCCAGAATGCGGGAACTTCCCGTCAGAAAATCCACGTTCTCGTTCCGTACGCGCCTCAGGCTAGCGAGGGAAGAAACGTATTGTCCCGCCCTGAATTCGGAAAGTGCGGTCAAAAAATCCGCTTCTCTGCGGGAAAGAAGCAAAGCGCCGGATACTTCCTCCCGAGAAAGAGTACTTTTTAGGAAATCCGTATTTCCGGATAGGGAGCTTCCCAAGAGACAGACCCAGGCGTACCCGATCTTCAATTCCGGACTCAGTTTTTGCGGATCGATCGAGATCAAAAGCTTATTCAACGCGGACCGGCTAAGTTTCTGTCGAATCGCTTCTCCGAACGAAATCAGATAACGGTTATCCGTATGTTCCGCGAATTCCGGATCCACAGCTTCTGCTCTTAACGCGTTACGATAAGAGTCCTCTATCAGCGGAAGATAAGAGGAATCCTCGGAGAGGAATTCGTCGAATCCAGTATACGCGATTTTGGTCAGAGTTCCGGAATCGAAACGGAATCCTAAAAGTAGAAATTCGTAATAACTGGATAAAGCCAGATAATGGTAGGAAATTCCGTCCTTGGGATTTGCGGAGGCAAAGTCTTTGGCCAGAGACCTGAATTCCTTGATTTCGTTTTCCTTCGGGTCCGACTTTAAGATTCCGCTCTGCAGAATCTTTCTTTCCTTCTCTAAGAGAAGTCTTCGGTCACCGGCAAATACGTTGCGGATATCCTGGCGAAAAAAAAAGGCGATCCCGCCGAGGACGATTGCAAGCAAGAAAAATACCAAGGGTTTGTAATCCGTTTTTTTCTTGTAACTTCTATGTCGAGCTTGGTAGAGCATCCTCTCGGCAGAATCTCCGGAACGCCCGCACCTTTCACGTATTTTTTGAGGCATTCCCGTTTAGTACGGCTTGACTCACAAGCCCCCCTTGGTTTCCGTGTAAATATGCCCTATGACTACGACTTTGACGAGGACTACGATACTGACGGGGGGGAAGACTTCCTGGATGACGAAGCCGTAACCTGTGTCTGCGAGGACTGCGACCATCGTTGGGAAAGCGATCCGGACGGCTCTTTGGACGGGCCGGAAAGCACTATCTGTGCTATGTGCGGTTCCTCGAACGTAATCGAGCTTTGATTTTTCCGGTTCCGCACCGTTCCCGAAAGGGGATTCTTCGCGGAGCCATCGTCTTATTTTTTTATCTCGCCCAATCGCCGATCGTGTTTCCGACTTACGGAGTCGATTTCGATCAAATCTATGAATATTATAAAAAAGGAAATTATGACGTTTTAGTCAGGGCCTCCCGACCCGTTCTGCGCAAAGGGGAAGTGGATTATAAAATCCTTCTTCTTTACGTCGCCTCCGAACCTAATCTGGAGGAAATCGATAAGACTTTAACCAGTATCTTCGAAAGATCCAAAAAACATCCCGGAATCTTTTACAACGCGGTATATCTTTTTCTGGAAAGGGCGTTGGTTTTGGAAGCGACGGAGCCGGGGGGGAGATGGGGAAAGATCTTTTTGGAGCACGGAGAGTCCTCGGTCCGCTATGCGGAAGGAGTTTACACTTACGCTTGCATCCTGTATTCTTCCAAGGATTATGAATCCGCGGAAGGAATCCTGCAAAAGGCTAAAGAGATTTCGCACGACGCAAAATTGGGAAAGCGGCTTAAGATTTTGGAATTGAGCCTACAAAAGAGCAAGGAGGGAAAATGAAACCGTCCA
Source organism: Leptospira fluminis (assembly GCF_004771275.1). Lineage (GTDB taxonomy): Bacteria > Spirochaetota > Leptospiria > Leptospirales > Leptospiraceae > Leptospira_B > Leptospira_B fluminis. The sequence goes on along the minus strand of NZ_RQEV01000017.1, from coordinate 75,295 downwards.
AGAAAGGAAAAGGGCTTAGGATCCAGACGGGCGATTTGAAAGGGAAGTTGATCCCTTCGCCGGTCACTCAGGAAGGGAAAAGCAATTTTACTCCCGCGATCATGAAGAAATCCTTCTTCGATATTCTGGAATCCCTCCAGTTGCAGGGTAGGCTGAATTTCACGGATGCGGCGTTTTTGGATTTGTTCGCAGGGTCCGGACAGATGGGAATCGAAGCGCTAAGTCGCGGATTCGCGGAAGCGATCTTTTTGGAACTGGCTTGGGACCGCTTCGAAAGTCTGAAAGGCGTTTTGACAAAGATTCCCCACGAGCATTCCGTTTTTCGAAAGGATGCGTTCCGTTTTTATACCGGCTTTGCCGAAGCCCGAACGCATAAGGTTTTCTTTATAGATCCTCCCTATTCTTTCTGGGAAAAAAAGGAGGCTAAGATTAAAGCGATGGTGGAGGACATCGTCGTTCAGGAATCCGGCGCGGCATTGATCGCCGTCCAGTCGCCGGTCGCTTTGGATTGGGAAGGTTTCGAGTCTCGTCCCTTCGGCAGGAACGTACTGAATGTCCGCGCGTTGGTTTAAGTTCAGGGAAATTTTCGTACAGGAGTTCCGGTCCGGAAGTCCCTGGATACATACCGGGATATTCGTTTTCGTTCTCTCCTTTCTTTGCGTCGTCGGGAACACTTCCTTCCATATCATGGGCGTGGACATCGGAGAATTCCGGTCCTTATTTTACGGATTGATTCCGTCCATTTTACGCGACTTAGGCGTCGTACTCTTCGTATCCTACTCCTTCTTTTTCTGCTTTTCCATACTATCGATCGGACCGGAATGGGAAGCTTATCGGAATGGAAAAAAAATCCCGCTTCTAATGTTTTACCCGCTGCTTTTTGCGGGCCTGTTTCTTCTTTTTTGTTCTTCCGTTTCCATGTATCCGCAGGTTTACGGAGAGTTCTTTTATTATAGGCAGGCTTGGGCGCTCGGGTTTCTCTATTTTCTTACCGATCATATCCCTCCCTGGTTTTCCCTCGGAGTATTGAGTCTTCTATTGTCCGTTCAACTCGGGCGGAAGGTTCGAAATTTTTTGAAAGAGGGGGACATACAATCCGTCGTTCGACTCGCGGTATTCCTGCTGTTCTTTTACGGATTCCATCGTTTCGGTTCCGCGTTAGGCGTTTTCTTTTCCGGGTGCGCATATTATTGGTCCCCTTCTCTGAAACGAAGGCAGTACGAATTCTTCTTACTTTTCGTTCTCGCACTCGGATGTTTCGGCGCGTTTCAAAGCAGTCAGTCTCCGTTGTCCGAGGGGAATTTTCGGAAGAACGTTCCGGCCTCGGTTCCGTCCGGTTTGTCTTATCCGAACGTTTTGGTCCTCGCGGCCGATAGCATCCGGGAAGACCAACTCGGATTCGTCCAGGGAAAAACGGAGCTGACTCCGAACATAGATCTTCTCGCGGCCGATTCCAGGGTTTTTCTGGACCATCATACCACGATTCCTAGAACTTTCCCCGCATGGGCCGATCTATTGACGGGGAGATATTCCTTCGAACACGGAATTCTGGACATGTTTCCGGATAAAAAAGACAGAGCGTCTCTGGGATCTAGAATTTCCACGTTAGCCGGAATTTTGAACTCCGAACTGGGATACCGTACCGGCGTAGTGTCCTCTTTTGCCGGGGATATTTTTCCCAGGGCGGATTGGGGGTTTTCGAAGGTCTATGCCCCGGACTTCAATGCAGGAACCCTTACCCAACAAAGAACCTTGGAATCCCAAGTATATCTGTTACCCGTGCTGACGGGGGCTTTTTTCGGGGGCGGAGAATATCTTTCTTCGGTGCGTTCTTTTCCTACACTTGGGGATGACGAAAGGATTTTGCCCGACTTGTTCCGCCTTCTGGATGAGAATCGGAACCCTTTTTTTCTGGTCTATTTTTCCTCGGTCACTCATTTCCCCTATAGTCCGCCTTATCCGTACTACAAGACGGAAGGCGATCCGAAATATTACGGTCCTTCCAAGTATTTTCGGTTCGTGGATCCGAGCGACTCCAGAATTCCGGAGGAGAGCGAGAGGGAGCAGATCCGAGCGGTCTATAAGGAATCTCTACTCGCGTTCGATTCCGCCGTGGGTAAAATCGTCGCCGAGCTGAAAAAGAAAGGGTTATATGATAATACTCTAATTCTTTTAACAAGCGACCACGGGGAATCATTGTTCGAAGACGTGCATAGTCACGGTCACGGGGAGCACCTCCGAGGGGAGGGCGTGACCAAGGTTCCGCTTATCTTGAAGTACCCCAAGAATTTTCCCGTTTCCGATCGGTCCGGAACCTTTTCCGGAATCACGAGTTCCCTGGACGTATTGCCGACGGTTCTCTCCGTGGCCGGACGCAAAACGGACGCGGGTTATCCGGGAAGAGACCTGACAACGCTTCCCGCTCTTCACTTCTGGAAAGACGACCGAAAAGTATATTCCGAAACGGGAATTTGGTTTTCAGATCGGGGCAATCATTTCTTTCAGAAAGGCAGGATCCGCTATCCGAATATCCTGGAGCTGCATTCCATAGATTCCTCAGATCGGAATACCGTCGCGATTTCAGATCCGTACGCTAAAGAAACGATCTCTTTCGCGAAACACAGGATGGTGCAGGACGGGAAAAGGAAATTTCTCTACATTCCCGGGCCGGACGGTGTGCAATACGAATGTTACGATAGGATCGGGGATCCTTGGAACCGAAAGCCGCTTCCCGTCCACTTGTGTTCGGATTTGAAATTGGAATTGGAGAGAATTCTCCTCGGTTCCGGTAAATGGAAAAAGGCGGGGGACTATTTCCTTCCCGTTGGGAATTGATGCTTGAAGTACAAGACGGAGCGAAAAAGCTGTAAAATAATATGCCGAAAAGAGAAGATATCCGATCCGTATTGATCCTCGGATCCGGGCCGATCGTTATCGGTCAGGCCTGCGAATTCGATTATTCCGGAACCCAAGCCACTAAGGCGTTAAAGGAAAAAGGAATTCGAGTCATTCTTCTCAATTCGAATCCCGCGACGATCATGACGGATCCGGACCTGGCGGACGCGACCTACGTTGAGCCTCTGACGGTCGCCGTGGTCCAGAAAATTCTGGAACAAGAAAAGCCGGACGCGATTTTGCCGACCGTAGGCGGGCAGACCGCTCTCAATCTCGCGATCGCGTGTCACAATGCCGGCATTCTGGAAAAGTACAATGTGGAATTGATCGGCGCGAAAGTGGACGCCATCAAAAAGGCCGAAGACAGGGAATTGTTCAAAAAGGCCATGGAAAAGATCGGGGTCAAGGTACCTCGGTCCGGTCTGTCGAATAACTTAAAGGAAGCCGCGGAGATCAAGCAAAGGATCGGCCTCCCTCTTATCGTCCGTCCGGCGTTTACGTTAGGAGGTACCGGCGGTGGAATCGCGTACGACGAAGAGACTTTCGACGAAGTAGTGGGAAAAGGGCTGAAGGCTTCTCCTATCAGTCAGGTGCTTTTGGAGGAGTCCGTCCTAGGATGGAAAGAGTTCGAGTTGGAGGTCATGCGAGACCTCGCGGACAACGTAGTCATCATTTGTTCCATAGAAAACATAGATCCGATGGGAGTTCATACGGGAGACTCCATCACGGTAGCTCCTCAGCAAACTCTCTCCGATAAGGAATACCAAAATCTCAGAGATCTTTCCATTAAGATCATCCGTGAGATCGGAGTGGAAACCGGCGGTTCGAATATTCAATTCGCGGTGAATCCGGAAAACGGAGACGTGATCGTGATCGAAATGAATCCCCGGGTTTCCCGTTCCTCGGCTTTGGCTTCCAAGGCGACAGGATTTCCGATCGCAAAGATCGCAGCCTTATTGTCCATCGGATATACGCTGGACGAGATCAAGAACGATATCACCCGCGTGACTCCGGCCTCCTTCGAACCTTCCATTGATTATGTGGTCACTAAAATCCCGAGGTTCGCGTTCGAGAAATTTCCCGGAACGGATGATACTCTGGGCGTCCAGATGAAAGCGGTGGGGGAAGCCATGGCGATCGGAAGGACTTTCAAGGAAAGTTTCCAGAAAGCCATGCGTTCCTTGGAGATCGATAGGTACGGTTTCGGGTCCGACGGGAACTTTGCGGAATTGGCGGAGTTCCATTCCCTTTCTTCGGCCGCAAAACAGGAAAAGATCGACGCCTTCCTACGTCGTCCGAATGATAAGCGAATCTTTTATGTAAAGAAAGCTTTGGAAGAAGGATATTCCGTAGAAAGAATACACGAACTCTGCAAGATCGATCCTTGGTTTTTGTACCAATTTGCGGACCTGCAAAAAGCGGAGACGGAGTTTGCGGAAAAAGGAGATTCCGTTCTTCCGAAAATGAAGCGCTTCGGTTTTTCCAATCGTCAACTGGCGTATCTCAAAAGGAAAAAGCAGGTGGACGTCCTACTTTCATCGGAGCTGACTCCGGATAAAAAAAAGGCGGAAGTCGCCTCCTTATTGAAAGCGGAGGAGATCCTTCTGGAACGGGCGATCGTAGACGCGAAGATAGAGCCCGTTTACAAACGTATCGATACTTGTGCGGGAGAGTTCGAAGCCTATACTCCGTACTTTTATTCTTCGTATGACGAAGAGGACGAGACGGATGTAACCTCGAAACGGTCCGTGATCATCTTGGGTGGAGGTCCGAATCGGATCGGCCAGGGGATCGAATTCGATTATTGCTGCTGTCACGCCTCCTTCGCATTACAGGATTTGGGAATCGAATCCATCATGGTTAATTCCAATCCGGAAACGGTATCCACGGATTATGATACCTCCGATCGTCTCTATTTCGAACCTCTGACTCTCGAAGACGTCGTTCAGATTTATAAAAAGGAAAAGCCCGAAGGTCTGATTATCCAATTCGGAGGACAGACTCCTCTGAAGTTGGCCAAGGACTTGGAGAAAAAGGGGATCCCTATTTTGGGCACCAGCCCCGATTCGATCGATAGGGCGGAGGACAGAAAGAGGTTCGCGGAAGTGCTGGAGAAACTTCATCTTGTATCTCCGAAAAACGGAATCGCGACCTCTATGGAAGACGCCCGTAAGATCGCGAAGGCGATCACGTATCCTGTGCTCGTTCGTCCTAGTTACGTGTTAGGCGGAAGAGCCATGCTGATCATCAGCGAAGAACGGGAATTGGACCGTTATATGGAAAAGGCCGAGGAAATCTCGGAGGATCGACCTCTTCTGATCGATAGCTTTTTGGAAGACGCGGTAGAAGTGGACGTGGACGCTCTTTGCGACGGCAAGGAAGTTTTTATCGCGGGAATCATGGAGCACATCGAAGAGGCCGGGATCCATTCGGGAGACTCCGCTTGCGTTCTTCCTCCCCAATCTCTGTCCGCCAAAGTGATGGAGGAAATCGGTACAGCTACGAGAGCGTTGGCCTTGGAACTGCAAGTAAAAGGTCTCATCAACATCCAATACGCGGTCAAGGACGAGAGGTTGTATGTGATCGAAGTCAATCCCCGCGCGTCCAGAACCGTTCCGTTCGTGTCCAAAGCTTTGGGGCACCCGATCGTCAAATACGCAACTCGTATCATGATGGGCGAAGCTCTGAAGGAACTTCCTCTTCCCAAGGAAATGGATTTCAGAACCGTAAACGTGAAGGAAGCCGTGCTACCTTTCAATAAATTTCCGGGAGTCGATACCATTCTAGGACCGGAGATGAGATCCACCGGAGAAGTGATGGGGATCGCGGATACGGCGGGGGAAGCCTTTTTAAAATCCCAGTACATGGCGGGAGAAGAATTGCCTTCCCAAGGAACCGTTTTCGTATCTGTAAACGACAAGGATAAGAAGGAACTCCTGCGCTATATGAAAGATCTTTCCGTTCTCGGGTTCAACCTGATCGCCACCGAAGGAACCCACAAATACCTATCCGAAAACGGGATTCTTTCCTCCAAGATCAACAAGGTTTACGACAACCAGTTTCCGACGGCGCTGGATTATATCCGTGAGAACAAAATCCATCTGATCCTGAATACCCCTCTAAGCAGGGTGACACGGGACGACAGCTTTGCGATTCGTCAGGCCGCCATCCGTTATAAGATTCCTTGTCTGACGACGGCGAGCGCCGCTAAGGCTTTGATTAAGGGAATGGTGGAGATGCGGGACAAAGGGTTTACGATCCGCTCCTTGCAGAACATACACGGATCCTCGGATATTCGGAAAAAATAATTTACAAAATCTGAATTCTCCGCGCTTTTCCTTATGGAGCGGAGAATAATTCCCTGATCTTCTCCATCCTTTTTCTATTCACTCCTAGGTCCGAATGTCCCAACCTGGAAGCGGATCTTATGTGAATCGTCTTTTGATCCGGCGCGAAATAAAATTCGACGTCGTCCACGAAGCGCATCGTAAAGGAAGTGAATTCCGCATACACGTAATCCGGTTTTTCCGTAATTATAAGCGTTCTCGGGAGGGATTGGATCGCGGCCACCAATTTCTTTTTAGCGTCTTCCGGTTTATTCTTGTATTCGTACGAAGAAATGAAATGGGTCTCGTCCGAGTTGGCAACTTGACTGGAAACGCAGTTGGGACTGCTTGGGCAAGGGGCCAACTTACCGTCTCGAACTCCCAGATTCGTGGGTCGAGTTCCGGTACAACTTGCGACGACTAACATTAAGAAGGCGAGAGGAAAAAATCCGAGAACGATGCGTGACATGGCTTTCATCGGATCGTCGTTCGCTCGGATGCGCCAGTCTTTTTCCCGGTTGGCAGGAACTACTTTAGCGATTTTCGGGAAAAATTAGACGATTTCCAGCACCTAACCCGACATAATCAAAAAAGGGAAGAAGATAATTTCGGAAATCGATCAAGGAATCGGAGGAACTTTCGATCCTTATACTGCAAGGGGCGCTTTATGCAGATACGAACCGATCAATCCAGCCCGGAAGATGTCCGGATCACGCATGCCGAATCCAAATCGATTTCCGTTTCTTCCGACAAGGCGCCTCAGTCCGGTCCGAATTTTATGGATCTGATGAAGTCTATCCAGCTCCGTTCCCAACAGGCTTTGGAAGAAGGAGAAGGTCGGTCCGCCGTCATCCCGGACCATAGAGACGTAGAACCGAAAGAACAGGATTTATTCGAAAATACCGAAGGCGTTCGGAATCTCCAAAAGAATGAGGAACAAAAAAACGAAGAGGAAGAAGAGATCGCTGGGGAAGGGGAAGATTCCGATTTTTCCGAACTGTATTCCTTTTTGAATCTCGTTTCCGATTCCGTTTCTCTTCCTGAAAATCAAAAGGGAAAACTCCGCACGATAGAGGGATCGGAAGAGAATGCGATCGAGGGAGAAGACCTGAGATCTGAAAACGATCTCGAAACAACGGAAGGGAAAATTCCGTTTCAGCTCAGCATGAGCGCATTTTTGCAGACCTTGGAATCTAAAGAAGAGGATAAAAATGCCAAGGAGGAAGAAGGGGTCGTTTCCCTTTCTGCCGTCAAAAAGAATCTTAGAAATTCCTCTAAAGAGGAAATTGGCCAGCAAAAGGAATCCAAATCGGAATCTACGGAAGCTTTAGAGACCCCGAAGTCCGAGGAAAAAAAGAACGTCAAGGAATTCCGTCAAAGTAAACCTTCGGAAAAGGAAAGTCTGGAAGAAGGCATGAAAAAATTGGATGAAGTCCGAAGGTTTTCCAAACCCGCCAACGAGGAAAAGGGCCAGGCCGTATTGCGGGAAGTAAATAAGGAAAACGTAATTTTAGATTCCGAATCGATAAAAGTCACCCGCGAAAAAAAATCGGAATCCTACGCGCAAATCTCGAAATCATCCGCCGTTAAGCTGCAAGCCGCCGAAGACGCCGGAACGAAAAACGATTCCAACGGAAAGGACAGGCAGAATCAGGAATCGCTTCATAGACAGGGAAACGAGACCACCTTATCCCTGATCAAGGCCGGAATGGGAGTGACGGATAAGGAATCCGTTTCCGCCTCCTCCGAAAAATCCCGCGCTTCCGGCGTAAGAACTTCGGATCCGGGAATAACAAGGGAAAATTTCCAAAGATTGGTCCAGAGCGCAAGACTTCATATCGTAGAAAACGGAAGGTCGGAAGCGACTTTGCGCTTAAATCCCCAAGAATTAGGTAGGGTCTCTCTTCGGATTTCCGTCGAGGAAGACAGAGTGCAGGGGAGAATCCTCGTGGAATCCGAGGAAGTCAAACGCATGTTCTCCGGAGATCTGGAGCAACTGAAAAAGGATTTCAAGGACCAAGGATTGGTTCTGGAATCCTTGTCCGTGGAAGTGGAGGAATCCGGATCGTTTTTGTTCGCGGACAAAGACTCCGGCAATTCGGGCGAAGAAAGAACCGGAGACTCCTCCGTTTCTCGGACGAACGGAAAGCGAGAGGAATCGGAAAATCTTTCCGATTCCGATTCTATAGAAATTCCGCAAAACGCCGACAAGAATACAGAAAGACGTTTAAACGTTTTAGTGTAAGGACATTCGAATGCCAGAAACCAACGCAGTCAGTAGCGAAGCGGCTCGAAACCGTTATCTCGAAGGAGACAGAAGCTTCAATTTGAAGAACCACTTCGAGAAATTGGATAAAGAGGAAAAGAGCGGATTGCAGGGGATAGAGGTGCGCTCAACGGCAAAAGCGTTAGGAAAAGATGATTTTCTAAAACTTCTCATCACCCAACTTTCCTCCCAGGACCCTACGAATCCCGTCAAGGACCAGGATTTTATCGCTCAGATGGCGCAGTTCTCCTCGTTGGAACAGATGAATAATATCTCCCAGGGGATCGGAAAAATGACCAACCGTCAGAGCTTTTCTCTCGTCGGAAAAATCGTTTCCGGTCCCGATTTCGTGACAGGGGAAAACGTCGTCGGAACGGCAGGAGCGCTCTTCTTTGATGGAGAAGGGAAATCCTTCGTAAGAGTGAACGGCAGGACCGTCGAAATCGATGCGATCACCCTGATCACGGATCCGAGCTTGTTGAACCAGAACGAGACCGGATCCAAAATCCCCGGGCAATCCCGGAACGACGGCGCGGTTCCACCGCAATCCGCGGATTCCGTCTCGGGAATTAATGCGCAGGCCGGCGAAGAACAGGAATTCGAATCTTCGGGCGCTCCCGGGTGGAGCTTTCCCGGCAAACCCAACCAAAGTGATTATAAATAAGATAGAAAGTATCGAGGTACAAGCGTTATGATGAGGTCTCTTTATTCCGGAGTCTCCGGTCTGAAAAACCACCAGGTTAGAATGGACGTGATCGGGAACAACATTTCCAACGTGAACACTCACGGTTTCAAGACCGAACGTGTGACTTTTCAGGACATGATTTCCCAAGAACTCCGCGGAGCTTCCGAACCCAAGGAGAACATCGGAGGAGTAAACCCGCAACAGGTCGGTCTCGGTTCGTTGATCGCTGCGATCGATAAAATCATGACTCAGGGAGCGTTGCAGACTACCGGAAAAAATACGGACGTAGCGATCTCCGGAGAAGGTTTTTTCATCGTTAAGGACGGTGATAAGCAATTCTACACGAGAGCCGGAGCGTTTAACCTGGATAAGAACGGATACTACGTGAATCCCGCCAACGGTCTGAAAGTGCAGGGATGGAATTCCAGACTCGACGAGAAGGGAAATAAATACATCAATTCCTCCGGATCGACGGAAGATATTATTATTCCAGTATATTCTAAAGAACCCGCACGTGCGACCTCTAAGATCGATTTCCGATCCAACTTGAACTCGTCCGTCCCGGCGGTTCCCCCGGACGCGACTCCGGAGGAAATCACGGCTTATATCAACGATCCGGATCCGAAACAAAGACGCGGTCACGTCACTACGATCAAGGTTTTCGACGATCAAGGGCAACAGCGGGAACTCAAAATGGAATTCTATAAGGTCCGTGACAATACCTGGAAAGGTCGAGTTTCTCTTACCGATGCGACGCAAGTGTCCGCGGATGTCGCCGGAACCGGCGGTCAAAACACCCAACTTCCCGGAAACACGGAGCTCGAATTCGGCTTCACCCCCGACGGAAAACTCGTGTACGTTTCCGACGGTGCGGACATGATGAATACCGGTAAATTAAGCGCTAAGGTTTCCTTCCGGATTCCCGGAAATCCGCAGGTGCAGAGTTTCGACCTTGCCTTAGGCGAAGCAGGGATGGTGGATGGAATCACTCAATTCTCTTCCGATTTTACCACGAAAGCGGTAAAACAGGACGGTTATACGATGGGATACTTGGAGTCCTTTTCGATAGACAATTCCGGAACCATCACCGGCGTTTACTCGAACGGAATCAAGCAGCCCCTGGCCAGAATCGCCACCGCGGTCTTCAATAACCCGGCAGGTTTGGATAAGGCGGGAGATACGATGTTCGCTTTCTCCAACAACTCCGGCGAACCTTTGATCGGAGAGGCCGGGATTGCGGGCCGGGGAAAAATCAACGCGGGACTTCTGGAAATGTCCAACGTAGATTTGTCCGACCAATTTACGGATATGATCGTAACCCAAAGGGGATTCCAGGCCAACTCAAGGACGATCACAACTACGGATCAAATGCTGCAAGAGGTCTTGGGTCTGAAGCGTTAATTCTAACCCAAACGACTATTTGACGAACGGTCTCGGGCGTTCCTTGCTTTTCCGGCGGGGGACGCCTTTTATTTTGTAGGTTCCTTGAGGTTTTTTTCGGGATTTTTCCTCTAATCCTAACGGAGAGAATCCGACCTTCGAAGTTCCGTTTGGTGATGAGTATACTTTACGCATTTCTATAGCCGAATTCGAGCGTGAACACCTGTTTGGCGCGTGTTTCCGTCCTTCGGAAAATTCTCCTTTTCACGAAACTAGAATTGTCGTAGGATGGGCCCGCAAGGAATGGAGTCCAAGTTTCAGCAATACGTGGTAACGGATGATCCGGCTCTAGACCGCAGGTTAACCGTACTGCGGAACAAACTTCATCCGGAAGTTCTGCTTCTTCGGGACTTTTACGAATACCCGGGAATCCGAGACACGGAACAATTTGTAAATATCGTCTTTTATCTTTCCGCCGCCGCGTTGGAGGAAGATCACAGGCGTATCCGAGAACAGCTCCGTCTGAATCCTCTCATTCTGGCACGATTTATCCTGAACGCCGGTTTGGATTATGACGGTCACAAACAGACGGAAATCGAAGACGATTTGATTTTCGGAATATTACCGAACACGACGACCGACCTTCATATCTGCAAAGGTTTGGCCAACGCATTCGTTCATCTGCAAATGGTAACGGATCAATTCGATCTGCTCCACCGGATCAACACCGCAAAATACGAAATCAATCGGTTGACGCGGATCGGAATCAGTCTGGCCAACGAAAAGGATTTCGATAAATTATTGGGCGAGATCCTATACAGTGCAAGGGAGATCTGTAACGCGGATTCCGGATCCTTGTATCTTGTGGAGAGAGACGAGATCAGTTTCGTCAAAAGTCTTAGATTCAAAATCTCGGCGTTGAGCGTGGGGGAGGAATTCCTACTCCCGATCAATAAGGAGAGTATCGCAGGATATGTGGCGGAGACCGGTAAGGTTCTGAACATCGCCGACGCGTACAATCTTCCTTCCGAAACGGAATTCACGTTTAACGGAAACTTCGACGTATTAACGAATTATTATACGAAGTCCATGTTGGTCGTGCCCATGAAGGATCATAGAGGGGAGGTAGTCGGGGTTCTACAACTGATCAACCGAAAGCGGAATTTTAACCAAAAGCTGACCGTGGAGCAGATGAAAGGGGAGGACATACAGCCGTTCGACGACTACGCCTCCCAGTTGGTTTTGGGTGTGGCCGGCCAAGCCGCCGTAGCTATCCAGAATAATTATCTCCTCCGGGAAATCGAAACTCTATTCGAAGGATTCGTCACGGCGTCGGTAAACGCGATCGAAGCCAGGGATCCGACCACGAGCGGGCATTCCTTTCGTGTCGCTCTTTTGACCGTGGGATTGGCGGAAGCGCTGGATCGGGTCGAGAACGGAAAGTATAAGGACATCAAATTCAGCAAGGAACAGATCAAAGAGATCCGTTATGCGTCCTTGCTTCATGATTTCGGAAAGGTCGGAGTTCGGGAAAAGGTGCTCGTTAAGGCCAAAAAACTGGAAGAGCTGGAACTGGACCTGATCGATTGGCGTTTTAAGTTCCTGACAAAGGATTTGGAAGCGCGGTTCAACGCCAGAAAAGTGGAATATTTAAAGAAGCACGGAACCTTGGGATTCGCGGATTTCGAAAAGTCTCTAGACTTCGAAAAGGCGGAGGAGTTCAGAAGGTTGGGTTCCATGTTGCAGATCATCCGTCAATCCAACGAGCCCACCATATTGGAAGAGACCAATTCCTACCGTTTGGAAGAGATCGCAAAACTGCAGTACACGACTACGGAGGGAGAAGAACTGAATCTGATCACGCCGTACGAATTCGGATTTCTCACGATTAAAAAAGGGTCCTTGGATTTCGACGAACGTAAGGAAATCGAATCCCATGTGGAACATACCTTCCAGTTTTTGAGCAAGATCCCTTGGACCAGCGATTTAAAAATGGTTCCGGCAATCGCCCACGCCCATCACGAAAAGTTAAACGGAAGCGGATATCCTCGCGGGCTGTCGGGAGACGACATTCCAGTCCAGTCCAAGATCATGACCATTTCCGATATATTCGACGCTTTGACGGACAAGGACAGGCCTTACAAGAAGGCGGTTCCCTTGGATCGTGCTCTCGACATTTTGGAGATGGAAGTAAAGGACAACCATTTGGATTCCGAATTGTTGAAGATGTTCATCGATGCGAGAGTTTGGGAGAAATTATCCCAGCACCCGCATCTTACGAAATGAACCCGGACAAGGGCATTTCCGGATTTTAGGGTTCTTCTTCCGCCCAACGACGAACCATGCTCAGGAAATGTTCTCCTCTTTCCTCGAAGTTTTTATACTGATCGAAGCTCGCGCACGCGGGGGAAAAAACCACGGACTGCAATTTGGCTCTTCCGGTTCGAATCGCGTTTTTTAACCAGGCAAATCCCTCTTCTAGAGTGTCCGCTTGTATGAGACGGTCCCCCAAAATAGTGGAAATCTCTTCTCCCCAGATATTTCTCGCTTCTCCGAACAGGATGACCCAACCCATTCCCGCTTTTAAAAAATCCTTAAGAGGCTCGGGGGATTCCGACTTAGGACGTCCGCCTAAGATCAGGCAGGTGGTTTTTCGATCCTTCCAGGTGCTCATTCCCGCCAACATACTGTGTAGGTTCGTGGATTTGGAATCGTTGATAAACGAAATTCCCGCCGCTCTTCCCGCATTCTGGAAACGATGGGGAAGACCGGTAAAAGAAGAGATCGCCGATTGGATATTGACAGGTTTGCCTCCGGAGGCCTCCGCAGCCAGGATCGCCGCACTCAAATTTTCCAGATTGTGTCCGCCGGAAAGAGGAAACGATTTGGCGTCGTAAAGAGCCTGCGCGGTTTGAATCGTCCTTGCTTCGTCAAGAATGATCGCGTCGTTTCCTTGCTCTCTGCCGAAGGTCTGAACCCTGCAGAGGCAATTCAATTTCTGGACTCTTTCCCGGAACAATTTGGAACTGACGACTAGGGTGTGACGGGGATTATTCCTGTCTATGATCCTGGATTTGGCGGAGAAATACTCGTCCAGAGTCCCGTGTCTCTCCAGATGATCCGGCGCAAGATTCAAAATTACGGAAACGTCAAGTTGAAGAGGACCGGAATCCTGCAATTGGTAACTGGACAATTCCAAAACCGCCAATGGGATCGGTTTCGTACAGAATTCGCTGAACGCGTGACCTATATTTCCTCCCGCTGTTGCTCCCGGAAAATCCTTAGAGAGTAAGTGACAGGTCAATGCTGTGGTTGTGGATTTCCCATCCGTACCTGTGATTCCCAGCAATTTTCCGGTAAAGAAACCGCGGGCGAATTCCACTTCCGATACTACCGGAATCATCAGGGAATGTGCCTGTTTGATCACCGCATGCCCGGGAGAAACACCGGGGCTTTTTACTACAAGTGCGAGAGGAAGAAGAGAGGCCAAGGAAACATCCTCTTTTACGAATGTTTCCGCTACGGAGGGAACGGGCTCCGAATTGCATAAGAGGGGAATAGCTTGTCTTTCCCTTAAGAGACGGAGGGCCGCCATGCCGGAGACTCCGCCGCCTAGAACGAGAACTCTCTGGCCGAGCAAGGAGGTAGGAAAATTTGCCATACGGGGGAACTTGGTTGACAGGCTAATTTTCGGACTCAGAATTGTCTCTAATTAATCGCTCAGGTAGGTTCCTTTGCTGGATCATAAGGTACAGGACGGAGTTCTCATTGTTTACCTCAAAGGACGCTTGGACGTTTCCATCGCGAACGAGGTGGAAGAAAATCTCAACGATCTCATCGACAACCAAGGACATACAAGGGTTATATTGAATATGCAGGAAGTGGATTATATGTCCTCTTCCGGTTTTCGAGCCTGCATTTCCACCCTCCGGAAGTTGAACGCGAAAGAAGGCGGTCTGAAAATCTGCGGGATCAAGCCTGCCGTAAAACGGATCTTCGACGTGATAGAACTTACTTCCCTTTTCGATATCCGGGAAACAGAGGAAGAAGCCCTTAAGTCCTTCCGTAATTGATCGGATGGGTTTGCACCGAGTTTTACGGGAAATTCTCGAAACCAAAAAGCGGGAGTTGGAGTCGATTCCCGAATACAACCCTCCCCGCTATTCCGGCCCGAGCCTCTGGCAATCTCTTCGGTCCCGGAAATTCTCCATCATCGCGGAATGCAAGCGTAAGAGTCCTTCCGCCGGGACGATCCGCGTAGATTACGATCCTATCTCCGTAGCTAAGACATACGAGGAATGCGGGGCTTCCTGTATTTCCGTCCTAACGGATCGGGAATACTTCGGGGGCTCCTTAGAGGACTTGAGAAGAGTCTCCGACTCGGTTCGAATTCCCATACTTCGTAAGGATTTTATAATAGATCCCAGGCAGATCCTGGAGGCTCGAGAGTTCGGCGCCGGAGCGATTTTATTGATCGTTCGGATCCTGGATCGTCAATCCATAGGTTCCTTAATCCGCCAGGCGAGGGATCTCGGAATGGACGTCCTGACGGAGATTCACACCGAGGAAGAGGCCGAAATCGCCTCCGATGCGGGCGCGAATATCGTCGGTATCAATACCCGCGATCTGGACGATTTTACGATTCATCAAGATCTAGTCTCGAAGGTCTCGGGCAAACTTTCGCCAAATATCATAAAAGTAGGGGAATCCGGCGTTAAGAGCAAACAGGACTTGGACGCATTTCGTCCATATGTGGACGCCGCCTTGATCGGGACCTACTTCATGGAAAAACCGAATATTCGTAACGCCTGGTTAGAATTATTTTAAAGTTCCATCATAGGGAATAAAATTCTCACGTTCCGTATTTTTCGGAAAAAATAAATTGCCTAACTTCCTCTCTTGAGTGTATGATGCTCTTTCGTTTTTTACCCTCAACAGGAGATAAATTCATGGCATTGGAAAGTTCGGATGGGATGTCCTCTTCGGAGGACGTCGGTATATTCGGTCAGTTTGGCGATTCTTTTAAAGGCATCTTGACCGGTATTTTATTATTCCCCGCTTCTTTATTTCTGATCTATCAGGTCGAAACCTGCGAACAGGCGAGTGCGGCTTTGAAAGGAGCCGTTCCCGCAGCGGAAGCCAAAGAAGGTTTTCCGTCATATGTAACAGGTATGCTTACAGCCGATCCGTTGGGAGGGGAATTCGTTAAAACGGGACATTATATTTCCTATTCCCAAACCGCCGAGGTCTACGCTTGGACGGAAGAAGTGAAGGAAGAAGGAAGCGGAACGAATAAGAAGAAAGTCCGCAAATGTAAACTGGAATGGACTTCCTCTCCGAAAAACCCCCGAAACTTCGAGCTCTCCGGTTGTAAATCCAAACCGTTTTACCAAGTTTCGCATTCCGAGATCAATTCCTTTGCAAGCGACGCGAAGATCAAAGGAGAAAGCGGAGCTTCCTACTCGGTGAATCTAAAAGACGTGGAGTTTACGAGCGAAGTTCCTTCTTCCGCGCCCGAAGCGGCGAACCTGTCGAAAGGGATTCTGAAGGAGGAATACGTTTATCTGAACGAAAAATGCTCCAAGGATGAAATCGAAGGTTGCGAACGCATAAACGTAGACGTGAGGCCGATTCCGAAGGAGAATATGACTTTCGTAGGTTCCGTTTCCGGACATTCGATGGGAAAATTCAGAAGCAAAGAGGATAACTTATTCCTAAACGCTTCCGTCGGAGATTACCAAAAGACGATGAAGGACATCGCTTCCGACGACAAGATGATGAAATGGATCGGTCGAATCGTTTGTTTCGTCATCATGTGGGCGAGTTTGAATCTGTTGGTCGGACCTTTGACTGCATTGCTGAGTTTCATTCCTTTTATCGGAGAGTTCGGCAAGATGGCGATCTCCTTTGTTCTGGGAGTGGTGGCCTTCGTAATCACAGTGATCACGATCCTTCTCGTCAAATTCTGGTATATCTGGCTTTTGATCTGCTTGGGAGCGATCGGTTATTCGATCTACAAACGGAAGCAGGCAAAACCGGCTTCGGCTTGATCTAAGCGATCCTTTTGTCCGGCGGAATTCTTTTCAGGATTCCGTCGGTTTTGGAAATAAATTCTTGCATCCCGTTTTGCATCTCGAAACGGCGGTAAATCGGAATCAAACTCTCCTCCTTTGATTTCTCATTGTTATGTCCTATCAATTCCCTATTTGCCTCGATGTTTGCGGTTTCAGACGGAAGGAAGCCGTTTATAAGGATTCGAAATATAAAATCATTCGATTATCGGCGACGAAAAGGATCTCTTTAAATAACGATCGTTCTTGAAAAAAATGTGAAAAATATGAAAAAAATCGTTGTATGGCGCGTTGTGATATGTACCTGTATAGCGACCGATACATGATCCGAACGATTGATATATAAAAATGGTTTGAACAAATTCTTTCTCTCATCTATACAAAAAGGAGAAGGATCTATTTCGGATAACGATCGTTATAAAATGCGAAATTGGCTGAACTGGGGAAGTTTGGGAATGAAAATAGGAAAAAAATCACTGGTAACCCCAGGAGACGAACGGTCTGTTTCCGGAAAGGGATCCAAGTATTTACTTATTTTTTCTCTTATATCTGTCTTATCGACTGCTTGTTCTCACGCGGGAACGGATAAGTCTGGGATTTCTCAATTCTCCGACAATACCACGGCATACACCGGAGTTTCTCTCTTTACCTTTCTGAATCCGTTTCCGGTCGTGAAGAGCTTTTTTACGAATCTGGATCCGGTCGCCTTTAACGTTGCATTAGGAAATTCTTTAGCTAAGGCTCCCCAACCGGACAATCTGGGTACCCTGCGGGCGGCACAGGCGATGATGCTGCAAAGCCGGCCCGCGATGCAGACTCTGGCTTCCGGCGGAGCGGATCTGATCAACAAACTGCAAACGAACAATTCGAACGCATACTCTGCTTTGCAGCCTCTGATGGAAAAGATCCGGAATTATCCTTCTCCGGTCGTGCGTAACCTGGTTCCCATCAGCGCCCAGGCTCTTTTGGACGAATACAACACGAATACCAATCTTCAGATCCAACAATCCATTACTTCCACCGCCAATACGCTGAAAAAGCAAACGACGGTAAATTTCCTTCAAAAAGCGGAGGACTTTCTTTACAAGGCGCTGACCGCGAATGCGAACTTTCGATCGGGTGTGCAGGGATTGTTGGACGGATTCTTTGCTCCTTCCGTGCTGAGCGATCCTACCCATTCCTTGAAAAACGGTTTTATCAATATCGTGTACGGGGTCGGGGACATGATGAATTTCCAGGCGGGATTCATGAACCAGACCACGCCGGCTACGACTTTGAAACAATTGATTCTGAATCTGAATAATTACTTCACCGTCGCCGTAGCGGGACAGCCGACGGTTTATAGTTCTAAAGCGGCATATAACGCTCCGGGAGGTACTCTTCATTCCTCCGAATTGGGAGTGGTGCTGACGGATTTTTTTCAGGTATTCCGGGATTTAGTAGTTCCCGCTAAAAACCCTGCGTTAGGCGCTCCTTATACTGGATTCGATTTTCTAAAGGATTCCGCCACGAATCTGAATTCGTTAGGATTTCCTACGAGTCTGCTTTCCTCCGTTTCCTCTTCCGGAGCGGGGCCGATCGAGCAGTCTTTGGGGAACCTGATCCGTGTGGACGGAAACGGTCTGGATAGGGCTTACAATGCCAACAGTTATACTGTGTCCGCGTTGGAGACTTTGTTTCTCATCCTGTATTTGGCGGACAATTACGGCTATACTTGGGATCCGAGCACCACTACGAACGATTGGATCACAGGAATGACGGGAGGAGAAATCACTCTGGGAGACGGGCTCTTTGCCATGATGTCCGTTATTTCCTCCTCCGATTCCTTCAATTTTAAGAATATCTCCGAACAGAGTCGAACGAGCAATAACGTCTACAGAGACGGTTCCGTTTATCTGATCGGGATGAATTCGCGCGTGCTTTCCTTGATGGAGGATGCTTCCCGCGGAGCGACTCAGGTGCCGAGTACGAATCCCATCGATCTTTCCGCGAGCGCCGGTTCTTACGACAAGGTCTTTAACAAGACTCTTCCCTGGATGTTGGACTGGCTAGTGAAGGTTACGTATAGAGGATACGGGCCTTATTATAACGTAAATCGCAGGGATGCGGGAGGAAATTACCTTTCGCCAGACGGTTCGATCGCGAGATATTCGAATCTCGCGGAGAACCATTACCAACCTTCCTGGAAAACGCATCGCTACGATATCCAACTGAACCCGAATGCCACGAACAAGTGTATTTCCATGGGAGGATATTCTAACAGTAGTCCGGCTCTTAGTTGTGATTGGGTAACGCATTCAAATCATGTGACTTATTCTCCAGCTGCTCCATATAACACTTGGACCTGTACGTATCCCAATACTTATCCTACTCCGCCGGCTGGAAATTATACTTGCACAAATCCAGATCCTGCTGCAGGAGCGGGGCAGTACACCATTCCCGAAATCGCGAAAACCGACGCGCAACGAGCCGTATCCTCGGATGAAGAGGCATTTTATAAAAATCTACAATGGTTATTGTACGAAAAGAGATTCGTAGTCGTACTACCGGTCCGTGCTAAGTTGGCGGCGACAGTGGCTTTTGCGGAGGCCCTGTTCGTCACAGCGGTAGGAAACGGTCTCGTAGGTATGCTGAATTTGGCTCCGAATTGCGGGCCTTTGGCGACCGCTTCCTCCGGTACTTGCGGAAACTATAACGGACAATGGAAGAGTACGACCGGAAATTCTCCGGACAGCACGAAGATGCTGAAGGTGTACAGCACGACGAAGCAGGATCTGCAATACTTCTCCTCGGTTCCAGGAGATTCCGCCATGCTTGTGGAAGGATGGGGTTACGGAGCCGATGGTACGGGAGTTCCGGCGAGTAGCGGAAACATGGGACCCACGGTCGTATATTCCGCTCTTTGGTCATTGCTCGTTCCCCAGCCTACCATCAGCTATGGTTTGATTCCTCCCGTTATTTCCCAGAACGGGTACGTTCTGCAGATGCTCGGTTTCTTGCCGCCCGCAAGCACGGACACGAGTTCTTCCATCAATACGACTTCCGCTTCTCCGGCTCCCATCACTCCGGATCTTTTCAATGCGAACGATACCGTGTATTGGCCGTACCGGAACCGTTTTACTCCTTTTGTCGCGGCTCTGGCAAAATCCGTGTTGGATAAGGTGAGCGGTCAAACGACGGCGACTCCGGTAAATCCGGTGTCCATCCTTTCCCGTTTGGCGGAACTGCTTTCCCGTCCGTATGCCTTTTACGGTCCTGACACGACGAACGGAAGCGTTACTAATCCGAGTCCTCCTTCCATTTATCAGATCCGGACGAACGGAATCGCTTACGGGATCCGAAACTCGGGGGGCGGCGCGTCGGATTACCAACCGGACGATACATATCGTTCGTTTATCAGTATTCTGATAGAGAATACGAGGAGATTCCAAGACGGGATGCTGAACCTGATCAGCAAGACCCGTTTGGTTTCCGGGCTTTCCCAGTTTCTGGCCCAGCTCGGAGATGCTTCCCACGCGGATGCCTTCGCTTTGATTTCGCCGGCTTTGGAAAACATTATGGGAGAAACCCTACTGGTTTCGGAATGCGCGGGAGCCACGGATGATCCTTCCTTCCAGACGAATTGTCCTACTAAGTTCGATATCCAAGGAGGGGTCCTCTACTGGTTCCGGGACCATATCGTGGAATATCCGAATCCGCAGCTCTTCTGCAATCCCGATCCCACCGTCGTGTGCGGCGGCGGGTCGACGTATTATGCGGCGCGATCCACGAATATCTACGATCCTACTTGGAGCGACGTGGATAATTTCGCGAGTAACGTTAGGGATTATATGTCCAGTGCCTCAGGGTGGTCCGTGGTCAAGTCCCTTGATTTTCTTTTGGATTTGCTCATCAATATCCAGCCTTCCTTTACGGATATACAGAACACCTTGGATGTAGTGGCATCGTTATTCATTCATCCGAATCATACGGGGACTTATACGGTTACGAACTTGCTGACTCAGAGTCTGCCTCCCATGCTGAACGCGATCGCGCCTTACGGTAAGAATCTGTACGGAACAGGTTACTATCTCGCGGTTCAAGGGGCTTTCTTCTCCTATTTGGAAGCGAACGCTTATATGGATTCGCGATACGCGGTGAAAGATCTATTTCAGGATTTCGAGAATTTATTGAATTCGCAATTGATCCAGACCCAGGCCTATGACAATACTTCCTTCCTCTATTCTGCGGGCACACTGATCGGGGATTTGGCGGATATCTACCAAAACGGAAGGAAGTTCAGTCCGGTAGGAGACTATTTCTACGATAACTGGAACACCGGCCAGCCCACGTCGACGTACTTCGACGATTTGAACGTTATGTTTTCTGTAAGATGATCGAGAGAGGGAAGATTATGAAACGCTTGGAAAAAAAGAAAATCGCCTTCAGCAATCCTTTAGTTCTTTTGTTTCTGCTTGCCGCCTTGGCTCTATCCTGTGCCGGTAAGAAATCCGGAGGCGGAGTGTTCGGTTCCCTTTTAGGTGCCATGGGGATCGTGACGGACCAAGGAGGAACTCTCCCTCAGGGCGTGAGTAGCAGCGTGTATTCCGCTTTGGATACCCCCGCTTCTCTCCCCGCGAATTTCGGCAATAACGGACCGAGCGCGATTCTTTTCATCAGTTCTTATACGAATGTGAACCGTTATAAAAGTCTGGAAATCCGTTTTTCCAAATCCATGAACCAGGCTACCGTACAGTCCGACCTTTCCATCGTGAATGGGAGTAACGTGGCTCTTCCAGGACCGGGAAAAGGGGGAATATTCCATTGGGCTTCGGGAACGAGATTGATCTTCGATCCGTACAAGGAGCTGGCCGCAAACACGACGTATACTCTGACTCTTACCGCGAATTCGGCCACTTCTTCCGGAACGGCGCTACTTCCTTACCAAATCCAGTTTACCACCGAGCCGGATTATTTCGTTACTTCCACCGGCACTGCCGGCGCTTATACCAATGTGGCCTTAGGTTGGGGGAACTCCGGCGGAAAGGACATCACCTTTCCTACCAACGCGCATCTTTACGTAAACAGCAGTTTTACGAATCCGATTTCCGGTACGAATCCTATCCAATCCATTACCTTGAACCATATGGGTTCCACGGACCAGTACACGATCTGTACGGGGACCTGTTCCATGTCTTCTCCTTTGGTTTCCAATCTGGATCTGATTGCGGATGCGCGTTTGACTTCCACTCCCGGGCTCTACGCGTTTATCGGAGGGAACTCCTATTATTATCAGATCACCACTGCGAGCGGAGAAATTTTCAATCGTTACTTCTCCTTTAATTACGGTCCGGTAAATACCAATCCGTACGGGTTACTGACCGGAGTTTCGACCACCGTGATGGACCAGGCCCAGACGATGCTTCTTTTCGGCCAGATCCTGCAAAAGTTCGCGCACGCGGACTTCAAGATCGGAGGAATGAGCTTCAACGATTTCGCCGGAAACCCTTCCACGAATAGCGCCACCACTCTTTCCTCCAGATGCATCAACTACTACCAGGGTCAGATCACCTACGTTAGGAATTACGGCGATAATTCAGGACAATACGGGGACGGGTATTGCGGAGGAAATCCCAACGGGGGAGCGTTTAACGTGGTCGCGAGCGTACTAGGTCTCGGTAACCTTCCGATGTATTTGGACGTGTTCATTCCCGGCATATCTATTCCTCCTACCGCTCCGGACGGAACCACGAATATTACGGATTCCTTTTATGTTACCGGAACCGGGTCGATCGGGATAGATATCTACGGAGAATATTCCGTGATCGATCTCGCCGTCATCGGCTTGACCCATGATTGTACCGTACTCGCATGTCTCATCGGTAACGGCCAAGACTTCTATTTTACGACGAATTCCACGGTAAACGGAAGCGGTCCGTATACTCCGAGATTGGCGAGAGCGAAGGCGACCACTTGGTTCGATACGAGCGGGAATATCAACGTTCAGATCAATCGTTATACGAGCGGAAGTCCTTCTCCCAACGGAGTCTATCCTTTCGATCCGAACGATCCGATCACCGGGAACTTTTACGTATCGGAATGGTGGCAGAACCTGAACACCGCTTCCATGAGTCTACAAGGCTCCACTAGCGGTTTGGGATCTTTCTTAGGTCCGATCACGAACATGATCGCGACGAACGCCGTTCCCCAGGTGACTCCGTCAATCACCCAAGCGCTTCTTACGGATATCGTGGAAAGGGTTTCCGTAAATGCGTTGAACGCAGTTCTACAATCCTTGAATAACCCCGGGTTGGAGCTGGACCTTCCGAGTTATCTTCCTGCTCCGCTCGCGAATTTTCCTTTGATTCTTTCCCTCCAGGTCGCCTCGGATGCGGCAGTGCAGTCTTCCGGATCCAACAAGGGGATCGTGGCTTCCGCGAATGTGGCTTTGGTGGCAAAGTCCAGCTCTCGTCTGGCTTCCACGAATGCGAATTACCACGGTCATAATGCCGCCGTCGGGTTCGTGAGCACTGCTCCTTCGGGAACCGCCGGAGCCACTGCAATCCAAAACGCGAAGAACTATCTCTTCGGACAGAGCAATGCGACCCCGGGTTTGCTCTTGGGGTTGAGCGCGGATACGGTCACACAAGCGGCCTACAGTCTTTGGCAGAACGGGGCCTTTAACCTGGCTTTGAACGCCGCGTTCATCAACCAGATCCAAACCTATGCAGGAAACGGGGCCCTGTTTCAATTGACCAAGACCCTGCTCCAGGCGTCGGCCATTATCAATATTCTGGCTCCGGGCTTTCCGAGTTTGACGGGTCTGAATCCGTCCAACCCAACCCAGACCATTACTGTAAACGGTACGGACGGTGTGGAAATCGACCTATGGGCCATCCATGCACCAAACGGAAGTCTGAAGCCTGTTCCTTCCGGTTCCGCCATTCCGCAATTAGAGGTCAACTTTACAGATTTGGAATTGAGGATCTACGGAGTTCCCGCAAGCGGACCCAAGTATCTGATCAACACCGCCAGGGCCAGCTTTAAGGCTTTAGGTACCATCAAGTTCACTCCGTTCGTCCAGCCTACGGGAATCAGCGGATATAGTAACTTGAACGCCTTGAGTCTGGTGGTCGATCCGGCCAGCATGTCGTATACGTTGGATATTCTGGAAGGAAGCCAATACAATCCGTTCGGTATCGATCCGCAAGGGGTGCTGACAGTGGTGAATCCGTTGATTCCTTCTCTGATCATTCCCTTGGTGAATAATATCCTGGGACAGATTCCATTGCCTTCGAAGGCGGGATTGGCCACGCTGACCAACCCGAGTAACGCGACGCAAACCTGTAATCTAAATACGACTACGGACAAGATTAAACTGTTGACCCAAGCGATCCCGAGTACGCAGACGTATCCGTTCCTGTTCGCAGGGCTACAGTTCCAAGGCGTCTACGCGACCAACCCAGGGTCCACCATCACCTGTCCGTGACGTAAAATTCGCATTCGCTGATTCGTTACCCAAGTCGGTTAATGCGAGTTTGCGGACGCTCCGTACGTTTCGTCCATAGGAACCGGATCCGTAGCCGTCCATCCTTGCGGGATATGGCAGGAAAGGCAGTTTTTTAAGGAGATATTCTTCTTCATCATCTCTTTAAACGGGGGCATGGATTTGAATTTTATGATGATTCCTTCGTAGGAGGTTCTCTTAGGTTCTCCGCCTTCTCCGGAGTAATATCCTCCGAATCCTTTTTCCTGTAAGGTCCCGTCCCCTTTTTCACCGTTGCCGGTCAAAGCCACTTTACCTTCGCAGGTGCAGAATCCGGAGTCCTTGGATTTAGGTTCGTAAAACGCCGAAAAGGAAGTGCCTCTTACTCCTGCCGTATTCGTAGGAGTGGAGACGTCGAATTTTTTTCCGTTCAGATTCACGACGTGAAACCAAGCGAATCCGCTTAAAACATCCATCTTTCCGCTTTTGGCTTCCGAATGGAGTGAGGAAAGTTTGAGTCTGGAATTGGGTAGAATTCGGAATTCGGAGCCTCTATACAGTACGGTCGCCCTGGATCCGTTTCCGGTGGAAAGAATGTCCCCTTCTCCCACCGGATCTCCTTGCTTCAATCGAGCCCAAGGTCCGCTGCCCGTTTTCTGTAACTGTACGTTTCCTACCAGAAAGGCGATCCTGGCTTCCTGTTCCTTTTTCTCCTGGCTCAGAAGCACTAACGAGCCGAGAGTCAATCCTAAAGAAATTGCGATCCATAGTTTGCGTTTCATACCGTTTTCTCCGCTAAAATTCCACCGTCGTCCAAAACGCCCATTCCTTATCCAATTGGCCGTAAGACGAAATACCGATTCCGGTAGTCGATGCGTACTGTCCTAAGTAATCCGCTTGGGTGCGGGCTAATCCGCTTTGGTCTATATATACTTGCTGGCGACTTCCGTTCACGTCCCGATTTCTCAATTCCGAATAGCCGACGGAAAGTTTGATCGTATCCGAGAGAATCCATTCCACAAAAACGGAACCCTTGCGGAAGGAAGTGTGGGACTCGTAGCCTGAGGAGCTCCTGACCGGACTGCCCGGCACCTGGGACCAAGATGCGGAGTCTGGGACCCCGGGAAAAATTTGGGAAATTTTGGATCGATCCGCGGACATGACTCCGTTGTTTCCGGTTCCTCCTTCCATTCTTCCCACGATCTTTATGGAATCCCAAACTAAAGCCAACCAAGCATATCCCGCGTCTCCCGTCGAATCCACTCCCGGAGCCAATGGTAGTGCCGTGGGATGGGCCCTATCCACGATGGCGCCTCCATTTTGTTTCTTCCAAATCCAGCCGATCCCGAAGTTGATGAATTTTCTCTTATCAAAATCGGCCTCGACCGCATAGGAAGTGCTTTGGAGAGCGCGAAGGTCCTTCCGCAAAATCGTAGAAGGATTGTTATCCGAAGGCATACAAGTGGTTCCTTCGTTACAGTCCGTCCCGGCGGCACCCGTAAAGTTCGCGTTCCGGTTGAAAAAATGAAGCCCGAAGCGGGTGTCTTCGTCTATCTTCGGTTCGTACGAAATTCTGGAAGAAAGATCTATCGCGGAAGAATCCGTGTTTTGGCTCTGACGATATCCTTCCCCGTTGGAGAGCATGACGTGCGCGGAAAAAGCGTCCCATTTTCCGTTGGCCCCGAACCCGATATCCGCAGGCGCTTGGGCGAATCCCAAACTTTCCAACGGGCCTTTGTCCACATATCTCCATTGCCAATAATTCTTCCATTGCGTATAGGTATGAGGAAGTTCCTGCATTCCAAATGTAAGGGAGTAGGTCCCCAGTTTGGTGTCCCAAGTCTTTCGGACGAGAGCGTGTCTGATTCCGAGAGTATAAGGATTCGATTTCGTTCCTCCGTCCGCTCGAGTGCTAGCGGAAAACTGGCTGGCCCTGAGCAATTCTCCCCAAAGTTCCAAACTGACTCCGGTTTCTTTCCATTCCTTATTGATCATTAATAAGGTCCAAGGAGTGGAAAAACCGGTCTCGTCGTTCGGATAAGCGTTGGAGATACCGGAAGCGCTGTCCCTGTATCTTTGGCCGTAAGAACCTGAAACGATTCCCCCCACCTTCAGACCGTAGAACCCGTCCGGCTCGTCCTTTTTCGTGGTAACGATTTCTTCTGCATTCATAGCCGTCGAAACAAAGAACAATAAGAACACGGACCTTAATCGAATCGAGCTTCCTGCTTTCAAGGGCGGCTCCCTAGATTCCCCGTCGAATATCGGCGAGAAAGGAAATTATTTTTCGATAACCTAATCGTAGTTCCGTTCTTCTGTCTACTAGACTTTGTCCAAAAAGCCCGAGTCTACCTCATTTCCCGTTAAAATTCGCTTTTCGGAATCGAGGTTACATAGGGAGGAATAAACGGCAAAAAACGGAATCGACGTTAAATCGATTCGGGAAAGAAATTGGGAAATGGGTAAGAAGATGGATTTTAGGATCCGGGCGTTCAAGATCGTTTTCTGGTTCACGGTCAATACCGTTCTGGGTACCATGAACTCCCTTTTGGTCGCCCACAATTCTTCTTCCCCGTTCTGGAAAGTTTTTTTGGCGACCCAAGTCACCACTCATTCCGTCTGTTCCATCGTCGAATTTTCCGTAGAGTTCATCAACGGACGAAGGTTGGGACCGTTTAGCACGGGTGCGTTTTTAGTTCTCGCTTCCGGTTTTGCCGCCGTCTTCGGAGTCGCCGCGGGGGGAATTTTACATGCGATCCTATTGTCCGGAGAAGGCGTGGGACGGAATCATGGAGGCTCCTATAACATTCTTCTCGGAAGCCTCATTCTGGCGCTGTTCATCTCCTTTTTGGAAAAATCCATGCAGATGCTCATAGAGAGGAAAAAAAAGACGGAAACCGAACTCAAGGATATCCAATACAGAACCCTCCAAAGTAGGATGGATCCGCATTATCTTTTCAATACATTGAATACGGTTCACTCCCTCCTTGTGACGGATCCCGAAAAAGCGGACCACGCGTTGATCCTTCTCGCAGACACATATCGATTTCTTTGCGATCGGATCTACGAAAGACTGATACCCTTCGAAGAGGAGTGGAAATTTACGGTGGACTATCTGGAATTGCAAAGGCTCCGATTTTCGGATAATCTTACGATATGCACGACCAGGGAAGGGGATTTTTCCAGATTGCGCATACCGCCGTTGACTCTCCAGCCCCTGGTGGAGAACAGCTTCAAACACGGACTGGAATTGTTGTCCGAACCCGGAAGGTTGGAATTGTGTGCGGAAGCGTCCGGGGGAAAAGTTCGTATTACGGTAATCGATAACGGAAGAGAATCGGTGAACGTGAACGGAGTTTCCTTTGAAAGAAGAAAATCGGAATTTTCCCGCACTCTGGAAAACATACGGTCTAGATTGGAATACAATTTCGGAACTGCCGCCTTGGCTTTTAAGAAGAACTCCGGAAACAATATTCTACTTCTGGAATACGAGACTTAAGAATGACGTCCCCTAATTACAAAGTACTCGTGGTCGAGGACGAGGTTCCCGCGAGAGATCTCCTCCGAAAATACCTGGAAGATTGGGAAGATTGCGAGGTGGCAGGAATCGCTCGTACCGGTGTCCAGGCTTTGGATCTCCTGAAAAAGGGGGAATTCGATCTTGTCTTTTTGGATATCAATCTACCCGAAAAGACCGGTCTGCAATTGTTGGAGGAAATGGGGGATTCGATTCCCGTTCTGATTTTTACCACCGCATATCGAGAACACATGCTACGTGCCTTCGAGGTCGGGGCCTGCGACTATCTTCTGAAGCCGTATACCAAGGAACGATTCGATGCGTGTATGGGACGTGCATTGGAGCAGCTTAAGTTGCGTTCCTTGTCCAAACTCTCGATTCCGGGAAATCCCGATCCGGTGTTGGTTTTTCGGGAAAAGGGACTCGTGCATAGGATTCTCTCTTCGGACGTTTTTTATCTGACCGCCAACGGAAAACACTCCATCCTTCATACGAAGAGCGGGGATTTCGAAACTCCTAAATTGCTGGGAGATTTCGAGAAGGAACTCCCGGGAGAGGAATTTCTCCGCATTCATAGAAAGTATATCGTAAATAAGAGTTACGTCGCCGCCACGAGATCGCAGCCGGGCGGGGCATATTCACTTTTTTTAAATAATGAGGACGAAACGAACCTGCCTGTGGGTCGGGAATTCACCGACGGAATTAGGAAATTATTTAAGAAATAAATTATGGATCTATCGATCGGGCTTTCGACGATTCCTTTTTCTCATGTCAGGGTTAGTTTGCCCTAATCCTTTCGATTATTAATCGACTAATCCTTACGATGTAGATTTGGAAAGAAATTTTTAACTTCTTTTCGTAAATCATTCTCATCGGTAAAAATTTTTCAAAACTTTAGTAAGCAGGAAGGACGACGCTGCGTCGTATTATTTTAAATTACCGATTCGGGTTTGCAACGATCAAGCCTCCAACACTCGGACACCACGGCGAACGCAAGCCGGTGCGAAAAGGAATTTGACCTAAATTCAAACGATTGTTGTTCGGAGGACAATGTTTATGAAGAGATTTATGCTGGTGTTAAGTGTTTGGGTTCTTTGGTTGTATTCGGTTAGAGGATACTCCACTATGGGAAGTTTCAATTCGTACGAAGAATGCCAAGCAGCCACGAAGGCCGATGTTGCCGGAGTTCTCAAATGGAGAACCGAATGCAAGGAAGCAAAATAATATAGGTCAATTTATTCCTAAAAAAGGCGCCCACAAGGACGCCTTTTCCATTTCTCTTCTCTTCTTTTCTTTTTTTCTATTCCAACCTAAATCGATCCATCGGAAATTGCTGAGCGATTTCTTTGATTCCACCTTTGACTTTTTCCGCATTCTTGGAATCTTCCGGATGGTCCAGAAAGTCGCATATGAGGTGTCCCACTTTTTCCATGTCGGCGGGTTTTAGTCCACGGGTGGTCAGAGCGGGAGTTCCTAAACGAATCCCCGATGCCACTGCCGGAGGATTTTTATCGAAAGGGATCGCGTTTTTGTTCACGGTTACACCGATTTCATCCAATCCATCTGCGGCTTGGGTACCTGTAAGTCCTTTGACGGAAACGTCCAATAGGACCAGGTGATTGTCAGTTCCTCCGCTTACTACTCGGAAGCCCCGTTTTACGAAGACCTCCGCTAGGACTTTCGCGTTCGCCATTACTGTTTGGATGTACGTTTTGTATTCGGGGAGGAGGGCTTCTCCGAAGGCAACGGCTTTGGCTGCGATGACATGCATGAGAGGCCCCCCTTGGATTCCGGGAAAAACCCTGGAATTCAGCACTTTTTCGTTTTCCGAGTTGGAAAGGATCAAGCCTCCTCTCGGACCGCGAAGTGTCTTGTGAGTGGTGGTGGTTACGTAATCGAAAATTCCGACGGGAGAAGGGTGGTTTCCCGTGGAGACCAGGCCGGAAATATGGGCGATGTCCGCCATCAATTTGGCGCCTACGCTCTTTGCAATCTCTCCGAATTTCGCGAAGTCTATGGTTCTGGGATAAGCGGAAGCTCCCGCTACGATCAATTTCGGTTTGTGTTCTTTGGCAAGACTCGCGATCGAATCGTAGTCGATGGTTTCCGTTTTAGGGTCCACTCCGTACGGAATGGGACGGTAATACCTACCGCTGATATTTACCGGAGAACCGTGAGTCAAATGTCCTCCGTGAGCAAGGTTCATTCCTAAAAAGGAATCTCCCGGTTCCAATGTGGCGAGGAAGACGGCCATATTCGCCTGGGCTCCGGAGTGAGGCTGGACATTCGCGTATTCCGCGCCGAAAAGCTTCTTCGCCCTTTCGATCGCGACGGTTTCCACCGCGTCCGCGTTTACGCATCCGTTATAATATCTTTTGCCGGGATATCCTTCCGCATACTTATTCGTAAGCGTGGAGCCGTACGCTTCCAGCACGGCGCGGGAAACGAAGTTTTCGGAGGCGATCATTTCCAGGTTTTCTTCCTGGCGTTTGTCTTCCGCCTGAAGCGCTTTAAAGATTTCTGGGTCCTGTTCTGGAAGATATTTCATCGGGTCCTCGGTAGGATGTGTGGCCGGCCGGATCTAACGTTCGCCAGTAATGAATTCTTTGGAGGCGTATTTTTCCCGAAACAATCGATTCGCTTCGAGAAACACGCTTTTGCGAAAGGACCTGCCTGCCCTAGTACCGATCTTTTCCACCCCCAGATAATCCGCAAATAAAAGGGAAAGGTCTCTCTTGAATTTTACCGGAGAGAATTCAGGCGGAAGAGAGGTCACGAAATCCCGGTGCGTCCTTCCTTCCCGGTATTCCGGTTCCTCGGGAGGATGAGGAAGTAGATCCGACACGAGGGAGATCAATCTCGGATCTAGAATCAAGGTGCCGTGTTGCACGATGCATTCCTTTTTTCGAAATTGGGCGTTGCCCGAGATTTTTTTCCAGGCTTCGGACGTTTCCGTCGCGAGGTCGGATTTTCCCATCGCCTTGCTTTCGATTCCTTGGAGGGACAAGGCGCGGCAAGCGATTCCTAATAGAATCGAATACGAATTTCCCACGGGAAAGAGTTCCGGCTTTTCCCGGATCGAAACGAAGAGGCTGAAATTCAGATTCCAGCCGGGTTCGTGGACCACCGTTCCTCCTCCGCTGGCCCTTCTTGCCACGTACGGCGGCGAGCCCGGCTCCGGTTTTTCGGAGAGGGGAACACGCTCGGCATATCCGAAAAATACATCCAAGTTTTCCTGACCTACGGTTCGAATCGGATCTTCCGAAAGTCCGATCACGATGGATCTGGGATTTTCCCAAAAACGGATGCCACCCAGATATCCTTCCGCGACTAGCCGCAAGGCCAGCGCTTCTTCCAAAGCCAAATTAAAATGCGGGGTTCGGAGAGAAGTCTGGTCGAAGTAAAATGTTCTCCTTCCCGTAGAGAGAGAATCATTCATCGGGATGGTAATACTTGGAAGAGGCCTCTTTCAGGAATTTTTTTTCCTTTCTGCTCAAAGAGTTCATTCCGTCCCTCGAAATCTTTTCCAAGAGTCGGTCCACTTCGTCCTTGGCTTTTTCCCGGCTGACCATTTCCTCCTGCCATCTCTTCATTTTTCTTTTTTGCAGCCAGCGCGAAAGGGAAAAGGAGGGAAGTCCGAAGTTGAATTTGTATTTCAGTTTATTGTTATAAAAGAAATACAGAGCTCCGAAGAGGGCGCCTCCCGCGTGTGCGGTTACCGCCACTCCGCTGGAGGAAGAGGTAAAACCGATCAAAGCTAAAAGGATCAGGACGAAATACTTCGCTTTGATCGGAAAGATCGCAAAATAATAAAGCTCCCGGTTGGGCCAAATCAGAGCAAAGGCGATGAGAAGTCCGTAGAGTCCGCCGGAAGCCCCGACGATGGTTCCCTGAGCGAATCCTAGGCTGTGGGCTACCAAGGGGAGGATCCCTCCGCCGATACAGGATACCAGATAGAACTTCAAAAAATTCCTGCTTCCCCAGTATGCTTCCAAGGTGGAGCCGAACATCCAAAGGGAAAGCATGTTGAAGAGAATGTGGAAGATGGAATTCGGATCGTGGAGAAAGGCATACGTCAAGACTTGCCATACGAAGAACTTGTGGAGAACGAATTCCGGGACTAGTCCGAAGATTCCCAGAAAAAGCCCGAGAGTCCCGGAAGAGGCCAGCTTCAGAATAAATTCCAAAACAAAAACTCCCACGTTCAAGAAGAGAAGTCTTCGAACGACGGGAGTAACTTCTATGCCGAATCCGCTGGAGTAGTATGCCATACCCCTCCTAGTTTTCCCGGTTCCTTCCGATAGACAACCTAAATCCCGATTTTTGTTTCCTTTGACAGTCTGCGGCCGGTTTGGTAACTGTTCCTATTAGAGTGGAAATTCGTCTGTACGGCGTTCGGGGTTCCATCCCTTCCCCCATGGGAACACCCGAATATAGGGAAAAGATTTTGACGATTCTAAAGATGGCGGAGTCGTCTGGAGGCAGAGCTTTTTCTTCTCCGGCGACCTGGCTGGACTCTCTTCCCGAATATTTGAAAGGTGTCACCGGAGGAAATACCACTTGTTTGAGCGTCCGTTCCTCGGAAGGTGCTATGGTACTGGTCGATATGGGGACGGGAGCCAGGATTCTGGGCGACGAAATGATCCTGGAGGAATTCGGCAAGGGGAAGGGAGAATGCTCCGTATTTTTTACCCACACTCACTGGGATCATATCCAGGGAATTCCGTTCTTTAAGCCCCTGTACATCCCAGGAAATAAGTTTATTCTATATTCTTCCTTGCAGGATTTCAAGAATCGTCTGGAATCCCAGCAGGATTCCAGGTTTTTTCCCGTTTCCTTTGACCGATTTTCGAACCAATGCGATTTCCGCCTTCTTTCCCGGGGGGAAGCGGTCCGGATCGGAAGCATGAAAGTGGAATGGCTTCCCCTCAAGCATCCGGGAGGTTCGACCGCTTACAAATTTACCGAGGGCGGCAAGAGTTTCATCTTCGCCACCGACGCCGAGTATACCGGCGAGGATTTGCCTCTGATTTCGGAGCAAAAACCTTTCTTTCAGGGTGCCGACCTTCTCATTATGGACTCCCAGTATACCCTGGACGAATCTTTTCAGAAATTCGACTGGGGCCATACCTCGTACACGATGGCGGTCAACTGCGCGGTGGGCTGGGAGGTCAAAACCTTGGCATTGACCCACCATGAGCCGGCCTATTCCGACGAAATTTTAGGCATCATCTTGGATGACGCAAAAACCCATGCTGAGAATCTTGGCGCTAAGGACCTGAACATCGTCCTAGCCTCGGAAGGACTGAAATTCGAACTCGTATGAATCTTTTTAGCGACGGAATCCATCGTACTACGAAAATCCTATTGGGAATCGCCTTGGCGGGAGGACTTTTTTTCGGGTACATCCTTTCCGAAGTGGATGAAGGCGGCGAGCTGGCTATGTTGGCTTCTTACCAGCCTACCACTCCGACCCGTTTGTACGATAATAACGGGATCGTATTCGCCGAATTGTATCGTCACAAGCAGCAACTCCTGAAATACCAGGACATTCCTCCTCATGTGATCCAGGCTTTCCTCTCCGTCGAGGATAATAATTTCTTCAACCACTTCGGGATCGACTTTATGGCGATCGGTCGTGCAGCGATCGTGAACGTGCTTTCCGGTAGAATCAAGCAAGGCGGATCCACTTTGACCCAACAGTTGGCCAAAACCGTCCTGCAAAACAGGAAACGCTCCTTTATTCGAAAATTCGTGGAGGCGTTGTTTACCCTCCAGATCGAGCAGGAGTATTCCAAGGAAGAAATATTAGAGATTTATTTTAATTTAATCTATCTCGGGCATGGAACCACGGGCTTGGCTTCCGCCGCAGACGTTTATTTCCATAAGGATGTGACGGATTTGGACGTAGCCGAAGCCGCGCTTCTGGCGAGATTGCCTAAGGCTCCGGTCGAGTATTCCCCATACAAAAATCCGGCTGCGGCAAAGAGGGCGCACCTAGAAGTGCTGAAATTGATGGCGGGACAAGGCTTCCTTCCCGCAGACAAGGTCCGGACGATACACGACGAATTTTGGGAAAAATACTGGCCCGTAGTGATTACCCAGTCTCCCTCCCAGTCCACCTGGGGAACGAAACTGAATCGGGCTCCCCATTTTACGGAATTCGTTAGACAGAAATTGTTAAAAGTATTGGGGGAAGACCGGCTCTATAACGGCGGTCTAAAAATCTATACTACGCTGGATATACGTAAACAGGAGATCGCCCAGGAAGAACTTCGGAAGGTGCTGAAAAAGCACGACGATCTGGTCTCCGGGGTCACCGTGAATTACGCAGGGGGCGCCGATCGGTCTCTCGTCGGATTGTACGGTTTGTTGGGCACGGTTTTTCCTGTCGGCGTACCTTTCGTCAGTAAGCTGGATGAAAAGGCGAATTTTCGCGTAGCCCTCGAAAGGGATTTGATCGACGCAGCCGACCTTCTGGCGTTTTTTACTCCGGAAGCGGAAAACGAATCCTCCGCGTTTACCGAGTTTCAGAAACGCTCGGCCGTATTCGGCAAGAACCTTCACGTGGAAGGCGCTGCGATCACCATAGATCATACGAACGGTTACATACAAACCATGGTGGGCGGATACGAATTCACGCCCAAGAACCAGTTCAACCGAGCGGTTCAGGCTCGTCGTCAGACGGGCTCTTCCTTTAAGCCTTTCGTTTACGGCGCAGCAATCGCGGAACGAGCCGTGGGATCTGGAACCGGAATTATGGACGCTCCTCTTACGACCCTCACGGAAGAGGGGGAGGGGTGGTCTCCTCAGGACTTCGACGGGGATTTTCAGGGAATGGTTCCTTTATCCCGAGCGCTTTCCCTTTCTTTAAACATCGTTTCCGTTCAGGTTTTACTCAGGACCGGGGCGGATGCGGTTATTGATTTTGCTTCTCGTTTAACAAAGGCTGATAAGAGTCGCTTCCCGTCCAGTCCGGCTCTCGCCTTGGGGATCGCGGAGTTGACGCCATATGAAATGGCAGTGGGTTATTCCATCGTCGCGAACAAAGGGCGGAATGTGATTCCTTTTGCCGTACGTTACGTCATAGACCAGTCCGGAAACGTAATTTATAACGAAGAGGAAAAGGTCCGCCAAGAATTGGAAAAGGAAAGAGAGGACGGTTCCATTCAGGTGATCAGCGAAGGGACGGCTTATATCCTCAGAAAAATGTTGATGATGGTCGCGATGGCGGGGACCGCCACGGACGGACTCAGAAATCCGGAAAAAGGGAATTATAGAGGGGTGGCGGCCGGCAAGACAGGATCCACTTCTTCGTTTACCAACGCTTGGTACTGCGGCTTCGATCCTAGATCGACTACGGTGATCTGGATGGGCTTCGATAAAAGTTCCATCTCTTTGGGAAGAGGGCAGGCCGCTTCCGTCTTAGCGGTTCCGGTTTGGGGAAGAATGTACAATCGTTTCTACGGCGGGCAAGGTTACCCGGAATTCGGAAACGAACACGGGGAAGATCCGGCTCCGGAAGAAGTCCAAAACGGCGGTACTTGTGCTTATAACGGACTCACCCCTAAGCCGGGGGTCTGTCCTCTCACTCAAAATCTAACCTTAAAGCCGATCACCGTCGCTGGAGTTACCAAATCCGTGCAAGGAAACCGACAATGCGACGGAGACAGGGATCACCATAGATCCATCGATTTCCGAGAATTTCTACAGCAGGAATACCAGATCAGCGACGAAGAAATCGGTAAAACCGAACGGAAATTCAAACCGAAAACCGATTGAAGTTTCTTTCCTCCTGAATTCTCCGGTTCGCTTTCGAAAAATCCGATTCGTCTGATAGAATCGGAGCGTCGAATTCTTTAGGAGAAGGTTATTTTCCGCAATCTGCGGTTTTGCCAAGAACCGCTTTACAGAATTTTTCGACTTACGGAAAGTGAAATGGAGGCGGTCTCAGAATGGGACAGATAACTGCCTCCGCAGGATCAAGATGTCGATAGAGATCAAGGTTCCCGAAATGGGCGAATCCATTACGGAAGCAACCATAGCAAATTGGGTTAAAAAAGAAGGCGAACGAGTAGAACAGGACGAGGTCCTGGTAGAACTGGAAACCGATAAGGTGACCATGGAGGTCCCGGCCCCTTCGGCGGGTGTCCTCCAAAAGATCAATAAGAAGCCGGGGGACACGGTCAAAATCAAGGAAGTCATCGGACTCATTGATCCAGCCGCCACCGCCTCAAGCACTCCTCCTTCCTCCTCCTCGCAACCAGCAAAAACGACTCCGGCACCTACCTCCTCGAATACGGGAACCACCAACGAAACTCTTCCTCCTGCCGTCCGGAAACTGATAGATGATAACGGACTGAATCCGGCTTCCATTTCCGGCAGCGGAAAGAACGGCCAAATCACCAAGGAAGACGTGCTGAATGCGATCGCGAACAAATCTTCCTCTACGCCTGCTGCCGTAGCCGCGCCTGCCAAGGAAATTCCGAAAGCGGTTCCTGCTGCAAGCAGAGGAAATCTTCCGAGAGAAAACGTCGTTCCGATGACGAAGCTCCGGCAAACCATAGCGAATCGATTGGTTAACGCACAACATAACGCTGCTCACCTAACTACGTTTAACGAAGTGGATATGAGCGCCGTTATGGATCTTAGAAATAAATACAAAGATAAATTTAAAGATGCTCATAATATCGGTTTAGGTTTTATGAGTTTCTTTACCAAAGCGGTTATCGGCGCCCTAAAGACGATTCCGGCCATTAATGCGGAGATCCGCGGAACGGATACGGTATATAAGAATTATTACGATATCGGTGTCGCCGTAGGCGGACCGAAAGGGCTTGTTGTTCCGATCGTTCGAGACGCCGATCTTTTGAGTTTTGCGCAGATTGAATCCGAAATTGCCCGTCTTGCTAATAAGGTGAAGGACGGCAAAATAGAGCTTTCCGAAATGGAAGGCGGAACCTTTACCATTTCCAACGGCGGAATCTACGGTTCCATGATGTCGACTCCGATTCTGAATCCGCCACAGAGTGGGATTTTAGGACTTCATAATATCGTAAAACGCGCCGTGGTGGTAAACGATCAGATCGTCATTCGTCCGATGATGTATTTGGCGTTATCTTACGACCATAGAATCGTGGACGGTAAGGAAGCCGTGACCTTTCTCGTGAAGGTAAAAGAAGCAATCGAAGATCCTACCCGCTTGCTGTTGGAAGTTTAAAGGATAAAAGGAATGGCCGAAGAATTCGACGTACTTGTGATCGGCGCTGGACCCGGAGGATATGTGAACGCAATCCGGTCCGCTCAACTGGGTTTAAAAACCGGAATCATCGAAAAAAGGAAAACGCTGGGAGGGACCTGCCTGAACGTTGGTTGCATTCCTTCTAAGGCGTTACTGGACTCTTCGGAGGAATACCATAAGGTTCTCCATAAAGTCCAAGACCACGGTATCGGAGTCGGAAAAGTTTCCCTCGATCTGAACCGTTTGATGGAACGAAAAAACCAGGTCGTCAAGGAAGTCACTGACGGAGTCGACTACTTGATGAACAAGAATAAGATCACTCGTTACGAAGGATTCGGCAAACTTCTAGGCGGAGGAAAAGTCGAGGTCTCTCTGGTCGACGGAAAAAAAGAAACCCTTTCCGCAAAGCATATCGTTTTGGCCACCGGTTCCGTTCCCATCGATATCCCGGGTCTGCCGGTAGACGGAAAAAGCATCATTACTTCCGATCACGCGATCGATCTCCGTTCCGTTCCGAAAAAGTTGGTCATTATCGGGGCCGGGGTCATCGGGTTGGAATTGGGTTCCGTCTGGGGAAGGCTCGGAGCGGAAGTTACGGTAGTGGAACTTCTGCCGGGATTGCTTACCAATGTGGATCGGTCTTTCGGGAATCTATTGCAGCGCAGTTTGGAAGGGCAGGGATTCAAATTCCTGTTCGAGCACAAGGTGCTGGGCGCCGTTCCGGGAAAATCCGGGGCGAAAGTCAAGATTGCTGCCCCCGACGGAAAGGAATCCGAACTGGATGCGGACGTAGTGCTCGTAGCCGTCGGTCGCCGCCCATATATCGATGGGATAGGTTTGGAGGCGGCGGGGGTCCAACTTACGGAGCGGAAGCGGATCAAAGTGGATGCCCATTTCAAAACGAATGTTCCCGGAGTCTATGCGATCGGAGACGTGATCGACGGACCCATGTTGGCGCACAAAGCCGAAGAAGAAGGGGTTGCATTGGCGGAGCTGATCGCCGGGCAGTCCGGTCATGTGAATTATGCCGCGGTTCCCTATATCGTTTATACCTGGCCCGAAATGGCCTGGGTAGGAAAAGGAGAAGAGGAATTGAAGGCGGCCAGTGTGGAATATAAAACGGGCAAGTCTTTATTTAAGCCGAATGCTAGAGCCAAAGCGATGAACGAGGCCGAGGGCCAAGTCAAGATATTGGCGGATAAAAAAACGGATAAGATTCTGGGAGCCTTCGTATTCGGGCCCCGAGCTTCGGATATGATCGCCGAGCTCGCGGTTGCCGTGGAATTCGGCGCTTCCTCCGAGGACGTCGCGAGATCCTTCCACGCGCATCCTACCTTATCCGAAATTGTAAAAGAAGCGGCTATGGCCGTAGATAAGTGGGCGATTCACGCTTAGGGAGTTTTCATTATGAAAATCGAACAGTTAATGGCTTTATACGGGGAGAACGGAGCGCTTCTCGAAGAACTTTACGAAAAGTTTAAGAAAGATCCCCATTCTTTGGACCAGGAATGGTCCCTTTTCTTCCAAGAAGTGGAGACCAACGGCGTCAACCCCGGAAACGGAATGAACGGGAACGGAAACGGCAAATCCGCGGTGGCTACTTCCTTTACCGATGCTCAGGCCGGAACCTTCCGCGAGATGGGGATCATCAACCTGTTAAACGCATATAGAAGACAGGGACACCTCGCCGCGGACCTGGACCCGCTCGGTATCTCCAAACCGGACCGCAAATTCATCGACGCCAAGCTGAGTAATCTTACTTCCTCCGATCTAGATACGGTCGTAGAGACGAATAATCCCAGCCTCGGAAGAGCGAAGTTGAAGGACGTGATCGGTTGGTTCGAAAAGACCTACTGTAGCACCATCGGATTCGAGCAATACTATCTCGTAAACGACGAGGAAAGGGAATGGTTGCAAAAGAAAGTGGAATCCTCCGAATTCCACGCTCCGCTTCCGAAAAGTATTCGTCTCCGACTCTTCGAAAAACTCTTCCAAGCCGATCACTTCGAAACCTTTCTCGCGAAAAAATACGTGGGTAAGAAGAGGTTCTCCTTGGAAGGCGGGGAAAGCATGATCCCGATGCTGGATACGATCGTGGAAGAAGCAGGCCATTTCAAGATGGACGGTCTCGTGATCGGGATGGCCCATCGTGGTCGTTTAAACGTACTCGTTAACGTTATCGAAAAGCCCGCTTCTCTCGTGTTCGCGGAGTTCGAAGAAAAAGCCGAAAAAGGCGCTGTCAGCTATGCCGACGTCAAATACCACCTCGGGTATTCCAACAGTAAGATGACGACTTCCGGAAAGGAAGTGAAACTTTCGCTCGCGTTCAACCCGAGTCACTTGGAGGCGGTAAATCCCGTCGTGACCGGATCGGTCAGGGCTCGTCAGGAACAATACGAGGATGCCGAACGTTCCAAATATATGCCTGTCACCATTCATGGGGACGCCGCATTTGCAGGACAAGGAGTGGTGGCGGAGACCATCAACTTGATGAATTTAGAAGGTTATACCACCGGGGGCACCTTCCACATCGTAGTAAACAACCAGATCGGATTTACCACTTTACCGGACGAGTCCAGATCCACTATCTACGCCACCGACTTAGCCAAAGGATACCAGATTCCTATCGTGCACGTAAACGGAGACGATCCGGAAGCGGTGTATCGGGTCACGAAACTCGGGATGGAATACCGTCAGAAATTCAAAAAGGATTTTATCATCGACCTGATCTGTTATCGAAGACTGGGTCATAACGAGACGGACGAACCTGCGTTTACCCAACCGAGAATGTATTCGGTTATCAAAAACCATCTGCCCACCGCTCAATTGTACGAAAAGAAATTATTGACCGACGGGGATATCACCAAAGACGAAGTCGACTTTATCAAAAACGGTTCCCAGCAAGGTTTGGAGGATTCCTTCCAAAGAGCTAAGGAACAGGACATCAAGATGAAAGTCGATACGATGCGCGGCGTCTGGGCCCGTTATTCCAAGGATCCACTGGATAGCGGAACGGCCACTTCGGTATTGGCGGAACAGATGGATCGGATCGTTCATGCGATCACTACGGTTCCGGAAGGCTTCGCTCCTAATCCTAAACTGGTCAAACTTCTGCAGAGCCGAAAAGAAATGGCGGAAGGTAAAATTTCCCTGGATTGGGGAATGGCGGAGGCTCTCTCTTTCGGATCCATTCTGGAAAACGGCTTCCGAATCCGGTTGTCCGGTCAGGATAGCCAACGTGGTACCTTCTCTCATCGTCATGCTGTCCTGGTCGATATCAATAGCGGTGAAAAATACGTGGGTTTGAACCATATCTCCGCCAAACAGGCCAAGGCGGAAATCGTGAATTCCTCCCTTTCCGAATTCTCCGTTCTCGGATTCGAATACGGTTATTCTCTTTCCGACCCGAACGCATTAGTGATCTGGGAGGCCCAGTTCGGAGACTTTGCGAACAATACGCAGGTGATCTTCGACCAATTCCTTTCCAGCTCCGAAGTGAAGTGGCAAAGGATGTCGGGCTTGACGATTCTTCTCCCTCACGGTTACGAAGGACAAGGGCCGGAGCATAGTTCCGGCAGGATCGAAAGATTCCTGCAATTGTGTGCAGATAACAATATGCAGATCGCGAATTGTACGAACGCAGCACAGTATTTCCACCTGCTCCGTCGCCAAATGTTGCGCAATTTCCGGAAACCTTTGATCATATTCACTCCGAAGTCGCTGCTTCGTTTTCCGGGAGCGCTTTCCCCTATCGAAGACCTGCTTAAGGGAGCATTCCGGGAAGTGTTGCCGGACGTCGGCGAATTGAAGCCGGATAAGGTGGAAAAAATCGTATTCAGCTTCGGAAAAGTTTATTACGATTTGTTGAAATACCGGGACGACAACAAAGTTCAGAACACCGCGCTGGTACGGGTGGAACAGATTTATCCTTTCCCGGCCAAGGAGATCGAGGCGATCCTTAAGACTTATAAGAACGCCAAGACTTTCGTGTGGTGCCAAGAAGAACCTAAAAACCAGGGTTCATGGAACTTCGTTCGAGATCACTTGGAGGCGGTGTTGCCCGCTGGAGTCCGTTTGAAATACGCCGGCCGTAAGGAATCTCCTAGCCCTGCCGCGGGACATATGAAAGTGCACCTGCAGGAACAGGACCAGCTCGTCCAAGATGCGTTTCTGAATTAGGCGAGGCGATTTCGGAATCGAATGTAGAACCATAGATTCCGAAAGTTTTCGAATCAAAAGCATGCCTCCTAGCGAACCTGTACTTTTGGCCCTGATTTTTGCGGACCGTGTCATCACCGAAGATAACGGGAAGCGAGGAATCATCGGGACCTTTACTAAATTCTTTGCCCAGCAATTTCCGGTGGTTTTTCCGCCTTGGGGAATTTATATCTGTGTTACGAATTTAACTCCGGGAGATCACGAATTTTCCTTGGAACTCGAATTTGCCGATACTACGGAAAAAGTGATCGGCGTGGGGGGAACGATCCGAGTCAATAACGGCTCCGAGCCGGTGGAGATGGGGATTCCGATTCCGCACGCGGTATTTCCGAAAGAGGGAAGGTACATTTTGCTTCTGAAGATAGGCGGAGAGATCGTGGGAAGTAGGCCCCTCTGGGTAGAACAAGTCCCTTCTCCTGTGTGAGGGATCTTTTACTGAAACAGCGGAACCAAACCGTACGCCGACTCGAACGGATCCGCCTGTTCCTCACAAGCCCATAGTTCCAGGCTTTTGTCGTACCCGGGCTTGGCATTTAGGGAGAAGATCGCTTGGTTTTTTCTACTCAGGCACTTAACGGATTCGATCAATCCTTGCCGGTTTCGATTGCAGGCGCTTGCGATCCGCAACAGTCCCGATAATTTCATCACGATGTCCTGTTCCCGAAATCCGATACGCTGGAATTCCCTATGTTTCGTCTTCGGTCCGCTTTTTCGGTGATACCTTGCGGTGAGAGCGATGATCTCGATTTCCCCCCAGGTAAATCCCAACATCGCTTCCGAATTTCGAATCAGATAATAACTATGTTTGTGATAAGCGGAGTGGGAAACGAAGAGTCCGACTTCGTGCAGAAGGGCCGCGGCTTCCAGCAATTCCCTTTCCTCTTTTCCTAATCTATGTACTCCGATCAATTGGTCGAAAAGGTCCAACGCAAGTTTGGCGACATGCCTGGCGTATTCTTCTTCTCTCGTAAAGGAGACCAGCAGGTTGTGCACCGATTTCTGCCGAATATCGTCCAAATGACGGGAATGCTCGTCGTCCTGGAAATGCTCCCATTTTCGGATGGTATCGTAGATGATACCTTCCCGGAGGGCGAGTTCGGACACGGTCATATCCCGGAGGTCCAATTGCTGGAACAGTTCCTCTAGAATGAGAACTCCCCCCACGATGATGTCCGAACGCTTGGAATCGAAACCCGGGATTTTGGCTCTTTTTTTAGAAGTATCCGCCTCTAAGATGAGATTCTTCGTTTTTCGAAATTCCGCGGCGGAAAACGTATAATGATTCAAGGGGCGCTCCTCCTGCTCCCCCTCGAACGCGCGGGTGATCCCTGCCACCGCCTGTACGGTTCCGGACGATCCTACGATTACTTCCGGTTGCAGGTCCCGGATCACCTTCCGGAAGGGCACAATCATCTCCTCTATGTAGAGCTTGCATTTTTTTATGTCCGAGGCGGAGAGAGGATCGGTTTTTAGGAATTTTTCGGTAAGTCGTATGGCCCCTAGTTTGAAGCTTTTGGAGAACAGGATATCTCCCCGGTATCCTACTAGTACTTCGGTGCTCCCTCCGCCTATATCGATCATGAGGATTTTTTTATCGAAAACGGGGAGACCTTGTAGTACTCCGAAATAGATGAGGCGGGCTTCCTCGTAGCCACTGATCACGTCGATCCGGATTCCCGCCTCTTTCCAGGCCGCTTCCTGGAAAGCAGACCGATTCGAGGCTTCTCTCAAGGCGGAAGTGGCGACGGCGCGTATTTCCGCCTTGCTGTTTTCCGCCAAAATCTTAAATCTTTTTAAACAATCGATGGCTCTGCGAAAGGCCGGCGGGTCGATTTCTCCGCCCTCCTCCAGGCCGCTCCCCAGACGGACGTTTTCTTTTTCTCTGGCCAGGGCTTCAAAGGTTCCATTTTCACGGACCCGGACCACGATCATGTGAAATGAGTTCGTACCGAGATCGATGGCAGCTAGGGTATTTGCCCGGACCATAATTTCCGCTATGTTTCCCTCCCCCCGCAGTGTTTCCAATTTGTTTTTCGTTTTTTTTGTTTTGGAATTGCCCGTACGACTTGCGCGAGAAATATTGAATTGAATCAACGGCCGAAAAATCCTGATGATTTTTCCGTTCTTCGCAGATAATACAAAGAGAAAGCCCTGAAAGTGGCAGAAAGGGAAAGTAATGATATTCGATAAGCTCTACGGACTATTTTCCAATGATATGGGAATCGACCTCGGAACCGCAAACACACTGGTTCACGTAAAAGGCCAGGGGATCGTTCTTTCCGAGCCTTCCGTAGTAGCGGTACATGCCGCGACGGGAAAGGTTCTGGCAGTCGGCCAGGAAGCGAAGAGAATGTTGGGAAGAACTCCCGGGGAAATCGTAGCGATCCGCCCCATGAAAGACGGGGTTATCGCCGACTTCGAAACCGTAGAAAAAATGATCCGGTATTTTATCGCGAAAGTACACAATCGTACCACTTTCGTAAAACCCAGAATCGTAATCGGTGTTCCTTCCGGAATCACTGAGGTGGAACGTAGGGCGGTCCGCGAATCCGCAGAGCAAGCGGGAGCTCGGGAAATCTTCCTGATCGAGGAAGCGCTGGCCGCCGCGATCGGGGCGAATATTCCGATCAACGAACCTGCCGGAAATATGATCGTGGATATAGGCGGGGGAACCACTGAAATCGCCGTGATTTCCCTAGGCGGGATGGTGATTGCGGAATCGATCCGGACGGGTGGCGACGAGTTCGACGAGGCAATTATCAAATACCTTCG
Organism: Leptospira fluminis; assembly: GCF_004771275.1. Taxonomy (GTDB): domain Bacteria; phylum Spirochaetota; class Leptospiria; order Leptospirales; family Leptospiraceae; genus Leptospira_B; species Leptospira_B fluminis. The sequence continues at coordinate 31,459 of NZ_RQEV01000017.1, read as the reverse complement.
TAACCAATACAACTTGGTCGTGGGGGAAAGAACCGCCGAGGACATCAAGTTGACCATCGGAAACGCTTATCCCGAAAAGAAAACCGAGACCATGGAAGTAAAAGGACGGGACGCGATTTCCGGACTTCCAAGAACCTTGGAATTGGAGTCGAACGAAATCCGCAAGGCTCTCAAGGAACCCACGGACGAGATTCTGGACGGGATCAAGAGGGTTTTAGAACGTACTCCTCCGGAACTCGCTTCGGATATCGTGGAAAGAGGAATCGTCCTGACTGGAGGAGGCTGCCTGCTAAGAGGGCTGGAAACCTACCTCTCTAAGGAAACCGGAGTTCCGGTTTTCCGTGCGGAAAACCCCCTGACCTGCGTAGTATTAGGGACGGGAAAATATCTGGACGAACTGAAATACATAAAACCGGGAATCCGCTAAAAGTCGAATCGAGCGCTTTCGGGCGAACGTTGGCGACCGCGAATTCCTAACCAAGATCGTTTATGCTTTGGATCCAAGTCAGCAAGAGTAAGGAAGCGGTTTCCCTAATCTTTTGCATCGTATTTTCGCTTCTTTCTCTTACGTTTAAGAGTAACGTACTGGTTCGAGGGATCGCGAGTTTCCAACGGGTAGGGGACACCGTCTCCGGTTCCATAGATGGAATCGGTTCCTTTTTTAAAGGTGCCTATACCAAATTGGAATCTTTCGAAACCGTGAGACAGGAACGGGACGCCTGTGTTGCGGCCATGGACGATTATAAACTTCTCCCGCAGGATTTGGATCGCCTCGGTCGGGAAAACGAAACGCTACGGAGAGAACTCCGTTTTAATACCCGTCAAAAATATCCGAACGTAAAGGCGGAGGTTCTTTCCGTCCGTTTGAATTCCATCTATAGAACCATCATCATCGACAAGGGTTCCGAGGCGGGAATCAAACCGTACATGCCCGTCACCGCCAGGACGGTGGATCAAAAGGGAGAAATTATAGAAGCGTTAGTCGGAAAGGTGATTGCGGTCACCGGAGGTTCGGCGGTCGTCCAACCATTGGTCAATTCCAATTTCAATATGGGAGTCTCCATCCCGGACAGCAATCTTTGGGCCAACCTTTCGGGAAATTCCGGAAGAGGGACCGAAGCTCTGATGAATTATATCGATAGCGGTATCGTGATCGACCCGAGAGTCTTCGGAGATTATCCGATGGGCCCCACGGAGATGATCCAATATACGGAGTCCTTGAGTAAGATCGGTAAGGCCGTATATTCCTCCGGTTCTTCGGGAGTATTTCCCCCGGGGATTCCCGTCGGAATCATCACGGAAGAAGGACCTCGAAACGGAAGTTTTAAGACCGCGTTTCTGAAGCCGTTCGTACGTTTCGACATGTTGGAATCCGTAACCATTTTGATGAAGCTTCCCGAGAAATGGGCAGAGACCTGGCCCGAAGGACAGAATATCAATATCGAGAATCCGTATTTCGGGGAATTGAATTATCCTAAGGAGGAACGGGAGCCGAAAACGCCGACCAATCAGGGCAATCCTCCTCCGACTCCTCAGAATAAAAAGCAAGGGCAACCTAAATCCGACAGAGGTCCCGGATTCTCCGACGAGGAGCAGACGGAATGATCCTCGAATATGTCGTCATCGCCGCGGGGATCTTTATCTCCCACTTTCTAAACGGTACCAATACCTTGGAAATCTGGGGAAATAAGCCGGATTTTATGATTCTATTCGTACTCTTTTTCGCGCTTCGAAAAGGGGCTCTGGCCGGTCTATGGATCGGATTTTTCGGAGGCCTGCTCTCCGATTCCGGTTTGGGGGGAGAAATCGTAGGAAACGTCATGACCTATAAAATCGGCCTGCATTCCTTGACGTTCTGCTTGATGGGATATCTGATCGGTAAGTTTGCCCGTTCCGCGTATCACGAAAATTATCTTTCCATTACGCTGTATTCTTTGGTGATCACTCTCGTCACGAGGGTCGCGACCTATTTTCTATTTTCGCTTTTCTTTCATGAGAATTTAAGCTATTCTATCTTCAGTACTTCGATTTACAACGCGATCATTGCGCCGTTGTTCTTTTATTTGCTCGGAAAGCTGTACAGACTGGAACAAGCGGAGGCTTAAGTGCTCGGAGGATCTCCCACATCCACAGAATTCAAACTAGAGCGTAGCTTTCGCATCCGCTTGTACTTGTTTTCCGGATTCGTGGTTTTTACTCTTGCCGCTTTCGTGATCCAGCTTTTTAACCTGCAAATCGTCCAGGGAACGGACAATTCCTTAAAGGCGGAAAAGTTCGTCCGTAAGAGCGAGACGATTCCGGCCGCTCGGGGAGAAATGTTCGATCGGAACTTTCTGACTCCGGAAACTTCGATGGCCCTGGTCTCGAATTATTCCAGTTTGGATGCGGTATTGAATACTTCTCTTTTGAAGTACGATCCTTCCAGGGTCCGGAAATTTTTGCATGAATTCGCGAGAACACTTTCCATTCCCATGTCCTATTACGAAGAGGATCTGATCGAGCCGAGGTTCTCCAAGAATATCAAATCCAAAAAGCCGTTCGTTCTTTTGGAAGCCATCAGCAAAGCTCAGCAAGAACGGATCTCGGTCTTCGATACGATCTCCAAATACGTGATTCTGGTCCCTTCTCCGCGTAGAATCTATAAGATGGGACCGGCTCTGGCACACGTTACCGGATACATCGGAAAGCCTTCGAAGGCGGACCTTTTGACCCGGGAAATCAAATCCTACCAATGGTTGGGAAAAAGCGGTCTCGAATTGGAATACGACGAACGTCTTCGCGGGACGGACGGTTTTCGAATCCAAAAGAGAAGTTCCGAAGGAAATATCGAGGAAGAGCGGGTCGTAGAGCATTCCACCCCCGGAAATAATTTAATTCTTACTATTGATAAGGATATTCAAATTGCCGCATATAAGGCTCTGAAGGGCGCTAGAGGAACTGCCGTAGCGATCCGTCCCGGTACCGGGGAAATATTGGCGATGGCCTCCAACCCTAGTTTCGATCCTAACGTGCTTTCCGGAAAAAACCGTTCCGAGAGGACTTCTCATTATCGTAGAGTGGACGGGAACGGCGGATTCTTGAATCTATCCATCCAATCGAAGTTTCCGCCGGCTTCCACTTACAAGACTTTGGTGGCCTTGGCTGCTTTGGAAAGCGGGCATAAGGTGGATTACACTCCGGAGACCACTTATAGTTGCAACGGTAGTTTCGTTCTGAAGTCGACGTTTGCGGGGGTTCCCGACCAGATTTTTCTTTGTTGGGAAAAGGGCGGTCACGGAACGAACGATTTGGCCCACGCATTACAAAAGTCCTGTTCCGTTTATTTTTATAATTTAGGTTATAAGTTGGGATCGGATCCGATCCTCACGTATTCCAGACTTTTCGGATTGGATAATAAGACGAATATCGATTTGCCGGACGAAAAGCAGGGCTTTGTGCCTTCTTCCGCATGGAAAAAAAGAACGTACGGAACGAAATGGTTCGACGGGGATACGATCAATCTTTCCATCGGGCAAGGGTTCATGTCCGTTACCCCCTTGGGTATGGCCTTGTTTTATGCCGGACTATTGAATCGAGGACAGATCTATCAGCCCTATATAGTAAGCGAAATCAGGGATCCCGTCGATAATTCCATCATCAATCGCACGGAGCCCCAGTTGCTTCGGGATATTCCCATCCAACCTTCCACCGTAGAGGCGATTAAGGCCGGTTTGCGTTTGGTGGTAAAAAGCGGTACTGCGGCGTACGTTTTGAATAAACCTGGGTTGCCGGACATCGCAGGTAAAACCGGAACCGCACAGACCAGACGTCGTGGCGCCTCCGGGTCCAATCACGCCTGGTTTATCGGCTATGCTCCGGCTAGCGCTCCGGTAAGCGAACAGATACTGGTCGCGGTCTTCGTGGAATACGGAATCGGAGGGGCTGCAGGAGCGGCTCCCGTCGCAAGAGAGATGTTTCGAGCCGCGTTTCCTCCGGGTAGTTTTAAACGGGCAATAGAATCTCCGGAGCCTGGAGCTCCGGTACTTCCGGAGAAATCCAATGATGTCAGATAGATCCATCGACCGAATCGACTATTTTCTCGTAATATCCGTGGTGATCGTCGTTCTTTGCAGTATATTGACTCTGTATTCCCAGGAATATAACTTCGATGACCAAGGGGTCGGTCTTTTCGGGCACAAATGGGCGAGACAATTCTTGTATTTTGTCGTAGGTCTGGCCGTGATGTGGTTCCTATCCAGAGTGAATTACCAATTGATCGGGGCCTATGCTTTAGTAATTTATTTATTTGTAATATTTCTTCTTGTGCTCACTTTGATACCGGGGATAGGATATCTTCCTTCTGGAAGAGGGGCCCGTTCCTGGCTTAAGATCGGACCGGTCGGGATCCAGGCCTCCGAGTTCGCCAAGCTTTCCACGGTGATCCTTTTGGGGCAATATCTGGTGTTGCGCGAAAAGGAAATGAAGAAAATCACGGTTTTGATCCTTCCGTTCGTCATCGTGCTTGTGCCCATGGCCTTGATTCTCCTGCAACCGGACTTCGGGACCGCCGTATCTTTTCTTCCTATCCTTTTTACGATGCTGTTTCTGGGAGGGGCGGACTATTTGCACATCAGTTCGTTTTTGACTTTGGGGGGAGTTTCCCTTCTGATTCCCATGTATGTCGAATATTCCAGACTGACTCTTTTGAACGACATAGCCGCTTTTCTGCAAAAAACCGGCAAAACGGATCTGTTGTCGGTCGTAAACCGTCTCGGGGGGAAGGTCTGGCAAGTTTTAGACGGAAAGGAAATACCGGGAGCGAATCTTACCCCGAAAACGTTGGCTTCCTTGCGGGAGGTGGTGGATCAGGTCACCGATCTGGAGGCGAGCTTCGTATTTAAACTTTTTTCCAACCAGGCCTTGCTGATCGGGACGGGGATCGCATTGATTGCCTTGAGCGTGACCATGATTTTACTCAGAATCGCCAGAGGAGCAAGGACATTACGTACTTATTATATACCTTTAGGAATCGTGGGAATCAGCATATTATCCGCCGTGGTAGTGATGAAGACCGTCCCTTTCCGGGAGAATCAGGTCATTCGTTTGACCGCTTTTTTGAATCCGGACGAATTTAAGCAGGGGGCAGGGTATCAACTGAGAGCTTCGAAACCGGCCGTCGGTTCGGGTAAGCTGGTTGGAAAAGGTTTCTTAAACGCTGAGATGACGGAAGGAAAGATCCCGCACGTTCCTGAGTCCAGCACGGATTTTATTTTCGCTTCTTGGGCGGAACAGACCGGCTTCATCGGTTCCGTGTTTCTTCTGTTCTTCCTATTTTCTATTCCGCTTCGCGGTCTCCAGATCAGTTACGAAAGTAAGGACAGGTTCGGTTCCCTACTTGCTTCGGGGATCGTGGCCTTGTTGTTTTATCACATGGCGATCAATATCGGGATCGTGATCGGTTTGATGCCGGTTACCGGAATTCCGTTGTCCTTCATGAGTTACGGCGGTTCCCACTTGATCATGTCCATGACAGCTGCGGGTATTATCCTTTCCATTAAGATGAGAAAACATGCGAACTAGACCCACAACGGTCCGGAATCAAACGTTCGGGCAAAAGCAAGCCTAGATTCCCGAAACCCAGCGAGGTTCTTATGGAACGAGTCAAAGATTCACGGTTTCTATTCGATCTTAAGCGCAAATTCCGGTACATCCTGGAAGAAGTGGAAAAAAGCACATTCGATCGAAATACGGAAGTTCGGGAACTCGAATCTCTTTGGGAGGAAATGTTTGCGATCGCCTCCCGCAATGATACCCCTTATTTTCGTGCAAGGCTTGCCAATTTAAAGAGGCAACTGGACGGTTTTGTCAGGCATAAGGCGTACGAAAAGAGGGAATTCGATATCCTGTACCGCCAATTGGATAAAATCAGAAAAGCCGATCTGGTGGATTTTTTGGACGAATCGATGCGGGCCAAACTGGAAAGGATCGCGGAGGCTTCTTCCTCTTCTCGTTCTTTGCCGCAAGTTCCGAGTATCGAAGGATTTACGTTTTCCGGAATTCCGCTGTTTCTCACGTTTCGGTGCGGTACCGTTTTCTTTATCGTAAAAAGCGGACCTAAAAAGATTTTTCGAAATATCGACAGATCGAAAGAGAAGGTATTGTACGAGGGAAAGAAATACCCGATCTTTCCCGGGCGTTCGATTTATTTTTCCTGGGAAGAGGAGAAACATTGGGAGTCGGAACCGGGTAATCTTTTGATGATCCGGCACAACAACGGGCTTCGATTTTTTAGATACGATTCTTTGGGCGATACGTTTCGGATTCCGGAAGATACGTTTCAGCGTCGGTTGAAAAGAGTGGAAGGCGGGATCGGACAAGCAGGAATTCAAAAATATTTTCGTAAGGCCGGGATCAGGTATTATTATATTCCGGAAGAGGAATAGGAACCTCCGGAATTGTAGTTTCGGCCTGAGACTCGCAAAAACTAAAATAACAGTTAAACAGAAGATATAACAGGGAAGAAAAGTTCTACTATCGAAATTCTTGTTAAGATGAACGGACAAATTCGATCTTTAGTAAAGAGAATAGAGCCTTTTAAAGACCGGTTTCCCGAAAGCGAGATCTAAGCTTCGAACGATTTCTTATATTCACATTCTCTAAAAGACAAATTTTCATTGAACTCCTGCAAGAAATTCTTTTCTCTCGTCTGAGAGATCGGCGTTTTGAGTAGGTTTAAGCTCGTGATTCGGCGAAATTTTTATCAAAAAATTTTAACATTCTTTTTTCTCATCTTAGTCGCTTCTACGAACGTAAATTGCTGGTCGAATCCTATATTTCTTCCTATGGTCGAATGTTGGGTTCAAATTCCCAATTCTCGATGTCCCAATTCCGATGTAAGTCGGTTATTCTTGGCTCTTTTCGCTTTGAGCCCGTCGATTACGATCTCCAATCTTGCTAATCATTCCATTATCCAGACGGGTTTTCTTGTCGGTCAAATTCGTCCGGGAATCGCCTCGGTGTCCGTGTCCTTGGACGGCGGTCCGTATACAAATGCTGCGATCAACGGTTTGAATTGGAGATACCAACTTCCGGCCCAGGCGATCACGGGGACCCACTGGAATACGGGGAGCAAACATACGATTTCCGTAACGGCGATGGACGGAGTCGGAAATCGTACGATTCCGCAAGTCTTGAATGTCGTAAAAGGAACAAACCATGATACGGACGGTGACGGGTTCCCCGATGTGATTCTCACCGATGTTCCGAGCAACGCTGTGCAAGGATACGGCTTGGTTTTTTTAGCGCATGGAAATACAGGAATTCCATCCAGTTCGCCAGATTCGATTGTGACAGACGGTCTTGCCGGCGGTTCTTATTTCGGAGATAAAGTTGGGACCGGTGATTTTAACGGAGATGGTTATGCGGACATAGTAATCGGAAGCCAGGCTGCTCCCGGATATACCACATTCGGTCACGTTTATATTTTTCATAGCTCCGGGCAAGGCGGCATTACCAGTCAGAATCTAAACTCGGGAGGTACATATAACAGTTTCCTAAAAGGACATACGACCGGGAACAGGTTGGGTTCGTTTGTGATGGGCGGGGACGTCAATAATGACGGTTACGATGATGCGATCTTGACCAGTCCCTGGTCAGGCGGTCTAGGATACATTTTTTATAGCCAAGGGATAGCCGGTGTTCCGTCAAAAGATTTATCTACCGGAGCCGTTGCGGACATTACTTATAATTTCGGAAACAACGACGATTTCGGCCTTCAATCCGCGATAGGAGATATTAACGCCGATGGTTATACGGATCTCGTCGTTTCGGCGCCTACCTATAATGCACAACAAGGAAGACTCTATATTTTTATCTCCAATTCAGGAACGATTCCGGGCGCTCCACAGCAATATTTGGTCGGCCCTACTGCTCCTGCGCCAGGTTGTGCCTCCGGTACGGGCTGTTCTCTCGGATCGTTCGTCCTCGCGGATTTTAACGGAGATTCGTGTGCCGATCTTGGGGTGGGGGGACCTACGTTTAATACGAATCAGGGGATCGCTTTCGTTTTTCATTCGAATTGCGGCTCCGTAACTCCTTATTCTGCTACGCCGAATGCCACCTTTGTCGGGCCTGCGCTCGCAACTTGTAATGGTGGCACGAATTGTTCGTTCGGGAATTCCGTTTCTACGGGAGATACGAATGGCGACGGCTATTTTGATCTGCTCATCGGATCGAATTTTGCATCCGCCGGTTATGGAAATGTTTATCTATTCCAGAGTTCAGGTTCGGCGGGGTTTTCCAATATCGATTTGAGTTCCGGGGGAACGGCGACTTCGGTTCTTACAGGTGCGTCGTCGGGTTTGAATTTTGGAGTTTCCTCGTCGCTTCAAGATATTACCGGAGATGGGATGTCCGATGTCCTAGTAAGCGCGCCGGGAGGGGCCGGACAAGTATACTACTTTAAAAGTGCGGGAACATCCGGACCGGGAAATCAAAATTTAAGTGCAGGAGGAGTCGTTACATCCGTTTTGTCGGTTTCCTTTGGACAGAGCCTCGGGAATTCCATTGCCAAAAGTCGAATAGATCAAGATCAAATGATCGGATTGTCGGTTTTTACCATAGAGAGCGGGTTTAAATCAAATTTTCCTTATATTGAATGATACCATTATATTCCGTATTTTTCATAATCCTACTTCAATAATCGTCGCTTCCTAAGTAAGGTCGTATTAAACGACCTTCGTTCCTATAGTAGCTCGGTCCTGCAATAGCGGGAGTCGCCCTCGGTATCACAATTCTTCTCTTTCCTCAGAAAAAAATTTTCTTTCTATCCCTTGTAGAAGGTCTTACGAAAAAGATTTCTTCCCAGTCTAATTCCTATGAAATTCAACTTGCTCGGTGTTTCCGGTAGTCTACGGAGAAATTCCACGAATACGAAATTATTGAAGACGATCGGAGTGCTCGGCCGGGAGCGCTTTAAGCTGGAGATCTTTTCCGATTTGGATCTACTTCCTCCGTTTTGTCCGGACAGAGAAGCGGAATTGCAGGAGAGCTCGAAGCATTTGGAGGATTGGCGTAACCATCTTCAAAGAGCGGACGCCGTGATTTTCGCCTGTCCCGAATACGGACACGGTGTTCCCGGAGTCTTGAAGAATGCTTTGGATTGGGTGGTCGGATCCGGAGAGCTTGTAGACAAACCTGTCGGGGTTACGAACGCGTATGCGATCCGGTCCCGAGGAACCTTTGCCCTCCGGTCTTTGTCGGAAACTCTGCGCGCGATGAATGCACATGTTGTCGAACAGCAGCCGCTTTCTTTGGACGACGACCCGGGGATTTGGTCCAACGGAGTCCGAGATATCTTGGAATCCCTGTTCGAAGCTCCACGGACTCGTATATAGGCAATTTGAAATTTAGAAAAGAAGTTCTTTGGCAGGACGCGGCAACGATACGTAGGGTGCAAAGCAGTCGCGGGGACGGAAGGCTGTTTGTGAGAGATGGACGGAAAGGCCGCGACCGAAGCGATAGCGCAGCCCGGAGTAGCGTGACCGGAGCGAAGCGGCGGGGCCGCCCCATTCCGGAGATTTATTCCTCGTCTTCGAGTAAATTGTTCAGGCTTTCGATCAGCACTTCCACTTCGACGCCATACCCCATGCAAACCTGTTCGATGGTTTCCAATTCGTTGATCGAGCAGTGGGAACAGCCGCCCAAATGGTAGCTGGAAAATACTAGACCTGCTTCCGGATGGAGAGCAATCGCTTCGCCCACCGTCATTTCCTTATAAAATCTTGGCTTGACCGCTTCCGACATACGGAAATTCTCCTATTAGTACGGGTTTCCTTCCAATATATAGACTCCCGGATCCTTAGTCAATACCATGTTTTTTCAGGAAACGGGCAAGTTCTATATCAGGATCGAAGAAAGATTCGAATCCTCTCATTTTTTATACAAATACTTCCCGGACGGTTCGGACGAGCCGATTCACGGGCATTCCTTTAAGGTGGAAGTCTATCTTTCCGGAAAAAGGAATATCGGAGAGGACGGTATTAGTTTCGATTTCTTGACCTCTAAAAAAAGGCTTCGGGAACTCGTATCCGAGCTGGACCATATCCTGATCAACCAGCACGCCGATTTTACCCGTACGAATCCCACTTCCGAGAATATGGCCAGATGGTTTTATCATCACATCAAAGATAGCGTGCACGCATCCTCGGGAAAAGTGGATCGGATCGTAATACACGAAGGTCCCGAGAACCTGGCTTTTTTCGAGCCCTCGGAAGGTTGATCGGAAGTTTTCCGATTCGCTTAAAATTTTCCGTAGGTAACCAGAAACAATAGATGGCAGACGGCGAACGCCGAGGTGAAATAAAAACCGATGCGCAGAGGCTTCGGAAGATACTGGATTCCGCACACGATCGAATGAAAGGCCAAAAATCCCAGCGCGATGAAGTTAGTCCAAAGCGCAGCTCTTACGGGAGCGGGGTCCGCGCCGAAAAGTAGAATTAAGGTGGCGGGCAATAGTCCCAGAAAACTCATGAATCCGCCGGTAGCGATCCAAATCATCAAAATCAATCTGGATTGTCTTTCGTCCGGATGTTGAAACGCGGAAATCGCTCCTCCGACGATCAATTGGTGCAGAAAACCGTGGCCGGCATACAGGATACTCGCGGCTAAAAACAGGATCGTAGGAAGATCGAAACGGATCCAAAAGTCGGGTGAGGAATGGTCCACGTCACATACTTATGATTTTCACCTTGGGTGCTCAACTAAATTCCTGTTGACCTTGTCGGGATTTTTCTCAAGCATTCAATGCCAAAGATGAATCGACCGCTTTGGCAATCCGATCCGGAGCAAATCCGGACCTCTCGAATGACCCGCTTTCAGTCCTTTGTGGAGGAAAAAGTCGGAAGCAAATTCGCGGACTATCGGGATTTGCATTCATGGTCCGTAAGAGAGTTTCCTCGCTTTTGGGAATTGCTCTGGGAGTATGCTCCCGTTCTCCATTCCAAATCGTACGAGGAAGCGTTCCGTAGAGGAAGGACATTCCGTGAATCCCGGTTTTTTACGGGAGCAAGGTTGAACTTTGCGGAAAATCTTTTGCGAAGGGAAGACGAAGGTGTCGCCATCCAATATACCGGGGAAAGCGGAGTCGGAACGAAAATGACTTTCTCCGAGCTTCGGGGCCGCGTCGGTTCTCTTGCGGAGTATCTTCGTTCCCTCGGAGTGTCGCCGGGAGACAGGGTCGCCGGCCTGATGCCTAACGTTCCGGACACCGTGGTTTCCATGTTGGCGACGACTTCCATCGGGGCGGTTTGGTCCTCCTGTTCCCCGGATTTCGGCGCCAAAGGGGTTTTGGACCGTTTCGGCCAGATCCGCCCGACGGTTCTCGTGACTACCGACCGTTACGAATTCAAGGGAAAGAGCCTTCCTTTAGCAGGAATCGTTAAGGAAATTACCAAGGAACTCCCCGACCTCAAAGCCGTCCTCGTGTCCTGTTATCCTTCCCTCGAAGTCCGTTCGAATTCCCCCAAAATGGACGATTTTCCGGCTAATTCGATTTCCCTCACGGACGCGGAACGTAGTTTTCAAGGAACACAACCTAGATTCGAACAATTGCCCTTCGATCATCCGGTTTATATCATGTATTCTTCCGGAACCACCGGGTTGCCGAAATGCATGGTGCAGGGACCCGGGGTTTTTTTGAATCATTGGAAGGAGCTGGCCCTTCATACGGATCTTCGGCCCGACGATCGTATCTTTTACTACACTACTTGCGGTTGGATGATGTGGAATTGGTTGGTAAGTTCCCTTTCCATCGGAGCGACGATCCAACTTTTCGACGGAAATCCGTTTTATCCCGATCCCGGAGTTTTGTTTCGAACGATTTCCGGGCTGCAAACGGATGTTTTCGGAGTCGGTGCGAAATACATCCTAAGTCTGGAAAAGGAGGGTTTTCGACCGACGCAGGATTTATCCAAGTTACGTGCGGTGCTTTCCACAGGATCCCCTCTGCCGGCCTACGGATTTCGATACGTTTACGAGTCCTGGAAAAAGGATCTGAGACTTTCCTCTATTTCCGGAGGAACGGATCTGAACGGATGTTTTGCATTAGGAAATCCTAATTTACCGGTGCGCGCCGGAGAATTACAATGCATAGGTCTCGGTATGTCCGTTAAAATATTCGATGATAGCGGTAAACCTATGCGGAAAGGGAAAGGCGAATTGGTTTGCACCGAACCTTTTCCTTCCATGCCTTTGGAATTTTGGAACGATCCCGACGGCAAAAAGTACGGTTCAGCTTATTTCGACGTATTTCCGGAGGTTTGGCGTCACGGAGATTTTGCGGAGATCACCGAAGAAGGCGGAATGGTCGTCTACGGGAGATCCGACGCGACTCTGAATCCGGGAGGAGTCAGGATCGGGACGGCTGATTTGTACACTCTACTGGAAACGATAGGCGAAATTGCGGATTCGGTCGTAATCGGTCAGGACTGGAAGGACGACGTCAGGGTGATTCTATTCCTGAAAATGCTTCCGGGTAAGGAGCTTACTGCCGAATTCGAAACTTTCATAAGAAAGGAGATCAAGGAGAAGGTTTCTCCGCGTCACGTTCCTGCGAAGGTCCTGGCGGTTCCCGATATTCCCTATACTAGAAATATGAAGAAGGTGGAGATTGCGGTAAAAAGAACCGTTCAGGGCGAGAATGTACCGAATAAGGACGCTTTGGTAAATCCGGAATGCCTGGAATTCTTCGCGAACCTACCGGAGTTGCAGGTAGATTGATCGTTTGTGGAAGACGTTTTTCCCTTGTGCATTGATGTAATCGGAATTAGAATGTTAGGAAAAAGCGGGCTCTTTTCGGAATGAGTTTCTATCTTTCTAAACCGTTTCGCCTCTTCGTTACTTTTTTTTTGTTTCTGTTCTCGGTTTCTTTGGCGGCGCAAGGCGATTCTACCGACTCCAGATTGCTGGACATACAAAAGCGGGGCGAATTGCGGGTGACCGGAAATCGGACCTTTGCCCCTTTTTATATAGACCACCCAAAAGACGGTTTTCCCGGGTTCGATGCGGAATTGGGAAAGAGATACGCCGATTTCCTGGGGGTAAAATACGTTTTTATTCCGAAACCGGAGTTCGAGGATTTTGCGGAAGCGGTTCAAAAAGGGGAAGCGGACCTGGCTCTATCGGGAGTAACCACCACCTTAGAACGCTCGAAAGTGATTCAACTTAGTAAACCGTATCTGGTTTCCACACCTTCGGCACTGGTTCGAAAATCGGTTCTTCCTCCTCCGCCGGAAGGGAATATTATTACCACACAATATTTCAGAAGTATTAAGGACCTCGGTGATCTAACCGGGGTGAGTTTTGCGGTGCGGGCCTTTTCCGGGAGTCACGAATACATGCTGCGCGCGTTTCCGAATTCCAGAATCTTCACATACGGTAGTTTGGACGGAGCCTGGAAGGCGGTACGGGAAGGCACGGCGAATTGTTTGGTAGCGGAGGCGTATCATATCAAGGGAATTCTTCTGTTGCAACCGTCTGTCGCGTCCAGTTATCGTCCTTTGTTGGAAGCGGTGCAAGAGGATCATATCGCGGCCTTGTTGCCCAAATCGGACCTGGTCTATTTGAGAAATTTCGAATTTTTTATCTCGGAATTGAAGAGAAAGGGAGATCTAAAAGCTCTCGAAGATAAATATTTTAATTCGGGAGATTGGGTACGGTAGGATTTTTTCGTAGATTCCGCCGGATTCTATGTTTCGGCGTTTCCATTTCCGATCGTCGCCCGGTCTCCGTCTAAGAGATATGGCGAGCCTGACGAAAAGAAGATCGGAAAACGTTCCGGGAAATTTTTATGTGGATTCCTCCTGCATCGATTGCGAAACCTGTAGGATTTTGGCGCCGGAAGTTTTTTCCGAAAAGGGAGGAGCCTCCTATGTACGAAACCAACCTTCGAATTCCGAGGAGTCCTTTCGAGCATTGCAGGCGCTTGTTTCCTGTCCTACAACTTCTATCGGAACGATGGAAAGGGACGATCTGACTTCCGCAAAGGATTCCTTTCCCGCAAGGATTCACGGAAACGTGTATCACTGCGGTTATCATTCCAAGTCCTCCTTCGGAGCTTTTTCCTATCTGATCCTTCGGCCGGAAGGAAACGTGCTCGTGGATTCTCCCAGGTACGTTCCCTCTCTTGCGGAAAAAATCCGATCCTTGGGAGGAATCAGATACCATTATCTTACGCACCGGGACGACGTAGCGGATCACGGGAAATTTCACGAGGATTTCGGATGCGAACGGATCATCCACGAGGACGATGCGGATGCCGTGGGCAATCCGGAAATAACGATCGCAGGACGGGATCCGTTTCGGTTGGCGGAAGACCTTACGATTTTTCCGACTCCCGGACACACCAAGGGGCATACCGTCCTTCTCTACTCGAATGCATTTTTATTTACGGGAGATCATTTGGCCTATGACCCCGTACGAAAACGTTTGATCGCGTTTCGAGGGGTTTGTTGGTATTCTTGGGAGGAACAGAAATCATCCATGGAATCCCTGGCGGGACTTTCCTTCGAATGGGTCTTGCCGGGGCACGGGAATCCCTTCCACGGAACTCCGGAGGAGACTTCTCATCTACTCCGGAAATGCATCGATTGGATGTGAATTTCGACTTTAACGTCCGCGGAAACCCATGTATTCCGATTGAACGGTGAATACGTCTTCCGCGTATTGTTTCACCCCGCCCCATTTTTTGACGGCAGCCGGGCCGGCATTATAGGCGAGCAGGGCCTTCCGGACGTCTCCGTCTAGGTTGTCTAGAAGGTGGTTCAGGTAGCCGACGCCGAGAGAGAGGTTCACTTCCGTTTCGAAAAGTTCGGATTCGCGTATTTTGCGGCCTTCCAGGGAACCGATCCAGGCTCCGGTCGCAGGCATGACCTGCATATAGCCCCTTGCGTTTTTCTTGGACCGGGCTTTTTTGTGAAATTCGGATTCTACCCAGATGAGTCCGAGCAATAAGCCGATTTTTTCCCCTTCGCCGCAGCTCATTCCGCAGGCGGAATCCTTGATTTTCGCGCTTTCGAGCAGTACGGTCTTGGTCAATAGGTCCAATTCTGAAACAGGGATGGAAGGTCTTTGCTCCAGAATGTATTCTTTTACATACTGGGCTTCGGTTTTGGTCCTTCTGGCATTCCAACTCTCGGTGAGGGACCCGGCGATGGGCGCCGCCAGTGATTGGTAGAGTAGGGGAAGGGCGGCAATGAAAATGTGTCGTTTTCGAATCTTAGGCTGGTTCATAAATGAACGTCCTTGAATGGTGCATTGCACTATCCAGGGACCATTCTTTTTGCACCGCACCAAGAGGCAAGCGGATTCTTAAAAATAGACTGAGGGTCGGTTTTCCTCTTATGTCTTAAAGGAAGGACGAATCTGTACGAAAGTAGAAGGAACCCTGAGCGAAATCGGAGTTTCACTCAGGGCTAAAATCCGTTCTACTTGTGTTTTTCCAGTTTTTCCACTAGGTCCACGAGCAAACGGACTCCATATCCGCTGGGGCCGTTACCGATCTGGGTTCCGGAGGCTTTTTTCCTCCAGGCGGTCCCGGCTATGTCGATATGGGCCCACTCGATTCCGGAATCCACGAAGCGTTCCAGGTATTTTCCTGCGGAAAGACTTCCTCCCGGGCGGCCGGCGACGTTTCGCAAGTCGGCGATATCGCTTTTGAGGTCTTCTCCGTATTCGTCCCAAAGGGGAAGGTTCCAAGTTCTTTCCTCGGAACTATGAGACGCTTCGTCGATCAATTCCCGGAGTTTTTCGGAGTTACTCATGACTCCTGCCGCTTCATGGCCGAGAGAAATGATGATGGCTCCAGTCAAAGTAGCCAAGTCCACCATATAGTCCGGTTTGAATTTTTTTCCCACATAGGATAGTACATCACCTAGGACAAGGCGTCCTTCCGCGTCCGTATTTTGGACTTCCACAGTCAGACCGTTGTGGGCGGTATAAACGTCTCCCGGTTTTACCGCGGCTGCATCCGGCATATTTTCGGCGACACCGATCGCTGCGATGACTGGAACACCTAAGCCCAGCTCGGAAATGGCTCCGATGGCGTGGATGACCGCAGCGGCTCCGCACATATCGTATTTCATTTCGTGCATGTCTTGGGCCGGTTTTATGCTGATTCCGCCCGAATCGAAGGTGAGACCTTTTCCGATCAAGGCCAGTTTCTTTTTCGTCTTCGGTTTTGCCGGATGGTATTCCAGAAGGATCATCTTCGGTTTTTTGTCGGACCCTTGAGAAACCGCCAAGATCCCTCCCATTTTTTCCTTCTTCAGTTGGGGTTCGTCGAAGACGGTGATCTTCAGGCCGTTTTCCTTTGCGATTTCTTTGGAACGGGAAACGAATTCCTCGGGAGTGAAATGATTTGCGGGGAGGTGGGAAATGAACCGGCAGCCGTTGACGTATTTACTCACCGCCTTGGATTTTTCCAGCCCTTGGGCGGCCGCCTTTTCCGCACCCGGATCTTCGATCAGGAAGGTTACCGGGCCGAATTTCGGTTTCTTTTCCTTAAAGTCCTTAGTCAGTACGTTTAAGGGAAACGCACCTAAATCCAAGGAATTCGCGATCTGATAGACTAGTCCGGCAGGAGAAAGGTTTTTGGTGAGAAAGCGGGGAACTTTGATCTCTAATCCTACGCTATCCCATTTACGGAGTTTTTCTCCGAAGGAAAAGAAATACTGGGCCACTCCACGGATGCTCGCTTTTGCGGATTCTCCGACGCCCAGGTAAATCGTCCGGTCCGATTCGTCCGTTAGAGATTGTCCCGGTTCTCCCGAGAAGATAGAGGATTTGATTTGGTCGGGAAATTTCGTTTCCAGTTCCTTGGGCAGGTGGTCCTTGGCCACAAGAACGATTTTATAGAAATTCTTGGACGGGTTCTTTCCGATCGAAAACTGTATCTTGGATTTCTCTAATTTCATTTTTTCTCCAACGCTTTAATGTCCGCTAGTATCTGATCTACGTGCCCTTTCACGCTCACCTTCGGATATATTTTCAAGATCTTCAGGTCTGGGCCGATCAGAAAGGTGGTTCTTACGATTCCCATCGACTCGCGGCCCATGAACTTCTTCAGTTGCCAGACCCCGTATTTTTCGCAGATACTCCCGTCTTCGTCGGAGATCAAAGTAAAGTTGAGTTCCTGCTTTTCAATAAATTTCTGGTGGGACTTGATCGAATCCTTGGAGACCCCGACTATCTGAAATCCTTGCTTTTTGATGCGGGAAAAGTTGTCCCGAAAATCGCAAGCCTCGGTCGTGCATCCGGGAGTCAAATCTCTAGGATAAAAATACAGTACGAGTCCTTTTTCCCCTATGAGGTTTTTGAGGTCCTTTTTTTGTCCGGACTCGTCGGTTCCCGTAAAGGCGGGGGCTTTGCCGCCCTCTTTCAGTTCGTTCATTCGATTCTCGTATCCCTATTTTTGCCTGCGGGGGACGGTATTCGTCGGCAGGCGTTTCCCCCAGGATCCGCTCCGGGTGCGGAAAGCCGAGGAAAAATCGATTGCGAAACTTTTTTTTCGGACGATATTCTAAGTATGGATCCTAAAGAGCGGATGGAACTCATACGAGAAGGCAACCAGGCCTTTAACGAAGGGGATATCCGGAAGGCCCGGGAATGCTTTTTGAAGACGGAATATAAGGACGGGTTGATCCGCTTGGGGGATTATTTCATGTTCGAGAAAAAACTCCCGATTCTCGCTTACGGATATTATAAAAAAGCGGGTTATCAAAAGAGAATCGACGAAATCTTCCAGCGCATGTTATGGGCACTCTCCGAATGGATCGGGCAGGATAAGTTCAAACTTCCCCAAACTCAGACTAAGGCTCTCGATCCGGAAGATTTCACGGTGCACCCGCTCTTGAAACAAACCGCTTTGGACATTCTGAAAAAACAAGGGATTTCTCCCTAGTCCCGGCGCTTATCTTTAAAGAAAAGCGCCGTTGCAATTGAGAGCTATTGTACCGTCGCGGTAATTCCACTCGGAGCATTGATGTAGGTCAGGGTTCCGTAAGCATTCGCGGAATTTCCGGTCTTCGTTTTTCCTTGCAAGGATGAGTTGGCAGTTCCTCCGTATAGGACGGCATTGACCGTATCCGCATAGGTGTATTTCGTGTTGTAGGCTCTTGCCAAGGCAGCGATTCCGGCGACGTGAGGAGATGCCATGGATGTACCGTTTAGAATGCTGTAATGGGTCGTATCGTTTCCGAGTACGGTTAAGCTATAATAATCCAATCCGATTCCGAGACCGAAAGTTCCGCATCCTCCGGAGCAGGAGTACGTTTGGTTTCCGGAAGAAGTGAAATTCAATCCGATCGTACAGGTCGTCGTGGTACAAACGGAAGAGATATTATATGTGGGACTCTCCGGATCCATTCCCGTAACTCCGTTGTTCGCTTTTACCGGAGTGGCCGGGAAGGAACCGTTGTTTGTTCCGGCATAGATATTGAAGTAGTCGCCTGCGAGTAAGGATTCGAAATAGTCCAGGCTCAACGTGACCGCTACGGGAGTGAAAGGTAGGCTAAACGTCTTGTAGAGACTATTTCCGGTGGATGTTTCCCGGTAATAGGAAGTGCCGGACCAGAAGTTGCAGGCGTCGGAAGTATCTACCGAAGAAGTGAACATTATAAGATTAGAATATGTTTTTCCTCCGACCGTGCAACTTTTGACTCTCCAATCCGTTCCGCCGGTGGTCCAAGTGGAAAAATCCTGGCCGGCAGTCGATTGGGAGAATACCGCACCGTTTCCCGGCCATGTGCTCAGGATGTTGGCTCCGGGAGCCCCCACTGCCACCGTCGAAGCAGAGGAGCCGGCAGTATTGTAATCGGAGAAATTCGTAATATTGTAATTTTGATCTAACGCCGCTACACAGATCAGATTCGGGAGACCGTAGTCGCAAGGGTAGGTTGCGTTGGAAATCCCATTGGTAGTTCCCGAATGGTCTAGTCCGGAATTGCCGGCTGCAACGACTACGACAACGTCGTGGTTTTGGGCGTTCTGAATGGCGGAATAGAAGGAGGCACTGTATCCCGCTCCGCCGAGGCTCATGTTGATGACTTTGGCTCCGTTGTTGACCGCAAAATTGATTCCGTTAATGATATTCGAAGTCGAACCGGATCCGGTTTCGTCCAGGACTCGGACCGCCATCAATTTGCTTGTTTGGCAGACGCCGACGGTTCCTACCGCATTGTTTCCTTGGGCCCCTATGGTTCCGGCAACATGGGTTCCGTGACCGGTATAGTCCATCGGATCGTTCGCGGTCCGTGTTCCTGCATAGTTCCATCCGTGATTCGGACAGGATCCGCCTGTGGTGGTGGTACCACCGTTTTCATCCAAACAGGACCCGCTTGGACTCCACATTTCGTTCACTAAATCCTGGTGATTGTAGTTGATTCCGGTATCCACTACGGCGACGATTACGGAACTACAGTCCGTCTGGAGGGTCCATGCGGATTCCGCACTGATGTCCTTACCGGATGTTCCGGGATTTGCGGTCGGGTTTCCGACAGTATCCGTATAAAATTCCGGAGTCACCGCGCTTCCCGCAGTAAGTGTTTGGGCGGTGTTCTTGAGCCCCCACAAGCTGCCATAAGAAGAGTCGTTCGGCGATTGGGTTTGGTAGATGTAATTCGGCTCGGCAAATTCCACATTCGGATCGTTTTGCCAAGAGGTAACCGCGTCTTCGACCGATTGATTCTGAGGAAGTTGAATGTGTGCGGTTCTTGCATGGCCGAGGTTAGAAAGGAGCTTACCTCCTTTTTGGAGGGCCATCGCACCGGCGGAGACTCCGGGCTTGAACCGAACGATGACTTCGCCCGGAACATATTTGGGTTTTTTGGCTCGATCGATTAATTTGGGAATGGTCTTTTGGGCGACGAAGAAAAGCCCGAGAACGAGAAGGAGAAGGGTAGTGACGAAAGCGCGATTTTTAATATTCATATTCAAACCTTTTGAAAATCTCTAAAGACTTAATTTACTGAAACCGTCGTCGGAGTTGCCGCAGGAGTTCCGTTCGGGTTGAGGGTGGAATACCCGAAAACATAGATATAAACGTGGCTTCCGCCCGGAATGGAAAGGGTAGCGGATGTCGGAGCGGCAGATCCGCTTGCATATGGAACCGTGGAGCAAATGGCAGTCGCTGCTTGGTAAGAAGGATTGATTCCGTAGCACGCTTTATAACCGCCTCCGGCCGAATTCACGGATTTTTCGCGATTGGCTTGCCAGCTTACGAGAACGTTTCGCGGGGCTCCCGTTCCGATACTTCCGGTCTTCGAACCGGACCCCATCAAGAGGAAGATCAATGGATTCATTCCGCCACCTCCCCCACCGGAACACTGGGAGAAAATTAGGAATAAAAATAGAAAAAGGCCCCGCGCTATGAACATTGTCGCTCCTGATCGTTTCTTTCGATTCGATACTTCGTTTTTCAACGGCGCTTTTCCGAACTCTTATGGAAACATCCGATAAGTCATAAAGATGTCCGGATTGGCACCGTAAAGCCACAGAAAAACGGAGGTCAAAAATATTCAATTAGTTTAGAAAATTTTTTACTGTAAATGATTTGCTAGTTCTCCTTGGGAAATGCCGGGCGAATTCCTCTCGAATCAAAAAAATCTGTCCCCCCGGATAGAAGGGCGAAGTCTCCTTTCTTGTTGCCACTATACGGTTTTTTCAAAAACAATAACCTTCTCTTGAAACGGATCTTAACGCGTAAGCCATTCTACTACACCGCTTTTCTCCTGGTATTGCTACTTGCGGGCGGTTACTACTTCCTCCGAGAGCGAAAGCTTGGGGAGGAAGGCAGAAAAATCGAAAAAGAGAAAGAAACCAGGATCTACGCTTCGACTTGGTCCCAGGATTTTTGGGCCATGCTCAAATACATACGACTCTACGACGAGCTGCATCCGTTTTTGTACAATTTGGAAGGCGGACGGAATAATACCGGAAGGATCGTGTCCGTATGGAAGCCGGAGGAAATCTCGGAGAGAATGATGTGGTTCCGGCTTGCCTCTCCGAATACGCTCATCATTCCCACGATTTTTCGATGGGAAAACGATTTCGAAAAGATATCGGACGCCATAGGCCTGGCCGGAAACGTAAAAGTCCGGGATTTACATATACGAAATATAATAAGCGAAGTGGAGAAATACGGGTACGACGGAATCGATATAGATTACGAGGGCATGACCTGCGAAAAGAAGGAGGCCTTCGAGGAATTTTTGGTCCTTCTCAAAGAGGAGCTGCACAAAAGAAAGAAACTACTTTCGGTTTCCATACATCCTAAAACGGTTGCGGAGCAAAAGACACGTTTCGCTTGTCCGGGCCTCAAAGCCCCGATAGAAGTCGATTATTACGAAGCCTATCGCGGCCAATTGACTCACGACTACGGATTTTTAGGACGGACCGCGGACAAGGTCAAGATAATGGCCTACGAATTGCATCCTAGAAAAAACGGATTTCCCGGACCCGGTCCGCAAGCTCCGGATTGGTGGATCGATAAGATCCTACAATACGCCGTGGAGAGGATCCCTGCGAACAAACTCTATATGGCGATTCCTACGTACGGATACGACTGGCCGTTGAATTGCGATCTTCCTTCCAAGTCCGTATATTATTCCCGAGCGAAGTTTATCCGGGAACATTGGAATCCTAGGATGGAGCAGCCGACGGACGTATTAAAAATCTATCATAGCCAGGCAAAAGCGGGAGATTGGATCTATCTTCGCCCGTATTTGTATCGCCACGAAGGTCATGTTTACACGGACCCTTCCTTATGGTATAGACTGGGAGGTTGCGATCGCGTCGCTTTTTACATGAATCGGACATCCTTCGAGAAAAAGATGAATATATTAGAAAAATATAAAATTAGGGGATTTTCCTTTTGGCAGTTGATAGAGGATAACGATCCGGAAATCCATCGATATCTGGAGGAAAAATTGGGGGAAGGATCCGAAGAATCGCCTTCCCCCTGAGATACTATAGTTCAATTACGAAATTCTTATTTTGCTAAACTGATCGTAGGCTCTTTTTTCCATTGGGTGGGTTCGTGCCCGTAAACGACCTTTACCTGCGGAAAGGTCTTGGAAAAAAGATTCATTCTACGAATGATATCCACGCTCTTTTTCTTGTCCACCGTCGCCCCCGGAGGGATTTCGTTTTCGAATCCGGCTTTTAGGTGGGAAGAATCGAACGTGAACAATATGGGGCCGCTTGAGGCGTTTAAAAGGACCGCAAGTTCTCCCTCCGTGTGCCCGTGGGCGGCGATAATCCAAACGGAACCGTCTCCGTAAAGATCGTGAACGGAAC
Source organism: Leptospira fluminis (assembly GCF_004771275.1). Taxonomy (GTDB): domain Bacteria; phylum Spirochaetota; class Leptospiria; order Leptospirales; family Leptospiraceae; genus Leptospira_B; species Leptospira_B fluminis. Next base: position 9,130 of record NZ_RQEV01000017.1, on the reverse strand, counting down.
CCAAAATCGGCATTTCGAAGAACTGATCCTTTTTTAGGATGGAGAGATCGAAATCGAAGGAAAGCGCCTTGGAAGAATATCCGTGAAAGACTCCGAAGGCGCGACTTGCGTCCTCGGCCTCTTCTTCGGAAATCAATACCCGTACCGGTCCTCTTTTTCTAAGCGCCTCCATTCCTCCGATATGGTCCCAGTGCAAATGGGATACCAGAACGAAATTCAACTGTTGATTCGAAATTTTTAATGCATCCAACTGACCTGCGGAATCCCTCCCTTTTTCGGAACGGCACGGCGCATTGAATAAAGGTCCGATCAGGCTGAAATCGCAACGATTTTCGGAGTCGATGCTCGGAACTCCGGAATCCAAAAGAAAATACCCGTTTTCCGGATGTTTGACCAGATAGCTCAGTGCGGGCACCCATTGTTCCCGCTTTTGATCCTCCGGCGTTTTGGGATTTTCCCGATCGATTAAGATGGAAGGACCCGTGAATACGTACCCGGTCAGGAACGCGATGACTTCCAAGCGGGTCGGCCGGGAAAAAACTTCTTCCCAATTTCCGAATTTTCGATCCGATTTGGGACGACTCCAAGCGTCGGCTTCCTTTTTCATAGGAGCCGCCAAAAAGCAATTTGAACTGAATAGACAGGCAAGGACCAGTGTACTCCCGACCTTCTTTTGAAAACCGTTCGGCATTTGAAACCTCTGTAGTTCGGAATATATCTATTTCCGATCGTATAAAGGAAAGATACACGGACTCCGGAAAAACGCCTGGGACTTTTGTTCCACCGGTTCGGAAAAAATACGAAAAGGAATGTGAAACAGAATGAAATTTCCGAAAGAAGTTCTGCAAGCTTTGGAATCTAGCATCTTTTTCTCTTTGGAAAAGGAAACGTATCTACCGTTGATCGAAAGAGGAATTACCGTAAGATTCAAAGCGGGACAGATTGTGGAAAGAAAAGTCGGCGATCCGGAATATGCAGGGCTCGTCGTTTCCGGTTTTTTTAGGATGTACCTGTTTGCGGAATCCGGAAGACAAATCACGGTTCGTTATACGAAGAGGGGAGATATGATGGGAATCGTAGGCGCTTTAAGCGAAGAAGAGAAGATCGGACAACCGGAAGAGACTTTCGTACAGGCCTTGACCGATTCCGAAATCTTGGCGTTGTCGTTCGAGGATTTGAGAAAGTACGGAAAACGATCCCCCGAACTCGCCTGGACATTCGCGAAAGAATGTGCCAGAAGAACGTATGCGGCGTTGCGGGAATTATACGGCGTAAGTTTTACAAGCGTTAGGCAAAGGCTCGCACGTCATCTGTTGGTGAACGCTACGAGTGGAGAAAATCCTCCGTTCCTATCGGTGACTTTGTCCCAACAAAATCTTGCGGACTCGATCGGAACGGTACGTGAAGTGGTGGTTAGGGAGTTGAGAAATCTAAAGCAGGAAGGCCTTATCACCGGGTACAGGAATCGGATCGAAATCCTGGACCCGATCGCGTTGCATTCCGTTTCCGAAGAAGGATACAAATAGAAGAAAGTGCATTATTCTTTTAGAATGCTCTTGGAAATGATCAATTTTTGGATCTCGCTGGTTCCGCCGCCGATTTCCCCCAATCTTACGTCCCTGTACAATCTGGAAACTTTGTATTCGTCCATAAATCCGGCGCCTCCGTGAATTTGCACCGCGAGATTCGTTACTTCTCTCGCCGAGGTCGTGGCGAATAATTTGCAGGCCGCACATCTTCCGGATAAACTCATGTTCCCTTTTCCTTGCAAGTCGCTTTCTTCCATTTCCCAGGCGACACTGTAGGTGAACCATTTGGAGGCCTCCAGTTTCGCGTACATTTCCGCCAACAGGAACGCGACTCCTTGGTGTTGGGAAATGCTTTTCCCGAAACTTTTTCTTGTGGAGGAAAAGGTCTTGGACTCGTCCAGGCAGGCCTTCATGACTCCGAGGGAGTAGGAAGATAAGGACAATCTTTCCGCATTGAAAGTCTGCATGGTTTGTCGAAAACCTTTGCCTAATTTTCCTAGGATATCATCTTCGGTAGCTTCCACCTCCTCCAGAAACAGAGCGCCGGTAGGAGAGCCTCTCAGGCCCATCTTGTCCATGGCGGCGGAGCGGCTTACTCCCTTGGAATGTAAATCCACGATAAAATGAGTAAGACCTTTTTCCTGTCCGCTCTCGTCCTGAACTCTCGCCAAGACAAGACAATAGTCCGCGACCGGGGCATTCGTGATGTACGTCTTCTGTCCGGAAAGTAGGTACTTCCCTTTCGAAGTCAGTCTTGCTAAGGAGGAGACTGCCGAAACGTCGGAACCCGAATCGGGCTCCGTGATTCCTAAGGATCCGATTTTTTTCCCCGAGATGATGTCCGGGAGGTACTTTCTTTTCTGATCCGCTGTTCCGAAATGTTTTAGAGGAAGACCGAACAAACCGGCGGACGCACCTACGCTGAAAAACGTGCTACCGCAATATTCCGAAACGACCTCCATTGCCAACGTGCTTAAGAAAATTCCCGCGCCTTGTCCTCCGTATTCCTCTTCGTGCAAAAGACCGAGGTAGCCGGCCTGCGCCAATTTTTCGAAATGAGAGCGGGGGATTTCCTTCTTTTTGTCCGCCTCTTCCGCAAACGGTGCGATTTCCTTTTTGCAAAACGTTCGAAACGATTCAATGAACTCTTGTTCATTCTTTGTTAATTTAAAATCCATGAATGTCCTCTCGAATCGGGTCCAGAGTCGAGAGGGATCCGTTTCCTTCAACAAGAATTCCGTCTTCCGAATGTCGTTCGGATAGATCCTTTTTTTCGGACGATGAACGGCTTTTTCCTCCGGTTTACGGATTTAGGATGGTTGACAACTTCCCGGGTCGTTGGATAACACTTTGCATGCAGTCCGTACTGTCCCTTACCATTCCTCGATTCGGAAGCGAGTATGTTTCCTGGGGATTGGTCTCTTTTGCGGTATTCGGAACGTATTTGGGTTTTCTACTCTGCGTGGGTCAATGCGTTTTGGAACGCAAGTCGGCTTTGAATCGGCTACTGTCCCTCTTGTTTCTATTTTTGGGAATCCTGGTGGGTTCGGGACTGGCAATGGTTTCGGGCCTTTATCGCTTTTCTCCTAGATTCGTTTTACTGCATATTCCCGCTCTCGGATCCATTGGTCCGGCGCTTTACGGAATCCACAGGATCATACGGGATTCGGAAGTGGAAGAATCCTTTTTCGGTTTGGATAAAAAGCATTTTCTTCTTCCCGTCGCGTTTTGGGTTTTGTATGCCGCTATCTGCGTTTCGGATTCGGAGTCTCTGGTAAACGGATTCGAGCGTTTCGTTTCCCGATCGACGAGTTTAGATCTGATTTTTTACGCCCCGTTCGCGGTTCTGGCCGGCTATATATTAGGACTTCTTAAAGGAATCCGGATTCTTTTCAAAGTCGCCGTTCTCCGGGAAGAATGGACGACCAGGGTGTTGTTATATATCCTTCTCGCTACGATCGCAAATCATACCGTCGGAGCGCTGTATCTTTGGGGAAAGAATCCTCTGTTCCTATTGGTGAGCGCGAATATGATGACCTTGAGTCTTTGCGTTTCCTATCTGATCGGTCGGAAATATCCCGCTTACTTTCAGAATTTGCAACAGGTCGCGCGGGATGCGATACGCAAATACTCCCGCTCCCTATTGCAGGGAATGGATCTGCAAACCTTGAGGGAAAATCTTAGAGTTGCGATGGAAGTAGATCGGTTGTACCGAGACGAGGAATTGAGCTTGGCCTCTCTCGCGGAGGAGATGGCGCTTTCTTCCCACCAACTTTCCGAGTTGATCAACCAGGAAATGGGAAAGAATTTTTCCGCCTTCGTAAACGAATACAGAATTCGGGAAGCTTGCGAACTTTTAAAGAAGGATAAAAATCGATCGATTTTGGACATCGGATACGAAGTGGGCTTCCGAAGTAAAACCTCCTTCCATCGGGCTTTTTTAAAGGAAATCGGACTTCCTCCGTCCGAATTTCGGGAAAAAGAAACTACCTAAGAGAACCGTATTATCAATCGGAACCGGATTTTCGGTATCGGTTTATAGAATGGAACGACGGACGCACTTTTTCGTGCAATAGTGTCTGTGAGCGAATTGAAAGGAGACGCGCATGGCGGTAGTGGCGTTACAAAGGAATCGTCCAGTCGACGGATTTAACGATAAGGAAAAAGCGAAGAGGATCATAAAATGGATCCGAAGGACGGATTCCCAAGTCCGGCAAAAATTGGGTTTTCTAAAATACCAAAACGAGATCGGATTCGGAATCACGATCGGATCCGCTTTCGGTATGATCGTATTGGGCGGGTTATATGTCGCCGGCTTGATTCCGTTTTGGGTCTGTATCATAGGTAACGGAATTCTGGCCTCCTTTTTGCACGAGATGGAGCACGATCTCATTCATAGCTTGTATTTTAAGGAAAATCCTAGGATGCAGAATTTCCTGTTTTGGGTGGTTTGGCTTTTTCGGGCGAACACCGTCAATCCGTGGTTCCGAAAGGAAATCCATCTTCTCCATCACAAACTCTCCGGAAATAGGGAAGATATAGAGGAGCGCTTTATCAGCAACGGTATGCCTTTCGGTTGGAGAAGGTTCTTGGTCATGGTCGACCCGATCATGGCCGTGGTATTGCAAGGGCCTCGGATCCGTAAGGATGCGATCCATTATCTGAAGAAGATCAAGGCATCGCCGATCAAAGGACCGTTCCGTTCGATTTTTCTACTGCTTTGGTATTCTTTTTTGATATGGGGTTTATTTTCCGGATTGAATTGGCTTCTGGGAAATCCGCTAAAAGAAAGCGGTTGGGTCCAGAGTCTTCATTCTTTCCTGAATACGGCCGCAGTGGTTTATCTGATTCCCTGCTGGTTACGACAAACATCTATTCAGATCGTATCTTCGAACATGCACTATTACGGAGACGTAAAAGGCTTGTACCAGCAAACGCAGGTTTTGGATTCCTGGTGGGTTCTTCCTTTGCACCTTTTTTGTTTCAATTTCGGCGCCACCCATGGAATCCATCATTTCGTGGTAAGTCAGCCGTTTTATCTGAGACAGATGGTCGCTCCTTATCTCAAGCCCGTTTTGAAAAGATACGGCATTCGATTTAACGATTTCGAAAGTATGCTTCACGGGAACAGATACGAAAAAGATCCGGTAGGATTTTTGGAACCGGCGTAAATTTTCCGAAAAAGGAAAATTTCCCTATGCTGAGCGTTTCGGATCCTGAAAAAACCCGCAGCGACTTCGTGCGGTCCTTGGACCATGCGGAGGCGAACTTCTGGTTATACGATCATGTATCTTCCATGAACTTCGCCTGTATGGCCCTGGGAGTCGGAGATTTGAACGCTGAAAACATCCGGTCCGGATTGGATTCCGTCCAGGCAAGGCATCCGCTTGCTCGGGTAGGTATCGAGAGGAAGTACGGGGTCGATCCCCATCTTTGTTTTGTTTCCACTCCGGAATCTAAGATTCCTCTTTCGGTGCAATCTATTTCTCCGGATTGGAAAACCCGACTCGCTAAAGAATCGATGCGCGGATTCCGCTCGGGAGAAGCTCCTTTGATTCGTGCGATCTTTTATGAGTCGGATGAAAAGCGGAATTGGGTATTCGCTCTGGTGTTTCATCATAGCATTTCGGACGGACGTTCGGGATGTCGATTTCTGTCGGAGGTTTTGCAAGCTGCCGTATCCAAGGAGAAGAGCGGGAATTGTTCCCAGGATCACCATCCTTCTTTGATGGATCTTTATTCCGCAGAAGGAAGAGCCAAGGAAAGGATGCTGGAGGAAAAACCCGTGTGCTTGCCTCGTTTTTCCCGTAGGCTCGGAGAACCGGAGCCGAAGATCCTGGACTTCCGGTTGGATTCGGAGGAGATTCGCGCGTTGGTTTCGAAAGGAAGGGAGAAGGGGATTTCTCTCCACGGTATCTTGGGTGCGGCGCAAATTTACTCCTTTTACGATTTCTTTCCTTCCGATATTTCAGGAATTTTGAATCTTTCGACTCCCGCCGATCTTCGTCCGTATCTAAGCAGATCCGTTCCGGATTCGGCGCTGGGTTTGTATATCACTCTATTGACGACGCAGTTGAAGATAGGGACTCCTTTTTGGTCCCTGGCAAAACGGATCAAAGAAGATCTGGTCGATCGTTTGAGCCGAAAGGAGGGGAGGGCATTTTACGAACTTCTCCCTCCGCCCGAACAATTTTTACAAAGGGAGGACGGCTTGCGCATTTTCGCGAGTTTAATGTCAAGGATCCCGCAAACGAGCGTACTGAGCAATCTCGGAGTTCTTCCTCCTGCCGAAATTCGAGGTTTGGATTTGAAGGAAATTTCCTTTACGGTCCATCCTTCCTTGAATCAGACCCTATTCATCACCGCGACTACGTTCCGAGATCGCTTAACCTTGAATATTAACTATGATTCCAATCGCTGGGAACCGGAGGAAATCCGCAGATACGTATCGAATTTTCATCGCTGTCTTTTGAAGTATTCTTACTAAGTCTGATCATTTTTCCCTGGATTCCCAAGGAAAACGTATCTTAGTCCTATCGAAGATTCTTCTGCCGTAAATCCATCCGATGCCCATCGCGGCCAAACCGATCCAAGAGGCAAAAACGGCAAGAGGGTGAGGATGCTCCTCGGCCAGCGAAGAGACTTGTAGAGCTAATCCGGCCAGCATAAGAATCATATGGATTTCGGCGGTCTTCGATCTTTGATCGGAAAGAAATTTTCCCAAGCCGCCGCCGGATAAAAACGCAAGAGCGCCGAAGATCCCGCCGAGTCTTCCGATCGAAAGAGGAAGAGCTTCTCCCAATCCGAATCCTGGCAAAACGGACAGTACGGCTTTTGCGGTTAACAAAAGGACGGATAGGATTCCTAGATAGGCATGGATGCGAAGCCTTGATTTTGCTCCGAGCGAGACCACACGAACTAGACTCTTTCTCCGCCGGCGAGAGGCACCGGTTCATTTTCCGGGAGAAGGGAAGAAATTTGCCGATCGGAGGGTAGGGGATCGAAGACGGGGGGAGGAAGCGGACTTGCGGAAATTCTCTTGGCGGATTTGAAATAAAAATACATGGGAACGGACAGGAGCGTGAATCCTATTCCCCAGAGCGCTTCTGCGGGTTTGCTCCAAACGAGTACGGCGATGATCACGACGTTCGAAGCTATGTAAAGATAAGTGGAATACGGGTAGCCCGGAATTTTGAATGTCGTTATAAAATTCCGCTTTTCGAATATGATCGGAGTATAAGCCGTGATCGTCGCTAAAAGTAGGGTGGAGCAAGTGATCAGATATAGGAGGGACTCTATTTCCTTTACCAAGGAGAAGAGACAGGCATATCCACATTGAAAAGCTAAAGACATGTACGGGCTTTCGTACTTCGGGTGGAGTTTGGACATGCTTGGAAAGAAGTAACCGTCCCGCGCCATCGCGAAATAGATCCTGGAGCCGCCGATGATATATGCGGAAATTCCGCCCATGAAGACCCAGCAGATGAAGGCGGTGACCAAATAAGTGACTTCCTGTCCGAACAGAAATCCTGCGGCGGTCACTCCTATCTTTTCATCTCCGGTAAGTACGGAGGTCGGAGCGGAGCTTAAATACAAAAAATTGATCAGCACATAAAGCAAAGTTACCAATGTACAGGAGATCAATACGGCTTTATAAATGTTTTTTTCCGGCTTTTTTACCTCTTCGGCGACGTAGGTGATCATGTTCCAACCTAGATAAGAGAACGTCACCGGAATTACGCCCGCCAGCAAAAAGCCCCATTCTTTCGGCTCATTCGGGAGCAGAGGAAACGATGTGAAGTGATCAAGATTATAATTTCCGAATGTAAATCCCAGAACCACAAAAAGGGCGAGGCCTAAGATTTTTAGAGTAGTAAAGAGATTTTGGATCCGTGACGCGATGGCGATTCCGAAAAAATTAACGATCGTAAAAAATAGAATCGCGGACATTCCCAAAAGTTGGGCGTTTCCGATGGAGAAAGTGATTCCGAGGAATTTCGCCTCGAAAAAATATACGTCCAAGCTCGGATCGAGAAGGGAAAAGAGCATTTTGGAAAACGCTATGGCGGATAAGGATATGGATGCGGAGAAATTTACGGAAAGAGCCAGCCATCCGCTTGAAAACGCCACGATCGGCGAATACGCCTCTTTTAGATAAACGTAATCTCCTCCGGCAAACGGAAAAATGCTCGCGGATTTCGCATAGCTCATTGCGCCTGCTACGGCCAGCAAACCCCCTAAAATCCAGCAAAGAAGCACCATATTCGGATTCGGAGTCTGGCTCAGGATGTATCCCGTAGTTATGAATACTCCGGGACCTACCATAGAGCTGAACATCAGTGAGATCGAATCGTAAAGATTAAGAGAGCGACTGAGTTTCATCGAAGGGTTTTGGTCACAATGCCCGTTTTGGGTCCTTCCACAAGGAATTTTTGGGGGCCCCACCCTGCTCTGGGTGGGGGCCGGTGCGGTGGTACCCCTTCGCACCTTTGCGCACGCTTCATCGCTTATCAGAAATTTCTCAATTCGACAAGAAAGTTTTCGGGCAAATTCTTGCAGGAGGTCCCCACAAGAAGGAGTGGAAAAAAGAAGTTGCAGAAAGGAACTTTTTATGATAGAGCAACGGACGACAATTGGCCCACGAGCCCACCGCCTCCACCCGAACCTGGGCGGGGGCCTTCAAATTTCCCCACTAGCACCACCTAGTCCCGTCGCCCAATCCTTTCTCCTGCAAATTCATGTTCGCTTATGACGTTCTTGCTATGCTGAACTTTATGTTATTATAATATAATACTGTATTTTGAATCGCGCAAATAGATCCTCTTGTGGAGATCGTAAAATTATGTCACATATTAATTTTCCCTTGGTTCGAGGTTTTTGGTAAAATTTGTATAAAAAGGGTTTGACCCCGCGGGCTAATTTTGTATTTTGGTCTTCTCGGTCGCAATAACATTGCGATGTAACTGAAACGTCAGGTAAAGACGGGCAATTTGCCCTTCGGAGTCTGGCAATTTTCGGGAAAAGAGAAAGTTCCTTAACAACAATTATAACTGCGAATGAGAAATTAAAAAGCTGAGATTAAGATCGGGGATTTAGAGTTC
>NZ_RQEV01000015.1 GCF_004771275.1 Leptospira fluminis | reverse complement strand
CATCGTTCCTCTCCATACTCGTAAAAGATCTTACTCAAAATCTTCTCAGGATAGGTATTGATCACGTCTTCCGCGGAAATCCCGCCGCTAGAGGAAAGACGCATGTCCAAGGGTTCATTTTCACGAAAACTGAATCCTCTCCTCGCGTGAAGTAAGTGGAAAGTGGAGATGCCCAGGTCCAACAAAATTCCGTCCGGATTTCTATCCGCACCTATCCTACTTAAAAAATCCGAATCCACTTCCGAAAAATTGGCCTCAACGGACAGGATTCTATCCGAAAATTCGGCCAATCTGGACTCGGCCCGTTTCAACATCGCGGCGTCGCGATCCAGCAGAATGACTTTAGAGTTCGGAAAGTTTCGTAAAAGGAGAAGGCTGTGCCCGCCTTCTCCGGCAGTGCCGTCCAAAAAGAGAAACTCCGATTCGGGAGGAAAGGCCTCCTGAAAATAGAAAAGAATTTCCCTATACAGGACGGAATAATGGACGGGTTCCAATTTATGTTCCAAGATTCGTCCGATCCCCTTTAGCCGCAACCGTAAAGCGAATCGATTGCAGGAAAAGGAATTCGCGTAAACCATAGATCATAGGGTATACCGTAAGGATTATCGATACAGAATTATTCTTTAAAGCAAAATCTTGACTAATTCGAAAATTTTTCACAATCATGTCGTCTTTTAAAATAGGTACCAATGAAACGTCAGAGCTTAGTTTTTATTCTACTTTCTTATAGTGTTTTGATCATCGTACTTCTCGTGGGAAGCGTATCCGCGATCGCCTTGCTTGCGGGAAAGGACCGGATCGAAGAAATCTATTTTGAACAGATGCGAGGAGCGAGCCGGGCGGCGGCCCAGGAAGTAGGAAACTTTTACGATACCCATCTTGCGATCGCCCATATTCTCGCCGAGGATCCGAGAACCAAGGAAACGATCCGCACGGGAAAACCTATCGCGCAACCGCTATATCAGGAGATTCAAAAACGGCTCGGAACATACGAAAACGTATTCGTTACCACCGCGGAGGAAACCCCAGTTGTAATCACGGACGCGATGATCAAAGGGACCGGACTACGAATCGGTAAGGAACAGAACATTCCGAACATCAAAGTCGCCCTGGAAGGAAAACATTTTCTCGGGGAACCTCTCCGCTCCCCGATCACTCAGTTGCCGGTTTCCCTATTGACCGTTCCCGTAAAGGACGGAGGGAAAGTGATCGGAATCATCGGATTGGCCCTTTCTTTGGAATCACTTTCGGAAAAAGTGATCAAGAATTACAAAATCGGAAAGCAAGGTTATCTATCGGCGATGACGGCTTCGGGAGCGATATATGCGCATCCCAAAAAAGATATGATCATGAATATCAATCTGAAAGAAACCAGTTACGGAAGCACAATGTTGGCCCTACCTTCCGGAAATATGATGGAGTTCGAATTCAGAGGCCAGAGCAGATACTCCACGGTTTACCACTTGAAAGATTGGAATAGCATCGTGGTGGTGATTCTGCCCAAAGACGAAGTTTGGAGCTCCTTCCGGGAATTGCTTTGGGTGATCATAGCCGCCTCCTCGGCAATGGCATTTCTCGCGCTATGGACGCTCAATCTATTGTTGAAACGAAGGCTAAGCCCTCTAACCGAGGCAAGCCTTGTCTTTCAAAGCATGGCCAAAGGAGATTTAACGTCGAACGTTAAATCCACCTATGAAGACGAAATAGGCGTTATGAATCGGGAAATGAATACCTTCATCGCGAGTTTAAGGAACTCCATCCGGGACATACAAAAAATCGCGTTCGAACTCGCTTCCGCCTCGGAAGAGCTGAACGTTTCCTCGCAATCCTTCGCCGGCGGAGCGCAATCCACCGCAGCATCCTCCGAACAGATGTCCGCGACCATAGAGGAAATGACTGCAGGCATGGAAAGCATATCTTCCATTACGGAAACTCAATATGTAAACATGTTGGCGTTCCATTCCAAAATAAAGGAACTCTCCGCAGGTGTAAGAAAGATCGGAGTGGAAATCCAGGGAACGTTGGGCACTGCCAAGGCGATTTCCGATCAGGCACAAAAAGGGGAAGAGTCCTTGAAAGGCATGAGCAAGATGATAGAGAACATTCTTGTCTCCTCCGGGGAAATGAGAGCGATTATCGGTATCATCAACGACATCTCCGACCAAACCCAACTTCTCGCACTAAACGCCGCGATCGAAGCCGCCAGAGCCGGCGAAGCAGGCAAAGGCTTTGCAGTAGTCGCGGAGGAGATCTCCAAATTATCCGTAAAGACCGCCTCTTCCATCAAATCGATAGGAGAAATGATCAATAAGAATAATACGGAACTCGACGTAGGTGCGAAAGGGATCCGATCCTCGGTGGAAATCATTCACGGCATTATCCAAAACGTTGATTCCGTCGCGAACGCCATGAATCACCTTTTCGAAATTACTTCCGCCCAGGAAGGAATCAACCGAATCGTGGACGAACAGGCGGACAAGATCGGCAGCGAAGCGGAATCCGTCAAATTAGCGACGGGAGAACAAAAACGTGCGGTAAGTGAAATTTCCCATGTGATCGTACAGATCAACGAACACACTTTAAACACCGCTTCGGGTTCGGAACAGATGTCCTCTTCGGCTCAAAATCTTGCAGGAACCGCGGAAACCTTGAGAAGTATCGCCGAGAAATTCAAAATATAAGCCCTCTTCGATCCGATACTAGGAAGGAATTTCGACGACTCCTTTCGATTCATTGGAGCGAACCCCTCGGGTTGGAAAATATGGAATCCTATACGGAAAGATATGAGACGTAACAGTTTAAAGATCATCTTATTAGCCTCCAGCACCATAACCGTCATCCTACTTACGGCTGCCCTTTCCTCTTTCGCTTATTATACGGCAAAAAAATATATAGAAGAAACCTATATCGACGAAATGAAAAAGATCTGCCGAGTAAGCGCCAAGCACATCAAAGGTTTTTTCGCTACCCAGTTTTTACAGGCGCGGTTCATTTCGGCGCAGCCCGTCTACGTAAAGGCGGTTGCGGCACGGGATCGAGCGACGTTGATCGCTATGCTTTCCGAACTAAATTCGAAATTCGGAATATACGAAAACGTTTTCCTCTCTACCCCCGAAAAAAATCCGATGGTATTTGCGGACGCCACCGGGAAAGGGTTGAACTTTCGCTGGGGAAACATCGGGTTCGACGAGAACATCGAAGCGGCCCTGGCGGGAAAACCGCATTTGGGCAAAGTCGCGATCTCTCCGATCACCCAGGAACCCGTCGTCCTTTTGACGGTTCCGGTCATGGACAACAAACAGGTAGTCGGGATCCTTGCGTTCTCGCTATCCATGAACGCGGTGACGGAAACGGTCGTTAAAGATATCAAGATCGGGTCCGACGGATATATTGCGATCACGGATTTCGACGGGACTGTCGTAGGACATCCGGATAAATCCCTGATTATGAAATTAAATTTATCCAAAACCGATTGGGGCAAAAGCATGCTTCAACTGAAGTCGGGCGAATACATGGAGTATTTCTTTAAGCAAGAAAAAATAGCCGCCGTATACCGCATCGATGAATACAAACTCACGGTGGCTGCGGTGGTCTCCAAAGACGAGCTCGTTCAAGTAGCCCACTCCATGCTCCTTAGGATTCTCGGTTTCGCGGCGGTGTTTTTGGTCATTTCGGTCATATTCCTGTACAGATTACTGTCGCTCCGCCTAAAACCTCTCGAAGACGCGAGAGCACTGTTCAGATCGATGTCCGAAGGGGATCTGAGCAAACAATTGGAGATCGTTCACGAAGACGAGATCGGAGACCTGAGCAGAGATACGAACGCTTTCCTAAACGGTCTAAAATCTTCTCTCAACGATATACAGAGGATCTCCTTCGATCTTGCGAATTCCGCGGAAAAACTTTTTTCCAGCTCGGAAAATTTTTCCAATTCGGCGCAATCGACCGCAGCTTCGACCGAGCAAATGTCGGCGACGGTCGAAGAGATGTCCGCAGGTATGGAGACTATTTCTACGACCACGGAGAATCAACATAGAAACATATCGGATTTCCGGATCAAGATCGAGCAACTCTCGTTTAGCATCAAAAAAATAGGAGAAGAAATCCAGAACACTTTAGGAATCACTAAAGCGATTTCACTAGAGGCAAAAAAAGGGGAAAATTCCCTAACAGGGATGACGAATATGATTTCGAACATATTAAAATCCTCCGGAGAAATGAAAGCGATCATAGGAATCATCAACGATATTTCCGACCAAACTCAATTGCTCGCATTGAACGCGGCGATAGAAGCTGCCAGAGCGGGAGAAGCAGGAAAAGGATTCGCGGTCGTAGCGGAAGAAATCTCGAAACTTTCGGAAAAGACCGCGTCTTCGATCAAATCCATATCTGCAATGATCGTCAAAAATAATTCCGAATTGGATGCAGGAGCAAAAGGTATCCAATCCTCCACGGAAATCATCCATTCGATCATACGCGACGTGGATCGCGTATCTGAGGCGATGGACAAACTCAATGAGATCATGTCGAAGCAGGAAGAAGTGAACCGGGTCGTAAACGAAAAAGCGGAGCGAGTCGGAGCCGAATCCGAATCCGTGAAGCTCGCCACTGCCGAGCAGAGGAGAGCGGTTCAGGAAATATCCGATGTGATCGTCCAGATCAACGAACACACGATCAATACGGCGACAGGTGCGGAGGAAATGTCATCCTCTTCTAAAGGGTTATCCGATAACGCCGAAACTCTAAAGAGGATCGCGAGAAAATTCAAATTAAATTAGAATGATGTTTTCGAGTTGGATCCGCGCTCAAAAAGGAATGCGGATCCCGTTAAATCGACGGTTTCTTTTGGTAGACCGTATGCCCTAAAAACTTGTAGGCTTCCGAAATTCCGAACAGAGTTTCGGAATGCCCGATGATAAGAAGCCCTCTGTCCTTAAGCACTTTCTCGAAGCTTTCGAAAATCTTCTTTTGGGTGGGCTTATCGAAATAAATAATTACGTTTCTACAGAACACACAATCCATCTTTTCGATAAAGGGATAAGGCGTTTCCAACAGATTGATCTTCCGGAATTCTAACATCGATTTTAATTCCGGCTTTACGTGGTACAAATCCTCGTCTTTTCCTGACAAATCCTTGACCCGCAGAAAATACTTCCTTTTCAAAGCTTCACTGATGGGTTCCAATCTATCAGGTTTATAAATCCCTTCCTGAGCCGTCTTGACGACGTTCGTATCTATGTCGGACGCGTAGATTTTTATATCCCATCCCGGTTTAAGCGCAAAATATTCTGCACAGGTGATCGCAATCGAATAGGGCTCCTCTCCGGTGGAAGAGGCACTCGACCAAATGCGTAGAGTTTTCCTACCGGTTTTGTCCGCTTTCTCCTCGAGTGAAGGAAAAAAAACGTTTTTAAGAAATTCGAAATGATGATTCTCCCGGAAAAAATCGGTCTTGTTCGTAGTGATTCGATTAATGAGTTCCGTTAATTCACTATTAAAAAATTTCCGATCCGCCTGAAGAGCACGGATATAATCCGAAACGCTCGCCATTTTGTGGAATCTAGCTCGGGAGTTCAACCTGGACTGGACCATGATTTTTTTGTGATCCGCCAGAAAAATCCCGGTCTCCTTATGCATTAGTTCTTTAACAAAATGAAATTCATCGTCCGTAATCTGGGTCAAATGAGAAAATGTATCTTCCATGAATCAGCGAATTCCTAAGGTCTGGTCTAAGGAAACAATTTTTATAATTTCTAAAAGTTTGGGAGAAACGTTGACGGTTTCCAATCTCGTCCCTTGGCTTCTTAAGCGGTTTGCAAAAGCTACCAATGCTCCTAAGGCGATGGAAGTGAGAACCTGCACTTCTTGGAGATCCAAGACGACTAGAGAAGGACTTCCTTCCAAATGAGAATTGAGAAAAGCGCGTAAATTCTCGTGATCTCCGTTTAGGACCTCGTAGTTCAAGGAGATTACGACGCGTTCTTTTCCGCTCATCACTAGTATCCGACGGGCATTTCCCATCCTGGAATACAGTCGGGAATGGAGTTTGAAAAGAAAAGGAAAAAGCTAATTTTTCTGGATGGGATTCTTGCGGCAGGTTTTTTGGCTATTAACGACGGTCAAAAGTAGAATCCGGAAAATCGAGAGTGAAAATCGGTATCGTTAAACACCTGAATGCAAGACCTTTGACCTGGGGTTTTGAACATAATCCCGGTCACACTGTGATTCCGGAAAATCCTTCCCTATTGAAAGACTACCTATTACGCGGATTGGTGGATGTAGGCCTGATCTCCTCCATCGAATGCCTCAGGAACTCCGAAGTTCTTTCCGTTTCCATGAAAGTCGGTGTCTGCGCGAAAGAAAAGGTCCGGTCCATCAAGTTCTTTAGAAATAAGAAGGAACCTTACCCTCCGTTCAGGATACTCACCGATAACGGATCGAGAACCAGTATGGCCTTGGTTCGTGTTTTAGTCCATATCGAATCCGGTCATTTGCCCGAGGTTGCCCCTACCGATCCTAAGATTATCAGGGAAGAAATCGCTTTAGGAAGAGGATCCCACATGCTCTTCGGCGATAACGCACTCTTTGCGGAATGGGATCCCGAAATTTACGAGGTCAAGGATTTGGCAGGTTGGTGGTACGAAGTCACGGGGACTTCCTTTATCTTCGCGTTATGGGCCTCTAAGAAACCTCTGGAACTTCCCGATTCCTTTTTTTTAGACTCCTTAAACTACGGACAAACCCATATTGAGGAAATCATAAACAAAGAGAGTCGCCTTCCTTCCGACCTGGTCCGCACTTACCTAACCCAAGAACTGCATTACGAAATCACCGATTCGGATAGGGAAGGTCTGGAACGTTTCAGCCGGTACTGCTCGGATCTTGGAATCCTCTAAGTCCGGCACGCGCCTTCCGAGAATCGACGAGTTCGAAAGCGGGAAGTAGAAAATTCAGGAATGGCGCTTGTGTAGTTCCGAAACGATGTCCGTAAGAGATAGCCCTCGTTCCACCAATAGCACCTGTAGATGAAATAAAAGGTCCGCAGCCTCGTGGGTGAGTTCTTTCTGGTCCGCGTTTTTGGCGGCGATAATGACTTCTCCAGCTTCTTCCCCAATCTTCTTCAGGATCCGATCTACCCCGCCTCGAAAGAGGTCCGCCGTATAGGATTTCTCCGGGAGGTCCGCCTTCCTTCTTTTTAGGATTTCTTCGAGCTGAAGCAGAAATTCCATCTTTCCCCCTGGAGATTTACTTCGAATTTCCGGTTTCGCCTTCTTGGGTAAACCAAAAAACCGACTTTTTCCGAATTCCCATTTTCCTTACATTGGAAAAAAAGACCGTTCGAGTTCCGTAACTATGAAACTAAAAGCAGTGTTTTTCTACTTAGTCATATTCTTCTGTTTATCCGGATCGTCTTTCGGTCCGTTATTCGCGGGCGTCGTATGGGAAACTTCCGTTGAAAAAGCCTTCGCCAAGGCGAAGCGGGAAGGAAGACCGATCTTTATCGACGTTTATGCGGATTGGTGCGGGTATTGTAAGACCTTGAAAAACGAGATTTATCCTCGTAAAGAAGTCCAAGCCGAACTATCCCGATTCGTTCTGCTTTCCCTGGATGGCGATCGGTTCCCGAATTTAAAAAGAAAGTATTCCGTTTCCGGATATCCTACCCTTCTATTTCTGGATCGAAACGGAAGTATCACCGAAAAGATTACGGGGATGCCCGACTCTAAAACCGTAGTGAAAACCCTGAAGAAAGCCTACGAAAAGCGGGACCAGGAATCGGATCTGTTGGCATCGCTAAAGAAAAGTCCCGAAGATCCGAAACTTCTATTGAAGATCGGCGAATACTATTTCGAGGGAAGGGAATATCCGAAAGCCGCGGATTTTTTTTATAAATCCTTTGCCTCGGAATTCGGAAAAGATTCCGAACCTGAAGTCAGACACCGGGCCTTGTTCAATCTTGGGATCGCATATGCGGAAATGGAAAATTACGAAAAGACGATAAAGACGTTCAGCTTATATCTGGACAAGTATCCTCCCGGAACGGGTTACGCCCAATCCGCGTTCTATTACAGAGGCTTGGCTTATAAGGAAATCGGAAAGAAATTCGAAGCCAAATCCGATCTAAAAAAAGCGCTCGAATTCACTTCCGATCCCGACGAGAAAAAGGATATTGAAAATCTTCTTAGAGGATTGGACTAGAAATGTGGTATAGGGATTCGGCGGCCCCCACCCTGGTTCGGGTGGAGGTGGTGGGCTTGTGGGCCAATCCCGCAATCTCTCTATCATAAAAAAGTGATACTGACAACTTTTTTTTGCAATATTTTCGTGCAGGAGGTCATACAAACAATTTTTTACAGAAACGGTTGACTTAAAAAAGAATCCATGCTACGCGCGTTGCGATGCCGCTTCGGGGGTACCACCGCACCGGCCCCCACCCAGAGTAGGGTGGGGAACCCTCAACGCCCTATAGAGAAATATTCGAATCCCTCTTTCTTCAACGAATCGGGACGATACTGATTCCTACCGTCGAAAATCACGAGACTCTTCAAAAGACTTTTCATTCTTTGCAGATCCGGCTCGCGGAACTCTCTCCACTCCGTCAAAAGCAATAGAGCATCGGCACCTTCCAATACGGAATACGCGTCCTCTCCGTATTGGACCTTGCTCTTAAAGTAGATTTCGGAGGTTTCCTTTGCGACCGGATCGAACGCCCGAATCTCGGCTCCTTCCTCGTGTAATTTTAAAAGGAGAGGAATCGAGGGAGCTTCCCTCATGTCGTCCGTTCCCGGCTTAAAGGCTAATCCCCAAACGGCGAATTTTTTTCCCTTGATTCCGCCTTTTCCGTAAAAGGATTCTATCTTTTCGAACAAACGGAGCTTTTGGTCTTCGTTGACGGCTTCCACCTCTTGGATAATCCGAAGCAATCTGCCGAACTGTTCCGAAGTGCGGATGAGAGCGCGAACGTCTTTCGGAAAACAGGAGCCGCCATAGCCGATCCCGGCGTACAAAAATTGTCGGCCGATTCTCGAATCCGTTCCCATTCCTTTCCGAACATCCTCATAATCGGCGCCTACCGACTCACAAAGGTTCGCGATCTCGTTGGCAAAAGAAATTTTCGTGGCAAGGAAGGCGTTACATGCATACTTCGTAAGTTCCGCGGATACGGTCCCCATACGCAGAATAGGATTGCCGTTGAGCACGAAAGGGGCATACAACTTTGCGACTAGATCGCTTGCCCGATCGCTGTCCGCTCCGATAACGACGCGTTCTGGTCTCATGAAATCGTCGATGGCCGCTCCTTCTTTTAGAAATTCGGGATTGGAAACCACGTCGAATTCATGTTTAGTATTCTTACCTAGGATTTCTTTTACTTTCGCCGCAGTACCCACAGGGACCGTCGATTTGTCGACGATCACCTTATAACCGTTCATCGATTTTCCTATCTCTTCGGCAACAGCGAACACGGCTGACAAATCCGCCGATCCGTCCGCGGAGGTAGGCGTTCCCACCGCGACGAAAATAAGGTCCGATTTTTCCACGCCTTCCTTTAAGGAAACCGTGAATTCCAAACGCTTCTCCTTACAATTGTTCAAAACCAATTCGGAAAGCCCTGGCTCGTAAATGGGAATGATGCCGTTCTTCAGATTTTCGATTTTTTTGGAATCCTTGTCCACGCAGATTACGTTGTTTCCGTATTCCGCAAAGCAGGCGCCCGCCACTAAGCCGACATACCCGCTACCGATCACGCATACTTTCATACCAAGACCAAATTAGGAAGCAAAGAGGAAGTGGGAAGGAATTTATCTAGGCAGGGTCGCCTTTTTTCGTGGCGGATTGGACCGGAATCCAAGCGACCCCTTCGAATTTGCTTAGATCGAGGCGCTCCAGTTCGAATTCCAAGACCCCATCCCTCCACAAATAGGAACCCTCGACATGGCTTTCTCCGGAATGGAGGGCCACTCCTAGAGAATATTTTCCGGACGAAAAATTCAAAGGAAACCGGAAGCTGGCATGGACCCACTCCCCTTCCCGTATCCCTCGCAATTCCTTACCGAGATGAAACGTATTCGTACCGAAGGATCGGATTCCCCTGTGATCATCTATATGAAACCCGAAAGTAAGCCTATCGACTCCACGATTGAATTTAGCGGTAATCGATAATTCCACTTCGGCCCCTACAGGCAAAAGAGAAGGATTGGTCCGATTTCCGTGGGAAAGCCGAATCGTCACCGAATCCAGAATGCTTTCTCTCGGTTCCAAAACCGTTCCTTCCGCTGCGGAAGAAGCGGCGATGATCTGCATATATTCCCGGAATCCGCGCACGGGTTCTCCATCGTAAACTAGCCTTCCCTTTTCCAAAATCAAAATCCGG
The DNA here is from genome assembly GCF_004771275.1 of Leptospira fluminis. GTDB lineage: Bacteria > Spirochaetota > Leptospiria > Leptospirales > Leptospiraceae > Leptospira_B > Leptospira_B fluminis. Next base: position 183,031 of record NZ_RQEV01000015.1, on the reverse strand, counting down.
GTACATACGGACTTTAGAAGTTCCAGGTCATGACTTACGATCAGAGTCAAAGTTCCTTCCTCCGAAAATTTTCGGAATCGAGTGAGGCATTTCTGTTGGAAACTCGCGTCTCCGACAGCCAAAGCTTCATCCACGATCAAAATGTCAGGACGCTTTACCGTGGCCAAAGCGAATCCGAGTCGCATCGTCATCCCGGAGGAATAATTCTTTAGCGGAACTTTTTTAAATTCGCTTAGCCCCGCAAAACGGAATATCTCGTCCATAGAAGAGAGAAGTTCCTCCGGGTCCAAACCCCATACCAAGCCGTTGTAATATAAATTTTCTTCTCCGGACAATTCAGGATTAAATCCGACCCCTAGTTCCAGGATAGAACGGACCGATCCCCTCTTCTCCATTTTTCCGGAGTCCGGGCGGGAAACTCCCGTCAGTAGTTTCAGCAGAGTGGATTTTCCGGCACCGTTTCTACCGATAATTCCCAGGATCTCGCCTTTGTCTGCGGAAAAGCCGATATTGTCCAAAGCGATAAATTTGATATCGGATCCAAAATATCCGAACGTCAAAGCGTTCCATAATCGGTTCCAAGGTCGACTATAACCCGAATAGATTTTACGAATACCTTCTACGCGTATCAAAGGTGATCCAACACTACCTGGTTCAGCTTCTTCCGACTTAATAATAAAATCATAATGAATAAAACTAAAAACGGAAGAAACTGTCCGGCGTGCGCCTCCGATTTGTAATCGTTCAACACGAAAGATCGAAAGAGTTCAAGGGGAAAAAAGAAGGGATTCCAAACGTTCATCCTTCCCAAAAATCCGGAAGGATGATAGAGAACGGGAAGCCCCCAAAAAAGAAATTGCGATACGAGTCGGACCAAAGGAGAAATATCCCGCAGAATGATATTGATCCTTCCCAGATAACCGACCAAGCAGGCCAAGAATAAACCGGTCCCGCATGCCACCAAAAAACCGGGAATCAGTCCTAGCGGATCCGCACTGCCGAACCAGACCAAACAAAAAAGAACGGGCAGAGCCGTGATTCCCCAATGCAGCAAATACTGGGAAAACGGAATCCAAAGAAAAATTTCCGGACCGAGAGAGGATCGTTTGATGAGATGGCGGTTATCGGTCAATATCCCTGTTCCTCGGATGAGATATTCCTGGAGAGGAATCCAGAACAACAAACCGGTTAAAACGTACGAAAAATATTCTTTGGGATCTTCTCCGCCGGAGCGCACACCCAGAAAATAAAAAACGACGGTGTAAATCAGGATCAGGCTTATGTTCTGCAGGAACATCCAGGTTAAACCCAACGCGGATCCTGCATACTGGAGGGCATAGTCCCGCCTGACTAGAACGAATAGGATTCTAAGCTTTCGGAGAAATTTGGAAAGAAACACGAATACCTGGAGTCCGGAAAAGGAAGAAAAAAACTCTCAATCCTCGTCTAGGCGAGTAGAATGTTTGCAGGAAAAGATCCCGTCAATTCCAAAAATCCAGTGATCCAAAAGGCGGACGTCCAATTCGGATAAAATCGAACCCAATCGAGTGTACACTTCCCAATCTTCCGGGCTCGGTTCCGAAGTCATTCCAGGATGATTGTGGGCAATGATGACTTCCGTAGCCTCGTCGTTTAATACCATTCGAACGAGATCTCTAGGATGAACTCCGACTTCCTCCAAACTTCCTTTGGAAACGATCTCCACACGAAGCAAATTTCCGGCGGGAGAAACCGTCGCAAGAACGAAACATTCCCTGCGCATAGGTAGAAAGATAGTTCGCATGTATTTTGCCAAGGCGCTAGCATCGAAAGAGGCGCCTTGGAGAGATTTATATTTCAGACGCCTCGCAAGTTCTACGGAGGCCATTAAAACGGAAGCCTTTGCGCTTCCCAGTCCTTGGACACGCAGGTTCCGGGCAATATCGATAGAGAGCAAGCCACCCAATCCTCTGGTAATCCGGAGAATCTCCCGACTGAGATCCTCGATCGAACGATTTCGATCTCCTTTCCCCAAAAGGACCGCAATCAATTCCCAGTCATCCAAGGCATCCGCCTCATAGGCGATGCGAGTTCTTGGATCCGGAAGGGGACCGACAAACCGTCCCAGAGTTAGATCTTTCTCAGATTCTTTTTGCTCAGTTCGGACAGGGTTTCGGAAAACCAACTTCCGTCCTGAACCACTTCCCCTTGGAAGGATTCTTCTAAATAATCTGCGAACGTTTTAGAGTCCGGTTCGAGGGATCTCGCCCTTTCTCTCCAATCGAGTCCGGCCCCAGTCAGGCCTTTCCGACTTCTCTCATAGGTTCCTGTATCTTGCAGAGATCGAATCATCATACTTTTTCTCTCCCTCGTCTATTTAGACGACATAAAGTTGGAAAAAACTCACCAATAATCTACTAAACGGATAGATACATACTATACCGAAATATAGCAACCGTCAAGCGTTTACTATTTTTTTCTTAGTGAAATCTTCCGGCGGTTTGTTTTTGCGCTTTTTTTATTGTATCCTCCATCCGGACAAATCTCTCGGAGCCGAGAGAAAAACGCGGAAAAAAGGGGCCTCCCAGGGAATTTCCCTTCGGACCCGACGGATTGGGGACCTGTCCCTTCGTGATCCGAACGATCTTCCGGGGATTCCTGTTTTTTCCTTTTTCCCCCTGTTTCGCTTCTCCCACGTTTCCCTTGGAATGGTTGGCTTCTCCTTGGCGCCAGGAGACGGAGTTTTCCATTTTGGGCAGATGGGAAGCGGAGACAAAACCGAGGGCCGGAGCTTCCGTACAAATTCCTCTTTCCAGTCCTGAGGACGGGAAACTCAAACTGAGATGGATTTGGCTGGATTCGAGAGGTCTTCCTCGACCGAACCATTCCCTAGGAATCAGCTTCCTTTCCCAGGAAATATCCGGAATTCGAACCGTCGTTCGGATCGGATTTTCCCCGGAATCCCAGCATGCATCCCTGGGCTTCCTTCACCGAAAAACAGAACTCAGCTTCCTCTGGGAGAACCGTATCGAGGCCAAAAGGATGGGCTTTCTCGTCCGAACGGATCCTTACGGAAAATTCGGATTGAGCTTAAGCGCAGAAAGATCCGTAGAAGGATCCGGATTCGTAGAAACGAAATTCACCATCGGATTCACATGGAAGGAAGAGCAAATCTCGGGAGAAATTCTGTCCCGAAAAGAAACGCAGGGTCTTGTGGGCTTTTCCTCTATCGGAATCTCCGCCGGATCTTTTTCTGAAAATCTTCCGGTGACAAGTCCTCCGCCGAAAAGCGCTTTCTCAAAACCTCCGGAAATCCCTTTTTCCGGTCTGACTCTAGACGAATTGTTAAAGTTAGGTTTCCCACTGCCGGAGGCAGCACTGATTTCCGATTGGTCCCGTTCGGGAGAAGCATCTTTCCGCAAAAAATTGGAAACTCTGGAAATCTCGAAGCGGAAGAAGATCCTGTATCTTCTTTTCCGAAAAGCGAGGACCAAATCCTGAGAGGCTTCGCTTTTTCTTTGCTTCTATTCTGCTTCGCAAGCTCTGTAACAAGCAAGGAGTCCGTTGCGCCGCTCGCGTTAGGGGGCTCGTTTTCCGCATACGATTCCAGATTTTTTTCGGACGCAAAGGATACTGTCTGGCTTAGAACGGAATTTTGTGCAAGGAAAAGCGAAAGCGCCGAGAAAGAGGAAAAAATTCCCTGCGTTCCTTCCAAACTTTTTTTGGAGAAAAGAAACGAACGGCCGCTTGCCTCCGGTTCCGTGGAAACGAACCGAATGTATCTTTCCTACGGAAATAGATTTAAACCCTCCCGACACTTCTTTTTTTTGAGGGAGAACTTCGAGTTTTCCTCCTTTCCCTTTCTGGAACAGCCTACGATCCGCTCGGCGTTTTTGGGCGGGTTCCTAGGACAAAGCATGGGAAGCCTCTATTACGCGGAAAAAGGGGCCTCCAAGCGTCCCGGATTTTTTCTGAAACCCTTCGGTGAAACGTCCGAATTCGCTTATTCTCCCGAAACGAAAGAAGGATTCATTCTATTAGAAATTCCGAATTCTTATCGGAAGAAAAGTTTTGAGCCCTCCTTCGGTTTTAGATTGGAGGCGTTCGGCACGAAACAGGATCCGAACGGAGTCTTATCCGCTTATTGGCAGGACCCCGTTCGGGCCCGGAGATTGTTTATTTCGGGTTATAGGGGAATTTCTTCCAGACTCTTCGCCCTTTCCTCTCCCGGCGATCCGGGAGAAAAAGGAAAATTCCTCAGGCTGGTATGGGAGCCGGGATATTACCGGAAATTGGAAGCGGTGCAACTCGAACGCTCCGCCGCGGATCCGGCCGGATCGAACGAACGGACCGCGAAAGGGATCTTCGGGAAATTGGGACTTTTGATCACGGATTGGGGTGCGGTCTCCGCTCAAATTCGAACCTATCGTTTTTACGACAGGACCGATTGGATCGTCGGGAGAGGACTCTATTACGGATTTCAGAAAAGGTTTTGGAGCTGGGAAATCGGACAGGAATGGAGGGAAAACGGGGACAACCTCACGGAAGCCACGGCCCGTCTCAACTTCCCCGAGCATTGGAAACTGCAACTTTCGGTTCTAGCCGCGAAGGAGAAAAATCGTGAACCCTCTTTCGTCGAGGAATCTCTGACTCCGGAGGAAACCGGGCTGAGGTTAACGGACAAACCGGTGTATGTTTTCGCTCGGATTTATCACCCTTATTTCGCCCTTACGCTCCGGCATACCAGAGGACTCGATTCCAAAGGGGATTCGCTCAGCGCTAGATTCCAGTTCTTCCTTCCTTTGTCGGAAGATTCCGTCGAATCATCGGTTCCGGTGAACCGGATCAATCCAGCTTTACCCTAAAATCCTGGAGGACATGGATGATAAACGTAATCAGTCCGGAGAAAATATAGAGAAAGATCAGACCGTAAATCAGCCAAGGCCAACGGTGAAAACCCACGAAAAAGAGAAGTACTGTCGCGGCAGCCAACATAAGCACCGCTTTTCCGGGCGTCAGTTTGGATCGGATCGCGACTTGCGGTTTCCCGTAACGCACGTTGGAAACCATCAGGATCGCGACGAGAAGAAAGAGAGGAATCGTTACCCAATGCGGAATAGCGTCTCTGTTGAGAAAGATAGGAAGAAATCCGATCGTAACCCCGGCCACCGGAGACGGGAGACCGGTAAAGGAACCGGGCTCGTGCGCTACATTGAACCTCGCTAAGCGATAGGCGGCGCAGATCGGAAAAACCGCGGCCAAAAGCATTCCGATCGGAAAGAGATTTTCTTTTCCGAACACATCGATCTTATATTCGCTCAATACTATATTATAAAAAAGGAAGCCCGGTGCGATACCGAATGCGGTTAAATCGGCCAAACTATCCAGATCCGCGCCTAGTTCGCTCGTGGCGTCCAGCGCCCTTGCGACCATGCCGTCCAGCCCGTCGCAGATCGCGGCCAGAAGTATAAAGAAACCGCTTAATATGTAACCTTGGGAACCGCTCCCGGCTGTCTCTGACGCGATCAATATGGAAACGAATCCCATGGTAAGATTTCCTAATGTGATCGTATTGGGGATCCAATTCAGTTTACGATTCATACATACGTCTCCTGTCTCACTGGACTGACCGTAAATTCCAAACCTGTGGAATATCCTTTCTGAAATAAATAATAACCTAGAGTCGCGACCATAGCTCCGTTGTCCGTGCAAAGGATCTTTTTATCTGGGGCAAATAATTCCAGATAATTTTTTTCCGCAAACTTCCGAAGTCTTTTTTTTAGGGTGGAATTCGCCAAAACTCCTCCCGCGGCGATAATTCGCCTGCATCCGGTCACGGCAACGGCTCTTTTCAGATTTCTTTCCACCAGCTCGAAGGCGGTGTTCTGAAAATGATAGCAAACCTTCGGAACGGGGAGTTCGGGTCGTTTAGCGATCAAGTGGGCCACGGCAGTCTTTACTCCCGAAAAGGAAAAAGCCACTCGGTCCTGTTCCAGGTTCCGTAACAAGGGGGGGAGCAAATCCTTTTCTCCCTCCTCCGGAACGTATTTGGAGGCTTCTTCTTCGATTGCGGGTCCGCCCGGATAAGGCAATCCCAACAATCCGGCTACCTTATCGAAGGCTTCCCCGAGTGCGTCATCCATGGTATCCCCTACGGTTTCCATCCTTCCGAATTCCGGAATACGGTAGATAGCGGAATTTCCCCCGGATAACAATAGGCCGAGAGTGGGAAAAATCGGTTGCACTCCTTCCAACTGTAAAGCCGCAAAGTGTGATTGCAAATGACATACCGGAACGATCGGAGTCCGGAAAACCGCATGGATACATCTGGCAAGCTGTGCCCCGATCATCAAAGACCCGGTTAGTCCGGGAGAACGGGTGACCGCCACGTAATCCAGATCCTCGAATCCTATGCCCGCTTCCTCCATCGACTCTGAGAGCACTAGATTGATCTTTTCCAAATGGGAACGGGAAGCGATTTCCGGTACGACTCCTCGAAAGGGTTTGTGAAGATCGATCTGAGTGAAAATCTTGAGGGACAATATCTCGGTCCCGTCTTTGACGATACCCACGCTCGTCTCATCGCAACTGCTTTCTATACCGAGCCCGATCATTGGGAATTAGATTAGGATTTTTTTTCCGAGAGGATTTCGAGGGCCTTACGCAGTTGGGGATCCAGATCCACGTCGGTTAGAGTCCTTTCCTTTTCCGTTTGGGTCCTATTTTTATATAAGATCCGAGCCACGTCGGAGGAAAGTTTGATCCCCTGCTCCTTCAGCGCCTTCTCGAAATGCTGAAAATTCGATTCGCTATAGTCCGGAAATTTTGCGATCAGCGGATCCAGAAGTTTTTTTTCCCCGATCTTCCTGAGATAAAAACGATCGTCTTCCGTCGGCTCTATGGCTTTGACAACCACGTCAGGCTGGATTCCTTTTCCATGCAAGGAACGGCCGGAAGGAGTATAGTATTTCTGTACCGTTAATTTGACCGCCATGCCGTGGGAAAGAGAGTATACGAACTGCACGGATCCTTTTCCGTACGAAGTCGTGCCAAGGATTTTTGCCCTACCATGATCCTGCATGGCCCCTGCAAAAATCTCGGACGCCGAAGCGGATCCCTCGTTGATGAGCACGATCATCGGAATCTTGGTGAATTTATCCGGCGAATTCGAGGATTTGGAAGTGTCCGCGAGTTCTCCTCCCCTGCCCCTTACCGAAACGATGTCCAATCCGGGGGGCAAAAAAAGATCGGAAAGAGCGGACGCGAGAGGCAAGAGTCCTCCCGGATTCATCCGTAGGTCCACGATCAATCCTTCCGCTTTCTTTTCGGACAAGGACTTGAGTTGCTTTTTGAATTCTTCCAGGGTATTTTCGCCCATGAATTGGTTTAAGCGAATGTACCCGACTTTTTCCTTATTGAAATAATTCGATCTTACATAACGGATCTGGATATTTTCACGGACCAAGGTAAGCTGGACCGGTTCTTTTTGGTTCTTTCTTTCTATCTTGATCGTCACCGAAGATCCCGGTTTTCCGCGCATCAATTTGATCCCTTCGGAATACCCCAGGTTTGCCGTGCTCTTACCGTCGATTTCCACGATTCGATCCTGGGGTAGAATTCCGGCACGCATAGCCGGAGTGTCTTCGATCGGAGAAACTACCACGATGGCTCCGTCCGAAAAGGCGACTTCCATTCCCAACCCGCCGAAACTCCCGCGGGTTTCCTCCTTCATCTGCCGGTATTCTTCCTCGTCCAAAAAATTGGAATGGGGATCTCCCAAAGATGCGATCAATCCTTTGATCGCTCCGACAAAGGCTTTTTCCTCGTTGACCGGTTCCACGTAACCGTTTTGGACCAATCCCAAAACTTCGTGGAACAATTGCAGGTATTTCTCCGATGTTTCGGAGATTGCACGAACCGGAGAGGGGCGAAATACGAGAGCAACACTCAGAACCAGAACGGCTCCGAACCAAACCAACCTTTCCTTATTTTTCATTCTTCTTTTACCAAGCGGGAATAGATCGAAGGGTGCTTCTCTTCCAGAGCCTTGAATAGAGCGGAGGAATCCAAGCTATAACGTTCGCAAGCGGCTAAGAAGATCTGTTTGTCCGTTTGGATCGGTTTTTCGGAGACGGCGGAAAGTCTTTCTCCGAACCTGACTTCCGCAAGATAATCCAATACTAATTTCAATTCCGCGTCCCCGATCTCCTTTTTGGGAGAAGCACAAACGACGAAGAAAAACAGGAGAAAAGCCGCGAATTTACGGTACGTCGAAGGGAATTTCACTCTTTCAGAATTTTTTTCCCGTCGGAAGAAAGTGTCAACTCGGAATTCGGTCCCGCTTAGTAGACTCGATACAGCCCGACTAGCTTGCCGATGATGACTGCCTTTTTGGTTTTGATCGGTTTGTATTTGGGATTTCGAGCCTCGAGCCTGATGTGATCCGGTTCCTTATAATATACTTTTAAGGTCGCTTCGTCGCCGATAAGAGCCACCACGATTTCTCCGTTCCGCGCGATGTCCCTTTTCTGGATAATGGCGATGTCTCCGTCGTTAATCCCCGCCTCTTCCATAGAATCCCCTTGCACTTTCAACGCAAACGTCATCCCTTTCGAAGCAAGTTCTTCCGGAATGGGAATGTACGATTCGATATTCTCTTCCGCAAGAATCGGAAGTCCGGCTGCGACACGACCAAGTAAAGGAATGCTAGGTGTCGGAACGGGAAGGGCCTCAAACGGACTTTGTCGTGTCAGTTCGATCGCTCTGGATTGGTTCTTAGAAGTCTTGAGGTACCCTTTTTTCTCGATTGCTTTGAGGTGATCGTAAGCCCCCTTAGCTGTAATCCCGAATTCATCCCCGATTTCTCGGATCGTAGGAGGAAACCCTCGTTCTTTAATGACATTCGTGATAAATTGGAGCACTGCGAGCTGCTTTTCCGTCAGATCCTTCATGCTTAACAAGTTATTAGTGAATAGATGTTTTGCAAGTATTTTTTAGGTGGATCGGCGCTAAGCTCCCGATACCCGGTGTCGAAACTCACCTTTGCGAAGACATCCCGGAGGATCGATTTCCACTTTCAAACACTCCCAGATCCGAGCGAAATCCTCCAAGATTGCCCCATACGGATCCGAACCGCTGTTCCAAGCCACATGTTCCGAGATCAGGATTCTTTCCTCGAAACGAAGAGGATGTCTCGGTGGCAACGGTTCGGGAACAGTCACGTCCAGAGTGGCCCACAACTCTTTGGATCGCGTGAAATCCAACAATGCCTCTTGGTCGATCAACTCCCCTCTCGACACGTTGACCAAGTGCATCCCCGAGGAGCAGCGTGCCAAAAACTCTCGTCCCAGGATGTTTTCGGATTCCCGGTTCAGAGGAAGAGTCAGAACCAATTGGGTCATATCCAACAAATCCCATTTGGACCGAGTCACTTCTCCGAACTCCACAGGTCCTCCGCTTTTTCTCAATACGGTGACCTTTGCTCCCAATTTATGAAGCAGTTCCGTCACCAAGCGACCGACTTCCCCATAGCCGACGACTCCGATTCTTTGCCCTCGTACTCCGGTCCCGAGATTCGAATGCGCATGACGAAGCACGGCACGAAGTACGTATTCCGCCAAAGGCTCCGCATAGGCTTTCCAACTCCGAGTCACCCAGGTCCCGATCGGGACTTCCTCCAATGGAAAAAAATCGTATCCCGCAGTGCTCAAATGCACCCATTTCCAAGAAGTATTTCTCAGATGACGAACTTGCGTCGAAAGGTCGAATTCATGGGGAGCTAAAAACAAACACGAGTCCTCCTCGGGAGTCTCCTCTCCCGACGTAATCCGAATCTCGGGGTCCAGAATGAATCGCAAACGGTTCGAAATCGCAATTCGATCCGATTCCGGAAAGAGAAGGTGAATCGATCTGACAGGATCCTCCATAAACGGGAACTTATCCTCCCTGTCTCTGGATCTTCAAATCCAGATTCGAATCCGATTCAAGGACGATCGGACCGGAAAAAAAGTCGGCAAGATCCTTTAACTCCGGCCAGGAGAGGTTTTTCTCCGTTCCACTTCCTTCTTTTCCGTCCTTACCATCGACAAAAGTACTCGCAAGATTTCTCAGAATCTCTCCGTAGTTTTCCATCAGACGGGCGATCTTCCCGTCCGAAAATAATTCCGGATTCCACTCCACATCCAAAGTATAAGCGCCGTTCCGTTCTTCTATCGTCCAAGTTTGTTCGTATTTCGCTCCTCCCGTGGAAATCCAGGATTGGTTGCAGTTCAGACCGAGAAACTGATTCCGAGCCGTTTGGCTGCCTTGTAAAATGAACATGGTCCGGAAAACCGGTTTGGCGGACGTCTCATACTCCGGGCCCAAATCGCGCAGGATATTCACGTAAGGCAATCTTTGGTGAAGAAAAGCGGCTCCGCAAGTATGTGAAACATTTTTAATATATTGAGGATCGTTTCTTTCGGAAACCTTGAAACGTAAAGGCAATGTATTCACTACGAATCCCACCAAATTCGCGTCTTCCGCTCTGAGACGATTCACGAATGGGACGCCCACAAGAACGTCATCTTCCGCGCTTTCCACGCCGAGTAACCGTGCAAAAGCTCCGATCAAAAATACGAACGGAGTGACTCCCGCGACTTTAGCCGCTTCTTTAGTAAGGTCCGAAAGTTCTGTGGTCAAGAAACTCCAGGACATACGACCGAGAGGCCAGGAAGAAAGGCTCTCTCCGCGAATGTCGGGCGGAAATCCGCTTCCGGTTTTAACGTTCTCCAATTCCTTTTTCCAGTACGACGAATCTGAAATTCCGTGAGAGGTGCGTTCGAATTCGGATTGGTATTTCGAGAACCCTTCGAAGGACGGGGATTTTTTCTGATTCAAATCCGGCTCCCCCAAGAACAGATTGTTGTAGCGGGTCGCTATCTCTTTGACCAAAAGCTCGACGGACCAGCCGTCCAAAGCTATATGATGAACGTTTAATATAACTATGTTCTCGAATTCGGAGATCGGAAAAATTCTCGCTCTTACCGGATATTCCCGCTCCAATCGGAAGGGTCTTTTGGCCTCGTTCCGAATCTCTTCGAGGACCGTTTTTTTATCTTCGCATCTCACAACTTCGAGGACGGAATCTCCATCCTTCGAAGCGGCGCTTTCCCAATACAATTCCCCGTCCGCCCAAAACGGTTTCGCGAATAGGGAGTCGTGTCTTTCCAAGGTCCGCACCACTGCGAGTCGAACGGTTTCCAGATCGAGGAAGCCTTCCATATGGAGACCGACCGTCATATTTAACGCGGGAGATTCGGGAAACCTACATGCGTGTCTCCAATGGCGGACCTGGTTCGGCGATGCGGGAAAGATTCTAGTTTTCATAAAGTTCCTCCAGCCAAGGAAGACTCTGAAGATTTCCGATTCCGAGCGCGATCCCGCGTAAGTCTCGGAGCAAATCTCCGAAATGATCTCCCCATAAGGTTAGGCTGGTCACGGATCCGTCCTTTTTCGGACAGGACCAGAACCAACCGGCAAAAATGCCCGTCTCCAATGGAAGGCAGGGTTCCTCGCCGATCTGCATTCTAAAATTGGCAGCCTCCAAATTCACTTTCGAATGAATTTCCGCTATGTCGGAAACAAGAGCCCCGGGAGCTCTTGCTGCCACATCGATCACCGTCGCGTTTTGATCTCGATCCACAAAGAATTCGGTATGAAGAATGAAGCGGCCTTCCTTTCCTAGAACTTCCGCGATCTTCGCGTTCAGTTCCGTACCGATCGCATGAATTCTATGTTCTTTCGGAAGCGTAACACTTCCGAATCCGCGTCCGAAGTTGGCCCCTAGAGGCGGACTCGTATATGCCCCCACTTGGACGGGAAAGGTCTTTCCGTCCAGAATGATGGAGTTCGCATGAAATAGACTTCCGGAAACGAACGCTTCCAATTGCCATCCCGGCTCTCCGAAATGCAATTCCGCCCAATGACTTAATTCATGCTTATCTTTGAATATCTCTACTCCCTCGTTATAGCCTCCTTCCTCCGGTTTTACCACGAGCGGAAAGGAAAACTCCTTTGCCACCTCCAGGGGAAGCGTACGGGAGTCATAAAGATCCCAATCGATTCGTTTGAAAGTCGGTACTGAAATCCCGGCTTTCGAAAGGTAGGATTTCATAACGATCTTGTTGGAATAAGCGATCTGGTTGGAAGGGGATCTTACCGGTAATCCGAAAAACCGCCTGAGACGGGAGCAAGCGAATAGGCAAGCTTCGTCGTTCGTAACGATTTCCGTTTCCCTTTCCCGGAACAGATCCTCTTCCGGAACGAAATCCTTTCCCCAATCCGTCTTGATCTTGCGGACTCTGGCCGCGTCGGACGGCAAATCCGAACGGAATACTCCTGCGGGAGATCCGGAAGTCAGGACGGAAACTTCGTATTGATCTTTCGGGAACGCCGAAATCATCCCCTTTCCGATCTTTTGGTAATCGTGTAGAATTAAAATTTTCTTATAGGACATTTACGTTAACGATTTAGAATATTCGAATTTATGATTCAAGGAATCCCTTCCAGGTATCCAGATCTATATTCCTCCCCGACACGAGAGCGATCAACGGTTGTCCTTTCGGAAAGGGAAATTCTCCCGCCAAAATCGCGGCCATCGCGACCGAGCCGGCGCCTTCCGTCACGATCCCGTGATGCAAGGCCAAATATTTCATTCCGTCCCTGATCTGGGACTCGGTAACGGCGAGTGTGGATTCCGAGTACTTGGATAATAAGCCCACAGTGATGCTTCCTCTTTCCAGATTCCCCGCTAGGCCCTCGGCGATGGTCGGGAATATGTCGATCGGAACGGTCTCTCCCCTATCCAAGGCCAACTTCATCGGCGCGGAGTTGGCGGCCTCCACTCCGATCAATCTGCTTCCCGGTCTGAAAGAAAGAGCCATGCCGATTCCGGCGGCGAGTCCTCCTCCTCCGATCGGACACACGACGGTGATCGGCCCGGAAAAGGAGGAAAGTAATTCCACTCCCACGCTCGCCTGCCCGAGGATCACATCGGGATCGTTGTAGGGAGAAAGGTATCTGACATTCCTGCTTTCCGCGAGTTCCCGGGCAAAGTCCTCCGCTTCGTCGTAGTCTATGCCGTGAACGATCAGATCCTCCGTCTCTTTGCGTAGTAACTCTATCTTTTTGGGGGAAGCCTTTTGGGAGACTACGATCGTAGCCTTGATTCCCAACTCTTTCGCGACTACGGCAACGGCTAGACCGTGATTCCCGGCGGAACAAGTCACGATGTTCTCCCCTTGCGGAATCTTTGTCAAAGCGGCGGTCGCGCCCCTGATTTTAAAGGAACCTGTACGTTGTAAGGATTCCAGCTTCAACCAACAATCCTTTCCCGCAAAAGGAGACGCTAAGAGAGGAGAGGAAGGAACGAATTTCTCCACGCGCAAAAACGTGTCCGCAATGTCGGCCGCGTCCGGAAGATCTAAAGTGCGTCTTCCCATCAACTTTTACCGAAGGCCAAGGATTCCTTTTCGTTCCGACTCAGATCGTAAAAGCGGAGTTCCTTTCCGCGGGAACGATTCCTATCCGCTACCCGAAAGTCGGCGATCTCCTCGAAACTAGGATCCGAAACGCGACTCGTATCCCCGTCGTAAAAAAATCCGGCGATGATATGTTTCATTGCTAAGCGAAGCGCCAGGGGATTTCTGGCCAATTCATGTCCGCCGTACGGAAGCTCCACGATTTTCCGTTCTCCTCCTCCGGGAACGGAGAAGGCCTCGTTCACTTCCTCCAACGTTAGCCATTGGTCTTCGGAAGCCACCAGATTCATTACCGGAATGGACAACTTAGATAACGCGTCTTTCATGGCGGGAAAATCCGCCACTCCGGTTCTTAGATTTTCCTGCCAGAGTCCGCGAGGATTTAATTTGTGCCCTTCGAAGACGATCGTATCCGGCAATGTATCGTGTTCCCAGGAATAATAGTCGGTTCCGAAAACCCGTTCGAACGTACTTCTCGCATGAACGACTCCGACAAGACAACCTAACGCCGCGATATTGGGATTTTTGACCGCCTGAAAAACGGCAGGTACGGCGCCTAGGCTGATCGCTAAGAGATTGATTTTCGTTTCCCCTTCCAACGAGGAGACCCAAGGGAGAACGCTTTCCAAACTTTTTTCCATGCTCGCAATGGTAAAGTCCAGAATTTCCCCTTCGCTCAGACCCACATGATCTAGATAATCGAACCTGTATACGTTCGCACCGTTTTTCAGGAGATAGCAGGCCAATGCGCTAAGGGTACTCATCCTTCTGGAAAACCCTCCGCAAATGAGGACCGGAGGATTTGTCGGCTCGGATAGGGAATCCTGCCAGGCGATTAGATTCCGGCCTTCCCGGTTTTTGATCAAAAAATCCATCGAATTCATTCTTTTCAGATTCCTTTAAAGCTAAAGATTCACCGACGCAAATTGCTTTTCCAATTGGAGTGCGCATCCTTGGTGTTCGGAAACCTTCAGTCTCCGATCTACGCGTATGCTAGAAGAATGGCGGCCGCAGGGGCAGGGACCTTCCTCTTTGATTCCTAAATCCTCTCCGATAATGAATGCGGGATAGCTTCGTGCCGTAGGATCCAGATAAGTCAATATTCCCGGCGCTCCGGAAGCCGACGGTTCCAGTGTAAAGGGATCTCTTACGATGACTTCCACCCAAGGAGGAGCGTGCAATCTTCCTTCGCAGCATTGAATGAAAGCGCTGTTCAACTCGACCTGATTGAATACGTCCCGAACCTGTTTAGGGGAATCCAAGCCCAGCGTGGAACGAGCGAACTCTGCCAATTCGATCTGAGAAATCGCCTTTCCCCCTTGCTTTTTCCATCCGCCGCCCGTAATCAAATACAGATTCGAACCGAAGCGTACGGACCGATCCGAAGCTTGCGCGCAGAACTCCCGTACCAAAAAGGGGGCACCTACGACGAGAATCCTCTTCCCTTCCGTCAACGCGTTAGTCGCCATTTCTATCGCTTCACGGATATTCACGTTCCCGTCCTTCATCAGATGTTTCGTATCCGCTTCGAGTTCGATCAGACTCATTACGTATCCGAACCATACGGATCCCGCCTCTCTCCTGGACGGTCCGAGATGGATCACAAAGACATCCTCCTCGATGTCCACGTCTCCGACCAGATCGGACCAGACATTGGCGGAACTCCGCAGAGAACCTGACAATCTGGCTAGAGTGATTTCGTCGCGAAAAATCCTACTTTTCATTCCCATAGTTCCGCTGCTCTCGAAGCACCGTACGATTTCGTCTTTCGGTACGCTCATCAGTTCCCGAGCCTTAAAGACGGACGTGGGAATTTGCGGAACCGAGGAAAGATTTTCCTTGGTCAAAGGAACTTCTGGATCGAAGTTCCTCCTTTCGCAATAAGCTTCGTATTCCCGGCAGTTTTTGGAATGGAAACGGACCGCTTCTCCGATCGCCTCCATCCTCAGTTCGGAAGCCTCTTCGGCATCCATCCTGTCCCAATCTTCCCGATTGAATATCACGGAATCCAAAGCCGTTAACCCTTCGGCTCTCGAAATCCCAACGGATCGGAGGCTCGGTTTTTCCATAATGATATCTGAATATGTAGAACCCATGCTCTCTCCTAAAATTTAGGCATCACTTCTTCCGCGAAACGTCGCATACTCGATAGAATTTTCTTACGATCGAGAGTTCCTTCGAATCCGCAGATAAAATGGCTGACTCCCGTTTTTTCTTTCAGGTAATGGAACGCCTCCGCACAGTCTTCCGGAGTGCCGACCGGGCTGATCTCCAGAGCTTTTCTTACCACGACGCTCGCGTCGGATTCCCCTTTCAGAATCGCGTCCTGCAATTGCGACCAATGGAATCTGTAGTTCGGCAGATTTCTCAATTGGTCGCTCGAAAAAGCCACTCTCATCGCGTCTTCGTGCCATTCCTCGATGTTATGAACGATATCGTTGTACGCCTCCTCACGACTATCGGCCACATGAACGACTGCGGATATCACGTGATCGATTTTACTAGGATCGTGATCGTTCGTTTCCGCGATCTCGCCGTACAGATCCAACTTCGCTCTTACCTGTTCGGTGGATTGGGGAACGTTCATGATCAGCGGGATGCCCAAAGTCGCCGCCCATTCTATCGTGGAAGGGGATTCTCCTACCACATAGACCGGAGGATGCGGAACGGTGGAACAGCTAGGATAAACCGCAATCTCCGGGAATCGGATTAGGTCGGTATCCCAGGAGATCTTCCCTTTATTCTTCCATGCAGAAAACATGATATCAATCCATTCCTGCAGCATCTTATGGTTTTGGGAAGGGTTGATGCCGAATACCTCGAAATCCGCCGGAAAAAAACCTCTTCCGAAACCCGCGATGAATCTCCCGTCGCTCAATTGGTCCAACAGAGAAACCTGTTCCAAAAGGCGTACGGGATGATTCAACGGAGCCACTATAATTGCGGTCCCGACTTTTATTCTCTGCGTCATACCTAAAAGAAATCCTGCCATCATCATCGCGTCCGGACATAGACCGTACTCGGTAAAATGATGTTCTAGCACCCAAAGATCGTCGAAGCCTAGTTCTTCCGCTTCCGTGGCAAAATCCCGGGAATTCTTGAAAACCGTCGACTGGTCCCAGTGCGGCGGTTTATATGTCGTTAAAGCGACTCCCCATTTCATTTTATAATCTCCTAATAAATCTACGATTTCTAAACGAACAAATCCCTGAACTGACGGTGCTCAATGATCTTTGACATGTCCAAAGGGATCGTCATCCCTTTCGGATGAAAGGAAGACGGAAACTCCGTGCTTACGAACCTTACGAATCTCGTCATGGGATACATCCCGTCGTGCGTGGCTCCTAACCGATAAATTCCGCTCGAACCCGCTTCCACGATCCTCGATATTCCGGATCTTCCGATCTCGTCCCTTTCGTTATCCAAAATTCCCGACGGATAAACGGCGATCGTCTGTATGGAAGAATCGATCATCGGAAGCAATTGGTCCGGAGATGCGATCTTAAAGACGAAGGCGGTTCTACAGCCGGGATGACGGAGGTTATTCCGAGGCTCGGAAACGATCACCTGCCAAGAGTCGGAATTTCCGAAAGAAACGGTCGCCCCTAAAAATTCATGGTGAACTCTTGAGAGAACGACCCCCGCTCTCTGATCCATACTTCTTTCCGGAGGGGAAAGAACCCGGTC
The DNA here is from genome assembly GCF_004771275.1 of Leptospira fluminis. Taxonomy (GTDB): domain Bacteria; phylum Spirochaetota; class Leptospiria; order Leptospirales; family Leptospiraceae; genus Leptospira_B; species Leptospira_B fluminis. The sequence goes on along the minus strand of NZ_RQEV01000015.1, from coordinate 165,845 downwards.
GTAGCGTTCCAACTCCGTCGACAACGCCTTAGCGAACGAAAGATGGTCTCCGAGTACGAAAACGTTCTGTGTGGAAAAGCAGGCCTGCTGGTCGTACATCGATATATCGTGAGCGACCAAGCGGGCAGCGGTTCCCAAATCGATGCCGTCCGTTTTCACAACGCAAAAACTCTGTTTGGGCCCGAAAGAAACGATCTCTATACCTGGCGGGGTATTTCTGTGCGTCCAAGCCAGCGCCTCATTTCCGCCCCAAACGCAGACGGTATCCGCTTTTTGCAGGATCGAAGCGCCGAAAGTAGAATCGGAAGGCCAATAGACGGTTTGGAAGGACCGACTCACAGGATGGTTCGGGTCCAGATCCAGAAAGCTCAATCCGAGTTGCGTGGCGGTAATCGGATCTCCGGAAGCGGTCTTTGCGAGAGTTCGGTTTTTCGTAAGGATCGATCTCAAAATCGAAAGGACTCCCGCGATGGGAGCGTTGCCCGCAAGAATATGAACGACCAATCCTTTCGGAAAAGCCCTCACTTCACAGTCTTCCTTTCGAATCCAGGAATCGAGTACGAACCTATCCCCTAACTCGATCTGAAGAGTATCCCACAAGCGGGTGCTGCCGCGCAAAGTCGCGGCGATCAGATCCGCCTCCGCCACCGCCATCTGCTCCGAATAACCCGCAAACTCACGGATTTGGCGGATGAAGATCCTTCTACGGACGTACTCGTCGTTTTCCCACATCCGGCCTACCCGGTGCAGAAAGCCGATGATCTCCTGGGTCGGAGTTCTTTCCAGTTCCCCTTTGGAAGAGTCGAAATTCGTTTCGAACTGCGTTCGACTCGGAAACACGACAGTTCCTCCCGGCACTTCGACGCGAAGCTCGGAATCTTCCTCCGGCTTGATCGCCTTCCCGTTCAGGATAAAGGGAAGGGAAAGTTTCTTCCCTTTGGCCGCCTTTTCCGAAGAGATTTCTTCTAAAACTTGGGAGCTCATGCTTTCCGTTTTAAGAGCCATCCGATCTCTATATTCGTGGAGTCTATGGATTGATCCGTGGTCCGTTTCGCTTCGATTTCGAATCCGCATTTCTCGAAGAGGCGATCCCAATATGTTTCACTTTCCAGTTTCTGACTGGTAAAGGGATGAACCAGAAAATACGCGTTGTAGTATCCTTCGGCCAGTTTGTGGTTCATGGTGGAAGGTTCGTCGATTCGATAATCGATATCGATGATGATCAACCGTTGGTCCGGTCCTCCATTCATCGCGGATTGGAGCATCTCCATCACACGCTCCTCTCCCGATTGTCCAAGAACCTCGTGGATCACGAAGCAGAGAAGGATCACGTCCGGAGGAGTTTCCATTTTCTTGATATACTCGATCGCGTCTGCCTGCACGATCCGGATCTTTTCGGTCATCCCGGATTCGGAGACGTGCTTTTCCGCGGCTATGCACCCGCCCAGGTCCGGCTCTATCCCTATCGCTTTTGTATCCGGATACTTCTTACAGATTTCCGTAAGGTAGGAACCGCTTCCGCATCCCAGATCGATGACGAGCTCGGGTTTCTTTTTCAAAGTCGCCAAAAGACGCATCACGATGGGAATGGAATCGTGCATACTGATTCCGCAACTCCCGATCCCCACCAATTCGGCGTTACGCGGAGCGGGAGGACTTCCTTTCGGTAGCGCATCGTCGATAGAAAGGAAAGTCTGCGCGTATCCCCCGACCATCATCTCGTACCAGGAACGAAACATGGACCACTTATGGGCCTTGGGAGTAAGTCTGATTTTCGCTTCTAATCCCTCGATAAAACCTTCGTTCCTCAGGAATCGGAGTAAACCCTCCAGCCTATCCCTCTCGAAACCGAGTTCGGAAGCGAGTTCGTCCAGATCGAATTTCTTTTCGGGAGAATTTGCCAGTAGGTCGAAAATCCCGCAAAAAAAGAAATGCTGCAAACAAGCCGCCAAAGCCAATCCGCGTATCGGCTGGACGGCCTCGATCAGGTCGATTTCTCTCGCGACGGCCTTTTTCTTTTCTAACTTTTGCGGAAGGGTCTGCATCAATCGCAAACCTTCGTCAAAGGATTCCGCGGATTGTCTGAGGTCCCGCTTTACGTTGACCCTCTTTAGCCATCTGTCCTGACCGTCGAATCTCGGGACAAAGGACCTTCTCCCGTGAACGACCTGAAGGTTATCGATGATGCAAAGATCTCCTTCGTGTAGCACCAAATCGGCGATATGCGAATTGATGTTTTCGATGACGGTAGCCAACGCATGCGCCGCCTCCTCGTCCCCGGGCATCGCTTCCATATAATCCGGATCGATCCGAAGATACGGCTTCTTAGGATTTCCGAAAAGAAGCGAGACCGGTTTCGGATTCCTGGACATTTCTTCGATTTTTTTGAAAGCCCCGGCTCCCAGAGAATTATGCTTGGCGGTATGGGATTGGTCGGGTCGGATCACGAACCTTTCCTGCCACAAAATCGTTTCGATCTCCGGCGGCAGATCCAGATCGGTCACGGAACAAAGCATGGTAGCGACTTTGTCCACGTTCCTAAGACAAAGCAATGCGAGATAATCCGCTCTTTCTTCGTGAAACGCGTCTTCCGTATGCCAGCTCAATTGGGTCAGACTGCTCCAACCTACCTGCTCGTTTTCCAGACCTTTCATCGGGAGAACGTCGTGGACGAATCTACCGTCTTGCTGAGTCGTCCAACCGAAGACGTCTCCCAGCAAGGACGCGACTAAGGCCAAGAATATCTCCGCCTTGTGAGTCGAGGAAGGATGAGTAACGTCTTTCCAGTCTCTCGGAGTCGGGACGGACGTTTTTCCGATGACTTTGAGAGCTCGGATCACGAAAGCGGCCGGCTTCTCCTTCAATCGGACTTCGTGAATATAATTACGAAGCGAATGCGGCAATTCCTGTGCGAGCAAAGGAGCCGCCTTCAGAAATTCCAAGGACTGGGCGTTCGGATATTTTTTCGCCACCTTTTCGATCAAAGCCACGGTCTGTTCCACTTCCGAGTCCTCCAAATCGGGGACGTAGGAAATCGAATTAGGCCGGGGGGTTATTTCGATTAAATTCATCGATGTCTTTTCTAACGTATTGTCCATAAATCATCCTCAAACTCATTTCAAGGACCGCATCTTTTCGAAGCCGGTCCGGATTTTAAAATCTTTAAAAAAACTTCCCTTAGTTCTCTCCGAACCGGTCTTTGCCTGTCGGGTCTTCCTGCGATCTTTTGGACATAAGGACGAAATTCGAAATTTCCGATACGGACCCGAAATTATCCTCCTGCAAATCGGATATATCTATAGATATATTATACTTCTCTTGTATAATTAAAATTAAATTCACAAAAGATATGGAATCCAAATATCCCTGCTGGACCAGACGGACATCCTGAGGCACTAAAACCTCTCGCCCGTTTCCCTCGCGGATCACCCGGCTTACGAGTTCTCCTATCTCCTGCCTTAAATCCATTAAGCTCGTTTCGTTCATCCGTTCACCTCTAGATAGATTCTTTCTCGATCCGGTTTTCCAGCGCTCGTTCTCGGAAGATTTTCGTACATTACGAATCTCTTCGGGATTTTGTAAGAGGACATTTCCGACCTGCACAAACGATCGAACTCGGCCGAATCGGGCAGCAAGCTGCCCGGAATCGGTTCTATACAGGCCACGATAGATTGGCCGCTTTGATCATCCGCGACTCCGACTACTACCGCTTCCTGAACTCCGGGAATGGATTTCAGGATCAATTCGATCTCCAAAGAGCTGACCCGATAGCCGTTGACTTTTAAAAAGGAATTCTTTCTGCCGAGGATCCGTAGATTTCCGTTCGCATCTAGAAATCCCGTATCTCCCGTATGCAAAAACCCTAGGTCATCGGTGATGGCGAAACACTCTCCCGAGTCCGATAGCTGTCCCATTGCGACACAACCGGACCGAACGATAATCTCCGTCTCTTTTTGCCCGGCCAGATCGGAAGAGAATTCCACTCCTGAAACGGGGACTCCAACCGAGCCCGGAACGTACGTGTCCCCAAAATTCAATTCCAGACGGGTCAATGCACCGACGGATTCGCTTAACCCGTATCTGCAATAGATCTTGGATTCCGGATAAACTTCCAGGATCCGCCTCATCAATTTTCCGTCTAGGGCGGCCGTTCCTATCGTAAACGATTCCAGAGGAAGGAATCCCTCCCGATTTAACCCGCCTATATCCAATAAAAGTTTCATATAGTTGGGGGTGGTAGAAATGGAAGCGCAGCCGAATTTCCTTATCCTGGCCAGATGTTCTCCCGGCATGAATCGATTGGAGAAATGAACCCCGCACCCGACCCACAAAAGTTCCTGTAGAACGGCGGACCCCATTGCGTGGTATTGAGGCACGGAACAAAAGGCGTCCTTTCCGGCGAATTGCGATAAATGATCTCGGTTTGCATCCAGATTGGAGATCAAGTTCCGCTCGGAAAGAAGGATGGCCTTAGGGCGGCCGGTGGATCCCGATGAAAATTGGACCAACATTACTCCCTCGGGAATGAAAACGGAAAGTTTATGTAAAGTTTTAGAATATTCTAATTTGCATACCGATAACACATTACGATCGGAACAATCCTCTTCTTTGGTTCGAAAAGATAGGATGGGGATCTCGGATTCGATCCCTTTTAGAATTTCCTTTTGCTCGGACAAGGAATGAACCGCGACGAGATCCGGTCTGATTTGCTCCGAGAAGATTTTCGCTTCCCGTTCCGTACATTTTTCCGGAATCGGAGCGAGAACTCCGCCCGCTTTCCACACGGCAAGCTGGAGAAGGGTCAACTCCGGACCACCCGGCAAAGCGGGCATGACCACAGGACGATTTACTGCGGAAAGGAGGGGAACCAAACGGTCCGCCTCTTCGTTTAATCTCGAAAACGTCATGGCTCCGAACTCGTTGCTGACCGCGATTTTGTCCGGATATCGTTCGAGGATCTGCTCGAATCTGGAAAGCATCAAGAAATGCCCTCCTGTCCTAAAACCGAAAATACCTGTCCTGATAATGCGTCCTCGATTTTGCCGCGCTCTCGGATCAATCTTGCATCCTCTCCGTCCACCAGAACTTCCGCCGGAGAAGGGTGGCTCAGAAATAGTATATTACTAAAAGTTAATCCATACGCGCCTGATCCCAAAATTCCGATAACATCCCCTTCTTCGCATTCCGGAAGGGACAGACCGGAAGCGAATTCGTCGGCAGGCGTACACAATACCCCGCCTAACGTCACTTCCTCGGATACGAGGGAACTGCATGCCTTGGCGGAGACGATCGGAAACGGTCTTCTGAGGATCGCCCCGATTCCTGCGGCGGCGGAATGATGATGCATTCCTCCGTCCAAAATGAGATGGTTCCGATCAAAGGACTTTTTTTTGTACAGAATTCGGGAGAGATACACTCCCGAATTCGCGACCAGATATCGTCCGAGTTCGATGAAATATTTTCTCTCCGGCTTACCGTCCTCCGCAATCATCGCCTGGAGACCTTTTCCGGCGGAATCCAAATCGAACTCGGGATCACCGTCGAACAAAGCCACGCCGAATCCTCCGCCGAAATTCAAGGTTCGGATCGGAACGAATCTCTCCAGTTCGTTCGCGAGACCCAGGAGGTCTCTTGCGTTTTTCAACCAAGCGAAATGATCGAAACATTGGGTGCCCGCATAGATATGCAGCCCTTCCAACTCGCAGACATTCTCGGTCGAAATTCTTCGGGCCAACTCTAGAATTCGATCCTGATCGATTCCGAATTTCTTGGACTTCCCCGCCATGGACATTCTGGACCCGGAAGATCCGCCTTTAGGATTTACCCGAAGCGTAAGAACGGGCTTATAATCCGAAAAACGGGCCAGCTCGCAAATTTTTTCGTATTCCCGTTCCGATTCTATATTGATCGCTCCGATCCGATTCTCCAGAGCGAATATTAAATCTTCGTTTCTTTTTCCCGGACCGCTGAAGCGGATCGAAGACCTGGAAAAGCCCGCTTTTAGCGCGATTAAAATCTCTCCTGCCGAAGCCACTTCCGCTCCGACATTTAAAGAACGGAATATTCTTCCGATCGATACGTTCGGATTCGCCTTTAGAGCGTATAAAATCCCCACATTGTCCCCGAACGATTTTGAGACTCTAACCAGGTTGGTACGGGCGGACTCCGCGTTAAACGCGTACAAAGGAGTTCCGAATCGATTTGCGAGATCGTCCGCGGAATGCCTTCCTAACGTTAGCCCTTCCCCCCAAACGGAACCTATTTGGCGTATTAAGTTTTTATGAATCTCTATTTTCGAATTTTCTAAAATCATGATATCACCGAAAATGCGGATATTTTAATTCCGAGATCCCGTCGCTTTCTTCGGTCGATCGGAATTTCCGAGCCTCCGAGTCGGCTCGCCTTAATGCTAAAAGGGAAAGCAGTTCGAAACATACCGCCGAGGCGTTGATTGCAGTGATTCCGGTAGGATCATAAGGAGGAGACACTTCCACGCAGTCGAAACTACAGTAATTCAGAGGCCCGAGGGCTCGCAAAAATTGGAATGCTTGGTATGTACTGGGTCCACCAGGTTCCGGAGTTCCGGTCCCGGGTGCGAATGCAGGATCCAGGAAATCTATATCGAAGGAAAGAGCCACCGGATGATCCCCCACCCTCTCCTTGACTATATTTCCCAACTCGGCAGGAGACAAAAGGTTCAACTCCTCCCAGGAAATCACTCGATAACCCAAGCCTTCGCCCGAGCCCAGATCGTTGGGATGCAAGGTTCCCCTCATTCCGATCTGTACCGATCTGGACGGATCCACGAGTCCTTCTTCTACCGCTCTCCTGAAAACGGTCCCGTGAAAATGTCGGACTCCATAATAATTATCTAAAACGTCTCCGTGAGCGTCGATATGAACGACGGAGACGGGCCCTCGAACGGCCGCCAAAGCCCGTAATTCCGCCATCGTAAGAGAATGGTCTCCGCCGAGAATCAAGGGAACCACTCCTGCCTCGTAAATCGGTTCCAAGAAATTCTGTACCCTGTACAGGCTTTCTTCGTGATAACCGGGAACTACCGGCGCGTCGCCGTAGTCCACCATGGAGAGAACTTCCGGAACGTTTACTTTCAAGACCGGATTGTAATCCCGAAGAAGAACGGACGCGCTCCGTATCGCCTCCGGTCCGAATCTAGCCCCGGAACGAAAAGAGACGGCGGAATCCATAGGAACTCCCACCACCGCGACGTCCACATCTTCCAAAACGGCAAGATTCGGAAGCCGCATAAAAGTGCGAACCCCGGTAAAGCGAGGCGCTTTCATCGAGTTTAAGGGCAGATAGTGTTTTTTTTCTTTTTCGCTCATTCATTTTCACCTAATTATAAAAGCCTTCCTAAAAACTTGGGACTCGGGGTGGAACGAAGATCCTTTCCACCAACAGCTCCGCATCCTTCAACCTTGGATAACTGTGGAAAAAGCGGGTCTGAACCGCCTGAGGAGCTCCGAGGTAGAATTGTTCGTACAGAAGCTGCCTTCCGCCGAAGGAACTGACGACCAGATCGCTGGCGATCTTCAATATCTTGATATGCGTAAAGGCGTCTTCGCCGGACATCCCGAAGTATTTTAGAATTTCCTGATCCATTTTCTCCGAAAGATCCGACTCCGTAGGATGCATGATAAGTCCGCTCGCACCTATGGATCTTAGGATCTCGACGGAACGGGAGTAAAATTGCGAGGCGACCGCATTTGAGGCGCCTAAAGCGGTCTGACCAGGAATGAAATTACCGAAGCGATCCGCTTCTCCCTCGGATTCTGCGGCAACCAGAAGGCATCTCAAGATTTCCGCGTTAGCCGCCATTTCTCCCAAGATCTGCTGGATCGCGCTCTGCTGACCTCTGCCGCTGAAGCGTGCCAAAAGACTGGCGAGACCCAACATGAATTCCCCTTTGATCGCAGTCCTGGAACAGGTTTGGTGGGAAACGTATGAGACCATTCCCGTCTCCGAACGCAATTCGTTGGCGAATGGAACGTCGCCGTCGATAAAGACTCTCTCATGCGGAACCAGGACGTCCTCGAATATGCAAAGAGAGTCCATTTCGTCGAATCTTTCGGAAAGAGGACGATCGAATGCCTTGTCTCCCGTAGCGATGCCGCTTCTGCAAAGCAATTTCAAGCCCTCAGTTCCGATCGGAATCGCGAATGCAAGGGCTTCGCTTATATCCGAGGCTTTCAGCGGTCGGAACGGATAGATGATGAGTTCGTCGGAAATGGGCGCCAATGTGGCGAGCATCTTGATACCACTGACTATGATTCCGTCTTTCGTTTCTCCCACTTTTCTTAAGGTCAGTTTCTTATCGCCCGATAGGTCGAAAAACCGATCCATAGGAGGATCACTGATGGCATGGGAGTGCACTAGGTTCCTTTCCAGGGAAAGAGAATAATATCGCTTTATATTTTCCGCATATTCTCCGTTTTTACGCCCGAACACTGCGCTCGCGGCGTTCCAACTCGCCAATAGAGTCGCAAGAAAATCCGGGGTCCGAGCCATCATACCTCCGGTCACTTTTGCGATTTCGCGAAAGCAGCTCCCCTTTTTCCGTAATTCCTCCAAACTTTTAGGGATCAGATAGGAAGATGAAAATTCCCGTCCATCATCTTCGCAATAGGAAAGCATCCGATCTTCCAAATCTTCCCGATGGTGCAGATCGATCAGAGAGGCGATGGTGCCAGCCCCCCCTCGAAACGCGGGATGCTCCGCCACGTTTTCCACACGTACTCCTTCGAACAAAACGTTGCGACCGTCGCGTAGGTCTTCCAGATAATCCGAACCTTTACGAAATCGTTTCATATTTCCTCTTCCCTTGATTCTCTTCTCCGGAAAGGAATCTGGTTATATGATTCGAGACCCAACTCGGATCTTCCATGGGAAAGAAATGGGACCCATCGGAATGGCGAAAATATGCGGATTCCAGATTGTTCCTCGTGAGTTTCCTACAGGCGGAAGGCGGAGTGACGTCGGAACGCGTAGCGGATAAAACGAGGATTTGCTGTCGTAGTATTCTATAATTCTTCCAATGGCCCGGTCTCAGTCCTCTGAAGATCTGGGCTTCGATTTTCGGCGGCAAACAAAGTTCGAACTGCCCGTCCGAACGGATACGAAACGCGCTTTTTAAGTATGCTTGAAAACTTTTAGGCTGCCAACGTTTGTACATAGGCATCATCCTATAACTTCTTTCCACTACTTGCAGATTTTTGAATACTGCTCTCCGTTTATCCGCGAGTTTCGCCAGCGGATTCGGGACGAAGTATAAAAGATTAGAAGTCAGAGGAGTCAGTACGGTCGGATCCAGAACCGCAAGTTTACGAAAACGTTGTTTTATATCGTTGGAAGCCGCTAAAAGAACCGACGCACCTCCGAGCGAATGACCGACCCCGAAAACGGACTCCAGACCCAGATGATCCAAAAAGGCAAGTACCTGGTCGCGAAAAAAATACCAATCGCGGAATTCGTCCGTAGCTTCGGACAATCCGTGTCCCATAAAATCCAGGGCATACACGGGATATCCTGCCTTACTCAGATCCTCGTATATGGGAGAATAGGTTAATGCCGAAAACCCGTTCGCATGGAAGAACAGGATCGGCTCCTTCTCGGCCTTCAAGGCGGAAGGAACCGAATAATAGGCTAGTTTAATTTTCCGAAATCGAAAGAATTCGGGAGAAAGAATTTCGCTTTGTCTTTTTCGCATAGGATTTCTAATAACTCGCCGCCAAGGCTTTTTCTTCCTCTTTGCCGTTTTGAATCCGCGCATCCGAAATCTGTAGTCCGTCCACGCATTCTTTTGCGGCTCTAAAACAGGCTTCGATGGAAGCGCCTCGAAGATAATCTCCGGTCAGTTCCAGCCCTTGGATTGCGGAAGATTGAAAGTCGAAGTCCCTTCTGAATCTCTCGTAATCGAACGCATAAGCGCACAACCCGAGTTTCATGACTTTTCCGGTAAAGGAAACCCGAGGGTTCTCCCGAAACGGGATGAATTCCGACAAAGTTCTTTCTCCGAGTGCGACCAGATCCTCCAAGGAAGGTTGACCCGAAAGAATATCCCTAGCCGACTTTCCGCTGAACGTATATCGTACGATATGTCTGTCGTTCACACCGTAAACGCCCGCGTTACTCAAAGGTTTGTCCGAAGGGAAAACTAAAGCCCGAACTTTCTCGTTAAACACCGGTTTGGCGTATTCCGCTACGACGACCGCAACCGGAAAATACCTGACCTGCTCGAGAGTTCCGCTCAATTCCGGAAAATGGTTCCGCAAGAGAGAGGCCGAGACGGAAGCGGGAGTCGTCAATACGACATGATCGAAATAAAGGTCCTCCAATCTCTTTTCCTGGAGCACCTTGATTCCCACGACTCTTCCCTCGCGGACGATCAGAGATTCCAAGCTCGTGTTAAGTCTCACAGGAACCAGAGAGGAGAAACGCTCGAATAAAGGATCCAATCCGTTCGATAACTGTTCGTAGGTATCGAACGCTACGCTCAGATTGCTCCCGAAATTCCCTACGCTGGCCTCTGCCGGCTCGGCTCCGTTCATCCGAACCGTCATCGGGCGGATGAACTGCTCTACAAGATTCTTGCGGAACACTGAGGCAAGCTTTGCATCCTTGGTTTTTCTTTGCCAACTTTGAAAGAAAGGACTTCCCAGATAACCGTCCTTGATCCGATCGGCCTTGACGGCACGGATCATAGGAATCATCCGAACTAGGTCGCGGAGAGAAAAGGACTTGGCGAATTCCAACATTCCTCTCCATCTCTTCTTTTCATCGAACGTGACGATTTTTCCATTCCGGATCCGAGAGGAGTTCAAGCCGAAGTATTCGAAAGGGTGATCTCCCATGGACTTCGTAAATTCCCGAAAAAGGGAATATTTCACTCCGATGTTTTTTCCTCCCAAGGCAATACCTCGACCGCGAAGAGACGCGGTTGCCATCCTTCCTCCGAGTCTGTCCTCGGCCTCAATGATCTGAACGCGAATCCCTTTTTCCCTTAGGTAATGGGCGACTGCGATCCCGGAGATCCCGCCGCCTATGACTGCTACCGATTTCTGCTTCATATCGATCACCTTACGATCACGGGACGCAAATGTTCCGGAATCCTGTGTTCGATGGATTTGTGAAATTCGGGAAGCTCCGACCAATGGAGACCCTGCTTGATATGGTGAGCCAAGTGGTATCCGTTATTGAATATCATAAAATTAATAAGCGGATTCGTATTGGTCATCGAGGCCTCGTAATCGTCCTTAGAATGTAGGTCGATATGGTTGTCGTACGTGAAATTGATGAACACCAACCAGGAGAGAAGCATCGGAACCAGATATAGGATCAACGCGTTCAGCGGATTCAGGTAAACCAGAATACCGATCGCAGCGGTCGCGAAGAATTGCTGCCAGTAGAATTGGCGCAAAAGAGCCGGATGCGATTTTCCCACCTGAACGGTTCTATACGTATAGGTCGCGAAATACATAAAGATGTATTCCAGACGATTCATGGAAGACCCGTTCGAACGGACCCAAGTGGAAGTGTCCTTTTTGGGATCCGTATAATGCAGGTGGTGGCCGAAGTTGTGATGGAGACGGAACTTACTCGCCATCTGACCGGACTCCAAATACATAAGCACTTCCAAAACCTTGTTCATCCATTTCGGCTTCAACATGGAATAGTGGGCGTGGTTATGGCTGATCGGGCCGACCAACGCCTGCGGGATGAATAGAGCTAGTGCGGAATAAATCGCGGATTCGACCGAATCGCAAAAATAAAACGCACAAAACTGCAGAGAGCCGACCCCTAACACCCAAAAAAAGGGGCGTAGATCGGCTCTATGCCTGATAATACCCAATTGTTTTTTCTTAGTTTCCATTTCTGTATTTTCCCTTTTCGTCTTTCGCCTTTAGGCTTTCGACTCCGGTTCCAATTTGGAAAACGATCGCTCGAGCTTTTCCATAATGTTCTTACCCATTACGGTTAAAATTCCGCAGATCGCCGCGATCTCCTTCGAATTTTGCAGGAAGGTTCCCTTTAAATTGTAACTGACGAGCTGTCCTTTTCTCCAAGTCACGTCCTTCGCCTCGATCAAGATCTGTAAAGGTTGCCAGATATTCGCGAAGCTAAAGAACTCGGCGGTCAATTGATTCAGTATGAACTCGCTTTCGAAGGAAACTGAATAAAACTTGTGGGCGATCGCGAGCCCCGCCTGACGTCCGGCTTCGATGATGTACATTCCCGGCACGTGATTCCTCGGGTGTTCGAAGAAGAAAGAATGATCCATCTTTACCCTTACGGTAATCAGATACTTTTCATGCTCTCCATCGCTTTTCAATTTATCGAGGCCGGACAAAAGAACATTCTCTTCGTTGTATTTGTGAACGAGCTTCCTATCGAAACTTTCCACCAATTCCATTCCGGAATGTTCCTTAACGATTTGCGGTTTTTCTTCTATCAGAGACATTTTTTACATCCTTTTTCATTTGTTAGGCGAAATGCCTTTTCTTACTGAGACACTTTTCGTCTTTATTTTTTGCCAACTTTTCTCGATCGGCTTCCACTTTGTAAATAAATTTTTGTACGGAGCCAAAAACAAAATGAAATCGTAACTTTAAGATTTTATAATGAATGTTACTTTGATTATTACATCCCATCGTACAGATAATAAGCAAAATGGCCCTCTAATTTTATATAACAACGAATGTAATATAAAATTCAGAATCCGAATAACGACGATTATCCGTTGTACATTCGATAGAATCGCCAAAGTGAGCATAACCTTAATATGAAAAGAGAATTAAAAACGAAAAAGATGCGGGAGAAAAATAAAGACACAAAGGAGCAAACAACTCGAAAAGGAGACAAATCTACATTCCAATTCGAATTTTCCTTTTTAGAATAACGAAAATAAAAACATCCTTGTAGTTAAACGAATTACATCTTTATTTTTTATTAATATACTAATTCGAATTCCAAAAAGGGGAACTAGAGAATACAAACCAACTCGAATTTATTTCACCAAAAAATGGAAAAAATGCCTCAATGTGGCGTAGAGTTGATTACAATTGAAGAAAAAAAGAGGGAGGAGAATTCTATCGAAGGAGGAAATAACCCTGCCGGAAATGATCCGGCAGAATTTCTTTTTACTTTTTAATTTGCTCTAGATAACAACGCGGAGAAACGGGTGCAATATCCGGTCCCTACAAGTCCGTAGTACCAGGATTCCTCCATCTTGAGATCGGAAATCCTTCCTCCGATAGATTGGGAAATCAATTTGCTATAAGCTTCCACTTGTCTGGAATTGACTCCGATCGGAATAAACAGAAGCAATTGGAATCCGCAAGACTCGGCCGAAATCGGATAAGAAGTTATGGATTGTCCTTTTTCCGTTTTCAACGGAGCGTTAGCGGGCATGTTCAACGGAACGGAATTACATCCGACCGTGAGTACGGTCGCCGCAGTGAGGAAAAGTGATAGGATGGTTCTCATTGCACCGCATCTCCCGAAATTTTCAAACAACGTAAGGTCCCGAGCACTACCCAGGTCCAACTCTCTTCTATTGTCATATTCGTCAATGCGACAGCGCCGGGAGCTTGCATCAGTGCGTTCGCATACGCCCTTTCCACCCTGGAGTTTTGCTGGATCGGAACAAAATAGTAACCCGGCAGCGCCAGCCCCATAAAACCGCAGGCCTCACCACTTACTCTACGAATGATCTTCTCGTTTCCTGTCAATTTCGGCTGGATCAGCACTTCTCCGGAAGAGCAAGACGCGAACCCAGAAATCGAAGAAAAGAGAATTAGACCGAACATCAAAATTTTCTTTGCCATTAATTCAGTAAATAATTATATAAACTGATTTATGAAAAGAAAATTTCTTATTGAAAGAGAATTATTTAATCATTTTACATTTGAACGACTCAAACGACCTTCTCTTTCCGAAACTCCTCGATATCGGCATCGCTGTATCCCAAGGATTTCAGGATTTCCGTCGTATGTTCCCCGTGTTCCGGAGGATCGGACCGATAAGATACCTTTGTCTCGGAGAAGGGAAACGGGGAACCGAACTGGATATAATCCCCGAATTTGGGATGCTTCCGGTCTAGAATCATTCCTTTTTCCCGCAAAACCGGATCGATGGCTACCTCGTCCATGGTTTTAACGGGGGTCAGGCAGGAATCCGGGTTTTCGAAGATCGGCTGCAATTCCGCTAAGGTCTTCGAGGAAAAATATTCCGTCAGGATCTTTTTCCAGGAGTCAAAGTGCCCCTCGTCCAAAGGAGTCGTTTCCAAATGGGTGTCCAAACCGGCTTGGCGCAGAAAGGTTTTGAAGAACATTTCCTCCAAGGCTCCTAGCGCAACCCATCTACCTTCCTTTGTCTTGTAGGTATTGTAATTCGGGAGCTTTCCGGATAGAAGTTCGTTTCCCCCTTCCGGGTTTGTTCCCGTCGCGGAGTAGATTCCCGCATATAGAGAGACGAATTGAAGAGAAGCTTCCATCATGGAAACCGCGATCTTTTGCCCTTTACCGGTTTTTTCCCGAAAATACAGCGCCGCTAAAATCGAGGAGAGGGCAGTCAAGGTTCCTCCGCCTATGTCGGCCAACTGAAAACCTGGTGCCTGCGGATTCTTCCCGGTTTGGGCCAGCACTCCGGACAAGGACAAATAATTCAGGTCGTGTCCGGCAAAATCCCGATACGCACCCGAATCTCCGTAACCATAAATCCCGCAGTAAATCAAGCGAGGAAATCGGTCTTTCAAGTCCTGGTATCCGAGCCCCATTTTTGCCAAACCGTCTGGTCGGAATCCTTCTAATAGGATGTCCGCGTCCTCCAACAATTTAAACAGGATTTCTTTGGAAGCTTCCCGTTTTAAATTCAGAGTGATGGCTTTCTTGTTCCGATTCAGCATCAGAAACAGTGAAGGAGCTCCTTTTTCGTTTTTGAACATCACTCTCGTGGCGTCCATTGCCCTTGGATTCTCGATTTTAATCACCTCCGCTCCCATGTCCCCGAGGTACATGGAGCAAAGAGGTCCGGGCAACAAAAGACTGAGATCGATGACTTTTACGCCGGAAAGTGGACCTTTGTTCATTTTCTTGCGGCTCCCTGATTGGATTCAGGCAGGTATTGCGCTAAGCAGAGATGTGAAAAGACTTTTTCGAAGAAGAACTTATTCCGAATTCCGTTCGGTAACCAAAAGCTCCGAGCTGGACTTCCCCCAACGCCAGAGGGAGTATTCCTCCATCGTCGCGAATCGGTATCCTTCGGCGTGTAACTTTCGGATCACGGAGGTCAGGATTTCCTTGGTTGTCGGATGGGTGTCGTGAAAGAGAACCACGATCCCCTTTCCGTTAGCACCACTCACGAGTCTGGAATAGATCCTCTCCATCTTCGCTTTGAATCTTTCGTCGTCCAGATTGACTCGGGGGCCTTTTTCGTACCATTCTCCACGGACCCAATCCTTGGAATCCGAGGAGTCGAAATGTTTGGACCACATTGCCACGATTCCCTCGCGTCTCAATGCCAGCCCCACTCTTCTCTTGGATTCTTCGGAAACGGAACGATTGAACGGGGAACCGAAAGGAGGACGCAAAAGAGTCATCGGCGCGGATTCTTTTCCGAGTTCGCGATCGTACATTTCCTGGTTTTCCCGGAATTGGTTGCGGATTTTTTCCTCGGACAAGGGCATGAGATTCCTATGACCGATCGTATGATTTCCCACGGCATGACCTTCTCTTCTCATCCGAACCAGTACGTCCCGGAATTTTCGAAAGCTATTGTTCGTGCGATTCACGTTCGGAGCCCAAATCCCGCAGATGAAAAACGTCGCAGGAATTTTCTCGGATCTCAAAACGTCCAGAATTTCGGAGGTCCAGTCCGAAGGTCCGTCGTCGAAGGTCAAATAGGCCACCTTGTCCGGGACCGGATCTCCGTCGTAAAATCCGACGGCCCCGTACCTCGCGGAACTACCCGTAGGATCCCTGCGGTCCGGAGATGTAGCGCAAGAGAAGACGAGGGTATAGAATAAAATGAGCGCGGAAAAACGCATGAAACGGTTCGAAAAAAGGAAGAGAACTCAGTCGAACATTTCGCCGGCCGTCAGCCAAACTCCGGCCACGATCAGAAGGATTCCGGCCCACTGGGACCAATTTAATTTTTCTTTAAATAGAAAGGTAGAGGCGAGCAGAACGATAATGAAACCGGCCGAGGTAAAAACGGGATACGCTAAGGAAAGCTTCAACCCTTTTCCCAACACCCATCTGTATCCGAGCAGGGCGATCCCGAACGAAGCGATTCCCGCAAAGAATACGGGGTGAAGGAAACTCCGGACCAGACCTTCGATTCCCGGCACTGTATCCGTTTTATCTCCTAAGGAACTTGCTTTGATCAGAATGTTCGCTAAAGCGTTGAAGAATAATGCCACTACGAATACTGCCACGACAGTTGCTTTCATTCTAATCGGCCCCCCGGGTCCAATTTTTCTTTCCTTAGAACTCCACCGAGAGAAAGTTTGAAGAATTTTCCCGGAAGAGAAGCCGGACTTCCGACTTTTTTAATCCATCGAAAGAAAATTACGGGAAAGATCAAGGGCAAATCTCCGATGCAGAGAAAAACATTCCAGTTCCGAGGGCTTAGTCTTTCCTATATCGACGCCGGACGAAAAAAAGCTCCTCCCGTTTTGATCGCGCATGCCAACGGTTATAGCGCCGGTTGCTATCGTTATTATACGGAAAAACTTTCCAAGAAGTTTCGCGTTCTTGCCTTGGACTTCTGCGGTCATGGGGAATCGCAGCCCAGTTTGGAATGGAAAAATTGGTCTTTCTTTCGGGATCAAATTTTAGCTCTCGTTGAATCGGAAAATCTGGAAAATTGCATCGGAATCGGCCACTCCATGGGAGGAGCAAGCCTTCTCCTTTCCTCCTATGTACGTCCGGAAAAATTCCGAAAAATCATAGCGCTGGATCCGGTCGTTCTCGACATCAAGTCCGTCCTGTATGCGTATTTCTTTCGAACCGCTATGGCAAAGGGAGCGCTATCCCGTCGTCGCGAGTTCTCCGATCTGAACTTGATCCGGAGGGCTTACCGCAAACGCAGCGCTTTCGCAAACTGGGACGACGGAATCTTCGAAGATTATCTTAAAAGCTGTTTCCGAAAAGAAAAAGACAAAGTAGTACTCCGTTGCCCTCCGGAACTAGAGGCGAAAATATTCAATTCCGCGAATCTACTCAGCCTATTCCAGTACCCTAAAATCAAGGTCGAAGCGCATATCACCATTCCGGAAAAATACGAAGTTTGTTCCCCCAAGGCCGCGGGAGAAATCGTGAAAGGAAATCGAAACTCCACTCTGGAAATCTGGCCGAATGCCACTCATTTTTTCCCTTTCGAGGAACCGGAACGCACTTGGAATCGGATCCGGAACGTCTTAGGAATAGAGAAATGAAGGAATCCAAAACGGGAGCCCTTTTTTATTTCGAAGGAAGGATCCTATTCGCAAATCGTGGATTAGTAACCGAAGCGCATTCCCATTATGCGGCTTCGATTCTCATTTCGATTTCTTCTCCCTTTCAAATCGAGACGGAAGAAGGCATTCGGACCTCGTACCAAGCCGTAATCCTTTCTCCGAATTTCCATCACTCTTTATTGGCGGAAGAATCCGAAATCGTCGTACTCCAATTCGATCCGCATAGCGGCGATTACTCCTCGATCGCGGCCAAGTACGGTCGTAAGGGAATCCACGAAATTCCGGCCAACGACTTGGAACCGATCCGCAAGGATTGCAAGGATCTTTTGGAAGGAAGGTTGGAATGCGACTCCGCAAAACTCTTATTCGAAGACATACTCTCCGCGATCGGTGCGGAAACGCCCGCTAAAGGGATTCTGGATCCGAGAATCCGGGCGGCCACGGAAAGAATGAAACGTTCTCTTCCGAATTCCGTTTCCGTTCCGGAACTGGCGGAGGAATCCGGTTTTTCCGAAACGAGGTTCATGCATTTGTTCAAGGAACAACTCGGACTGCCCGTTCGCCAGTACCAACTTTGGCTACGATTACAGGAAGCCGCCACCTTGTTAAAAGACGGAGGAAATCTTACGGACGCAGCCTATGCCGCCGGGTTCGCGGACCAGGCACATCTCAGCAGGACGTTCAAGAAAATGTTCGGCGTACAGCCCTCCCGTTTTTTAGGCCCGAACAGTTCCGTCCGGGTCGTATTCTGCACATAGGGCTCAGAAGGGAAATCGACGGGGCCCTTCCTTCTCTCAGTGCGCCGGTCGAAAGTCTTTCAATTTCCCTTGGGCGGCGAGTTCCTTCCGGACCGCTTCCTGAACGTCTTTTCTGAGACCCAATTCGAAAAATACGTCCGCCACCACGAAGATAGGCGCGGATACGATCGCTTGAAACAGGTTATCGAACAAGGCCGGTCTACTTTTTTCGAAGATGAAGTGTCCGTAAAACTGTGCTCCCCAGCCTACCAACTGTGCCACTCCGAAGACCGTCCAAGCAGTGGATGCTTCCAGAGAAGCCGTTAGATAATGGGCAAGAGACAAAAGGGAACCGAAGACGAGAGCCGTGGTAAAGGCGAAAATAAAGTCTAGGGTGAAATAATAAGCCAACACTACCGCAGCAAAGATCGTCGCCGCAGTGATTTCGAAACCTGCCACCGAAAACAAAGTAAACCGGCTCAATACGAGGAACAAAGTAAACGTGATGGTGGGAACCCCCAAAACGTGGATCCAGATGTTCCTTTTTTCCTGGTGATACGCCGAGTAAAAGACCATCTCTTTTGCAAATCTCATGGTTGCACTCCCTAACGAAGATGTCTCCAGTATAAATCCATTCGGTTCGATTTCGCTTGAACGAATCTGCCTTTTTCCCAAAAAAATCCATTGCAGAATACTTGTTCGAAATAAAAGAGAGTAACGAATGGAAACTGTTTTTTTCGTACTTTCCAAGATTGCGGGGATCTTCCTATTTCCTTTGCCGATTTGTTTGATTTTGGCTTTCTGGGCCGGACTCAAGCTTCCGCAAAAGAAGCAAAGAATCGCAGTTTGCCTCCCTTTGCTACTTCTCTGGATCTGTTCTACGGATTCGTTTTCCCAATGGCTGGTTCAGGGATTAGAAGAGAAATATCCGCCGGTTTCCTCCAAAGAGCTCCCCAAAGCGGACGCGATCGTCGTACTGGGAGGAGCCGTGGACAATATGAACCTTTATTCGGACAGGCCTCAGTTGGGTCCTTCCGCGGAACGGATGACGGATGCGATTTTGTTATACAAAGAAGGAAAGGCGCCCCGCATCGTTTTTACCGGCGGCTCCGGAAATCTGCTCTTCCAAACCAAAAAAGAAGCGGAGTTCGCGGAGATTTTTTTCCTATCTTTCGGAATCCCTAAAACCGCGATTCTTTTGGAAAGCCAAAGCCGGAATACCAAGGAAAACGCGGAATATACCGCCGAGATCTTCCGCAAAAAGGGGTGGAAATCCCTGATTTTAATCACTTCCGCTTTTCACATGGAAAGGTCTTTGAGAGTGTTTCGTAAGACCGGGCTGAAAATTCATCCTTGGCCTACGGATTACAATTCCCAGATCAAAGTCCTAACTTTGGATTCCTTCATTCCCTCGGCCCACACCCTCGCGCTCACCAGCACTGTTTGGAAGGAGAGGATCGGACTCCTGGTTTACGACGCCCGCGAACGTATTTCCACTTTTCTTCCCCTTAGGCTCCGGTTTCCTTGGTCTAAGGACTAGCCAGTAAAAACGATGAACGTTAAATTCGCAATCCTCGCCGGTACAATCGCTCTCTCCTTGGGAGCCATCGCCTTTTTTTCCTCCAAAGAAACCTCTTATATCCTTTTGGATGCTTCGGAACTCGCCGCTCACCCCGCAAAGTACGACGGGGATGAATTGCTCCGAGTGCGAGGATTCGTAAAACTAGGGACCGTTGTCCGCGAGGGAAAAACCGCCAAATTCGTTCTGCAACTGAACGATCGGGAAGTCCCCGTGTATTTCACGGGAGCGACACTTCTCCCGGATGCGTTCAAGGAAGGCACTCGCGCCAGAGTGGACGGAGTCTGGAAAAACGGAACTCTCGTCGCGGATAGAGTAGAGGCAAAATGCGCTTCCAAATACGAAGCGGGTTATTCCGATCAGGAAGCCTCTGCAGAAGAATATGAAAGCGGGTCCCGATGAACGATTTCGGAGCGCTCTGCCTCATCACTTCTTTTTCCCTTCTTCTCTTTTCCATCGTTCAGACCTCTTACGGAATTTTCCGAAACGATCCGCAAGGAATCGAACTGGGACGATATACACTGATGACCAACTTCGGGGTGGTCTTGCTCGCCTTTGCGGTTTTGGTGGTCCAATTGGTCCGCACGGATCTCAGTAATTACTATGTGGCAATGCATTCGAGCGAGCACCTTCCCCTATTCTATAAGATGACTTCCGTATGGTCCGGTTCTTCGGGATCCCTTCTCTTCTGGAATCTTCTTCTCTCCTTTTTTACGTTTTTGGTCCTATGGCAGACCAGACAACTGGTCAACGATCGGGTTCCCATTATGAACCTGAGCCTAGCGGTGCTTGCCTGCTTTTTCTCTTTCTTGGCCATCTTCTTTCCGGACGCACAGCCTTTCCGGGAATTCCAACCCGCAGCGGCGGCCGGAAGAGGACTGAACCCTCTCCTACAGCACTGGGCCATGATCATCCATCCGCCCATACTGTACGTGGGCTACGTCAGCTTTGCGATTCCGTTTTCGATCGCTACTTCCGCTCTGATCACCGGACAACTCTCCGAAAACTGGTTCCGGTTCGTCCGTAGGTGGAGCATCTTTTCCTGGTTCTTTTTGGGAACGGGGATCCTATTAGGATCCAAATGGGCCTACGAAGAATTGGGCTGGGGAGGATATTGGGCCTGGGATCCGGTGGAGAACGCGAGTCTCATGCCCTGGCTTTTATCCACCGCATTCCTACATTCCATGATCATTCAGGAAAGAAGAGGAATGCTGAAATTCTGGAATATGCTCCTGATCATCCTGGCCTTCCATTTTTGTCTGCTCGGAACCTGGATCACAAGAAGCGGAGTTCTGGAAGGACCGCACTCCTTTTCCAAATCCACGATAGGCACCCCTTTCATCATATACATAGGGATCAGCTTTTTCGTATATTGCGGTTTTTTAATCTATAGAAGAAAGGAACTTTCCCCGGAAAGAAATCTGGAAGCAATGACTTCCAAGGAGGGAAGTTTCCTTCTGAACAACTTCCTACTGGTGATCGCCACTCTGTCCATTTTGTTGGGAGTGTTCTCGCCGCTTTTGTACGGCAGAGAATTCAAGGCGCCTTGGTTCAATTCTTGGGGAGTTCCTTCCGGAATTCTGCTGCTACTTTTGATGGGTTCCGCGCCTCTCTTAGCTTGGAGAAAAGGGGCGGATAAGATTTTCTTCGCCACGCTTTTCAAACCGCTGATCGCCGGAGTTCTCGGGGCTGCCGCTTATATCTTTTACTATTCTCGCAATTATTCCATTAGCGATTACAGCTTAGGCGACGTATTGGGAGAAGTCTACAGCGTGCTAACGGTGGGTCTGGCGGTCTTTACTCTAGCGGGCATCGCCCAGGAATACCATCGCGGAATCGCGGCCCGAAGGATCTCCTATCCGAAGGAAGGATATTTCACAGCCGGAATTCGGATGTTATTGAAGAATAAACGAAGATACGGCGGGTATCTGGTCCACCTCTCCATGGTGATTTTATTCGTCGGCTTGGCGGGAAACGCTTTCAAGCAGAATACCTCCGTCAAATTTTTCTACTTTTTGGAACTCCCGAGAGCAAACGAAGTCGTATATACCAGTCAGGATACCGCGGTGCTCGGGGATTACGTTATTGCCGCGAGCAGCCTAAAGATCAAACCCATCGTCAACGGGGATCCCAACGAAGGCGTCAATCACCGGAACGTGATCGTCACTCACGAGGCGACCTTCGAGGTAAAACGTCAATTGAAGGATTTCGCGACGATGGTCACCGAAAGAAGGTTTTATCCTCAGATTTCCCATTTGAGCGGAGATTTCGAAACTCATATCCCTACGAGCGAACCGGCAATAGCTTCCACTCCCAAGGAGGATCTGTACGTCCAACTAGGAGCGATCGAACACGCGGATCTATCCGACGAAAACCCGGATCTTCCCAGATTGTTCATGAGCTATTTCTTCACCCGAGATCCCGATCTCAAATCGGAACAATACCTGCGCTTTCCTAGACAGATCGTCGCGAATCTGGAGGTTTGGATCAACCCCATGGTCAAATTCATTTGGGCGGGTTCGCTTCTCTTTTTCCTTTCCGGTTTATTGATCCTGCTTCCGATCGGAGAGAATAGGCCGTGAAACTTTCGTTCATCCCAATAATTCTCTTTTTCGTATCTTCGCTTTCCGCCGAGTCCACGTTCACGAATCTGACCGATCCGCAGGAGATTCGAGCCTTTCACGACGTGACCGGAAGGATACGATGTATTTGCATTCCCTCCATCGCCATCAAGAGTTGTTCGTTTAACAACTGCACGGTCTCGGCCAAACTGAAAGTGTTCATCGAAAATCGGATCCGATCCGGAGAATCTGCGGATACGATCGTGGAAAAGATGGTAAAAGGATTCGGGCCCGACGCCGTCAAAGATCCGGTGATCGCGAAATTCATAGAATCCGGAAACACCGGAATGGCGGAAAGCGTGGTCTACGGATTCGGGCCCGATATTCTCGCCAAACCCGATTCAACTTGGATAGACGCGAGCTTATTTATGGCGGGAGCGTTGGGAATTCTACTGATGTTTCTCTATCTGAAAAAACGCACGGCCGCAAAAGCCTCGAATGCGAATCCGAGCCAGGAAAACGAAGCCTTTAGAAAATATCTTTCCGAAATAGAGGAGAAGCAGAAATAAATGGACTTTCTTTTGATATTCTTCTACCTCCTGCTCGCCGCACTGGTAGTGACTCCCTTTGCGTACGTGAGGTTCGTAAAGAGAGAGAACGGTTCGGAGCTGGAAACCGAAAAAAAGGAACTGGTCAATCGAAGGGAAGTTTTATTAGAAAATCTGAAAGATCTAAAAATCGAATTCGACACCGGAAAACTGACGGATCCCGAGTTCAAGTCCATCTCGGCGGGAATCGTACAGGAGTTGGAGGAACAGGATCGGAAAATCAAGACCTGGTCGGAAAAGAGCCCGCAACAATCCTCGGAGGAAAAGAATCCCGTTCCGAGACAAAAATATTGCCACCAATGCGGCTTCAAGATCGAATTAGTAGGCGCCAAATTCTGCCCCGAATGCGGCACCAAACTTCTATCCTAAAATCAATACACCAGAGTGATCCGGTAATCCCAGGACTTATTCCCGGCCTTCTCTATGGTATCCGATAAAGGCAATCGATAACTCAGTCGTCCCAGATTTACTTCCCCGCGATTGGAAGTACAGATCGAAGTGATCGGAAAGTTCACGCGAAAATTCATGGAATTCGTCCGAATCAAGCGTAAGGTTTCTCCGAAGACTTTCTTTTCTCCGTCCATCTGCATGGAATCCGCCGCGCGAGTGGCGGAAGGAAATTCCCTCTTGATATAGATCGTCCTCGCCTTCTCCTTTTTGATCTGCACGCTGCCGATCAAAATCCCTTCTATCTGGGTGATATCCGCGAATTCCACCTTATAATTCACCTTTGCCTTTTCCCGAAACGCTCCGGGCTCCGCTTCGGGACTTTCTAGTTTTTGAAAACTATAATCCTTCAAAACCACGCTTTTGGAAAAAAAACCCTTGTTTAGTCGGCTGAGGATCTCGTCCCTTCGCGTAGGCAAAAATTTGATTAGGGACTCGTCGGACTTTTTCTTTGTGGGGACGATGTAAGTCACCTCAAGCACCCCGGAAAGGTCAGGATTGATGGTCAGCACTTCTTCGTAATCGAAGCAACCGAGCAGCAAAAAGAAAAACGTCAAAAAGGAAATTCTACAGGCAAGTCTCCCCAAGGTCATACCTTCATTCGGGGGGACGGGGCGGAATTCGTCAATGGGAAAAGACGACCCCCGCAGGGCAAATGCGAGGGTCTCTTATTTTTAGAATTACTTGGAAACCGGGTAAGCTTCGTTTCCGTGTTCTAAAATATCCAATCCTTGGATTTCTTCGTCTTCGGAGACTCTTAAACCGATCGTATATTTTAGCGCAAGAAACAGAAGTGTGGAAGCTCCGAACGACCATACGAAGGCGAAAAGGATTCCGGTAATCTGAGTCACGACCGGACCGAAACCTCCTCCGAAAAAGAAGCCGTTGATTCCACCGTAAGCTTCTTCCGCAAATAAACCTGCGGCAAGAGTTCCCCAGGCGCCGCAGACTCCGTGTACGGAAACCGCTCCTACCGGGTCGTCTAACCGGATTCTATCGAAAAAGAGCACGCTGAATACCACGAGAACACCTGCCACCAAACCGATCACGACGGCGGAAGAAATGCTTACGTTCGCGCAAGGAGAAGTGATCGCCACCAATCCCGCCAGAGCTCCGTTCAAAGTCAGACCTATATCCGGTTTTTTGAATAGAATCCAGGTCGTCATCATCGCTGCAACCGCACCAGCGGCCGCGGCAAAGTTCGTAGTGACCGCGATGATCGCAAAAAGACCGCCGGTAACCGAAGTGGTGGAACCCGGATTGAATCCGAACCAACCCAACCAAAGTATGAACACTCCAAGGGCCGCGATCGTCATGTTGTGGCCTAGAATCGGAACCACTTTCCCGTCCTGGTATTTTCCGATTCTTGGTCCGAGAACCAGGGCACCGGCCAAGCCGGCCCATCCACCCACGGAGTGAACCACGGTGGAACCCGCAAAATCGATAAAGCCTTTCGTTTCCAGAAAACCCTTATTGAGACCGAACAAACCTGCCCACGCGGTGGAACCAAAGACAGGATAAATCAATGCGGAAATCACAACGGAGAAAATCACGTATGCGATGAATTTCGTGCGTTCCGCCATGGCTCCGGAAACGATCGTAGCGGCCGTTCCGGCAAACACGAGCTGGAAGATAAAAAACGTGAATCCGCCCGCGTCCGGCTTACCACCCTTAACGATCAAGCCGTCCGCTAGTCCCGGAATTCCGATGCCGAAGCCCGAAAGCAATTGCGGACCGAACATGATGGAGAATCCGATGAGCCAATATGCGAGCGAACCGATGGCAAAATCCATGAAGTTCTTCATCAGGATATTGACCGTGTTTTTTGCACGAGTAAATCCCGCTTCAACCAGCGCAAAACCCGCCTGCATGAAATACACTAGAAAAGCCGCAATCGCGGTCCACAACCAGTTCGTTTCGCTCCTAAGCGTCGTGATCATGGTGTTGAGCGTCGCGTTATCCGGCGTCGGAGCCGCCGCCGGTGTGGTTCCCTCCGCCCAAAGTCCACTCGCGGCGAGCGCGAGCATTAGTATTGCCAGTATGCGCATATTGTTTTAAGTCTCCTTTTCTCTCTAAAAATCATTCCTGACGGTTCCGTTTTTTACACTGCAGCTCTCTCCGCCGCATCTTCCGCCCCTTTCTTGCGGACCAATTCCTCCAACTTCTTCAAGGAGATCTTAAGATACTCGTTCGTAGGGGCGCTTTTCACTCCCTGCTGGAGAACTTTGATCGCCTTAGCGGTTTCGTTTTCCTTTAAGTAACATCTAGCCAAGCGTAGGCTAGACTTGGCATAGGTGTGGTCGATCGCTAAAGATCTCTTGAGCGCTTTCTTAGCTTCCGAAATGTTACCCAATTCGTAATATGCGCGACCCAGCAGATATTGGATATGCTCGGATTCCTCCCCGCTTGTCCGGACGTATTTCTCTATGAACTGAACGCCTTTTTCGAAGTTACGATCCCTGTAATACATCTTGCCGAGGAGGAGAAGACTGTCCTTCAGGGACTCGTCCATGGAAAAGACTTCGAGAGCCTTTTCGTACGCCATCTGATCTTTCTTACTCTTTGCGGCCGCTTTGGCTAAAGAAAGCACAGATCTTGCCTTTCCTAATTCCGGATTGCACTGCAACGCCAAGAGGGAAACGTCGTCCCCCGTTCTCATATCCCCTTTGAATCGTTTAAACCTACCGATTAAGGAACCTACTAGGTCCTCGATGAAAATCTTATCCCTCTGTTCCTCTATGGTCGCTTTTTCCTGGCGGATCCATTCTATGAATCGCTGGTTTCCGAGTTCCTGGCGGGCTTCGTTCTTCTGCTCCACGATTCCGTCGGTAGGAAGAAAGAGGATATCTCCGGGAAGAATCCTTCCGTGTTTTTCCTCGAAATTGTTGCGTTCCACTTCGAAGATACCGAGCGGGACTCCGGCAGTGTCCAGTTCCTCCACCCTACCGGTCATGGAATGGAAATGGAGCATCTTTTGGTGGGCGGCGTTCACGTAAGAGTACGTGTAATCGCTGTAAACCTTCAACACGAAAGCGGTAAAATAAGTTCCGTCCGGAAGTTGGGGACGGATCGATTCTCCGAGTTCGGCCAACATTTCGCCGAGACCCATACCCAAGGAAGTACATCTCTGGAACTGGTAGTGAATGGACATGGTTACCAAGGCGGCCGGGATTCCATGTCCGGAAACGTCCACGATAATCGCGGTGATGGAGTTCCCTTGACGGACAACGTTAAAATAATCACCGGACACTTCCGTCATAGGTTCGTAGTGGGTCCCGAAATGAAGACCGTTCCAAGCGAGAATGCGGGTCTCCACGATTTGACTCTGGACGTTGCGTCCCATACGCATGTCCCATTCGAGTTGTTTTAGGATTTGCGCCTCTCTTTCGTTCGCCAGGACCAAACCTTGGATCAGACGCACGCTCGTGATGGCCAAGGCGAGTTGGGATCCTAGGGCTTCCAGGATTTCCAGATCGTCTTCCCGGTAAAAAAATTCCGTATCGGATTCCACCGCGATCGTGCCGAGGCATTCCTCTTTGTACATGATCGGAACGCACATGATCGCACGGGTACTTTCCCCTTCGTCAATGTATTCGGGATGGTGGCTTAAGTCCTGGATGAGCAAAGGCATCCTCGTCTTAAAGGTGAATCCGGAATACCCTTCGTCCTGGCCGAGTTTCCTTCTAGGCGGATCCGTCTCCTTGAAGAATCGAACCGGATCCAGAAACTTTTCCCTCCACATTCGTAGCGTCGTATTGTCGCACTCGAAGATGTCTTTGCATAAACTGATGACGATATCGTAAAGGTCCTCTTCCTTATCCGCATTCGCGAATTCCTTGCTGATGTACAAAAGGATATCGATCTTATTCTTTTCCGTTAATCCTCCGACGACCTTTCTCGCACCGCGAAACGTGACGACCTTTCTTTGCCCAAATTTGAGTTCTATCATATCGGAATCCTACGAATCGGTATTTTGAAGATTCGCTTGGTTCTTTTTTAACGATATGCAATTAGCGTACCAAGAGACCAACCTACCAGATAATGCTCATAAAAAGGCTATTTAAGCAGATATTGCTTATTTAATGAGCATTATCTGCTTAGAAAAAGAAATGGAAATGGTTATTAAAGAGATAGGATGTATATATTTAAGGAAGAAATCTAGAATTATCTACGCAGTTTTTTCCATTTGGTCTGGAGGTTTCGGCGAATTTTTCCCATCCAGCCGATTTTTTTTCGAGTTCCGTTCTGCCTCAAAAAGATTTCGATTTTCGGAAAAAGCTCGTCCTCGGCCTTTTCCGCGAGAAGCAGACAGCCGTGCCCGTAATCCTCCGAAGCCCCGTTTTCCTTAGAAAGGACCAAAAAATCCTTGGTCTTAGCGCGAGCACGATCATAGACGAATTTCACCGAATCCGGCGTGGCAATTGCATCCCGAGCTCCGGCGACGAATAGGCTCGGAACCGTGATCTCCTTTTGCAGATCGATATAATCATAAAAGCCGTTGAGGGAGATCATTTTCTTGGTCTCGATCCAAGACATGAGTTGTTCGATCACGCCTTCGCTGATGTTCTCGATCGCGTTTTTCATGACCTTCTTCACCGTCTTGGCCTTCGTAGCTTTCGGATTGTAGAGTATTTCGTCCACCGGAGTAAAGATTTCCCCGGCAATGGGAGCGAGCATGGAAGCGCCGAATTTCAAATCCAGAACCTTCCGAGCCCTCGGAAATCTGGAAAGCAGACCGATCAAACTGAGTCCAAGGTGGTTCAGGTTTCCGGGACCTCCTAGGGAAACGAAGGCGGCCACCTTTTCCTTTTCCGCTTTGTCGCAGATCCCGAAAAAAGCGTACAAAATCATCGCCCCCATGGAGTGTCCGATCCAACTCACTCTCGGACTTCCGGTGAGTCTGGTCACTTTCTGGATGATCGCGGGAACGTCGTATTTGGCCATATCGTCGAAAGTAAAATCCTCATAACCGCTTCCACTTTCGTGGTAGGACGATCCGGCTCCTCTCAAGGAAACGGAATACACCTCGTATCCTCTCAGCTTCAGAAAAAAAGGAAGGGAATGTCTTTTGTCCAGATCGATCACGAATTTATTCGTCGCAATTCCGTGCACAACGATAACCGGAGCCAATTCGAGATTCGGTTGAGGAGGAATATGCCTGTGCAGCGCAATATTCCAACCGTCCTTAGTGCGTGCAAAATGAACTTCGTCCGCGATATCCTCCTGTCCGTATAGTCTGGAAATCCAGTCCAGCAGTATCGGATAAGAGAGCAATATCGCGATTAAAAAAACGGAAAACAGGATCGCAAGCGAGGAAGCGAAAATCGCGAACGCTACGATCGCCAGAAAAGTGGTGATAAGATAAAAAGGGCCTCTACGGTTCTTAAGGATTGCGATCACGATCCGAAATCATCCGAGGTCGAAAAGACGGTGTCAAGTCTTCCCGAACGTGCTTGCCCTGAATTTTCTCGGGATTAGAATGGCATCGGAACCTATTTTTCGAATCATGAATCGCAAGGTCGAATACAGAATTTATCGCTCCCCTTCCGGTTGGTACACGATGGTCATTCCCGCTCATTGGCAACACATCGTGATCGAAGGAATCCCGGCTTTCTTCGAAGAGGACGGCCCGGGGGCAATGCAGGTGTACGCGTTTGAAAACAAGGAAGGAAGTTTTGACGGAGAGGAGGAGATGGAGCGCTATTTAGTCACCCACGGAATCGTCTACGAGTCGGACAAAGCCGCCTTTTTCGAAAACAATGAAGGAGGCAAAATCATAGCCTGCGAATTTTTAAAGGAGGACGGAAGACATTGGATGGTCTATCTGGTCGCTTCCCGAAAAAAAATGATCCTGGTGACTTATAACGGGGACGAGGCTCCTTCCGAGGAATTGGCGGAAGACCTGACCGCGGTCGTCAGCTCCATCCGCATCCTATAATTATTCGATCTCCAAGGTGGAAGCGACCGCCTTCTTCCATCTTTCCAATTTCGCCTTCCTGACGGATTCCTCCATTTTCGGGCTAAAGACTTTATAACCTTTTTGTAAAGTCTTTAATTCCGCTTCGTCTTTCCAAAAACCGCAGGCCAGTCCGGCGAGATAAGCGGCTCCCGTCGCCGTCATATCCGGTTCGGGCGCTCTTTTTACATCCACTCGGCAAAAATCGGCCAGACATTGTAGTAAAATATCGGACTGGGAAACCCCTCCGTCCACCATGATCTCTTTTACCGGAACCTTGGTATCGTCCTTGATCCCTTCCAGGATTTCGTACAGTGAAAGGGAAATTCCCTCCAAGACCGCTCTCGCGACATGGCGTCTGTGAGTGGCCAATGATAATCCGAAAACGGAAGCCTTAGCTCTAGGATTGAAATACGGAAAGCGAATCCCGGAAGGCGTAGGAACGAATACGACCCCTTCCGTATCCTCTGTTTGGGCCGCAAGTTCGTTTAACACTTTAGGAGTGTCGGAAAGACCGATACCCTTTCCCAACCAGTCGATGAGAGTCCCGGCGGTTCCTATATAACCTTCCAACATATATTTGGGCTTTCCGGAAAGTCTCCACGCGACCATCGGGAAGAGTCCTCTTTTGGAAAGCTTGGGAGAATCGCCCATGTTCATGTCCACGAAGGCTCCCGAACCCTGGGAGATCTTTACTCCTCCTTTTTCGAAACAGCAATGACCGAATAAGGCCGCCATCTGATCGCCCACCACAGCACGAATCGGGACGGAAACCCCTCCGAACAGGGAAGGATCGGTCGTGCCGAAATCCGCACCAGTATCCTTTACGGTCGGAAAGATTCGTATGGGGATTCCGAAGATCGAACAAAGAGGAGCATTCCATTGAAGTTGAAACGGATTGAACATACCCGTCACGGTCGCGTTCGACGGATCGGTAACATGCTCTTTTCCATTCGTCAATCTGTACACGAACCAAGTATCCAGCGTGCCGAAGAGGATCTCCCCCCGCTTCGCTCTTTCTCTCAGTTCGGGCTGTTTATCGAAAACCCATTTCAAGCGGACTGAGGCGTGGTCCGTCGTGAATTTCAGCATGTATGTAGCGATCAACATCGGTTGACGAGTCAACCAGCTCGCGATTCTGGAAACGAATTGTATCGTTTTCCAAATTCCGTTTGCGTTCATTTCTTCCGCCGTATGCCCCGCGCGCACATCGGCCCAACTGATCAATCGGGTAAGAGGCTTTCCGCTCCGCTTGTCCCAGAGAAGAAACGATCCCCTTTGGTTGCAGATTCCGATCGCGGCGATACTGGAGGCGGAAATTCTTTTTTTGCGTAACGCTTTTCCCACTACGGATCGTAGCGCCTTCCATAGGACTTCCGGGTCGTGCTCGAGTTGGCCGGGTTCTTTGAGTATGGGTGGAGTTTTTTCGTACTGGCGTTCCGCAATCCTACCTTTTTTATCGTAAAGGATCGCGCGGATTCCGCTACCGCCGCTATCTATAGAGAGTATGAACTTTTCCTTAACGGATGCCATAGTCGAAATTTTCCTTTTCTTTCTGCAGGAAGAATTTAGAAGAACGGCATCTCGTCAATGAAGGTTTTGTTCCTTTACCAGGAAAATGAAAAGCCTGAGCGCTCGGATCGCGTCCATGAGTTCCGAATTCCGAAAATCCTTACGACGACGGTCCGAACGTTTCGGCAAGAAAAGTCCTAAGACTTTATACGAGTACCTCCCTCAAATGTCCGAGTAGGCCTGATTCCTTTATATGAACGATATCCTTGGGCATTTTGTGGTAGATCCTTTCCCTAGATTTTTCGTCCAACTTGCCTAGGATCATTCCCATAAAACCGGGTTCCGACACTAGGATAAAATTCGAAAAGGAATCCTTCTTTCTTTCTAAATTTACGAAATCGGAAAGTTTTCCCGCGAACGCTTCCGCAACTTTCTTTTTCGGTTCATGTTCCGAAGAAAAATCGAAATCCGAACGGGAACCGTGGCCGGATCCGGTAACCAATTCAGAATTACGTAATCGACCGTCCGGATTTTCCATGGATTGAACGAGTTTAAGCCCCTGCGCCGGTCCTTGGTATTCGAAAATTTTAGCCTCGCTTCGATTCGCAACCACCACCCACTTTTTTTTCATACAAGCTATCCTCCTGTTTACGAACCGATTCGCCTTCCGGAGAAGGACGGAAACGGTCCCATAGTTTTATACGAAGGAAAGTCTTCGTTCAATGATTTTTCCCGCTCTCCGCGGAATTCGAATCGGTTTTTATTCGAGCGATGCAAAAAGGGCTGAGATTCGAAATCTATACGCTCCTGTGCGTATCTATATAGAAATCGGCGGAGATTCTTCCCGATCCGTACAGGGAAAAATGTAATAACAGCAACAGGATCATACTTGCGTACGGTAGATTCGAACCGGCAGACATGAACCCTTCCTTGGAGTGAATAAACAGGACGGCGCCGATCAAAACGGGAAGCTGCAAAACGGCGGAGAAACGCGTCAATAATCCCGCGAAGAGCAAAACCCCTCCGCATATATGCGCGATGACTATATAATGGGCCATCAAGGCGGAAGCAAAAGGCGCATTATGCATTTCCATTAAACGAATCAACGCATCCGTATCCGACAAGAACTCCAATCCTTTATAAAGTAGAACTCCTCCGAGATACATCCGAATGATATCGATCCACCAATCCCGATGTTCGTCCAACCAGTGATTGACTCTATCCATGAGAACCTCCTCTGGAACGGGAAAAATTGTATTCCCGAACGAAAGAAAAGCAAGGGGGAAGAGAAAAAAAAGGATTCTATAACGAACGATCGATTAACCCAGGGGTTTCTAAACGCCAAAAGGAGACTATTTGCAGAGTATCTTACGACTTTCTAATCTACATTGGTAGGATTTTCCGTTTTTACTGAATTTTCCCCTACCCGCCCCGCCTCCGGAAAATTCGCCGCGAAACACCGAACCGTCCCGAAAAAAATAGGTTCCGAATCCGGATTTTTCGTCGGTAGACCAATTCCCTTCGTATTTATCTCCATCAGAATATACTAATATTCCTCTTCCCTGACGTTTTTCGTTCGAAAAATTTCCGAGGTACACGTCCCGGGTTTCGTACACGTAGATTCCTTCCCCGTTTTTGCAATTTCCCTTTTTGCAACCTAGTCCTTTTTTGGAATAACCTCTCAATTCCGAATCCCGATCCTCGGAAGGTCTTTTCTTTTCCACAGGTTTGCCTTGAGCGTCTTCGTCGAAATATTCACGAGCGGAAAGGTCGGGATCCATTTCCCGATCGTCTTTTTTCTTTTTCGGTTTGAGTCGTTCCAGTTCCGAATTGGTTTTCGGTTTCGGCTTTCCGCAACCCGACAAGAGAGGAAAGGAGAAAAATACCAAGGTGAAAAAACAAAGTAGCGCTAAAAGAAAGCGTTTCTTCCAAAAACGGTTTCCGGGTTTCGAGAACCGATTTTTATGCGCTGCAATTAGGGATCTTCGCTCCTGCATCTCCTCTCCTTCGGATTTCTTCGAAAGGAACACGAAGCGGAGGAGATTGTCAAACGCAAATCGTTCAGGCTTTTTCCAGAACGAGCAGCGTGATTTCGGAAGGGGCTCCGATCCGCAAAGGCGGCCCCCAATATCCGGTTCCGCGGCTGACGTAAAGTTGCGTATCTTCCCAGCGGGAAAGACCTGCTACGAATTTCTGGAAAATGTGAATCAAAAGATTTCCGGGAAAGTACTGACCTCCGTGGGTGTGGCCGGATAATTGCAAATGGAATCCTGCCTTGGCCGCTTCGAAAACCGAGTTGGGTTGGTGCGCCAACAAAAGTTTAAAATCCGCAGCTTCCGTACCGAAAGCCGCCTTTTGGGGATCTGTCTTGTGATTCGGAAGGACGGAATGGGCCTTGTAGTCCGTCACCCCCGCAACTGCGATTCTGGATCCGTTGTGGGAAATGAGCTTATTCTGATTCAGTAGAACCTGTATTCCCATGGATTCCAATTCTCTGATCCAGGCGAGAGCACCAGAATAATACTCATGGTTTCCCGTAACGAAATACGTTCCGTATTCGGAAAGAAGGTTGCGGAGCGGAAGAGTGTGTTCCTTGAGAAGACTCACCGGTCCATCCACCAGATCCCCGGTAATCGCGACCAAATGCGCGTTCAGGGCGTTCGTTCTTTCCACCACGTCCTGCAAAAATCCGCCTTTAATCGTCGGACCGATATGTATGTCCGAGAGCTGCGCGATCCGGAAACCTTCCAATCCCTCCGGCAATCCTTGCACCTTGATTTTGACTTCTTTGATGGAAGGCTTTTTATGCGCTTGGTAAAAGCCGAAAGCGGTCAACCCGCCGGTGAATCCCAGGACCGCCAAGGAAGTCAGCTGCGCCAGAAAATCGGAGCGGCTCATATCGGAGGAATTTCCTTGCGCGAATTCGCTCGGGCCCGGAGAAAAATACCCGGAGATGTATACCCATCCTTTCCATACCAACTTGCTTAAATCGTGAAAGATCACGAAGGAAAAGAGAAGGGTAAAAAATCCCAAACTAGTAAACGCCGCGTAAGCCCAAAGTTTTTGCCACTGGGTTTCCCGATAGAAGAGACTGAAAAAATACGCCGTCGGCGTAAGTAGAACGAAGAAAACAACCGAACCCAACAGAACCGCTTGTTGCCAGGAATTCAGCCGAAAGGGTTCGCTCAGACGAAACAGCGAATAACCGTACGCCAGCGATAAAATCGCCGTAAAGATTCCGAGGAAAATAAAAAATCTCTGCAATTCAAACTCCATGCCTACGATATCCGACCTGGGGATTCCGTTTTCTGTTCGGGAAAAACCTGGGACGCAGGGGAAACTAGGGCCTTTCCGCCGTTTTTAGGGTCCGGAAAAACGACAATCGTTGACTTTGCATCGGATCCGTGCCAGTCTGGGCGCATCTATGACTCCAGTCGATTCAGTGTCTCGCAAATATCGTAGCTTGCTCAACACGAGCACGATTCTGAATGCCAACCTAGACCTGTATCAACTTCTCCCTCTGATCATGCTATATTCGAAAGATCTTTTGGAAGCGGAGGCCAGTTCCCTTTTTCTATTGGACGAGAAAGACGGCTTTTTGTACTGCGAAGTCGCCTTGGGAGAAAAAGGGGAGATCATACAAAAATACGCTCGGCTGGAACCCGGCCAGGGAATCGCGGGCTGGGTGGCTCAGGAAAAAAAAGCCATCCTGCTGGAAGACGCCTACACCGACAAAAGATTCAATCCGTCCTTGGACCAAAAAACCGGATTCCGGACCCGTTCCTTAGCATGCGTCCCTCTTTTCGTGCAGGACCAGGTCATCGGCACTCTCGAAATCCTGAATAAATCCGGAAACCGCAGTTTTGATTCGTCGGATCTGGAGGTCCTTGCCTCCCTTTCCGAAATTGCGGCGATCGCGATCAAGAACGCGAAGACTCACGAGTCTTTGAAGAAGCGTGTCCTAGAATTATCCCTATTATACGAATTCGAAAAACTTACCGTAGCCGAAAAAAGCATCCAGGAATTGGGAAATTGGCTGATCGATAAGGTTTTGGAATTTTTGGAGGCGAAGGCCGGAACGATTTACCTGGCGGATCCCACTCTAGAAGTCTTACGGATCCTAGCCGCAAGAGGAATTCCGGAAGAGGCCATCCATGCGATCCAAGTTCCCTATGGAGAAGGCGTATCCGGATGGGTCGCCAAAGAAAAACAAAGCCTCCTCATCCAGAATCTGGAGGAAGATCCGCGCTACGACAAAAACGCAAAATACAAATTCGAAGCCAGCTCTCTCATTTCCGCTCCGTTGCTGTATAGAGGAAATCTTTTGGGAGTGATCAGCGTAAACAATAAGTATTCGGGTTACGCGTTCACGCATGCGGACTTAGAGATGCTCGGCGCGATCGCGAACCGACTCAGTGTCACGATCCAGAACGCGAATCTCTTCCACAAAGTGATGGATTCGGAAAGGGAGCTTCGGCGGGCCAGAGAAGTCATGACACGCATCCTTCCTTCCGTGCTTCCGTATGTTCCAGGATTGGATTTCGGCGTGCAACACATTCCCTTCGATAACGTAGGCGGGGATTTTTATAACGTAATCAAATTGGACGAGCACAGGACCGCAGTGTTGATCGCGGACGTCTCGGGCCACGGACTCTCGGCTTCGGTGGTCGCCGCGGTGATTCATACCGTAATGGAGACATTCGAAGAGGAAACCTTGTCCAGTCCTTCCAAATTTTTTACCGCGCTGAACCACGCTCTTTATAATAAGCTCGCCGGAAATTTCCTTACCTCCTTCTACGGAGTAATACATACCGGAACCAACACTCTGGTGTATTCCAACGCGGGGCACAATCCTCCGATATTGTTTCGCAGAGCGGAAGGAACTTCGTTGCCGCTGGAAACCAAGGGGAAATTGGTCGGGGTCATTCCGGATCTGTTCTTCGAGGAATTCGTGACGTCCTTCCAACCGATGGACCGTCTCGTATTGTACACGGACGGAATTACGGAACATTCCAACGAGGATAGAAGCAGAAGGTACAGCGACGATTTACTTTCTCTTGCGGTTCGGTCCTTTTCCCAAAGTCAGGCCGGCGAAACTTCGCTCGGACTCATCAAAGAATGTCGCAACTACTGTAGGCGGTCGGATTTCGAGGACGATGTGACCTTACTCATAGTGGATCGGATCTAGATTTTCGAGAACCGGACGATCGCTTCGGGAACTACGCCGAAAACCTGGTCCATAGCCGCAAGTCTCCAGTCCTCTCTGGTCGGAAAAAACATCTCCCGAAAATCCTCTCGGACTCTTTCCGCTGCGGTTTCGGACTTGGATCCGAAAAAATGAATCCGATTTTCGCTGATCATCAGAAAACTTCCCCTTAGAGCGCCGCGAAGATTCAGGTTTCCGAAAGTTCCCATCTCTACGGTGATCGGAAAGAGATCCTTGTCCTTTCCGAATAGCTTTCCGAAAAAGTCCGTAAAATCGCCCGACGTCCTATAAAAGTCCTCTTCACCTTCGTTTAACAAAAGCCCGAAATCTCCGAATACCTTTTTTAGGTTTCGATCTTCCCGAGACCCCGGAGGCGCGTTCTGCATGAGACTAAGAGCGTTCCTTGCACCGTAACCCGTGTGAAAGTCCAGGATCAGGATTTGTTCGTACTTCTTCAACGTCTTACGGAAGAATTTGCGCAACTGCCGTACTACCGGCTCGGGTTTTCTCCCACCATAGTAGATTCCGCCCGGAAATTCGTACTGACCGTTGACCGCCGCGTCCATAACGTATTTAGCTCCGAAGCGGGTGACGATCCCGAAGAAACGGAGTACGAAAAGGAAATATTCCCAAGCGATGTAGCTGAACTTTCTGGGAGGATTGAGAAAGGATTGGATTTTGCGATAACCTTTGTTTTTGGCTTTCTTGTGGAGTTTCTCCCGCTTTAAGGCGAAGTTCCGATTCAGATCCACGTTTCTTTCGTTTACCCTTCTCATACTTTTGAAGCCTTCCACGTTGATCCCGTGCAAAAAGAGAAAATCCACGTTTTTAGGAAGGGAATAGGAAGGATGGTCGTTCAAAAGATATTCCTCGATCCATCTGCGCTGAAAGGCCGATCCTGCGAATCCTTCCACACCGTGTATGCCGGAACTCATAATCACGATCTTTTTAGGGACCTTTTTTTTGTTCCCGATCAGGTATGTGTCGATCTCTCCCCCGCCTTTCGGGATCTCCAGGACTTCGTGATGAAAACGGAGGAAGTTCTTTTTCAAACTTCTGCGATAGGAAAGAAAGGCTCTACGACAAGCGTCGTACGTCTCTAGGTAGAACGAAAGCAGATCCACGTTAAGGAAATTCTTTAAAACCGACGACAGGGGTCGAAAAGAATTTGTACCGAAATGATTACGATTTGATTAAGGTTTTTTCCCGCGAGCGGAGCGGAACCCGGATTTTTCCGGGAGAAGCAAGGATCAAAACGGATTTTTTTTCGTTTTTTCTCGCTCAAAGCGATTATCCCTTGTTGGATATTTTAATCGGAATAGGGATCCGGATTAATCCGGATCGGAAGCGGTATTAATCCTAACGATATAAAAAAAGTATCTTAATCGATCGGTCGTTATATTACATTCAATTTTTATAAAATATTTTTCCGTTTTTTCAGTAAGAACCTCGAACTACCAGATGTCTAACTTAGTACCTTAAGGAGGTATGAACCATGGATGCAGTCACCATTTTCGCATTAGCGCTTTTGGCTGTTCCTGTGTTTGCCCGGTTCGCCCGAGTATCAAAGGACGCGATGAATCGTTATCACCTGATAGGATTGGGAGGTCTATTCCTAATTCTTGGTGAAGCTACGAAGATTACGGCTGTTAAGGTAACCCCTATAGCAACCGTTCTTCCTATGATCGACATCGCGACCGCGATCCTAGCGTACGCGGGGGTACTTTTCGGGGTAGTGTGGCTATCACTATACTACGTCAAACACCCGAACGAAATTTAGAAAATCCTCCGAAACGAAAAAGAGATGGAGGCGGGACTTTTGTCCCGCCTTTTTTATTTTCCGGCGCAATTCCCCTCCTTTCCTTAAAAGAAAAGAATGGTCCTAAAACGAAACCTATTCTATCCATGTATTAAGAATGGAAGCGGAACTTTTTCAGACCCAAGGGAAACATTCACTTCTGTATGTGGCGGACCCTCTGTGTACCTGGTCCTACGCCTTCGGGCCCTCTATCGCCGCATTGAGGGAAAAATATTCCGACAAAATCGAATTTTCTCTCGTGTTGGGAGGGTACCGCTTCGGTTCGAATGTGGAGCCGTTCACACAGGAAAGCACGGATCGTCTGAGGTACGTGTGGAAGGAGGCGGAACGAATCTCAAAAAGAAAGTTCGATTACGAAATCCTAAAGCGCAGGGATTTGGTCTTGGATTCGGAACCTTCTTGCAGGGCGGTGATCGCCGCTCAGAGACTCGCCCCCGGAACGGCCTTCGAATTTATGGACTCTCTTTCTTACGGATTCCATGCCTTAGGAAAGGATCCGACCGATCCGGAAGTCTTTATCGGGATCGCAAGAGACTTCGGAATGAAGGAATCCGAATTTCGGGAACTATACTCGGCAAAAGAAACCGTTTTGGAAACGGAGACGGACTTCAACTACGGCTTTCAACTTGGTGTCACCGGTTTTCCGACTCTCGTTTTTTCCGACGGTATCGAAAGGGGAATTTTGACCAAAGGATATCTTTCCTTCGAAGAAGTGGATTCCATTTTAGCCGACTATTTTCGATCCATCGGACGGTTTTAAGACCCGGTTCGAATCAGCGTCCGTCTTTTATCTTATCCGACCGAATACGGTCCAGGATATACTGGAGCTCTTTTTCATTGCCTATATATATGACAGTGATCATATAATCCTTTGCAAGAGCTTCCGGAACGGAACCTATCCGCAAAATACGTAATATTTCCGCACTTGCTTTTTTGGAGGAAAGTCGACGGAATACACCTAGTAGCATCCGATCGATCCGGGCATCCTTGTTCAACTGACTTAAAAGAAAATCCTCGAATTGGGGAAAGGTTTGAGCGTTCAAAGCGGAAACGAGTTTGACGAATGCCAACTGCCGAATCTCCTCATCGGACGGATAAGCTTCCAATACGGCATAAAGAATGCCCGGCTCGTAGTAAGTGTACGAGTTCAGAGATTTGACGATCGTCGCACGATCGCCTTCCGACAAAGCTTGCTGCAGAGATTTGACCTTTTTTTCGGGAACTACCTCGATACGGGCACGATCAACATTACCGTTCACATCGAAAGCGCTACGAAAGAAAAGATCCCCGGCAAAAAATAAGGGTGTAAGCAAAACCGAAAAAGGGAGGAAGGCCATCCGGGTCATATATCCGTTTTCCGGGTGCGGAGTCCAAAGGGCGCTTATCGTATCCCGGTACGCGTCGGGAATCCGTATGATGGGATGGACGATGAATAGATCCAATAGGCCGGCAGCCAATCCTACCGGTAGATAAAAAGGAGCCGCGAGGACTTTCGGAACCGGCTCTTCCGGAACCAGATGTTTTTCCACCCGTACGACCAAAGGAGTGTTGTTCCGGTTGAAGATGGCGCAATTCCAGTTAGAGACACAAAGACAGATGAGAATCGTGAGAAGAATTCCTTTCCGGTATTTTAGAGTCATTTCGCCTTTCCCGATCCTTTAAAAAGCGATTCCGCTTCGCCCCAAAAAATCGACCAAAAAGAAGAGCGGAGTCACAGCCAATTTAGGAAAGAAAACTATGGTTTGAAAAACCACCCCTCCCGTCGGATCCATCCAGATGACTTTGTAAGTATCCTCCAACGCATCGGGGATCACACTAATCGGATGCAGGACAAGGCCGTCTAAAAACAGCGAAACGACTCCGACAGGAATCGCGACGGGAGAAAGCGCGACCTGGGCGACGGCGCTTTCCGGACGTATTTTTTCGTCCAGATAACTCGTGAGGATTCGGTTCTTTCTCTGAAATACAGCGCAGTTCTCCAGGAAGGAAAACACGAGAAAGATCGGGAGAGAGACAATAAAAATCCGTTTCATGAAAAAAGGGCCTTTATTGTGATCATGCAAAAGCCCTTTGTCCACAAATTTTTTCCCGAATTCCGTACTCCTATCTAACGATCACAAGCTTGGTCTCTTCCTCCAGAAAGGCTTCCGCAGCTTCGGACCATTTCGCTTTCCGCGTCGTTACTCTAGAAGGATCGAACCCCTCCTCTTCAACCAATCGCAACATTTCCGGAATCCATTCTCGGGACTTAACTCGGCCGATCTTCAAATTTGCTCCAGTATTATAAAGTTCTAAATAAGGAATCGGCAATGCATTTGTCCAAAAAATGGAGCAGGAACCGAAAATCCCGTCCACACCCAGGGAGCGAAGCCCGCATTCCCAACCTTCCTCGCTACCGCTGGCATCGGCCACGATATCGAACTTTCCGAAATTTTTCGGGAACCCCGAGATTTTTTCAGCCTTTACCCCGAAAGAGTCCGCCAAGTCCAGACGCTTCTTGTCCGTATCCACGTAGACGACTTCGGCAGCGCCCATGTGCTTGGACAAGGCCGCCGTATAGAGACCGATACTGGCCGCCCATCCTCCAAGTATTAGAATTTTTTGATCTTTTCTTTCCTGCAAAAATATTCCGGCGAGTTTCCACGCTTCTATAAGATTGTCGTTAATGCTTGCGATCGCGGCCGGATCCGTATTAGCGGAAAAGGGAACGAGCATCTCTTTTGCGTAAGGAACGAGAACCGAATCCGCAAGCGCGCCTCCGTATTCCTTACCTCCTTTTCCCATTCCGTAGGCGCTGGTATGAGGAACCGTACTGCAACTCTTGGATTGTCCCGTTTCGCAATTATGGCAATGTCCGCAGGAAATCTGGAAAGGAACCGCCACTCTGGTACCGAGAGGAAAAACATTCTCTAGCTCGGGACTCACTTCCCGGATCTCGCCCACAAATTCATGCCCGACGGGAAAAGGCGCGCGGAACAAAGTCTCTCCCCGTAGAATCGGTAGGTCTAAATCGCACCTGGAAACCGCGAGGGGTCGCACCAAAGCCTGATTCGGACCTGTGATTTTAGGATCCTCCGTCTCCATCCACTGCAAGGTATTTTTCTTTACGAACATCAATCGTTGCATGAAAACTCCCGATAGACCGGAAAGTCTATCCATAAGCCAACTCTGAATCACGATAGACTAATTAGTCTATCCTTTTATTATAGGCCCATGAAAAAATCGGAAAATTCCGCTCCGGGCCCTTATGATCGCTTGGTGCAAACCGCGATTCGCTTAATCTATACGCAAGGATATGCGACAACCTCGGTCAATCAGGTGATAGAAGAGTCCGAATCCCATAAGGCCAGCTTTTACCGGTATTTTCAGACTAAGGAGGATTTGGGAAAAAAGTATCTGGAGGTTCAAGCTGCGGAATTTCAAAACGGTTGGGAAAGGCTGATGGACCGCTCTTCGGGACCGATAGAATTCGTAGAACGCTGGATGGCCTTA
The DNA here is from genome assembly GCF_004771275.1 of Leptospira fluminis. Taxonomy (GTDB): domain Bacteria; phylum Spirochaetota; class Leptospiria; order Leptospirales; family Leptospiraceae; genus Leptospira_B; species Leptospira_B fluminis. The sequence goes on along the minus strand of NZ_RQEV01000015.1, from coordinate 124,452 downwards.
CTCGGAAAACAGGTCCGGGCCAAAAAATATTTCGGCTGCCCGCTGGCCAGATTCATGGGGAGCGTGGAAGGACAAAATCCCGAATGGTCCAAACAAGCCAGTGCAGTATTGGAAAGTTGGATCCATTGTCTGGAACTATATTTCGAGAATTGTAAAACGAAAGGATCGCTCTCTAAGGATTTTTCCTCCCGGAAAAAGGCGGAACGCTTTATGAAGCTTTTCCAAGGAAACTCCCAATTCTACATGATGACGGGAGATCCGAAATTCTTCCGGGAACTAAGGGAGGAAATGCTTTCCGAACTCTGAAAAAGGATCAGTCTCCGTTCTTATTGGAATCCTCGTCCCCTGCCTCCCGCTTAGCCACATAGTTTGCGAGAGCAAGTACTGCGCCGCCGAGAAATGCGGAGAAAAAACCGGGCACGAATATTTTACCCGGAAAAATATCCCCGATGATGAGTAATACGATCGCGTTAACGACGAGCCCTGCCAAGCCCAAGGTGAGAATATAGACGAGGTAGCCGAGACCTAGTGTTATGATCACGAGCAGCCATCGAAGAACGAAATTCAGAAATCCGAAAAATAAAACAAGAACGAGTACATCCCACCAGCTCCCTGAAACCCGGAACAACGGATCGATAAGCGGAAATACGTAGATCACTACGAGCGATTGAAGAGCGATCGAAAGAAGTAATTTGGCCATAAACCTTCCTAAACGGTAGAATCCAAAAATTGTCCTAAATGCGGAGGGAGCCCTTCGGGAGGAATCACGACGGTTTGCGGTTGTACCACACGGTTATCCGAAACGGTTGAAATTTCCCGAGTCTGGTCTCCCACGGAGGCTGGTGCGATCGAGTCCGAAAAAAGGATCTGACGAGAGCCGACGGCCATGTAAGGCATAAATCCCTCAACTCCCCTCGAGGATTAATCCGCAATCCATCTTTTCCATTCGAAAGCCTGTGCCCAATATATTAGATAAAAAATACGTGACTAAACCGAGCGCAAAGGATGCATACGTGCGTCTTTCGTCCACGATTCCGGTTCCGCGAAAATAAAGTTTTACCGAACGGAACGATCTTTTGCTGGTATTCGGATGGTTCGCCGTGACGTCCTCAACTCCTAGATTGCAATTGTGGGAGAGGTGATTACCGTCCAAATAAAGATAAAAATCCATCCTTTCCGAAACCAGAAACGAACTCCTTCTGAACAAGGAACCTTCCAACTCGAGCTCCTTCGAACGTGCTCCCGCTCCGACCAGAATCGGAAACTTGGCGTACTCCCTGTCCGTTCTTCTATCCTTTCCTTCGGTTCCCGTATAAAACGTGGCCCTGATACTGGCCGGGTCGTATTTATCGGCATCGTCGAACTGGATCAGAACCGGCACGGATTCTCTCGCAGGCTCCAAGACCGGTAGAGTCATGGACTTGTTCTGTACTGTGGAACAGCCTATAACCGAAACCAAAAGCGCCAGAACAGAATCGAAATATTTTTTCGGAACGATCTTCATCGAGGATTTCGATCAATTTTCCATGCAAATCCGCTTTTGTCCAGCCAAAAGCCCGGCATCGTTTTTCGCGGAGACTCCCGAAACGAATTTGACTTTTTTGACGGAAAGTATTGTGACTGAATCGGGACCTCATTGTCTTTGTTTTGTTCCCAAAGGAATGGATATGAATAAAAGCGACTCGATTTTGATCGAAAAAAGGAATCATGTTTTTCTGATCTGCTTAAACAGACCGGATCACAGAAACGCGATGAATACGGAGATGCTGAATCGTTTAAGCGAAGCGTATACCGAATTCGAGAACGACCCGAACGCGAGGTGCGCCGTAGTTTACGCAAACGGAATGCATTTTACCCTAGGATTGGAACTGAAGGACGTCGCCGATACCCTCAAAAAAAGGAGGACTTATACATATTCCGAAAATCAGATCGATCCATGGGAAAACGGAGCGACGAAAAGAAAAAGGACTAAGCCGGTAGTTTGCGCCGTTCACGGTTTTTGTTTTACCTTGGGAATAGAATTACTCTTGGCATCGGACGTCCGCATCGCGGCGGAAAAGACAAGATTCGCACAAGTGGAAGTCCAAAGGGGTATTATGCCTTTCGGAGGCGCCACTTTCCGCTTCGTGCAGAGCGCAGGTTGGGGAAATGCGATGCGCTACATATTGACCGGGGACGATTTCGATGCGGAGGAAGCCTACCGAATGGGATTGGTTCAGGAAATCGTTCCCAAAAAAGCGTTGCTCGAACGCGCGATCGCCTTAGCCGAAAAGATCGCTGAGCAAGCTCCGTTAGCAGTGCAAGCCGCCATTTCTTCAGCCAGAAAAGCCCTCCTGGAAGGGGAAAAGGAAGCGGCAAAAGACCTGCTACCGATCACTCTGGGCCTGATGGACACCGAAGACGGAGAAGAAGGAGTGCAGTCCTTTTTGGAAAAACGAAAGGGGAATTTTCAAGGAAAATAAGCCGAGCAGACGCAACTCAAGAGAGCCGGAAATAGGTTTGTAATTTACAAATATCTGCATTTCTAAAACGATTCCAACTTATGGTAAAAGAAGGAATCGTTAAAATTCGCTTAACGTGCCTGATTCTCGCCTTTTCCTTTTCCCAAATAACCTGTTCCTCTTTTCCCCGCTCTCAAAAATCGAGGATCTCGAAAGACAATAGATACTTCCTTTTGTACCAAAACGACGAAGGAAAATTATTCATAACCGATCTAAGCGTACAATCCAGATATTCGGATGCGATCGCCGATCTAAGAAAATTCCACGAGGAAATTATAAAACCTCTGGAAAGGCGTTTCGATCTTAGGTTGCACGACATCGATAGAGATACCACCGAACTTAAAAAAGACAGTACTTCCATCGTTCGACGATTGGGAGCCGCATTAGCGATCGCTTTGGTCGTTCCGGTTCCGGGGGCTTTCGAGACGACCTTAACAGTCGGTCTGATCTACGTGACCTATAAGAAGATCACGGAAAAACCGGAAGATGTGCTTAGAAAAAAACACGTAGAGGATCTGATCGGCGAATGCCAAAAAACGGAAAAAAGCCTGAAGAATTTCCGGGACGATCATCTGACTCGATTCGTTTCGAAATGGGAGAATTTGTTTCGAGAGGAAACGAATCATTTCGTGAATTCGGACGATGAAGCCGACATCCGACTTTTGGATTCCCTCCGGGAAAAATACCAATTGGATAAGGATTTGCTGAAAAAGAGCGCCGAATTCGAATTAAAATCCTCCGCGTATCATTGTAACAGGGGACTCCTCCCGTCGGAAGAAAAATCCAAACCCGAAAAAAGCGGTTCTATTTCCGAAAAGCCGGTAAAGAAATAAAGGAAAAATGAATGGCAATTCGTACGTGTTCGGCCCGACTATAAGGTATGGATCCAAGATTAAAAAACGCACTGGAACGCCTGAAGTCCGGAGATGAATCTGGAGCCAAAGAAATCCTATCGGCCTGGACGGAAGAAGAGCCCGAAAACGCTGCGGCGAAATTCCATTACGGCATGTGCCTTTCCCAACTCGGAGAATTGTCTTTGGCGGAATTTCAACTTCAAGAATGTTTAAAATTGAATCCGGGCCATGTTCAGGCCTGGGTCGGACTCGGCGTACTATATGCGAAAAAGAAGGATAAGCCCAAGGCGGAATTCCATCTTTCCAAAGCTCTGGAGTTGGACGATTCCGACTTATACGCGAGGAAAAACCTTGCCGCCGTATACACGGGAGCTTCTAAGTTCGAACAAGCCTTAGATCTTCTGAAAGGATTCAACGAACTCGAGCTGAACGATTCCCCCACCTTGTACGCTCTTGCCATTTGCTATGTCCGTACGAATCGATTCGCCCAAGCAGAAGAGACGTTTCGTAAATTGGAGTCCGTAGGAGTTCCCGACTCCGTCAAAAAGGAATATGTCCAATTGAAGCAACTTCTGGAAGAGAAGCGTTTCGAACAGGGGGGAATCTGGAGCTTTTTAAAGAACGACGGAGAAACCTGAAATTTTCCTTGACGGGCAATAGAACCCATTTACCTGTTAGGTAGAAACGTATGGTACAGCCTTCCTTCCAAGCGAATTTGCTCGGACTCCTCCTTCTCCTACTCGGAGACTAAGAGGGGCAAGGATCGCTGCGCGTGCAAAAAACCCGCCCCTCTTTGGGCGGGTTTTTTTGTTTCCGAAGACTCCGGAACCAGAAAGGGCCTCCCCGAAGGGCGAAACGGAGAAGAACTATGGAAACAAATGCAACCCCCGAAACGGACCGACGACCGACCTTTCCCTCTTTTCAGGAAATCTTCCAGACGAATTCCGCTCTGGCGATTCCGCGCTCTACCCCTTTTTTCATGGATGTGACCCTCAGGGACGGAAACCAAGCGCTTCGTAAACCTTGGAATCTGCGGGAAAAGGAAATCATATTTCAACAATTGTTAAAATTGAACGTGCAAGGAATCGAAGTCGGTTTTGCATCCGCCGGCAGTCAGGATTTCGAGGCGTGTTCCCATTTATCGCGACTGGCGCCTGACCGGGTGGTGATTTCGAGCCTTTCGAGAGCGGTAGAAGAGGAAATCGAACTCTCCTGGAAAGCGATTCATAAGGCTGCCCGTCCTAGAATCCATATCGTCTATCCTGTGAGCGATTTTACGATCCGAAACGTATTGAGAATTTCGGAGAAACAGGTAAAAGAAAATATAATGCGATCGGTCTCTTATGCGAGAAAATTCGCAGGAAACAGAGGAGAAGTCCAATTTTCCGGAGAACATTTCGGAGACGCATTAGAAAATATTGAATTTACGATCGAGGCTTTCCGAGCCGCTCTGGACGCAGGGGCAGACGTGATCAATTTACCGAACACGGTGGAACGATACAGGCCCTTTCTGTTCGTCGCGATGATACGCAAAGTAGCGGAATCCTTGCCGCAAGGTTCCCGAATTTCCGTCCATACGCATAACGACTTAGGTATGGCAACGGCCACGACAGTGGAAAGTTTCTTTGCGGGAGCCACTCAGTTGGAAACGGCTTTGAACGGATTGGGGGAAAGGGCCGGAAACACGAACACATACGAAGTCGCAGTGGCCTTACACAATTGCGGGGTCAATTTGGATCTGAACCTACAAGCGATCTACGAGACGTCCAGAATCGTTGCCCACATGTCCGGAGTCCCCATCCCGGAAAAAGCGCCTTTGATCGGAGAAGACGTGGTCGCTCACCGCAGCGGGATCCACCAAGACGGCGTTTCCAAAACCCAGAATTTGAAAAAAGGAGCCTATCGCGCCTTCGACGCGGATTTGATCGGGCGACCGGAAGGCGACAGAATCGCTTTTACAAGCCAATCGGGAAAGTCCGCTATATTCGAAATTCTGAATACTGCCGGAATAAGAGTTTCTAAGGAGGAAGCTTTACGCTTGCAGCCGGCGCTGAAATCCCGGTCCGAAAAGGAAGGAGGCGGAGAACTCTCTTTGGAACAAATGGCGGAGGAACTGCAGAGATTGAGAAGTATAGAATCGTAAAGAAACGGATAACGAAGGAGCTCTGCGGACCGAAATTCCTTTTCTAAAAGGAAGCGGTGTCGCGGGCTTAATTCTCCCGTTTTACGATTCCGTAAAATATGATATTGTCCAATTCTCTGACAAGATCCCGGATCGTGTAGGGAGTGTGGGCCAAAAAGCCCGGATCGAACATAGCTTCCGTGGATGCAGCGTGGATCAATAGAACGATATCGGGATTCACGTCGGGACGGATGTCTCCGTTTTTGATCCCGGTTTCGATCATTTTGCGCATCGTTCTGTTGATGTTCTTTTCCTTCTGTTCCGCGAAGATTTTCCAAAGATCCGGAACCTGATTCCGGATATCCCTGAGAAACTCGTTCATTCCTTGGGGAATTTCCCCGCTTAGACATTCCTGCATTGCCTGCAGTTTTTCCTTAATGCTTTTGTCCGGATCAGCATGGATCTTTTCTATCTTTCCGTGGATGCGAAGATGCTTGTGAGTCATCAGCTCCATCAAAAGGTCATGTTTGTTCGCGAAATACTTGTACAGAGTTTTGCGGCTGATCCGAAGCGTTCTCGCGATCTCTTCCATACGGGTTTTAGCGAATCCGTAACGAAGAAATAACTCGAACGCTTTATCGAAAATCCGAAGCTTAACTTCGTCCGGTTCCGTAACGATTTGCTGTTCCACGACGGTTTGCATTCTAACTCACCCCCTGCTCCCGAGGAAACGCTTTTTTACGGTATTTCCGATCGGGAGTGATTGACTTTCCTTTGCTCTTAGGCGTCCGGATTAGGAGCGTTTCTCCTAACTAATTCGTTTAACTTTTCTATATAAGAGAATGCGGCGGGAACCACCACCAAGGTCAGAATCGTCGAGGAAATCAGACCTCCGATAATGGCGACCCCCATACTCGTCCTTTGTCTCGACGCTTCGTTCAGACCGATCGCGATGGGAAGCATTCCGGCGATCAAAGCGAAGGAAGTCATCAGAATCGGCCTGAGCCTTTCTCTGCCCGCTTCCACGATCGCCGCCTTCATTTCCATTCCCTGATGGATCAACTGGTTCGTAAAATCCACCAGAAGGATGGAGTTTTTCGTCGCGACTCCGATCAACATGATGAGACCGATCATGGAGAAGATGTCCAAGGACTTTTGAGTCAAAAAGAGCGCGATGAATGCGCCGCAAAGAGCCAAAGGAAGCACCAGCATGATCGCGATCGGAGTGATGAAACTTTCATACAAGGAGGCAAGAACCATATATATGAATAGAACACCTAAGCCCATCGCGATTCCCATGGAAGTTCCCATTTCCTTGAAATTTTCCGCCTGGCCCGTGTATCCGATCCGGATTCCGGGGGGAAGAGGAAGCTCGCTTTGGGTGATCACGGCGACTTCCTGCATGGCTCCTCCCATTCCCGGACCTTCGGGGTTGACGTCTCCGTAAATCTCCACGGATTTATTCCTGTTCATCCGGTTGATCGTTGCCAGCCCCGTGGTTTCCTCCGCACGAGCCACGTTTTGAATCGGGATCATCCGATTATTGAAATTCGGCACAAAGGAATTGTAGAAGTTGTCCTTCAAGTCCCTCTGTCCTTCCTTTAACCTTACGCGGATATCGTATTCCACGCCGTTTTCCCGATACACTGCGGGAGTAGTTCCTTCCACCAGAGTTCTCAGCTCGCTTCCGATCACCGTTCCGGGAATTCCTAACAGGACTTCCTTATCCCGATCCGGGACGACGCGAAATTCAGGAGCTCCCGAGCGATAGCTGGTGTCCACATCCAAAAGAGCTTTGGATTCCCGCAGACGTTGGAACAATTTGCCCGCGTAATTTTCCACGAGTTGACCGTTTTGTCCGCTGACTACGAGGGTAAAAGGCCTTTGGCCTCCCCCTACGTTATCGATGTCCTTTACGATCGGATTCGCATAGGAGAAGGATTCCAGTTCCTTTCGGAGCAGATCCTTGAATTCGGAAGTGTTCATTTTTCTCTGTTTGGATGGAATCATCTCCACGAACATAGTGGTGGTACGATTCGTATTGAACATAGCGACTAGGAGTATTTCCCTATGTTCCGCCATCTTCCGATACACTTGCTGGGCGACGGTAGCCATCTTTTCCACGGAAGTACCCGGAGGCATATCCAAAGTGACTTGGAACTTTCCGTTGTCCTGCGCGGGAAGGAAGGTTTTAGGAATGTATTTCGTCAGACCCAAACTGGCGATGAAGATGAGAACGGCGCCTACGAGTATGAGATTCGGCCGTTTCAGCGTAAACTTCAGTATGGATGCGTAACGATCTTCCAGCCAGGATTGGAATACGTTGAACCAGGAAAGAACCCCATCTAGACCTTTTTCCAGACCTCCGAAAAATCCTCCGATCCAACCGAGTATTTTCCGAACTGGCCCCTTGCGTGAGGACTCCGGACGGATTTTGGAAAGAGCCAATTCTTCCAGCGGAGTGTGGTCCGACTTTCCTTTCTTCTTCTTTGTCGTTTCGGAATGGGTCGTAAATTCCGGAACGGCGGAGGAATGTCCGGAAGCACCGTGACCGTGATTGGCGATCTTTCCTCCGAAATAACTGGAAAGCATAGGCGCGATGGTAAGAGCATCGTACAAGGAAATCAACAGAGCGAAACACACCGTCAGTCCGAATTCCCTGAGGAACTGTCCCACTACCCCGCTCACGAACGCGATCGGCAAAAACACCGCTATCACTGTCATGGTAGTGGCAACGACTGCTAACGTGACTTCCTTGGTCCCCTCTATGGAAGCGACACGGGCGGTCTTACCCATCTCCCTGTGCCGGAAGATGTTTTCCCTTACCACGATCGCATCGTCGATCAATAATCCCACCGCCAAACTTAGGGCCAACAGAGTCATGACGTTTACGGTGAAGCCCGCCACTGCCATCAAAATAAAGGCGCCTAAGAGAGAGTTCGGCAAGGCCAATCCGGTAATGATGGTGGATCTCACGCTGCCCAAAAACAATAGCACAACCACGATGGTCAGAGCGATCCCGATCAGAATGGTCTCCTTGACGTCGTAGATATTGTCGTCGATCATGATCGAATTGTCGTTCGCCATGGACAGTTTGGGACTGCCTTCCCGTTTCGAGAGTTCCTTGTTCAACTCCCCTACGCGCCGTTTGACTTCTTGCGCGACCGCGACCGTATTCGCTCCGGACTGTTTGTACACCAGGAGAAAGATCGCCTTTTTACCGTTAAAGTATGCTCGAGAAGTTTCGTCCTCGAGGGTATCCTTGACTTCTCCCAATTGCCCGATCTTAACGGGAATCTCGTTCCCGAACAGGGAAATCGGAGTGTCCCGGATTTCCTGAGGGGATTGGAATTCGTTGATGGTACGGTACACCAGCTCCTTGTCGGACTTACTCACCTTTCCGGCCGGAATATTCGTCCCACCGGAAGCCAATCGATTGGAAACCACGGAGGCGGGAATCATGTGCGCCTTTAATTTTTGGCGGTCCAATTCCACATGGATTTCCCTCTTCCGTCCTCCATAGATCGTGATATTTCCCACGTCTTTAGCGGTAAGCAGGCTTTGTTTGATCTCTTCACTGGCGATATCGAAAAGAACCGCTTCGGAAAGTTCCGCTTGGAGAGCTAGGATGAGGATGGGCTGGTCCGCCGGATCGATCCTACGGATAATCGGTTCCTTTGCGTCGCTCGGCAACTTCGGTTTCACCGCGGAAACCTTGTCCCGGACCTGCTGCTCTGCGTACTTCACGTCCGTTTCCAAAGTGAATTCCACCACCACGGTTCCGGAACCTTCGCTACAGGCGGATTTGATTCTCTTAACGCCCGATATCGTGGACAATTCGTCTTCTACGGGCTTTGCGATCAAGGTCTCAATCTCGTTCGGCGCGGCGCCCGGATAGGGAACCGTCACAGTCACGACCGGTATGGTCACATTCGGAAATAAATCCACCCCTAGTTTGTTTAGGGAAAGGTAGCCCGTGACCAAGATGATCAGAACTGTGCAAGTGATAAAAATAGGACGCTTGATCGAAAGTTCCGCGAAATTCATACTCTCATTCTCCGTTGATTGCGGCCCGATCTAAGGAACCCGAAATCGAAGAAGAAGGATTCTTGCTCGATTTTCGATCTTCCAAAGATTCCGGGAAAAGGGAAAATCCCCAAAAAAGAATTCCTAGAGATGCCAAACCCAGAACGAACCGTTTGCTTGTGTTTCGATATTCTTTCATATAAACCACCAAGAAACAAAATTTGACTCTTTTGTTTCCATTGCAAGCAAAAAAAAGAAAAGGGGATTTCTTATTTGATCTTAGGTCTCATTATCATAAAATGGGGCAATGAGTATCCGAGGAATCCACTTCCCCAGCCAAGAATTTTTAAAATTTTGCCGAAATGCAGGAGCAAACCCGGAATGTTCTGCTACGTTTCCGGAAAGACGGGGAGAAGCAAACCTGCAAGCAGAGAAAACGACCTCCCCGCAAGCCGAAAGAAAGAACACCGACTCAACCGCAAACTTGCACTCGGTTTGACGACCAAACCTTCCACCTCCCGAGTATTCCATTTTGGAAAGAACCGAAAGAGGATTGCTTGCGGAGGCAGGGCAAAGCGGCTAAGCTGGAATTATGAAGAAGCTTACTTCCTTCAAGCCGCCGTTTCATTTGCGGCATCCTTTCGTGCAAACCATTCTCGCTTCCTTGCTCAGGCAAAACAGGCCGGACCATCCTATGGACGCGAATGCGAAACCGGTGGTCTTGAATGCGGGAAAAGGGGTCAAACTCATAGGCCATTATTCCAGAGCTCCCGAAAACAAGGCGTTGCTCATTTTAATCCACGGCTGGGAAGGTAGCATCAACTCCAATTATATCCAAAGGACCGGAAGAAGGTTTTTCGAGAAAGGCGTCTCCATCTTTCGATTGAACTTGCGGGATCACGGAGAAACCCACCATCTCAATCCGGAACCCTTTAACGGAAGTTTACTTAAGGAAACGTACGAAGCGGTCCGAAAGGCGGCCTCGGAATTCGGCAAAAAGGTTCCGGTCTACATAGCGGGATTCTCCTTGGGGGGAAATTTTACCCTTCGGATCGCGAGGGAACATTCCAAAGGAAAGGCCAAAATCCCGAATCTCAAACATTGCGTCGCAGTCAGCCCCGCCCTGCATCCGCAGAGCGCTACGGAGATGATGGATTCCAAATGGATCATCGGAAAATATTTCCGGGAGAAATGGCGGGAATCCTTACATAAAAAAAACGTGCACTATCCGGAACTCCATCCTTATCCGGAGATCATCAAAGGAAAATCCGTGATGGAGATGACGGACAGAATCGTCGCGAGTACGAGCCAATTCAAAGATACGAACGAATATTTCCTTTCCTATACTTTAGGATCCAAAGATTTCAAAGGATTGAAGGTGCAGGTTTCCATCGTGACTTCGGAAGACGATCCCATCATCCGACCGGACGAATTCAAAGTCATACCTCCGCATTCGAAATTGAACGTTCTCATCCAAAAATACGGCGGACACAACGGGTTTTACGAAAACCTAAAAGGGGATTGTTGGTACTTCAAAGTATTGGAAACGGCGATCGGGGTCTGAATCCGAATCGCCGGTAGCGGATCCGCTCAGAAAGAATTCCTCCAAAAGAACTTGCTTTTCCCTCCTTCGTCGTAAATTGGAACCAGAATGCTTCTCGTTCTTGAACGATAGTTCAAAATAAGACGAACGCCTTTCGTTATAGGAGAAACTCCATGCCAAACGCATATGTTATAGATGCCGTACGCACCCCCCGCGGAAAAGGAAAGAAAAGAGGGAGCCTGGCTTCCGTCCACCCGCAGGAATTATCCGCTTCCACTCTGAAAGCGATCCAGGAAAGAAACGGCTTAAAGCCGGAGATCGTAGAGGAAGTCGTATTAGGCTGCGTTTCCCAAGTCGAAGACCAGGCCGCATGCATCGCACGTTATGCTGTCATGGCGGCGGAATGGCCGAATTCCGTTCCGGGATATACCGTGAACCGTTTTTGCGGCTCCGGCCTGCAAGCCGTCAATAACGTTGCCAACCACGTCCAAGCAGGTAGTATGGATGTTGCCTTGGGAGGCGGAATCGAATCCATGAGCCGGGTCAAAATGGGCGCGGATATGGGTGACCGGGATTTCAATGTAGGAAATCCGAATATAGCGAAACATTACAATCTAGTTCCGCAAGGAATTTCGGCCGACTTGATCGCGACGAAATTCAATATCTCTCGGGAAGATGCGGATCGTTTTGCGGAGTCCTCCCAGATCAAAGCGGCCAAAGCGGTCAAGGAAGGAGTCTTCAAAAAATCCATCGTGCCGGTGAAATTGGAGGACGGAACGATCGTGGATACCGATGAAAATCCTCGCATCGAATCCGATTACGCTTTCCTTTCCGGATTGGGCGCCGTTTTTAAAACCATCGGAGAAAAGGAACTGGACGCGATCGCTCTACGCTCCTATCCGGAAATCCAAAAAATCAATCATATACACACCCTAGGAAATTCCTCCGGAATCGTGGACGGTGCAGCTTCCGTACTGATCGCAAACGACGACGGAATCAAGAAATTCGGACTGAAACCGAGAGCGAAAATCTTAGCGATGGCTTCCACCGGAGAAGATCCGACGATCATGTTGACCGGACCGGTTTCCGCTTCCAGAAAGGCTCTCCAACTCGCCGGATTAAAGGTAGAAGATATCGATCTTTGGGAAATCAACGAGGCCTTTGCTTCCGTGGTCCTTTATACCCAACGGACTTTGGGAATCCCCTTGGAAAAAATCAACGTTAACGGCGGATCTATCTCTCTGGGACACCCGTTAGGCGCCACCGGAGCTATCCTTTTGGGTACCGCGTTGGACGAATTAGAGAGACGACAACAACGTTACGCTCTAATTACTCTTTGCATCGGCGGAGGAATGGGAATCGCAACCGTTATAGAACGCATTTAAGTTCCCGAAAAAAGCGTCGATTTCCGTCCGGATCGACGCTTTTTTTCTTTTAACGCGAAGTAGCCGCCGGAGATTCGTTTTTATGGAAGGAATTCGAAAAATCCGCGGGACCTTGCTTTGGTTCGTACCGGTTTTAGCGCTTCAGTTTTCCCTTCCGATATTCCAGCAATTCAGAGTCTCCTCTTATCAGTTTCATCCCAACGGACAATACAAATCCGCATCCAAAAAGACTGCGCCCTTAAAAAGGGGTCTCCGACCCTACCAAGAGGAAGAAGACGACGGAATCGATTCCGTTTGGGTTCCGGATAGCACGGAATACGATCCGGAAGACCGGGTTTCCCTTTCCCTCTTTAGAACTCTTATTTCCCAAACCGAATTGGACTCCGGAGAAACCGGAACCTCCTATCTTTTATCCCCTCTCCTACTCAATCTCCCTCCTCCACGTTTCACCTAACCTGTTTTAGACGATGATCCGTCCGTTACCTAAATGGAATCGCGGACGGAAAAGGAGTGAAAATTGCATTTATCGGAATGCGTCTTCGGGACGCGCGCTCGTACGGGCGTATTCATCTTTCATTTTACGGTTTTCTTAACGTTTCCGATCTCGGACGGGTTCGCGGACACCAGCCTGGCACATGCCGGCATGGGGAATATCGTACCTCCTAAGCGAAACCTGAACCTTCGGGAGGCGGAAGAGACGTTTTTGAGGAATAACCTGGCTCTTTTATCCTCGAAATTCGAAATCGAATCCAAGAAAGGAGAGGTTCTCCAAGCCGGTCTTTGGGACAATCCTACGCTCTCTCTGGACCAGAACATATATAACAAAATCACGAAAAAGTATTTCGATACCACAAAGAACGGAGAGACCTCCTTTCAATTGCAACAGCTCTTTGTTCTGGCCGGAAAACGGGACAAGAGAATTCGTTTGGCCCAATGGAACCGGGAAATCGCGGAACAGACGTTTTACGACACTTTACGCGGACTGAAATTGGAACTTAGGACGTCCTTTTTCCAATTGTATTACGCGAGAAAATCCCTGGACTTTTTCGACGAAAGCGTTTCTTCCCTTAAAAAAACCGTCTCCTCCGCGGAGATCGTACACGCGAACCGGAACATCCTTCTTTCCGAATTACTCCGGTTGAGATCCATCCTATTCCGATTGGAAACGGACCGACTGGAAGTGGCCAAAATCGTAAGGGAAAAGGAAGCCGTCCTGAAGGTTCTGTTAAACGAACCTTCGATTTCCGAACGGGAGATCCTGCCGGAATTTCTGGCAAACGAAGAATCCGGCCGGTCCGTATCCGTTTTGGAACCGGAGGAACTTTTGAAACTAGCCCTAGAATCTAGACCGGATCTAAGAAGCTTGGAATTGGCGATCAAAGCGGAACAAACCAACCTTTCCCTGCAAAAAGCGATGAGAATTCCGGACGTCGCTCTGGGAGGAAGCTACGATCGGGCGGGGAATTACGTTCAGGATTACTACGGCGTTACCGTCTCCGTTCCTCTTCCCGTATTCGATCGAAACCAGGGAAATATCAGATCCTCGGAAATGAATCTGAATGCGAAGAAAGCCTCCTACGAAGAGCAGATTCTGAAGGTATCCGCCGAAGTGCGGGCCGCGCTCGGAACGGCGAAAGATAAGGAAGATCTCGTCCGAAGATACGGTACTCCGTTTACCGAGGACTACCGTAAATTGGCGGGCCTGATGACGGAGAACTACAAAAAGAAGTATATCACAATATTAGAATTTTCAGATTTTTTCGAGGCTTATAGCGACAGCATGCTCAAAATGATCCGGCTCCAATCCGAAAGAGTGGAAACCTTGGAAGCTCTCAATTATGCGATCGGAAAAACAGTTGCGGAGATCGGAAGATGAATTTCTCATTCGAAAAAATCAAGGAAAGAATTTCCGACAGGGGCGCAAAAACGATTCTGGTATTTTCCGCTCTCGCATCATCCACTATTATCTATCTTATAGTAGGAACCAAAACATCGCCTATTCAAAAATCGGAGTCTTTCCGGAACCCTCAAGTCTTCGAGCAAGGGAATCTCGTTTCTTTTCCCTCCGATTCCGGAGGACTTTCCCGTTTTTCGTATTGGACGGTTCGTGTGGGAAATGCGGACTTTGCCGTTCTTGCTCCCGCAAAAGTGATCGCGAGCATAAAGACTTCAGTGCATTCGGGCGAAAAAATCATTCTCTTCGATTCGGCCGATACGACCCAGACTTATGCGGAATACAAGAGAAGTAGAGCCGTGACTTTGAAAGCCTTCAAAGACCTACAAAGAGTCAGGGACATGTACGCAAACCAAGCAGCCACGGGAAGGGACGTGGCGGAGGCGGAATCCAATTTGGCCGTGGCCAAGGCGGAAAGTTCGGAAACGGAATCCAAACTGCGGACCATCGGTTTCAATCCCAAGGAATTAGATGCGGTAAAAGGACCTTCTCTTTGGCTGATCTGCGACGTTCCGGAATCCCAACTGAACGACGTACAAAAGGGAGAAGAAGTACTGATCCGATTTTCCTCTTTTCCCGGAAAGGACTTCCAAGGCAGAGCGGAAGCGATCGGAGACGTGGTGGATCCGGCGCTTAGAACCGTAAAGGTTCGCGTGAGCCTCAGGAATCCGAAAGAAAAAATTCTTCCGGGAATGTACGCAAAAGTGGATTTCGGAGACCCTCGGACTTCCGTAATCGTCGTTCCGAATCTCTCCATCGTCACCGTAGACGAAAAGAATTACGTATTCATAAAGGAATCCCCGGGAGTTTTTCGGAGGCGCAGAGTCGAACTCGGAACTTCCGGAGATTCGAAAACGATCGTCACGGACGGACTTTCGGAACGGGAAGAAATCCTAATGGAAGGCACGATTCTTCTGAAAAGTTTGAGCTTCGGATTTTGATATGATTTCAAGGATCATAGACGTTTCCCTATCGAATCGGATTCCTACCTTAAGTGTCGTGTGCGCGATCTTAGGATTCGGAATCTGGTCCTGGTCGAATCTGAAAAAAGAAGCGTATCCGGACGTAGGAGATACTCAGGTCATCGTTATCGCGCAGTTTCCGGGAAAAGCGGCCTCCGAAGTGGAGGAAAAAGTCACCCTACCGCTGGAGAGAGGATTGAATTCCGTTCCTTACGTTTTGACTCGTAGATCCAAAACCATCTTCGGACTTTCCGTTCTACAATACGTCTTCGAGGAAAGGATAGGAGACCTAACCGCGAGACAGCTTGTGATGGAAAGATTGAAGAGCATAGATCTACCGGAGGAGGCGCACGTTTCTTTGGGGCCGATGACGAGTCCGGTTTCGGAAATCTATAGATACGTTATCGAAGCGCCCGAGGATTGGAGCCCTATGGAACTCAGGACCTTACAGGATTGGGTGATCGTCCCTTCCCTACTCCAGGTTCCCGGGGTAGTGGATGTGGTCAATTTCGGAGGTCTGGAGAAGCAATACCACGTAATCACTTCCCCGAACCGCTTGAACAGATATCAGCTGACGTTATCCGACGTAATCGAGGCCCTCAAGTCCAATAACCGAAATACCGGCGGTAACGTATTTACCCGCGGCGACCAAGGCTTTCCCGTACGAGGATTGGGAGCGATCCGGAATAAGGAAGATATCCGAAACATCGTAGTCACCGCGATTTCCGGAACTCCCGTATATGTCGGAAACCTCGCATCCGTAGAGGAATATCCCAGGAGGCCGGACGGAATTTTCCATTACGCTCTCCGTGACTCCGTTACGGGAGAGTTCAAATCCAAAGATTCGGGGATTCAGGGATTGGTCGCGATCCGACGCGGAGAAAATCCTTCCGAAGTCATAGAGAGATTACGGGAAAAAATCCGCCAGATCAATTCCGACATGCTTCCCGAGGGCATAAAACTGACCGCAACGTACGACCGTAGCGAGTTGGTGAATTATACCGTCCGTACCGTTCGCACGACTCTTTTCGAAGGTGTGAGTATCGTAATCCTAGTGTTGGTATTTTTTCTCGGGAACGTACGCACGGCGATCGTGGTTGCCTGTACGATTCCGATTTCCCTGCTCTTCGGATTCGGCATGATGAGACTCACCGGTATTCCGGCAAACCTACTCTCTCTCGGGGCGATAGATTTCGGAATCATCGTGGATGGGGCCGTAGTGATGGCGGAAAACATCTATCGAAAGTATTCTTCCGTTAAAAAGGAACAGGGACTTGTTCCTTTTCCCGAATTGCTACGGATCACTCGCTCGTCGGCAAAAGAAGTCGGAAACGAGATCTTTTTCGCGATCGCGATCATCATCTTCGCATACCTTCCCATTTTCACGTTCCAAAGGATAGAAGGAAGACTTTTTTCTCCGATGGCATTCACTCTTTCCTTTTCCCTTTTAGGGAGCTTACTGCTTACGATCACGCTGATTCCCGTGATCATGTGCTTTCTTTTCCGTTCCAGAATGGAGGACGGATCCGATTCCGAGATGCATTGGAAAAATCCCGTTTTGGAAAAAATGAAATCCGGCTATGAGTTCCTGGTAAGAAAAGGGCTGTCGGATACGAAGAGGACCGTATATTTCATCGCTATTTCCGTAGGAATAATTAGTACTATAGGATATTCTAAATTAGGAACGGATTTTCTTCCGGAACTTGACGAAGGTTCCATCACGATACGGTGTTTTCTTCCTACCGGAATCGGTTTAAGAAGCGCGGAAAAACAACTTTCCGTCGTGCGGAACACGCTGCTCAAGCATGATCCTGTGGTTTCCGTTCTGAACCAACTAGGCAGAAACGACGAAGGAACGGATCCTTACGGACCGAACCGTTTGGAAATCCTAGTGGGTCTCAAAGACTACTCCTTATGGAAGGAGAAGATCACGAAAAAGGAACTGGTGCAAAGGATCAAGAACGATCTGCAGGAAAATCTTCCCGGAACGCTTTTCGTCTTTTCCCAACCTATTTTGGATAACGTCACCGAAGCGATGACCGGGAGCGTCTCCGATCTTGCGATACTGATCGATGGAGAGGATTTGACGGTCTTAAGATCCGTCGCGAAACGGATCCTTTCGGTAATCCAAGAGATTCCCGGTGCGACGGAATCCGGAATCGAACAGGAAGGGAACCAAGCCCAACTTACCGTTATCGTGGACCGAAGAAATTCCGCGCGTTACGGAATCAATGCGGCGGACATCTTAAATACGGTAGAAGCCGCGGTCGGAGGCACCGAAGCGGGAATTCTATACCAGGGGTCCAGGAGGTTCGATATCGTCGTTCGGTATCCGATCGAGTACCGTTCCTCCTTCGAGTCCTTGAGAAACCTGACCGTTTTCAGTCCGACAGGAGGAAGGATTCCTTTACACGAAGTGGCCTCTCTCGAACTAAAAGACGGCCCCACAGTCATCCAAAGACAGGACGGAAAGCGTCAAATTTCGGTACGAACCAACATCCGAGGGAGAGACCAAGGAGGATTCGTACAGGAAGCCAAGAAGAGAGTCGCCGAAACAGTATCCGTTCCGGAAAAAGTCTCGCTCCGCTGGGGAGGACAATTCGAAAACCTGACCCGTGCGGGAGAAAGGCTGAGCATCGTCATTCCTGCCACCCTTTTAGGGATCTATCTATTCCTTTTGGGAATTTACGGAAAAATACGTTACGCGCTTCTTGCTCTTTCCGGAGTTCCTCTCTCCGTAGCCGGAGGGATCCTGGCTTTGGTTTTTACCGGTACGAATTTTTCCGTCTCCGCCGGGGTAGGATTCGTATCTCTGTTCGGAATCTCCACGATGACCTGCGTTCTGTTCGTATCCAGGACCCTTCGCTTCCAAGAAGAATCGAACGGATCCGATCTCAAAACTTCCGTTTTAGCCGCGGCGAATTTACAGTTTTCTCCGAGACTGATGACCATCCTTCTCGCCATGTTCGGTTTACTACCGGCGGCTCTCGCTACCGGAATCGGATCCGACGTGCAAAGACCGCTGGCTACCGTGATCGTAGGAGGACTCGCGATGGAATTGCTTTCCCTGGTTTTCCTTCCTTGTCTCTTTTGTCTCACCGATCGGGAAGGATTAAAAAAGGAAGTATCCGAAGTTCGACTTTAGATCTTCCAGTACAACTTTTTCCGATCGAGCCAATACAGGATCGCAAACCAAAACAGCAGATTCGCCAAAGCATAGGAGAAGGATGCGAATTCCGGCGTCGATGCCCAACCTGCAAATCCTTTCTGAAAGAGAAAATGTTTCAGAGAAGCGGATTTGCCGGTTTCCCCAGGTATCGTAATCAAATTCAAGGATCTAGCCAGAATTCCGGAACCGAAAAAAACCAATATGGCGTTTCTCCCGAAGGACAACCAAGGAAAGAAAATCGCGTTCTTAATCGCTCCGGATCGGGACTCCAAAAACAAAAAAAATCCGAATAGTAAAGCGGCCCATCCTGCCGTCCAGACCACGTAACTGGAAGTCCAAAGGCTCTTGTTGATCGGAAAAATCGGATTCCACAATCCTCCTAAAACCAAGAGCAAGAGGCCCGCGGCCCCGCAATAAAATGCGGTTTTGGAAATCGGAACGTTCTTTCTCTCTCCGGAGCGAACCGCGTCTCCGAACATTGTGCCGAGCAAGGAGGTGGAAACCGCACTGATAGAACCGAGCAATCCTTCCGGATCCCAAGTTCGTGAGGACTTCCACAAATGGGCTTCTCCGAAAATCATCCGATCCAGCCACGCTCCCCAATTCGAACTCGGTTCCAGATTCGGGACCGCGGAATCCGGAGGAGCGATAAAACTTAACAGGATCCAATAACCGAACAGCAAAGCCCCGAGAATCGAAACTCGAATCTTCCGATCCAGCGGATACAGGAGTGCGGTAAAAAGATACACGAAGGAGATTCTCTGCAATACTCCCGGGATCCTCAATCCGGAAAGGTCCCATTCTCCGAACCAATGCAGAAACAATCCTATCCCGAAAAGCGTCAGGGAACGCCTCCAGATTTTCGGAACGTTCTTTCCTTCCGGAGCGGAAGAAAGAGCGACGGATACGCCCACGGAAAAAAGGAAAAAAGGAAAGACCAAATCGGTAGGAGTGCAACCGTTCCACTTCGCATGACGCAAAGGAGAATACATCGCCGACCAAGATCCCGGATTATTGACGAGAATCATTCCGGCGACGGTGAACCCTCTCAGCGCATCCAGAGAAAGGAGTCTTTTGCGAGTTGAATTTTCCAAATCCGATCCTGTTGAACGAGCTTCAGTTCCTTCGGAAAATTCTACCAAAGGGACCGGTGGAACTCGGTAAATCCCCAGACGTTTTTAAAAGAGACTTCCTTGCCCTGGTCCGGTCGAAACGTCCCCGAGAATTTTCCCACGAACTGTCTGAAATACAGTTTTGCGAGAAGCAGATTCGTTTTTTCCTTTCTTTCCCCTTCCGGTCGGAATTCCAAACGCAGCCTACCTGCTTCGTCCCAAAGACGCCAGGCCTTGTAGGGATCCTCTTGGGAAAAATCGAAGATGCAGCGATCCACTCTTTGTCTTTTGGAGTTGATCCAAAAAGCGTTTTCCGAAAAGAAACTTTCGTTTACGAGTGCGGCAAAGTTGGCTCCGATTTTGGTCTTATTCGGAAGAACGGAAGAAAAAGCCGCCCAATACCAGTTCGTCTCCCTTCTCAGATATCCGCCGGACCAGTCGTATACCAGGGTGACTTTGTTCGGATCGCGAACCAACTCTCTGCCTTCGTACCGGACGGAAAGTCTTTGAGGAACTAGAGGAGAACATTTTTCGGTAAAGGTCCAACGGGTAGGCTCGGACGGATTCAACACACGCAAAGGATGATGAGTTTCCATCGAGTACGGAAACTCACCGAAAACCCGGAGTTTTCCCCCGAAATCCCCGTCCAAAACGAGAGTTCCGTCGGAATGGGATTTTCGGATTTCCAAAAAAGATCCCCCTTTTTTGAATCGAATCTCATACTCGTCCGGATTCGCGGGAAATTTCAAAGCATGCCCGATATCCGGCCCCTTGGTATCGAATTCGTATACTTTCCCCTCATCGAATTTGTACAGATACGCGAAAACATTGTAAGCGTACCCTAAGCTGACGGTCGCAATTCCGAGAATGGAATCCTCCATCAGCAAGCCGAGATAATTGAATGTGTGAAAAGAGAACCTCTTTCTCAGACCCTTGATCTCCTTTCCGAAGAAATCCAAAAGCCGAAAGTCTTTATGATTAAAATCGATCGGAGAATCCCACACTCCGTACCTGACTTGGTTGTCCGATCCAATGATCTTGTTCATACGTCCGATCGATTCTTTTCTCGGAGGTGGAAAAATCAATGGATTTCCTGAGTGTTCGGCAAATCTGCTTTACTTTTCGTTTTTTCTTCGGAGTATAGACATACCAAGCGTTAGGAAAAAGCAAAACCGACTTATGGGAGAAGTCCAGAGCAAGCACCCGGGGAAAAGCGATCTGCTCGAGCCTTCCGATCTTAAAACCCTCAAAGAAAAAAAGACCTCCCGCGAAATTTCGCTTCTTTTGTACCGGGTTCTTTTCCGTTCCGAAGAAGCTCGGAACGGCGCCATTAAGATCGTAAAGGAAACGTTTCTCCGAACCTACTCCAATCACCCGGAGCAGTTCCCTATTTTGGACAGAACCAAGTTCGTCCGAGACATGATCTCCTACTTCAAAGCTTCTACGGTGCTCCCTCCGGAAAAGCTGGAGATTTTTTTCGTGGCTATCCACGCCGCGTTTCAAAACGAAATCCGTTATTTCCTAGGAAAGACCACCCAGTTCACGTTCGATATCATGTTCCAAGTCATCGAATCCATCCTCCAAGAGATGAGTCACCCGGAGGAACAAAGAACCGTGGACGTGAAGGATAGGGAGATCATCCTAAAGCACTTTCGCGCGTACAACGACCTTTCCAAAGTCTTCAATAAGATGGGGACTTCCAAAGCGGTCATGGATAAGAAGGACGAGATCATCACGGACATTTCGATTGCTCACCGGGAAATCACCGTCGTCGCGATAGAGAATATGTTTCGGAATATTCTGGCGCAGATCCTTCTTTCCAGAAAGTACACCTGCGGAACCTTGATCGACAAATGGTCGACGGAATACGGTTTCGGGCCCGATCAGGCCCAATCCATGAGACGCTATATCTCCGAATCCGCTACGTTGACGGATTTCCGTACCCAATACGCGAATGCGCTCAGAGCGATCAAACCGGAAAACGAAATGGATTTGATGTTTCTGAGAACGCTTTCCAACTATTACTCCTCTTGGGTAACCCAAGTCTCCGAGCAAATCCCGGCATAATTCTCGGCGTTTAACCGATCCGCTTTAGCGAATAGCCGAGACAATAACAAGCGCCGGCCAAGACGAAATGGTAAATATCCACTTTTAGGATTCCGGCTGCCGTACCCGAGGTTCCGATCGCCAAGCCCGCAAAAATAAAAAGCAACCCTCCCAAAATCCCGTACAGGGCGGCAGGTTTGTGGGCCCCTTGGTACTTTCTCACACAAGAAGCCAAAATGGAAAGTATGGCAACCGCTCCGATCCCGGTGGAATAAAAACCCATTCGCAAGACCGTATCTAAAGAACAAAGGAGTAACAACACGATGGAGATCGTCACCCAGCCTCTGCGGGAAAAGCCGCCGAATGTTCCGCTCCAAAACGCCAGGCCGATCCAAGGAACCCCCACTTCGGCCGCGAACCGGATCACGATCCGGTACATCGGTTCTATCCAAACGGCCCCTGCAAAGAACAGACTCCCCATTGCGGCGCCTACTGCGATGGAATAAAATCCCCAGGCTCCGCTGCGCTGGTTCCAGTTCGCGTGCAGACGAAAGCCCGACCAAGCGGCAAAGACTGCCAGTACGAAATCGGATACGACTGTGGTGACTTGCATGCACGGTATTGAAAGGAATACGACGAAAAATGCAAGCCGGAATCCGGGGACGGAGTCTAATGCTTACTTATGAATGCTTCTCCATTAACGCAATCGATCCGACTGAACAACGGCGTTCCGATGCCCGTACTCGGTCTAGGTGTTTGGAAAACCAAATCAGGAAAGGAATGCAAAGATGCTCTTCACTGGGCTTTCGAAGCGGGAATCCGTCATGTGGACACTGCGAGAATCTACGGCAACGAAGAAGACGTGGGTACAGCAGTCCGAGAGAGCGCCATTCCCAGAAAAGACCTTTTCATTACCACTAAACTTTGGAACGGAGATCAAAAGGAAGCTCGCAAACATCTGGAACTCTCTTTACGAAATTTAGGAATGGATTATGTGGATTTGTATCTGATTCATTTCCCGATCGCAAGCACGCGAAAGCAAGCCTGGAAGGAATTGGAGAAAGCATATAAGGACGGACTCGCAAAATCCATAGGCGTCAGCAATTATACCGTCCCCCACTTGGAGGAAATCCTCTCCCACGCGGAAATCGTTCCGGCAATCAACCAGGTGGAGTTCCATCCGTTTTTAAATCAGACGGAACTGTCCCGAAAATGCTCGGAGCACGGAATCGTTTTGGAAGCCTACAGTCCCCTCGCTCACGGAAAAAGAATTTCCGACCCGAAGTTGGTTCGGCTCGCGGAAAAATACCGTAAGACTCCCGCACAGATCCTAATCCGCTGGGCAATCGACAAGGGATTCGTAGTGATTCCGAAATCGGTGCGTAAGGAAAGGATTCGTGAGAATTCGGAAGTGTTCGATTTTGCCCTTACTTCGGAGGATCTCGCCGAAATGGAAACATGGAACGAAAACTTTCGTACCTGTTGGGATCCTACCGGGGCTTAAATTCGCATCTGCCCGAAGCCCAACTGCAGGAAAAAAGATTGACTTACTCTTAAAATTCCTGTCTAACTATCAATAGTTCATTCTTAAACTATATGGGAAGTCACTTCAAAGGAAAACCGAGAGAAATAAAGATCCTGGACGCGTACATCAAATTGGGCCGTTGTACGGATTCGATCCGATCGATGGAAGATAAGATTCTAAACCAATTCGGTCTCACGAGCGGACAATTCGGTTGCCTGGAAACGTTGCACCATTTGGGTCCCATGTGTCAAAAGGAGATCGGTCAGAAGATCTTTTCCTGCGAAGGAAACATCACTCAGATCGTAGACAATCTCGAAAAAAGAGGATTGGTGCAAAGGGTTCGTAGCGAGGAAGATAGAAGGTATTTCATCGTTAATCTAACGGAATCGGGAAAGGAACTGATCTGCAAAGTCTTTCCGACCTATTTGGAGCATCTCAAGGAATGGATGTCTCCTCTTTCGGACGAGGATTTAAAACAACTGGGAAATATCTGCAAAACTGTCGGTATTCGAGAAGCGTAAAAAAAGCGCACGCATAACTACTACCTATTCAGGAGGCCGTAAGGCCTCTTTTTTTATTTTCTAACAAACGCCCAATCTTTTTTTCACAAATACAAACACGCGTTCCGAATAAAAACGGAAATGAGAAGCGTAAAAAGGATTATTTTAAAATCTAGAGATAGTCTATGATTCAGGACATGGTACCGGGCTCGAGATCAGGACTTTTCCGAAGAATTCGTTACGCAGTTTCGGATTACGTTCTTCCGGATAGGTCGATCTCCCAAGGGCTTCCGTTTTGGCGGGAATTGGTGCTTTCTTCCCTGATCTTAGCGATGACCGTACTCGGCTCCTTGGCCTACCTTCCTAGCGTACTCTTGGCCCTACGAGAAAAGATCTTTTCGGTCGCAATTATAGATACTCTAGCATTGGTCCTGGTATTCGTGCTGTTCTTCGGAAAAAAACTGCCCTTTTCCCTACGCTCCTCCGGGGTGCTCGTACTGAATTATTTTTTGGGGACTTCCCTGCTCGTCATTTTAGGTCCGGCGGGAGGCGGAATGATCTGGCTCTTTCCCTTTCCGGTTTTTACCGGAATCCTATTCGGGATCGTTCCTTGTCTTTGGGCTTTGCTTGGAAATTTCTTTTCCATAGTGATCACCTCGATTCTGATGAGTCGATTTCCGCTCGCATGGAGTATGCCCGTGGAAGTATTGTATGTGGTAGGTTTCAATTTCATCGTCGCCGACGCGATCGTATGCGTTTCCTTAACGGTGTTGATGTTGGGACTGCAAAAGAACATAGAAAGAAAGAATCATTTTCTGGAATATCTAAAGAGACGCCGTTACCAAATTTCCCGCTCCAAACGGAATCTAGAATCGGAGATTTTGAGACGTGCGGAAATGGAAGCGAGGCTTGAGGAAAATCTGAAGGAAAAAGAGGTTCTTTTGCAGGAGATCCATCACCGTGTAAAAAACAATCTTCAGATCGTTTCCGGAATGCTCAACCTACAGAATATGTACGCCCAGGACGGTGTGGCTGCGGAAGCGTTGGAAAAAGCGCAGGATAGAATTCGGGCAATGGCCTTGATCCACGACCATCTTTACCAACAGGGAAATTTTTCCACGGTGGCGATGAATCAATATCTGGAATCCCTCCTAAATCATCTGATTCTTTCCCAAGCCCCTCCCGGAAACAGGATCGAATTCGAAACGGAATGGAATCATATTCCCATTCCGATGGAAAAAGCGATTCCTTGCGGTCTGATCGTGACGGAACTTATTTCCAACGCATTGAAGCACGCGTTTCCGAACGGAAGAAAGGGAAAGATCTTCGTCCGTCTCGAGGAGACCGAAGACGGATTGACTCTCTGCGTAAAGGACGATGGAATCGGGTTGCCGAAAGATTCAGCGGCCTTTCATTTTTTGAGTACGGGAAAAATGCCGAACAAGGACGGGGAGCAGTACGACTCTTTGGGTCTGATGATCATACGATCCTTGGCCGGTCAGTTGAAGGCGAAATTGATTTTGGAACCTTGTGCAGGCACTACCGTCCGCTTGATCTTTTCCAAATTCTGAGCGGAATGCGTTTCCGAAAAAGAAAAGGAATCGAAAAAATGAATTCGTTTCGGATACAATGTCCTAACAATGAATAGAGTGACCCATGACACGAATTCCCGAAAATTCTCTCTGACAGAAGAGGACCGGGAAGCGTTTTTATCATATTCCGAAATAGGTTCGGAAATCTGGAATCTCACTCATACTTTCGTTCCGGCTCATTTGCGTGGAAAAGGTTTGGCGGAAGTATTGACCAGAGCTGCCTTGGAAGCAGCCAAGGCCGAAGGGAAAAAAATCGTTCCTTCCTGCTCTTACGTGGAAAGTTTCTTAAAACGGAAAGGGAAAGAATACTCAGGTTTGGTCGCCCACCCTTGATCCATCATATCGCGATAGCCACGGAAGACCCCGTTCTGCTAAAGAATTTTTACGAGCGACTTCCGAACCTTCGATTCGAAAAGGATCATTTTTATCCGGACGGAAAATTGAGATCCAGTTGGTTTCTGGCAGGGCATACGAGATTGATGATCGAGCGGGAAAACAGGAAACTCGGACCTCACGCGTTGGTTTTTTCCGCGGAAACTCCTGAGATACGCAAAAGAGTGGAATCTCTATTGGAGTCGAAGATCGAAGACCGTACCGAATTTACGGTGTATTTTCGCGACCCGGATGGAAATCGTCTGGGCTATAGTTCCTATCCGAATTCCTGGAAGGAAGAAGAATATTCCAAAAACGTTTAAGACCGTGCGGAAACGTCCCGCGTGATTCCCTTCGCGGCGAGAAAAGAAGTCGTCCACGCGTTTTGAAAATTGAAACCTCCGGTGATTCCGTCTATGTCCAAAATTTCGCCGGCAAAATGCAATCCGGGAACGATGCGGCTCTCCATGGTTTTGAAATCCACTTCCTTTCGCTTGATTCCGCCGCAGGTAACGAACTCCTCCTTAAAGACTCCTTTTCCTTGAATCTGAAATACGGTTCTTTTCAACGCATCTTCCGCTTCGCGGAGTTGTTTCGAGGAAAGTTCCGACCAGCGCTTTTCTTCCGATCCGTCCCAGATTCTTTCCCAGAGCCTGGCGGGTAAACGGAACTCGGGTGTCGCAGCGGGTCTCTTAGAAGGAATCCTTTCTCTTGCGAAACGAAATTTCTCGCGAATTTCTTCCCTAGTTACTCCTGGAATCCAATCCACATGCAGAGAAGTTTTATATTCGCAAGAGGCAAGTTCTCTAGCTCCCCAAGCGGACAATTTCAGTACGCCGGGTCCGCTGAGACCCCAATGGGTAACCAAAATCGGACCGGACTGTTCCAATTTAAAATCGGGAAGGGAAACCTCCGCTTCCGGTACGCTTAAGCCCTGAAGGCCTTCGATGAACGGATCCGAGATCTCGAACGTAAACAAGGAAGGGGCCGGAGTCTCTATGCTGTGCCCCATGTTTTTTGCCCAATCCCAAACCTTCCTGGAAGAACCTGAGGCCAAGAGCACCCGATGAAAATCCTGCTGGCCTCCTTCCCATTTCACGGTGAATCCGCCTTCTTCCTCCGCATTTCTAGGAAAAATACCCAGCACGGGAACCTTGGTGCGGATCGAAACGCCGCATTCTTTGGCTTCCCGCAAAAGACATTCCACGATCGTATTCGAATCGTCCGTTACCGGGAACATTCGCCCGTCGGCTTCCGCCTTCAGCCGAACTCCGTGCTCTTCGAACCACCGGATCGTATCCTTGGGCTGGAAACTTTCGAACGCGTACTTAAGTTCCCGTCCTCCTCTAGGATAACGCTTGGACAATTCCTCCGGGTCGAAGCATGCATGGGTAACGTTGCATCTTCCTCCTCCGGAAATGCGGACCTTGGACAGAACGTTAGGCGATTTTTCCAAAAGCACCACTTTGTAGGTTCCGCCGGAAAGCCTACGGGTCTGGATGGCCCCGAAAAAACCGGCTGCCCCTCCTCCGATCACTGCGACGCTTTTTTCTTTTTCCTCTTTAGGCAATCGATCCACCTTCCGAGCCGTTACAGAATCTCACCCATTTTTCCGGCGGAATAATCTTCGAATGCCTGCTGGATTTCCTGGGGAGTATTCATGACGAAAGGACCGTACCTTGCCACGGGTTCCTGCAACGGAACCCCTCCTAAAATTAAAAGCTCCCATTCGAAATCCTCGGGAGCCCGCAAGGTGATCGCTCCTTCTTCCGCTCCGAAGTAGAGTGTTTCGCCCTCTTCCACTTCGATTTCTCCCTCCGCATCCACGGCGGTTCCCCCGCCGACAAAAGGATAGGCGAGCGCAGTACATTCTTTCGGAACCGGAATCTCCGCCCAAGATCCGGGAGATAACTTCACGTGAAAAAATACGATGGGAGTCTGTGTCTGTATGATCGCGGAAGTTCCCCAGCATTCTCCCGCCACGACCTTTACCCAAGCCCCGTCTTTTTCCACGACGGGAAGCTGAGAGGAGTCCACTTCTTGGTATCTGGGAGAAATGAGTTTTTTCTCCTGAGGAAGGTTGACCCAGATTTGAAATCCGTGCATGCGTCCTCCCGAATTTTGAAACTCTCGGGAAGGCATCTCGGAATGTACCAAACCGGAACCTGCGGTCATCCATTGGATTCCTCCCGATCTTAATCTTCCGGCATGTCCCCAGGAATCCTTATGTTCCATTTCACCGGAGAGAAGATAAGTTACCGTTTCGAATCCTCTATGCGGATGATCGGGAGCTCCGATCGCTTCTCCAGGAGAATAAATCACCGGGCCCATTTCGTCCAAAAGTAAAAACGGATCCCAATAGGAGAAGCCCTGTACCGGGAAGGGACGCCGGACCGGAAACCCTCCTCCTTCCAACGTTTTCTCCGCAACTCTCGTACCGATAATTCTTCTAAATCCCATTGATCCCCGAACCTACACTGATTGGACTATTTCCGGAAAAACTTCCGTCTTAAAAACTTGGAGGGCCGGGCAAAACCCTTGTTTTTTTCCCAGCCTCTCCCAGAATCTGTGGATATTCTCCGATTCCAAACCTTTTTATGGATTCCTCTCGCCCTTATTCCGTCGCACCTTTCCCTGCAAACGAACTTTCTCGACTTCGGGAATTAAAAAAATACGATATTCTAGATACTCCGCCGGAAAAAAAATACGACGGAATCACGAAGGCCGCTTCCTTGATCTGCGGCACTCCCATCGCCTTGATTTCCCTGATCGACGAAAAGAGGCAGTGGTTCAAGTCTAGAGTGGGATTGGACACGGAGGAAACCGAGCGGGAAGCTTCTTTCTGCCAATTCGCATTACTCGGCTCGGATATTTATATCGTGAATGATGCGGCCCTGGATCCTAAATTCGAAAAAAATCCGTCCGTACTCGGCCCGCCTTACGTTCGATTCTATGCGGGAGCTCCTCTGGTGACTCCGTCCGGTTCGGTGATCGGGACGCTCTGCGTGATAGATACCGTACCGAAAAATCTGGATCCTAGGCAATTAGAAGCCTTACGAGCGTTAGCCGATTCCGTGATCGCGTATATGGAACTGGAGGCCAATTCGAGAGAACTCATCCGAGCCCAAGCCGTCAGTTTGGATCTGCAAAAGGCAAGAGAACAGTTTTTCGTGAATATGAATCACGAGTTCCGGACTCCCGTACACGGAATTCTGGGAATGGTGGATCTGATCAGACAAACGGATATTAGTCGCATGCAGTCGGAATATCTGGACTCCGTCCAGGAAAGCGGAGAACACCTCATTCATTTGATAAACGACGCGATCGATTTCAGCAAAGCGGAATCCGGCACCTTGGTTTTGAGCTCGTTGGAATTCGATCTGATTTCTTTAATCAGGGAGATCGCAATCCCGGCGGAAAAAGAAGCGAAGCAGAACGGATTGAAGTTCGTTTTAAATCTTCCGCAGGAAACTCCCGAATTGATCGTAAGATCGGATCCCCGTAGAATCCAGCAGGTATTCTCCAACCTTCTTTCCAACGCGTTGAAGTTCACGGAACAAGGCCGGATCGAATTCTATCTTAAAGATGTGGTCGCCTCCGAAAAGAACGTGAAAGGAAGGATCGGGGTCGTCGATACGGGAATCGGAATCGCGGAGAAAAGAATCCCGGGACTCTTCGAAGCGTTTTCCCAAATCGACGCATCCATTTCCAGGAAGTACGGCGGAACCGGGTTGGGTTTAGCCTTGTGCAAAAAAATCTGCGATACCCTAGGCTGGAAGATCGAAGCCAAAAGCGTTTTATGGCAAGGAAGCGAATTCATCCTCGAAATCGATCTTCCGAAGGCAACATTCCCCCCTCGTTCGGGAAACCGAGCCGAAGGACCCGTCTCGAAAATAACGGATTTTTCCGGCTATTCCACGACCAGTATCCTGGTCGCGGAAGACAATCCGGTGAATCAGAAATTGATACGGAGAATGCTCGAACGCATGGGTCTAAGCTGCGAGATCGTCTCCAACGGATTGGAAGTACTCGCTTTTTGGGAAAAATGGGAAATCGATCTCTTACTACTGGACATCCAGATGCCGGAACTCAGCGGAATCGACACGGCGAGAATCCTCAAGATGAAACCGTCGTCCCGCAAAATTCCCTGGATCATAGCGGTTACCGCGCACGATAGCCCGGAGGACAGAGTCGAATGTGCTCAGGCGGGAATAGACGATTACCTGGGAAAACCGTTTCGAATCGAAGAACTCGCGGAAAAAATCCGCGAGTATCTACGTAAAGCGGATTTATCGCTTCCCAAGTAATCGTAACGTTCGCTTATTCGGAAGAAATCAATCCCTAAAAAGAAAATTCGAAATCATCCGTTTCCCTCCTTCCGTTGCGAAAGATTCCGGGTGGAATTGTATCCCTTCCGAAGGTTTCGTCTTGTGGCGTATGCCCATCAATTCGTCTCCCGCAAACGAGGTCCGAACCCATTCCTCCGAAAGTCCCTCCGGATCCACCACTAGGGAATGATAACGCATAACGTTCAATCCGTCCGGTAATCCGTGAAACACCCCCTTGCCATCGTGCAAGATCTCAGATAATTTTCCGTGCATCGGAAGCCGAGCCGGGACGATCTTAGCGCCGGCCATAAAGGCCATACCTTGCATGCCCAAACAGACCCCTAAAATCGGAACTCTTCCGCTCAATTCCCGGAGAACGAAGGAAGAAACTCCGAAATATTCGTGATTTTCCGGAGTCCCGGGTCCGGGTGAAAGAACGATCCTGTCGTACTTAGCGGATTCTATTTCGGAGAATCCGATTTCGTCGTGGCGGAACACGTCGAGCTTGAATCTGGAAGCGTATTCCTCCTCTAGAATTTCTCCCAAAAATTGAAAGAGATTGTATGTAAAAGAATCGTAATGATCGATCAACAGAACCTTCATCGGCTCACCTCCCGGATCGCACTCAGAACCGATCCCATTTTATGTTTGATTTCCTCGTACTCGTCGTCCGCATCGGAATCGAATACGATTCCGCTGGAAGCCCGCAGGAACCCTTCGGTTTCGACACGGAAGAAGCTTCGGATCGGAATGCAGAAAGAACAGTTTCCGTCGAATCCGAATCGACCCACCGCACCGCCGTAAGGCCCCCGAGGATCGTTTTCTATCCTATCTATGATCCGCATCGATTCCACTTTCGGAGCGCCGCTTAACGTTCCCGTAGGAAACGACGAAGCTAAACCGTCGAAAGCGTCCCTCCCCGATCGTAGAATCCCGGAAATCTCCGTGGACAGATGCTGCACGTGACTGAACCTCTTCAAGGAAAAGGAGTTCCTTACTTTTACGGTACCGAACTTCGCGATTCTACCTAGGTCGTTCCGATGGAGATCCACCAACATATTGTGTTCCGCGATTTCTTTCGGATCCGAAAGTATGCGTTCCGCCAGAATCCTATCCTCCTCCTCGTCCTTTCCTCTCCGGATCGTCCCCGCGAGAGGAAAGGATTCCACGACGCCGTCCTTCAATCGGAACAATAACTCGGGACTAGCTCCGAGAAGGGACCGATCTCCGAAAGAGAGATAAAACATATAAGGAGAAGGGTTCAAAGTCCGTAATGCCTCGTATAAGCGAAGATCCTCTCCTTGGATCTCGTAAGAACGTTTGAATCCGATCTGACACTGGAACGTATTTCCC
The DNA here is from genome assembly GCF_004771275.1 of Leptospira fluminis. Lineage (GTDB taxonomy): Bacteria > Spirochaetota > Leptospiria > Leptospirales > Leptospiraceae > Leptospira_B > Leptospira_B fluminis. Next base: position 93,108 of record NZ_RQEV01000015.1, on the reverse strand, counting down.
GCACGGATTTCCGACATGGCTTCCGAGACCATCTTACGGTGTTCTTCCCGAGTCCTGGAATCCCCTAAATCCTTTAGAGACAAAGCGGATCCCGGCGAATTCCCTTTTTTGAAAATCGATTCGAAGAGAGAGTAACGGTCGGTACCGTAATGAAAATAACTGGACCTTCCCGTTCTGCGATCGATCAGGATCCCGTCTTCCATCCAAGCGAATTGAAACTTGGGAAACCGAGGGTGCTCCTTCAAACGGATCCCGGGCTCCATATCGTTTACGCTCTCATAGGACAAAGTACCGTAGAGTCCTCCTCCTCCCGCCTCCGTACACTCCATAAAGGATCTGTAAAAAGATCCGCCTTTGTCCTCCGAGTTCCGTCTCGGGGAAAGGATTTCCGACAAAGCTTGGTACGGGTTTCCTTCCGCTAACACCTTACCGTCCATCTCCAGCTTGTTTCCCCGTGCGGTAAAGATCCGCTTCGGAAAAGCGGATAAGAACGTATAACGGGAATTATCCGACTCCGGCCCCAAACTCTCCAAGAGTACGGCGCAGGAAGATTCTGCAAGCAGGTTCCTGAAAAACGGAATCGTTTCGTGTTCGGTTAACGGAAATGGTTTTAAGAACGGGCGAGGAGATAACGATTCCACCTCGCTTCTTAAATCGTATAATTCTAAAGGCATAAATTGCTCCTTGATTTTTATTTCGGGTCGCTAAAAAGACCCGATCCGACTTCGAAGGGGAGAAAAAGAAAGATCAGGCCCCTACAGGGGCCAATAAAAGGGAAGAAAAGAGGGGACTTCGGTAGATTTCACGGGATATATTTTAATTTTAGGATATTCTAAATTTTTCATTCTAACACCATTTCCAGATTTCCTTTTCCCGCCGGAACGATCGGCAGAACGTGTAATTTCGGATCTATCGGAACTACGACAAGTCCCGGACCCGGCTCCTTTAAGAACCGACCTAAATCGGAGAGGGTACGACCCTCTTCCCCCAAATCCAAACTCGGAATTCCCAGAGATTCGGCGACTCTCGCGGATTTCGACGGTCCCGAGTAGGAACTCCCGTAGAATCTTCCTTGGAAAAAAAGTTCCTGCTGTTGCCGAACAAGTCCGAGATGTCTGTTGTCGAAAACGAGAATTTTGACGTTCAGATCAGTCCCTGCCAGAGTATCCAGCTCCTGGACGTTCATCCAAAAGGATCCGTCTCCGGAAATGCAGAGCACATCGCGTTCCGGAAACTCCAAAGCGACGCCGATGGCCGCAGGCAAACCGAATCCCATAGTGCCCAACCCACCCGAAGTGATCCAAGTCTTGGGCTTTTCGAAAGGATAAAACTGAGCTGCCCACATTTGGTGCTGTCCCACGTCCGTCGTCAGTATGGCCGTCGGTCCCAATGCATCCGCACAAGTCTTCAAAACGACATCAGGCAAATAACCGGACCCCTTCGAGAACGAAGGAAGAGGAAAGAGTCTCTTCCACGAAGCGACCAAGCTATTCCAAGAATCCCGTTTCCGCTCCGGCAATTCCGCCGCCGACACCAGGAAATTCCGAAGGTCCTCCAAAAAGAACAGATCCGGTTCTCTTAATTTCCCGATCTCTCTAGGATCGATGTCCACATGTACCACCTTCGCATTCGGACAGAAAGTTTCCAATTTTCCGGTAGCGCGATCGTCGAATCTCACCCCGAAAGCCAAAAGCAGATCCGACTCTTCCAGGGCGATGTTCGTATACGGAGCCCCGTGCATGCCCAGCATCCCTAAAGAAAGACGGTGTTTTCGAGGAAAGCAATCCATCCCCATAAGAGTTGTAGCGACAGGAATGTCCTGCCTTTCCGCAAATCTGCCCAAGAGGTCTTCGGCTCCCGAAAGTCTTACACCTCCGCCCGCGTACAGAATAGGTCGTTTCGCATTCTCCAATAAGCGACAAAAGGATTCGAATTTCTCCTCCGAAGCGGACGAAAGCCTCGGACTCTCGGGTTCTCTACGGGAATTCCATAGTTCCTCGGTTTCCGTCCAGTCTCCGTGAAACGTGGAAAGCTGTACGTCTTTGGGAATATCGATCCAAACCGGTCCGGGCCTCCCGTGTTCCGCGATACGAAACGCTTCGTCCAAAACTAGAGCCAGTTCGCTCGTGGAACGCACCAGATAGGTCTTTTTGGTGATAGGCTTGGACAAGGAGTACGTATCTATTTCCTGAAAGGCGTCGGTTCCCATCAAAGACTGAGGGACCTGCCCCGTGATCGCAATCAAAGGAACCGAATCGCATTTGGCATCCGCTACGGCAGTCAACAAATTCGTGACTCCCGGCCCCGAGGAAGCGATGCATACCGCGGCTTTTCCTGTGATTCTTGCGCTCCCTAACGCGACAAAGCCGGCTCCTTGCTCGTGCCTAGCCAATACGTGTTCGATTCCGCTCTCGTACAGCGCGTCGTAAATCGGAAGATTGGCCCCTCCCGGAATCCCGACCACACGCTTTACGTTTTTGTGTAATAGAAAGCGGACGAGCAGTTCTGCACCGTTCGCAGGTCGGTCGGAGGTTCTGAATTCTTCTCGTTTCGTTTCGGTCGTCCTTGTTTTCATCGTGTCCTCAAATCCTGGAATAAAATAAAAAAGCCCCCCAGGGCTTTAGCCGAGGGGGGCTTTTTCGAAGATTACTGCTTGCGAATGGATCCCTACGGCGTAAAGCCCTGCCCTGGTAGCATTTCCACTACCACCGTCCAGAGGACCACCCAAAGGGTTAAGCTAGACTGTTGTCCGAAGTTCATCATCTTTCGTTGATATGGTCGTACTTTCGACCTGGACCTATTCCAATCAATTGATTCTAAAAATGCAAGAACTTTTTGCTGCAAGAACCTTACTATTTAAAATATGTCCTCAGACACCGGCACTTCTTCCCGAGTACCGAAGTCTAATCAGCTAAGGAAAAAACTTATGGCAAACGTCACACTGAAAGGAAACCCGGTCCCGCTGGAAGGATCTTTGGCAAAGGTAGGAGATAAGGCTCCGGATTTCGTCGGAATCGGAAAGGACTTAAGTCCGAAAAGCCTCAAGGATTTCGGCAAAAAAGTGAAAATCCTGGTAGGCGTTCCTAGCCTCGATACTTCCGTCTGCGCTCTGGAAACGAAAAAGTTCCACGAAAGGGCTGCAAAAATGGACGGGATCGTTACGGTCGTCGTTTCGGGAGATCTTCCCTTTGCGATGAATCGATTCTGCACTACGGAGGGAATCGAATCCCCGAATTTGGTCACTCTTTCCCAATTCCGAGACTTTTCCTTTTCTAAGGCCTACGGGACGCATATCGCCGACGGCGGCCTGAAAGGTCTTTCGGCCCGGGCAGTCTTCGTAGTGGATCAGAACGACACTGTCCGTTATGCGGAATTGGTTCCCGAAATAGCAAGCGAACCCAATTATGAGGCGGCAATTTCGGAAGCTAAGAAGCTACTGTAAATTCCCTTTCCCGTCGCCCTTAGCGTACGGAAAATAAAAAAGCCCGCCTTCCGTTTCCGGAAGGGGGCCGTTTCTTCGATGAACGTTTCCGCTTAAACGAAGAATTTTTTGGTGAGCTGGATCATTCTATCCACGAAGCCGGTATAGGGCGGATAGAGCATTTCTATGGAAGCGAGAGGAGCCTGTTTGAATACGGACTTCTCGTGGGAGAACGTCTTAAATCCCCACCATCCGTGATAACTCCCGTGTCCCGAATGGTTGATTCCGCCGAAAGGAAGGTGCGGATTGACGAGGTGAACGATCACTTCGTTGATCGCAGCTCCCCCGGAAGAGGTCTCCTTGAGCACTTTGGAAATCGCTTTATTATTTTTTCCGAATACGTACAGAGCCAAGGGCTTCGGCCTGGAAATCACTTTTCCGATAGCGTCGTCCAAAGTCTTGTATGTGAGGATTGGCATGACCGGCCCGAAAATTTCGTCCTCCATGATACGGGAGTTCTCGGGAACATCCGTGAGCAAGGTCGGAGAAATATAATTCTGAGCGGAATCCGTTTCTCCTCCCATGGCCAATTTCGCCCCTTTTTCCACCGCTTCATGAATGTATCCGGATACCCTTTGGAAATTCCGTTGGTTCACTAGGCGGCAATAGTCCTGGTTCTGTTTGATGGAATCTTCGCCCTTGCCGTAAAAATCCGAGACGATCTCCTTCGCATATTTTACGAATTCGTCCGCCTTACCTTCCGGAAGAAGAAGATAATCCGGTGCAACGCAAGTCTGCCCGGCGTTCATGATCTTTCCCCACATGAGTTTCTTGGCGGCTTTCTTTAAATCCGCTCCCGGCACGATGATCGCCGGAGATTTGCCGCCGAGTTCTAAGGTGACGGTGGAAAGGTGTTTTGCGGCCGCAGCCATCACGATCTTACCCACGTGAGTACTACCCGTAAAGAAGATATGATCGAAAGGGAGATCCATCAGAGCGGTAGAAACGGTGTGGTCACCTTCGAAAACCGCAACTTCGGTTTCAGGAAAGGTTTCCTTTACGAGCCTTACCAGCACTTTAGAGGTTTCAGGAGTGAATTCGGAAGGTTTTAGGATCGCCGTGTTTCCGGCCGCAATGGCCGCTACCAAGGGAGCGAGAGCCAAATAAAAAGGATAATTCCAAGGAGAGATGACCAAGGTCACTCCTTTCGGCTCATAGATCACTTTGCTAGTGGCTCCGAAAAGGGATACGGGAGTTTTTACACGAATCGGTCTCATCCAAGTTTTTACGTTTCGGATCGCATCATTCAACTCGCCGATGGTGGGCATAATTTCCGTAAGGTCCGTCTCGTGCGGAGCTTTTCGGAAATCCTTCTGCAGGGCTTCTTTGATTTCCGGAGTCAATCTTTCCACGGAAGCCTTCAACTTCTTCAGCCTTTGGATTCTGTCCTTCGGCTTGGTCAGCTTCAGAACCTGGTGAAAATGCTTCTTTTGAAGTTGGAAAATTCTTTCCATTTCCTTCGGATCGGAGGTGGGAAACGATGCGGTACCGGTTACCGGCGGCGCAGTGGCTGGGCGGGTTGCTGTGGTCGACATGAAAAGCGCTCCTTGGGTCAGGGTGGTCCCGTCTATTTTGGGTACGAGTCGAGGGACCAGGGTATTATAGAACCAAATTCCGGAAGAAGAAGCAACCTTTTTATTGAATGATCATTCCGTAAGGAAAAATCAGAAGATTCCACATACCAAACATCGTTCGATATGGTTTCTGAAAAAAATGTCCTAAATTCAGGTCGGAGATTCCCCGAAGGCAAAGGGAAATGAGGAATCGGAATTTTCTTGTGCAAGGCACTAATATTTTGTCTCAAAACCCGTGGAATACGAGTATTTTCTTCGTATAATTCGCTTAGCAACGAATTACTTTTAACATAATCCGTGACGCTAAATCTTGACAAAGAACGAAACCGTTTTCCAGAGTTATAATATATGAGCCAGGGAAAAACCCTAGAATTATTTCATCACACCGATTACGGCATCTTCAGCAATCTCAAGGATTTAAATCAGCCGATCGAGGAAAATCTTCCGTTTCATTTTAAGTTCCACAATTTAACAGAAAACGTAAATAACGTTCTTTCCCGCACCTTGGACAGATACCTATTGCACCTGGACATCATATATGTACGGGACTCCGTGTTGGCGGCCCTAAAGGAGACCGTCACGAATACGATCAAAGCGAACGTCAAAAGAATCTACTTCCGCGAACTACAAGCGGACATCCAAAATCCGCTGGTTTACAAAAATAAAATTACCGGATTCAAAAAATCCTATCTGGACAACAAGGAAAAGTACGAGGACCTACTCTTCAAAAACAACTATGTGGTGTTGGTTTCCTTCATCCATAACAAAGACGCCATCCGTATCCGCGTTATGAACAACGTGAAATTGAGCCCCGAAGAGGTGGACAGGATCAACCAAAGGATAGAAAAGGCGAAGTCTTATAACGATCTCGCGGAAGCTTTTATGGAAAAGGGGGACGAGACTGAGGGAGCAGGATTGGGTTTGATCATGACCCTCATGATGTTGAAGAACGACGGATTGGGCGGCAGTTCGTATCGTGTGGAAAGTCAGGGCAACAATACTTCCGTAATCATAGATATTCCGATCCGGATCCAAAAGGAAAACATCCAGCTCCAAAAAACGGAAGAAATCATCGGACAAGTGGACCAACTTCCGACATTTCCGAAGGCGATCCAAGACATCCAAACCACGATCGATAAGCCGAATTCCAGCATCGCTCAAATTGCGGAGATGATTAAGAGGGACGTGGCGCTTTCGGCAAACATACTCAAGCTCGCAAATTCCGCCGCCTTCCGTAGAGGTGGAAAGGTGGAGTCCTTGGATAGAGCCATCCAGTTGATCGGCCTGAAGGAATTGCAGGCGCTCCTGTATTCCTTGGGAACGAAACAGATTCTGGAGGAGAAATTTCCCGCTTTCCTCGCTATCTGGGAGAAATCCAACCAATGCGCTTATTACTGTAAATTAATTGCGCAACGTATGGGCATGCAGAAAGACACGGTCAGCAATCTGATGTCGGCCGCATTGCTGCACGATATCGGAGAGATCATTCTGCTTTCCCTCGAATCAGGAAAGATGAGTAAAATCCAGAACTATTCCGCATCCAAAGAGATCGCATCGGCGATTTCGTTGGAGGAAGCCGCCTTCGGAATCACCCACACGAAGATCGGCGCCTTGATCGCCGAAAAATGGAATTTCCCCGAATTGTATTCCAAGACCATGGAATACCACCACCGTCCTTTGTTGGTGGATGAACAGTACAAAGAAATCATATTCCCGATTTATCTCGCGGACACGATGATCAAGATCAATAACGAAGAGGCAAAGTATTCCGAAATCCCGGAAGAAGTCCTTAAGTTCTGTAAATTCTTTACGTCGGGAGACTTCCATTCCTTCCGAACCAAGTCCTTGGAAAGTTTTGAAGCGTCGTCATAAATCGTACGACGGATCCCTTAGAGATATTCTAATCTATAAAATATTTCCAATCGGTGCCATTAAGTCGGCACTTATGTGAGAGAGAATTCGGATTCGTCTTGGTCCGAAAGAATCGGAAAATTATACCTTCTGGCATATTGTCAGTCCGCACTCCAATAACGATAATGAAGTCGTTTTGGGATTTCATTCAATGGCCGACTTCAAAAATACATCTGCCCTCGTCTGGTTGCTTTCGGGGATTCTATCTCTCGCGGGATGTACTTCTTCTCAGGATCCGAATTACGCTTGGCTTGCAAGTCTTGCGCAAGGCGGAACTCCAGCTCCGGCACCTACCGGTACGACCGATTTCAATGTGTCGGTCCAGGATACCTCCGCTCCCGTCGATTTCGCATTCGACACGACTCGAACTTTGAACGTTAACGTTCAAGTGATAGACCCGGTAGCGCCGGTCAACGGAAGTCTAGTACAGCTCACGATTCCTTCCGCTACTCCCGGTGCGGCGAATTATCGATCCGTGTTTACTGCGTACACGAATACAAGCGGACAAGTTACGGGGAGTTTTACCGTGGATGGGGACACGAAAACGGTTCACATGCAGGTGCAGGCTTACGGAAAATTTTACGATGTGGATATCAATATCGCCCAGGTGTCCGTCATAGATCGCAGGATTTCCATTTCCTTTACCGCGGTGGAAACCTTATTGATAGATACCGATGGAGACGGCGTACCCGACGTGAATGACGCTTATCCCACCGACCCGACACGTGCTTTTATCGTGCGAATTCCCGCCGAAAACTACTATTCGATCGCTTTCGAGGATTTGTTTCCAAAAGAAGGGGATTCGGATTTCAACGATTATGTGGTCCGAGCCCATTTTGAAGAGGACCTGAACGCGCACGGTGGAGTCGCCAGAGTGCGCGGATATTTTACGCATGTGGCTAAAGGCGCGAGTTATAGCCATACGCTTCATTTCGGTCTACCTACTGCGGCAAACGTCGGCTCTTATACCCTGACTCAGCTCGGCTACGACGGCACTACAGTGGAACAGACGTTGACCGGAACCGGACCGACTCTGACGAATTTGCAGCTATTGGGAAACAGTTCCACCACCATACCCTCCTGGAATTCCAGAAAAACCGACACGTTCCAAATCGGAAAGACCGCCAATTTGGAAGTGATTTTGACTTCTCCGATTTCCACAACGGACTTGGGGGCGCCGCCTTTCGATACCTATCTGCATGTAATCAATACGAATAAGGAAATTCATGCTGCGGGAAAATATTTCGACGCGAACGGTGCCGATTTGTATAGGGATGGGACAGGATTCCCATGGTTTCTGCTCGTTCCGGGCAATTTCAAATGGCCCTACGAAACCGTAAATATCAGGATTTCCTATCCGCAATTCCAACCATGGTACCAATCTTTGGGTACCGCCGATCTGGACTGGTACAGAACTCCGAACACATCGGAAGTGTATCCTGTTCCCCAATAAAAAGGACTCCTAAAAGAGTATTAAGCATCCTTCGCCCCTTCCCTCATTTCGGCCGGGGGGAGGGATTTTTTTTCCTTTCCCACGGATCGGAGTAGCTTTAACGTGATCTACGTGACGAAGGGACTCCTCAAACCCAAAGATCTAAAGCGTCTCTCCATAGATCCGGACACAGAGCAGGCTTTAGTATACTTTCTTTCTCTAGTGGAAGAAATCTCCCCTATCGTCGCCTTGGATAAACATAATACCGTACGTTTTGCGAACGCATCGTTCCAAAAGGAATTCCGCATTCGACCCGTGATGATAGGCGCCGATCTATTTTCCATCCTGAAGCTGGATTCCAAAGAAGAAGAGAATCTGAAGGAAAACCTGAACAAATCCAGGCATACCAAATTGCAGAACCAGGAGTTTCGAAAGGGGAATAAATTCTACGGTTATACGGCGTTTCCGTTCGGCAATAGCATAGGGATGATCCTGAAGGACATCAGCCAGAACAAGAAACTGCAAAAGAAAGTCGCCAATCTGCATACGAAGGTTCTCGCCTCCCAGGAAGAGGAACGATCTCGATTGGCCAGGGAACTTCACGACGGAGTAGGACAATTGATCCTCGCCGCCAAACTTCATTTTCAAGCGTACCAAAAATCCGCAAAGGACCATGCCGACTCCTTCAAATCCGGTTTGAGCCTGATCGACAGGGCAAGTCAGGAATTGAGGGAAATTTATACCAACCTGCAACCGTCGGCGTTAAAAGAATTGGGTTTGGAGGCGGCTCTGACTTCCTTGACCACCGGAATCTTTCCTCTTCAGAAAATTAAAGTAAAGACCGAATTCAAAGTACCGGAAAAGATTCCGCAAATCGTTCAAAACCAGATATTCAGGATATTGCAGGAAATCTGCGCGAATATTTTAAAGCACGCCCAGGCCGATAAGGTGGAACTCCGTATCGTATCCGATAAGAATACTCTGGTGGTCACGACGAAGGACAACGGAAAAGGTTTCCGGGAGAAAGAGGCTCGTATCAAACCGACAGGTTTCGGACTGGAGAATATCCGACGCAGGGTGGAAGATCTGAACGGAACCTTGTTTCTGGAGTCGGCACCCGGTATAGGTACGACTTATGTGCTTCGAATTCCTCTAAAGCAACGTTCAAAGGAGAAAATATGAACTCTCAACCATCCACTTGCAGACTTTATCTCGTGGACGATCACGCGATACTCCGGGAAGGGCTCCGTCTGATCGTTTCCGGACAGGCGGATCTGGAGATCGTCGGCGAAAACGGAAGCGCAGAACAGGCGTTAGACGAGATCGGAAAACTGGAACCCGATATCGTGATTACGGACATTTCCATGCCCGGGGTGAGCGGGATAGATCTCGTAAAAGGAATCAAGCGCTATTATCCCAAAATTCAAGTCATCATTCTCTCCAGGCACGATAACGAGGAATACATCCAAAAATTGGTCGACCTGGGCATCAACGGTTACGTCTTAAAAGACGACGCCGGCGAGGACCTCCTAAGAGCCATCGACGCGGTAAGACGCAAAGAGACCTATCTCAGCCCTAGGATCGCGACTAGAGTAATCTCCGGATTGAACAAAAAGAAAAGCGGGGAACAATCGGAGGAAGGACCTTCCATATTCTCCGTACTTTCGGACCGGGAACGCCAAATCCTAAAACTGATTTCGGAAGGGAACTCCAACGAAAAAATCGGCAAGTTACTGCATATTTCCCCGGCCACAGTCAAAGTTCACCGGGCAAACATCATGAAAAAATTGGACCTGCACAAGGTCGCGGACCTCGTGGTTTACGCCATCCGGGCCGGAATCGTGGAGAGCTAAAGCCTCACGCAGAGCAAAGCCTGGGCAGTGTTGCAGTTGTTTGCGAACGTATTGTTAAACGCATTCATACTCGTCACCCCCGGGCTTCCGTAATCGCCCGTGTTCGCAAACGTTCCGTCCGTCCAGTTCAGGCAAGTGCTTCCCGTAGTCCACGTTGCGGAAAGCCCCGTCCAATATGCGGTGGATCCTGGCAATGCCTGAGCCAACGGAATGCCAGGAAGAGCGCCGGCAGTGGTGGTAAAAACGGGACTAGGATTCGGATAATTCAGATAATAGGTTGTCGAGGACTTTAAGGGCCACCCTGCCCCTCCGGCAACCCTCCCCGTTCCCACCAAGAGAGCATTGTATTCCGAACCCAAACCGGGCAGACTCGCAGCGCTAGCGCTCTTGGCCGTTGAGCAAATCGAATCCGCTCCGGCGACTCCGCCCAAACTCCCGAGCGATGTGGAAGAGGTCACGAATACGTACTTGTAGGAAAGCTGGGGATTCGAGGAACCGCTCTGCAACAAACTTAAGAGCAAATAGGATTCCCCCTCCGGAAACGGTTTGGAGCAGAAGGTAAACGCACTTGTAATAGCGCATGCTAAAATGAAAAGACGAAGTTTTGCGAAAGTTTTTCCGATTCCGTTCATGGGACTACTTTAGAACCTCCAAGTATAATCTAACTCCCATTTGGTTGCAATTCCTTCTCTTACGACGGAGGTTAACGCGAAAGGAGTATCGGGTCGGACTTTTAGGGTTACCGTCTGATTCGGAGGAAGGCGGTTTTCGAACCAAAGGGAAAAGCTCACCGTCACGAGTGCCAATCCTCCTAAAACGAATTGGTTTCTCTGGTGCATATCGTATTGGGATTTGTGATGGGACCTTTCCTCCCAAAGATACGTTGCGACTAACGGAGAAGCCTGCATTCCCAGTATGCCGATGATCTTCGGATCGTTTTTCGGGTCGGAAGCAAGGCGATTTCCGGCTTCTCTTTCCGCGTTTCCTAGGAATGCCAGTGCCGCTAACCCTCCCCAGACGGACATCGCTTTCAACTTCTCCCCGTTTCGGTAAAACCCCCATCCCGGTATGAAGACCCGAGAGGAAACCTTGGGCTTGGAAGCCGCTTCTTTTTCCGCCAAAGCGATCTCCTTAGGTCTATCCTGTTCCACTTTAAATCCCGTCCAGGGAGTAAAAGCGGAGGGTTTTCCGAAACGATTCAAAGCGGCTATCCTATACTCGTAGGATCCGGATTCCAATCTGAATTCGATCTCGTTTTCCTGGACTTTCTTTTCGAGAATCGTGGTTTGCGGAGGTGCGGCGCCTCGGACTTCCACGATGTATCCCCGACTTCCTTTCACTTCCTTCCATTCTATGTAATAAATAAAACTCCGACCTTCCGCAAAAACTCCGAAAAAAGGAACGATAAATATTAGAATATACTGAAATACTTTCAGATGGCTTCGAAGAATCGATTTGACGGCCGGACTTTGCATTCGTTCTCTTTAAGGACGGGCGCCGCTTGCTTTGGTTTCCGGAGCTTCCAAATTTTCGCGGAGTTGTATTTTAAATTCCGCTTCCGATCCGAAGGTAGGATCGCTTTCGGATCGCACGGACCAGAAAAAGGTTCCGATATCCAATTTTTCTAGATCGCGGAAGGAAAAACGGTCCCCTTTTACGCTTCGCTCATAAACCAATTCTTCTTTCCCGGACTTGCGTACATATAGACGAAATTTCCATTCCGGATGTTTTGCCGAATCCTTGCTCTTCCATCGGAAAAGAAGACTTTCCCTTCCTGTCATGTCCACCACGGAACCGTTTTTAGGAAATTCGAGGGAGACGGAATCCGCCTCCAGCACTTTGGGCCGGACCTCCGAAATCTCGACCGACTTTGCGGATTTGGGTTCCACAGGTCCGACTACGGAAAATCTACGCACTTCCGAAAACGCATCCGTACCCGGTAGGTTCGTATAAGAAACCACTCTCCAATAGTATGTGCCTGGTTCCAGAGTCAGGGAGAAATTCGTCCGAAATACCTGGGATTCCAGCGCATCCGAAAAATTCGATTCCTTGGAAATTTGGAGTTTGTAAGCGCTGGCGATTTTCTGCTTCACCCAAGTAAAGGATACCGTCCGATCCTCCTGCATACTTTCCTTCTTCGGATAGGAAAGTTCCGGAGGAGGATTGGAAACGACTCGGAACTTGCGAACTTCGGAAGTCCGCTGACTGTCGCCAGAACGGATCCTCCAAAAATAAATCCCTTCCCGAAACTTACGACGATAGATTTTATCGGAAACGGGAACCGATTCCAGCGTTTTGTGAAAATCCCGGGTGGAAGAAAGTTCCCATACCCCGTCGGTCCCTCCGTCCCAACGGAATTCTACGGATTGCTCGTTTTCCTGCGGAAAGAAGCGATAGGATTCCTCCGGTAATGAGAGGATCCAATTCTTATTCGTCTTGGATCCGTTCAACGCCTCCTCTCCCTCGGAAACGGTGGTTTTGGAAACTCCCCCCTCTCTCCAAGCGACTTCTCCTTTTCTTACATTCAAGGAAAATCCATCCGGCGATTTACTGATCTGAAATTCGGAATCCGCTTTGGCTTCGAAATCCTCTTTTCCCGAAACTACGGAGAGGATTTTTCTACTTTGGATGAACAGCGTGCCTTCCCCCAATTCGAGGGTCTCCCGATTTTCCTTTAACTGCAATACCACCATGGATTGGGGGTCCAGTTCGATCTGAGTACCCGAATTCAGAAACACTACGGCTTCGGAAGCCTCGTCCGTTCGGACGGAATCCCTATCGAATACGGACATTCCTTGGTCCAGATCCTCCCATAGCATTCGGTCGGGAAATTTCCGTTGCGCCGTCCTATAACGAAAGGATACGTTCCCCAAGGCCTCCTTTTGTGAACCGCTCCGAATCTTGGATTCGCGGTACAGCAAGAACAACGAACCGGTAAAAACGAAGATGCAAAGGACACCGACCTGGATTTCGCGGACATAGGATCTCCAAGAAACCATCGGATTACGCCAAAGCCTTGGATGGTCCCTTCGGTGCGGGAATTCCGCAGAGCCTGCGGACCTCTTCCAAACTCTTGGGGCAATCCGGATCCTCTTTCCAACCGAGAACCGCGTACAGATACTGGGGTTCCTCTTTTCCTCGGATCCATACCGGAGGAAGAGTTTCGAAATGATAATGGTCTTTTACCTGTTCGTACGAGGACGCGGAAATCAGTATGTCCGTACCGAAATCCTTGGTCAGGTATTCGATCCTCGAGGCGAGATTCACGGCGTCTCCGATGACGGTAAATTCGAATTTCTTTTCGGAACCGATCTGACCGACGACCACCGGGCCGGTGTTGATTCCGCAACCGAATCTAGCCTTGGGACGTCCTATTTTTTCCCCGACTCTGTTGAATTCCAGAAGCGCATTACGCATCAGCAGGCCGGTGTTCACGGCGTTTCGGGTGTCGTGACCGTCCGAATACAGGGCTCCCCAATGCGCCATGATCGCGTCGCCGATGAACTTATCCACGATTCCTTCCGTGAGATAGATACATTCCACCATTTCGGTGAAGTACGCGTTCAGAAATTCCACCACCTCGCTCGGCTTCATTTTTTCGGACATACCCGTAAAATTGCGAAGATCGGAAAAGAAGACGGCGACTTCTTTGGTTTCTCCTCCCAAGGAGACTTCTCCCGCGAGGGCCCGTTCCGCGATCGCTTCATTTACGAACTTACCGAAGGTATCCTTGATTTTTTCCCTTTCCTCCAATCCGCGGGCCATCCTAAGGAAGGAATTCGTCAATACCCCGACCTCGTCTCTGGTAACGGGGCTGATCGTAACCCTATAATTCCCTCTCTCGATCTGCCTAGTTGCGCTTAATAGATTTATAATGGGTACGGTCAGGGTTCTGGAAAAAAGAAATACCACCAGGAACGCCAAAGATAGGACGCATAACAGAATGTACAAGTTTTGTCTCCGGATCTTGTATACCGCTTCGAAGGCTTTCTCCGCCTCGATCGAGGAGACTACAGCCAGGTTTCCCTCCTCCAACTGTTGGAAGGAACCTAGAATTTCCTTACCGTCGAAATTAACGGTTCTCGAACCGTTATCCGTAGGATTGCGTAAAAGAAATTGCACGAGAGGATTTTTGGAGTAGTCCCTGGAAGACATCGCTTCCGTCTCGTCGGTATGCGCCACCAATTTTCCCTGCGAATCGACGATCCAAATATTGAAAAGATCCGTCTGCAAAGCGGACCGGGCGGACTCCCACAAGTCGTTCGGAGAAAGCAGAAAAAAACTGGCTTCCTTACCTCCTTTTTTGCCCTCCGAAAAAAGAGCGAGGGGAAATCCGAATCTCGGACTCAGGTTCGAGACTTGCAGAATTCCGGATTCGGACAAGACCAATCTCGTTCTTTCCTCTTTGCTAAGAGAATTCCATTTTTCTAAAATGATCGACTCGTCCAACCTGAATTCCTTCAGGAATCTCGGATTCAGAAACAGTCGAACATCTTCTCCGGACATTCTTCCCCACGCGAGAACCCGAGGGGAAGAATTGAAATAAGCCTCCAAAAACCCCGGCCCTTGGGAATTTTTTACGGGTCCGGCCGACGGGTGCGAAATCGGAACTCTTTCATAAAATTCCGCCGTCTTACTGGAGAGTTCCCGGATTCGTAAGCCCACCTGTAAACCCGTCAATCTAGCCAAACTCAGGTTATATTCCTGGATCAGAGAAACCGTATAATTCCGAAAAAGGGAGGTCGCCAAGTAGATCATCAGACCCATGCTGAATACCACGATGACGGATACGATGGAGAGAAGTTTGACTCGGATCGTAATCCGAGAAGGACGGAAGGCCTCCCGCTCGGAGGCGTCTTTTCCTGATTTTCCGTAGCCGCCTCCGGAACTCGGTTTTATAACCCGCGGCTTCTTTGGCACGGGAGAAAACGGTTGAGTACGACGGTGCTCCTTCGGTTGGAAGCGGTCTTTTAAAACTCCCAGGATTTTTTCGGCCTCATCTAGGGAATACCAGACGAGAACCGAATTCTTCTTTCCCAAACCTCTCAGGTAGTGTTCCAGCTTTTCTTCGGAAGCGGTGCCGGATCTGAATTTGGATCCGTCCAAGGTCGTCAGAGAGACCCCTTCCGATCTTAGCGTCTGGAGCAACTTACGAAAAGCCGCGTTTTTTTTCCAAGAGGCAGCCTCGTTAGGGCTTCCCCAGAGTATGACTTCCCGGATCCCGTAGGAATGCACTTCCTCCAACCAAGGTTCTATCTCTTCCGATTCGGGAGTAAACCTTTGGGCGTAAAGGGAAAGTCCAGAATCCAAAGCATATTCAAGCACTTTCTTTTCTGCCTCCCCATCCTTGGGGTGGTGAGTTTCCCATACGGATTCCGTTTGTCATTCGAAAATCCTGTTTTTAAGAAAGGCAAAGAAGGTTTGCATCCTTCTAGTCCTGCCAAAAATGCCGTGGCTATGCCACATAATAGCATCCAGACGAGCCTTGCTTCCAATAAAACCCTTTCCGATATTCCGAGCGACCGCAGAATTCGTTTATGAAAGAAATTGAATGGCCTATCTTCCTGGAGTCTCACTGGATGATCGGATTGTCCGTCGCGATCATAGGAATCCTGTTCGGGTATATTTTCGGAGGCTTTCTCGTCCCAAAACTCCTGCAAGCTCTGACCGAAGTCAAGTTGGACAAAAAACACCCTTTATATCTGGCTTTACGTTCACTGATTCGTTATTCTTTCTTTTTTATCGGGCTGTACGTCGCCTTACACGCACTTTCCGTTCCTCCCCAATTCAAGCAGCACGCATTTCTGTACATGAAAGTCTTCGCGATCGTGGTTCTCAGCTTTTCTTTGGCCGAAGTGGCCGCAGGTTTCTTCGAACTTTTCTCCTCCAGAAACGGCGGATTACTTTCATCCGCCTCCATTTTGAGCAATATCCTTCGTGCGGCGATCCTATTACTGGGATGTCTGGCGATCTTACAAGCGTTCGGAATTTCCGTTGCTCCCGCCTTAACAGCGTTAGGTGTTGGAGGGTTGGCGGTTGCCCTGGGATTACAGGAAACTCTATCGAATCTTTTTGCAGGACTGGAAATACTTTTAGGAAAGAAAGTAAAAGTCGGGGATTTTATTTCCCTCGAAACGGGCGAAGAAGGATACATAGAGGATATCAATTGGAGAAGTACGTCCCTCCGCAAATTGAACGGAAGCACGGTCATAGTTCCGAATTCGAAGATGTCCAAGACGACGTTTACCAATTACAAACTTCCCTCTTCCGTCATTTACGTGAACGTTCCTGTTTCCGTTTCCTATTCCAACGACTTGCCCAAAGTGGAAAAAATCTGCATAGAAACCGCGGAATCCGCCCTTCAGGCCGTCTACGGAAGCGCTCCCAAAAAGAAACCGTCGGTTCAATTCCAATCCCTTGGATCATCTAATATCGATTTGGCGGTGACCTTCGAATTGAAAGAGATCACCGACCAATATTTATTGAAATCGGAATTCATAAAATCCTTGCACGCAAGATTCAAATCGGAAGGAATCGAATTTCCGACGGCGTCCCAGAACAAGCCTAAGTAAGACTTAGCCAGAGGGAACCGAAGAGAAAAACGAAAGATGTTTCCCTCGGATAAAAAAGACCTCTGGTTTTATACCCATGTGCTGAGCCTGGATATTTGCCTGGGAGTGGCGGGCTCTGGCGCTTACGCCGCGGCAGTGACCGGCGCAAAGATGAAATGGGCCTGGTGGCTTTTACTACCTTTAAGCGTCTGGGTGGTCTATACGGCGGACCACCTACTCGACGGTTGGAAGATAGGGACCGATTCGATCAATCCCAGACATTCCTTTCATCATAAACATGCAAAAATATTAATGTTTTTCGCCGGATTAGGAGTCGCCGTTTGCGGAACGGTTTCCCTTCTTTTTTTGAGAGAAATCGTTTTTATAGGCGGCCTAGTTTTGGCTCTCGCGGCATTAGGGCACCTTCTCCTTGCCGCCTGGGGCGGGATACGTATGGGCAAGGAATTTTCCGTGGCTTTTATCTACACCTTAGGAGTCTGGTTCGGGCCGATTGCGGTGGTAGGATTCCGCTCCTGGACTGTCCCTCTTCTGCTTTCGCTTTTTTTCGGCGGAACGGTCCTGAATCTGATCATGAATTCGTTGATGGAAGCGGAACTCGACGAGAAAGAAGGCCAATCCTATTTGTTGCGGATCTTTTCCCGGGAAAAAATCAGAGATTGGGTCCTTAGATTTTCCTTATTGGGAACGGTGTCTTCCGTTCTACTCGCAGGATGGACCAAGAGATTCGAGCCGAAAGAATCCGCAATCGCGTGTTTATTTGCGGCGGCACTCTGCGCGGTACCCGGAATCATTCTGCGCTTCTCCGATTTTTTTTCGGGCTCGCAAAGATACAGATTATTGGGGGAAGGAATCTATGTCTTGGGATTTCTTCCTTGGTTGATTCGCTGGTGATCCTCCGCTCTATGCGAAGGATCACCTTCTCGTCTTAAGGAGCGATATAAACGCTCGCGCCTTTTTCCAGAAATTCCTCCGACTTTTCCTTCATGCCCGCGGTGATCGCGGCTTCTTCGGAAATACCTTTTTCCTCGGCATATTTTCTGAGCTCCTGAGTCAGATGCATGGAGCAGAAATGCGGACCGCACATGGAACAGAAATGCGCCGTCTTCATCCGATCTTGAGGCAGGGTTTCGTCGTGGAACGACTGCGCCGTCTCCGGATCCAACGAAAGTGCAAACTGGTCCTCCCAGCGGAATTCAAAGCGCGCCTTACTTAACAAATCGTCTCTCTGCTTTGCACCAGGATGTCCCTTGGCGAGATCGGCCGCGTGAGCTGCGATTTTGTACGCGATCACCCCTTGTTTTACGTCCTCCTTGTCCGGAAGACCGAGGTGCTCTTTCGGAGTCACATAACATAACATAGCCGTTCCGTGCCAGCCAATGATCGCGGCGCCGATCGCGGACGTAATATGATCGTAGCCCGGCGCGATGTCCGTCACTAGAGGGCCTAAGGTGTAGAAAGGCGCTTCCTTGCAGATCTCCATCTGAAGGTCCACATTTTCCTTAATGAGATGCATCGGCACGTGTCCCGGCCCTTCTATCATCACTTGGATATCCTCTTCCCAAGCTTTTTGGGTCAATTCGCCTAACGTTCTCAATTCTCCGAATTGCGCCTCGTCGTTAGCGTCGGCTATGCTACCGGGACGCAACCCGTCACCCAGCGAAAAGGAGACCCCGTATTTTTTCATGACCTTGCAGATATCGTCGAATCTTTCGTACAGGAAATTCTCCTTATGGTGAGAAAGGCACCATTTGGCGATGATGGATCCTCCCCTAGAAACGATTCCCGTCGTTCTTTTCGCCGTCAAAGGAATGTATCTTAACAAGACTCCGGAATGGATCGTGAAATAATCCACTCCTTGCTCGGCCTGTTCCTCTAAGGTTTCCAAAAAGACCCCGATGTCGAGATTCTCAGCTTTACCCTTCACTTTCTCCAGAGCCTGGTAAATCGGCACGGTCCCTATGGGAACGGGAGAATTGCGCAGGATCCATTCCCTAGTTTCATGGATGTTTTTTCCCGTGGAAAGATCCATAACCGTATCCGCTCCCCAACGGACCGCCCATCTCAACTTTTCCACTTCTTCTTCGATAGAGGAGGACAACGCGGAATTTCCGATGTTCGCGTTGATTTTGACCAGAAAATTCCGGCCGATAATCATCGGTTCCAACTCGGGGTGTTTTTTATTGGAAGGTAGAATGGCCCGACCTCTTGCGATTTCGGAACGTACGAATTCGGGATCGAATCCTTCCCGAAGACCTACATATCTCATTTCTTCCGTAATCATTCCTCTTTTCGCATAGTACATTTGGGAATGGTTCGTGTCTTTCTCCCGGTTTCGAATCCAGGCTTCCCGTAATTTCGGAATGCCCGCATGAAATTCTCTGGGTTCTCTGGGATTGCCCCAAGGTCCTTCCGTCGTATATGCCTGGTATTTTGTTCCATCCGTTAAACGGATTTCCTTTCGGGGGATCTCGTATTTAGATGCGAATTCGTTTTGGATCGGGTCCATCATTGTCTCTCCGACCGATGGGGAAACGTGGATTCCGGTAGGAAAATCGGAGAAGGCGGCAAGAGTTTCCCGGGTTGACCCCGATCGAAACAGAAAAATGGAATATACCTATCGACGAAAACTTGCTGCTGCCGTCCGTTTTCCTTCGCAGGCATTATCCTGATCAGGTTCCGGGGACTCTCTCAGAGCCGCTAAAAGCGTCCCACCCCCAACGGTACCCTCCATGATGCGATTTTTTCACCCTCAGGCAAGGCTTTTTCCTTCGAAAAATAGAGCCAAACCTCAGGTAAAAGACAGAACCTGTTATGATCTTAAGCGAACGATCATTCAGTACCAAGAAGAAGAAAAGATTCCGGAATCATGTTTACCGAGCCGAGCCTTGTTGCGTCGCTCAAAAGCAGAGCGATAAGATTACCTAACCTATGTTCGAAATAAAGAAAATGAAAATAGGACTTTTTTACTCCCTTCAGATTATCTGTTTGACAGCCAGTCTAGCGCCCTTAGAGTCCTGTCCTATGTCTGGGCAAACAATAGACATAAAATGCCCAGACTTTACGACACTTCACGATACGAAAAGTTTAAGGAGCTATATAAAATGGTTCGTAACATTAGTAAAGCTATGCTTGTCTTTGCCGTACTTTTTTCGGCAGCTAGCGTAAGCGCAAAATCATATGTTTTCGGGAGCCTTGGTACTCAATTCGACCTAGGCCAACTCGGAGGCACAATCACAAAAGACGGTCTGGATGCATCTAGCTATTATGACGTTCAGTCTTCAACTGGAACGACTGGGGTTGCTCCTCGCCGGGCAATTATCCCTGAAAACCGCCTGATCACTCTGCAGCATACTACGAACGGACTCATCAGTGCGAAAACCGGAGGGGCCATGACCGGTGGCGTGATCTCTTTCGGATATGAAAAAGACTTTGGAAAAGCCTTTTTCTGGAGAGTTTCGGGTAACTATACCAGAAAGATAATGGGTGGGGATACGACTGCAAAATTTGCTGGATATGAATACTATAACATTCATTGGGATTATAATGCGGTTCAAATTCCCGTGAACGTTGGTATCAAACTTTCCGTTTCGGAAGACGCTTCCATCTACATCGGAGCGGGGATCCACTATTTCAAAGGTGGATGGAGCCTTGCGGGTAGTAACCACGCGGAAGATGTACACCAATACTTAGCGGCAACTCTCGGTCCGACGAACACGATTACCAATTTAGTAGCGGACGGAACCAGCCCGCAAGCGAACTGGGAAAACACTCGTTTCAGCGTAGCCGGATTTGCTCCGAACTGGTTGATTGGAGCGCAAGCGAGACTTACGGACAAAGGGCACTTCTTTATGGAAGCTGAAACCCTTTACTCCTTCCAATACGGAGTAGGACATACTCGTTCCTTGGGCGGTATCATCAGCTTAGCTCCGACTCCGGCCTATCCGATCGTATTGGGCGGAACGCAATACCGCTTTGGATACAAAGTCGAGCTGTAATCTCCTAGCTTCGATCGTTTTTAAAAAGGCTCCTCAGGGAGCCTTTTTTATTCCTCGTCGCCGAAATTTTTTCCTTTTCCGGTCAAGGGCACGAACTGCACCGGAATTCGATGGGATTCCTTCCATAAATCATTCCGTTTTTTTAATGTAATCAGGAACTGAATTCCCTTTTTTTGCAATATGGGAAGCACTGCTATCCCCTCTTCCGCCAAACAAAGAAAGAAAGGATGCTCTCTTCCCGGGACTGCCGGCAGACAGGCGGAAGATACGAGACGAACATATCGATTTTTCCTTCCCGCAAATTCGAAAGCGTCTCCGCAAAAAAGGATCCGATTTTTCGTCCGATTCGATTTCCAAATTTCCAAGGTTTCTCTTGCACGACGATGCAATTCGGGCACGATCTCGACGGAGACGAGATCCGCTCCCAACTCCAACAGGAGAGCCGTAAGGTACCCCGAACCGGTTCCCACTTCCAGCACGCGATCTCCGCGTGACAAGGAAAGTTGTTCCAGAATATAGGCCACGATATAAGGCTGTGAGATGGTCTGACCGAAGCCGATCGGAACGGCTTTATCCAGATAGGAGAGAGTCCTTTTTTCCGGAGGTAGAAAAAGATGACGAGGAACGGATCGCATCACTCGAAGTACCTCCTCATCCGAGATTCCTCTGGAAAGAATTTGGTTTCGGACCATTTCTTCCCTTGCAGCGATCGTACCGGGAGACTCGAAGAGAGGCGGTGGTCCGAAACTTGGATTTTCCATTGACAGCTAGCCTCTATTTCTTACCTTGGCAGTGGGTTCGGCTCTGTAGCTCAGTCGGTAGAGCAGAGGACTGAAAATCCTTGTGTCGGCAGTTCGATTCTGCCCGGAGCCAAAACCTAATGCTGTTCCTTTTTCCGTTCCTCTCCCAATTTCCATAATTCCGAAAATACGACTTCTTCCACCGACTTACAAAGCTCCGGTTTATAAAGCTTCTTTACGGGAGGCTTGGGATAGACGTGCACTTCGTCCGTATCCGGAATGTATGTTAACATTCTCTGGATCTGATCGTTTCCTTCTATTTCGTACATCGTGTACGACATCCCTTTGGAAGGGATGATCTGGGAAGTTTCCAAATATTTCATCTTTGTCCTCGAATCGTTTCTTCTGTCGGTCGCTCCGACTTCGGGAGGAAACTCGGGAACACCGCCGTAAGATCGGAATCGCAGCTTGTTTTCCGGTTTCGCTAACAAGAATACCGAACGCTACCCTGCATTCTACAATATTCCTTGCCTTTGGATCTCATAATTTCCCCCTCTTTTTTGCTTGTACTCCTTTGCTTCCTATGGATAAGGTCTTCTATGTCGCAAATTCAGGAAAGAGGAGATCACGCTTTCCTGGTAGGAATCACGGGGATGATCGGAGGGGGAAAGTCCACAGCGACGAAAATTCTCGAGGAATTGGGAGCCTTTCGGATCAGCGCGGACGAAATCGCGCGAAAATACACGGATCCGGACAGCCCCATTGCCGACCGTCTCGTGGAAGTGTTGGGAACGGAAATTTTAGGGGATTCGGGCAAACCGGACAGAAAAAAAATCGCGAACCTTGTATTCGGAAATCGAGAAAAACTAGAAGAGCTAAACCGACTCGTGCACCCTCTGATCCGGGAGGAGTTCCGTAAAATTCTGAAAGAAAAGGCGGGAGGAAGAATGGTGGCTTGGGAAGTACCTCTTTTGTTCGAAACCGACTCCTACCTCCTATGCGACTCGACCGTTTGCGTGATTTCCGACCCGACGACCTCTCTACTCCGGGCGGCTGCACGGGACGGAATCTCCCTCGAAGAGGCGGAAATGCGCGCAAAAAACCAACTGGCTCTCGAGGAAAAAGCGAAACGGGCCGATTATGTCATTAGGAATATAGGGAACCTCGAGGATCTACGACAGGAATGCGTTAAATTGTTCGCGGAATTAAAAGGCAGGATGAAATGAAGGAAAAAGTATTCTACGTAATCAATCTGGACAACAAGAGAATCGCACTCTTATCCATGTTCTTAATCGCACTTCTCTTTTCTTTTTTCTTCTTAGGAGTTTCTATCGGAAGAAAAAAAGGACATGTACAAGAAGATCTTTCTCTGAACCAGGGACTTGAACCTTCTTCTTCCGCAGTTCCGACCTCGGTACAACCGACGCCGGTTGCATCCAACTCTATTACCTCGGGAAATCCTCCTAAGGAAGAAGAGATCAAATTCCGAAATCTTCCTCCGGGAACGGAAGTCGTAGATCTACGCGCGGAGACCGCATCCAAAAAAGAAGATCCCGCAAAACTAGCTCCGGAAGCTCCCAGCGAACCTCACAAAGAGAAAAAAATCGTCAAAAGAGAAAAGGATTCCAAAAAAGGCGGCGCTTCTTCCGTCGCACATAAATCTCCCCGCAAACACGAGGCGGGATTTTACGTCCAGGTAGCCGCCTTCAAAGGGAAAGAAAAAGCCGACGAATTAAAATCCTCTTTGGGCGGAAAGTCTTACGTAAAAAAAACGAAGAATGGTTATTATACGGTTCGGATGGGAAACTTTTCTTCCCGCGAAGAAGCTGACGGTTCGATGAAAAAACTTCCGTCTAACTTAAGAGGAAACGCTCTAATCACAAAGGAGTAAAAGAAAGGTTCCGAAGAATCTTTCTCGGGTCTTTTTTCTAATTGACCCGCGTGCTACGGGGGCCCAAGTGTTGCTAACAGAAATGGATCTGAAGGAACTCGAACCAGTTCGTCTCGCCGTAGTCAGATCCACGATCGTCCGCTTACGCGGTACTTATTCCGATCTTCTCACGACGATCAAAGGCTACGACGGAATCCCGCATTTTTTCGAGAACAATCTCTATGCGCCCGCAAATAAGGAAGAGCGGGATAACGCGTTGGAGAATCTTTACGAAAAATTAAAGACGGTCGCCGGCAAGGCAATGACCGACAACATACATCAGATCATTCTCCTGAATAAAATCACGGATTCCTTGGATTTCGACACGGCACGAATCGTATTGGACAATCATTTGTTGGAAGACGGAACTATCCGACAGGAATGTCTATACGCGGCGATGGGTGAAGTCGGAAGATACGACGATAGACGGGAACAGATCCGAATGGTGGGAGAAACGCTTCGCTTCTTTTTTTCCCTTTCCAAACTTCCTATGGTAAAGCTGATCATGGCTCCGATCAAAGTGGCCGCTTCCATGGTCGGGGCCACTTCTCTTGTGGATACGATGGAAGCGGGTTATAATCTATCGAGCAAGATCAAAGATCTGAATCCGTTTATAGAGGCCTTTCAGGATCGGGAAAATAGGCTGATCGCGAAGCTGGAAGACGGACAAAAATATTCTTCTACGGAAGGAATTTAACTCTCTCACCGCCGAAAACCTGCCCCTCCGGAAATCCGACGAGAATCCCTGTTGCCAACTTTGGCGTAGTCGATAAATCTTTGCTTCTACGACGAAGACGATTTCCAAGTTGGAGAAGAGAAGATGTTCATCGGTCATTACAGCGTTTCTTTTGCATTAAAAAAAGCGGAACCCGAAACGCCACTCTGGACCACCTTGATCGGCGTCCAATTCGTCGATATATTGTTCATGACTTTCATCCTCTTCGGTTGGGAGAAAGTGAGGTTCATCCCCGGATTCACCGAAACGAATCCTTACGAACTCTATTTCATGCCTTACACCCATAGCCTAGCGGCTACAATCGGCTGGAGTATATTTGTTTTCTTTGCGCTTAAGTATGTGATCCTTCAAAAGAAACCGTACGAAGAGAAAACGAAAAACAGGATTTCCTTGATCGTCGGACTTTCCGTTTTTTCACATTACTTTGCGGACCTCGCGATGCACACCCCCGACCTTCCGATCTTTCTGGACTCCGGTCCCAAGATCGGTCTAGGACTTTGGCATTATAAATGGTTCTCCATTTTCTTGGAGTCGGTGCTTACGATCTTAGGGTTGATTCTATATTTTCGCGCTACTTCTCCCGGAACGGATTTTGCGGGAAAATACGGAATGCAGATCTTCGCCGTTTTCCTTATCGTCTTGGCCGTTCTTACACCGTTTTTACCTCCGCCTCAAAGCATACCCGAATTTTCGTTCGAGGCGCTTTTCGGGTATTTCCTGATCGCGATCTTAGGCGGATGGTTGGACACAAAACGCATTGCTAAAAAGAAAGTTTAGGAAAATTGAATCTATGGAACCCCGTATCAGCATCGTCACTCTCGGAGTCTCCGACCTGGAGAAATCCGTTCGATTTTATCAGGACGGTCTCCAATGGCCTTTATCTAGCGCTAGCGAAGCTGCTATAGCTTTCTTCCGTACGGGTGGAATCGTTCTGGCTCTGTTTCCGAAAGAGGAATTGGCAAAGGACGCCGAAGTCTCCTCTAAAGGAAGCGGTTTTCACGGATTCACCTTAGCCCATAACGTCAGAAAGAAGGAAGATGTGGATGAAACTTTGGAATTCGTCCGAAAAGCGGGCGGAAAGATTCTGAAACCCGCTCACGACGCTTTTTGGGGAGGGCGTTCCGGTTACTTTGCGGATCCGGACGATTTTCTGTGGGAGGTCGCTTGGAATCCTCACTTTCCGATGAGAAAAGACGGAAGCATAGAATTGCCCGTTTGAAAGAACCCGTACAAATCTTAAATATAAGAACATTCGTCATGACAAAAAAGTGGATTTTTCCCGCTCTTCCAGGAGCGATTTTCATCGTATTCGCTACGATCGTCGCCACGTTCTTGATCGGCTTTTTATTGCATAGGATCGGACCGATTATAGGCCTTCGCTTAAGCGAAACAAGTTTATTAGGAATTACGAATACTCTTTCGATCGGAGCCGTGGCACTCGCAGGTTGGTACTTTACGAAACGGCCTTTTCGGGAGGTGTTTTCCGTTCGGAAAGCTAGCGTTCCGGAATCTCTGACTGTCGTGTTGACGTGTATCGGATGGACTATTACGATTTCGGAAATCGACAACCTTTTTTCCCTGGTATTGCCCAAACCCGATTTTATCCTGGAAATGCTGAATCGTCTTTTTTCCGACGAGGACCTTTTGGGAACTTCCATCGCCCTTATGGTAGTCGCGCCGTTTACCGAGGAGTTTCTGTTTCGGGGATTGATCTGGAGCGGCCTTCGGGGGAATTATTCTTTTATAAAAGCCGCCCTTTGGACTTCCCTACTGTTCGGAATCCTGCATTTGAATCCTTGGCAATTCATAGGAGCGGGGATCGTAGGATTTTATTTTGCGTGGCTCTTGGAGAAAACCGGATCCTTGGCCCAACCGATTTTAGCCCATATGGTCTTTAACGGGTTTCCGATTTTCGTAAAATTCGGTTTAGGAATACAGATCGTCGGTTATACGGGGGAATCGATGCAGAACGGACTCCTACAACCGTTTTGGTTAGATTGCATGGGAATTACGATCACCATCGTCGGGATCGCAACCTCGATATTTCTGTTTCGAAAAAGAGAAAATCGAATTTCTCATTTTTCAACAAACGACCTTTAATTTTATAGAAAATGATTTCCCACCGGAAATGAAATCCGATAGATTTCTCAAAATGGACTCAAAACAAATCATCGTTCAATCTACGATTGCAGCAGATATTAAAAAAGTCTGGGATTACTATACCGATCCGCAACATATCACTAAATGGAATTTCGCTTCCGACGATTGGCAATGCCCTTGGGCTAAAAACGACATGAGGCCGGGCGGCAAGTATAGCGCGAGAATGGAAGCCAAAGACGGAAGTTTCGGCTTCGAGTTTGAAGCGACCTACGATGCGATCAGTCCTCAGAAGAATTTTAGCTACACGATGGCGGACGGCAGAAAGGCGACCGTAGACTTTGAAAATAAAGATCACAAAACCCATGTGACGGTTAGCTTCGATCCTGAAACGGAGAACCCGATCGAAATGCAGAAAGGCGGTTGGCAAGCTATACTCGACAATTTCCGAAAATACACTGAAGCCAACTGATTTAGAAGGGCAACGGCCGAAAGCCTTACCAGATCGCTTTTAAACCGGCGGTCTTATACTTTTTCATCATGGAATCTTTCGAGATCAAAATGTATTTTTTGGAAATGCACTGCCTGATAATCATTCTATCAAAAGGATCCCGATGAAAATTTTCCTTTAACTTATGATATGAGGAGGCTTCTTCAGGGCTAAGTTCGACGGAATGAATATTTAGTTTCCCAATGTAATTCAGGATATCTTCCGGTTTGATTCCGGAAAGATTTAACTTTCCTAACCTGAATTTTAACGATATTTCCCATAAAGAAATCGAACTAACAAAAATCTGATTGTCCTGATTTTCAATAATCTCGACCGCTTGTCTGCTTAATTGCTTGGAATCGCCGATAGTCCATAGTAAGGTATGAGTATCTAATAAATAACGCATTATAAATTAAGAAATTCCTCTTCGGATATGCCAAAATCCTTAGAAAAAGAAATACTCTTCTTGCTTAAGACTATAGTCATTTTAGAATTATCCTCTTTTAAAACAAGCTTGTTCGGAGGAGGAAGGAAATCTTCTAATACAGTAGAGGATTTGATTGAAGACGATATCAATGCCGGCACATCAATGTATTTTGTTTTCTTTTTCATAAATTTTCCGACCTTGTCTCCAATAGCCTGCCCCAAAGATTCGAATTTTATCGTTTCTAATTGTAAACCTTACGGTCGATACGTATGAATCAATAAGACCAAAACGGAAATATCTTTTTTCGGAATCTAAAGAATGAGAAACATCCAGAGTAATGACTCTATTGGGATCTAAAAATGCTCGCTGAGCTTCAGAGAAATCGATTCCATGTTCCCGTAAATTTTCTTCATTCTTTGCAGGATCCCGCTCAACCTCCATCCATATATAAGATACGTTATATTTAATCCCTATCAATACATATAATTATATGTATTATAGTATGTATTTTTCCTCTTCGATAAACGCGATTTTCTCCCCGTGAGAAATGTGCAGGGCCTGTTCAACACTGGATTTAGAGTGAGATTCAGGGAAGGAAAAAAGGATCGCGTTGGATGAGCGGGACTCCGCGAACCCGAAGCAGCCCGGGCTGCAAGCCGCGGCCATACGTACTTCCGACGGAAGCACTGCGAGTGGAGGGACTCGAACCCCCACACATTACTGCACCAGAACCTAAATCTGGCGTGTCTACCAATTTCACCACACTCGCGGGATCAAAGCCAGGATCCTTCGAGAATACTTGACGTCAAGCGATTCCAGAAACGGATTTTCGGAGGAAATTATTTCACTTTTCGAAACAGAGGATAAAGGGCCTCGGCAAGTTCCAAATCTTCCGGGCGGGTGATTTTGATATTGTACGGATGGGATTCCGTTAATTTCACCGGAATTCCCGATTTTTGCGCCCAAGTGCATAAATCGGTGGGCTCTTCCGCTTGCGATTCCCTTGGCAAACGCTTCAAAAGATCTCCGCGAATCGCTTGGGGAGTTTTCATGAACCAGATTTTGTTCCGATCCAAAAACCGAATTCCTTTCGTTTCCTCTTCCAAAACGGTTTCATAATTTCGATCCGCTAATGTGGAAACTCCGTAACTTTCCGCCGCAACGGAAAGCCTATCCAAGTCGGCGGCGGAAACGAAAGGACGAGCGGCGTCGTGAACCAAAACGATATCCGCGTCGGAAATTTGAAGGCAGTCCATACCGGCCAAAGTGGAACCGTGCCTCGTTGCTCCTCCTTCCACAATCCGATCCCGTTCCCGCAGGTACGGGGAACAGACCCTTTCCGTCCGCTCCATATAATCCGGATGAGAAACTAGGATGATGCTTTTGGACTTTCCCCAGTCTAGAAAGGATCTCAGGCTATGTAAGAGCAGCGATTCTCCTTCGAGCTCTAGGAATTGCTTCGGAACGCCGGAACCCATCCTAGTGCCTGTCCCGCCGGAAAGCAGTAGAATGTACAAATTCTCAGAGGGGAACCAGGATTTCATTTTGAACGATTTGTTCCGGATTCTGTTTTTTGCGGATCAATTTGAATTCGCCGTTCGTATCCAGCAATACCTCCGGAGTCTCCGGATAGGAATTGTAGTTCTTGACCGACATGGAGGAACAGTAAGCCCCCGCTCCCTCCATCACGACGAAATCTCCGATCCTAGGCTCTTGGGTGGTTCTAGATAGAGGTCCTCCGCCTTCTTCCTGGGTCAGCAAATCCCCGCTCTCGCAACAATGTCCTACGTAAACGAAGTCGCCGGTCTTTCTCTCCTCTTCCTCTCGAGCCGGAATCACGACCAAGGGATGCTTTGCCGCATAAAGCGCAGGTCTCGTATTTACGTCCATCCCCATGTCCAGCTTCACGAATGTAAATCCGCCTTTGCCCGTATCCACGATATCGTCCACTTTGGAAAGAATCGCTCCGTGATTCACCATCAGGAAGGAGCCCGGTTCGATTTCCATGCGGAGCTTGGTTCCTTTTTCGGCAGCAAAGGTCTCGAACAATTGCTTTACGGGGACGCCGATGACCTGAGGATCCGTCGTTTTTTCTTCCCTCATTCTTCCCACCTTAAATCCCCCGCCTAGATTCACGATCCGACAAGAAGGAAATTTGGAAGCGATGTCCAGAGTATGTTGTGCCACCGCCTTCCATACCTCCGGATCCGAACCGGAGCCGATATGGGTGTGTACGCGGTACAGCTTCAGATCATATCGAGAGACCAGAGACTGGACCTTTTCTAGCTCCTCGTGCCAGATTCCGAAAGAAGAAGTTCTTCCTCCCACATCCGTCTTTTTCGTCGCTCCCGAACCCAGCCCCGGATTGAAGCGCACGCTGACTTCCCTGCCTGGAAAGATTTTTCCGAATTCCTCCAGTTGGCGCAAGGAACAGGCGTTGAACTGCACGCCTTGTTCCACTAGGTCCTTTAAGGAAGCGGCAAGTTGTTGGGAGGTAAGCAGAATATCGGCGGGTAGAAAACCGGCGGCCAAGGCCCGCTTTACTTCGTGCTCGGAGGAGGCATCGATCTGGATTCCTTTTCTTTTCAGAATTTCCAGAATGGTCCGGTTCGGATTCGCTTTCATGGCAAAACGAACCGTCAACCCGAAGGCGTTCGGAAACGCGAGAGCCGCGTCACAGCTGGATTCGATTCCCGACCTTGTATAAACGAAGACGGGAGTGCCGAACGTTTCCGCGACTTTTCGAACTTCCGATCTTGTCAAAAATTTTAGATTTTCTATTGATTGCATACGTATGGAGGCTTTTCTAGATAGTTATAGGCCATCTTTCCGATCGGTCCGGGTTTTTTCAAAGGCAAAATTCCGATTATGGCAGGCAAAATCACCCATCTGGAAGCCCTCTCTCAAGTTTGCAAACACTTGGATCACGGGACCCAAGAGCAAAGGAAAATCGCGAAGTTGCTCCGAGAGGAAAGCACGCGCAAATACGCGAATATCGGAGCGATCGCTCCGGATATTTTTTATTTTTATCATATTCTTTCTCCGCGTCGGACGAAGAAAGCCACAGGTTGGGGAGATCTCAGCCATCACGAAAAAGTATTCGAACTGGTCTTAAGCTTCTTGGATCGGATCCTTTCCACGGAGGAAGGTCTGTACAGGGACAGATTCGTCGCGTTCACCTTGGGCTATATCATTCATTGCGCTGTGGACATCGTAACTCACCCATACATCTTTTTCATTTCCGGAGATTTTTACAGTGCGGACAAGGAGATAGGCAGCGTCGCCCAATACAACCATATGAGGGTGGAATTCGCTCTGGACTCCTGGTTGCTGGACTTTCGCTGGGGAATGACTCCTAAAGCCTACGATTTCGTACATCATGTGGACGTGATCCATAAAGCCAAGGACGGAAAAAGAAAAATGGATCCTATGCTTTGGCATTTCTGGCTGAACGGATTAAAAGAGACTTTCCCCGAGAAATTCCGATCCAGTTATCTCGGATCGGAAGACAAAATCATTCCCGGCGATATCCTGAACGAATCATTTTTGGGATACTTGCAATTCCACAGGTATCTGGATTCTCGCAATTCCTTCGTTCGGGCGGCCTTAAGTTTTTTAGATAAGATCTCTTTTCACAGGGTAAAATCATCCGTGCTCATGCTCCCCCTGAAAGAACATATAGACAAGAGAATCATGAACGAGGAAAAAAAGGAATGGTCCTATCCCGCCGACCCGTCCCTGGTTCGGAACGATTCCTTTATCGAATTGCTCAATCGGTCCTGCGACGCGGCCAAAGACGCGGTCACTGTCGCCTGGAATTATCTGCATGACAAAACGTCCCGCGCTGCGATTTTGAAGGAATACCAGGGGTACAATTTGGATACCGGTCTGCGTTATCATGGAATCGACACGATGAAACAATTCTCTCCCCTGTCATGAGCCGAGCCCCGCAGGAAATATGAAAAAAGAACCCGTAGATTTTTTGTCCCGTTATTTCGTGACGATCTTCCGGGAAAGAATCCGGACCGTTCTGGATTCCGATCGCCCCGTCAGAAAGTTGACCTATCTTTGCCTGGGACTCCTGTTTCTGAACGGGTTTTTATTCGTATTCTCCGTAAAGGATATTTGGAGGGTGCCTACCGCGGATCGGTACGAAAAACCTTCTCTCCTTTATGGAGTCGATTCCGACGGTAATTACGAACCTATCGCGGAGTTCTATCGGTTTTCGCGGATCGTGTTAACGGACGCGGACCTCCCCGGAGGCTGGGACAATAAGGTGATCCGCTGCTTCGAATCGACGGAAGACAATAATTTCCGTTCCCACCGAGGTTTGGACGTCAGAGGAATCCTAAGAGCCACCATGGTCAACCTGATCGCAGGTAGGGTAAAGGAAGGCGCTTCCACCATCACCCAGCAGGTGGCAAGATTAAAATTTTTGAATACGGAACGCTCTTTTCTCCGGAAAGCGAGAGAAGCCTGGCTTGCCATGTTATTGGAAGCGACGTTCGACAAGAAGACTCTGATGCAGATCTATCTGAACGAAATTCCGCTCGGACACGGGACGATCGGAGCCGGAGCCGCAGCACGTTTTTATTTTCGCAAGGACATCAAGGATCTCAGTTGGGGAGAAGCCGCGCTTTTGGCCAGCTTGACCACGCGCCCGAAGGAATTTTCGCCCTTGGCCAACCCGATCACCTCCGAGGGAAAGGTTCGGGTCGTCTTTAAAAAGCTGGTGGAAAACGGAATTCTGGACGTAAAAACCGCTGAAAAGGAATTCGACGCATTTTCGGAATATTACATTACTCTAAACCGTTCTCCCAACGATTCCGCTTTTTCCGACAGATTGAACCGTTTCCCTTACTTTACGGAATATGTCCGCAAAAACCTTTCCCGGATCATTCCGAAGACCCAGCTCTACGAAGGCGGACTTAAAATCTACACCACGCTGAACATACAGCACCAAACCCAGGCGGAAAAGGCCTTGGCCGCGGGACTCAAACAGCAGACCTTACTATCCAACCAGCGGGCTTTTACGAAAATCGACGCCTTCGAAGACGCTTACGGGGACATTTATGAAATGCTGGCAGGATTGCACGATATTCCTGAATTCAAGTTCAAGATTTCCAGATCCTTCCGAACCTTCAATCGCGCTTGGCAAGAAGACCTTAGGGACGAGCTTTCCGTCTTAAATCTGATTTCCGGAACGGAAGGCCTGGGCGAAGTCGTAGATTGGAGTTATAAAACCCAGGCCACCGAAGACCATTTACTTCCCGTGGAAGGTGCCTTGATTTCTCTCCGACCGGAAACGGGTTACATTACCTCGATGGTAGGGGGTTCCGGCTTCCGGTCAGACAACCAACAGATCCGAGCGTTCCAGGCGTATAGGCAGCCCGGCTCCGCCTTCAAACCGTTAGTTTACGCTTCCGCGATGGAATATTATCATGAAAATCCGGATCCGAAAAAGAACGTCACGGCCGCTTCTCTCTTCGACGATTCTCCGTTACAGTACGTCTTAGAGGACGGCGACGAATGGAATCCTACGAACTATTCCGGAGAATATTCCGGATTCATACGCCTGCGTCAGGCTCTGGAATTGTCCAGAAACAGCGTCGCAGTACGGTTATTGGAACATACGGGACTCAATAATCTTCTTCCGAATTTGGAAAGATTGCTTCAAGTGGAGAACCGGAATCTCCCCAGGGACTTTTCCATCGCATTAGGAAGTTTTGAAGTATCTCCCTACGAACTCGCAAGGGCTTATGCCGTATTCGCCTCCGGCGGAAGACGGGTGCTACCTTTGAGCGTTCTGTACGTTGAGGATGATAAGGGCAATCTGTTAAAAGACTTCCGCAAAGAGAACGAGAAAAAGGAAAGAAAACAGCTCGTCTCTCCCGAAGTCAGTTATGTCATCACTTCCATGATGGAGGACGTGATCAAAAAGGGAACAGGGACCGGTGCGAGGTCCTACGGACTGACGCGACCCGCCGCGGGCAAAACGGGTACGACGAACAATTTCCGGGACGCGTGGTTTGCGGGGTACACTCCGGAATTGGTCGGAGTGGTCTGGGTCGGTTACGACATCGGAACCCTTTCCTTGGGAAAAGGAATGTCGGGCGCAGTCGTTGCCGCTCCCATTTGGGGAAGATTCATGGCCAACGCTCTTTCCAAGGAAAAGTCCAAACCCTTCGATTTCGGAGATCCGAAAATCGTCAGGCGTACCATCTGCTCCATATCAGGAAAATTGCCCGGTAGCCATTGCCACCAAACGGAAGAGGAAGTATTCGATAAGGAAACCGTCCCCACGGAAGTCTGCGACGATCATAGAGGGTTGACGGAGCCTGCTCCTCTCCCGCAACCCAAGCCGACTTCCTCCAAAAAGAAAAAGCCGAATCTCTTCGAAGGGGATGAGGACGTGATCCGATAACTCTAAGGCCTCGGATCCAACTCTAAAAAGAGTTGTCGTTTTCCGGAGCCGTTGCCAAATAGATTTTATTCCCAGGTATTTTTAAATCATTCAGGAGTGACAGATGGCCATCGGTAAAGATAATAATAACAGCGTAATCGGCCCCGGTTCTATCTTCGAGGGTAAATTTTACATCGCTGGCTCTCTGCGTATCGACGGAAAGTTCGAGGGAGAAATCAAGACCGACGACGCCCTTTTCATCGGAGAAACCGGAAAAGTCCGGACCAACATCGCGGCTCGCGAGGTCATAGTGGCCGGAACCTTGATCGGGAATATCAAGGCCGAAGCCGAAGTCCGGTTGGAGGAGACAGGCCGTCTCTTAGGAGACATCATTGCCCCTGCCCTGACCTTGGCTAAAGGAGTGGTCGCCAAAGGAAACATTACGGTGACCGGAGGCCAAAAGAAAGACGTGAAAAAAATTGTGGAAGAGTCCTTCGGAGGCACGCGCACTCTGGACAACGGAAAGGAAGAATAAACCGGAAGGATTCCCTTTTTCCTTCCTAAGACCCTTTCCTAGGGAAAAACTCGGGCAGAGCCGGAGCTGCCCGACCGATAATTAGAACATATGATCTTCAAGAAGCCCAGACAGCTCTCCGCGGGAAAAGAACTTCTCCGGACGGATAATTTTACGCTGATCTATCTCGGCTCCTTTCATTTCCATTATTCCTTTTATTTTCGAGGCAACCTCCACCACGGGAGTGTGGATTTCCGGAGAAGAAAATTCCGGATGATCCCCGCCTTCGCCTCCGTCCTCTTTGTTCTTCTTTTTTTCGGAATCTGGATGAGTCCTTCCAACGCGTCCATGGATCCCAAGTTGGAGGAAATTTCCGAAAACGATTCGGAAGATCTAAAGGCCAAAAAGGGAGACGAGAAATTTCTGGAGGAATCCGAAAAGGCCAAGCTTACGATCCTGATGGCCAACGAAATCCGCAGTCCGGCCGACAAGAAAAAACAGCTCAAAGTAACCACTTATAAGGTGAAACGAAACGAATCCCTTTCGGAGATAGCGACGCGATTCAAGGTATCGATGGAATCCATCGCCGGTTCCTCCAATATTAACTTGGACGACACGCTTTATCCGGGTCAGATCCTGCAAATTCCGAACAAGCAAGGACTTCTATATAAAGTCAAGGCGGGAGACACGATCGCCCGAGTGGCATCCCTATACAAAGTGAACCTGGACGAGATCATGGAAGAAAACAAACTGGACGATTTGGATGTACTTCGTCCCGGACAAAAAGTTTTTTTACCCGGCGCAGTGATTCCCGATCCGGCTCCAAAATGGGTGATTCCGGTGACCTCGCGGATCGTCACTTCCAATTACGGCTGGAGAACCTTTCCGCAGCATAAATTCCACGAGGCTTTGGACCTGAAAGCGAATTATGAAATCGTAATGGCTGCCAGGAACGGGAAAGTCGTCTTTGCCGGCTGGATGGGCGGATACGGGAACGCGGTCGTACTAGAGCATAACGACGAATTCAAAACCTTATACGCTCATAACTCGCGCCTGAACGTAAAACGCGGAGACTATGTCGTCGCCGGAAAGAAAATCGCCACTTCGGGATGCACCGGATATTGTTTCGGCCCTCACTTACATTTCGAAGTCATCCATAAAGGCAAATCCGTAAACCCTAGCAAATATCTGAAAGGCCTCACGTTTAAAAGAGGCGGAAAACCGAATCACTAGAAGAAATTAATCCGTCCGTCGGCAGGGAACTAAGCACTAAGGATTAAAATATCGCCGGATTTCTTCCGTAAGAGACAGAAGAAATTTTTGAACATATGTTCGAAAGAATAGCCGATGTAGTTCCGGATCGCTATTCCAAAAGAAATCCGGACTTCGCTTGTCGAATGCGAGTAAAAATTTCCCCCCGCTCCGATTATTGATTGCATGTGACGTACACTTCATTTTCGAAACCTTTTCGACAATATTTTCATAAACGATTTCTAATAAATGTGATTGAAACGAAACGTTTTACTCGTAGATTAGAAGTATGCTTACGAAGCCTAAAATTCTTGTAGTTGAGGATGAGATCATCGTGGCCGTTAATCTTGGTCAGAAACTCAAGAAGTTAGGATACGACCTCGTCGGAATCACTTCGTCGGGTGAAGAAGCGATCCAAAAGGCGGAGGAAAATCATCCGGATCTGGTTTTGATGGATATAAACATAGAAGGAAATCTAGACGGAATCCAGACCGCGGAAGTTTTGAGAAATCGATTCCAGACCCCCGTCATTTATCTTACCGCTTACGCGGACGAGAATACTCTCAATCGCGCTAAAAGAACCCAACCTCTAGGCTATATCGTAAAACCTTTCGAGTCCGACCAACTTCGTTCTTCCATCGAAGTTGCCTTGTATAAAAACGAAGTGGAATTCAAAAACCGTAAACAGGAAGAATCGCTTAAATCCACTTTAAACAAAATCGAATCGGGAATCATCACCACCGACGAAAACGGATTAGTGATCTTCTGTAATCCCGCTGCGGAGGAAATCACAGGAATTCCGTTTTCGGAATGTATCGGTCAACCGCTCTCCCGGATTCTTAAACTGGAAAATTTCGAAGAGGGCATACAGGAAATTCCGCTCTCCGACGTTCTAAAAAAAGGCGTCGGAATCGATTCGGAAAACCGTACGATCGTCGATAACTTAGGGCGAAAAAAAAAGGTCTCCGTCACCTCCTCGCCGATTCTCAGTACGGAAGGGATCGCAACCGGAACGATGATCGTCTTTGGAACCGAAAATTCGGACGATCCAGGACAATCCTACCTTAAGGAAATCCATCATAGAATCAAAAACAACCTGACGATCATCTCTTCGATCCTGAGTATGAACGCGTCCCATCTCAAGGACCAGGAAAGTATGGATATCTTTAAGGAGAGCCAACACAGGATACACGCCGTAGCCTTGCTCCACGAGGTACTATACGAAAACCACGATCTTTCCTCCATCAGTTTCGATCTGTATGTCCGCAAATTGACCGATCTTTTATTCGAAGTTTATAAAGTGGATCGGGAAAAATTCAAGCTCGTCCTGAACGTAAAGGAATGCAGGATCCCCAGCGAAACGGGAATGAACTGCGCTTTGATCATCAACGAACTCTTGACCAACTCCTTTAAACACGGATTCGTAGACAGGGAAGAAGGGGAAATTCGGGTGAATTTTCACAAGAACGGTTCGGATTACGTATTGGAAGTCAAGGATAACGGAGTGGGATTTCCCGCGGACGCGATACGGAATAGGAGCGCCCATTCTCTGGGACTTTCTCTAGTGGATTCCTTCGTCAAACTGCTACAGGGCAAGATGGAGTGGGAGAATTCTTCCGGTTGCTCCGCAAAACTCACGTTTCCCGTCCGTAAATAACGGACCTTCCTCCCCGGCCGAGGAAGTACCGTTTTAGATCCTGTAAAAAATGGTAGCCCTTTCCCTTCCGGCAGGATTATTCTGATCGGAATGAAAACCTCCTTCGAATTTTTCGAGATCGTTCCGAACCATGACGGAACGGCAATTTTGTATCTGAATCGCCCCGACAAGCGCAATGCGATGGATTGGAGTTTTTGGCGGGATCTACCCGATGCGATCGAAGAAATCAATTCGGCTCCTTCTATCCGCTCCTTCGTGGTCGCAGGAAGAGGAAAATCCTTTTCGACCGGGTTGGATCTGGATTCGTTTTTTAAGGAATTCGGAGAGACGGTACAGGGCGCCTACGGGGACGATCGCTTCAAATTCTACGATCTAATCCTAAGGATGCAAAAAGGAATCAACGCGGTGTATGATTCCCCGAAACCGTCGATCGCGGCCATTCATAAACATTGTATCGGAGGCGGTTTGGATTTGATTTCGGCTTGCGATATCCGTTATGCGACCCACGACGCTTCGATTTCCCTCCGTGAAGCCAAGGTCGCGATCGTAGCCGACATGGGATCGTTGAACCGATTGCCTGCGATTATCGGGCAAGGACAGACCAAGGAGTTGGCGCTTACCGGAAAGGACATAGACGGGGAAGAAGCCCGGAGGATAGGCTTGGTATCCAAATTATTCGATACTCCGGAAAAATTATTGGAAGGAGCCTTGGCAACAGCCGCGGAAATCGCAGCCAACCCAAGGATCGTCGTCCAAGGAGTGAAGGAAGTGATGAATTTCTGCGAAGGAAAACCCTTAAGCGCAGGATTGAATTACGTCGCTGTCTGGAATTCCAGCTTTCTAGATTCCAAGGATTTTCGGGAAGCCTTGGTTTCCTTTCGGGACCGAAAACGCCCGGAATACAATAAGAACTGATCGATTTCGCTTACGCGTAAATATCGAGCAGTCTAGCTTTCCCTTCGATGTCCTGAGCCTGTAATTTGGATTCCACGCCTACTCGCAACAGTTTGGAATTCAGGTCGGCTTGGGCCTGAAAAATTTCACGGGGCAAATTTGCGATGCGTTCGAGCATCATGGATTGGCTGGCTTGGTTGCTAATCTCCATAATCGTTTTTTCCTCTCCGACGAAATTCCGTCGAAATCGGGGGAAATTCTCTTTCTATCCCCCCATTTCAATCATCGGTCAATCCGAGGAAAACTTGATTATTTTAGCTTTTTTTTTAATCTGTCCCAGTCGTGGGATTCAGGGAATTGATACGCAATGCCATCCAGAGGGAAAGGCAACGGGAATTTACTAAAGCGTTCAATTTGTACAAGGAATCCCTGAATTTCACCCAGAATCCCAAAACGGTATTGAAAGTAAAGAATCGGCAAGCCTGGTGCCAGTATCACATCGGGAATACCCGAGAAACTTTAAATTTGTTCCAGGAATTACTGGATAAGTTCGTCGGACATCCGGAGAGTCATCTGCATTACGCGAACTATCTGATCAAGGTTCACAACTATAAATCCGCTAAAAAGATATTGAGCAAGGCGATTGAGTCTTTTCCCGACCAATTGGAACTCTATCTGACTCTTGCGAGCCTGCTAAAAGATACGGATCGGTCAAACGAAGCGATCACGGTTTTGAAACAGGCCCTTTCCCAGGAAAAGCTCTCGCGAGGCAGAGGAATCAAACGGAAGGACATTTGGGCGGAACTGGGGTATTTGTATTTCCAGAGAGGCGATTACAACTCAGGACTGGCTTCTCTCAAGACCGCAATGAGAATGGACGAAGAGGAAACGTTTCTCCATTACGATATGATCGCCCAATGTTATCTGAAGGTGGGAGATCATAAGAATGCGTTGAAATTCATCGACCTTTACATCAAATACTTCGGCGAATCCGATGCGGACATTCTAGTCGTCAAAGCCAGAGCTCATTCCCAATTGGGAGAAAGCCACCTTGCATGCGCTTCCCTACTCCAGGCATATTCTATGGAAAACGGATTGAAACTCTCCGCGGAAGATATGGTCGACTTCGGCCCTCTTTTACAAACCGGATTTTTCGATACTCTCGAAAACGTCGAGATAGACGAGGCGTGACGGCCGAGAGATTCGCTTTAGAATACTTAAAGGTTCTTTAATAAAGGCTTTAACTCTTCCAGAATCTGCTCTTCAGGAACGGTGATATCCAATTTTTCCACCTTTTTCTGTATCCTTCCCGAGGCGACCTCGTCCGCGAGGGACTTGATCTTGGATAAGATGACCTCGTCCGTGCAATTGGAGATGGAAAGTATATTCGGAATATCCCGTCCCCAAGAAAAACGAAGTCCCGGAGAATCCACGAAGAACGACTCCGTAATCCCGTCTCCTTCCTTATCGATCATCG
This sequence comes from Leptospira fluminis, assembly GCF_004771275.1. GTDB lineage: Bacteria > Spirochaetota > Leptospiria > Leptospirales > Leptospiraceae > Leptospira_B > Leptospira_B fluminis. The sequence continues at coordinate 53,674 of NZ_RQEV01000015.1, read as the reverse complement.
TGTAGACCGTGGAATCTCCCGTGACCACTACGACCTTCTTCCCCTTGAGATATTTCTCCACCTTGATCCTGGTATTGGTCATGTCTCGGTTCCAAAAATAATAGTACAACTTCTCTATCTCGGCATCCACCAACCTGTCCCGGGCCTTGCGATACAATTCCCCGTATTTCTTGCCGACTTCCTCTTCCCCTCTGATCATTCCGTCCACTTCCCTGGGACTGGTGGAATGAAGGTAATAATCGGGTATTCCGTTCATATGATTCGTAAAAACGTTTTGGTCCTTGCGATCCCCCGGATAAGGGTTCGTTTCCGGACCGGGATTCCTGAGAAAATTAGAGAGGATTCGCTTCCTTGCAGAAATCCTGTCCCGAGCTTCCGAGTATTTGTTTCGCAATGAGCTAGTTCGGGGAGAATCCTTTCCGTAAATTTTTTCGGAGCGGACATATTCCGCATAGGCGGCTTTTTCCGTCCCATAAAGTTTCAAAAGTTCGTCGTCGAACTTCAAGAGCAGATCGAATCCCTTGGACCTGGGTTCCGGCTCGGGAAGAACGGAATTTACCGTAGATTTATTCTCGGTAGAAGGAACCGTCTTAGCTTCTTTACCGGAATCAGCGACTTTCAAATCCGACGCTTCGGGTTCGGTGGCGGTTCGAAGAGCGTTCTTTTCCGCTTCCGGAAGTTTTTTATATTCCTGCTCCAACTCTCTCAAGCGGGTGTAATGGTAAATTTTCGCCAGGTATTCCCGTTCCCGGTCGCGCACTTGGGACGGATCATCGTACCCGTCCTTCAGTAGGGTCAATTGTCCGCGGTCGATAATGACCAACGTTGCTTCCGAATTGTCCTTTCCCGAATTTCGGTCCGGGATTGCGTTTCCGTCCTTGTCCACAAGCTGGATATAATGAAAAGCGATTCGATCCGTTCGAAAGTCGGAAATATTTCCCACCTCCGGAGCGATCTGAAGATCCGCGGCGGCGAAAAGTCCTCCGAGCGCGAGCACAAGGAAAAGACCCGATAAAATACGATCTGAAGAGCGTCGGAAAGGAAACATGGCTGTTATTAGTATCGGCCGCAACGGGATCGGAAAAAAGGCGAAACGGCGAAGGGAGGACGCGAAAACCTAACCTATTTCGGATTTCTGAGATGGATTTCCGTGAGTGAGTAAACCAAACCGGGGATCTCCTCCGCTTCTCCGCCTAATTTGAATTCGATGCGGTTCAGATCGGGATCATTCTCGAATAAGGTGCGTTCTACGGCTTTAAAAGAGGAAGAAAGTAGGGATAATTTTCTGCGGGTGATTTCCTTCGATTTTTCCTCTTCCGTCATTTGGCTAGCGTACGTGTAATCGATCCGGAATTTCATCTCTCCTAGCAATTCTTCAAGGGTGGACTTCCTCATATCCAAAATCAGAAGGTCTCCTCGTTTCCAGATCGCGATGACCGAGTCCTGGAGGTTCGGAAGTTTTTTCAGATTTCTAAAATGAACCGCGTCGTTCGGAACGGAAGGATCGAAGTAGCTGGATTCCCCCACTTCCCCCACGAGAGTGAGAACGTCATGTCGGAAATCTTTCCCGTCCAAAAGCACTTTTCGATGGATGGGAAAGGTTTCTCCTTCCCCATCCGAACCGTAGATCACCACGTCTTTGCGCGGATCCAAGTTCGGCAGATCATAAATGGAAAAAGGAAGAAGAAGTTTGAGAGGATTCTTGCCGGCAAGGATAAAGCCGGTCAAGAAGAGAAGGACCGCGATCCAGGAATAGGATAAAAACAACAGTCTCTTGGCTTGCGCGTTGTTCGAAGGAAGAGTGGCTAAGCCGAAAATCCAGGAATAGAACCGTTCCCATCGTTCCAGAAATTTTTCGAAAACTTCTTTAATCTTTTGCCAATTCATAGGCTCGTATTCCTTCCAGGATACTTTTTGCGATCCGGACTTGTTGCGCCTGGTTCGCAAGCTGTTCGGACTCTTTCCCGCTGGTCAGATAGCCCATCTCCACGAGAATCGCGGGCATTAGGCTTCCCCGAAGAACGGAAAAATCCGCCTTTTTTACCCCTCGGGACAATATCTTGGGAGCGAGCTTTTTTTTCATCTCCGATTCGACGCTGTGAGCCAAAGCCCGACTCCTCCTTTGGATCAGGGAAGAAAGCATCCCCGCTTGGATTTTCCGAATATCCGTTCCTCCTCGACGACCGACGATTTTATTTTCCAAGATCGAGGTTTCTCTGGCGGATTCGGTGGAGGGCGTCTGGGAAAGGTAATAGACCTCGAATCCGTTTACGTCTTCGGAAATCGAAGCGTTGCAATGTAGACTTAAGAAAAGAACGGAACCCCCTTTCTGAGTTTCCTTATTTGCGATATCGGACCTCCTCTCTAGTTCCACGAAATGATCTTCCGAGCGAGTCAAAACGACTCTGACTTCGGGGTACACCTTATTTAGAAATTTTTTCAGGATTCGAGCGACTTGCAAAGAGACGGTTTTTTCCTGGATGCCTTTTCCTGAGGAAGTCCCCGGATCCTTCCCCCCGTGTCCCGCGTCCACGATGATCGAGGCAAGATGCAGCCTTTCGGCTTTCGGCAGGATCTCGAAAGTCAGTTCCGAATCGGAGAATTCGTATTTTACGTCTTCCGAAAGAAGGCGGACAAAGATCGCCTCCACTACTTCCGGGGGGAGTAGAAAATCCTTGTCGCGATATAGAACGGGAAGGTTCGTCTTTTCGAGGCTACCGTTGAAGGAATAAAAAGGGGAACCGATTCGAAAACGAATCTCCCCCGACGGATGAGAGACGGAGCCGACCAGAATGGCCGACTCGAATTTGGTTTGTAAACTCGGGATCCGTTTTCCGATTTCCTCGAAGCGCACATAACGATTCTTTCCGATCGTCGTTATGCGAACTTCGGAAAATAGCGGGGAGCCTCCCGATAGAAAAAGTAGGATCAGTCCCCGAAGAAGGATTTGATTTTTCGCCAAACGGATTCCTTCTTCTTACTTTGATTCTGTTTCGATTCGTTGATGTCGAAAAGGTTTCTCTTTTTCTTATCGTATGTCTGAGGCTGGTTTTGTGAACGGTCTTCGGACTGGAACGATTTGTTGACTCCGCCTTCTTTCGGTTTGCGGTTCTTTCCTTTTTTCTTATTCTTGGGGTTCTTGTCCCTTTTTTCAGCGACAGTGCCCAAAACCGTATCCGCCTTTTGCAGAAATTGTTCCGCTTCCCGAATGGCGGATTCGGGTTTTTTACGTTCGAAACGTCCTTTTCCGCGATCACGGCTTCTATCCTTACCGTCCCGAGGTCCTCTATCTCTATTGTCGTTTTGGAAAGACCCGTTGCGATCTCCCTGTTTTCGATTTCCTCTTCCGTCCCTGGATTGGGGTTGCTTTCCGTTCCTTTGGTGCCTTTCCTTCGGGCCCTGGTCGTACGCGTCTCCGGCCACGAACGGTTCGAACTCTCCTTTGGGAAAATCCAGAAGCTCTTCCTCGACGGGAGTGACTTCTATCTTTTGTCTAAGATAACGTTCTATCTTTTCCAGTTCGTTATAATCGGTTTCCGAGCAAAAGCTGACGGCTTTTCCCAAGCGTCCCGCTCTCGCAGTACGGCCGATCCGGTGGACGTAATTTTCGGTATCCTGGGGAAGGTCGAAATTGAAAACCAAGCCGATGTTTTCCACGTCGATCCCCCGGCTAGCAACGTCCGTCGCGACCATGTATTTGAAACGCCCCGACTTGAAATCTCTCATCAGACGCAGTCTCTTTTTCTGATCCAAATCGGAGGAGATTCCGGTGACGGGAATTCCGTATTTGCGAAGGGTATGAACGATACGAGGGATATTCGCTTTAAAATTCGTGAATATGATTCCTTGGCCGTCCACTTCTGAATCCAAAATCGTGTTCACCATGTAAGGAAGTTTTTCTTCCCGCCCCAAGTGGACCAATTTTTGGTCGATCCGCTCGGTGATGAGTTTGTCCGGATTGATCTGGATCTCGACCGGCTCGTTCATAAAGCGATATGCAAGACGCATAACTTCCACGGATAAAGTGGCCGAAAACAGCAAAGTCTGTTTACGGTTCTTACATTTATGGAGAAGCCAGCGGATATCGTTGATGAATCCCATATCGAGCATTCGGTCCGCTTCATCTAGGACGAAAAATTCGACCTGCTCTAAGTCGGCTGTGCCGCCTCTGGCCAAATCGATCAAGCGTCCGGGTGTAGCGACGATGAGTCCGTTCAGACCTTCTAAATCCCGGTTCTGGGATTTATAATCCGTACCGCCGATGATGGGAACCACCCTGGTATCGGTGTACTTTAGGAGTTTCTCCGCCTCTTCGGAAATCTGAATGACTAGTTCCCGGGTGGGTGCGAGGATCAGCGTGCTGACTCCCTTGATTCCTTTGGTCAGGACATTGTGAATGATCGGAACGAGAAAGGCGACAGTCTTGCCTGTTCCGGTCTGGGCTAATCCGGTGATGTCCTTTCCCTCGATTCCGTGGGGAATGGCCTTTTCCTGGATTGGTGTGAGCTCGACGAAACCGGCTTTTTCAATGGCTTTTTGCAGGTTTGGTTCGAGGTTTAATTCTTCGAATTTCATACTATTTTAATCGCGATTAAATGGAATGTATCCGCGTAGCAGGCGAGGTTCGCATAGCGGACAAATAGAGGACGAGGTAGATATTTTCCTCTCCAACCCTTATCTCTAGTCGGGTGGTAGGACATAGGTTTCTTATATACCGTGCGCCAACCGTACAATTTCAACATTTTTTTCAGGGAATCCGGCGAATAATCCCAAAAATGATCCTTAGGATGCCCGGCAAACCATTCTGTCGGATTTGTCCGGAATGTCGGACCGAACAAGGAAGGTACCCCCAAAAAGAGAAGTCCCCCCGGTCGAACCAAATCCGTCAGTCTTCGAAACACCGCCTCCGCGTCCGAAAAGTGTTCCACTACGAAAAACGCGCAGACTGCGTCGAATTTTTCCTTCGGAAGAAGTTCGTCCGACAAAAAAGATCCGGAGATCACGTTTAAGCCCAAGGTTTTCCGGGCGAAGGCTGCCTCGGTTTCGGAGAGTTCCATCCCCGTTACGGAGTATCCCGCTTTTTTTGCCTCGTCTAAAAAAAAGCCGGCAGCGCATCCGATTTCGAACAAGGTTTTCCCTTTCGGTTTTTGGAATCGGGAAAGAGAAGCCAACCTTCGTCGAGCCAGCTCCCTTAATTGAGGCTCATCTTCGTAATACGTTTTTTTATATTGGTTCTTATATTCCTCTTGGAAATAGGAATCCTCGTATTCTCTTTCTTTTGCCTGTCGGTAGAAATGGATTCCCGTTCGAGAGCAGACGAGATACTCCTCAGGATATTTCGGATGCGGTTTTAAATCGAAGATCGAATCCATTCCTCTACTTTTGTTCTCAGAATTTGCCGGCGTTCTCTAGGGTAAAGAAAAATCCGTCCCCCGTTTCCTCCCGAAAGGGGCTACAAATGAAAATCCGTTTCTAAACTGCTTGAAAAAAAGGGTGCCGAGTCTGTTATAGAAGGAACAGCTTTCCGGAGGGATTACTTCCTTGAACGTTCTTGAAAAAATCAAATCTTTGGGACTAGAGTTTCCCCCCGCTCCGAAAGCGATCGCCGCTTATATACCCGCAAATCGTTCCGGCCGGCTCGTATTCACGTCCGGGCAACTTCCTATGAAAGACGGAAAACTGATCGTTTCGGGAGCGTTAGGATTCGACCTTTTGGTAAGCGACGTCAAGGAAGCCACCGAACAAGCCACCTTAAACGGGTTGGCAGCGATCTCCGCTCTGGTAGGGGGATTGGACAAAATCAAATCCGTCGTCAAAGTGGGTGTTTTTGTGGCCTCTTCTTCCACTTTTTTCGAGCAGCATCTCGTGGCGAATTACGCGTCGAATCTACTTTTGGAATTGTTCGGTGAGTCCGGCAGACACGCTCGCTTTGCGGTCGGTTGCGTAGCTCTTCCGCTCGGTGCTCCCGTAGAAGTAGAAATCACGGCAGAAATAGAATAATCCATGTTTTTTTCCTCCTTTTTGAAGGACCTCGGCCTCGCTTTTCCGGCCATTCCTGTCGTATTGCACGGATGGCAACGTTTCTTTTCGGAATTGTACGGCAGATTTAAGGAGTTCTTCTTCGAAAAATCGGGAAGCGAGAAATTCATTTTCGTCTTCAGTTTTGCCCAACTTCTTTTCAGTCTTTCGAGCTGGGTCGGTTATAGAATCAATCTAGGATCGGAAGAACGAGAGAACATACGGGTTGCCACGAATATATTCTTCATCCTCCCGTCCTTTCTGGTTTTTTTCTTCGGAGGGTTTTGGAGAAGCGACTGGCTTTATAAAGTTTTATTTATCCTTCAGATATTTTTAGGACTTCTCCTTGGACTCGGCTTTTTTATGCCGGACATATTCTTCGTCAGTTTCATTAGCGAATCCGATTACGAGTTCAATTGGAAATTTTATACGTTTGCAGGGATTTGGCTCCTGACCACCCTTCTTGTTTCGGCTTCCAATAGTTCGAAAGAGGCGTTGAGAAGGTAGGCCCCACCCTGCTCTGGGTGGGGGCCGGTGCGGTGGTACCCCGTGCCCGCGCCAGCATCGATCGATTATCAGAATTTTGTGATTTAGGCAAGAAAGTTTTTTTTGCAAATTCTTGTAGGAGGTCCCCAAGAAAAAGAAGTTGTTATAAGAGCGCTTTTATGATAGAGGAACGGACGGCAATTGGCCCACGAGCCCGCCGCCTCCACCCGGACCAGGGCGGGGGCCCTTCAAAAAAACCCTCATATCCCTTGTAGGACTAAGTCCATAATTTTAGAGAAAACTTTCCGAATATCGTCTCTCGCATCTTCGTCGGGAAGAACCTTATGATTCCAGATTTTCAGGCCGAAGCGAATGAAAAAATTATCCAAAAATTCGGATTCTATATGCGTCCGCATGAGCGTCCGGGCCCCTTCCCGATCCCATCTGAGTACGAAATAGGATCCTTTTCCACCGTTCGCTTTTACTAAAGTCTCCGTAAATTCATGGATAATGGATTGGAGGTTTCCCGGAATGAAAAGATTGATCGCCCAACTAGGAGCCAGATATGCGAAAGCTCCGCTTACTTCGAACTTCTCCACCTTGGTCAATTTTAAATTCAGAACACCGGAGGAAGGCGAATTGGAAAATCTGCCGAACAATTGGATGTCCTCGTTTTCCAAAAGCAATCCGTAAAGGTTCGCTTCGAGTGAAGCCTTAACTAAAAAGGGAAATTCCGTCAGGGATGAGAAGGAAAACGCCTCTTCCGGATAAAGATTTCCTTTTGAATCGAAAGGAACGACCTTACCGTCTTTGGTAAAAAAACGGAACTTCAACTCGGCCGTCTTGGACACCAGGCCGAACTGGAGCAAAGTTTTTCCTTGGAGATTCGTGATTCTCGCCTTAACCCAACCTAGATACTTTATGTCGTCTAGATAATCGCCGAGATCCGTAAAATCGGACGCCAAGGATTGCTCCACCGTTCCTTCGAAATTGAATTCGGTAATTCCCTGCCCCTTCCCCTCCTTAGATATGTTAAGTAAAGAGTTCAAGCCGAAGTAATAGTTCAAAAATTTTGCAAGTCCCGGAAAAGAAGAATCGAAATCGTTAAGGACATGTCTCGCTTCATGATCCTTGATTTTTTTGAAAATCAGAGTGGATGGTGCCTGAATCGCGGAGACGTTTTTCGGATCCAAAAACTTCAGTCCAGAATCCATCGCATTTACTCCATGCTTGTGCGTAAAGGGACCTAAGTTGGTGAAAACGTCCAAATTCCCCGAGTAAGAATTTCCGCCGTACGTGGGTTTTGGATTGTGTCTCAGGGAAAATTCCGCGGAAAAATCGCCGAAACTTTGGATCGGAACCTCTTTCATACGGATATTCTCTAGGCTCACTCGGTAACCATCCGGGGCGAATTTTCCCCGATATGTGACAAAATGTCCCCCATCTTCCTTTTGCATGAATTCGGAGTTGAACAGGTTTTTCAGTTCGAACCTCTCCAGGGAGCGATCCAGATATTTGTGGAATTCCAGCGCACGACCGTCGTATTTATTTTTGATCGCCGCAATCTTTAAAAACTGAAAGAACTGGCGAGAAATATTGCGCCCGTCAGGTCCGATTTGATCCGGAATCTCTTTTAAAGAAAGGGCCGTGGATGCGGATCCGGCAACGAGAAGCAGTACAAAACCGAGAGAAACGGCTTGTTTACTTCGAATTCGAATATTCGATTTTTTCTTAATCCCTAACATTCTATCCTCTTTCTCTTTTATAAAACAGTTGTTCTATATAAATTCAGCCGAGACACTCTCAATTTATTCCGGGAGAAGAGTCTGTCAAGTGTATAGCGATCGCTACAAAGACCTTAGGCCCCAAAAAACCGTCGGATTTGTCTTCTTACGATTTTTTCCGTCAGAGAATTTATACACATACTTTAAGACGTTAATTGCAATTTAAAGGCGAATACGTCCAAACACCTAACGAATCTTCAGCTCTATACTCTTTGGTGTAAGTATCTTCGATACAATCCGAATGCGACTTCGCTTATACGACTTCTAAGCGAATTTTGGATAAAAGTCTTTATTTTTTGGCAAAGTTTCGTCTTATTGAAAATCTTATAATCCAAGCTTAATTCATAAACGATGCGGCCGAATTAAAATCTGGATGATCAAGAAATTTAAGGAATAGATAGATGAAATCTTGGTATTCTCGTTTAGGTCTCAAAATAAAACTTACTCTCCTGTTTTCATCCTTGCTACTGCCAATTCTGATGATTCTCGGGCTCTCGCTTCTAAACTCCTCTGCCCGAATTAAAGATATAGAAACCATTCACAACGACAGGCTCATACCGCTAAAACAATTAAAGTCAATATCGGATTATTATGCGATCTCGATTGTGGATTGCGTACATAAAGTGCGTGGCGGTTCAGTCTCCTTCTCTCAAGGGAAAGAGAATATCGCTCAAGCACAAGCGGGAATCAAGAAGGAATGGATGGCGTATCTTTCCACTCAGCTCGTTCCCGAGGAGACGCAGATCATCGAAGAGTTGAAACCGTTGTTTGAAACGGCCGACAAGGTAGTGGAAGAAGGCAAAAAAACGATGGAGGCCGAGGACCAGCAAAAACTGATAGAATTCGCCGAAAACGTACTTTACCCGAATATCGATCCTGTCACGGAAAAGATCGAAAAGCTGATCCAAGTTCAATTGAAGATAACGGAAAGAATCTATACGAAAGCCGAACTAGAATACGAATACAGCATCGGGATATTTACCGTTACTTCCGTAGCTACGATCGTATATATTCTGATCGTCTCCATCACCTTTTCGTTGCGCTTAGTCAAAGGACTTACTACGGTGACTTCTTCCATAAAAAATGCGGATTTCAGTAAGATCATCGACGTGGAACACGACGACAGGAATAAGGACGAACTTTATCTGTTGCTCATCGCCTTCCAGGAATTCCAGGAAAAAGTGAAAAATATGCTGAGCACGATCTTTTCCTTTTCCGAATCCATATTATCCGCTTCCGAGGAACTTTCCAAATCCAGCGATCACCTCTCTTCTAACGCTCAGACGGAATCCGCATCCGCAGAACAAATATCGGCATCCGTCGAGGAAATCAGCGCAGGAATGGAACAGGTGACCCGAAACGCGGAAGAGCAATATTCCTCAATCGCGTCCTTTTCAGGAGAAATGAAAACGTTGGATACTCTGATTAATAGAGTCGGAGATGCCGTCCAGGGTTCCCTACAAAGCGTTTCCGAAATGTATCAAAAAGTGGAAGGCGGAAAGAACACTATGGGTAATCTTTCCGGAAGCATGGGTAAGATCGAAAACAGTTCCGTGGAAATGAGATCCATTACCGCTATCATCAAGGAAATCTCCGAAAAAGTGAACCTTCTCGCTTTGAACGCCGCGATTGAAGCCGCTAGAGCAGGAGAGCACGGACGCGGTTTTGCCGTCGTCGCATCCGAAATCACACGATTAGCGGAGCAGACCGATGAAAGCGCAAAAACCATAGAGGATCTGATAAAAACCAGTAATGCCGAGATCGAATCGGGCAAAGGATTCGTGGAAAACTCCGTTAAAGTCTACGCAGGAATTCTGGACGGTCTTCGATCGATAAAGGAATCCTCCGACAATATCGTTCAGATCATGCAATTGCAGCAGGAAAAAAAGGAAACCATACGGGGCGCGGTACAGTTAGTGGATTCGAAATCCGCGGAAATACGAACCTCCGTTAAGGAACAAAAAGTGGCGATCGTCGAAACCGCAAATGCCGTCGCCAATATATCCGTTACCGTTCAAAGCAGCGCCGCTAATTCCGAGCAGATCGCGGCAAGCGCTTCAGGACTTTTGAATATAGCTAAGAATCTCCGGGAAACCATGAGCTTCCTGAAGGCCTAAATAGCCGTCGATATGCGTTTTTCGACCTACTGTTCCGTCTTGTCCGGCGAGGGAAGCGCATCTATTTTTCGTAATATGTAAAATACGGGGAAGTGTAGAATCAAATCCCAAGTAAGCGAAAGAAAGATCACCGCTATAATCAGAGCCAAACCGAAAAAAGAGGAAATGAAATTCGGAAACGAGGAGAATATATAAAGAACGAAGAAGGGGACGAAAAATACCAGAAAAGAAGTCCACGCGACCTGAAGGTAGTCGGACCTTCTCAGATATTTCCCGAGCGAAGCTAAGCCTTGCGCTACGCTTACCCTGCTGATCAAAATAGGGACCAGGGTGAATAGGATCAGACCGATCGCAAACGGAAGAAGAATATAAAGTCTTTCCAACTCGGGCGGCAAAGGGGTTTTCGGATCCTTAATGTAACTTTCAAGATACGGCTTTAACTTCGGGCTCACGAAAGGACTGACGATAAAATCGATCAGCAGCACCACTGCAAAGCTGAAGAGGATCATCGAAACGAAAAACCGGAGGTAAGAACCCAATTGCACCGGCTTTTCCGGCGTCAAATTCGATCGAATTTCGTAGCCATTCGCGGCGTAAGTGCCGATTACTCCGAAAAAAAGGACGATACCTAACAACAGCGAAAGGCCTGTCCCTCCTTGCAGAGCGGGCTGCAAATACATGAATCCGATCAGGAGAAGGGATCTTATCGTGATTATGTTACGGACTTTCCTAAGAGTTGAAATGAATTGAAGGTATTGTTTAAGCATCTCTCAAAATATCCCGATCAGGATTCGGTTTTTTCTCCCACACGTCGTCCGGCAAAATCGCATTAACTCTTCTTTCTGGAAAAGGTTTTTAACGCCCGCCTATACCGAAAATAGAAACATCGGCGCCGGAATCAAGTCGGACATGATCGTTTAGAGATCTTTCCTTCCGTTTCGCGAATCAGGGGGATATGATGATACGGATCGGATTTCCTTTCCGATCTTCCAGATCCCTCAATCCGGAATTGATCTCCTGCAAACCTAGGATGCCTGTAATGGATTTGGAAAGATTCAACTTACCCGTAACGTACAAATCGATCAGTTCCGGGATAGCTCTCCTGTCCGAACCGTAGGAGCCTGCGATCGTAATCTGCTTCTCGATGATCGAAAACGGGATCGCGAACGTAAGAGGATCCCTCCCGATCCCTACCATAACCATTCTTCCTCCGGAGTTCATCGCTCTTAAAGATTCTTGAATATTCGAAGTCCTCCCGGAAAAATCGGCCAAAACGTCTACCCCTTTGGAAATTTCCTTCAACGCTTTTCCGGCGTTTTTTACTTCCTTCAGATTTATCGCCTCGTCGGCACCGTACGCTAACGCGTTCTCCAGAGCTCCTCTATCCACATCCAAAGCGATGACTTTGCCGCTCGTTAAGGCTCTCGCAATCGCGACACCGTGAATCCCCAATCCCCCGCACCCGAAGACTGCCACATTCTCGCCGTCCTGAATCCTTCCCCGGAACTTGATCGCATTATAGGGAGTCGAAACGGCATCGGCCAATATAGCCCCCTGCTCGAACGGAATTTTGTCCGGTAGCGAGTAAAGGTATCTCTCCTCTACCACGTTATATTCCGCAAAACTTCCTTCTCGATCGAAACCGAAGACTCCCAAATTCTTGCAGAGATTTTCACGTCCGTTCAGGCAATGTGCGCACTCACCGCAACTTGTTCCCGCTGCGATCACTACTCTATCACCTTTTTTGAATTTACTTACCGACTCTCCCGTTTCTTCCACGACTCCCGAAGCTTCGTGCCCCGGAATCTGGGGGTAATGACTACATTTCAGAGTTCCGTGCAAAACGAGATGAACGTCGGACCCGCAGATTCCGCACGCCTTTATCCTTACCTTAACCGAAGTGGGTCCCAAACGGGGAACTTCGACTTCCCGAATTTCTAAAGTTCTTTTACCGGATTCCAATACTGCGGCTTTCATAAAAACTCCAATCCAAACGCTACGTAGAATAGAATCCCGGAAACTCCGGTCAAGGGATTCTCGCGCCTGAATTCCTCGGAACGCCACGATCGTTTGCGGGGAAAACCATCTGTGAAAAATTTCGGACGGGCTCAGTCGTTCGGGACTTAGCGGTGTTCGGTCGTATCCTTCCGGAACGCGGAAACGATTTCCTCCTTGTCCCGTTTTCAAAAGGGTTTTCCATGGTACTGCAAGTCATCCTTTCGTATTATTAAAGGAAATACCCTATGGTAGAAGAACAGATCTATCGGCAAATCAAAGCCAGTCAGAACGGACAGGATTGGCATCATACGAATTGCTTCGGTTGCGGGCCGGACAATCCCAAAGGACTGCACGCGAGCTTTCCCTTTCATGAAGCGTCGGGAGAAGTTAGGTTCAGTTTCGTAATGGAAAAAGGTTTTGAAGGCGCGCCGGGATTCACCCACGGAGGCGCCTTAGCCACGCTGATGGACGAGGCCCAAGGAGTACTTTGTTTTCACCTCGGGCATTTCGTCATGACGGACCAACTCTACATGAGGTATCTCAAAGCCTGTCCGCTCGGAGCGGAAATAGAAGTCCGGTGTTGGGTCACTATGGTGCGCAGGAGAAGATTGTATACCAAGGGAACGGTCCATCTCAAGAAGACCGGGGAACTATTGCTTTCTTCCAAAGCGCGTTGGTACGACATGCCTGAAAAAGTCTTTGCAAGGATGTTCCAAGGTACATCCTTTCCGATAAAGATGATCGCGCAGGTTCTGGAAGAGAATCAAAAGCGCGGAAAAGAGATCCGGAAACGACTCAAAAAAGAAAGGGCAAGACAGGAAGGAAAATAAGCGAATTCCAATATTCAAAACGTGAAATACCTGTCTAATAAATCAGCCAAAAAGGAGAAAGCGATTGATCGAATTATATACCGCAGGAACGCCGAACGGAAGAAAGGTTTCCATCATGCTGGAAGAAACCGGACTTCCCTATTCCGTCCGAGCCATGGACCTGGGCAAACTGGAGCAAAAAGAGGATTGGTTCCTAAAACTAAATCCGAACGGTCGAATCCCCGCGATCGTGGATAAGGATAACGGCGACTTTGCCGTATTCGAATCCGGGGCCATACTGATTTATCTTGCGGAAAAGACGGGTAAATTTCTTTCCAAGGATCCTAAACAAAGATCCGTAACTTTGCAATGGCTGATGTTTCAGATGGGCGGCGTAGGTCCTATGCAAGGACAGGCGAATTTTTTTCTAAGGTATGCGACCGAAAAAATTCCCTTTGCCATACAAAGATACCAGAACGAAACCCGACGCCTATATTCCGTTTTGGAAAAGCGTCTTCACGAATCGGAGTATCTGGCGGGATCGGAACTTTCCATAGCGGACATTGCGACTTGGCCCTGGGTTTACGGACATACCTATTCGGAAGTTTCTCTGGACGATTTTCCGAAGCTAAAAGAATGGCAGGATAAACTTGGAACTCGTCCGGCCTTTCAGAAAGGAAAAGAAGTCCCGGTAAAGGCTTAAAAGAACGAGAACGTCGGGAAGATTTCCCGGCGTCCTCTACGTTATCGTTCACTTCCTGGCGGCGTCGATGGAGGCGCCCACCGTAACTGAAACGAAAAGGATCATAAAGTATCTAAGTCCGATCTGAACGAAATAATCGCCTAGATTCATTTTGGACATCGGCACCAAAATCAACAGATCCAAACCTAGATTTTCCGCCAACCAGACCAAGCCGATTGCGACGAAGGTTTGGAACGCCGGAAGAGCGACGCGCTTTGCCATAAGAAATAAAAAAACGCATCCGGATGCTCCCCCGACCAGAAGCATCACCGTCTTAAATAGAAAAATATCTCCCCGCAATTTCCCTTCCGGAGTATAAAACCCGAAAGCCACTATAAACGGAATCAACCATACCAAAAAACCGAATAAAAGAATCCTAATTGTATTGCTTTTCACGAAACGAACCTCCGAAACGCGGCTCAGTTCAACGCAAGAGAGCCCGGTGTCCATCCAAAATCGTCAATTCGGACCGGTAGGAAGACGGACTTTAAAAGTGGTTCTTCCGGATTCGGATTCCACATGAATCGTACCCTTATTCTGCTCCAGGATCTTACGGCAAATATCCAAGCCGAGACCGCTCCCTTCCCCCTGAGGTTTTGTGGTAAAGAAAGGTTCGAAGATTCTCTCCCGAATCTCCGCGGGAATTCCCGGTCCGTCATCGGTTATGAGCACGTCCAAAAATCCTGCCTGAGGGCGCGTTTCCAATTCCAAACGTCCCTTATAGGAAATGGCTTGGAACGCATTATTGATAAGGTTGGCCCAAACCTGGGTCAACTGATCGGCTTGTCCGAACGCGATCGAAGGATCATGGAACTTTCGAACGATTTCCACGCCTTGCTTTACTTTACCGTAATATAAGGTAAGAACCAGTTCCAACTGTTCCCTCACGTCCACTTCGGTCGCTCCGGAATGATCCTGATAGATATACATCTTTAACGCGCGTATGACCTGGGAAGCTTTGTTTGCCGCCTCCCGAATCACATTACTATGTCGGAATATTCCAGAAAGATGAACCGCATTCCCCACGATCACCGGGAATCTTTCCTTATCGGCACCGGTGATCATTTCGGACAAATCCTGTCCCTGGATTCCCAGCTCGGCCAAATTGTCCGCCAAGGAATCCGCCTTGACGAAACCTTCCTGCTTCAATCTATCCCTGATTTGCTTCCGCTTTTTCCTTTCTTCCGCGGAGTCGTAGAATTCCGGCAATACGCTCCCTTTGAAAAACAACATTTTCCAAAAGTTTTTCTCTTCTTCGTCGAATAGGGAAAATTCCTTCAATAACGTTTCCCACGTGTCCCTAAAAACGGACTGAATCCCTTCATTCGAAGAGATAATGGCTCCTAACGGCGTATTCACTTCGTGAGCGATCCCGGCGATCAACTGTCCGAGAACGGCCATTTTCTCGGATTGCACAAGTTGCCCTTGGGTCGATTTTAATTCGATCAAAGCGTTCTTCAAATTTCGAATCGTACTTTCTAGATGACTATTACTCGCGTTTAACTGTTCCGTACGGAGGGAAACCTTGATCTCCAATTCCTCGTTCAGTCTTTTTATCTGTTCTTCGGATTTTTTCCTTTCCGAAACGTCCCGTACGATGGCCTGGATCGAATCCGTGTCGCCGAATCTGACCGAATTCAGGGTCACTTCCGCGGCAAAATTCGTCCCGTCCTTTCTACAATGAGTCCATTCGAAGGTTTGGGGCAGACCGGCCATCGCCATCCCGATTTTGTGCATGGCCGCTTCCGCGGAATTGGATCCGTCAGGTTGGAACTCCGGGGAAAAATCCACGGGAGAATGTCCGATAATCTCCTCTTTCTTGCAGCCGAATATCTCTTCCGTCCTGGGATTGCAGTCCAAAAAAATCCGGCCGTCAAAGATGAAAATCGCGTCTCCCGCCGCCTCGAACAAGGTTCTGAATTTACGTTCATTTTCTCGGAGCGCCCTTTGCATCTCGGCCCGCTTCACCAAAGTCTCAGCCAATCTGCGCTCCGTACGTTTCTTTTCCGTAATGTCTTCGAAAGTCAGCACGAGTCCGTCCACCGACTCGTGCTCGTCCAATATAGGAGCGACCTTTACGTGTACCTGAAAAGATGATTCGGGTAAGGAGGTGAAATAAGGCCCTTCGTATTCATAGGTCTCCCCCGAATATGCATGAGTCAACACGTTGACTAGGTTATCGTCCCTGAAATTGGTAAACGAGGATCCGATCAGGTCTTCCGCCCGCATCCCCAAAATCTTCAAAGCGGCATCGTTCGCATCCACGACTTCCCCTCTCCGATTGAAAATAATCAAACCGATGGGAGATTGTTCGAAAATCGTGCGATAAACTTTATCCTGCGAGCGGTCCATGAAAAATCCTAAAGAGATGACGCGGCTTTATACCGTACTATATTTTTTATTCTATGACAATCCAGTATATTTTCGGATCCGACTATGTCGGCAAGAGAGTGATGAGGCATAAATTCAGTTCGACAGAGAAGAATACGGGTTTTATTCTTCGTCCCATGCCGAGTAAGCGAACTCTCTCATTTTTCTTATTCTCGATATTTCTTATCGGTTGCTCCGGTAAAACCGATACTTTCGGGCCTAGAGTATTGAAGGCTGACAATGCCAGCTCGGGAGTTGTCGTTTTCGTTCCCGGTTATAAGGGATCAGAATTGGTATCTTCGTCCGGAAAGCGACTGTGGCTCGGACCTTCCCAAGCCTTAGCGTTTTCTACGCCGGATTTGTCCCTTAAAGACGGGGACGGAATCATGGCCGGCGATATTCTCTCTTCCGTTACTGCAATTCCAGGAATCCTAGACGTTAAAGTATATTCTCCTTGGTTAAAGCGTTTAGAATCGGAGGCGGGTCTGACTTCTTACGTGTTTCCATACGATTGGAGAAAGGACAACGGAAGTACTTCGCTTTTGCTCGAGACCTTTTTGGAGCGGGTAAAAAAAGAATCGGGGGGAAAGGCTTCCGTCGTGGTGGGACATAGCAACGGGGGAACCCTTACGTTGAGCGTCCTCAACCGAAGGCCGGACCTGGTCTCAAAGGCGGTTTTTGTAGGAGCTCCTTTTCATTCCGGAATCGGTTTCTTGGAAGACTTGATGCTTCCGCAATCAACGGGATTGAACGGAAAAATCGCGGATCCATGCGTCGTTTCCACGTTTGCAAGCGTGTATACTTTTTTTCCGCGGGAGGCAAGTTTCGACACTCGCGATGTTTTGAGTGATACGAACGGAAAATTCATGGAGAATCGATTTTTCCGGGCCGCTTTTTGGAAGGAACACGAACTGGGTCCGTTTAGCAAGACTGCTTCCTGCTCGAACCTACCGGAGGAAAAAGAATTCCAGAACCGCTTGGACCGGGCAAAGACATTTCGAGACTCCCTGACAACCAAAACGGAAAAAATTCGGCCTTCCGTATTGGTCGTTCGGGCCGTAAATCGACCCACTCTTCGCGTACTTTACGGGGAAAAAACGACCGAAGGATGGAAATGGGACTTCGCTAAAGCCAAAAGAACGAACGGCGACGGAAGAGTGACCGCCGAAAGCGCCCTGCCTCCCCCCGGAATCGAATACGAACTCTTCGAATCGGAAGCGGAACATTCCAAACTTTTGAGCGATACGAAAGTGCAGGACAGGATCCTCGAATTCAGCCGATCCAGGTGAGGAAGTTTTGGGTCCGCGGGTCCGCCGCGAATTTCGACGAACTGTAACTATTTTTTCGATAAAAACCCGCGCCTATTGGCCTTCCGATCGGAGAACCGAATGTTTGAATCCGGGGATCTGCCACGTCTATCTTATTAGGGAGAAAGATCCCGATTTTCGATTTTTCATAGGCCGTTCGTACATCATGGATTTAAAAGAACAAAATTCAAGGGAGATAAACTGGATAGCTGATCCGGTGCAAAGGTTTCAACTAGTCAAAACCTACTTATTGAATCATACCGTTTCCATCAAAAAGCCCCCTTATTTTTTCGAGGCGATCGTCGCCGAAAGTTTCGAAAAGGAAAATCTGCTATTGATCCATATTCCTACCGGAATCAAACTCGTAAAAGGGGAATCGATTTCCTTTTTCAAGACTTTTGCGAAGTACCTCCAGCTCGATTGCGTTTTCGAGAAGGAATATGAAGAATACAACTATCTTTTTAGACTAGTGAACATAGGGATCACGGAAACCGCCCGGGAAGAAGACAGGATTCCCGTACCGTCGGAAGTGGCCTTTGCCAGCAATCTCGTGACCTATAAATT
Organism: Leptospira fluminis; assembly: GCF_004771275.1. Classification (GTDB taxonomy): domain Bacteria; phylum Spirochaetota; class Leptospiria; order Leptospirales; family Leptospiraceae; genus Leptospira_B; species Leptospira_B fluminis. The sequence goes on along the minus strand of NZ_RQEV01000015.1, from coordinate 35,479 downwards.
CTTTCCGGGAGATAAAAAGGAAAAAATCCCGAACATAGTAGCGGAGCTCTTTTCCAAATACCAGGAAAAATTAAGGGAAGGCAATTTTCCCAATTTGCGCATCGATAAGTTCGGATTCGTCTCGAACCGCAAATTGGAGGTGGTGCGAAAAACGCAAAAAATCCTCTACATTCACGATTCCTCCGACCCGGAAAATTTTCGTTCTAAGGATCCTTCCTTGATCGACTTCGAAAAGGAAATCGTTTCCGACATTCCATCGGCAATACAGACTTATAACAACGAGAATATAAAGTCGGAAGTCGTTATTCCGATCGTTTATAGCGACGATCATTGCGAACCCTTCCCGTTAGGCGTAATCTCTCTTCATAGTTCGGAGAAAAATATTTCGGAAGAGGAAATGAAGGAACTCACCTCCGTTGCGAACGAAATCACGGACGTCATCAGGACCTGGAACACATTCCGGACCACGACCTCGTATAAGATCCTGGACATTTCCAAGAAAGGAATGTGCGTTCGGATTCAGGACAAGAAGTTGGCCGATTTGCTCCCGAAATTCAAAACGATAGAATTGGATATCCTTTTCAAAAAGCAGCGACCTCTTCCCGTTTCCGGAGAGATCCGTTGGTGGAAAAAAGACGAAAAAGGGGCTTTAATCCTAGGTCTTGAATTCCACAAAAAGCCGGAAAAGGCATTGGAGACGAAAAGGCTCGAAAAGAATACGGACATTCTGACGCAGCAGTTCAAGAAAATCATCAGTAAACGTGTCTCTTAAAAGACATCGATATGCGACGACATTAAAACAGGGTTCGATCTGGTTTTTCCGGCAAGTGAGGAACGTTATTCACCGAAACGGGCAGATATCTTCCCCTGACCCAACGGAACGTACTTAAGGAAGTGTTCCAAATCCAGGGCATCCAGTCGAAACTTCCCGTATCCTGCCGGAGTATCTTTTTCAGCACCAGCGAGATGGGAGTCCCCGAAGTAAAGACGAAGGTTCTCTCCTTATCAGACGGTGAAAACCATCTTTCACAGGACTCCGACACACGGCATTCGAAATCGGAATAAGATTCTATTCCGGGAGGAGTTTCCTCTCCTCTTCTCCAAGCGACCAAAATCTCTTCCGTTAATTTGAAAAAGAGCGCCGCCGAGCGAATTCCTCCCTGAAGTTTCACTTTCGCAAATTGGGAAAGACTACGGTGGAAGTCCGGATTTTTTTCGGACAATATCTTCGCGTAGGCGCTCCACAATTCAGGGCTGAATTCGTTCCAACCGGAATCCCGAAGAACCAAGGATTCTTCCTCTCGGGCTTTCAAAAGTCTCCGATCCACGGAACGCAGACCGTCCAAAAAAGATTCGGCGGTTTCCTTATGCCTTCTCAAGCTCCCGGTGACGATCCGATCCGGAATGTCCCCGTTTTCTCCCATATACTTTCCCAATAGAAAGGATTGTTTCTTTCCGTGGTCCGTTAGAAGATCGTAATCTTCTCCCCGGGAGTTCGCTTGGCCGTGTCGGATTAGATAAACTACGGACATGGGTCCCTAGTCTTCTGTAGTAAAACGAGGATTGGTGATCTCCACCTTCTCCTTCACGCTTTCCTTTACATGCTCCCAAAAATCCCGGTCTTCCACAGATCTTTTCTCTTTTCGGATCCGGTCCCGTAACTCCATATTCCAGGAAGCGGCAAGAACCTTCTTCTCGTTCAACGTGCTTAACGGTGTCCGTATTTCCTTTTTGAGCAGCTTTGCAAGGCGGACGATTTCCTTTTCCAAAAGCTCTTCCCCGGATCGGATTTCACGGGAAATCACTCCCAACATATTCCAACTGACCAGGGTTTTATAAGAAAGCAAATCCCGATCCCTAAATTCGGGAAGAACCTCCTTCATCAAAAAATCCTGAATCGCTTCCAATAATTCCGTACTAGTAGGTTTATCCTGCATACTCCCCTCTTAGGATAACGATTCCTCGATCAGACGCATCGCTTCGTATTCCATTTCGCCCGCCCTTCTGCCGATCGCGGCAAGCTCGATTCCCTTATCCTTTCCCGATAAGTGACGTTCGGACTGGCCGATGCAGCCTATTGCCCATCGCAGATTGCCCATCACTTCCCAATAGGTCACTTTTTTGGGATCCAAAGTCACTCCGGCCGATTTTTCATACGCCTCGTAAAATTCGGAACGGTCCGCAAACCCTCCCGCTTCCTTGTTCAACTTTCCGAAACGCCAATCCCTCATACAAAGCCAGGTTAGGTCCTCGTGACGATCTCCCCAATGCGCGAATTCCCAATCCACGATCCCTTGGAGTCCCTCCGGGGTTACCATAAAGTTCCCCGTCCTAAAATCCCCGTGAACGAGAACGATCCTGTCGCTCGCGAGAGCGTTCTTTTCCAACCAATTCAGGATCATTTCCATGGCAGGATAAGGTTCTTTCATCCCTTCCAATTGGTTCCTCAAGTTTTGAACCGATCCGGACGCAACGACCATGTCGTCCAGATCCTGCCCAAGAGAGAGAGTCTTTCGCAATGATTCGTCTTTGCAGGTTTCCGGAGATACCGAATGGATCTTGGCGAGGTTTTCCGCGAGCTCGCTCGTGAGTTGTTTCCGGATCTTATTCAGACTGGGATCTTTGACCACGAATCTTCCCGTCGCCTTGCCGGAGATCCTTCTCATAAAATAAAAGGGATTGCCCGTGACCTCCGGATCCGTTTCCAGCCAAAAAGGTTCCGGAGTTTTTACGCCGGCTTCAAACGCCATTTTACAGACTTTAAATTCGTCTATCCTAGACAGGGAGGCCAAAAGCGCCGCGCCTTTGTCCGTTCTATAAACCGTCTGGTAAGTTCCTTTTTCCTTTCCTTCCGCGACTATGATATCCGCGGAAAAGTTCTCTTGGCAAGCTCCTCCCGAAAGCGAGATCATATTAGAAATCTCTACTTTTCCTTTTAGCCTTCCTCCGAGATAGGTTTCGAGTCTCTCTTTTAATTCCGAATCCTTCACGTTTAAAAATTTTCCTTTCCCGACATTAGGTTCCGTCCGATCACCATCTTATGCGTCTCCGTAGGTCCGTCGGCGATCCTCGCCGCACGTGCGTCCCTGTAAAAAAGCTCCAATTTGAGATAGCGGCTGAACCCGTGGGAGCCGCAGATCTGTATGGCTCTGTCCACGCATTTGTTCAGAGTTTCGCTCACTTGCCATTTGGCAAGGGAGATCGCTTGTCTAGCGTCTCCTCCCTTTCTGAGAATATCCGCAGCCTTCAAAGTAAGCAGAAAACCGGATTCGATTTCGAGGGCGGCCTCCGCGAACATCCATTGGATCCCCTGTTGCTCGGAAAGTTTTCCGCCGAATAATTCCCGCTTTATCGCGTATTCTCTCGCAATTTCGAGGGATCTACGGGAAAGTCCGATCCACCGCATACAATGCGTTAGGCGAGCGGGACCGAGGCGTTCCTGGGAAAGACGGAAGCCTTCCGCTACCTTTCCTAGAATCTGCGATTCGTGTACTTTAACGTTTTCGAAATTCAGTTCGCAATGTCCTCCGGGTCCGTGGGAACCGAGCACGTCTATCTCCCGGACCATCGTGTATCCGGGAGCGTCCGTCGGGACGAGAAACATCGTAGTCCGACGAAAGCTATCGTTGACCTTGGCCATGACGATCAGAAAGGAGGCCCCGTTCGCTCCGGTACAATACCATTTTCTACCGTTGATCACGTAATGTTCGCCGTCCTTAACCGCATTCGTAGCTAGAGTGGTCGGATCCGAGCCCGCGCCGGGAGGAGGTTCGGTCATAGCGAATCCCGAACGGATCTTACCTTCCACAAGAGGATAATAATATTTCTTTTTCTGTTCCTCGTTGGCGGCTAGGTGAAGAAGATGCATATTCCCTTCGTCGGGAGCGTCGCAATTGCATAAATAGGGAGCGATCGGAGAACGGCCCAATTCGCTGAATATTAGAGCGGTACCGACAAGATCCAATCCCAATCCGCCTTCCGATTTGGGAAGGTGCGCGGTCCAAAGCCCCCGTTTCTTAGCTTCCAATCTCAACGCCTCCGTCAGCGTTTCGGGCATTCTTCCCCGGTTGTAATCGTAATGATCCTCGGCGGGAATGGCAACTTCTTCCACGAAGGCCCTGGCCTTAGCCTTTATCTCCTCGACTTCTTTAGAGACGGTTAAATCCATAATACTTTAAATTTTCCTAATTTATTTATTTTCTGAATTCCGGAGGAAGTTCGAATTTTCCGATCCGATCGTTATGAAGACTTCCCAAATATACGTAGTTCCCTTTGCGCTTCACCGAAGTGATCTCCTTCAAATGTTCTCCGGTAGGATCCTGAAAACTGGCTAAGGCGCGACCCTCCTCGTCCAGAAGAACTGCGAGACCGTAAGGCTTGGGTCTCGGCCACAAAAACTTGGGAAGCTTTGCCACCAGAATTTTTGCCCAAGGCCTGGGGTGAAGGAGATGATCCATGGTCGGATTCCGTACCGTAAACATGGCCAGGTAGAAGGTTCCGTTGCCGTCCGAAGAGATATTATCGGGAAACCCGGGAAGATTTTCAACCCACACGTCGCTGGTCCCGGCCTTAGGACCCTTTAACCAATACCGATGAATTCTATATTTGTATGTCTCGTTCAGAACGACGAAGTCTTCGTTCTTCGATAACGCGACTCCGTTGGCAAAGAAAATATCCTTCATCAGTACCGTAGTTTTTTTGGTACGAGGGTCGTATTTTAACAACCTTCCCCTCGGGACTCCTTCCATAAGATCGTAAAGATACTCGGGAGCGGTATATTTATAACTCGCGTCGGAAAAATACACTGTTCCGTCTTTTGCCACGTCCAGATCGTCGGTGAATTTAAAAGGAACTCCTTCCGCTTCGGTGGAAAGGATTTGCACGTCCCCTTTAGGGCCGATTTTTAAAAGACCTTTCATCGCATCCGCTACGTAAAGTGTCCCGTCGGAAATTAGTTTCATCCCCAAAGGTCTTCCGCCGGTAGCCGCATACGCTTTCATATCACCCTCTTTCGATATGAAATATACTTTTCCGTCTTCGCTAGCTGAGTAGAGATTGCCGGAATCGTCAGGTTCTATATCTTCGGGGCCATGAATCCTGCCTAAGGCTATCAATTCGGCGGATCTTAAGTGTTTATTCTCGGAATAAACTCCGCTCATTTCCGGCTCGGGAGGAGGATAATAGGCCACCGGTTCGATCCGAGAGGGTTTGATCAGAATCCCCGTCGCTAAAATAATCAGTACTGCCACGACGAGGAGGAGGATTTTTTTCGCGTTCACGATTCCCTCCTTAAGGGAAACGAGGAAGAAAGTAACTTGGAAGGAAGCCCAGTCAACGGAAATTTCCGATATCACTGCGCGAGCTTTACAATTATTGATTGCGGCTCCCAACCAATTTTAGATACGCTACACAAGGCATAAGAGTTAGCCTTTCGATAAGATGAAGATTTCGGAAGAAATGGTCAATAAACACGGAGTCCGATTTAAGGAATCCTCTATTATCTTCGATGAAAACGAACCCGCCGATCAAATGTATCTGATCCTAACGGGTAAGGTCGGGATTCACAAGAAGGTAAAGGAAGCATTCAAGCTATTAATCGAACTCAAAGAAGGTGATATGTTCGGCGAGATGGCTTTAGTCGATAAGAAGCCGCGAAGCGCACGTGCGATCGCCAAAACCGACGTTCTGCTCTTTGCGATTACGGAATCCGTTTTTTATAATATGATTCAGACGAATCCCTCCTTCTCGCTTAAGATGGTCAAAATGCTTTCTTCCCGCCTGCGGGAAACGAATCAGACCATCGCTAGCCTTCTGAAGGCGGATCGTAAAAACTTGGTCACCTCCGCTCTGATCGCCTTTAGCCAAACAAGGGGGGAGCAGGACGGCGGAATTTACAAGATTCATCTCGGCGCCTTCATCAAGTGGGCCATTCTTAGAGTCGGCTTGGAACACCAAGATTTGGTTTCATCCATAAACCTTTTAGTGAAGGACAAACTGGTGGAACAGCCCAAAAACGATCCAAGTTCTCTGATCATCCGGGAAGGTCTGTTTAAGTACACGGTGGACGTTTAATCCTTGGCGTTATCGGCGGCAAAACCCCGTAGCGCTATAAGATTGGATTATCTGGATAATCTTAGATCCTTCGCTCTTTTACTCGGACTAGCATTCCATGTCGCGATCGTCTATGCGGCCGATATAAAATACCCCTTGAGAAACATGGACCGCTCCTGGACCTTCGACGTTTTCGGAGAATGGGTACATCTGTTTCGGATGCCTCTCTTCTTTTTTCTTTCGGGATATTTTAGCGAAAGAACTTTCCGCTCCAAGGGGATCGCGAATTTCGTGCGACTCAGAGGATTTCGGATCCTGATCCCGTTAGTCAGCGGAATTATCCTATTCGCTCCCGCACAGTATTACGTCGCCGCTTTATCGAACGGTTATGAAAACAATTATTTCGTCTTTTTTTGGAACGAATTCCTTCTAAAATCCCCGAAACCGTCCCACCTATGGTTCCTACAATATCTGGTCCTCTATACGTTCCTATATGTGGCTATCCGTCCGGTATTGAATCGATTGGGAAATTTCTTCCTACCGGAAAGTCGCTACGGAAACTCTTCGACCGGTTCCTTACGGGTAAAGCGCGCGGAAATCCTATTATTTCTGGGATTTTGGAGTACATTTTGGACCTGTCTAATAAATTACTTTTTCCTAAAGGACCAGACGTTTTTCACGATTGAACCGGTGCAATTCGTGTACGATATCAGTTTCTTTGCCGCAGGAAGTTTCTTTATCGGTAAAGAATCCACGATCATAGACGGAGTTTCGAGCAAGATCGAATTGGGAATTTTAGGGATTTTAGCCTTAGCATTATTCTGGTGCTTCTACTGGATCAAAAGCATAGATCCGTTTTGGTCCTACTTCGGTTACACCGGAGACTGGAGAAGAATCCTTCACATTTTTCTGAAATGCTTGGGCGGATGGGCGTGGATCGCTTTCTTTATACGGTTCTTCCAGTTTTTCGTCAGCGATCGAACCAACACCTCGGAATACCTTCGCAATTCCAGCCTGCCGGTGTATCTCATTCATCATCCGATTTCCCTCGGAATCGGATTCGGCATCGTCCAAGAAACTTGGCCGATCTGGGCGAAGTTCCCCCTTCATCTTTTGCTCACGTACCTTCTTACGTTCGGAATTTATCATCTGCTGATTCGCAATTCTTTTTTTTTGAACGCTATTCTCGGAAACGCAAAAGCCAAACCTGCTCCTGCGGATTCCTAAAAAACGAATTCCTCTCGCCAAAAATCCCTTGCCATCCGATCCTAAAACAAAATCATGTCCTTTACCGGGCCTGTAGCTCAGTTGGTTAGAGCACACGCTTGATAAGCGTGGGGTCATGTGTTCAAGTCACATCAGGCCCAGGGGTTAAGACCAGTGGATAGCGGTCGGAATCAATCCTTCCGAGAATCCTTAACCCCGCAGAGCCGAGGAATCCGGTAGGAAGGAAATCCTTCGATTCGGTTCCTAAAACTATCCACGAAACCTTGTATACAAGGGGCGTTAGCTCAGCTGGGAGAGCATCTGATTTGCATTCAGAAGGTCATCGGTTCGATCCCGATACGCTCCAATTCCTCCCCTTAGAATACAATCCCTCGTTCCGCCGAGCGCATTTATTTCGCTCTTCCGGTGAATTCCTTCCAAAGTTGAATCTCGGATCGCTTTCTCTCTAAAAACTTTCGGCTTGCGGATCCGGCGTTTTGATCGATACCGAAAATACGATACTTCCCGCAGTACCATATCCGCTTCGGTTTTCCGAAATGTTCCCTTACCGACTCCTCGCCGATTCCATCGAGAAGCGCAAAGGAGTACGGAATTCCTGTTTCGTACCAGCGAAACGTATTTTGCCAAACCGTCACGGTCAGATCCGATTCATACGGATCCGCGACGAGCTTATCGCGACTTAAGTTCCGAATCTGAGCCAACCGCCAAAACCCCGCGATTCCTCTGTGCCATCCTTCTCGTGCCGAGACCTCTTCCAGACATACCAACCAATCCGGGCGATATTCGAACGAAATCCCTCGGCTCAGTCCGATACTCGCACAAAAACAAAACGAGGTTAAGACGATCAAAGCTAAGATTCCGGAGGAAATTTTTCGAAGAGAGAGAACCCCCAGGAGGAGTACTGCGAGACAAGAAGAAGAAATCCCGCCGAAATATCGATCCACGGGTTCTCCCGATTTGATCAATCCTTGAGCGGAACCCCAAACGATGAGGCTGAGAGGAGCTAAGATGGAGGAGCCTAGGAGGAGTGCGGAAACGGAAATTTCGGGATCGCGATTACCGACGGCGATTCTTTTTTTTCCCCGTAAGACCGAAGCGAATGCCAAACCCGCAAATATCAAAACGAAAAACGGAAGTTCCCTTTCGGCCAAAACGAGTGCGGTGTCCGTTATGCCTCGCAAAAGCCCGACAGGATCTTGCAGGAACCGAGCCTGTGCGTCTCCGGAGAAATAATGGAAGGGAAAGAAAATCGATTTATTTTTTTCTAATGCTTTTAACGTAAACCAAGAAAGAGCCAAACCTAAACCGACCGGAATCTGGGATACGATCGCCCGTGCCGCTTTTGCCGGAAAGGAATCGTTTTTGTCTCTCCGTATCCCATAGATAAAATACAGATTTTCCAAGAGTAACGGAAGAAGGTATGCCGGAACGAATAGCGGATCCGAGACCGAACCCAAAAAACAGGAAAGCGAAACCGAAAAAGACCTTGCCAAACTCGGAGAGTTCCGATTCCAAAAGAAGATTCCCCAAGCCCAGGGAAGAAAGGCCCAGATCCCTCCATGAAAGGCGGGCAGGAAAAAAAACAACTCTCTACCGGACAAAAGCAGAAAGGCCGCGAATAGGAAACCGAAAGATAGGATTTTTTCCGTGGAAGGCGGCGAGCTTCCGATCGACAGTACGGAGAAAAGCAACTTCCAACCGAAAAGAAGGAACGTCCATTGGAAGACAGCGTAAGTTAATTGAGCGGATTCCACGGGAAAAAATCCGATCCAGGAGGTAAGCATTCTCAAAAATAGATATAGTACCAGATCCGGAAAAAGGTAAGGAGCCGGAGTCCAAGTCCAATCCTCTAAACCGGACCAAAATCCTCGATTTTCGAGTTCGGAATAAACGCTCGAAAAAAAAAGGGAATCCGAATTGTAAAAAACCTCTGCAGTTTCGGAACGAGCGTTAACCGTTCCGAGAAGGAATAAAAAGGAAAGCAGGGAAAGAAGGAATCGGACTACGGAAACACTTCTTTCCCGAACGTTTTGAGAGAACTCCTTCACAAAGGGGAAGATTCTCTCACGGATTCACGAACGCAACTCGAATCCGGGTTTTCAAAAAAAGGTGGATCTTCCTTTTCCCGTCAGGATGATTCGTTGCATGAAATATTCTCGTTTTGGAATTTCCGGGCCGCTTCTCCTCTTCGTTTCGTTTTCCTTCTTTACGTCCTGCGACGAAGTCCGCAGGATTCTCGTGGCAAAAATCGGAGACTCTTCAAAATATTCCGCCGAAGGGAAGGAATCCGGATTTAAACCGGTCTTTACCCAACAGGACGAGCGTCGTAAAAAGATCGGAATTTCCTTAACGACCGTGGGGGAAGGTTTTGATCAGCCCACGGATTTACTCTCGATCCCGGGTCCCGAAATCTTTATCGTATTGGAAAAAACCGGCTCGATCAAATGGCTGGACCCCAAAGATGGAAGTTCCGGATTGATCGCTAAAATCCCGAACGTACTTACGGATTCCGAGGAAGGGCTGCTCGGGATCGCGTTACATCCCGCTTTTCCGGAAAAGCCGAAACTATATTTAAATTATGTAATTAAGAAAAATGGAAAAGATACAAGCAGGGTTTCCGAGTGGACCATGGACTTTCCCAAAGATCCTAAAAAATCGAAACTAAAGGAAGAACGGACCATCATGGAAGTCGAACAACCTTACGGAAACCACAACGCCGGGCAACTGGCGTTCGGACGGGACGGGAAATTATACATAGGCTGGGGGGACGGAGGTTGGATGGCGGATCCGAAGGGGAACGGACAAAATCCGAAAACCTTTTTGGGATCCATGCTAAGGATCGATGTGGACTCCAAGGATCCGGGCAAGGAGTATGCGGTACCTAAGGACAATCCTTTCGTCGGAAACGAGAATTACAGACCGGAAACCTTCGCTTACGGCCTCAGAAATCCGTGGAGGTACTCCTTCGATCCTTCCGATCGATTGATCCTAGCCGACGTAGGCCAGGATCTCTACGAGGAAGTGGATATCATAGAAGCCGGAAAGAACTACGGGTGGAATAAGACCGAAGCCTCGCATTGTTTCGAACCGAAAGAGAACTGCGATCGGAACGGATTGACGGATCCGATCTACGAATACGGTAGGGAAGACGGTAGTTCCATCACGGGAGGTTTCGTAGTTACGAACGACCGGATCGGCGATCTTCACGGGTTGTACGTTTTCGGAGATTTCGTCTCGGGACGGATCTGGGCGATCCCCCTTCCTAAAAACGGGGAAAAAGTGAAAGAGGCATATTCTTTAGGAAAATGGCCCGTGCTCATATCAACGTTCGGTCGGGACGCAAGAGGCTCCCTCTATCTAGCCGATTTCGGATCCGGAAAGATATTAAGGATAGATCCGGAAAAATAACCTAGGTCGCACTTGCAATACCGATCGCGGTCGGAGAACTTTCATTTGGAACGGGATCCTTTCCAGATCCCGATCTTGTTCCTGTTCGAGTCGATCAATGCTTTGGATTTTTCCCCGTCAGAATCGGAGAGATCGTAAATCTTCCAACTCTCGCAGTCGGCGATCGGCCTGGCGTCGGGGAAGGCCGACTTGAGCGCGGCTTCATCGATACCTTCCATGACTGCAAACGTATACGGTACGTCGGATAAAAACCAGGCAAACGTATTCTGCCAATAAAAGAGATTGAGGTCCGGTAAATAATCGTCAATAACCGTATCCGACCGAGAAAAAATACGCATCGGTCGGCTGATCCAGAAATTGGAAATCCCGCGTCGGTAACCCCTCTCCGTGACCAGACGATCCAAACATCGCATTCGTTCCGGATAATAAACCGGATCCATCTTTTTGGAAAATGCGACCTTAACGAGCAGTGCGTTTCCTAAAAAGAGAAAGACAAAGAGTCCGACCCGGAACTTCCTTCCGATTTCCATCGAACCGAGCAGCCAAAAAACCGCCCCGAGCGACGCGACGGTCATCTGTCCGAAATAGCGATCTATGGGATTTCCGCTCTGCGTTACATGACCGTTGATGGCGGCAAGAAGCACAAGGAACAGGGGAGACAAAAATCCGAGAGAGGCAAAAAGAAGTATCGGAATACGAGGGGGTTTTGCCGGGGAAAATTCCGAAAACCGAATGCGATTCCGGAAAAGAGCGAGGACGAAAACGAACGCTACAATCGCGATCTCCATCCTGTTCGATCCGAACAGACCGCTCGATGCGATCGTAAAATCGTTCCACCAGACTTTCGGATTCCCGAATAAAACGGACCATCCCACCTTACCGGAAGCATACGACCCCGGAAATAGAATTACTTTATTTTTATCCAATATTCCAAGTACGATCTTGGAAAGGATCAGGCCCGCTATCGTCGGAAAAACGGAGAAACAAAATTTTCGAAATCCGTGTAACTTCCGATTTTTGAACAGAAATTCGTACGTTTCTACGATCGCCAAAGGAATCGCGAAAGCCGGTATGAAAAAAAGGTCGCTCAAAGAAAGCAGAAAGACGGCAAGAATCGTTCCGTAAAAATACGTTCTTCCTCCCTTTCTTTTCCAGGAAAAATGACAGGCCCAAATCCAAGAAAGGGAAGCCCAGGTTCCTCCGTGGTAACCGGGAAGGAACAGGAACAACTTTTCTCCCGAAAATAGAAAAGCCGCGCCTAATAGATATCCGAAGGATAAAAACACGAATTCGAATCCGTTCCGATCGGGCTCCTTCCGCAAAACCCGAAATAAAACCGGAATTCCCACCAACAAAAAAGTCCATTGGAAGAGCGCATAAAACAGATGGGTCATTTCCCAAGCGCCATGGGAAATCGGCAGAAATAAGGTCCTCAAAACGAGATAGACGGCAAGGTCCGGAAAAAAATACGGAGAGGGAGTCCAGCACCAATCTTCAATCGGATAAAATCCGATCGAACCTCCTTTTAAAAAAAGTTCCGAATAGAGAATGGGAAAGAACAAAGAGTCGGAATTATAAAAATCGTCCGCTAAAGAAGGAGTTCCGCCTACGCTTACCAAAGCCGTACAGAAGATAGCGGCGGAAACGACCGTTAAAAACTTAGGAATCGAGAACCTTCGTAAAAACACCGACCAGAACAAAGAAAAACCCCGCTTATAAAAGGAACAATTCCTCTACTAGAAACCAAGGCGAGATTGAAAAAGACTGGACCGAAGTTGTCGAGTCCTTTTATGAATTGCTATCCGACCGGGAATTCCTATGAAACTCATTCTTCCGTTTACGCCGGAGTATTTTCGCTGGTTACGCAACGAAGCGCCCGAAGGAGGCGTAGAAACCTATCCTGAAATCGGAGAGAACTACGAAAGTTCCGTCCGAGGAATATACGTCATCGGAGATTTGACCGGACTTCCTCTATTAAAATATGCGGTGGACAGCGGAACAAAATGCGTATCCCTGCTTCCCCGAAGCGTGGCGGAAAAAACCGACGGGGAAATTTACGATCTGATCATCGTAGGGGCAGGCCCGGCGGGCGTTTCCGCGGGAATAGAAGCCAAAAAGAGAGGGATGAAATTCCTCATCTTGGAAGGGAACCAGGCCTTTCATACTGTCTCCAGTTATCCCAAAGGGAAACCCATCTTTGCAGAGCCTTCGGACCTGCAAATTTCCTCTCCATTGCAGATCCGGAACGGAACTAAGGAATCCCTTATAGAGGATCTTAGACTTCGTTTAACGGAAGAAAACCTACCCCTACGGGAGAATGTTCTCGTATCGGAAATTCTTCCTTCCTCTTTTCCTAAATCTAGGTTCGCGGTCAGAACACAAGAGGGAGAAACGTTCGAATGCCTGCACCTCATCCTAGCGATCGGAAAATCGGGGGACAGCAGGAGATTAAAAGTAAAAGGAGAGGACCTCCCGAACGTGTTTCATCGCCTGATCGATCCCGCGGATTTCCAAGGACAAAAGGTACTCGTAGTAGGCGGAGGAGATTCCGCGATAGAAGCGTCGCTGGCGTTGGAAGAAAGCGCGGAATCCGTCACTCTCTCCTATCGATCCGCAGAACTCTCACGTCCGAAAGAAGAAAACAAGCGTAGGTTTTTAGATCTGACGTCGAAAGGAAAAATCCTTTTTTTTCCAGAAACTTCCGTGTCCGAAATCCGGACCGGAAACGTTTTTCTACGATCTACCGCTAAAGAGAAAAGCCTTTCCGTAGATTCGACTCTCGTGCTGATCGGATCCGAACCGCCCACGTCGTTTTTGAAACGGATAGGCGTCGCCCTCCAAAATTTCCGATCGAAACGAGCTTGGACGGGATTCTTCGCATCTCTTTCCTTTGCTGTCGCCGTCTATTTCGGTAAGTCCGCGTTTTACGGGATCGATTGGTATTCCTGGGCAGCGTCCGCAGGTTTATTCGGGTTCGGTGTTTTCGGCATCCTTTGGTACTCGATGCGAGACCGGTCGCCTATCGGCCTGGATTGGTCCTTATTCCGGACCTTCTATTTGTCGACGGCGGCGCTTTACTTCTGTTCCACGTACGTTTTGGCCAAGTATTTCGGTACGTTCCTGTTCGGGAAAGCTCCGGGTTTTCATTATACTTTCCTTTATTCCTTAACGATCGTCGTTTTCGGAATTCGCAGAATGAAGGTCCGTCCCACGAAATACATCCGGCGACAAACCTGGACTTTGATTTTAGTCCAGGTGTTTCCCCTCTTTCTACTCCCAGAAATCATTCTCCCATTCCTGGGAAGCCGAGGATTTTTAGGAGCGCCCGACGGCTTCCTTCTCACACAGGTATTTCCGGGCGGAGCTTATTGGAAAGCGTACGGTTTGGTATTGGCCTGGCCTTTGAATATGGGAGTTCTGTACGACGGAGGAATCACCGCTTTTTGGCTCCTTTACGGAATTGCTCTCACGTTCTTGCTAATCCCGTATCTCGTTATCCGCTTCGGAAAAGGGGCTTACTGCGGCTGGATCTGTTCTTGCGGCGGATTGGCGGAGACTCTGGGGGACGAATCCAGAACGAAGATGTCGCACGGTTTTTGGGCCTATCGCTTGGAACATTCCGGTCAATGGATCCTTCTGGCGGCCGGAATTCTCACTGCGGCCAAGCTCCTGGGAAGCTATTCTGCCTACTTCCAATTTCTAGCCCAAACCGCGGATCCGATCAAAAAACTCTACGATGTTTTCGTCGATATAGGCTTAGCGGGAGTATTGGGCCTAGGCGCATATTTCTTTCTTTCCGGACGGGTTTGGTGTAGGATGTTCTGCCCCCTGGCCGCTCTCATGCACGTATACGCTAGATTCAGCAGATTCCGGATCTTTGCGGAGAAAAAGAAATGCATCTCCTGCAATGTATGCACGAAAGTTTGCCACCAAGGAATCGACGTGATGAATTATGCAAATAGAGGGCGGCCGATGGACAGCGTGCAATGCGTGCGCTGCTCCGCCTGCGTCACCTATTGTCCTACGGGAGTTTTGTCCTTCGGAGAAATTCGAAACGGAAAAGAGGTACGAGAAACTTTGAAGGCGACTCTTTAAAGTTTCGGACCTTCCGAAAATCCGGTTTTCCTAATGCGAAAACGTTTTCTTGTCGCCAGCGGACAGACCGATTTCATAAATTCATTTCCATGAGTTCGTTTTTAGAATATGCCCAAGACCGCCTGAAAGTCTGCGGACCGGTCACGTACAAAAATATGTTCGGAGGAACCGCGATCTATTCCGGAAATCGGATTTTCGGAATGGTTATCAACGATCTTTTGTATTTCAAAGTAGGTCCGGGCAACCAAGCCGAATATGAAGCGGCCGGAATGGCTCCGTTCAGCTATGAGGGAAAGAACGGCAAAAAGGTCAGTATGTCCTACTGGCAAGTTCCCGAAGAGGTCATAGAAGACGACGAAGATCTACGTTTCTGGTTTCAAAGAGCGTTAAGGGAATCCGTCCAAGCAGGTTCTCAACAGGGAAAAAAACCCTCCGCTTCCGCCAAAAAAGCCGCTCCGAAGAAAAAGGTTTCCCGGAAGGCCGCGCCTAAAAAGAAAACCGTCGCGAAGAAGAAGTCGGCACCTAAAAAGAAAGTCGGTAAGAAACGTTAAGAACGACTCGTTCTAACTGTCGTCAGGCGGGGATTTCCCGATTTCTGGATTTTTCCCTGCCGATGATCGCTTCCTTTCGGAAAGCGTTCGGATTCGTATTCGTCGCTTTTTTGAATTCCAAATGAAAGGCGGATTTGGAGCTGTAACCCGCCTTGATTCGGACCTCGTTCGTTGACATCCTAGGGTCCTCTACCAGCAGCCGCTTCGCCTCCTGGATCCTGTACGAATTGATCAAATTCGGAAACGTGGTCTTGAATTCCAGACGAACGATCTCGGACAATTGGTGACTTCCTATCCCTAACTCCTTGGCCAAATGTTCTTCCTTCAAAGAATGCTTGAGATAGATTTTTTCCATCTCTAGAAGTTCCTTCAACCTAATCACAGTCTGGTTGATGTCGATCGAACCGATCTTGCTTTTCCGAATTTGAGATTTACCCGTTACGGAGAGCCAGAGTTTTTCGGAAACGATCCTGTATAAGGAATAGGTAGTCACCAAGATATGAACCGGATATAGAAAGATGAAGGAAAAAACGATGAGCCAGCGGTAATGACTGTAATCGAAATGGTAGCTCGCCTTCACAAAAAACGACAGAATGAATACGACCCAAGAAAGAAAATAAAGCCTTACATAACGATTCGGTTTTTTGACCAATTCCGCATGGACTTTATAGAAGTAGAAAGAAAGGATACCGAACCCTCCCGCCAAAAGGAAAAATCTCTCGTCCGCAAGATCTTGGAAAAGCGGAATCAAAAGGAAAAGGCAGCTGAACAACCAGCCGAAAACGAAGATTCGGACGGACCGAATCGGAACTTCGAACAATCTCGCGAGATAGAAAAGATAGAGGAAGGCGGTCACTAAGAACAGGGTCAAAAACAAATAATAGGAATAGAAGCCGATCTTATTTTCCCACCCGAGCCAGGAATGTATGGACCTCACATGCAGGAAATAGAATCCGAAGAAAAGTACGACGATATTCCCCGCAAATGAAAGAAAGACCCCCGTACGAAATCGATTCCAATAACGAATATTCAATCCCAGCGCAAGCAACGTTACCAGGAAGCCGACCAGAAATAAGGCCCTCTTCATGAGGATCCATTCTATAAAGGCTTGCTCGTCCAAAAGCGAAAGAGGGAAATTAACGTACGTAAGTTCCTCGTAGGCGTCCAAATGGATGTAAAAAACCGTTCGCGATTTTGCCGGGAATCGTACCAGAAAATTCGGTCTCGGGGCGACGATCTCGTTGTACAACAATCCCGAGTGGTCCGTGATCTCCAAGCTACGAAAACCTTCCTCGGAAACGTAGCAGAGTTCCGCTTTCGGAACATTAATGGAAGAAAATACCAGCCTTCTTTCCAAGGAAACGCCCGCATCGTTCCGAACCGTAAGCCGTAACCAAACTCCGTTGGAAGTCCTACGAACCCTAAGAACATCTTGGATCGGGTTGAGATACCATTCCAACCCTTCCATTCCTTTCAGATTTTCCGGACTACAGGACGTGAACTTACGATCCCTATGACGGTATTCGACTTGAGAGCTGACGTTCAGATTCCGGGTCGATTCGCTTATATGAACCGTAGGGTCCGTCTGTGCTCGGAGAGCGGAAACCGAGAAAAAGAGACAGAGGATCCCGAGAATATTCCTATACGATTCGAATGGTAAACGCCGCTTCTGCATGATACTTAAAAAATTACTTCTATACGAACTATGGTCACGGCTGGATCGTTTTCCATCTAGTTTTTAATCGCAATTAATAAAATTGAGCTAATTCATTTCGGTTAGCAGAAAATAAAATCCGGAACAAAGTAAAATTCCGGCCTTTGCAAAGGCCTTTTGTCCAAGAACGAAATTCCCATAAAAACGGGAATCCATCCGGAATTTGGAGCTTTGGGCGATCCGACACGAATCGAACGTCCTTATAGGGTAGTCCTATTTTCGGAATCCGGAGTGTTTTCTTTCCCCCCGATCCGCGCATCTTGCCCAAAAGTCGAACTTGCACCTGGATTCGAAAATTCGTCGCGTCCCCTGAAAGGAAAAACAATATCGAAGATACATTCCAAATTCCGTTTTTAGGAATTCCATTTTTTAGAATCGGAGTCGATTTCGACGGAATCAAAAGTAAGGAAAATTCCGAAAGAAATCCATTAGCTACATCTAATACACAAATATTCCTATTTCCGAATTTTGGAATACTTTTTCAACACCCGAAGGGAACCGAAATATATTTGCGATGGACGCAAGAAGGCCACAAAATAGCCTCTCCAAAAAATACACGAGTCAACGCAAACATCACCAAGATACAAATTCTTGCGAGCGAATTTTCCCCACGGGTAGAAAACCGAAAATTTTCCACTCCGCCTCCCTATTGCTTTAATTATTCATTATTTACTTTTTTATAATATATAAATCGTAAATACGACGTAATCAACTCGTAACAACAATATACCATAAAAGACCTATCGGAACGAAATCTCAATGCGTGCATTTGATTCGTTTTTCGTTGCGAAATAAGCAAGGTCGGAAAATTAGATGAATAGATTCATCGGAAGGATATTGATAACCGCCATCCTTCTCTCAATGGCTGGAGCATTGTATTCGAAAGATTTATACGTGGATAAGGCCACTGGACAGGTTTATGTCAATCCTGGTCCGAATCGCGTAAAACTCCAAGACGATGCGCCCCAAGGCGAGAACGGCAATGGCGCTGCTGCTACTGGAGAAAAAGCGAATACCGGAGACAAACGGGAGAGTGGCCAGATCCAAGAGGAAAACTTCCTGAAAGGTTACGGCTTTACGGATATACCAAACCAATCCGCTCACCGTCCCAAGGATCCACAAAAGGAAAAACTGACGATCTACGGACGTCTGCAATTCCGCGGAATTTCCGGATCCGAAGACACGAACTTTAACAACGGTCACGACAACTTCCAAGCAGTCGACTGGAACGTTCGCCGTCTGCGACTCGGAGCCATGTATGAAGGTTCCGATTGGTGGGGAGGCGTGGTGAACATCCGTTTGGAAAACTTACTCGCCAGACCGGAGCTACAACCCGCTACGACAACCACTGTTTGTACCACTGCAGCTTGTACCGGTAGCGCAGGAACGACAACCGTCGTTTCCAAGCAAGGTTCTCTCGCAAATAACAGGGGAGCCATCCAAGAAGCGGTCGGTTATCTGCAAACGAAATTCGCAAACAGCCGTTTGACCTTCGGACAAATCAACGTTCCCTTCAACAGGGAATACATCGCTTCTTCCCAAAACTTGATCAACGTGGAACGTTCGATGATCACCATCGCGCTTCCTCAGTTCGATATGGGAGCGATGATCAATACGCATCCTTTGAAAGCGATTCTCGGAGACAAATACACTCAAGTGCTTTCCGTAACCGGTTTCGTAGGTAATGGACGCGGTGCAGGTGGTGACTACGGAACAGGTAGAAAAACCGACCTATACAACACCAGAAACGGAAACGTTGCGGCGATCACTACCACTCCGACTTACATCTGGCGGGTAGTATTCAACCCTCTGGGCGGTCTAGTTAACCAAGTCGGGAAAGAAGTAGGCTGGCATGAAGGGGAAGAAATCTTCCAATCCAGCACAAAATGGTCCATCGGGATGTCCGGTTTCCAAACCCAGAACTTTAACCCACTTGCGATTTCCACGATCGGAAACTTAGTGGACGCATTCCCGAAAGGCGCCGCTGCTGTGAACATCGTGTCTCCGCAAAACGCTCCGGACTTCGGAAACGCAGCTACTTCGGCTAACGGATACGGATACGGTATTCCTTACGGATACGCGGGAGCGACCAGCGCCTCTCTAATCCAGAACAATACCACCACCCCGAGTACTCCTAGATGGGGACTCGTAGCTCACACCTACGATACCACCTTTTACTCGAAAGGATTCTACCTGAACGGAGCTTATACCAAAATGAGCGGTCCGGCTTCCAACAATGCAATGGGATACCACGTAACCGTCGGTTATAACATTCCGGTTCTTTCCAAGTACTACATCATGCCGGTTGTCCGTTATGACTACCTACAAGGGGACTTCAACAGGGACCACCATATCGATCCTAACGACGTATATCGTTCCTATTGGGCGGGTGTGAACCTGTTCCTGGACAAACACTTGATGAAAGTTCAGTTGTTTTATAACAACTTTCATACTATGCTGGGAGTTAACCCGGCCACCGGAGGAGCAAGACCGCTGGACAACCAGTCGATCATTCTCCAGGCCCAGTTCAGCTTTCAAACCGGCGTAATGACCAACGAAAAGTATTACGCAGCTCAGGAGGGAAGCTACAGATCTAACTAAGATCTGAGCGAATCAGGAAAAAATGATGAAATCGATTTTTTTAAAAACCTTAATCCTCGCTCTTGCCATCGGATTATCCGCCTGCGCTAAGCACGGAAAAACGAACGAGACCGATAACAGCGGGATCTTGGCGGCGATTTTGGCGGCTCCTTCCGGAGACAGCACGAAATCCGTCCTGAGAATCACGCAAGTGGACGCGACTTCTTGGAGCGGGATCTGCTACGATTCTTTTATCATAGAGAATAGCGGCGTTTCCGCTTCCGGAACGGACTTTTTCAACGCGACCCTAGGTGCGTTGCAGAATGCTCCTCCCTTAGTGAGAGAAACGGTTTCCAAATCCACTTGCAGCTCGCTGGGATTCGCCGGCGGAGTTCTGCAACGCGGGACCGGAAACAACTTCAACTACAAACTGTACGAATGTAACCCTGATGTGGGCGTATGTACGTTCGCCGCCATCCAAGCGGCCGGTTTCTAAAAGCCATTTTAGAGTTACCACTGCGGCGGAGGAAACTCCGCTTTTTTTTGTCCGGTCCTCGTAAACGAAACGAGGCCGGACATTCTTATTTGATCCGAGTCCGATTCGGATCGATTCCGCCGAGTGACTTTTCCGGTTTTCTTCCTACGTGGATGAATCTCGCATATACTACCGGAATCACGATCAGAGTGAGAAGGCTTGCACTGATGAGACCGCCGATGACCACGGTAGCCAAGGGACGCTGGACTTCAGCCCCGGGAGAAGTGGATAAAGCCATCGGCAAAAATCCGATCGAAGCCAAAAGCGCGGTGGTGATCACAGGTCGGATCCTATGCTCCGCTGCCCTTCGGATCGCTTCTGCCGCATCCACCCCTTTTGCCTCCTCTTCCCGCGCAAACGTTACTAGAACCAATCCGTTTAATATCGCGATCCCGAAAAGCGCAATGAACCCGATTCCCGCCGGAATACTGAAAGGCATGCCGCGGAGAAGAAGAGAAAACACGCCTCCCGTAACCGCAAACGGTACGTTCAGGAAGATCAAAAGTGCCGGGGAAAATTCCCGGAAAGCCAGGTACAAAAACAGTAAAATAACGATCAGCGTTATCGGAACCACGACCATCAAAGTGGATCTTGCGGAATTATATTTCTTGAATTCCCCGCCCATTTCGTATCTGTATCCGGGAGGAAAAACGATTTTGGAACGTATCCTGTCGTCCACTCTCTGGACGGTGCTCACCATGTCGCTCCCGCGAACGTTGAACTGAACGATCGCGAGTCTGTACTGGTTTTCGTGATTGATCTGGACGGGACCGTCTTCCAAGGAAACATCGGCCAATTCTCCGAACGGGACGATCTTCCCCTTAGTGCCTACGGGAAGCGCCTTTAAACTACCCAAATCGTTTTCCAATTTCCATTCGGAAACCACCGCGATCTCGAATCTTTTTTGTCCTTCGAAGAGAACCCCCACTTGGTGTCCGGCGGAAAGGGACTCCGCGATTTGATTCACGTCGTTGATCGAATAACCGTACCTTGCCATCGCTTCCCGTCTAGGTCGAACCCGAAGGTACTCCAAACCGGACAATTGTTCTATCCTAAGATCCGCGACTCCTTCCACTCCTTTCGCTAAGGAAGAGATTTTTTCCGCCAAACCTTTAAGAGTGGCGAGGTCTTCTCCGAAGATCTTGATTCCGACGTCGGCTCGTATCCCCGCGATCATCTCGTTCGTTCTCATCTGTATCGGTTGGGAAATTCCGAAGGCTACCTCCGGAACCGCATCCGAAACCGTCCTGGAAATCTCTTCCTCGAATTCCGCCTTGCTAAACCGCCATTCTTTTCGAGGTTTGAGCTCCAAAAATACGTCGGTCTTATCCAGACCCATAGGTTCGTTGGCAAGTTCGGGAGATCCCGTCTTGGAGACGATGCTTACGATCTCGGGGAATTTGGCCAGTAACGCCTTTTCGATCTTTGTGGAAGTGTCCAAAGATTGTTGCAACGAACTGGACGGCAACCGGGAGATCTCCAAAAGTACGGAACCTTCGTCCATTGTGGGTATAAATTCCGCTCCCATAAAGGCAAAGCCCGCGATGGCGAGCCCAAATCCTGCGAGCGCCGTCCATACCACGCGTTTGGATCGGGACATCGCCTTGTCCAAAAAAGGTTTATATTCCCGATTGATCCTCCTAAAGAAGGCGGTCTCTTCCTCCTGATTCACTTTAGGATCCAGGAAGTAAGAGGCCAGTACGGGAATGATCGTTAAAGTAAGAAAGAAGGCGCCCAAAAGCGCGAACAACACCGTGAGGGCCATAGGAACGAACATTTTCCCTTCGGTTCCGGATAACGTAAGAATGGGAAGATAGACCACTCCGATAATGATTTCCCCGAAGATAGTCGCTTTACGGACTTCTACCGTCGCACTCAGTATGGTTTCCCTTCTCTCTTCGAACGTTAAGCGACGTCCTTTTTCCCTGGCCAGCTCCAGAAGTCGTCGGAAGGAATTTTCGACCAGTATCACTGCCCCGTCCACGATGAGTCCGAAATCGATGGCACCCATGGACATCAGGTTCGCGGGAAGGTCCCGGAAACGCATGATCGTAATCGCGAAAAGCATGGCCAAAGGAATCGTGACCGCGATCACGAGTCCGGACCGAAGGTCTCCGATCATGAGGAATAGGACGAGGATGACGAGAATCGCACCTTCCCCCAAATTCCAAAGGACGGTGCTGATCGTATTCTTTACCATGACGGAGCGGTCGTAAAACGGCTCGATTTCCATTCCGGCGGGAAGGGTTGTTTTGATCTCTTCTATCTTTTTCTTTACAGCGTCAGTAACCTGCAGAGAGTTCTCGTTCACCAACATGAGGGTCATAGCCCCGACGACTTCTCCGTGACCGTCGGACGTAGCCCCTCCTTTACGGAGACGGAACCCCTCCTCCACTTTTGCGACCGAGGAGAGATAGATCGGGAACCCGTCGGGCGTTTTGCCTATGGAAATTTTATAAAAGTCCTCCGGTTTTTTCAATAGGCCTTCCGTGCCGATGACAAGGTGTTCCTTGTTCCTCTCCACATATCCGCCTCCGGTCGCGGTATTATTGGTCAAAACCGCTTCGGCTACGTCCCTAATTCCCAAGCCGAGGGCCGCCACTTTGGATATGTCCACGACAACTCTGTACTGCTTTACCTTTCCTCCGAAAGTATTCACTTCCACCACTCCGTGGACGGTTTTCAGGACCGGATTGACGAACCAGTTCAGATACGTGGTGAGTTCCGTAAGCGAATGGGTTTTACTCTTCAGCACGAATTGGTACACTTCACCCAATCCGGTGGAGATCGGACCGATCTGCGGAGAACCGTAGTTACGAGGAATTTGGTTGGAGACCTCCACCAATTTTTCGCTGACCAGTTGCCGGCTCAAATACAGGTCGGCACCTTCCTCGAATACGATCGTAATGATCGAGAATCCGTATCTAGAAACGGAACGGACCTCCTGCAACTTCAGTATTCCGGAAACGGCCCTCTCGATCGGATACGTCACATACTGCTCGATCTCCAAAGTAGACAATGCAGGCGCAGCCGTAATCACCTGGACTTGGACGTTCGTGATGTCCGGTACCGCGTCGATCTTCAGCCTCCTCGTGGAGTCCAATCCCGCCAATACGAGAAGCGCGGAAAAAACCAGGACGCTCAATCGATTGTGAAGGCTCCAGCGGACAATCGCTGTCAAAAATTCCATCAGCCTTCCTCCCCGAACGAAGATTTGAGTAGCAAGGATTTAAGCTCGAAAACACCTTGCGTAACGACCTCGTCTCCCTCTTCCAGTCCTTCCAAAATCTCGACGTTTCCATCCTCCGATCCGGCTACCCTTACTCGTCTAGCGGAGAATCTCCGGATGTCCGTCCGGACAAAAACCATGTCTTCATCGTTTTTCTTGAATATACTCGATTCCGGAACGAGTATCCCCATACCGGTTTCCGTTACGACCTTAGCCGTTCCGAACAGTCCGATCTTGGCCTTACGACCTTTATTCCGGAATACCAGACGAGCGTGGACGGTACGGGATGCCAGATCCACCTGTTCGCCGATATGTTCCAAATTCCCGTCGAAGACCAGATCCGGATAGGAATTCAAGATGATGTCGGCCCGATCGCCTTCGCTGACCTTTCCGAGATCCGATTCGAAAATCTTAGCCATGAACCATAGCTCGGAAATATTCCCCACCGTGGCGAGATTCTGCGTAGCCGGAACGAGTGCACCCGGCAAGGCGTTCCGATTCAGTACGATTCCGGCAATCGGAGAATAGATGGAGTATTTCCCGCTAGTTTCTTCGCTCGGCTCCAGACCGTTGGCCCTTAGATTTTCCTCGGACGCCTTTAATTCCGCGGCGATCACTTTCAAATTCGCTTCCGAATCGATCTCTTCCTGCTTGGCCGCGAGTTTCATCGAAACCAAATTACGGACCCGCTCCGTATTTTGGGAAGCGGCGGAGTATCTCGTTCTCGCGGAATTGTAGGCGGATCTTAGTTTCGCGAGATCGGGAGAATCCAAAATCGCCAGGAGCTGCCCTTTGGAAACCTGCGAGCCTTCCACGAATTTTACCGCAGTGATCCGGCCGGGCACCCTTGCCGGAACCTCGATGATTCGATCTGGCACCGCAGCGACCTCTCCGATCAGGGAAATCGTCCTTCTGAAACGACTTTTTTCCACCCTTCGTACGGCGACATGGAACAATTCGGATTGCTCCTTGTCCAGAGAAACGGAATCCGCTTCCCCGGATTCCTGGGAAGCGTGCGATTTCATTCCGCTTTTGTGATTTATAAATCTCTTATATGCAAAAAGAGCAGTGAGTCCGACGGTCAGAAAGACCAACGTATAGAATGCGATTTTTTTCATCATTTTACTTCCTCGAGAAATTCCTCGAAAGATAATCCGATGGCGCGAACCAACTCCACCTGTGCGAGAGAGTATTCGGTTCGGGAAAGAATAAAATTCAATTTCGCCCCCGTGAGGATCCGCTGGGAATTCAGCGCGTCCACGACTTTGATCCGTCCCGTACGCAAGGCTTCCTTTAATAATAGCAAATCCTTGTCCAAGTCCCGCAGATACGTAGGATCGTACTGTTCCATCTCCGTATGTAAGGCAAGATAGCCGGAAACCGCGTTCACGATCTCCAATCGGATGTTTCTCTCCTGCAATCTCGCGTTCTCAAAAGCCTGTTCTTTTACGGACGCTGCGCTGCGAATCTCGCCTTCGTAAGTCCTCCAAAGAGTTAAAGGAAGGCTTACTTGGGCACCCACCACTTTTTCGTTAAATCCGTCGTTTTGAACGAAACCGCCTAAGGTCACATTCGGCACTCTCTGCAACTTGATCTGCTCGAGCTTTCGCGCGGCGAGGACGATCTCGTTTTCGGTCATACCTATTTCCGGACGATTTGCGAGCGCGATCTTAACGAGAGTGACCACATCTTTGGGCAATTCCTTTAGGGAAACGCCGGAAACTTCCAGTTCCAAGGAAGAGTCGGGCTGCCGGTTCAATTGGATGAGCAGTTCCCCCTTTGCGGATTCCAGTTTCCGTTCCGCTTGCTTGAGAATTTTCCAAAGCCGTAATTCTTCCGCTCTGGCCACGTCCACATCCATTGCAGGCGCCACTCCTTCCTGGGCACGAGCATGGGAGAGTTCCTTTAATTCCTTCGCGAGCTCGTACAACTGGAGAGTGCCTTCGTATTCCCGCTTGAACCCTGCAAATTTCAAGACTCCTGAAATCGTCCGAGAAAGCGTGTTCCGACGCACCGCTTCCAGTCTTCCCGCTTGGACTTTGTATTCCTCTTCGGCCACTTCTCTGGCCTTTTCCCTCTTGCCTCCCATATAAATTTCCTGGGTGACTAGGATTTGGTGGTTCATGGCGATCGGAGCGGGACCGGTCCCCAAGGGCCCTCCTTCGGAGACGGTTCCTTTCCGGTGCGCAACGTAAGCGCTCGCCACCGGGTTGGAAGGGAACAGGTAGGAAGCGACCTGTTTTTTCCCCGAAATCTCCTTTAGTTTTAACTGCTCCGTCCTATATTCAGGACTCGCCTCCAAGACGCATACCGTGATGCGTTTTAAATCCAAAGGCCCCGAGCAGGAAGGAACCTGTGATCCGTCCGAGGATTGAGAATAAACGACCCCTCCCGTGACGACGTAGAGAAGCCATATTGAAAATATGCGCATAGGTTGACCTCCTAGAGGGAGATTCATCCATCTCCCTCGGTTCGCAGTGTGTTAAGCGAAGGAGGAGTTTCGAGGGGGGCGGAAGAGTCGTATCGGCAATTCGTATGCGAGAACGACCGGCATAGGAGAAGTATAGAATAGTACGGAAAGTCTGCTATATACCCGGGCGACGTATAGATCCCAGGAAACGAAAAGGGTCAAGTTGCAGGGACAGTCGATACAAACATGATCGGAATCCTCGGTAGTATGACCGGGAATATGAGTCGCATAAGGACAATGCTCCTCTGCTATGCCTAAAGCTCCGCATACGGCTTCGTTATCGACGATCTTCTGATAGCCGAAATTGGCGATGAACAGGATTACAAACGCCTTTAAGAAGAGCTTTAAGAACCAACGATCCAGCATGAGGTGCTTCTTTTCGTCACTATCATTTTTAGACCGTAGAGGAGCAAGAATTCAACCAAATTCCGACGGATTTCTTTGTTTAGGAGAATCTGATTGAGATTCCCGTTGAAACCCGATCTCAAAAGTTCCCCTACCAAGAAAAATTTTCTATGCAGAACGGAAAATCTATCGGAAACTTCATCCGGGAGAACAGCGGTTAGATTCCGACCCGTAAACCTGACAATCTGCTCTCCACCGGGTTTTTCTTCCAAAGATCCCGTCTCGTTTTATATTGGCCGTAAAACCGATGAGGTCCGCTTTTCTCATATTTTTGGTCGTTTTCCTATGCGACGGATGTTACGGCATCGACAAGCCTCAGAAGGTGAAAAACGGGGTCCTGGATTTGAGAGGCTGGGATGTGGACAAGAACCCGATCGTTTCCCTGGAGGGAGATTGGGAATTTTCCGACGGACTTTCCTCTTCGAGCCTTTTTCGGACCGACCCTGCCTATCTCAAGGTGCCTGGCGCCTGGAACAAATTTCGAACCGCCGCAGGGACGGAACACGGGGGAGAAGGCACAGGGACGTATCGCTTAAAGATCCTTCTCGACCGGCCTAGAGGAGACCTCGCCCTCAGAATCAACGACGTTTCCACCGCGTTTAGACTCTACGAGAGCGGAACATTGCTCCGTGAAAACGGGAAAGTGGCTCCCGACAAGGCCGGGATGGTTCCCTCCTACAAGCATCCGATCGTGCTATTGCCGGATGCAAAGTCCGAACTGAAGTTGGAAATAGAAATATCAAATTTCTATCATATAACGGGAGGACTGAGAAAATCGATCCAATTCGGTCCCGCGATTTCGATATTCGAAGCCAAGGAAACCGAATCCTCCCTAGGGTGGCTCGTATTCGGAGCCACGTTTTTAATGGGATTGTACCACTTAATCCTGTACTTGATGCGCAGGATAGATCGGTCCGCTCTTTGGTTCGGATGGTTTTGCGTGGATGTAAGCGTCCGGACCTTCTTTACCGGTTCGGTTTGGATCTACGAAGTCCTCCCGGACGAATATTGGGTTTATATCCACAAAGCGGATATTCTGACGTTCGTAATCTCCGTTCCTTTATTTTCCTTATTCTTAAACGGCGTTTTCCCCAAAGAGTTTCACGTTTACGCATTACGCGGAATCCTAGGAATCTCTATTTTGTTTTCGGGGATCGTATGCGTTCTTCCTTCCTCGAAGTACATGTGGTGGATCCAATTTTTCCAAGGTTTCGTGGGACTATTCATGGTCTACCTGCTTTGTGTAATGGTCCTCACCTTGGTCCGAAAACGGGAAGGTTCCCTTCTCTTTTTGGCGGGAGGAAGCATCCTTTTCTTGACCACCCTGAACGATATCCTGAACCAAGCCTTATGGATCAAAACGGGGTATCTTGCCAACTGGGGCCTACTCGCTTTCTTGTTTTCCCAGACCACCATGCTTTCTATCCGTTTTTCCAATGCGTTTGTCCGGCTGGAGGAACTGCAGAAATCGCTGGAAACGAAAGTAGCCGAACGCACCAAGGAACTGAGGAGCGCCAAACGGGTAGCGGAGGAAGCGAACGCGCTTAAGGACACGTTCATCTCTTTGGTAACTCACGATCTAAGAGCTCCCTTGGCG
The DNA here is from genome assembly GCF_004771275.1 of Leptospira fluminis. Classification (GTDB taxonomy): domain Bacteria; phylum Spirochaetota; class Leptospiria; order Leptospirales; family Leptospiraceae; genus Leptospira_B; species Leptospira_B fluminis. The sequence continues at coordinate 7,617 of NZ_RQEV01000015.1, read as the reverse complement.
AATATCATCGGCGTACTGCAACTGATCCGGAGCGATTATGACAGCCTGGACGATTCCTCCATTTTGGAATGGATCGAAAGATTGGAACGTACTTCCATGCAATCCTTGGAAATGATCTCCACCCTTCTGGATCTGAACCGTCTGCGCTCCGGATCTTTTCGCATGGACAATACGGTCTTTCACCTGCATTTCGAAGTCGAAGATGTGCTGAGTCGATTCTGGAGCCAGGCCAAATTCAAGAACATAAGAATCCTGAACCGGATCCCGAAAGAAGCGACGATAGAAATGGATCGAAGTTTGTTGGCTGCGATCTTTACGAATCTGGTCTCCAACTCCATCAAATTCTGTCGGGAAGGCGATACCGTGGAAATCGATTTCGACAGAAAATCGGACGACGCGGAATTTTCCGTAAAGGACTCGGGTGTTGGGATCCCGGAGGAAATGATTCCCCACTTGTTTTCCACGGACGTAAAATCCACAAGATACGGAACCAAAAACGAAGTCGGTACCGGACTCGGGTTGCCGTTGGTGTACAGCATCATCCAGGCGTATCATGGCAAGATCTCCGTACAATCCGATCTGCAAAAGGGAACTACATTCACGTTTTCGATTCCTCAAAAAAAGGAAATTTCGATTTAAGAGATCGATCACGATCGAAAAGAAATGACCGATCGACCAGGAAAGACTCGATCGGAAAGCCGATAGTCTTATTATGTTCTTATGAACTTACTTTTACCGATCGCATTCGCCTTACTTTCCGGAATCGCCATGTCCATACAGCCGGGAATCAACTCCCTACTGGGAAAAAGCTTGGAAAGTTCCTGGTTAGCTTCCGCACTTTCGTTTCTCGTAGGGACTTTCGCCTTATTCCTTTTCGTATTGTTTTTGGGGGAAGGAAGACCCTCCGGAGTTCTTTACAAAACAGTAATAGATAATCCTTGGTGGATCTGGACCGGAGGACTTTTGGGAGCGCTTATCGTAACCTCCGCCATCGTTTTCGCACCCAAACTAGGGGCAACCGGGTGGTTGGCGCTCTTCCTGGTCGGCCAAGTAAGCACCGCTCTCGTATTGGAAAAATACGGGATTTTAGGATTTCCGGAAAAACCGATCTCTCTCTTGAAAATCGTCGGCTTATGCCTTTTGGTTCTCGGAGTTTGGTTGGTCAAAAAGGAAGGTTAGAAAGTTCGGGCGTTCCCCTTACGATTCCGGTTTCGAAAATCCTGATGTTCGGTCAGCGGGTCGGGCTACTCCAGGCGACGCTTCGCTTCGGCCTCCTCGCCTTTCAGGCTGCGGGGTCCGCGTTCCGCGCCCTCCGTATCCCTAACGCGGAGATTCCTCTAACCGCGAAAATCGCAGCAAACGAAAGCGATATCATCCTCCGAGTGACGCCCCGCCTGGAATTCCCCCAAGTCTTTCATGAGAGTTTCCGAAAATTCCTCCGGGGAAAGATTCGATTTTTTTAATAGAAGTTCGGACAGCCGCCCTTCCCCGTACTGCTGCCCGATCTTGTTTTTTGCCTCGATGAGACCGTCCGTAAAGATCAGGATGCGGTCTCCTCGGGTCATGGAAATCGAATCCGTTTTATAACTCCATGTCGGTTCTATTCCCAGAAAAAAGGTGTTCTCCGTAAACAATTCCCGGATCCTATTCTCTCTTCTGTTCAGAAAAAGTGCGGGAGGATGTCCTGCGCTGGAAAACAGGAGCTCTCCTTTCGGATGAATGATGCAATAAAACGCGGTCACGAACATCCCTTGGTTCTCCAGCATTCCGCATAACGATCGATTGACGATTTTCAGAAGAAGAGCAGGGTCGGACTGTTCCCGGTAATGGTTCCGGAAAGCGGCCTTGGTCATCATGGTCACCAAGGCCGCGGAGACTCCGTGGCCGGAGACATCCGCGATAAAGAGCCCGGTTTTTCCCTCTCCCAAATCCACCACATCGTAAAAATCCCCGCCGACCGTATCCAAGGAAACGTACCTCGCGGAAAGCGTCAGATTTCCGGACTCGAATTTTTTCAGATCGGGAAGAGTGTCCCTTTGCAGCCTGCGCGCCAAAGTCAGATCTATGGCTTGCACGGTGTGTAAACGTTTCAACGTTCTCTTATTCTGTTTGGTTTGTACAAGGCTTCTGGTCAATTGGGCCCCCATTTTTTTCACGCTATCGGAAGCGCGAACAAGCCAGAAATGAAGAAAGAAGCAAGTCGTGAGAAAGACCGTAAGAAAAACGGAATGTTCTTCCATGTATCCCCTTCTCCAAACGTACGAAGGCAATAAAAATGAGGAAAAATAAGCCGCATACCAAAGAGTCAGATATCTACTTTTGGCGAGTCCTAATACCGGCAACTCCACACCCACTACGAACACGATCAGGACCGGAAGATAATCGGGGGAAAGGAAAGTAAAATAACCGTAAAATATGGGAAGAGGAAGAGAAAGCAAAAGCGCCCGATTGGCCCAAAGATTGGCCGTCCAACGCCCCGTCACCATTTTATAGTTGGAGTAAAGCGCGATGGAAATCGTATAAAGAAAATTGAATCCTACAAGAAGCGGATGAGGGACTTCCGCGAACGGGACGAAGAATCTCAGAACCGACCAGAAAAAGAGAACACCGAAGGCTCCTTGGAACAGGGAAACGGTCATCTCGCTCCGGAGTGTCTTTTTGAATTGGTCTAAGAATGTAGGCATGTTCTAGACGAAGGAAAACCGGCGAAAAAAAGGGGTTTAAATTGTTACCTCATTGCCGACCGGGTCAATCGAAAAAAATAAACCTAAAATCCTGACCGATTCAAAAAGACGATTTGCACCTGCAAGTCCGAAAACGAACCGTCCACCGCTTCTCGTACTTAGAGATGGCGGATCTCTACCGGGGGATTGCGCCAGTTATTGTGCAAGCCGTCCGAATAATGAAGAGGAGCTTCCGCCAATTCCACCGGATCCACATTGTCCAGAGTGGAAAGCCAAACGGCGACGTAGTGGCCGCCGATCTCCGGAACAAATCCCTTGGTAAACGTCCGAACACCGCAGTTCTTACAGAAATGGTGGTGGTTGTTCTTCGTATTAAAAACGTAATCCCCCAAGGATTCCTCGCCTTTTAACAGCCGAAGTGCCTCGGGCTGCAGCAGGATAGACCAGTTCCGGGTCTTTCTACAAAAGGAACAATTGCACCTGCCGGTTCCTTTGCTCAGATCGATATCGGCTTCGTACTGAACCGCGCCGCAATGACAACTTCCCGTATAAGTTTTGAGAGACATGAGTTTTCTTTCCTCCAAACGGATATATATCCATTGTACGGGAAATAGATGACAAGAAATGTCATATTTATTCGAATTTCGCTTTCCTACCGTTAGGATTCTTCGTAAAAGAAGCCATGATGCCGTCTCTTTCCTTTGCAAAACACGGACTTTTCCTTCCCGGAATTTTATCCCTTCTTTATTTCGCCGTCCAGTATGGAGCGAATGCATTTCACGGTTACGGTTATTTCGTCGATGAACTCTATTATCTTGCTTGTGCCTCGCGACCGGATGCAGGGTACGTAGATCACCCGCCTTTTTCGATCCTATTGTTGAAAACGATCGTAGAACTGTTCGGAGATTCTCTCGCAGCGATTCGTTTCGTTCCTGCTGCGGCGGGAGCGGGAACGGTGTTCCTTACGGGCACGATTGCGCGAAGGTTCGGAGGAGGAAATTTCGCGGTTCTTCTCTCGGCCTTTGCAGTCATGGGGTCGCCTGTGCTTCTCGTTCTCTTCGGATTTTATTCTATGAACAGCCTGGAGGTTCTGCTCTGGAACGGGATCGTTCTTACGGTGATCGCCCTCATACAGGACCAAAAGCCGAAGCTATGGATTCTCGTAGGTGTTCTTGCGGGGATCGGAATGGAGAACAAGCACACATTCGCGGTTTTTATCATCGTTCTCGCTGTCGCACTTCTTCTCACTTTACAATTCCGTCAATTTCTGAGTCCTTATCTTTGGCTCGGAGGCTTGATCGCCTTTGCGATTCTGGCCCCGAATTTTTTCTGGGAGATTCGTCACGATTGGGTTTCGTTGGAATTTTATCGGAATGCGACCGCGTTGAAAAATTTACCGGCGTCTCCCGTTCGAGTCATCGTCGATCAGATTCTTTCCGAAAATCCGGGATCCGTTTTTCTCTGGGTAGCGGGAGTCTTTTTCTTTTTCAAACAACCGAAGGAAACCGGGCTCCGAGTCTTCGGTTGGGTCTTTGTGATATTACTCGGCTTTCTGATCCTTGCGCAGTCCAGCAGACCGGACAGAATCGCCGCCGCCTATCCGGTGTTATTTGCAGGAGGAGCCTGTCTGCTTGAAGAACTAAGACGACGCTGGATCATGCCGACCGCTCTGGCTACGGCGGTTGCAGCAGGAATCGCATTTCTTCCGGCGGGCCTTCCCGTACTTTCTCCCGAATCACTTGCCGCGTACGCCTCGACCATCGGAGTGATCCCTCAGATCGAAAAAGGGAAAGCGGCGGCTCTTCCGCAATGGTTCGGAGACCGCTTCGACTGGGAAAAATTGTACGAGTCCGTTACGAATGCCTACGAGGCACTTCCATCCGATACGCGCAAGGAAACAGTCGTTCTCGGAAAATATTACGGCCATGCCGGCGCGATCGAGCATTTTTCCCATGGTTCGATTCCGGTCATTAGCGGTCACAATAGTTACTATTTGTGGGGCTATGGAAAGGGAAAAGACAAGTCGGTCCTTGCTGTCGGCTTCAAACGAGAAGAGCTCGAGGGCGCATTCAAAGACGTCAAGGAAGTCGGGAAATATTCGAGACGATTTACCAATGAGACGGAGGTTCCAATCTATTTGTGCCAGGGGTTACGGATTGGAATGGAGGATTTTTGGAAGAGGATCCGGTTTTTTGTATAGAGCTCTGCGAGAATTTTTGGGGGCCCACCCTAATCTTTGGGTGGCGGAGGAGGGCCCGTGGAAGAAGGAGACTCTTCCTCCGGGTTAACGTTCTTTTTTTCTTCGTTCCGTACTTTTCACCTTTGATACAGTGTATTTAAAGAAAAGCGTACAGAACAAGATAGCTATCACCTTTAACCTCATAAAAGAAGATAGGGACAGCTTGTTAGCGAGTATTGTCAAAAACCACCCGACCCTAAAAGTAACATATAGGGTCCTGGTGGCGTAAAAAGGGGTAAACTGTTAAGCTTCTACCAGCGATTATTGCGGTTGAATTTTTTATTATTACCTCTGTTGCGATCGGATCTGGATCGATCCTCCGCGACCGAGACAACGATATTACGTCCATCGATGTCTTTTCCATTGAGTTCCGCCAACGCAGCTTGGGCGGAATCCTGATCGGAAAAGGTAACAAAACCGAATCCTCTAGATCTGCCGGTTTCGCGATCAACTACCACATTCGCTTCTTGGACTGCGCCATGAACTTCGAATACTTGACGTAGGGTTTGGTCAGTAGTCGACCAACTGAGGCCGCCCACGAATAATTTTGATGACATGAATTTTATCCTCGTTCCATACAGATTTGAATAAATAATCCGTATCTTTAATTTAGATCATTACGGGCCATGCAATTAAAACAGAACGAGTAAAGAACCTAAGTACTAGTAAGGAGTCGAAGGCCTACATTGCAAGAACATTTTCTTACTAAAGGCAAAAAGTCTGCGGTTTACGGATGAAATAGAGCTAACCCTCTCATTCCGTTATCCCTCGGATTGACCCAATTCAATAAGAACGCAATTGATGATTCGCAATTATTATTTCCCACTATTCCGCAGGAAGTATTTCTTTTCCTCCTCTCGTTCGAGCGAGATCTTCCCGAAGTATTCCTCATAATCGGGGGACAGGGTTCGAAAAAGCCGATCCCAGATCAAAGTATAAAATCCGAAATTGTACGATGGGCGAATGTGATGCTGGGCATGAAAGGTACTCGTGGCAAAAAGACGGAGAACCGGAATCCTAATCCAAAAATCGGAAAAGGGCTCCACTCCGAGGTGACCTAAAGTACCGAACACTACGTTCAGGATTAAATAAATACTCATACCGATCCAAGAAGAATCATATACGCAAAGCACAAGAAGCCAAAGCGCGCCGAACCCGAGAGCTTCGAATGGATTCAGAACGAATAAGGTTAAAGGACGGGGATTCTCATAAAGATGATGGGTTTTGTGCACAAACGGATAGATCCAAGAAATATGGGCAACTCTATGCAGAATGTACATCAACGCGTCCATTACAAAAAAAAGAATCAAAACGTCGATTAGGACCGATATACCCCAAACGTTTCGGAATACGATAAAACCGTTTCTCCATAGAAACAATCCGGCCAAAGTGACTGCAGTGTTCAGCAGTAACGTAGAAGAAACCCAAAGGACTTCCTTCGAATCAACCGGAGGAGGCAAAATAGAAACCCTACGGCTTGGATACAGACGAACGAAAACATTTCCGAAGAGAATCGAGAGGAGAGATATCGCAAGATTTTCCATTAGGAAAAGAAAGAAGGCTTCGAGAAAAGTCATTTCTTTAAGCAGTTTCAAAATCATTTCTCCTGATTGAGCCATAGAATATTGCTCCTTTAAGGTAGGACATACCCGGCGAAAAGGCAATCCTATATTTTCCTCCTTACCGAACACAGAACGAGATCTGTCTATCGAAGCAGCGGGAATTCGGCGTTGCAGGAGTTCCTGCAGGGTTTTGCGAGCCCCCACCCTAATCTTTGGGTGGAGGAGGAGGGCCCGTGGGAGAAGGTCGGGACACCTATATCAGAAAATTACATTATTCTCAAGCAAAACTCAGCTTTCTTTCGGAATTGCAATTACCCAAATTCCGAATCCATTCAATCGCAACAATAGAATCATGCGCGTTCCCCGCACCAAAACTCTAAGATCGCAAAACATTCCCTGTTCCGCGGGTCGGGCTACTCCAGGCTTCGCTCCGCTTCGAACTCCTCGGCCGAACGGCCTGCGGGGTCCGCGTTCCGCGCCTTTCGTATCCCTAACGCAAGAAAACATAAATCAGTTTACAATTTCAATATATAGAAGAAATCTTTATATATGCCAGAATATCCATCCTTTCTCGAAATAGCAGAAAAAGCGCTCAATACTACCGGAAAACCTATGAGTGCCTCCGAGATCTGGACACTTGCAAAAGAAATGAAATGGAAAACGGATTCCGTTGGACAAACACCTTGGGCAACGATCTCGGCGCAAATCTATGTGAGTATCAAGACCAATCCGCATACTCCATTTCGACGAGTCAGCAAAAGACCCACCAGATTCGCACTGACTCCATGGGAAGAACCGACAGAAAGAGACGCACCTGGCTTGAATTGATTCGGATTTAAAGAAAAAGTAAATCTGCACTTCTATTCCCTGCACGAGTGGGGTTTGCCCCATAGCATCCTGGTCCGAGCGTTCCAGCGAGGAGATGCCCCAAAACAAAAAAGCCAGAGTTTTCACTCTGGCTTTTGTTGTGTTATCTTAAACACATCTTATAACTGCGAATATCATCTGATCGATGACTGTTGGCGTTGTTACCATTGAGAAGAAGTAAACTTCTCAATACTTTCGTAATATGGTCAAGCCTCACGAGCTATTAGTATCACTCGACTCAATGTGTTACCACACTTACATCTGT
>NZ_RQEV01000001.1 GCF_004771275.1 Leptospira fluminis | reverse complement strand
GAATCGGCTTGTATGTGCCTTTCTCTGTATTCAGGATCGAATTTTTCGAGTAGCCGGATCTGGTTTTCGCTGAGGGGAATGATTTTATCCCGATGATGTTCTTCGAGCCTCAGAAGCCTTTGGTGTTTTGTTACGAGTTTATTCCTTGCCCAAACTCCTCTGACTCCACCTGAACTTACTTTAACACCCTTGAGGCTAAGTTGTTGAGCGACCTTTAGGCATCCATGAGTCGGATGATGAAGTGAGTATTCCAGGACTTCCTTTTCGATTTCCTCGCTGACTCTATTAGGATGTGGGCCATTGGCTCCTGGGATTCTGTCCAGAAGACCTTCAGCTCCATAGGTTTGGAAGTTTCTTCGAATCTCGTAGAACTGCTGACGGGAATATCCCATGATCTTGCAGGCTTTGCTTACATTTTCTAATTCATTTGCAAGCTCTAGTAAATTTAGCTTTCTTCTAGTGGCTTTTGTTGTTGCATTGGTGCAGGTGGTCATCGGTTTCTCCTGAGTTTAAATAATTTGTCGTAAAATCATTTTCTCTTTCAGAAGAAACTGGGGCCACCGGTTTTTCGATGACTGTCAGGTGAATACTATCTCAGCACAGCTAAAAGACAAATTTTTATTGAACTCCTGTAAGAAATTCTTTTCCTTCGTCTGAGGAGTTGATGTTCTAAGTCGGTTCAAGCTCGTGATTCGCCAAAATTTCTATCAAAAACTTTTAACATTCTTTTTTCTCATATTGGCCGGTTCTCCGAATATAAATTGCTGGTCGAATCCGATATTTCTTCCGATGGTCGAATGTTGGGTCCAAATTCCCAATTCTCGTTGTCCGGATTCCAATATAAGTCAGTTGTTCTTGGCTCTTTTCGCATTCAGTCCTTCGGTTACGATCTCCAATATCGCGAATCATTCCATTCTCCAGACAGGTTTTCTTGTAGGCCAAATTCGCCCGGGAATTGTCTCCGTGTCCGTATCCTTGGACGGCGGTCCATATACGAATGCGGCGATCAACGGTCTGAATTGGAGGTACCAACTTCCGGCCCAAGCAATTACGGGAACCCATTGGAATATAGGAAGTAAACACAAGATTTCCGTGACAGCGATGGACGGAGTGGGGAATCGTTCGGCCCCGCAAGTTTTGAATGTAGTAAAAGGAACGAATCATGACACGGACGGTGACGGATTTCCGGATGTGATTCTCAGCGATGTTCTCACTAACTCCGTACAGGGTTACGGTTTGGTTTTTTTGGCACATGGAAGCACGGGAATTCCCTCCAGTTCTCCCGATTCGATTTTGACGGACGGTCTTGTCGGCAGTTCTTATTTCGGAGATAGAATTGGAGCCGGCGATTTTAATGGGGATGGTTATGCGGATATAGTCATCGGAAGCCAGGCAGCTCCCGGATATACCACATTCGGTCACGTTTATATTTTTCATAGTTCCGGGCAGGGCGGTATTGTCAGTCAGAATCTAAATTCGGGAGGTACATATAACAGTTTCATAAAAGGACATACGACAGGGAACAGATTAGGTTCCTTTGTAATGGGCGGGGACGTCAATAATGACGGTTACGACGATGCGATCTTGACCAGTCCTTGGTCAGGCGGTCTAGGATATATTTTTTACAGCCAGGGAACGGCCGGCGTTCCTTCGAAAGATCTATCTACCGGAGCCATTGCCGATATCACTTATAATTTCGGAAATAACGATGATTTCGGTTTTCAATCCGCGATAGGGGATATTAACGCCGACGGTTATACGGATCTTGTCGTTTCTGCTCCTACCTATAGTGCACAGCAAGGGAGACTTTATATTTTTATCTCCAATTCGGGAACGATCCCAGGGGCTCCGCAGCAATTTCTGGTCGGTCCTACTTCTCCCGCACCGGGCTGCGCTTCCGGCACGGGCTGTTCCCTCGGAGCCGGATCATTCGCCCTGGCGGATTTTAACGGAGATTCTTGTGCCGATCTTGGGGTAGGAGGATCCTCATTTAATACGAATCAGGGTATCGTTTTCGTTTTTAATTCAAATTGCAGCTCCGTAACCCCCTATTCCACCACACCGAATGCCACTTTTATCGGGCCAGCGCTTGCAACTTGCAACGGAGGTACGAATTGCTCATTTGGCGTCTCCGTTTCTACAGGAGACACGAACGGCGACGGCTATTTCGACCTGCTCATAGGATCCTATCTCTCATCGGCCGGTTATGGGAATGTTTATCTATTTCAAAGTTCAGGCGCAGCGGGATTTTCCAATGTAGATTTGAGTTCGGGCGGGACGGCGACTTCGGTTCTGACCGGACCGTCGGCAGGTTTGAATTTCGGAATTTTTACTTCCCTCCAAGACATTACCGGAGACGGAATGTCCGACGTCTTAGTGAGCGCGACCGGAGGTGCCGGACAAGTATATTATTTTAAAAGTGCGGGAACGTCCGGACCGGGAAACCAAAATTTGAGTGCAGGAGGAGTCGCTACTTCCATATTGTCGGTTCCGTTCGGGCAGAGCTTTGGGAATTCCATCGCCCGAAATCAATCCGATCAAGATGAAATGATCGGATTATCGGTTTCGAATTTGGAGATCGGGCTCGGATCGAATTTTACTTCCATAAAATGATATTAAAATATTCTGTTTTATAGAATAAGAGAAATCCGGGTTTTGAGACAAGTTGGTTTCTCTCGCGACAGGGATACGAAGGGCTTTTGTCCCGAGCTTTGTTAGAATCGTTTTTTTGTTTTCGGGAAAGAATTGCGAAGGGATGAGGGCGTCTGCCCGAACCCGAAGTAGCCCGGTCCCGCAGCGGCGGGAGTCGCCCGGATATTGACTTCTTTTGTTGGGACATTTTAACAGCGCTCCCGATCATCCGGATGATTTTAATACGATCATTTTTGTTCGAATATTCTTGACTTCTATAAAACTTAAAAGGAGAGTTATCGCAATTCTTAATTCTAGAAACGTTTCATGAAGATCAGATCTTTCGCCTTGTCCTTTGTCGCTGTCCTTCTTCTCGTGCTTTTACTATATTTCACATATCTACTCAATCGAAGTCTGAAACTAGAGGATAAGATCGAGTATGTCAAAACTAGTATGGGTGCAACTGTCAATTCGGGTAAAAGTCTTTCCTATTTGATTTTTAAGCGACCGAAAGGGTTATTCGGATACAAATACTATTTTGGCGCGAGAATGGGATCGGACAATCCTCCGTTTGTGCAGAAATATTCCCCGGTTTTAGATTCGGATCGGGATTCTTTTGATAAAATCGAAGATTTGACAGAATGCGGTCGTGATACTTACGTTCTAACTTTAAAAATGAAATCCGTGGTCGACTATCGATTGTTCAGCGTGTTTGAAAAAGACACCAAAATTGTGGATGAGAAAGTTCTTATCGCGTGTAAAAAAGGGAAGTTATAAGTTTAGAGTTTTCCGGGTTTACATTCGGAAAGAAATTTGGATCGATTCCGTTTCAAAAATCCAAATCGCCGTTGTAAGATGTGCCGATCAGACGCATTCTGAATCCGTGCGGCAATTTGTTCCAAACGGATAGGAAAATCTTTTTAAAAATATTCCGTTTGGGAATTTTTGCTTTGGGTGAAATCTTCATCGTTCTAACTCCCCCTCTAATTTTATCCGACGAAGATTTTTCGGATTCATTCCGGTCCTAGGTCGATTTTATCGCCTAAATTCTCGATTAAAAACCGGAAAGCGTGCAGATAGCTCGTGGGATTTTTGCCGTACGATCCGTCCTTTGGTTCTCCGGCTTTATCGACGTATTCGGTGCGCTAAGATTAGTCTTTTACGTCGCTGGTTAAGCGACATCCTTTCTCTTTACTTACCGGCTCCGCTTTGGCTTCGAATGTTCCGGTAATCGAGACAAAACCGACGGTCAAGGATTCGGAATCAGCCTTCCAGATATCGGGAGAATAAAAAACTCCTGCGTAATCCTTGCAATACGACTCTCCGGCGCGAACCACGAATAGGCAAGAACAGCCTTCTTTCGCCGCGAAGTTTGTCTGGACCCGCATTAAATCGGCAGGAAGGAATCGGAAAAAGAAGGATCCGCAGATAAAAATCGTCGCTAAGACTAGGATCCAACCGAAGAAGGGAAGCAGCCTTCTATCGGAATATGAAAATGCAGGGAGTTTCGGTCTCATTTTTTACCGCTTCCAGTATCCAGAGATTGCAAGAGTTTCTTAGCGAATTCCGGCGCCCAAAATCGACCGAGGCGATCGTTTCCGAATCGGACGAGAACCAGTTTTTTCTCCGGATCGATGACCAAGGATTGGCCCCAATGACCGGATCCGAAGACCGCGTCTCGGGATAAAAATTCGAATAGAGGATCGTCGGCACTTCCGCGCTTCCGATTCGCGTATAGATGACCTCCCATGGAAGGGATGGGCAGAAGGGAAAGAGGAAATGCCAACGATTTCTCCGCAACGAAAGGTCGCGAGGTTTCCGCGATCCAATTTTCGGGAAAAATTCTTCGGGATCCGTACATTCCGTTTTTTAAATATACTCCGCCGATTTTGGCCAAATCTTTGGGAGAAAGATAGGCGTAAGAGGATCCCACGGGGACTCCTTTCTCATCGGTTTCCCAGGCGTAGGAACGTATCTCCATTCTTTCGAAGAAGACTTTCGGAAAACCTCCCTCCCAGCGGTACACGGAGGAAAGTACGGCGGAAAGCAGATTGGAGTCGCCGCTGGAATATTTTACCGATCTTCCCGGATCGAAATGCCTTTTAGAAACAAACAGAGCATGATCCTCTTTTCCGGGTCCGTAAAGCATGGCTAATACGTCCGAACGGAAAGGATTCCATTCGTATCCTTCCTTCCATTCCGCGCCGCTTGCATGAAACAGCAAATGTCTCACCGTAAGATTCGCGGGCAGCTGCGGCTTCAATTCCGGAAGATAAAGAATCACCGGAGAATTCAGATCCACTTTCCCATCCCGGACGGCCATCCCGGTTACCGTATTCAGTAGGAATTTGGAAACGGACCAAAGAGGTTGCAAGTGGTCGGGTCCGAAATCCTCCGCGTAAAATTCGGCAATGCTTTCTCCGTTTCGCTCGGCATAGACCGCGTTCGTTCGAACGGAACCTTTTCTGCAAAGCGCTTCCTGCAGAAGAGAGAACGTTGCCGGAGTCTCTGCGAACCGTATCTTACAATTCGGATTCTTCCTTTCCGCGCAACCGGAAGTGGCGGCGAGGAAGAAAGATAGGAATATCGTCGGGAGAAATCTTATACGCATATCCATTATTTCGTTTAACGGAAAAAGATTTTCTCTACTCTTCCGATTTGGAATTTTCCTGAGGAGTGTTTAAGATCAACGGGAGACCGTCTTTTCCCGAAGGAACGATCATCAACTTGCTGTTCGGATTTTCAAAAGCCTTTAATTGCAGGTATTGTTTCGTTAATTGTGAAGCGATGAGCTTTTGCGCTTTCGCCTTTCCTTCCGCCTCGATCACTGTCGCCTTTGCCTTGGCTTCCGCGTGAATGATCGTGATCTCGGCGTCTTTTTTGGCGATATTGATCTCGAATTTCATCTGCTCTTGCTCCTGTTCTTTCGTGAGCTTTCCTTCGATAGCAGTGAGAATCGGGCGACTGTATTCGATATCGTCTATGATCACGTCGTCGATCTCGATATGTTTTCCTCTGAGTTTTTCGCCCAGGGCTTGGCGGATATCTTGGGAAACCTTCGGAGTCTCCTTGGAGATCCGGATCATGCTGTAAGCCGAAAGAGCGTTACGCACGGAGGTCCGAAATTGCGGGCGCACCACTTTTTCGTAATAATCCGGTCCTATCTCTATCTGAAGGTTATAGATTTCCCCGGCTACGGGCCGGAGAATGACCGCCGCTACTACGTTGATCGTAAGATCGTCGCGAGTCAGCACGTCCACTTTTTCTTTATAAGAGGTCCACTGGGTAGGATAGAGATAGATGTCGTTCCAAGGAGCGTAAAAATACAGCGAATTTGTCAGGAGATCCTTTTGCAATCCCGAGGTTAGGGGATGCCAACGGAGTCCTGCTTCCCCCGGACGGATATTCGTAAAACAACCGTAAGAAATAAATGCAGCGACGAATAAAAACAGGTATCCTATCTTTTTGATTCCCGAGCCGGAAAGAAATTGTTTGGTTTGCATGGGAGAACTCCTAAAAACCCTCGGTACAATTATTGGACTCGGGTTCGGGAGGGAAGGTTCCAAATCCGCCTCCTATACCTGATCGCCCTTTCGTGTGAAAAGGATTCTATTCCGGCCATACCAACGGAAGAAAAATTTGAGCGAAGAAAAAGAAAACCGTTCGAACCGCGGCCGATTCGGATCGAGGGAATCGAAACCGGGAAAAGCCCAGCTAAGACATTTGACTTCTGCGATCCCCCACCGATCCTGACTGCGGAGGCCGTTTTTGGAAACGATCAAATTCTTTTTAGACTTTTTCCTGCACCTGGAACAACATTTGGACGGTCTCATTCAGTCCTACGGAACCTGGGTGTATTTGATATTATTCCTCATCATTTTTTGCGAAACGGGGTTAGTGGTTACCCCATTTCTTCCGGGAGATAGCCTTTTGTTCGCGATCGGAGCGTTTGCGTCCAGAGGTTCCTTGGATCTCGTCACGGTAATCCTGCTTTTGATCGTTGCGGCGATTCTGGGAGACACGATCAACTATAGCATCGGGAATATCGCGGGAGAAAAGATCCTGGAAAAGGAAAAGATCCCGTTTCTAAACAAAAAGCATTTGGAAAAGGCGCATAGATTCTACGAAACCTACGGTGGCAAGACGATCATCATTGCGAGATTCATTCCGATCGTCCGTACTTTCGCTCCGTTCGTAGCCGGCATCGGTAAAATGACCTATTCGAAATTCATCCTTTTTAATGTGGTCGGCGGAGTGGTTTGGATCGTGGTTTTCAGCGTGGGAGGATATCTGTTCGGAAACCTTCCTTTTATACAAAGAAATTTTAAACTAGTGGTAATCGGGATCATTATCGTTTCCGTGATGCCGGCAGTGATCGAATACGTTCGGGAAGTTCGGAAAGGAAGAATTTCCTAAGAGAATTCGGGTTTCTTCAATGGGAAGGAGATCCTGAATACGGATCCTTTCCCCGGAATTCCGGAGGCTTCGAAAGAACCTCCGAGTTTCTCAGCCATCGCCTCCACGAGATTCAGTCCGAGGGAATTCTTCTTTTTATGACCCGGGTCGAAACCCTTGCCGTCGTCCTCCAATTTCAGGTGCGCGTCCTTCCCGTCCGCAAATAAGGAGATATGTATTTTTCCGGACCTTTCCGGAAAGGCATGTCTAAAGCAATTGGTCAATAATTCGTTAAACGCCATTCCGAGATGGATCATTCTATCCAAATCGAGAGGAACCTCTTCCAGGTTGCATATAACCTTTATTCTGTCCCGATCGATCAATATGGAGGACTTGATGTTTTCCGTGAGTTGTCCTATATATTCCTTCAAGGAGATGGACCCTAGACTTCTTGCAGAGTAGAGGTTCTCATGAATCAAAGACATGGAACGGATCCTATTTTGACAGTCTTCGAAGATCGGGAGAAGGGAGGATCCGTTTTCCTCTTCCGCCAATTTCATTTTGGAGAATTCGAAAAGACTTTGAATGATCGCAAGATTGTTTTTCACCCTATGGTGGATTTCCCGGAGCATCACTTCCTTTTCGCCGACCATTTCTTCCAATCGTTTTTGGATCTGTTTTTGCTCCGTAATGTCGATTGCCGCGGTAGTGACTCCCTGGATCGTCCCGTCCGTCGATTTGAGCGGCTCTACGGTCAAATCCAAATGAACCTCCGTTCCTCTACGGGGTAGAACGATTTCTCCGCGGAAGGGTTCTCCTGTCCGTATTACGTTTTCCTTAAGCTTTACGATTTGATCGGCAGTTTGATCCGGAAACAGGTCGTACTCGCTTTTTCCTACAAAGTGATCCGCCAAATCCTTCGCATCCTGAGGATGAAAGGCCCAATTGTATCTGAGTTCCTTATCCTGGGAATAAACGGTAACTTTGGAATTTCTAAGCGCGAGAAGCAACATTTCGAAATTCTTTCGCAGCGCTTCCCCGGCGTCCTTTAATATCGACAGGTCTTCCTCGAGTCGTTCCATGTATGCATCCATTAGACAGAAAAGATTCGCATAGAACGCCAAGTGATTGCGAATCTTTATTCGGTTTTAATGCAATCCCTAATCTGATCGGTATGCTTTACCATAGGCCTATCGGAGTAATTTCGGAAAGGAGCCGGTTCCAGTTGTCGTTCTTTGGAGGAATCTCCTCCGGAACCCGCCGGACTGATTCCTACGGGACCGAAATTTGTGGGGGGGGAAAAGCATCTCGGGAATTCTTTTGCTTTGGAAATTTTCCCGTCTTTCCTGGTGATTTGGACGACTTCTCCGCCCAGCCTTAAGTAAATTTTAGAAGAGTCTTGGGACCATCGTATTTGAAAGGTGGGAACCTCTTTCCATTCGGATAATGCCGTCTCGAAATAATTTCTGTCGTCCGTAGAGGATCGTCCGTTCGTATCCGCCAAAATCAGTTTCGGGGAATGGATTTCCAGATTCGGATCCGTCTTGCCCAGCAAGAGGGCGGCGGTTCCCCCGTCCGGAGAAGGTATGAAGTGGAGAACGGTCTGTTCCGCCGTCAGGAACCTGCTCGGATCGAAGGAATGGTATCCTTGGGGAGACCAAACGGAAGGCACCCTGGAATTTCCGCCGTACTGATCGTCCAATCCTTGGATCCAAAAAAGCCTTCCGGTCGTCGAATGATAATAGACCGATCCCGGCAGAGTCCAGTGAGCCGCCTCATGATTGTAAATCGGAGGATCCCCTTTCGGATCCGGAGTTCCACTCAGGTCGTAAATCCTAAATTTCGTTTTATAATTTCTTTTTAACCTGGTTCCCATCATAGGATTCCAGGAATTTCTTTCCTCGTACATCACTTCCGTCTGCACGAGTTCTTTCCCCGTTTCGGACCAGCCTCTCTCTACCGCTAAGCTTGCCGGCCGCCAAGCGAATTGGGAGCAAGCGCCTAATAAAAGAAAAGGAAGAGCTAATAGAATTTGTAAAAGGAAATTTGGGGATAGGGAACCGTTGCGAAGCATGGGAAAGAATTTAAAACAGGGGAATTTGTAAGAAAGGAATTTATCGAGGCGGGAAGGAATAAAGTACGCTGCGCGGATGCGCAGCGTACCCTTGCCGACGAATTAACGCCAGCCTTCGCCTTCCAATTCGTAATGGTCGAGATACAACCCGCCGGATCCCACAGAAGGAGCTCTCGTATGTCCTTGGAACTGAGTGTAGGTGACGTTGTAATTAAACGGCCATATTCCTTCACTCTGAGTAACCGAGGATTGGCAAACGCTCAAACCGCCTGACTGATTGTAAGCGCAAGAGGAATGGAAAGCAACCGCTCCGTCGTCCGAGCCCGGAAGAATGAGGGAAGACGCACCTTGAATACCGGAGAATCCTTTGTATCCAGGCACTTGGTAGAACGTAATCCCAGCAGTAACGTTGTGATTGTACGCTCCCCGAGCAGTGCTTACTACCAAGGATTTGTCCATTGCGTTTCCACCGAATCCGAACGTGATTCCGTTCAGAGCGGAAGCTAGTTCCGATCCACCGGAAGCGGACGCAAGTGCGGTAACTTTCGTGATGTTATATCCTCTGCTGGCCGTAGTCGCACCTAGATTGGCTAGCCAATATTCGGTAGCATAACAGCCTGCGCTATGGCACACGATTTTGCAGGAATTGGATCCCGTGCAATACGTGTTTAAGCCGGTGGTCAGGTTCGTTTGGGCTCTTGCCGTGCCATACGTACGTGGGTCAGTTGTTCCGTCGTACCCTACGAAAATTTTCGCTCCGGATACGGAATTAGGAGCAGTGCCCCAGTAGTTGTTCACATCCGTGGGCCCTACGCCATTGTGATTTTGGTCCGATTTTCCATGCACAAAAATCGTATACGTTTGTGCGGAAAGGGAACCTGCAAACAATAGCGCGAAGGCCAACCCGAATCCCATACTCTTCCAATTTTTCATCTTCACTATTCTCCGATCTTTTAGGGAAAGCCGAGAAGAACCCCTCTCGAATTTCCCGACCTACAACTATGCAGGATGTTGTGCTCTGCGTCAAGTGAATGGAGATTTTTTTCGCATAACAAATAGAATGAAAAAAATATAAAGAGCGTTCTAATGAATTAGAAAAAAATTATGTATAACGGTCGCTAAAATCATTGTAACTCGTTTGTATTTTTATATAACAATCGTTTTGTTTGGTTTGGAAATTTTTATTCACCCGAATTCGAAATGTTTCCGTCAAAGGGGGACTGAGCGCTTACGGAATGAATCTTCAGTCTCTGGCTCCGACGAGAAAAATAAAAACGGTTGTGAAGAATCCGGTCTTACGGACAAAGAGTTTAGCCGCCAATCCAAGGACCCTCCACAAAACATGAAAAACAAAAAAATCTGGATCTATCTAGGCCTCTTTGTTGCCTCGCTGGTGATCATTCTGTTGCTCTGGAACGAAGCGAGAGAGGAAGGGTATTTCCTTACCGAGAAAGAAAAAAGAGAAAGGGCCGAGTTCATGGCCAAGGGAAAGTTTTCTTCCGGATCATCCCGCTCGGATTCGGATTCTTTGCAGCAACTGGATGAGAGTATTCCCCAGGAAAAAATTCTGAAAGATTATCTGGAATGGTCGGAGTACCCTCCGAATTCCCGACCTTTGACGAAATACAATGTGGACCTTTTGGATCCGTACTTTATTCCTTTGGCTCCCATTCCGATGGCGGACAAGCCCACGGATAAAAAACCGAACGAATATTCCTGCAAACTGCAACCTTTACAATGGGCCGCTATCGGTACGAAGGATCCTATCTACATTACTTTGGAATGTTTTGATAACAAATTCCAAAGGGTTCCTATAGATGTCAGAGATGTAAAACTTTGGAGGGAATTTGACGGCCACAAATTCGGGGCTGTCAGTCCGGACGGAAACGATCATGGAACGGACGGGGATGCGAAGGCCAAGGACAATCTTTTTACCTTCCAGTGGCGTCCCGGGATCAAGGATTGGGGAGACATGTATCTGGAAGTCCAATTCATTTACGGAAAAGAAAAGAAAGAGGGGAAACTGCTTACTTCCTTTTTTTCCTCTCCGAACCAGCCGGCGGAATGGAACGGTTATTTTTCCGACGATCCCAATGACGGGTCGCTTTCCGTACGGGCCAGCTTGAACGTATTTCGGGCCGGGACCTATCATCTGGAGGGGAATCTCGTCCATGCTGCTTCGGGAGAACCCATTGCCTGGGCGGCCTTTGACGGAAAATTGGGAGCAGGACGCCAGGATGTGGAGTTTCTGTTTTACGGAAAACTGATCCGGGAGAGCGGATTCGACGGGCCTTATGCCCTAACTCAATTGAGAGGTCATAGAGTGAATCTGCCCGTTGATCCGGAATGGTTCGGCCAAGGACAGGAAGGAATGAGGAAGATCCTTGCGGCTAAGACTACGGAACCGGACAAAGAACTCGTAGCTCCGTACCGTGAAAAATACACGACTCGGACGTACGATTCGAATACTTTCTCCTACAAGGCTTGGCAGTCTCCGGAAAAAGACCAACAGACCAAACAACTTCGAGAAAAACTACAGTGAAGTTGTAAGGATCGGATCCGGTCCGAAATATCGGATCCTGTTAAAACAATCCGGGGAGTAAATCCTGGTCCTTGCTTGCAAGTACCTGGTACTCTTCCGGAATGCGGAATAAATCTCCCCGGATGGTTCCTCTATGGTTTAGGTCCAACCTACGAGTCGCTAGACGAAATCTGGTCCGTAGCAATTGTGCATAATTTCCCGTTCCGGTCATTCTTTGGGAAAAGTCCGAGTCGTACAATTTTCCTCCTCTGGCTTCCCGTATAGTGCGCAGGATTTTTTCCTTTTTGAGGGGAAAGTGAACTCCCAACCATTCTTCGAATAGAGGGGCGACTTCGTACGGGAGACGCACAAAGACCATTCCCGCGCTTTCCGCCCCCGAAGATTTGGCTTTTTCCAGTAGGGTTTCCATTTCGCTGTCGTTTAAGAACGGAATCACCGGAGCGAACATGACTCCGACCGGAACTCCGGCTTCGGACAAACCTTTTACGGCCTCTATTCTTTTATTGGGAGAAGGGGCTCTCGGTTCCAGGGCGGACCAGAGTTCCGAATTTAGGGTAGTGACGGTAACGAAGACTTTCAAAATTCCGAGACGTCCCATTTCGGAAAGAAGATCCAGATCCCGGAGTACAAGGGAAGATTTCGTAATGATGGCTAGGGGTTGGCGAAACTTGAGGCATACTTCCAGTATCTTTCGGGTATTCTTGTACTTTCTTTCCCCCGGTTGGTATGGATCCGTGGCAGTGCCCATCGTGATCGTCTCCGCACTTCCCTTTCTTTTTCGCAAGGCATCGATCAGTAACCGGTCCACGTTCTTTTTTACGAAGATTTTAGATTCGAAGTCGAGACCCGGGGAAAGATCCACATAGGCGTGATTCGGTCTCGCGAAGCAATAGATGCATCCGTGTTCGCAACCTCGGTACGGGTTGAGGCCGGCTTGGATCGGGATGTCGGGAGAATCATTGTACGTCAGAAGGGATTTGGAATCTTCCCAAAAAAATTCCGTGGTGCGGGCGGTCCCTTCTTCTCCGTCTTCTTCCCAAGTTTCTCGATGCACATGAGTGAATCTTCCTTTCGGGGAGGAAGTCGTTCCTCTTCTTTGTTTTTTCTCGGATTTCGGAGGCACGAACCAGAGTATAAAACAAACATAAACATTTGTAAACTATAAATTTGTATAGCTTATTTTTTCGGAACCGGCCGAAAGGTCAGGCGCGTTTTTCCTCTTCTGCGGCGCCTTGTTCCCATTCCTTGTAGGCCGCTAGGGAAGAAATCGTGCGCACGTATTCCGCACTCGGGCCGGAAAGCGGGACCTTATACGTGATGAAGCGGGAAACCACCGGCGCATAGAACGCGTCCGCCACGGTGAAATCCTTTCCGAACAGAAAGGGCCCGCCGTTTTCCTTTAAATTTTCCTCCCATAGGTTTCGAATCCGATCCATGTCCTTTTGGGCTTCCGGAGGGACCTGCTTGTCGGAGATTCTTCCGGTAAAATTCATTGTTAAGTTGCTTCTGAGGCCCGTAAAGCCGGAGTGCATTTCCGCGGTTATGGATCTGGCCTTGGCTCTCCGGTCCGGATTTTTGGGCCAGAGTTCCGGCTTCTTCTCCGCCACATACTCTGCTATACTCAGGCTGTCCCAGATCGTAAGGTTTCCGTCCTTGAGGACGGGAACTTTTCCTGACGGAGAATACTCGGCAATCACGGATGCATACTCGGGTGTAAACAGTCGGAGAGAAACTTCCCGAAACGGGATACCGGCTTGTTTTAAAAGGATCCAGGGACGAAAGGACCAGGAAGAAAGGTTTTTATTTCCGATTACTAAAACGAGTTCGTTCATGCCACAAGCATCGGAGGCGGTCTTCGGGAAGCAACCAAGTTCTAATTCTTCCGGCATCCTTCCAAGCTCGACTTGAATACAAATTTTAACGGTAATTCCTGCCGGAATTTCCGAGTAGCTGTTGGATTTTGCGGAAAATCGCGGTCCCAAAATAGTGAGAAGGTAGTAGTTTAGCTCTCTCTTCGTTTCTTGGAAATTTTCACGCGATTTATGAATCAAACTTTGTGAAGGCAAAGTGTCGGAAGGATCGAGCGATTGGAATACTTAAGGGAATACGATCAAAAATACGAAACCGTACCCGATATTCTACTGGTCTGCAATGCCGAGGGGCAGATCCTGCATATCAGTCATAAGGGAAAGGAAATCCTGGAGTTTCTTTCCGAAGAGTTGCTTTTCGGAAAGAATCTGGTCGATTTGTTTTCCGAAAAAGACAGGCCGTTCGTTCAAGCCGAGATTTTACCGATCGCACTGCGGAACGGAGAGTGGCAGGGTCAAGTTTACGTTCTGAAAAAATCGGGAGAAAAAATCCCTACTCTGCAGATCGCCACGGTCCTGCCGAATTCCCAAAAGGGTTTGTCCTTTTTATTGTTCATCAAAGGCGGGACTTCCGAGCGCATTCGATCCACGGATATCATCTATCGGGCTTTCCGCCAATCCAAGAATGCGATGTTTTTAACGGATAAAGACGGCGTGATCCTTGCCGCGAACCGTCAGTTCGAAGTAATCTCCGGGTTTGCGGAATCCGAATTGATCGGTAAGACTCCCAAAGTGTTCCAGTCTTATCCGGCTTCTCTAGAGTTTTACAACGAGTTTTGGGAAAAGATTCTCGACGGAAAGGAATTCCAAGGAAGCTTTCCGAACCGGAATCGCTCCGGAAGATATTTGCAATGGAATCAGATCATTTCCCCCATCCAGGATGAGGAAGGCAAAATTACCAATTTTCTCATGGTACTATCCCAAAGGGAGGTAGGAGGACCGTTCCAATTGCGAGGGTCCTCGGAGATCGCTTCCAAGGGAACGACTCAGCCCGATGTTTTGCATCGTTTCGAAGGATACGATCGCCAATCTTTGGTGCGGGTTCTGCGGGAAAAAACGAAGCTTACTAAGAAGGAAGCGGACATCTGTGCGAGCATCGCTTCCGGCAAGGACAAACACCAGATCTGCGAGGAATTGGGCATCCATTCCGGAACGTTGAAAAACCATCTTAAATCGATTTATAGAAAAACCATAGATCTGGAAAAAGAAATTCCCGGCCCGGAACGGGACAAACTGCAGAAACTGACGATTTATCTATTTCGTTTAGCCGGAAATTGAAGTTTATCTTTTGGATTATTCCCGAGAGAGGATCATTGTCCCCAAGTCTTCCGTAAATAATCTTCCCGCCCGGAACCTTTTCTGTATTGTTTGTAATGATCCGGGTTCTTTTTATAATAGTCTTGGTGGTATTCCTCTGCGGAATAAAAATCGCTAGCCGCCAAAATCTCCACCACGATAGGTTTTTGGAATTTGCCCGATGCCGCCAAGGATCGTTTGGAATTTTCCGCCGTTTTTTTCTGAATATTATTTTTATAGAATATTGCGGTTTTGTACTGTTTTCCCCTGTCGGCGAATTGTCCTCCGTCGTCCGTCGGGTCGATTTGTCTCCAATATGTTTCCAATAGCGTCTCGTATTTGATTTTTTCCGGATCGTAGGTTATCAAGACGGATTCCCGATGCCCGGTTTGACCGTGTCCCACGTCCTCGTATTTCGGGTTTTTCTCTTTTCCTCCGCAATAACCGGAAACCACGGAGACGACGCCCGGAAGTTTTTCGAAGGGACCTTCCATACACCAAAAACAACCTCCCGCGAAGATTGCGGTTTCCAGTTTCGTTTTCTCTTTCGCTAGTGCGGGCAAAACGAAGAAGAGGAACAAAAGAGGAAGGATGGAGCGGATCAAAAAGAAGAACGGATTCGATTTACGTTTCATGAGTCTCTACCTCGGTACTTGATTCGTAGGAAGAGCCTCCTCGGTTACAGTGGGATCGATTCGACCGCCGACCGCGTAGTGTATGGAGGTGAGGATCGACTTTTGTCCGTCCTAAGTCAGGGCTGGAAAAGCAACTCCTGTACTTTTAAGTATTTTTCGTTCCCGTCCACTAGCCAACGTACGACTTCTCCCACTCTGGCTCCCAATACCGCGCTGCCGTGGGGAGAGAATACGGAAATTTTTCCGCTGGAAGGATGGGCGCTTTCCCAATCCTCCGGATAGACCAGGGTGAATTGGAATGCCTGCGCGTTCCCGAGATCCCGTAATACGAATTTGGAATTCATCGTGATCAGATCCTCGGGAACCTTCTGCGGGTCCAGCTTCTTGGCTTTGGAAAGTTCTTTGCGCAGACTTTCGATCACGGAAGGAGGTACGTTTTGGGGAAGCTCGGAACTTTCCAATGTGGAAAGGATTTTTTGATGATCCGGTTTGGATAGAAGCCGCTTTATGCTCATAAACCTTTTCGCCTCCCGGGAACGAAGAAAAAGTTAAGTCCGCAATCTACGAAAGAAGGACTTTCGTTCAAGCATTTTTCGGATTTTCCCCTCATGGATCGCCGGAGGGACCCGGAAGAGACATAAAGTAGGCGGTTTTAGTCGGTAGAGTGTAAGAGGGGGAGATAAAAATATTATAAATATTGAATGTTTCTCAGAATTCCGTCCCGATTTTATCCATGAAAACAAATTCCTAGAAACGGAGAAATATCACTATGCCGCAAGACGGAAGTAGGTAGAAGGGAACCGAACCATGATACTTACCCTTTTTTCTCAGGACCGGAACCGACCTCTGCTTCTCCTAAGGTGGTTGGTCCGTTTAGTGGATCGAGAAATCCAGCCGGTTCTGGTTCTACCTAAAGGAAGTTTGGGATTGGAGGAAGGGTTGAAGTTGGGAAAACTTCTCTCGAAATTTTCTCGGCCCAACGTTCCTATTCTTCTGGGCTTCGCCGAGACCTTGGAACAAGCCGAAGCATTTTGCAAGGAAGCCAAAAAAGGAAAATTCGGAGGGGCATCTTCCCGGTCGCTTCCTGTTCTCATCAACGCCACAAGGTTTCGCTCGGGGAAACGGGGGTCGGATTTTTCCGACCAGCTCGAATTTTCCCGGAAAGACTGGGAAAGCTCTTTTCCCATCACTTGTTTTCTGGAATTCGGCAGGGATTCTTCCCTTCTTTCCGAGGCGAGCGGGCGTACCGCTCTCTTTGAGACCTCCACTTTCGTCGCGGAAGTCGGACCGGGAAAGGTCAGGAGTCTCAAACGGGAGGGGGAGGTCTCTTCTTCCGACGCTTGGACGAGCGATGTGCTATCTTCGCTTCGACTCGAGTAGGTTTCGGCAAAGCGAGAGCCCCG
Organism: Leptospira fluminis; assembly: GCF_004771275.1. Taxonomy (GTDB): domain Bacteria; phylum Spirochaetota; class Leptospiria; order Leptospirales; family Leptospiraceae; genus Leptospira_B; species Leptospira_B fluminis. The sequence goes on along the minus strand of NZ_RQEV01000001.1, from coordinate 210,082 downwards.
GGCGTCCTTCTTCGAGCTTGAGATCCAAATCTCTTTTTCCTCCTCCTAGGTGGGGGGGATTTGCTATTTTTAATTGAACTTTTTTCGATCCCGGACTTGACTGATTAAAATTTTGCCCCCTTCCGGGGGAAGAGCAGGTTGATCTTGCATGATCGAAAGACGCACGAACAAATTCGGGGAATACGGAATTTTCGCCTCGTCGCGCATAACTAAAGGGACCCTTCTTTTTAGCTATAGCGAGTGGATCGAGGACGAAGAGTTCGGCTGGAAGGTGCTATCCGTCGTAGAAGCGGAAGCACTCCCCGAGTCCGAGAAGGAAATCTTCATGAAATACGGCTATGACGTAGATTTTGGACTCGTAACCGGACCCACCGGCCCCCAGTTCGTCATTAACAACTCCAACTTCATGAACCACTCTTGCGATCCGAATATGTGGTATGATCAGAACGATAATATCATCGCAAAGCGGGACATTCGAAAAGGGGAAGAGCTGACCATCGACTACGCGAATTTCGTAGTGAACTTCGACCAGACCTTTGAATGCCGCTGCGGAGCTCCGAATTGCCGGAAATACATTCGCAAGGACGATTGGAAGATTCTTTTGCCGGAGTATCACCTCAACTTCCCGGCGTTTATGCATAAAGAAATTAAGAAGCTCCTGGTCAAAGTTCCGGCTTGATCCTTCGCGCCCGGGTCTCCCGGGCGTTTACTTTCTGATTTTGGATTGCCTTCTCCAGAGAAGGCCGGCCAAAAATTCCCCTCCGGACTCCTCCTTCCAAATTCCGAGGTCGCTGGTTTTCCTGGCGTTTTCGATCGTGTAAAACGCCCTCGGAGCCGTTTTTCCCAGGATTTCCAGAACTTCCGGAACCTCTTTTCTGCGTAGGAAGGAAAGGATTACGGTTACCGGTCCTCGGGAGCCGAAGGCGTCCAATCGGGTGGTTCTAAACCCGGAGCGGGTCAGACTTTCGATGATATTTTCTCCGCTTCCCGAAACTATGATCCGTATGAGAGAATGGCCGATTGCGAGCTTTTCCTCTACCACCATTCCTAGGAAGGTCCCTGTCGCAAAACCGGCTCCGTAAGCGACGTAGCAGAGGGCATTGTTCAGGTTCCGGATGATCTGAGTGATGACGATCAACCATAAAAGGACTTCCACAAAACCCAGGGCGGCGGCGAGGATTTTACGTTCCCGGGAGATTAGAATGATTCGGACCGTTCCTATGCTGACGTCCGTAACCCTTGCCAGATAGATTCCAAGGGGGAGGAAAACGTACTCTGAGATCCAAGGGGGCATAGAAGTTATCGAACGGGAAACCGCAGGATTCCGCCAGTAAAATTACGAGTTTATCTTTCTTCGGCCAGGATCCAATCCTGGGAAAAAAAGGTTTCTTTGACCTTCATTAAGTCCCGGGTAGGGTTCACGAAGGGTTTACTTTTTCTGCCGTTCAGGGAGACGGTGATGTCCGCGTAGACGGCGACCTCGTCTCCGGTCTTTTCTTTCTCCATCCGTCCCAGATAGTGGGAGAATTGTAAAATCAGATCCGGATTGGTGCTCATCGGGATTTTTTGCCTTTCGGAAAGATAAGACTCGGCAAGGACGAAACGGACTTCACCCGTTCTTACATTTGCGACCCGAAAGGAGGTGATCGCATTTTTTTGGGCCAGCATGGTCTGCCAGGAAAAGCGCGACCCTTGTTCCGTCCAAAGTACGTTCCCGGAATAAAGTCTATGTCGCAGAGGCATAAGGATCTGCACGATAAGATAAACGCATAGGACGTACGGTCCCAGGTATGCGATCCGGGAAGAACGCGGTTCCGAGAGAGGAGTTCCCAATCTTTTTCCCCACCGGTCGAATCCTTCGATACGGTTCAGCAAGTGTAATAGGACCTGAGCGGAATCGAACCGAAAACGGACGGGAAGTTTTTGCCAAACTGTCCGGAAAAGATTTCTGAATTCTCCGTAAGGAAAGATTCCCCTGCGCTTTAGAAAATTCCTCAGGCTCAAAGGCCAGTAGGCGGAGAGGAAGAGGGCCGATCCCCAAATCATGATCCAAGGGAACATTCCCACGGGAAAGAGTTCCCAGATCAGAATTTGGAATATTAAGACGAAAGCGTACGTCCAAGATCTGAATTTCGGTTTTAACAACAGAAAGGGGACGACTAGATCGAATAGCAATCCCGTATAACCGAACGTATATCCGGCGATCGGGGTCGCGAAAAATTTTCCGATCACCGGAAAATCCGTGTCCTTAGCCAGCCAGATTTTTAAAGGCTGGGCTCGGACAAGCCAGTCGGACTCGATTTTGGCAATCCCTCCGAAGAAGTATACGCAGGCGAATTGGAAGCGTAGAAGCCAGAGGTTCCAGTTGCGTATTTTCGGGTTGGACCATCGACCCGTTCTGTACGCTTCCAGAAAATGTCCTATAGATAGGCAACGATCGGCAGGCAACCAGACCATAATCCAAAGTAGCAGCGCGAGCAGATAGGAATGATTCAGATAAAAGGCGGAGTCGATCAGGTTGAAATAAACGAAACCTAAGAAATAGATCGTAATGCAAAGCCTGTACAGGATGCCTAAGCAGATGCCCAGGCCCGCGATCGACAAGATCCAAAATAAAGGGTAGAGAAGCCAGGCAGGCAAAACTTCCACCCAGGAAAAACCGAAATATTTAAAATGGAATTCCGGCTCTAAAAAAAATTTTCCGATCCAATCGTTCAGGAGATACCTGAGCGAGATCGAAGTGCATAGGATTCCGAGTCCGAATCGAAACAAACCTAGAGACCAGGCGGGGGAAAAATCCGTCATTTCGGTCCGAAGCCGATCTAAAAAGCCAAACTTGGTTTTCATTCCTTTTTCGGCCTAGCCTTCCGAGGTCAGATACCCATTCCCTAAATGGATCCAGTTATCGTCCAATGTTTCTTTCCCCAAACGGGCCAGCGTTTCGGGCAAGTCCCGGAAATCCTCGGGTAAAAGATCGTCTTTGTGGAAGAATTTTCCGCTTCTATCCGAAAGTCGAGGAAACAGAAGAAGGTTTGCGCCCTCCGAGATCAGTTTTTTTCCGCCTTCGTTACGGGTTTGCGCGGGATGGTCGAATACATAAATTTCCCGATTTTGGGAGAGCGCACTCGAAGCCGACGAGATCGCGCCGCTTTTTGCAGGAGCTTCCATCAGAAATAACGTCGGGCAGATTCCCGTGATGATCCTGTTTCGTTTCGGAAACGCGTACTTGCGTACGGGAAAATCGGGAGGATATTCCGTGACGATGAGGGCGTTTGCGGCGCTCTTCATCCTTCTGAATAAAGCTCCGTTTTCCGCAGGATATTCCTTTTCGGGGCCCGTTCCTAGAACACCTAAGACGAACATTCCCGCATTCAGAGCCGCATCCATTACTAACGCATCCGCTCCGAGGGCGAGTCCTGACACGAGGCCGGAGTATCCGATTTCGGATAAAAGCAAAGGCACGGATTTGCAGGCCAACCTCGTGATCGGAGAAATCGATCTTGTTCCGACCACCGCCGCGAGATTTTGTCCTAGAACGTTCCGGTCTCCGATGCAGAACAGATTCGGCGGAGGATCGTATATTTCTCTTAATAATTTAGGATAATCGGAATCGTAGTAGCTAAGAACGAATCCGCCTAACTTTTCGAAGGAGCTCCTATATCGTTTCGCCTCCTCCTTTACGAGGGAGCGGATAGAGGCAGGGAGAATTTTTTCCAATTCGGCAATTGCTTCGCGTTCGGAAGAAAAGCGGGAGAGAATCCCTGATCGGACGATCAGGGATTGCAATTTGGGAGAACTGAGAGAAAGAGAATCCATACAGAGAGCGGAATCTTTTTTCCGCAAAACGTTATTTTTCGCTCGCTTCCAACTTTTTCAGATCGTTCTGCACGTTTTTATAGGAATCGTTTTCCTCCAGATTTTCCTTGATAAACCCGTCCTTTTTCAGGCCCTCCAACGCGGACTTGATCTGTAGATATTCCTCTTTCGCTTCTCCTATTTTGCCTAGCCGGTAGAGGAAATTCGCCTTTGCAAATTTTGTGGGAACGTTTCTGGGTTCCTTCCTTAAAATAGAATCCAAAAGGACGAATGCCTTGTCCTGCTCGTGAAATCCCGCCTGAATTCCTTCCCAAGACGAATCCGCCATGGAGGAATCGAAATAGATCAAGGCCAATTGGAAGGGAAATCTGGAATCCCGGGGATCCTGACGGGATAGAGCTTGGAAAATTTCGATGGCCGTCTGCCTTCGGTTCGGCTCCCAGCCCCGGTCTTTGGAGGCGTTCGCGTACGCCAAGCCGGTTTCGAAGAGCAGTTGTTGGTCTACCGGCATCAATAGAAGAGCCTTATCGAAATAGGGTAGAGCCGATTCGAAAAAGTGCACGTCCGCCCCTACAACCTCGGATTTTTTGCCGTTCGCTTCCTCTTGGATCGCTTTATTATAATATTTGGAAGCGAGATCGTAGTCGCCGATTTTCATGTAGCCTTGGGCGATCTTCCAACTGAGTGCTCCCGCAGATCTTGTTTTGGAAGCGAGTTCCCGGATTTTTTTTTCCAGTTCCACGATTTCGGATTCGTCCATGGAGAGTCTGCGTTTCCAGGATTCCAAATCTTCCACTGTCGGGGGCTTGTACGTACTTTTGGAGGAAAATTTACTGAGATTCTTGCAGGAATCAAAAGCGCCGGAGAGAAAAATAAGAAGTATGGATACGGAGGAGAAAGTCTTCATTTGAATAGGAAATACGGTGCCAAAAAACCGTAGGACGGTCTATGGAAAATCAGGTTGGATGACGGAATTTTGCGAAAAGACGGAGGAAGGGACTTTGGACTTGAGGTTTGTTGGAACTCCTGCAAGCACGAAAAAACTCTTGTCGGTTTGTAGTTTTTATGATATGGGCTGCAGGATGGGTACCACCGCACCGGCCCCCACCCAGAGCAGGGTGGGGCCACCGTTTGCGAACAGACGGAATCATAATTCCAAGACTAGAATTGGAAAAGAGAAAGAAGTTTCTTTCTTCTCTCTCTTTTCTTCCTTTCTCCCCGGAATCACTCGTTGTCTTTTGAAATGCCCGCAATCACCAAGGCTCCACCTAACAATCCCAGGTCCTTTAAGAGAGCCGTTACTTCTTGTTGGTTTCCTCCCGCTGCCGGACCTAAATGGATCAATACGATATATAAGCCTAACAATACGGCTAAAAGAGTCGTAGCCAATTTCGTTTTTTTGTTGATAAAGATACTGACTGCCGCAGCGATCATCGCAACGCCCGTTAAGTAAACCCAAACGACCTGAAAGGGTATATAAGAAGGTACTAATCCGGCCATTCCAGGAGCGTAAATCAGGTGAAAAATCCCGAAAATTAAAAACGGAACTGCATATAGGTACTTACCTACGGTTTTCATAATCAAATTCTCCTATGAGACTTCGCTCTTGAGGCGGAAGCGCTTCGCAGTCGATTCCGGCGGAGCTCGGAAACTTCTTCCCCAAAGAGACCGTCAATTCATATTGTTATTTTTGACGCCTGCAAGGAGAAAACGGTTTGTCATTCGGAAAAAAAATAATTCCCCCGGCAGGATGGCGAATTGCGGACTCGAAAGACGTAACATTTTTGTCCGAGTCGGAAAGGATCTGCTTTCCGGATTCCTTTTGGACTCCGATGGGAATCAGCGAGCATATCTCTTTGCATCCTGCCTGGATTCGGGAAGAAACCGGTCATCTGCTTTTTCTGGATTTGGGAGAAGAAGCGGAATTGCTTCGGATCGGAATCTTTCCGAAAAAAAGAGGTTTCGGTGAGGCTAAGCGGGCGCTCTCTTATCTGTGCTCCGTTTATCCCAGAGTGTTCTTGGAAGTCGGCGCTTCCAATCTCGTAGCAAAGGGTTTGTACGCTTCCTTAGGTTTTCGGGAAATCGGAAGAAGAAAGGATTATTATTCCTCCGGAGAAGACGCGATCCTGATGGAAAATCGCCTAACGGAAGGGCATTCTTAATTCTTTGCCAATAGTACCACGCAAATGGTGCCGATTCCTTCTTGTCTGCCGATCGCTCCCATTTTTTCCGTAGTGGTCGCTTTGATGGAGACGCAGTCTTGCGGAAGGCCTAGTAACCCGGATAAGGTCTCTTGGATACGGAATCTATGCGGAGAGATTTTCGGACGTTCCCCTATGATGGTGCAGTCCGTATTGACCAGTTCGAATCCTTTTGTTCTCATCAGCTCCAGGGATTTTTCCAGGATGATTCTTGAATTCATATTCTTGAACTTCGGATCCGTGTCCGGAAAATATTGTCCTATATCTCCCAGGCCCAAGGCTCCCAAAATGGCGTCGGCTAACGCGTGCAATATTATATCCGCGTCGGAATGTCCGACCAGAGCGTATTCGGACTCTAGTAAGGTTCCTCCCAGGATCAAATCTCGGGAAGGATTCAGTTCTAATCGATGAAAGTCCAGTCCTTGGCCGATGCGAAACGTCATTTATAGCTGATATCCAACATTCTCTGAACGGCCATTCTTCCCTTTTCAATCACTTCGGGATCCAATTCTATTTCGTAACGTTCGTACAGGAGAGCGTCCCGAATTTTTTCCAAGGTGATTTTCTTCATGTGTGGGCAGGTGCGGCACGAAGAAACGAAACTTCTCTCGGGAAATTCCGCGCGTAAATTGTCTCCCATAGAACATTCCGTGACTAAAAAAACGTCCTTTGCTCCGGAGTCCTTGATGAATTTGGCCATTTGAGAGGTGGAACCGGAGAAATCGGAGATTGCGACCACGTCTTCCTTGCATTCCGGATGGGAAATTACTGTGACTCCGGGCCATTGTCTCCGAACGGAAAGGATATCCTCGGGAGAATACATTTCGTGAACCATGCAACGTCCGGGAAAGGAAATGATTTTCTTTTTGGTTTGGTTTCGGACATTCCCCGCCAAATATTCGTCGGGTAGAAAGATTACTTCGTCGGAATCCAGAGAATTGACGATTTGGACGGCATTCGCGGAGGTGCAACAGACATCCGTCTCGGCCTTTACGTCCGCAGTACAATTCACGTAGGTGACGACCGGAATTCCGGGATACTTGGCTTTGAGATCTTGGACATCCTTCCTGGTGATACTTTCCGCCAAGGAACATCCCGCTTTCAGATCGGCAATGAGGACCTTTTTTTCGGGAGACATAAGCTTAGCGGTCTCCGCCATGAAATGAACTCCGTTAAAAAGAATGATTTCCGCCTTCGTGTCCGCCGCTACCTTGCTGAGATACAAAGAATCACCGACGATATCCGACACTCCGTGGAAAATATCGGGAGTCATGTAATTGTGGCCTAAAAGAACGGCATTCTTTTCCTTTTTGAGACGGTTGATTTCCTCGATCAAAGGGAGTTTCTCGTCGATCTCGTGGCTCATGTACGTAGATTCCAGAGATCTACGAATTTCATCTGCGGTTTTCATATTGCCCCCGGAGTCTTTTTTTCGGAGAATTTCCTCTTTTTTTGACCGTTTCGGACGGCCTTTCGGCAATGGAACGTTCTAGAAATTAGGTTTTCGTTTTCCGGTCCGTTTTGCAAGTGATAATACCTTCTCCGAAATCTGCGGGAATTCGTTTTAAACGCGTCCAATCGTAAAATAAATTGACAGGAAAAGAAATCCCCGAATCAATACGTTGTTATTCTTAAAATCATCCATAAAGGATTGGTATTAACCCAATGAAAAAAATCGCTTCTCTGCTTTTTGCTGGAGCGTTGGTATTCTCACTTTCCAACTGCGCAGACACCGTAGACGTAGAATATCCCGTTTTCCCAAAAAATAAAGACGGACGCCAATTACAAAAATTCCTTGGCTCCATTCGTAACGTTGGTTTGGCTGTGGAAAAACCCCAAAAGAGTCTTTGGGAAACCGTTTTCGGAGCGGGTTCAAGCTTTATCGATCAAATGCCGGCGAAAGTTTTCGAAGCATTCGATAAAGAATCCTACTACAGACTCATCGATTTGAGCAAACGTGCCGACGCATTGAACGAAGCTACCCTGAGCCTCACCGGTATCACCAAAAACCGTGCAAAAATCGGAAACATGTTAGGTGCGGAAGCCATTCTGTATATCGGATACCAAAAGCCTTATACGGAATGCGGTAGCGAGATGATGGTGGATTACGGCGCTGCAGCGATGAAAGTCGGTGGTGCTCTCGCTTCTATGGCGACTGGTAAAAATATCGACACCAGCGGTAGCGGACCGGTTACCAAACAAACCGGAATTCGTTATATGCTGATCCCTCTGGACGCTACTTTGATCAAAGTAGAAACCGGAGAGGTTAAAAAAGCCGTCGTTTCCAACCCTGCAAAAGTAGATGCAGGAGTAGGCAACTTGGCATGTCCTTCCGTACTGGATTCTTTCGGTAAGGCGTTGGATCAAGCAGCAGGCTATATTAAGGAACGTCTTTCTCCGCTGGTAAAAACCGAAAGAATCAGCGTTTATACTAAAGACGAAGATCCCGAAGTAGCAGGTTATCTGGACGACGGATACCAAGAGATTAAAGGAGAAACTCCTAGCTTCAAAAAAGCGAAAGAAGCTTGGGAAAAAGCAGACAAAAAAGCCGGAGGAAAATCCGGAGCTGCAAAAGCAAATATCGGAACCTATTACTTCTCCGCAGGAGATTTTGAAAAAGCGATCAAGTATTACGAAGACGCTATGAAACTCCCGGGTGTGAACAAGAACGAGATCAGAGAACTTCGCAAACGCGTCGAAGCGGCAGCAGCCGTCGATGACAGCGGCGATAAGTAATCGCATCTCCTACTTTTTCGGAAGAGGGAAAAGCGGACGGTTTACGTCCGCTTTTCTTTTTTGTATCCTAATCGTCTTCCTGACGGCATGTTTTAGGACCAAACCGAAACCGGAAGAGTGTGCGGATGCCCAAATTCATATCGTAAAACTGATTGCGGACGACGAAAGTATGCCCAAACAGGTGCAAGCATTGATGCTTCGGAGTATCTTGAAACCGGAGATGAACGAGGCCATCGTAAATCACTGCATACAGCACAAAACCTTGAAACAGGTGCAATGCGAGCAGAATGCGGCTAAATTTTCGGAATTGAATGTTTGCAAAAAATACGGAAACCCGGAAGAACCTCCGCCCGCAGGAAAAGTTTCAGGCGCTTAAGGATTCCCGGATCGATGGGTTCTTAAGAGCGGAAACACGCGATTTCAGGATTGTCACGGGTTTCCACCGTCTAAAACCTGGAAACGGGAAGAGATGGCAAAATTAAAACTCGTCCAACTTCCGGTCCCTCCTCCGACCGCATTCGCCGCTACGGGGAACGTTCCCTTGGCCGCAGGATGTCTGGCGGTCTCCGCTAGGGAAAACGGTCTGGAAAAGAAAGGCTTGGAAGTCGAGGTCTTGGATCCTTCCGTTACGGATTCGGAAGGAGACACGAGTCTCGCAGATAGAATCGCCCGGAATGAACCGGAGTTCGTAGGCTTTTCCCTTTACCTTTGGAATTCTGAAAGAAGTCTCCACTTGGCTCGGGAAGTGAAAAGCCGATCCCCGAAAACGAAAATCCTGATCGGCGGTCCGGAGGTAAATCCGGACAATCCGTTCGTACTCTCGGAAACGGGATACGACATTGCGGTTTCCGGAGAAGCGGAAAGTACGTTCGCCAGACTCTTGACGACTTTGTTGGAGCACGAGGATATAATCGCCGTTCCGAACGTGGCGGTACGAGGTAGGGACGGTAGAATGGGTCCTTTTTCGCAAGAGGAAAATGCCGCGTTCCCTTTGACTACGTATCCTTCTCCTTATTTAGCCGGTTTCGTTCCTGTGGACCCCGCCCGTTCCACATATTTGGAAACCGTTCGGGGCTGTAGGTCCCAATGCACGTATTGTTTCTATCCGAAAAGCAGCAATGTACTTAGAACATTAGATATTCCTGAAACGATCCGTTTGATACGCGGCTTGAAGGAAAGGGGCGCCCGAGAGCTGGTCTTTCTGGATCCTACCTTCAACCATAGGCCGGGTTTCGAGGAATTTTTGGACTCTATCATAGATGTGAATTCCGACCGGCAAATGAGTATGTTCGGCGAGCTTCGTTCGGAAGGGATAACGGAAAAAATCGCGGATAAACTCGCAGCAGCAGGATTCGACAGGATCGAACTCGGTATGCAATCGATCAATAAGGAAACTCTAAAGCGGGTCAAACGTTACGGCAGTCCAGAAAAGGTCGCGGAAGCGGCCAAGATGTTGGCGGACCGAGGGATCGAACTTTTGCTGGATTTGATTATCGGACTGCCCGGCGATAGTCCGGGGGATGTCCTGGAAGGGATCGATTTCTTTTTCGAAAAAGGTTTGGGGGAGTGGGTTCAGGTTTTTCCTTTGTCCGTGCTTCCGGGAACGGCAATGAGAAAGGATGCGGAAAGGGAAGGTTTGATTTATCTTCCCAAACCTCCTTATAGGGTCATTCGCACTCCGAATTTCTCTCCGGAGGACCTTGCTTCCACCCTCTTTCGTTCGGAGGACCGTTTGGATAGGCGGCTGGACGAAACGCCTAGACCTTTTCTTGCGGATTTCGATCCGAGTATGCGGGACGTATTCCTTTTTTCGGAAGACGGAGCGACGGAGGAAGGTATTGCGGATTTTTCCGTTCCGGGTTCCCGACATATCGCCGTTTGGTGGGAAGGAAAGAATTTGGAATCGAGCAAAAAGGAATTCTTTTCAAAACTGAGAATTAGGCTCCTCAAGGATCCATACACGGTCACGGACGTCGTCCTTCGCCCTCGGGAGCCTTTTTCTCCAAAGCTAATTAACGAAATCTTGATGGAATTTTCGGCGATCCCGGCCTCCTATCTTTCCAGGACCTTGGCGCACCGGGGGGAAAACATGTTGCATAGAGTCGTGCTGGTGCTGCCGGAAAACGTTTCATTTCCCGAAGAATGGTTGGGCATCGTTTCGGAATATGTGCCTGTGTTCCGGGAAATGAAATGGGAGGAAGCCGTGCGAAAATCCGTCGAATTGGGCGGGGAATTCCCCGGTGCAAGGATTCTGGATCGGGAATTCCATGCGGGAGCCTGGGCGATCCTGTCGGAAAATGCCGATCCAGAGGCAGTTCTGTTTGCTGATCGGAATTTGGAAAAAAAGTGGTGTTGGGAAGTCCTAGGGTATTCGGAAAAATAAACTCATTCCCGCTGCCTGGAAATACTCAGAGTGTGCAGGTGCAGGTTTTTTAACAAACGCGAAAGTGTCCGATTGGAAGTACACGCCGTCTTGCTCGGGGGAAGGTGGACACGCGAGGTCTCGTGGTGTAATTTCACTTTTTTCATTCTGTATCCGGAATAGGTCAGAAGTTCTCCTCCTTTTTCGTCCAACTCGAAACTCAAGGTATCCCCTAGGTTTCTTCCGTGGCCTAGTACGATCAGAGTATTCTTGCCCAGGGGCCTGACGGGAAAAACCGAATGGTTGGCGACACCGGGGATTCTTAAGGACATGTTCATCATTATGAATCCGGTATCTTCGTCGTAAGAAAATTGCAGTTTTTCTAATATATCTTCCGGGTCGGCGCACTCGGGTTTATAGGTTTCCATTCTATCCTGCCACTCGGAGGTTAGAGGATAAGGCTCCACTTTCTCCGCAAGACCCAACATTCCTCCCTTCGGGATTTGAGTGGTGGAAAAGGCAAGGGCGGGTTGCTTAGCGAATTCGTGCAGAGAGATCCGAATCTTATCCAGGTTTTCACGATCCCGGTCGAACAACCCGAAGAGTGTCGGGATTTTCGGCAAGAAATCCCCGTTCATCAGGGGTTGGAGGGAAAACTCGGAGGAGAACATCGTGAGCTTGGGATTTTTTTTCCCGAACTCGAGTCTGTGTAAACCGAAAGGAGAGGCGTAATATCCTTCCCATTTCTTCCACACTTTGATCTGCTCCGGTCCGGGATTTTTTTCTATTTTCGTTTTTATGCGAAGACTTTGCCTACGTCCGGTTTTGACTTCGGAAAGTGTGGATAGGAATTCGATCGCGAGTTCCTCCAGTCCCGTCGATCCGCTACTTAAAGTATTGGAAACCAAGAAGACTCCGGTTTGGTTTTCCGGATCCAGAAGTAGATAGGAGGAAAAAGGGGGAAGGTCTCCTCCGTGTCCCGCGAACAGGAGATTTCCACGAGTGTCCAGGAATCTCCATAGCGGGAGGCCGATCTCGAAATCCAGGTCTCTCTCTATGCCTCTATTTTGTTTTTCGTAGAATTCCGAAAGGCTTCTGCCGGTCATCAACTTATTTCCCTTACCGGCCTTCGTAAATAAGGCTTTGATAAACGAATTCATATCCTCGGGAGTCGTGGATAATGAAGTAGCCGCCAAATCCCTGAGTTTCGGGACCTTGGTTTCCGTCTTCCACAGCCATCCGGAATAACCTTCGGATTTTTGAGCCTCGGGTAAATCGTCGAAAAAACTCGTGTTCTTCATTCCCGCCGGGTCGAACACGAATCTCCTCATATATTCCTCGAAACTATAACCGCTTGTCCTCTCCACGATGATGCTTAAGAGGGAGAAACCCAGATTACTGTAGGCGAACGCGGTATTCGGGGGACGTGTGAGGTGGATGCCCTGTAAAAGGGGAGGCAGTTCGTTGTAAGGGGATTTATCCAAAGAATGATCGGATAGCATCCAATCTTCGAATACGTCCGAAGGTAAGCCGGAATGGTGCGTGAGAAGTTGGCGGACCGTAAACGGTTTCGCTTCCGGAAACCGGGAAGATACGCCTTTCAATTCGGGAATATATCTCTCGGCAGGGTCGTCCAGGATCACTTTTCCGTTTTCCGCCAATTGTAAGACCGCGATCCCGGTGAATATTTTGGAAAGGGATCCTACCTTGAAGATGGTGTTTTCCTGAACCGACCGTTCGGATGAGGCTTTTCCTAACCCTCCTACGATGGATTTTCCGGAGCTGTCGGTAATCGCGAAACCTATGCCTACGATTTCTTCCTGCCTACTTCTTTCCCGTAATTTTTGCATAACGACGTCGTGCAGATAATCGTAGTTTCCGGCGATGCCGGCGGCCGGCCTGACGGCGACGGAACTTCCGCAGGATAAAACCGTGAGGAAGAAAAAGGATAAAACCGCTTTCCGGAACATTCTTACATTCATAATCGTTAGTTCTAACAGTTTATACGAATCTCGATGATGAGACGACAGAACTTTACAGGTTCAAACCAGGATATATTTTCTTTTCGCTTATGCAAGTCTGTTCAGAGAAATCGCCGGAAATCGCGCTTGCGAATCCGAAAGCGGCGCAGAACGTTTCTTTTCCGATTTACGTCCCGAAAAAAAAGGAATTGGACAAACGGTTGCAAATACTTGATTTTCTCGGGGATTTTTATAGCATAAGTTTTCATGGTGCGCAAGGCTGTACTGAAAGAATTCAGGACTTTACCGGGAGTGGGAAAGGTGATCGCGGAGGACTTGTGGAATCTAGGCGTCCGCGGAAAAGAGGATCTGGCGGGCCGCAATCCCGAAAAACTCTATGACGAACTTTGCGTCCTGCAAGGGGCGAAGGTTGACCGCTGCATGTTGTACGTTTTTCGGTGCGCCGTTTACGTTTCGGCGACTTCCGATCCCGATCCAAATCGGACGAAATGGTGGAATTGGAAGGATTAAACCGAATTTCTTTCCTAGAATTTTAAGAGCTCACGCTCGACAGCGGGGTGCTTTCGGATCAGGTCCAACGCTTTGGCGATCAGGATTTTTCCTTCCTGAGTATGGTTCCAAACGTTCAAACCGGAAGGATGGGGAAGAGGGATCCAATCCAGCTCTATGCCATGAAACTCTCTTCTGAATTTTTTTCCGATTACGTCCTCGAGTTTGTATTTTTTCTCATCGTGCAATTGATCGATCGCGAGTTTCCCGATCGGGATCACTAATTCAGGCTTGTTGAATCTGACCTCGAAGGCCAGGAAACCGGAACAATTTTCGATTTCCGAAGGATCCGGTTTTCGATCTCCGCTTTTCGCTTTTCCGGGAAAGCAGCGGCAGACGGCCGCCATATTCACTTTCGATCGATATAGTTCTTCTTCGACGCCGATGGAGGAAAACCATTTGAAGAGAGTCTTTCCGGCGGTATACGCGAAGGGCCTTCCGTATCTTTCTTCGTGTATCCCCGGGGCCTGACCTATACTCATGATCTTCGCGTTCGGGATGCAGCCTTGGACAGGATTTCCCTCCATCTTCGGGCATAATCTGCAATGGAGAAGGGTCTCTATATGATTTTGGAATTCTAGAGGTAGGGACATCCTCAAGGCGAGAGTAATTTCCAGGCTTCGGCGGAGGTGGTGCCAACCTTGATCAGACTTTTGAGTTTGGTGAGTTCCAGGATCTTATTCACTTGAGAAGAAGGGGAAAAAACCGCGATCCCACCTTTTCCCATTTTAACCAAACGGGAATGCGTCGCCATAAATACTCCGAGACCCGAAGAATCTATGTATTTCACGTTCTCCATATTCACCAAAAGATACAGGAAACCGCGATCCAGGAGTTGAAAGAATTTCTCCTTCATGATCTGTGCGGAATACAGATTGATTTCTCCCGCTATCCTTACTACCACCGCGTCTTGCGGGAGTCCAAGCGGGGTATGATTCGGATCCAGAAAAACCCCCAATTCGGGCGCATCATGATCGAATTCCTTGCTATCTAAATTAAAGGGAGTTTCCGCCATAATTTCCGAACGATTCTTTCCGGGTTTAGTTTGGATTTACCGGCTCGTCGAACAGTCTGCGTTTTGTCTGGGGATTTTTCGACCGTTTTTTCTCTTCCGTCAGCGTTCTTCGCGGACTCCTTCCGAAATTTTAATCGGATAAATGTCAGCGGAAACGCCGAATTTCCGGGAATAAGCGTCATTACATTCGGAAAAAAGGGAAGACCCGCGTCCGATCCGATCCAATACGAGAACACAACCTCCGAATCCGCCACCGATCATTCTGGCACCCATGACTCCCTTTCCTTTCATCCAATCCACGATATAATCCGTTTCCGGACAGGAGACCTCGAAGAGGCGAGAAAGGGAGTCATGGCAGGAATACAGGGATTTTCCCACCTCAATGGCGTCTCCTTTTTGCAAGCTACGAATCACGTTATGCGTTCTTTTGCGCTCTCCGATTACGTGCAGAGCTCTGGACATTTCCCGGGGAGTGAGTTCCTTTGACTCGTCCAGCCATTCCTCCTCGGCATGGTACAGAGAAGTCAATGTCGGTCGGATTTTCTTGAGTTTTTCCAAGGCAGATTCGGTTTCCTTTCTTCGATCGTTGTATTCGCTGTCTTTCAAACTATGTTTTACTTTGGAATCGATGAGAACTAATTCGCAATCCTTCCATTCCAACGAAATATACTCGTATTCCAATGTCTCCGTATCCAAAGAAATACAGCTCTCCGGCTTCGCCACGGAGATGACGAACTGGTCCATAATTCCGCAGTTGACTCCTACGAATCGGTTTTCGGCGGATTGTCCTAAGAGTGCGATCTTTGTCTTGGAAAGATTCCACCCGAAAAGTTCCGAAAGGGAATAGGCTGTTACCACTTCCAATGCCGCCGACGAGGAAAGTCCGGCTCCTTGGGGAATGTTCCCTCCGAACGCAAGATCGAATCCCGGAACGGGTAAGCCTATCTTTCCCGCTTCGGATACGACTCCCAAAACGTAATTGGACCAGGTTTGGATCGGGTCATACTGAAGCGTTTCGGAGATTTTCCAGGAATCGTAATCCAAAGAATAAATCCGGAAAAGATTCGTTCCGTTGGTACGGACCGCCGCGGAGATTCGGAAATCGATGGCGGCAGGTAAAACGATTCCTCCGGCATAATCCACATGTTCGCCGATAATGTTGATTCTGCCAGGGGCCGAAAAAAGACGGATCGATCCGGCCATCTGGGATTGCGGAAGGGAATTCAAAATGCGGATCAGTTCTTCTGTTTTTGGACCTTGCATGAAAGCTTTCCGGCTTCGACCGACCGAATCCGGAGCCGCTTAGGATCGTAAGGGAGTCCCGAATTTCAAGCCTCTTTTATTCCTAGAAGTAGAAACTCGTAATTTCGAATCCGCATCTTTTCCTTGCTATCCGGGAACCTGTCGGTATTCTGCCCGGATCGGTAGGACGTATGACTTTTTCTTTGGAATTAAAAGATCGCTTTGCCTCCGAGTTTTTAGGGAAGGATCCTAAAAACGAATTGTGGAAGGACGCCGGGAGCGCGCTCGAGAATTTAATTTCGGGGAAGGGAAAGGGGAGCGACTTTTTGGGATGGGTCCGCTACCCGCAAAGGCTTTTATCTTCGGAGCTCGACAGAATCGTATCGGAAGCGGAACGAATCCGGAGCCAATCCGAAACGGTAGTACTGATCGGAATCGGGGGCTCCTATCTCGGAGCCAAGGCCGTGATAGACGCGACCAAGCCGCATTTTTTCCGGCCGAAGATCGGTTCCCCCGAGATCATATATGCCGGTCACCATTTGGACGGCAGATACCATTCCGAATTATTGAAATATCTGGAAACCAGGGAATTTTCGATCAACGTAATATCGAAGTCGGGGACGACGACGGAACCTGCCTTGGCGTTCCGGCTGCTATGGAATCTCGCAAAGAAAAAATACGGAGACAGGGCCTCGCAAAGGGTCATCGCAACCACTGATTCGGCGAAAGGGGCTTTGCGGAAAATGTCGGAAGTTCTCGGGTTTTCCACATTCTCCATTCCGGACGATGTAGGCGGAAGGTATTCCGTTTCGACTCCCGTCGGCCTGGTTCCGATAGCGATCGCAGGGATAGACGTTCGTACTTTTGCTGCCGGGTTCCGAGATGCGGCGGACCATCTTTTAAGTAAAACTTCACCGGAAGAGAATCTTTCCTGTAGATACGCGGTTTTGAGGAACAGATTTTATCGCGAAGGAAGGAAGATAGAGGTTCTTTCGAATTTTACACCTTCGTTAAGTACTCTTACCGAATGGTGGAAGCAATTGTACGGAGAGAGCGAGGGAAAGGACGGAAAAGGTATCTTTCCGGCCGGAGTCAACTTGACTACGGATCTGCACTCTATGGGGCAATACCTTCAGGAAGGGGAAAGGAATTTATTCGAGACGGTGCTGCGTCCGGAAGAGGCATCCGCGGATCCCGTGGTTCCTGCGGACGAAGAGGATTTGGACGGTTTGAATTTTTTGGCGGGAAAGCCGATGAGGGAAGTGAATCGTCAGGCGATTTTGGGGACCTTGGCCGCACATTCGGAAGGAAACGTTCCCTGCATCGAAATTTGTTTTCCGGATACCGGTCCGGAATATATAGGAAATCTAATGTATTTTTTCGAGCTGGCTTGCGGTATTTCCGGCAGCTTATCCGGCGTAAACCCTTTCGACCAACCGGGGGTGGAGGCCTATAAGAGAAATATGTTCGCCCTTTTGGGAAAATCCGGCTTCGAGGAGCTAAGGGAAAAATTAAGAGCAAAAGGAATATGAAAGATTCGGACTTGACAATCGGAAGATTTTGATCGCCTTTGAAGTATGGCAAAGGAACGGAAAGCTTTTCGTTTAATATTCGCCGGATTGGCGCTCCCGGCTTTGCTTTTTTTTCTGCATTTAACCCATTCCAATCCTTATTCCGGAAAAAAAATTCCCACGACGACCCCGAGCATTACGGGACCCGCGACGCAATACTATCAGAGCGGCGATAGCTTTATCGAAAATTCGGAAAAGGCGGAGCTTTCGTTCGACGGTTTCGATTCTCAAAAGATACATAATCCCGGGCTGCTCGATTCCAAAACGTCCCGCCAAGATAGATTTCCATTCCGATTCTGTAAACTTCTCGCCCAATATCTTCTGAACATTCCCCCTCCGATTTCGGCCTAATCGAAATCCTGCTCGTTTCGTTACGGGTGATTCGTTGTATTGGAATCGGGGAAAGATCTCCGCGTACTTATCAAAACTAACGTAGCACCGTATTGTAACCGATCTCGGTAAAGGGTTTCTCTTTGCCGAGGTCGGGGTTTTTTTATCCGGTTTCGTCGCGAAAAAAAAGGCGACAGGCATTATCGAAACCCGATACTTTTTATTGGAGAGAGCGACTGCTATCCCCGGATGCAAATGAACCTCGAATTTGCCAAATGGAATCGCCTGATTCAGGCAATGGAGGCGGGAAAAAAAATCATCCTCCACGGTATCGTACTTTCCGGTACCTATAAGACGAATCTGGAGAACTATCTTCGGTTTTGTCTGGAATTCTACCAAAAGTCGGATCTTCTTTCCCCTTTGCTTTCCCTTTTGTCCACGTTACTAGAACGGGCGCACCAGGAAAACTGCCTGGATTCCTATTTCAGAACTAAAGGATGGAATTCGAGCGAGTCGGATACTCTCCTGGAACGAGAAGAGGAGTTCTGGCGATCCTGGGATTTTTCGGATCCTATGTCCGCCCGCTCATTGTTAAAAGAACAAGGATTTTATCTTAGAACAGTACTCTCCCATAATCCTACGGGGATTGCCGTGGAGATTTCTAACAACGCGATCGTTCCTTCCGAATCGGAGGAGGATCTGACGGAATATCTTTCCCGCGCGAAGTCCTATCAGAACGTTTCCGACTATTACGAGGATTACCCGTTTGACGAGGAAGGAAGACAGATCGGCCTTGCTCTTTCCTTGGTACAATTTAAAGAAATCGGAATACGGCCCAGTTTATTACGATTCGATACGCCGGACGGGGAACACGTATTTCGAGCGGAACTTCCTTTCGGAGAAAAATACGAATCCTTAACGAAGAGACTTAGTCAGGACGAAGAGGTGAGGCCCTTCCCGGATCATTTCATAGGAACACCTACCGAGACTCTAGAGCCATGGAAACTTTCCACCTGCAAGCATTGCGGAAGGACTGTGGACGACCGGATTTTCTTTCCATCGATTCCTGCGGACGTTCCGTTACGAGTGGTCTCGGAAATTCCCGCGCATTTCGGGATCTGCGCCTGGTGCCTTTCCGGATATATCTGATCTAATCCTTCTCTTTTTCGGAAGGGACCCAGCTTTTAAAAACGAAGTCCAAGATACCGTATTCCACGGCCTCGTCCGCCGAAAGCCAGAAGTCGCGATCCGTATCCCTTTCCACTTTTTCCAAGGCTTGTCCCGTTTGTTCCGAGATGATTCTATTGATCTCTTTCTTTTCGCGTTCCACCATGGTTGCGAAGATTCCTAGATCGGTTGCCTTTGCCTCCAAGCGACCGGGCACATGAGGTTGGTGAAGCATGATTTGACTGTGGGCCATAGCGGATCTTTTTCCTTTGGTTCCGGAAAGAAGAAGCAAGGCGCCGAAACTCGCCGCCAAACCCATGCATACAGTTCGAATATCGTTCGGGACGGCTTTCATCGTATCTAAAATCGCCATTCCGGAAGTGTTTGCTCCTCCGGGGCTATTGATGATCAAGGTGATGTCCTTTTTCGGGTCTTCCGAAGAAAGATAGAGGAGTCTGTCGACCACATGTTTGGCGGTCGCGTCGTCTACTTGGCCCCAAAGGAATATTTTTCTTTCCTTGAGATGGCCTTCGTCCAAGCGGATTCCGAGAGGAAGGTTTTCGGGCAAAACGGGTGTTTCCATAGATTTTTCTAAGAGGCGATGGCCATAGGTTTGTGAAGGACCTCTAGCCATTCTTTTCGATCCGATTTGGTCAGCAGATTTCTTCTCAATAATTCTTTGCTTCTTCGTAGACGATTTTTCAGGTTTCCTCCGGAAATTCCCGTTCTTTCCGAGATCTCTTCGTAACTCAACTCTCCGAAATATCTGAGATTTAGGAGTTCTCTCTCCTCGGAGGGGAGTTCCTCCAGGGCTTGCAGTACCTCCTTTCTCCAGAGGTCCTCATTCGGATCCGAATTCGAAGAGACGGCGATTTCGGGACGGAATTCCCCCGAAATCAAATCCTTCCGCCTGAGAATGCGATCGGAGTGCTTGACTACGAGTCGTCGGAGTAGGAAAGGAAGTGCCTCGGGCTGTCTCAGATTAGGCAGCACCTTCCAGGTTTCGAGAAAGACTTCCTGCGTCAGATCTTCCGCCTTTGCTTCGTCCCGGATCCGTTTTCCGGCCTCGCTGCGGACGTATTTTTCGAACCTGGAAACCAATTCGGTAAAAGCGGTTTCATCCCCTCGGGCTGCCTCTGTTACTAGTACGGTAAAATCGCGCATATATGTTCCAGCGTCCCTTTTTAGACGTCGGCGGTGTACACTTTTTCGGGTTTTTCATCCGCTACCGATCGAATTGAAATCCGGTCGGATAGGGGGTAGCGGTTTTTCCTTTAGGTCGAATATAAAGAAAGTTATACGCAATCACTAAAAATTCATCTTGAAATAAAAAAGAAAAATGCTTTTCACATCTCATTATGAGATATTCTTTATATAAGTGCATATAATTAGCTGGAAAAAGATCTCAGATTTTGTAATTAAACATCCAAACTCAGGATCTTCTTTCAAAAGCTGGTTTAAAATAGTTCAAAATACGGGTTTTAAGAATTTTAACGAATTAAGAAAAGTATTTAAAAGCGCAGATCAGGTAGGCAAATTTATAGCCTTTAATATTAGCGGGAATCATTTTAGATTAATTTTCGCTATTCATTACAATAGAAAGAAAGTCTTTATTCGACATGTTTTAACGCATTCGGAATATGATAAAGGAAAATGGAAGGAGGAATAGGATATGATTCTTGAATTAGAGCGTGTAAGAAATGTATGGCCAGAAGTTAAAGATCTGCTATCTGTTCCTCATTCCGACAAACAATACAAAAAATTATTAAAAGCTCTTGATAAATTAATAGATGAGATAGGTAACAACGAAAATCACCCATTGGCTCCTTTAATGGAAACAGTTGGAAATCTCATTGAAGAGTACGAAAAGAGCAACTTTGAAACTATTAGTGGAAGTCCTGTCGAGATATTAAAATATCTCATGGAAGAGAACGGGTTTACTCAAAAGGACATGGTGGAGTTGGGCAGCCAGGGGGTTGTTTCCGAGATTCTGAATGGCAAAAGAGAACTAAATATTCGTCAGATTAAGGCGTTAGGAAAGAAATTCAAAGTTTCTCCTGCAGTCTTTATCTAACCAAATTAATCAGCGACTTCGTAGAGCCGTCTGCTCCGACTCAACGCTTAGACTTTGACGCCCGCGAAACGCGGTCAAGCTTCGGTCGATATGAACTCTTTCCATCCGGGACCTAGTTTGTGTCCGAAATCGGTGTTCCGAGCCGCTTCGTAGAATTCTTTTTCCCCAAGGTCCATCCATTCTCCCGGAAAGATTCTGCCTCCGAGTCTCCCTTGTTTCGCCAGCTTTCGGAACGTATCAGCTAGATCGTAAGGTTCGTTCGGGCTCAATTCTCCTAAGCATTTTCCCCGTATCCAGGAAAGACCTATATAAAAATAGCCCCCGGGGGAGAACTCGACCTTGCCGTCGTTTAAAGAGAGGCCCGTGTAATCCGCGTCAGGAGGAATTTTAGATAAATATAAAATACAATCGTAGGCGTCTTTTTCCGCGGGAGTCGGCCAGGGGGAAAAATCAGCTTTAGGAAAAAGGATAAAATCCGGATTCAGGATCAGGAACTCCTCGTCCAGGTTCCAAAATCTTTCAAGAGCGGTTCGGATTCCTCCGCCCGTTCCGAGGATTCTCGTTTCCTCTCGGGAAATGCGGAGAGGAAACGTCCGGAATTGTTTCAAATTCTTTTCCAATACGTCGGCCAAATAGTGCGAATTCGCGATCCCTTCCTTGACCCCCCATCTTTCCGCCCAATAAAGGGAATAATAGATGAGAGGAACGCCCGCAATCGGGAGTAGGGGTTTGGGGATTTTCTTGGTCCATTCCTTCATCCTGGTGCCGAAGCCGGCGCAGGGGAAAAACGCCTTATCGTTCATCCGGGATTCCTTCCAACTTTTCCGCGAATGCGGCGTTGCCGGAAAGTTCCTTTTTTAGAAAATGGAAGAAGAGAAACAATTGGTCCGGAAAAAGTCCGACTTGCGCGATTTCCAGTAGATTCTCCAGGCATGACAGTATGCTGGCTCTGTATTTGTCCTGGCCTTTTTCGGCGACCAACATAAAATACGAGCCTAGGGCTTTGTAGGATCTTTGGAGACTCTGCAGATAAAAGCATTCCTTGGATCGCGGGAATCTCGAATCCGAGAGTTTCATGAAAAGAAGAAACAATCCCCTTCGCATAGCAAAAGGTATGGGACGGTATGCGTCGTAAAGCAGACTGGAAAGATCGTAAAAAGGAGTCCCCATTCTGGCATCCTGAAAATCGATCATCGTGATGCTTCCGTCGGGGGAAAGCATTAGATTTCTTGCATGAAAGTCCCGGTGGCAGAAGACTTTTATCTTATATTCGGCGAGAAAAGCCGCCGCCTCGTCCAGGAATATTTTCACTTCCGCGCGGAGATCCGTTTTTAATCCGAAACGTTTTGCGAATTGCAGAAAGGAAGTGTACGTAAACTGATTCTCGGAACGGAGTTTTTCGTAATCGAATTCCCTGCCGGAGACGGGGGCTTCCGGCTCGAGCTTCTGCAGCTCCGTTAGGAGTTCCACGCATTTTACCATATACTCCCGGTATTCTCCGTCATCTTTGACGAAAGTCAGGTCCTTATCGCCTTCGTCGGAAAGTAGGGTCAAATTATGGATCAAGTCGGTTTTATATACGTCCGGAACACGGAAGCCGTGGGATCGAAGAAAATTGCCTATATCTACGAAGTCGTGCTGAAACCGTACGTCCTTGCAAAGGATTTTGGAATCTCCCGGATAAAAAACCCTATAGTATCTGCGGGCCGAAGCTTCCGGAGTAAGCTCCTCTATTTTAAGCGGGAACTTTCCGTCCTGGACTAAAAATCGGAGCTCGACTTCTCCAATAGACTGTGACATAGAGACAACTTGGCCTAGTTCGTCAGTTTGTCGGGAAATACCAAGCGGAATTCAGTCCCCTTATCCGGTTCCGAATCGATTTCGATCCTGATTCCGAAAAGATCGGCGATTTCCTTTGCCACGAACATTCCTAAACCGGTGCCTTGGCCCGTCTTTTTGGTAGTGAAATACGGTTGAAAAATCTTTCTTAAGATCTCTTGGCTCATTCCGATTCCGTTGTCCTGGATTTTGATCATCGGATGGTGATTTCGTTCCAAAACGGAGATTTGGATTCTGCCTTTATTTGCCGTGGCGTCCGCGGAATTCAACACTATGTTCGATATCAGTAGGCTGAGTTGATCAGAGTTGGAGAATATCCGCACTACTTCTTTAGATTTTTGGAATATTATTTCACATTCCTTAAGGCGGGAAGCTTTTCTGAAGACTTCGATGACGGATTCCACGACTTCGTTCAGATCCAGGATCTCCTTTTCCTTTCCTATCTCGCCCGGTTTTCCCAATTGGAGAAGATTGAACGTCAAATTCTTCAGTTTTGTAATCTGATTCCAGGTGACTTGTATGGCTCTATCTTTCAGATTTTCGTCGGAATCGGGAAGCCGCGCCACTTCGATAAAACCTTGTATCGCGGTAAGGGCGTTATTGATCTCGTGACCTATGCTTGAAGCGATCGTAGCCAAAAACGCCCTTCTTTCTGCATCTATCAGTTTTTCGGAAATTAGTATCTTCTGGGTCACGTCTCTTGCGATTCCAGTGTAATACGTCCTACCGTTCATGACGTATCTACACACCGAAATGTCGAAAGTCCTGGGTTCCCCCTTACGGTTAATGAGCTCCGCGTTATGCAGTCTAGCGATTTTATGTTCGGACTTTCGGTGAGTGAGCTTTTCGATGCGCTCGAGGTAGGAGTCGCGATTTGTCGGTCGGATCAGTAGTTCGACTTGTTGTCCGACCAATTCTTCCTCGCCGTACTGAAACTGTCGGAGGGCGGCTTCGTTTACCGCCCGGATCACAAGAGACTCGTCCAAAGTGATTACGCAATCCCCTGTAGTTTCCAAAATCAGACTGTTTCTATAATTTAAATCCTTGAATTGCTGCGCGAGATGGGTTTTTTCCCTGACGGTCTTGAGGATTTTTCGGGACTTTCTATCCTTTTCCTGCTTTTCCTTTTTCGCGTTTTCCAAAACCGCCAGGAGGCTCTGTCGGGTAACCGGTTTGGAAATATAATCAAAGGCCTTATTTCTAAGCGCTTCCTCCGCGGTATGGAGTTGGGGATTTCCCGTGATCAGTATCACAGGTATATTCGAATTGTATTTTTTAATTTCCTTGGCGACTTCCAAACCGTCCTTTCCGCTCATCATGATGTCGGAGATCACTATATCTATCGGATTTTCGCGGACGATCTGCATTGCCGAAGCGAAGTCTTCGGCGACGAATACGTTATATCCTTCCCGAGAAATGACCCTTTCCAAAGCCGTTCGGATATCCGATTCATCGTCGACTACGAGTACATTCGGGTGATTTTCGGTCATGTCGCCTTTCTATAGATCCTTCATGTCTTTCCCACCGGGATCCGGATCGTAACCTTGGTGCCTTGCCCCCGATTCGATTCCAGCTGAATGGACCCGCCGTGATCCGCCACGATCCTTTGAGAGATCGTAAGGCCCAATCCGGTTCCCTGTTTCGTTCTACGTGTCGTGTACAAGGGAAGAAAGGCCTTTTCTGCAACTTCGGGACTCATTCCCGGACCGTTATCTTGAATGGTAAAACCGACCGTCTCTGTGTTCAAATACATTTCTTTTCGGGCGGAAACTTGTATGGAAGGGGATTCGGGTTTATGTTCCATCTCGGAGATGGCGTTTACCGCGTTAACGAGACAGTTTATCAATACCTGTTCGATTTCCTGCCAAGCTACGTGAATTTGCGGAAGTTCCGGACTGGTAATCCGTTTTAATTCGATTCCGCTTTTTCTGCAACTGACCTCGATCAACTCGCAGGCTCGGAGAAGGATGAAATAGGGGGAGACGAGTTCCTTTTTTCTGGGGGCTCTTCTTCCCAGATCCAGGAGTCCTTTGATCAGATCGCGGATCCTGATGGCTGCTCCCTCTATTCTTCTGTATACTTTTTTTCGTTCGTCGGGATCCGGATCCTCGTGCTCCAATAGATCCTCCAGATAAAGAAGGCTGGATTGGAGAGGGTTGTTCACTTCGTGCGCGATCCCGGCGGCGATCTCGCCGATAGACGCGAACTTTGCCGTCTCGTACAGTTGTCTGTCCAGGAGTTTGGTTTGGGTCACGTCCGAAAAGATCAGCATGGCCGTTATGGGAAGGTCCTGGTATTTTTTCAGAGGGATAAACTTCACGGAAAAGAAATTTTCCTCCTCTCCCAACAATGCCATCGAGAAATCGTAATATACGGGTCTCTGGATCTTTACGCAATCTTCGAGTTTTTCGATGATTTCGTTCCGGATCTCGTCCGCGAAAAGTTCCGGAAAGTTGTCCCCTGGAGCCACGTTCAGGAATTGGAAAAGGAAGAATTTCAGGATCGGAGCGACTTCCATCACCGTTCCCTGCGGATTTAATATTACGATTCCATTATTCATGGATGCGAATAAGTTTCGGAGTTTTAGCTCCGAGGCGCGTATCAATTCCTCGTTTTTCTTCTGTTCGGTGACGTCGAGCAGTAATACGATCGTACCTATCCGGTTGCCGTAATCGTCCTTTAAGGAGGAAGAGACTAAGAGGAAAGGGATTTCCCCGTCGACGGAATTCCCGAGCAATATTTCCGCCTTGGATCCGAGAAATACCCGGTCCGCAGATTCGGCGTCAAGCCTGAGAAGGTCTCGGATCTGTTTGCCGAGGGTCTCCTCCTTGGGAATATTCAATAAATTCGCTATATTCGAATTTGCATATGTGATAAAACCTTCCTCGTCCGTGGACAATAAAGGGACTTCTATGGAATTTAACAGAGCTCCTTGGAATTGGAGTAATTTTGCGGTTTCCCTTCTTTGTCTTTCTATCCGGATAAACTGTAGGGAAGAAAGCAGATCTTCTATGACTTCCAAGTAAAGATAATTTTCACCGGAATCGAAGGCCATATTTTCCTTGGAAAGGATCTCTATTCCGCCGACGATTTTATCCTCTTCCTTGACTACGAGACTTAAGGATCTTCTGAAATCGGACGTTCCCAGGTTTCGCTCCCATTCGGGGAAGGAGCCTGCTCCGAACTCGTGTATCACGAAAAGTTCATTGCTTTCTATGAGGCTGCGCATGGGGGAGGGAAGTTCCTCCTTTAACCAGGAGTTTTCCAAGCGCTCCTTCCATTCCTCCTCCGAGTCGGATTGGACGATCACTTGGTCCGTTCCGTCTTCTCTTCGATAAAATCCCCAGATCAAACTGTAATGAGGATTTTCCCGCAGAGTATCGCAGACTTTTTGGAAAAGCGTAGAAGCGGAACTCAATCTCAAGGATCTCAGGTTGAGTTTGAGTAGGCGTAGGCTTCTCAAAATACTCTGCAGATAATAGAGTCGCAGTTCTGTCTCCCGGACTTCGGATCTTTTATAAATATGAAAGACCAACGGCGCTTTGGGGTCGGGAAGAAGGGCGTTGATCGTGAACTCAACAAGAGTCATGGAGCCGTCTTTTTTTCTCAGGTTCCATAGCAGAGAAATGCCTAATTCTTCGGCACCTAAAATGTGATTTCCGATTCGTTCCGGTCGGGACAGGAGTTTGCTAAGAGAAAGTGTCTGTAGTTCGTCTCTGGTATAGCCCAGAATTTCCGTCGCTTTGGGATTCGCACTAAGTATACTGTAGGTTTTAGGTTCCAGGATCAGGATTCCTTCTTGTGCGGGGAAGAAGGCGTTTTCCAAAATGGGAAGGAGTTCCTGGGTTCGCATGATAGATGCTTAAGTATCGGAAAATAATCGGTCAGATTTTAATCCAAGTTGTGTCGTTTCGAAAAACGCAGGAATCCTTGATAATAGAAACGCAGGATAAATCATAGCGTAAAATTATGGATTTCATTTATCGTTTTTTTCTTCGAAACTACGTTCGAAACAAGATCCGGTATATGGAGTCCGAATTGGGCTTTCGAAAAGTATACTCGGATGTAGGAGGGCACAAGCTTTTCTATCTGAAGAGAGAAGGGGATTCGGGAGGTAAAAAAAACCTTTTGCTAGTGCACGGACTTCTGGATAGCTCTTCCGGATTCCGCAAATTAGCTCCTCTTTTGCGCAAGGATTACACGATTCTTTTACCCGACATTCCCGGTTTCGGTTGGAGTCGCATGCCTCCGATCCGATATCTCTATCAAGTCGACGTTTTTGCGGCTTTGATCTACGAGTCCATTAGAGAGATGGACTTGAGGGATCTGGTGCTAGGCGGGCATTCTATGGGAAGTCTGATCGCGATGTACATCGCTCTTCTCGATGCCAAGCGGGAAAAGCGGATCAAAAAATTGGTGCTTCTCGCTCCGGGAGGAATCCCTCATCCGAAGCGGGACGAAATGAGGGAGCTGTTGTTTCCGAAAAACTCCGAAGAGATCGAGAGGCTTTTCGCTTCTCTATATCATGAATCTCCTCCCAGTCTAGGTTCCTTTACCAAAAAAATCCTTTTATCCAGTTGGAACGACGAACCGTACCGTTTTCTTACCCGAAACACTCTCGATCGAGAGGCGGAAATTTTTCTAGGAAAACGGATCTCGGAAATCAAACTGAGATCCATAATAATATCCGGTAAAGAGGATCCGATTACGTATCCGAGTATGGTAAAGAAGATTCATAGTTATCTAAAAGGGAGCGACTTGGTTTGGATTCCTTCCGCAAAACACGCTTTGCATATAGAAAAAGCTCAGGAAGTTGCTTCTACGATCAACGACTGGATTTGAACAAGGCGTTCGGTCCAATCGATTATTAAAGTTCCTTTATCCTCCGAAACGCTTAAGGTTATGATTCTTTTTGCCTAAATTGTAGGCGCTTTTGCTACGCCTTTCGGGGTAATGCGAAGGTTTCTTTTCTCTGCGGAGGAATCTTGCTTTTCCGAAACTTTATTTCGGTTAGTATATCTTCCCATGAATAACGTAAAAGGAACCGAGTGGGCCGATGCGGTCGCGCAGCTGGCGGTCGTAGTTACGACGTACAAACACGTCGGCACCACGGCGGACCAGGTTTTTTTGGCCTGCGAATCCTTATGGGCGGATTGGGACAGCTTCGATCCGACCGGCCCGGATTGGCTACAGGGATTCGAAGAGGCGATGGACGAAGGAGAGATGGATTACGCGGCGGAATCTTTCGTCAAAGTACGCACGTTATTAAAACAGAAGTTCGAAACGATTTCGGATACGTTCGAATCCGGAAACGACATGGTTCTCGGCGGATTGATTCTTGAGTTGGCGGACGGAGTTTTTTCCTTGTTACACGGACCGGAACCCGCCGAAAAGACCGCCGAGTCAGTGGTAATCGAGGGGGAAAAACTTCTGGAGATTCTCCTGGAATCAAACGATCTGGCCTTTCCGCCGGACGAAGATCTTTCCCAAGTGGATTTGGATTTGGTAGCCGATCCCGGAGATAGGGAAATATTAAGAGAATTGATCGGAGCCTTCGAAGCCATGGCTGAAACTACCGGAAGAACCTACGGAGAATCGCTTTATCTGCTCTTGTCCAGATTATTCATCGTGCACTGGAGTTTTTATAGAATCAAGGAAGAGGAGATTCCTCCCGTCGCTTAAGCGAATTCGAAGTTCGTCGGATTCGCGGAATCCTTATCTCATTGCCTGCATTATTTCTTCGTTCACTTTCTTTGCGGCGAGTACTTCTTGTCGTAACGCCTCGGCCTCAACTTCGGTGACTCCGCAATTTTCCAAAAGGAACCGCTCTAATTTACGTCTCCATTCCTCCAATTGCTCTGCCCCTTTCAACTTCGGGACAAGGAAGGGCTCGCTACAAGTGATCACGGCCCGAGAAAAAGGTTTCGGGACCTTGATCCTGTCCCAGCTATTCGTAGTCCAATAGCGGTCGTATTGCGCCGAATAGGCGATGATAGGATATCCGGTAATGGAGGCGAGTTGAACGATACCCGCTTTGAGTTCGTAAACGGGACCGGTGGGACCGTCGGGAGTGATTAGGGAGACTCCCCCGTGCATCGCCTCTCCCACCAACGCTTTTAAGCCGGAAGCTCCGCCCCGTCTACTGGATCCTCGTTTGGATCTGATTCCGAAATGATGCAGTACTCTTGCGATTAGTTCTCCGTCTTTGGATCGCGACGCCAAAGGTACGATTCTCAATCCCATCCGCTTGACCAGATACGAGGAGGTGAAGTCGATTAAAAAAGGGATTTGGTTGTGCCAGAGAGCCAGCAAGAGTCCGCTCTTTTTTCGGAAACATTCCCGGGTTGCGTCCGGGATGCGAATCTCCGTCCAGCGCACGGTTCCGTATGTCAGTCGTAGGACCAGAATGGAGATCCAGACCGACAATCGGAGGATCATTCTTGGGATCTACCTTGGAATAGCGGCAGGATGAGTAGCCATATCGAAGAAAGAACAAGCCCCATGCTTTCCCTAAATATTTCGGAATCGAAGTCGACTCTGGGGTCCTCTCGAAAGGCGAGAAGCGCCCAAACGAAATAGCCGACACCTAAGGCTCTGGAAACCCCCGCGAGTGAACGTCTTCGTTCCGCAGTCCGAAGCGAAGGCAACCATTCCGCGGCATAGAGTAGGACCACAGACAGATAGGTCGAGACCCAAACTTCCGGATCCGGATCGTTGTATTGCAACGCCGCGAATACGATCCAGGTCAGTACGGTGAACGTTCTAAAGATTCCGTTCGAGATCGATGCGACGGACGTTCCGCTCAAGGCAGTACTTTTCCCGGGTTCAGTATATTTTTCGGATCGAGGGTCTTTTTGATCTGTCCCATGATTTCCATTTCCACTTTGCTCCTAGAGAAATGTAGGAAATCTTTTTTTAAGAGCCCGATTCCGTGTTCAGCGCTGATGGAACCGTGGTATTTTTTGAGCAATTCGAACATTGCAGGGTCCACGTTCTTGCATTGGGAAAAAAAGTCCGAATCTGTAAGATCCTTGGGTTTGACTATATTCAAATGCAGATTTCCGTCTCCGATATGTCCGAACAATGCGATTTCGAAACCGGGATATTCGTTCTTTAACAAGGATTCCATCTCCGCGAGGAAAGGGTTCATATTCCGGAGAGGCAGAGAAATGTCGTTTTTGTGTACGGTGAAATCTATGGAAATGGATTCGCTGATTCCCTCCCGGTATTTCCAAAAAGTCTCCGCTTGGCGTGAATTGGAAGCAAGGCTACCGTCGGTGACGAATCCCTTTTCCATGACCGTTTCCAAAAAGGAGAACAGTTTTTCCTCTTCCCTTTCGTCGGTGATTTCGAATTCCATTAAAACATAATATGGACTACTTTCCGGAAACGGATCGGGAACGTGAAGGTGATCTATTACCTTATCCAAACAGTATCGGGTCAGAAATTCGAAAGCCAATACGGGGACGTCTATCCTGTGGGTTTCCTTGAACAATTCCAATATGGAGGCGAAGTCGGGAACCGCGCAGAATAATACCCTATGATCCGAAGGTTTTCCGGTGAGTTTCAGGACACACTCCGTGATGATGCCGAGGGTCCCTTCCGAACCGATGAAAAGATGTTTTAGGTCGTAACCGGTGTTATTCTTCAGGATTTCCCCGTTGAATTCCAGAACGTCACCGGTACCGGTGACAACGGTAAGACCGAGGACCCACTGACGAATCAGGCCGTAATGGACGACCCTGACTCCTCCGGCATTCGTCGCGATATTCCCCCCGATATGAGAGGATCCGGTGGAGGAGAAATCCACGGGAAAATAAAATCCTCTTTCTTCGGCTTCCTTATGGAGGTTTTTCGTAATCATTCCCGCTTGGACTTTCAAGGAACCGAAGAAAGGATCGAAATCCAGAACCTGGTCCATTTTGGCCAAAGAGAGTACGATCTCTCCGCTTTTCGCGACGGCTCCTCCGGCATAGCCGGTACGACCTCCCGAGGGGACGATCTTTAGGTCGTTTTGATAAGCGAATTTTACGATTTTTGAAACTTCTTGCGTGTTTTTCGGAAATACCAGAATCTCGAAGTCGGGTCGATATACTTTCGTCCGATCCGTGCCGTAGGACAGGAACGTCGCGGTATCCATTTTGTTCTCGTCCCGAAAAAATACCTTTTCCTCTCCGATAAGAGTCCTTAGTTCGGCGCGTTTTTCCTGTGTAAGAGTAGTCATTCTTTATTCCGCAAATTTCATACGTTCGATCTGGCTATCCACCGCCTTCTCTCCCTGGGAGCGTTCCCGCTTCCGATAGACTCCGTCGGAATGAAGGAAGCGGGCTTTTACGTTGTCTTTCAATTGTACGTCCAGAATCTTCTTGATTCGATCCTTGTTTTTGGCGTCCAAAATCGGAAAGAGCACTTCTATTCGTCGTTCGAAGTTGCGCGGCATACAATCGGCGGACGCTAGAAAGATACTCTCTTCTCCCCCCGCGAGGAAG
Source organism: Leptospira fluminis (assembly GCF_004771275.1). GTDB lineage: Bacteria > Spirochaetota > Leptospiria > Leptospirales > Leptospiraceae > Leptospira_B > Leptospira_B fluminis. Next base: position 178,709 of record NZ_RQEV01000001.1, on the reverse strand, counting down.
TAATAAATTCTAGTATGTTCCAAGAAGCGTCCTACGATGGAAATTACGGTTATATTCTCGGATATCCCGGGCAAACCCGGTTTTAAACAGCAGATCCCGCGGATGATGAGTTCGATGACCACTCCCGCCTGACTCGCCTTGTACATGGCCAAGATGATATGAGGATCGACTAGGCTGTTCATCTTAAAGACGATTCTCGCAGGCTTTCCGGCCTTTGCGTTTTCCGTTTCCTTTTCGATCAGCTCCAAAAAGGTCGCCTTAAGATTGTGAGGCGAGGCCGCGAGCTTATTCAGGTGAGGCATCTTTGCGTAGCTAGTGATCGTGTTGAAGATCGTGGCCACGTCTTCCGTGATCTGTTTGTTTACGGTAAAGAAGCTCAAGTCCGTGTAATATCTGCTGGTGGTGGAGTTGTAATTTCCGGTACCGAGATGCACGTAGCGGACCAGATGTTCCTCCTCCCTGCGGACGATCAAAAGCATTTTACAATGTATTTTCAGTCCGACGACTCCGTAGACGACGTGAACGCCTCTCTCTTCCAGCTTTTGCGCCCATTTTATGTTTCTTTCCTCGTCGAAGCGGGCCTTAAGTTCCACGAGAACGGTGACCTGTTTGCCGTTCTCCGCAGCCTGTCCGAGATACTGTATCAAAGGGGAATCCCCACTGGTACGGTAAAGAGTCATCTTGATTCCGAGAACTTTCGGGTCCTCGCTAGAGATCCTGAGAAGTTCCTCGATCGCGGCGAAGGACTGGTACGGATGGTGTAAGAGTCTGTCCTTTTTCTGAATGGCTTCGAAAATCTTTTCCGGCGAATCGAATTTGAGGGTGGTTTTCTGCTGGAAGAAAGGATATTTGAATTTCGACGTATGTTCCAAGCCGTAAAAATACATCGTGTCGCTTAGGTTTAGGATAGATGGAACGTCGAAAATTTCGTTGTCCCGAAGCTCCAATAATTCCTTTAAAGTGTTCTTCACGAAATGGGAAGTGCCTTCGTAAATGTCCATCCGAACGGCATCGCCCCAGATCCGATTTCGGATCTCCTTCTTCATCGTTATCAGGAGATCCTTTACCGAAGCTTCCTCATCTATCGAAATGTCCGCATCCCGAATGATCCGGAAAGGATAGATTTCCTTCACTTCCATCCCGTAAAACAGATCGTTCACATGTAGCGTGATGATCGCTTCCAGAGGAAAAAACCTTCTTCCTTTTCCGTGACTTTTCAATTGGAAGAACCGGGGAAGAACGGAGGGAACTTGGACTACGGCAAACAAGTCCTTTTTAGTTCCGGTCTTTTCGTCGTCCGTACTAAGAACGATGGCCAAGTTCAACGAACGGTTTAAGATGTGGGGAAAAGGGTGGGAAGGGTCTATGGATAAAGGAGTCAGGATGGGAGATACGTCGTCCTTGTAATATTGACGTACTTGCTCGATTTCCGACTCGCTTAATTCTGCGGGATCCATCACTAGGTGGATTCCGTTCTCCGATAGGCGTTTTATGCTCAATGCGAAAGATTCGTATTGGTCCTTTACGAAAACTTGAACCTTTTTGGACAGCTCCATCAATACTTCCGAAGCTCTTAATCCATTCAGACTGTTTTCGTCGTTTCCTTCCGCTAGAATATTCCGGATTCCCGCGACACGAACCATATAGAATTCGTCCAGATTCGATTCCGTGATACAGAGAAACTTGAGCCTTTCCAACAGGGGATTTTCCGGATCGTTCGCCTCCTCTAGCACTCTTCTATTGAAATCGATCCAGGATAATTCCCGGTCGAAGAAAATGTCCGGATTGCCGAGGTAGATCGGATTTTTCGATCCGTGGGCTCCGTTGTCGATGGATGGTTCGGCGGATTTTATCTTTTGGGCCACGACGGGTTCCTTCTTTCTTCTTGGTTTAGAAGTACCTGTTTGGGCGTCAAGTCGCCTTCCGCAACCGGTCTTTGGCTCCTTAAATGAGACTAAAGACCGGCGTCGACTTAGAAAGAGAAAGGCGCGAGCCAGGCAAGGTCGCGCGAACGGTCCGAATCAGTTGACTCTCTTTCCCGATTCTCTCATTTCGGGAAGATACGGATTGCGGACTGTCTCGGTTTTTGCGATCCAGGTTTTTTGGGTCAACGGGCAGTAAAAAGCGTGCAGACCGTATTTCGGAGCCAGGCTTTGTAACGCGAACGTAAGTTCGCCGTATAAAAATTCCTGGTCCTTTCTCGTGATCGCTTTTTCCAAGAGTTCCGCGAAGGTAAGAGCTTTCGCATATAATACCCTCGTTTCCGGGAAGGTTCTCTTCGATTCGCGGACCAACGACGCCAGACCTCTTGCGTTGCCTTTTCTTTCCTCGCTGGAAAGAAGTTCCTCATGAAATCGGCTCAATCTTTCGAAAAGCTTCTCTTCAAAATTTTCCTCCACTACCGGTACGGCGGAAGCGGCTACTATGGATGCTGCGGCTAAATAAGCGAATACGTTGCGCATATATGATTCCTCCTAAAGGGTCTTCGATGATCGAAAGGGAAATAGGGGAAAAGCGCTCTAATTGAGTAGTCGAATCGTACTTAAAGGAAAAAAGAAGTTGGAATAAAGCGTCGGAGATAGGACGGACTTTTCGAAGGTTTTCTTGATCGATCGAAGGTGGGTATAATGATTTCGAATCGTTTGGAGAGAAATTTCGGAAAGACGGAAATTCGGCTCTGAAGCCGAGATCGCCGGTAGGTCTAACTTTATGATATTTTCTATATGCGCTAGAGGTGAGGTTTCGGAAGTCTCCTTTTTGTTTTTGAAGGATTGGAAAGTCGTGTCGGTTCCCGTGGACGCGGCGACAGGGCCTGGTTGCATTGCCAAGCTCAGGATAAAGGTCGCTATTATGATCCTGGGGAACATTTGAACTTAGACCCCGGATCGTTCCCTGGGAGGTCAAAAAATTTCGAATTTAGGAATTTATTTACTGCGTAAAACGTACGCAAACTCATGCTCGAAGCCTCCGTCTCGGGAATGTTCCCGTCTTCTGATTTACGGTTTAATTGGTTGACTATCCGTGCGAGGCGTTCGAAAAGATGAAACGTAAGATCGCGAGATCCCTTTCTTTTATACCAGAACATTCTACCAAAGGACTTCCGTTTTCCCTTGAAACGTTTTTTGAATAACTTTTCCCAGAATTTCCATATCGAAAACTTATCCGGTTATTTTGCCGCCGTTACCGCAATCGTCAGCGCTTATTCCCTTCTTTTTGATCCCGCATTCGGGGATATCACTCCTGCAACCTTAAAGGAAAGGGACTGGGCCAGCATCGCACTCTATGTGTTCAAAGTGCATTCGAGTTTTTTCGGAAATCCCTGGATCGGCCTTTTGTTTTACGTGTATGTTTTCTTTTTTATGGGAAGGATTCTGGAAGAGGATTTGGGCGTTCCCAAATTCAATATGTATCTATGGTTAGGGGCGGTTCAAATTACCGCCGGAGCGATCTTTTCCCTGTATGTGCCTTTGGCAGTGGACTCGAGCCTATTTTACGAATGTCTTTTTTTGGCGGTCGCATACCGCTTTCCCGACATGCAGATCTTTCTTTTTTTCGTGGTTCCTGTGCGTATCAAATGGCTCGGGTTTTTCGTGGCAGGGATCATGCTCTACACCAGGATTTCCTATTCGATGGCGGCGGGTTCCGTGTTTCCGCTCCTAGGCATATTGGTGGGTTTATCCAATCTTTTCCTATTTTACGGAAAGGATATCTGGAAGGACTTAAGAGGAAACGTACGAACCCAAATCAAGTCCCCCTCGACAAAGGATTCCTCTCCGACGGTGCATAAATGCCATATCTGCGGAATTACCGAAAAGGACGATCCTCAAATGGATTTCAGATATTGCGTGGATTGTACGGATCAGGAGTATTGCGAAAGGCATTTGCACGACCACCAGCACGTAAAATAGTACCTTTTGCGATCGAAAGAAGATTCCTTCCTTTCGTTAGTTGGAGATTCAAAGCATTTTTCGGTTTGCTCGAACGCTCGTTAAAATTCGTTCGAGAAGGTCGGTATTTTCGGTTTTCGGAAAACGGATTGACCGCTTCCAAAAACGAAGCATACTCATTTATCCAAGGACCTTACTATGCTCCAAAACAACTATTTCAACGACGTTCCCGATCTTAGATTACATTTCGATCATATCATCTCCTGGAAGGAAATCGTCGACGCATACGAAAACGGCTTTGCGGATGCGGAAAAATATAAGTCGGGAGACGAACGCTATTCCACGGCACCTTCGTCTTATGAAGAAACGATAGAATATTATGAAACTCTATTGGATTCGGTCGGGGAATTCGCAGGTAAGGAAATCGCACCGTATGTGGCCGATCTGGACAAGATCGGATTGAAATTCGATAAAGGTAAGGTAGTCTTTCCGGAAAAGATGTTGGAAATCGTTCGCAAAGCTCGCGACGCGGGACTGCAGCCCACCGGTTTCTCCCGTAAATACGGCGGTTTGGGGATTCCATGGACGGTGCGCGCGTTTTTCGGAGAGATACTGTATAGGGTGGACGCTTCCGTTTGCGTTGCTATCGGATGCGTGAATCTTGCGGAGATCATAGAGAAGAACGGTAGCGAAGAACTGAAAGAGGAATGGCTCCCTCGTTTGGCTGCGGGAGAATTCGCTTGTGCGATGGGATTAACCGAACCGGACCACGGCTCCGATCTTCCGGGCTTAAGAACCAAAGCTGTACGCCAGGAAGGGAACCGATATCTATTGAACGGAACGAAACGTTTCATCACCCACGGTTGCGGAACGGGAGAAATCCCCGCGATTCTATTATTATTGGCTCGGACCGGAAATCCCGGAAGCGGAGCGAGAGGTCTTTCCTTTTTTCTCGTCCAGTCCAAGGACGTGCAGGTAGCCGGAATCGAAAAGAAAATGGGACTCCATTGTTCGCCGACCTGCGAAATCGTCCTTGAGAATACACCCGGGATTCTGATCGGAGAAGAAGGGCACGGACTGATCAAGCATACGATGGGTATGTTGAACGGGGCACGCGTCGGAATCGCCCAACAAGGAGTCGGAATCGCCCAGGCCGCGTTATCCGAAACGCAAAAATACGCGTCCGAAAGGATACAATTCGGCAAACCGATCGCGGAAATTCCCGCCGTGCGCAAGATTCTCCGGAGAATGGAAAGGGAAACCATGGCGATGCGTTGCCTGGTGATGGAATGCGCGAGGAGTATGGATCTCTATTATTTCCGGGGGGACCATCTTAGGGAAAAAGGTGCCACAGACCGGGATCTGAAATCGGACGTGGTGTTAAAATATTGGGAGCGTTTGGCGGGACTGCTGACTCCGATTTCCAAATTCTATTGTTCGGAAACTTGCGTAAAAATCGCAGGAGATGCGGTGCAACTTCACGGAGGGGCAGGGTTTACCGAGGATTACGACGTGTCCAGGATTTATCGGGATTCCAGGATAACGACCATCTACGACGGAACTTCCCAGATCCAGGTCAACGCCGCCATCGGCGGGATCGTCACGGGAATGGCTCCTCACGGTTTCTTAAGGGAATATATCGAGAACGAATGGAACCATTTCGCCGGAGAAGAACCCGGAACTTTGGAAAACGTTTGGGAATCCTACAAGGAAATATTAGGTTTGTATAAAGAACTTCCCTCTTCCGAAGATCGGGAGGAGATCGCCGACGAAACCGTCTGGGCTACGGCGCGATTGCTTTCGGGAATTCTCTTTTATAAATCCGTTCTTCGTACTCCGGACGAATTGCGGTCCGAGAGGATCGCTCATGTGGAGGAATACTTGTTGGACAGTCTCGCCTTCGTGGAAGGTCTAAAAGCTAAGCTGCACGCCAAGGTTTCCTCGGCTAGGGTAGCATGATGAAATTCTCGGCGATTTTGGCATCCATCTGCTTTTTCTTTTGGACCTGCTCGGTTCCTCCCGAGAGCGTAGCCAAGAAAATTTTCGCGGCGCACGGAGGAGCTAATTTCGAAAAAGTCCAGGAGATCGGATTTACTTTCGTCGTTTCGACTCCCGAAAAGGAATTGGTGCGAAGGAGTTGGATCTGGTTTCCCAAAACCGCGGAAGTGAAATTTACGGAAGGGGAAAAGGAAATCAAGTACGATAGAAGCCGCTTGCAGGAATCGGATCAGGAAACGGAAGCCAAGTTCATCAACGACAGTTACTGGTTATTGTTTCCGTTCCATTTGCTCTGGGACAAAGGCGTTTTGCTATCTTATGACGGCGCCCAACCCAGACCGGACGGATCCGGTCCGTTGCGGAGATTGTCAGTGAAGTACCCTGCCGAAGGCGGTTTTACTCCTGGCGATATGTACAAAGTGTATTACGATTCGGAATACAAAATTCGTTATTGGACCTATCATAAATCCGCATCGGAGGAACCGACCCGCGGGACGACTTGGGAAGGATATTCCGTCTTTTCGGGGATCCCTCTCTCTTTGCAGAGAAAGGGTCCCGGAGGAACGTTCCAAATTCGATTCGAGAACGTAAGTATAAAACCGTAAGAAGGAAATTCGATTTTGGAATCCTAGAGAGTAGGAACCAAGGATACGAAAAGGGGAACGGACGTTTCTCGGATTTCTTTCCTAAAAACGTCTAAGATTCAGGTTCGGTCTGAGAAGGTTCTCCTATCCACGCTTAGGCGGGAAAATCGGAGAGGCTTTCTGACCAGGAGCTGAACCGTATGAAAACTCGGATTTTTCCAACCATAACGTTCCCTCTTTTTCTTCTTCTGTTTGCCGTGTTTTTTCCCGCTTTGGGCTGTTCCAATTCCGGTAGCCAAAAAACCGATCCAGGTTCTTTGATTGCGGTCGCCTTATCCGCGGGGCAATCTCCGTTTTCGTCAGGACCTTGCGATTCCCAAACCAATCTGGTAAAAGGTTCCCCCGTAACTGCGACGGTTTCCGGTCCTTCGGGAGGATATTACGGCATGGCAAGTTCCTTGGTGCTGTACTTCCTGTACCAAGGCGGAGGAAGTTCGGATTCCGTCAGTTTCAGTTCGAATCCTTCCGGGAGTTCCGGTGGAGAGTTGAATATAGGAAAACAAGGAGTTTCTATCCAACCTGCGAACTTGGGCATGATGTCGAATTTCGACGTATATCATTCGCAAGCACCGTATTCCAATTCCTCGGTGATGACAGCTTCGGGAAACTATAGGTGTTATCAGGTCATCGTCCCGGCTGCAACGACGATCACGTATACGATTTCGATCCTTTAACCGGACGAGGTCCTTCCTTATGTCTCTATCCTTGGACGAAGTTTAGAAACGGCGAAACTTAGAACGGATCCGAAAAATCCCCTTCTTAAGACTTATGCTTTTTCCGAAACGGCCGATGGGTATACTGGGAGGGGACCATGCCTGCGTTTACCATTCCTGGACTCAGCTCCGGACAGGACACGAATCAGATCGTAAAGAAGCTGGTGGAATTGGAAGCCAAGCCGATCCGTCGTTTGGAGAGGCAAAATAATTATAATAAAGCTCAGGTAAAAGCCTGGAACGATCTGAAAATCTTAACCACCGAACTACAAAATAAAACCAGGGAAATCACATCCTTTACCGCTCCCTTTGCCACGAAGTCCGTGGTTTCCGAACCGGAGGGTACGATCTCCGGAGACGCTTCCCGCTCCGCTACGAGCGCCAAAAGAAAAATCGAAATCAAGGAGTTGGCCACCTTCCACCAGGTTTCCAGCGATCCTATCGATACTGAGCGAAAGATTCCGGCGGGTTCGTTTAAAATTCTTTCAGGAGAAAACGAAAAGGAAATCGATTTTACGGGGGGAACGGTTCGGGAACTTTCCCTTATGATCCGGACTGCGGCCGCAGGATTGGCCCAGCCTTCCTTAGTTAAAGTGGATCAGAACAAAACGGTCCTGACTCTGACCGCGTCCCAATCCGGAAAAGAGAACCTTCTCAAATTCGACGATCCTAACGGAGTCCTGAAGGCGGCAGGATTGGTGGGGGAAATGTATCCTCAAGATCCTCCTAAAACGTTTCCGATCGTATTGGAAGCCACGCAGGCGAAAGCGTTTCAGCCCGAAAAGTATTCCATGGAAAAGGATGCGAAGCCGATTCTCATTGCGGACCCGAACGGCAAAGAACCTACTAAACTAAAAATCCCCTCCAAACAGGCGTTTCAATTTCATACGGAATCGCAGGAAGCAAAAAAGGGTCTTCGCGTGGAGGCCCTTCTTTCCGAGCCGCTGGCGGAGGGGGAGACGATTTCTCTCGGGGTCATTTACGAAATGGACGAGCAGGAAAAGGTTTTTCTGGAAGCTGCTACGCATAAGGAAGGACGTCTCAAGCTGACGCTTAAGGCTTCCTTGGACGGGAAGAAAATCCGCGAGATCATAGTGGTGAACCAAAGCGGAAAGGAAAAGGAATTGTCCGATTTCCGGCTCGTGGTTCCGGGCGAATTCAAAGGCGCTAAACCCGCAAAGACCGTAGTAGAAGCAAAAGACGCTCTGTTTACGGTGGACGGTATAGAAGTCACTCGACCGAAAAACGAGGGACTGACGGACGTATTGGACGGAATCAATTTACATTTGCACAAAAAAAGCGAAGGTCCGGTCCTGGTCGATGTCAAAGTGGATTCCGAGAAAGGAATCAAGATGATCAAGGGCTTCATAGAAGCATATAATAATGTTTTAAAATATTCCAAAGAAGCGACGGCCGTGGATCGCGAAAGCGGTATGTCCGACGGTAAGAACGAGGATCCGGATATCAGCCGTTCCTTTTGGGAAGGAAAAACTAAAACCGGGCTGCTCGCCGGAGAACATTCGATCGTAAGATTGCTTGCGGGAATGAAAACCGTAACGACGACTTCCTTTGCTCCGTTAGGTGATTCCGAAATTCGGATGCTGTCCGATATCGGAGTATCGACGGGTACGGTCGGAAGCAAATGGGCGGATATCCAGGAAGGGTATCTTCAGTTGGACGAACAAAAGCTCTCCCGAAAACTTTCGGAGAACCCGGACGCGGTCCGACATCTTTTCGCTCAGGACACCAACTCGGACTCCAGAATGGATACGGGTGTCGGAGTCAATCTAGTCGAACATTTGAAGCCGTACACGCAGTTTGCTGGCGGTCTCGTTACCAGTAAGATCAAATTATTGGAAGAACAGTTCGCCGATAACAATAAGAAAATAAAGAATTACGAATCCCACTTATCCAGTTATGAAAAGAAGCTGAAGGAAAAATTCCTGTACATGGAGCAGGGAGTGGGAAAAAATAAAGCGGTAGGTTCGTACTTGAACAACAATCTTTCCAGGGTTCAAGGCGGAGATGACGGAAAGTAAGTACTTATAATAGAAACGGAGGAGTAACCGTGGAAATATTCGTAAACGAACAAAGGCTAGAAAGCGCAATCGAAAACGAAAAGAATCTCGGCGAGGTTTTCGACGCCGTCGGTCGCTGGGTCGAATCGAACGGTAAATTTCTTTTGTCATGCATTGTGGACGGAGAAGAGTTCCGCTCCGATACGATGAAGAGCAAATCGATAGATTCCGCCTCCAAAATGGAATTTTACGTCGGAGAAGAGTTGGATATTCTACTCAGCTCATTAAACGAATTGGACGCCTATGTGGATAAAGTTGGAACGACTCTGTTGGGACGGGACAGTCTTACGGAAAAGGAATCCAAGGAGTTGTCCGACGGAGTCAACTGGATCGACTCCTTACTTCGCTCGGCGGGCAGGATGCTGAAATTACGATACGATCAGATCAAACCGATGGGCACAGGGAATAACGTGGAGGAAGTTCTGGCGGCTCTCAGGCAAAGGTCTTCCAAATTGGACGGTATCGGCGCGATCGAGGAGTTTTTGGAACACTTACGGGATCTTAAATTATTCACGATGGATCTGATCGCGAGAGCTTCCGTGCTGGATTTGGATCTTCCCACTTTGCGGGAGATATTGGATACCTTTATCAAAGCGGTTCCGGCCCTGAAACAGAGTTTCATAAAAGTGAACGAAAACTACCAGGCAGGCAGGGACGAGGTGGCGACCCACCTTCTCACCCAGTCCGTTTCCCAAATCAACGTTTTGTTAACTTCGTTTATCACTCTTCGCCAAAAACTTCCGGGATTAAATTATTCGGGTCTTTTGATCGACGGAAAATCCTTCGAGGAAAAGACGAACGAATTGAACGATACTCTCGCTAGCGTGGCCGTTGCATTGGAGGAAAAGGATATCATTCGCGCCGGAGATATCATCGAATACGAGATTCCTGCGGCGCTCGACGAGTTGTTACCGTTTCTGGAGAAGGTCAAAGAACAGGCCGATTCATTGTCCGTCTGATCCAAAAAAATGGTCTTATACGGACGGATTCTATTCCCTGATCTCCAGGCAGAAAAGGGTTAGATCGTCCGTCATGACTCCGTCGCCGAACGATTCGGAATAGGATACCAAGGATCGTATCAGATTTTCGGAATCCTGAAATGCCAATTTCCGAACCGCTTCCACGAGAGTCGAATTCCCCATCGGAATTCCTTTGGAACCTCGCACCTCGAAAAGACCGTCGGAATAAAGCAGTAACCGATCGCCGGGACGAAGAGTAACGTCGTAATCCTCCAGAATCGGCGAGCCGATTCCCAAGAGCACGCTCCCTTTGCCCTGTAGCTCGCGCACTTCTCCGTTTCGCAATAGTAACGCGGTATGGTGGCCGGCGTAGCTATAATCCAAAACGCGGGAAACCGGATCGTACTTCAGGTACACTGCGGAAATGAAGTGCTGAGTCACCACCGAAGTCAGTAGGTCGTTCGTGAATAATAGGCCTTCCTTCGGTCGAGTGCCTCTTCTCGAAACTACGCTAAAGGCGATGGAAGCCATTGCCGCGACCATTGCGGATGAAATTCCGTGTCCGGAAACGTCCGCAAAGAGCACCTCGATTTTTCCGTCCTGGGATTCGGAGCAATTGAGAACGTCCCCTCCGACATGATCGTACGGTCGGAAGTAGGAGAAGATCCTGAATTTCGACGAATGAGGAAATTCGCGGGTAGTAATGGTATTTTGGACTTCTCTTGCGATATCCAAATCCTTAACCACTCGCGAATACAATACGCTGATCTTTTCGGAAGCTTCTTTTTTGTCCGTAATGTCCCGCAGGATGAAAACGTTCCCTTTGTCCCTACCGGAAAGTTGTATTTCCGATCGGGATACTTCCAGGAATCGATTCGGAGAAGCGGAAAGAATCTTACCCTCTTTCGATTCCGTCGGACCGGAGGGAATCGATTTCACCTTAAAATCCATTCTGGAAAACGGTTCGGGAGGAAAATTCTCCAAGTAATCGGAAAGGTCCAGTTTTTCCGGTTGGGTTCCGTAAATTCCCAGCATCTCTTTCCCGCTCTGATTCCAATAGAGCAGTTCCCCGGTCCTAGAAAGAAGTACGACGCCTTCCCTAAGTTTGGAATACAACTGTAAGGCGATTTTTTCCAAACGGATTTCTAGGAATCCGTACTTCGCGATTGCCAGGAAGATACAAACGGATTGAAGAACGGTGGCGCTTCCGCTTAAAGGAGGAAAGTGAATGTCTCCTTGGAATTGCATGCGAGGGAGAATGGTGGTTAAAAAACCCAGTATGGTCGATGATAAAGTTCCGAAGAAGAGTAGATAGCATTGGTTCCGAAATCTGGGCTCCCGATTTCTGGATTCGTAAAGGAGAAGGGCCATGGCATATACGGAAGGAGCGATCACGAATAGATTCAGACTTACGACGTATAAGTGTCCCGGAGAGATCGCGTACCCCCAATATTTTTGTTCCGCACCTGCGACGATCCAATTCGTCGTTAACGCGATCGGAAAAACCGCCAAAGAGAGCCCTCTGAAAAAGTAAAGGAGGAGGTTCGGGTTCTTGGACAGGAACTCGAATATGAATTCCAGAAATAAGGTTCCTGCGAGGAGCCAGGTCAAGGATGTGACGCGCATCATCCAACCCATCCATTCCACGGGAAGAAAAGACCAGTAGAGTATGATGGAAAGGATCCAAAGACTGAGATCGACGGAATAGAAAAGATACAGACTCACCACTCTATGTCTTCCCTTTAAAGCGATCACATAGATGAAAAGTAACAGATTCAAAAAGAGCGCGGATAAAGGGATCAGGAGATAGGGGTTCATCTTACGATTTCCAACGCCAGCATGGCCAAGTCGTCGTTGTGTCGTCCTTCGCCGAATTCGATGGATTTTTTTCTTGCCGATTCCAGAATAGAAAGGGTGGGTTTTTCGGAAGTTTCCTTGATCCAATCCAGGAAATTCTCATAGCCTAGGATCTCGCCCTGATTATTTTTCACTTCGAATAATCCATCGGAATAAAAGACGATACGATCGCCGGATTGGACTCTGAAGGAATAGTCGTTTAAAAAAAGTTCGCGCACGGCCAAAATGATCCGTCCTTCCCCTTCCAACAGGGTCGCCCCTCCGTTTCTCAGAACCAGAATGGGATGATGGCCGGCGTACGAAAAATCCAACCGTTTCTCATCGGGAAAATAACTCGCATATACGGCCGAAATATGATGATGTAGCACGACTTTGGAAAGAATTTCGTGAATCTCGGATAAGCTCTCCCTCGGGCTCATGAGTTTTTGCGATATGATCTGGAAGGTGATGGAAAGCATCCCCCCCACCATGGCGGAAGCGATGCCGTGACCGGAAACATCGGCAAAGAGAATGTCTACTCTTCCCGAAGGATGTTCCATCACCCTCAGCATATCGCCTCCGACTTTTTCTATAGGCTGAAAAAAGGAATGGATCCGATATGAATCCTTTTCGGGAAATTTTTGGGTAATGATGGAGGATTGTGTGACTCTCGCGATCTCCAGATCGTTGACGATTTGAGAGTAAAGCTGGTGAATTTTTTCCTGGGCGATTTTTTTTTCGGTCACTTCGCGCAAAAGAAACAGCGTTCCGGATTCCTCCTCGGTAATCCTGATAGTGGATTGTGTCAGTTCGACGAAGGCCGCGTTTTGCCTTCCTAAAAGTTGAAATTCTCTTGGTTGGGCGTCCAATTCTTCCCTATAGTTCAGGAAGAAGCGCTCCGGTTCGAATTTTCCTCCCGCAGAAGCGGAAAATTGCAGCAGTTGAACTGCGGATCGATTCGCGAAAAAGAGTTCTCCTCCCTTTTTGGCTAGTATGATTCCGTCGTGGATATCCCGAAACAACTCCACAGCGATCCGTTCTAGACTGATATTCAAAAAGCCGTATCGGGTGATCGCTAGAAATATGAAAATCGCCAGGACCGATATGGAAACGGGGGTTAGGGGAGGAGAGAGAAATCTTCCGTGTTCGTCCAGATTTAGCAGCTCGGTATAAATACTCAGCGAAATCGCGATCACGGAGCCGACGATCCACAGGTTCATCTGTCTGCGCATCCTTTCGTTGTCCGTTCGGAATCTTTCTCTTATTATCAACATCAAACCATAATAGGACGGGATACCGACAACGACTGCGCTCAAGGGTAGGAAGAGCCAATTCGGTTCCAGTTCATATCCCCAGTAATAAAGTCTAGTTCCTTTCAGTACCCAATCCGTGGAGGTGGTCACCAGGATGGAAAGCAGGACCAAGAAACGGAACACATATAGGAAGGTCTTGGGCTCGCGATTCAGGAATTTGTATACTACTTCCAAATAAAGGAGGCCGCTCGGAATCCAGGTAAAGCAGGTCAATTTGAAGACCAATGTCATCCATTCCGCCGGCAAAAAAGACCAATGCAGAACGTACGAGATCAACCAGAGATCCAGGCAAACCGTGAAGCGGAGAAAGTCCCCTATGACTGCGCTCCTGAATCTGCGGGCAAAAACGTATGCGATGAGTAGGCTGTTTACGATAAATGCGGAAATCGGAAGAAATAGATAATAATTCATGGATCCGTTCCGTCTGAGACAGGCTAACCGGATTAGACCCTGAAATCAATCCCTTCTAAACACCCGAAAATGTCCTTTCCGTGGAAAAAAGGGGGAAAAATATTTTTTTACAACTTCGTTTTTTAGATATAAAAGAGAAATAAAAATCGGTTGCGTTATGCGTCATTAAGTTTAGTCTCGTATTTATTAAGGGAATTGAATATGAATTTATCCGAAGGAGGAGACTATACGGAAAAAAAGTCCGGGATTTCGGATCCAGAAAGGGATTCTCCCTATCTGACTTTTCCGGATGAGAGTCTTTCGGAAGAACCAATTCTATCCATAAAAGGGATTTCGTTTATTCCCGTGTATGTCTGCCCGAAATGCCGAAAAACGGTTTCGGTATTATGGAAAAAAGGGCGGGGCCGATTGAGAGATTGGGCCACTTTCAGAGAGGAAGTCCGTACAATCCTATGTACGAACGAGGACTGTCGGAACACGTTTCTGCCCGATTACGCGATCCGTTTTTCGGCTTCGATCCCTATCCTATCCAAATTAGAATTATTAAACGAAATGAAATCCTGGTTTTACGATAGAACGGGTAAAAGCGTGGATTTCGGTCCCGACGTACGTCCTAGCCTGACTTGGGACCCTTTTTCGGAGCTTGTGCCGGATTGGCAGGATCATATTTCGCTCGAATTGTTCGCGAATATATTGAGATACACTCCGCCCATCGATCTGGAGGCGGTTCTATTGGGTCGTCCCAAGGTGCTTTTGTTCGGAGGCTATAGCCCTCCGACATATCGTTGAAGTCCCGGATCTTGTCGTTTAACGATCCGCTAATATTTCACGCGAGATCCGCTCGTCCTGTTTTAATTGTGCGACCAACGCTTCCACTCCCGAAAATTTGATTTCGGAACGGATCCGTTCCGAAAAAAGGACACGGACCGTCTTGCCGTACAAATCCCCCGAAAAATCGAAGACATGGCTTTCGAGGCTGAGCTGTTCGTCTCCGAACGTCGGGTTATTTCCGATATTAATCATGGAATCATAATATTTTCCGCCGATCTCGGTTTTTCCGGCGTAAACTCCTATACCGGGAAGGATAAGCTCGCGAGAAGGTTTGACGTTGGCAGTGGGGAATCCTATGGTTCGTCCTCTTTTATGTCCTTCCACCACTTCTCCGGTTACCGAGAATTCCCTTCCTAGACATTCTTCGGCTTTGGAAACTTCGCCCTCCCTGATAAGCGATCGGATATAGGAGCTGGAAAGTTTCGTGTTACCTAGATATACCGGTTCCAATTTTTCCAATTCGTATCCGTACTTGCTCGAGTACTGTTGCAATAATTCGTAATTTCCTCTGCGTCCTTTTCCGAAACAATGATTGAAACCGATCAGAATTTTTTTGGCGTTCAGTTCTTCGATCAGAATGTTATGCAAGAAGTCTTCCGCCTCCATGCTCGCGAGTTCCATCGTAAACGGTACGATTACCAGCCAATCTATTCCGAAGGATTCTATCAGCGCTTCCTTATCCGATTGAGTCGTCAGGCTGCCTAAATCCTTGTCTTTTCCGAGTACGAGGGCGGGATTCGGGTAATAGGTGATCGCTACGGAAGGAAGTCCGGTCTCCAAGGAAATTTCCTTGATTCTCTCCAAGAGGGCCTGGTGTCCCAGATGGATTCCGTCGAAATTCCCGAGGGTCAGTACGGTAGGAGTTCCTATCGTTTCCCCTAGGCGTTCCAGGTTTCTAAGAATTTTCAAGTTTCCTCCGCTCCGACGACCGATAGTCTAAACAGAATGGTCAGATTCCGTTTCGGCTGCTTCTTGTTTTTATTCCTAGCCATTGCGAGTCAGAGTCCGGCTAAGGTGGAAAATCGGAAAACGAAAAATTTCGAGAATTTTTCAAAACCGATGGGAGGGGAGGCGTACGTATCCGAAAATTACCGCACCTTTCCGGAACTTTCGGTTTGGGCTATGCATAACGGCTTGAAACTTGCACCGGATAGAAAAGATCCCGCGCCTGGAGCAGGTACCGGAGTCCTATCCGACAACCAATGTAGAATGATTCCTCAAGAAGGATTGGATATCTTACTTACGGCGGATCCGGATCGGAAGGACACGATCTACGTTTATTTCGACCTGACTCTATTCGATCCTGCGGAAAATTCCGCGTCTTTTCCGACGAGGGAATTACGGATCTTTGTGAATGGAACGGAAAAAAGGACCGTAAAATTTCCGGATCACGCGCTATACCTAAAGGCTTTGTATGCTCCCGCTCCCCCGGTGCGGATTTCCGTAGACCCGTCGGAACTGATGGAAGGAAGACTCCTCCTTCGTTTGGAATCCGTCGGAGTGGATGAGGGACGTTTTTGGGGAATCTGGGATGTTTTTCTCTCGTATTCCGCCCTGTAGTCGAAGGGGAACGAGACGATTCATTCGGAGTATTTTAAGAGATTATAATATAGTATCGGAAAAACGGCTTCATCGGCGAGGCTTGCCGAAATGACATAATTTAAGGGTATCGGTTCGCAAATTCCGATTCGGATAAGGTTTGGAAGTAGGAAGTCAATCCTGCCACTTTAAACACTTTTTCGATCGCGGGTTTCATGTTTGCGATAAAGAATTTACCGTTCAATTCTTGGACATAATTGAGCTGCTTGATCAGCATTCCGATTCCGGAAGAATCGATATAATTCAGTTTTTCCAGGTTGATGACCACGTTGTTATTATTTCGGTCGATGTTCTGTTCGAAGAAGTTTTTCAGATCGATGGACGTATATATGTCCAAACTGCCCGATAACCCGATTACGTTCGTTTCGCCAGATTTTCTGATGCTAATTTCCATATCGATCCCTTCCCTTTTCGTAGAATCCGGCCTGAATTCAACGAATTTTTAAGAAAAATCCGGGCTTTTTACGATAAAGGACGACACTAGTGGTAAGGAAATTTTCCGGAATCTGAACTCATGAAGAAAGCGACGTCTTCCGCAATTCTATTTTTTGTCCTGACCGTCAGCACGTACGCACAAGATATCGAGCCGGATGGTCAAATCAAGATTCTTCCATATAAAGACACTCAAATAAGGGCGTTGGAAGCTCTAAATAGCGACATCAAATACTTTCATAAGCGGATAGAGGAATTGCTCTCCTTTCTGAATAAAAGAAAGAAAATTCAGAACAACGAATACGTACAGTTTATTCCTGCGATCGAAACGTACGAACTTCCGAATCGCGAACGATTTCTCTTCGATAAGAAATTTTTCCTGAAAGTTTCCGGGCAAGGACCCTTTAAATTGGAAGGGATCCGATTCGTGACCCGCAAATCGATGGTGACCAAATTACGTCCGGTCAACGACGAATTGGGAATTCTCAAAAACGAAAACGTTTCGGCTCCGGAAGCGAATAGCATCGTGCTTTCGGTCCAAAGAAAAACGGATGGCGGAATCCAGGAAGAGACGTATAATCTGTCTAATATTCGCAACCCGGATCAGAGAGTGAAATTAGTCCGCTCCTACCGGAATAACCTTGTGGAAGTCATACAAGCGATCACGAAATATGTGGAAGGCACTATACAAGCCGATAGACGCGACGTCGAAACCATGCTGGACGGTTTGGACCAAGGCGGATCTTTCCAGGAAGAATCGAACAAATAATCCGGATCGTAAGCCGGCTATAGGTCGGAAAAAATAGGTCTCTCCATGGATGCGGTTTGGGTGGACCACTATCGGGTCCTGGGAGTTTCGCAGGACGCCGAAGTCGAAGTTATCAAAACCAGATTTCGGGCGTTGGCAAAAGCCTTTCATCCGGATAACAAAAAGACCGGTTCGGCCGAGATTTTTCTAAAGATCGTCCGCTCTTATAAAGTCCTAACCCAACCCGAGGAAAGACTTCGCTTCGATACCCAATTGGCTCTTCGTGGCGGACAAAAAATCCAGAATCCCTCCCGCACCTTTTTGGTCCCCGCTTCCAGGATTATTTTTTCCGCAAAGGCGGTGGAGTTCGCAAAGAGAGGTCTGTTGCGCGCCGGCTTTCGGAATCGAGACCGTAGAAAATATACGGGAATCTACCATGACATTCGGCTCTGTTTGACGGAGGAGGAATTGGAAGGAACCGTCCTAGCGGCGATTCCGTTGGTCGTTCGGGTGTTGTGTCCTGAATGTAGAGGTTCCGATCTGAATTGCGGTTCCTGCGGGGGAAAAGGCACATACAAAAGTTTTCGTTATCTGAAATGGAAATCCGGACCGGGAACATTGGTCCCGGGCAGGATTTATACTTTGGATCTTTCAGGATTCCGTCCGGATTCGTTCACCCATTTCAAAAAAAGGGAGATTAAAGTTAAAATTGAAGTCTATACGGGCGGTAAAAAATAGGACTATGCAGAAGGTTTTAAAATTCCGCCCGATTTACAAAGAGAAAGTTTGGGGAGGTAGAAAGTTTGAAACCTTTTTGGGTAGGGTTGTACCTGCGGGAGATATCGGAGAATCTTGGGAAGTTTCGGATTACGGTCAGGATCTTTCCGTAATCGAAAACGGATCCGCTGCCGGCCGGACGTTCCGCGAGTTTTATTCCGAGGATCCGGAGAACGTTTTAGGAAAACCTTTTGTAGGACAGGGCTTTCCATTGTTGATCAAACTGATCGATGCCCGTGAAAAACTATCCGTGCAAGTCCATCCCAATGACGAGTACGCCGAAAAATTCGATCCTGAAAGTTCCGGTAAAAAGGAAGCCTGGACGGTACTCCAGGCGGATGCGGGTTCGAAGTTGGTCTGCGGTTTTGCCAGAGCTACGAGCAGGGACGAATTCGCCGAATTGGTTCGGAGCGGTCGAGCCGAAGAACTTCTGAATGTCGTATCCGTAAAAGAATCGGATTCTTTCCTTTTGAATCCTGGAAAAATCCATGCGATCGGAGCGGGAATCCTCTTGATGGAAGTCCAGCAATCCTCCGACTCCACATATCGCGTGTACGATTACGGTCGTCCCAGAGAACTTCACTTAAAAAAAGCACTGGATGTCTTGGATTACTCGGGACCGGACCCGGAGGATCCTTTGTCTCAGAGATCTCTTCCTTGGGAATACGGCGAGAGAGTTTTATTAACGGGAAACGATAAATTTAGAATGGAACTTCTGAACGTGAAGGAAGCCGGAGATTTCGTTTTACCTTCCTTTTCCTCGGAGCCGGTATTTCATATTCTTATGGTCTTGGACGGAAGTTGTTCCTTGGAAGGGGAGTTAACGTTGAAAAAAGGAGATACGGTCCTTGCGACCGCGTTCGGTATTCGGACCGGTTTGGCGATCCGAGCCTTAACTCCGGGAACGCGTCTTTCCTGGTTCGGGCCGGGAAAGGATTGGATCTCCTGATCGATTTTTATGTCTGAGGAACCTTTTTTGCCGGAAGAACCCGTATTCTGGATCGGGGAGGAAGAGATCCAAAAACAGAGAAGGATCGCAAAAGAACTCCGCAAAACTCCTTGGTGGAAAAAGAAAAAATCCGACGGAATCTGTTATTATTGTAGAAGAAAATTTTCTCCGGAAGAGCTGACCATGGATCATCTCGTTCCTCTCGCCAAGGGAGGAAAATCCGTCAAGGCCAACCTCGTGCCTGCATGTAAGGAATGCAATAACGCTAAGAAGAACAAACTTCCTTTCGAAGAATTTTAAATTTTTATCATATATTCCGGAAAAAGTTTCGGATCCGAACGTTATTGCCCCGCATAACATTGGTAAGGTATCGCGGATTGCAGAACGGCGAAATTGCATAGATTTTTGTCGGAAGGATTCAGGAGACAGGCGATCTCCAAGTCCTTGGTAATGTCTGCGTCCTTTTGGACCTCTCTGTGGCAATTTGCGCTTCCGTTGTTGCAGGAGATTCCGAAAACGCACGCCGAAAGAAGGATTCCGAAAACCGTAAAAGAGAGAATTCTTAGATATCCTCGCATAAGTTTTGTCCGAGATTTTCTACCTAAAGAACGCGAGCAAGAGTGCTTCCCAATCCTTTCTGAGGGAAGGTTTCTGCATGTAAGCGTCGAAACCGGTGGCTTTAAAAACCGCTTCCGCACCCGGGAGCGCGTGAGCCGTCCAGGCTACTAGGATAGGGAGATTTTCGCCGTGTTCCTTCAACGTGCGGACGACTTCGATTCCGGTCAGTTCGGGCAATTCGATGTCGATCAGCGCCAGATCGTAATGCTCCGAAAACAGCTTGGTCAGCGCTTCTTTCCCGTCTTTCGCGATATCCACCGTCATGTTCATATTTTCCAGGGTTTTGCGAGCGATGGTCCTGGCAGGTTCCCGATCCTCCACGATCAGGATTCTTTTCGGAGAGATGTACCGGATTTTTTCTCCGACGACTTCGGGTCCTTCTCCCTCCTCTTGAGGAAAGGGAAGTAAGAAAGAGAATCTGGATCCTTTTCCGATTCGGCTTTCGACCCGGATACAACCTCCCATTAGTTCTACAAGTTTTTTCGAGATCGTAAGCCCTAAGCCGCTCCCTCCGTATTTGCGGAAGATCGAAGAGTCCGCTTGAACGAACGGCTCGAACAGATCGGAGATCTTTTCCTGGGCGATCCCGACTCCGGTGTCTTCTACCCAGAATTCCAGGATGCGGGATTGGAAATCCTCTCCCACATTTTTGACTCCCGCAAGTACCTTCCCTCCGGATCCAGTAAACTTAACGGCATTGCTTAAGAAATTTAGCAAAACCTGTTGTATTCTACCTTCGTCACCGAGGTAAATGCCGGGGTGGTGCTCGGGATATTCAAGGTTCAATAGAACCCTTTTTTCGTCCGCCCTCGCTTTGACGACCTTTGCAGCTTTTTGCAGGATCGCGAAAGGATCGAAAGGTATGACCTCCAATTCGAATCGATTTCCTTCGATTCTGGAAAGATCCAGCAATTGGTTGACCAGGTGGAGGAGATTTTCGCCGGATATCTGCATGATGTCGAGATATTCCTGCTGTTCCTGGTTTAAGGGAGTTTCAGAAAGAAGATTGGCCGTTCCCATCAAACCGTTCAGAGGAGTCCGGATCTCATGACTCATGGTGGCAAGAAAATCGTATCTATATTTCGCTTCCCCTTCGGCCCTATTTTTGGCTTCCGTTAATTGTCTGGTTCTAATATCGACTTTTTTTTCCAGTTCGATCTTTAATTCGTTCAAGTCCCGGTTGGCCGATTTTAATCGGGCGCTGACGATTCTGGAGCGCTCCAAAGCTTTGGAAAAGGAGACTGCCAACGACAGGCTGTTGGAAAAGATGAATACGAATACGGCCGGCGCGAGAATGTATTTAGTTCGGATAATATACTGGGAAACTAATATATCGTTGATGGAAGCGATCAGAATCGCTACGATACCGAATAGGAACAGCCAGATTCCTTCCCGTCTGTAAACGGAGGCCCTAACGCAACCGTAGATGATGAAAAAGGAACCTAGGATGACCACAAGCTGGAAAGGGATTAACAATCTTCCATAATATTCCACGGAGAAGAAGATCGTGATTATGGAAAAGAAAGATAACAATACTAAGGATGCACGTTCGCTCCAGCGGGGAAAATCTAGAGGAAATAAGGAAGCGGTATAGGAAAAAAACGCGGAGGAAAGAGCATAAGTGGTCAGGTATTCCAGCTTATGAGTGATTTCCCAAGGAATCTGAGGAAAAACCGTGTTGAGTATCCGATCTCCGGTGAGGAAGAATCGAAGAGTTCCGGCAAGGGAGAAAATCACGAAATGCAAAGGTGCTCTTTCTCTTCTCGTCAATAAATACGCTACGATTTGGTAAATGACCAATACCAACGCCGAGGACGAGGTCGCAAGATCTATGGTCAGATCGGCATACTTTTCCTCCAGGATGCGATTCCTTTCCCCTAATTCGGGCACAAACCAGAGTCCTCCTATGATATGGTGATAGTTGGAGATTTCGAACGCGAGCTCCTTGGTATCCGAAGGTATGTCCACGACGGCGGATGCAAGAAAGGGAACGGAAGAAGTTTTGTCCTTTCCGACCTTACCCATTCCCGCGATTTTTTTTCCATTCGCATATAAGGAATACGCGGTTCCTTGGTCCGGAACGCGTAGCATCAACGGAGGACAGTCTTTCGGAAGATGAAGGCGAAGAACGTAGGTGGCGAATCCTTTGCCGTTCGGAAAGACCGACTTTCCCTCGCTCGAAATGTGGTTCCATGTGTTCGGAATCTCGGTCGGAATCGCAAACGGTTTCGGAGAATCCGGTTCCGAAATCAAAAGAACGTTAGGATAAATCTCCCATTCTCCGTTTAGTGCTACGGATTTCTGATAGAAGTTCCAGCCGCTCGCATCCATCGTTCCTTTTTTCGGTCGGATGTCGTCCCCTAATTTCGGACTGCAAAAGGTAAGGGTGCAGACACAGCCGACCAAAATTGGAAGTAGATAATTTCTCTTTCGATCCATTTCGCTCGGTTTTCCGCGGGTGCGTATCCCACCCAAATTTCGGTTTTTTGCCTTCTTGTCCACCCTTTCCGGGGCGGCGACGGAACGGAATCTTGCCGGGCGATCGAGACTTCCGGCCGATGCAAATAAAGAGGGTAAAAATGTTCGAAGAAGAAGATCCCAGATCCCGATCCGAAGTTTCGGAATTAGGAGAAGAATTGCTAAACCTACTCGACGAGGAAGGCAATTCTCATTCGTTCCTGATCGGTGAAGTAGTGGAAGTCGACGAGGCACAATATTTTCTTCTGATTCCTACGACCGAAGAGGATCGCGATCTGGTAAATCTGGACGTCGGCTTTCTGAAAGGAGAGGAAAGTTTCGGATATTTTGCAGTTCGGATCCAAGCGGACGAATACGGAGAGGATCGCCTGATCGAAGTGACGGAAGAGAGAGAATTGGAGGACCTTTTGTACGAACTGAATTCCGATGTCGTATAAAAAATCTAGCTCCGCGATGAGACGGAAAAAAACAGTTCGTAAAAAATTCTCCCTTTCGGAAAGTATCGCCTGGTAATCCGATGGAATTCGAGTTCACAATACTTGCGTTATCCGGTTTGATCATCGTCAGTATCGGTCTGCTCCGGGTTTCCACCAAATTCGGAGTCCCTGCTCTCCTGATTTTCTTATCTATCGGAATGTTTGCCGGGTCCGACGGAGTTCTGGGCATTCCCTTTTCCGATGCGGAGCTGGCCCGCAAAGTAGGATCGATCGCGTTGGCCTATATCCTTTTTTCCGGAGGTCTGGAAACGGATTGGAACAAGGTTCGTCCCGTGCTTTGGATGGGGATTTCCCTAGGTTCCTTCGGAGTTTTGCTTACCTGTATCCTTGTCGGGTTGTTTTCCGTTTATGTTCTAGGATTTTCTCCCGTCGTAGGATTCCTGTTAGGCGCCGTAGTATCTTCCACCGATGCGGCCGCGGTATTCAACGTTTTACGGACTAGCAACACCGGAATGAGAAAGGGACTGACATCCCTTCTCGAACTTGAATCCGGGAGTAACGATCCTCTCGCGGTTCTTTTAACGACTACGATTTTGGGTTTTGTCGGTAATGATTCCCCTTCATGGGGACTCCTAGTTTGGGAGATCTTTAAACAATTCAGCCTCGGCATTCTGATGGGTCTCCTTTTGGGATATTGGATCTATCGGGGGATCAACAGAATTAAGTTGGATTACGAAGGATTGTATCCGGTCTTATTGTCAGCCTCGGTATTGTTCGTTTTCGCCTCCACGGAACTCATCGGAGGAAACGCCTTTCTCGCGGTTTATATCGCGGGAATCGTCATCGGCAACCGATCCTTCGTGCATAAACGAAGTAACGTACGTTTTATGGACGGAATCGGCTGGTTGATGCAGATAGTGATGTTCTTGACTTTGGGACTACTGGTTTTTCCTTCCCGTATTCCTCCCGTATTCGGAATGGGATTGGCATTTTCCATTTTCTTAATGTTAGTGGCGAGGCCGATTTCGGTTTGCATTTCCCTTATCGGTTTCGGCGTGGATTGGAAGGAGAAATTACTGATCTCTTGGGTGGGCCTACGCGGCGCGGCGCCCATTATTTTGGCTACCTTCCCGTACGCGAAATCTCTGCCGGAATCGGAGACGATTTTTCACTTGGTCTTCTTTACCGTTTTGACTTCCTTATTGTTGCAAGGTAGCACCATCCCGTTCGTGGTCCGCCTTTTAGGTCTACAGGCGGCTTTAGAACAGCGCGCTTCGTATCCGTTCGAATTCGAGAATAAGGACCAAAGCGATACCCAGTTGCTGGAGTATATCGTTCCGTACGGCTCCGCTTCCGTAGGTAAGTTCGTTTACGAATTGGATTTTCCGGAAAATTCCCTGATCACTTTGATTTATCGCGGAGAAACCCATCTGGTTCCGACGGGTAAGACCAAGATGGAGGACGGGGACGTGCTTCTCGTTTTGACTCCCGTAGGTGCCGAGGGAGAGATTCGGGAAATTCTTTCCAGGATGAGCGACCGTAAAAACACTTAGTCGGGTGAATCGAGTTACTTGATACGTTATGTGCTCTTTGTTTGTGCGATGTAGAAAATCCGAATTAACGGGCCTCTTCCAGGAAAGGGGCCATTCGCTCCGCTAGGATTCTGCGATTGTCTCCTGTTTGCAGGGAGATAATTCCCCGAATCATCGCTTGTCTTCTGTTACTTCTGACTCTGGCCCAACTTTTGATTCTGTTCGCTAACGGAAAATACAATAAGTTCGCGAAAGAAATTCCGTAAAAAGTCGCGATAAAGGCGGTTGCAATTCCTTCTCCCAAAGCTCTTGTGCCGGCGCCTAAATTTTCCAATACACCCACTAGGCCGAGAACGGTTCCTATGATTCCGATCGTGGGGGAGAACCCGCCGGCGGTTTCGAGAATTTTCGCGGAGCGGATTTCTTTTTCTTCCAAGCCTTCCGCCGCTTCGAATAGAATCTCTTCTACGGCTCGCGGGTCGGTTCCGTCTACGATCAATTGGATTCCTTTCCTTAAAAAAGAATCCGGTACTGAAGATAATCTATCTTCTAAAGAGAGAAGGCCGTTTTTTCTAGCTCGTTCGGCAAAATCCAAAAAAAGATCCGTTAAGGAGAATTCTTTTTTAGGGAATAGTGCCTCCCTTAAATGAAACGCCATGGTTGCGAATTCTTCCACTCGATAACTGGCGAATGTTGCTCCGGCAGTTCCTCCCAAAATCAGAATCAGGGCGGATATTTTTAAGAAGGATAGGAAATGCGCCTCTTCCAGGGCGATGGCAAATAGGACGGAAGCAAAGGCGGCTAGGATTCCTAGTAAGGAGGATCGCACGGAGCTAAATTAGGTGATCGCTTTTTGGGGACAAGCGTTTTAGGGGCCCCACCCGGCTCTGGGTGGGGGCCGGTGCGGTGGTACCCCGGCGTACTCCGAAGCGCGAACTCCGGACCAGGTATCAGAATTTTATCGTTTCGACAAGAATGTTTTTCTCGAATTGTTGTAGGAGGTCCCCACATGAAAGAATTGAAAAAAGGAGTTGCGAAAGTGTTTTTGCGATGGGGAAGCAAACGGCGCGGTCCCGCCCTACCTCCACCAGGTGGGACCTCAAATCCCCACCCATTAGTGTACTAGTCCCGCGTCTTTTTCCCCAAAAATCCCAAAAAACGTTCCCCTAGGCTAAGGTTGGCTTTTTGATTTCCGATACTCTAAGCGGATGGACCACAACCTCCCTGGTTGAGGAACCTCCACTGCGAATTTTCACTTCTAACCGAGGGGGCGGGTCCTCCGTCCTCTTGATTTTTCCCGTTTCCATGTTGCACCGCAAAACCCGTTGACTTTTTCGCCTATATCGAAAGTTTTGACACAAATGTTGACTGCGGTAACCGTCCTGTTTCTTGCCATTTATGCCTTGGATATTCTCGGGCTGTTTTTCTTCGGGATCCACACGTATATTATGGTGTATTTGTATAAGAAATACAATACGAACTGTGATACGGACCCGACTAGAACTCTTTCCTTGGAAGATCCGAACCTGCCCAAAGTCACGGTCCAACTTCCGATATTCAACGAATTCTACGTTGTGGATCGATTGATCGATTCCACGGCGGCATTGAAATACCCGAAAGACAAATTAGAAATCCAGGTTTTGGACGATTCCACCGATGAAACCGTTCAAAAAGCGGCAAATCTGGTCGCGCAATACCGGGCCCAAGGATTCAATATCAGCCACCTTCACAGAACGAACAGGGTGGGTCACAAAGCGGGAGCCCTGGATGCAGGGATGAAGGAAAGTACCGGCGATTTCATCGCGATTTTCGACGCGGATTTTATTCCGGATCCGGATTTTCTTTTGAAAACCATGTCTTATTTTGACGATCCCGAGATCGGGATGGTGCAGGCCCGTTGGGGACATATCAACGCAGATTATAATATTCTAACGAAAGCCCAAAGTTTCGGAATCGACGGTCACTTTATGATCGAACAGGTGGCTCGCAACGGAGCGAAACTTTGGATGAACTTCAACGGAACCGCGGGAACTTGGAGAAAAAAGACCATTGCGGACGCCGGCGGCTGGGAACACGATACCCTCACCGAGGATTTCGATCTTTCTTACCGCGCGGAATTGAAAGGGTGGAAATTCCGTTATTTCAAAGACGTGGTCTGTCCTGCGGAAATCCCCGCTATGATGTCCGCTTATAAGTCCCAACAGTTCCGTTGGTGTAAAGGTTCCATCCAAACTGCAGTCAAACTTCTCCCCAGAATCTGGAAAGCGGACCTTCCTTGGAAAACCAAAGCCGAAGCGGTCACCCACCTAATCAATTACTCCGTTCACCCTCTCATGATCATCAATATTCTATTTAGCGCTCCTTTGCTTTTGATGGAATATTGGTCCGGGTTCAGTTTTTATGATCTTCCGTTGGAGGTTTTATCCGGCACTGCGGCTGTTCTTTCCGTAGGTTCGGTAGGGCCTCTCTTCTTTTACGCATATTCTCAGAAAACCCTATACAAGGATTGGAAGCGCAGGTTGGTCTACCTTCCCGTATTGATTATGGTCGGAACGGGAATCGCCGTAGTAAATACTCGGGCTTGGCTGGAAGCGGTTTTGGGAATCCAATCTTCCTTTAAACGGACTCCGAAACTCAGGATAGAGAAGAATTCCGACTCGGTCCGGGAAAGATTGAAATACACCGTTCCTTTGGATTTTCACGTAGTATTGGAATTCCTGCTGGGAGCTTATTGTCTCTTTTCCGTCGCCTTATCTTTCTTGGTCGGACGTCCTTATATCGTAGGTTTCCTATTGGTCTATGGAATCGGGTTTTTCTTCGTTTCTTTCCAGTCTTTCCGGGAAGCCGCTTGGAAATACAAGGCCTCTCAGGAAGAGGGAGCGTCCCAGGAAGAAGTTCCGCAAGAAGCCTAATCGGCTTCTTTACGGGGAATAGAAACGGGTTGACTCCCGTAGGCTAAGCCTAAATCTGTCAAATTACCCCCAGGAAACAGGATAATCGATGAGCGAGAAAGTCTATTGCGCCAACTGTCTGCATTGCGTAACCGTAAGGCAGTATGAATCCGAGGCGGACAAATACATCCTCCGGGTCAAATGCACCAAAAAGAAATGGTCCAAACGTTCCGGAGAGGAAAAACTTTATAAGTATTTTACCGTTGCACGTCGTATGCAAACCGATTGCGAATTTTACGAGCCGATGGGAGAAATTCTGCCTTACATCAAAAATTTGAAGAAAGAATTACCCATTAAAGACGAAATCTATATGGTTAAGTCGCCTAATTAAAAAGGGCATTGTTCGCAAAACCGTTCCTCCTCAAACCCAGAACCGTCAAAGATACGGGCATCCGAAAGACGGTTCTGGATGAACCTTATACCTTAGCCCCCGAAGGCGGGGCACTTCTGCTGAAAGAATTTCCCGCCAGGGTCAAGGTAGGCGATCCACTTTTTCAACAATCTTCCGGTACGGTTTTGTCTCCGGTAAACGGAGTGGCTTCCTTAGCTCGCGAAGAAAACGGAACGAAAATCCGTATTACCCAGGACGGAACCTTTCCGTCGCGTAAGGAACCCCAGCCAAAGCGCTGGAACAAGCAGGACGCATGCGACGCGATGGATTCGCTCGGGATCGTGTCTCTGGATTTTTGCGAAAAGCCTTTGTCCAGTTTCTTCCGGAATTCTGTTCCTCCGAAAATCATCCTACTCTCTCCTTACACGAGAACCCAAAACATAGATTTCGGTTCCCGACTTTCCGAAATGTCCGACTGTCATCAGGCGTTTTTGCAAGCTCTTGCCGATTGGTTCCCTGGCGTAACGATCCGGGATTATATTTCGGATAAGAAACCTCCCGTCCGCGAATACTCGTATCCGTGGGGAATTCCGGAGTATTTCACTTATCGAACGGAACGGATTCCGTTTCAGAAATTTTCGGAGGCTCTGTATTTGGGTCCGGAAACCTTATATCATCTGTATAAGGCTCTGTTTTCGGATTTTCCTTTTATCGAAAGGGATGCGAGTCTCTTTTTCCTGGGTAAGAATGGAGGATTGCGAAAAGCGCAAAAGCCGTTAGCCTTTCGCAACGGACAGAACCTGAAATTTTTATTCGAGGAATTTCAGAATGATTTCCGTTGGTTTACCTTGAATTCCTTTTATGAGAACCATCCTGTCCGCAGTGTAGGAGAGAGTTTTTATTTTGATATCCGTCTCCATTCTTCCCTGATTCTTCTCGCAAGGCATGACGCGAATCGTTCCGAGTTTCCTTGCGTGGAATGCGGAGAATGTTCTTTGAATTGTCCTACAAAAGCGAATCCTATGGCGCTAGTGGGATTCCGAGGAAAATTCCAGCCCGGCCTATGTATGGAGTGCGGCATATGCACTTTCGTCTGTCCGTCGTCGATTTCCTTACGAGACCGGATCCGTTCCTTCAAAGAGGACAGGCGTGGCGTTTAGCTTTATACTTTCGACGGGAAGAGGGTTTTTTCGTCGGAAGGACCTGTTGTTTCCCGATATTTTGGCAAGCGTCGTCTGCCTGCTCGTTCTTTGTATCGGTTCGAGGAATATCGTATTGGTCGGAATCGCGCTCGGAGTTTCTTGGGCCCTAGGAGCCGTGGCGTATTTTCTTTTTACCGGCCAGAAATCCTACGGATTGTATTGGGTGAACCAGGGTCTTTATTTTTCCCTATTGGTTCCCCAGGACCAAAGGTATTCTTTACAAATCGTATTTGCCGTTCTAATCGGATTCGGACTTTGGTGGACTGCGGAACGGAATCTGAGAGTTCGGTTTCCCTTAGCGTTGGTCCAGATATCGGTTTTTCTTCTACTCTATCTTTTGCCGGGAATCTCTTTTTGGGAGGAATCCATGGGGTCTCGGTTTCGCGATCCGAACTTCGTAGACTTTTACACTTCCGGAATCTTTGCGAACCTTCCTCTTTCCGGGGTTCGGTTTTCGGCTTTGGAAGCGGCCGGCGGATACGGAGTCATTCTTCTCCTTCCGATTTTATTAAAACGTCCTCTCGCTTTTCTTTTGTGGATTTTTTTCGGAGCTTTGCTCTGTTTTTGGACGGTCAAATCCGGAATTCCGGCTTCCGAGTTCGTCTCGGAACCGGTTTGGGGGACAAGCGTTGCTTTTGCTTTGGCTCTATCTCTTCCGGGTCGAAATACCGAATCCGCCTTACCGATCTCTTTTTTAGCCTTGCTTCCCGTTGCCGCGGGAATTTTTTTACTTTCCCCGGAAACCGTACCGGCATTCACTTGGGTCCCGTCGTTTTTTTTCATTGAATCCGTTTTGATTCGTATTTTCCTAGGAGATAGGATAGAGAAGCATGAACCAGCTGATGGCTTTAATTAAGCCTGAGACCGTGATGTTCGATTTGGAAGGCTCTTCGAAAGAAGAAGTGATTTCCCGACTTTTGCAAAAAGCGGTCGAAGCAAAATTGATCGAACCCGAGGTTCGAGAACCGGTCTTTGAATCCTTGCTCGCGAGGGAAAAGTCCATGTCTACGGGGATCGGCAGCGGGGTCGCGATCCCTCACTGTTCGGTAAATTTGGTGGAAGAGTTGAAATGCGTGATGGGACTTTCTCCCGGTGGAATCGACTTCGACGCCATAGACCATCTTCCGGTTCACATTTTCATACTATTAATCGTTCCTAAATCCAAATTCCAAGAACATATAAAAACTCTAGCTCAGATCGCCAAAACCCTTAACGTTAAGGACGATCGGGAGAAGCTGGTTCATTCCAAAAATTTCGAGGAAATTCGGAAAGCCTTTACTCCTTAAGGATCTCCGACCTTGTTAGAAGAAGTCCGGCGTTTTTTGGCTTTCGTTTTGTTGCTTTCCGCCGTTTCGGTTTTGTTTTCCCATCTCCGATCCTTGGACCGCAGATTTTTATTCGCGGATTCCGGCATCTCGGAGGAGGACAGCAGGGATTTTTCCGGAGGGAGGAATTTTCTCGATTCTTATCTTTTGTTCTGGAAAGGGATCCTCATTTTGGATCTGGGCAAAACGGAGTCGGGTGATCCAGTTCTGAGTCATCTCAGTTCCAGGTTTTTGCCCACCCTGCATTTAGCGGTCTTTTCCATTTTTTGGAGCGTGATTTTTGCCGTCGGACTTTCCTTCCTCGTTCTTTTTCTAGATTCCTCTTGGCTTAGGGGGTTCCTGGATGCGTCGAGTCGATTGGTTCTCTCGACTCCCGTATTTGTCGCAGCAGTCATACTCTTGACGGTTTTCTTTTTCATTCTAGGTGTGTTGCCTCCCGGAGGATACGAATCTGGAGAAACGGTTTATGTGATTCTTCCGGGGATCGCTTTGGGTTCGCGGGTATGGGCGAGATTGTTTCGATTTTCCTTAAGCATGGCGGAAACGGAATCGGATTCCGCGTATGTGAGAGTACTAAAGGCCAGAGGATATTCGGAACTTCGGATCCTATTCCGTCATGTTCTTCCGAAAATCCTGCCCGTCCTGTTGGTTTTGATTTTCTTGGATTTTAGTTCTCTTCTGTCCGGAGCCATCGTGGTGGAGGAGATATTCTTCTTTCCCGGCATCGGAAAGTCCATGTACCACGCGATACGAACTATGGACGTTTCCCTGCTCTCCGCTTTGCTTTTTTATAGCGGGATGATCTTTTATATTCTTAGCAGAATTTCGGAAAAATTCCGCGATTCCCTATTGGGATGGGAAACCCAGTCAGCATGAAATCCGCGGAATTCCTACATATCGGAATCGTAATGTTATTTCTGACGGTCGTAGTCGCAGGAATCCTGTTCCATTCCCCTCCGACCCAAGCGGAGTTAAATGAGTCCTTTCGTTCCATCTCTTGGGACGCTCCGATGGGCAAGGACCGTTTAGGTCGGGACGTTTGGGCAATGTTGGGGTACGGTAGTCTTTCCACTTTTCTTTTTGCCGTGCCTGCCAGAATTTTCACTTTGGCCTTGGCGAGCGGTTTCGGACTTCTCTCCTATTCTAGTCCGTTTTTACAGAGAAATTTTCTGGCTCCTCTTTCCTCCGTTTTTATCTCCATTCCCTCCTTGCTTCTTGCGCTGTTGGTAGTCCAGGTATTCGGAGCCGGTCCGTTTTCCCTTTTTATCGCGATCCTACTCGGGGATTGGGCCCAAGCCTACGAGACTTTGAAGGCTAGGATAGACGAAGCGAGTACGAGCGGTTACGTCACTGCGGCACAATGTTTCGGAGCCGGTAAATTTTACGTTTTTCGAAACCATATCCTACCGCAGGCTTTTCAGTTACTGCGAGTTCTCATGACAACAGGTCTTCCTTCGGTCGTTATGACTTTGGCGATCTTCGGTTTCTTGGGTATTTCCGAAGGAGGAGATTTTTTCGGACCGGGATTGGGGGAACAAATCGCCTTTTCCAAAGATTATGCCGAATCCGCACCTTGGGCTTTGGTAGTTCCCGTTTTCGGCATCCTTGGATTGGTGTATTCCGTGGGCGGTAGAAAGAATTGATCCTCCGTTTCCCCAAAAAATTCTGCGCGGTTTTGGCCTTATGCGGATTTTTGGCTCTCCCGCAGGGAGGAACTTTGTGGGCAGTGGACGACTATTACGATTTTCCCGGGATTTCCTCTCGCGAAAAAATCGAATTCGAAAGGGAAAGGAAACTTTGCTTTTTTCCGCTTAGAAACATCACCGGGGACTCGAATTTGGATTTCTATTCCGCAGGATACGCTTCCGTGCTTTATTCCGGTTTGAAATCAGTGGTTCAGATCTACGACGAAAACGCCCTTCCGACGGTAATCCAACATTCCTTCGGCAAGCAGGACGCTTCTCCGGTGTCGTCCCTAAAAGAGGACGAATGGGACGGGGAAAAATTGAATCGTCTGAAGGAAGGAAAAATTCCTCTTTCCGTCAAAAAGGATCCGCGGTACTTATCCTTACGATCCGAGCCTTTCGAATCGGAGTCCGCTCCCGACGAGTCTGCCGCCATTCCTTTGGCGAAAAAGAACAATTGCTTTTACACGGTGACGGGGGAATTCGAAAGGAGCTCTCAGGAAGAACTGAAGATACGCATTTTTCTTCGTTCCTTTAAAGACGGATCTAAGAAGGCGTTTTCCCATAAAACGAGCATTAGGCGATCCTACCAGGAGATGAATCCCTTAGTGGTGGAATTGAAAAATTTCGTTTTGGGAAAATCCACCTTACGTCTCTCCGTACGGTCGGAAAGCACTTTGGGATCTCTCGTTTTTTTGGACGGCAATTATATCGGTAAAACGCCTTTAGTTCGGGACGATATCCTTCCCGGGTTGCACGAGGTTCGGGTCACCCGAGACGGCTTCGACGATTGGAAGGGAGACGTCGATATGAGGACTTCCTCGAAGGAAATCCAAGTCCAATTGTTTCGGGAAAAGAAGGAAGGATTGCTTTCCGTCACTTCGGATCCTCCGGGAGCTACGGTCTATTTCGGTTCCCAGAATCTAGGGGTAACTCCCTTGACAAAGGTTCCCGTAAAAGTGGGGTGGAACAGGCTAAGAGTCGCTAAGGAGGAATACGTCGACTCGTTAAAAGGAGTGGAAATCAAAAAAGGGGAGAATTCGGAGATTTCCGTCTCTTTGAAAAAAGGGGATTCGGTTTCTTATTATAAAAATAAAAAATACGTTTTCATGGATCACACGTACGATGATTTTGCGATCTATTCCCTCTACGGGACCCTTCTGTTTTACGCAGGTTATTATTATTTCAACCTGAAGGCGGATTCCGTTTTGGAGGGTGCGCGGCCCATGACGAACGCGATGACTCTGACGGGTCTCGCTAGTCTCGCCCAATCCTCCCCGAATTTGAACACTTTTACCGCTGCGTATCTCTATCAGTACAATATCTTTAGTCAGGCCGAAGCCAAGGCGAATTATTACCGGGATTTAGGAGGAGTATTTTCGCAGCAGAGAGGTTTTCACGGCGGATTTATGCTATACGGGATCGCGGCTATGTTGGCGCTTAGCGTCACTTTTTATTGGTTGGGTTTGGACTCGGAAACTTTGGACGTCGGAGTCGCTCCCGTAAAGACACCTTACTTCGTCAAAGGTCTGGAAAACCGGCCGGAGACCGAGACTTACGCAAGGTTCAATTATCGTTTCTGATCCCTGCCAGGGAGATCCCTTAAGGCATCTATTACATATTTATAAAGTCGAAAACTGCCCAATACCAACACTCCTTTGCCCGAAAAAGAAAACAATTTGTTCGAAAAATCCGAAGGATGTAATAGAAAGGATTCGTATCCTTTCGGAAGTTTAAATTCCTCTCCTCCTAAAAAGGTCGCTTCCGTACCGTTTTTCCTACAATAAGATAGGATTTCCTCCGCCATGGTTTCTCCGTCCTTGTCCGGAAGGAATCCGGCGATCACGTTCGCAGATTTGCGGGAAAATCGGAGGGATGCGTCTTCCAGAGTTGTCCTTACGGCGTCCGGATTGTGTGCGGGGTCGAAGACGATCTCCGGATCGATGGAGAGCAATTCCAATCTGCCTGGCGGAGGGAAAAAGCGAATTTCGGAATCTCCGAAAAGGGCCAGATCCGTTTTTCCGGAAAGCCAGCTCGTATCTGGCAAGGACGCGGTTTCGAGAAAGGGAAGGTGGTTTGAGAAAAAGCGGATCGCTTTTTCCGCTACCCATGCGGAAAAGTTCAGATTATAATCCAGGTAGGAGTTCTTCGTTGTCTTTTCGGGATAAAACGCGACTTCGATT
The DNA here is from genome assembly GCF_004771275.1 of Leptospira fluminis. GTDB lineage: Bacteria > Spirochaetota > Leptospiria > Leptospirales > Leptospiraceae > Leptospira_B > Leptospira_B fluminis. Next base: position 144,792 of record NZ_RQEV01000001.1, on the reverse strand, counting down.
CCTTTTGCCGCGCAGAAATCCCGAACGTCGGCGTCCAGATTTTCCTGGTGTTCCATGGACAGAAGCAATCTGGTCTTAGGTCCTGATATATTCAATTTTTCTTGTAGAATTTTCGCTTTCGTGTCCCCCAAGATGGATTTGTGGTCCTCTCCGATGGAGCATAATACGACCAAATCCGCCTCTGCGAGCCGGGTCGCGTCCAGTCTTCCCCCTAACCCCGCTTCGAAGATCTGAACTTCCAAATTCTCCGATTCGAAATGTACGAACGCTCCCAGAGTAAACCACTCGAACCAAGACAATTCGGAAAGTTCGGAAAGATTCGATTTTTGGAATATACGATCTCCTAACGCCTGTAGATCCCGATCGGAAATCGGCGCGAGATCGGGACTTTTCCTGATCCGCTCTCTCGGATCGAGAAGGTGAGGGGAAGTGTAGAGGCCCGTGCCTAATCCTAAGCGCGTAAAAATCTGGGATAGAAAATGGGATACGGATCCTTTGCCGTTCGTTCCTACTACGGAAATTCGAAGACGGGGATTCCTCCGTTCTCTCCATCCGTACTTATCCAGAAAAATCCGGAAAGACTCCAGGGAATATTCTTTGAATACGTTGAAGTTTCTGGTCTTTTCCAGATTGATCAATTTGGAGCCGAATTCTAAAAAGCCGGATTCCTGCATGCGTATTATTTCGTTTTTAAAGCGGAGAGCAATCTTTGTCTTCCGCGTTCCACATGTTCCGCTCCCAACGGGATTCCCGTAAAAAGTCGGAACTGTTCCACCGCTTGGTAGAGGAGCATTTCCGTTCCCGGGATGATCGTCGCTCCGGAGCTTCGAGCCGCTTCCACTAAAGGAGTGACAAGAGGGTTGTATACGATATCGAATACCGTCTGCCCCTTCCGAAAAAAGGAAGAGTCCAAGATGGGACCCGGACTTTGTCCTTTCATTCCTAAGGGTGTCGTGTGGACGACTAGAGAGAATTCCCGCGATCCGTTTTTTACGGAATCCAGGCTTGAAAAGGAGGAAGATCCGGATTTCACCCGGTTTAAGAGTCGGACGACTTCCGTTCCCGTGGCTTCGTTTCGCGAACTGATCGTTACATCCGACACGTTCGCGGATTGGAGTAAGGCAAATCCGATTCCTCTCGCGCTTCCTCCGCTTCCCAGAACCAGCACGTTTCCCCCTAGGGAATCGGGAGCCGATTCTAAAATCGCCCGAACAGCTCCGAGTCCGTCGGTATTGAAAGCGTGTACTCCGTCTTCGCCTAATACGAGTGTGTTGCTTGCCTGCATCGCTTGAGAAGCGGGATCGGTTTTGTCGGCGAGATCGTACGCAGTTTCTTTGTGGGGTATGGTTACGGAAAGGCCTTTTACTCCGAACTTACGTAAGACTCTAAGGTCGTTTTTGTCTACGGACGTAACAGGAAAGACAAAATAGGCGCAATCTAGACCTAAGTCCTGGTACCATCCTTCATGCAGTAAGGGTGAAAGGGTATGGGAAAGCGGATTTCCGAGGATGCCGAAATATTGGGAACTGTCTCTGAAGATTTTCAATTGGGATCGGACCTTTTTTTTCGCTAAAATTCTCGACTTTATCCCAAAACCCGGAAAACCTGTAAACTAGATGGGGATCCTGGCTTCGTTCTACGATTTTCTTCCTTCCTTCGGCACTCAACCTTTTTTAGTCTTGGCCGCATTCTCCGTTGGATGGTGGACTCCTTTTACCAACGCACTTTTCGTTATCGGAATCAGCGGTGGTCTGGCCTGGTATTTCTATTTTTACAAACGCAAGGATCTTTTGGGCGGCTTTTGGGTCGCTTTTCTGGTGGCCCTATTGGGTTCCCTCATCATCCTTTCGATTTTTCAGGACATCATACGCGATGTGGTATTTTGGCTGATCTCACCGAAGGTCGGAATTTACCAGCTCTCCAACGTGAATCTGATTGCGGTTCTGATCGGAGGCTATTTTGCCCTCTATATCATGAATCGGATCAATCATAATAAGGAAAGAAGGGATTAATTTCCGCTTAATCCTTTTTCGAAACGTTTTTATTCGTATTCTTTCCGATCTGCTCAGCTAGAAACATCTCGAAAATCTTCGTATATTTTAGAAAATTATAATAAAATCCCATTATGGCGAGAATTAATCCGCGCCTTCCGTCCAAAAATCCGCAACGTACGAAGTACATCCAAAAGGATTTATATCCGGCTTCCGCTAAAGCCAGAAAAAGTCCGGAGCGTTTTCCTTTCGCGAATTTTTCCGTAGCGGCCAATTCCGAGTAGCTGTTGATGAAATTCACGTGATCGAATAGATTCTGATAGGAATAATGCAGCACGGGGTTTTTTAATTTCCCCATTTTCCCGTCGAGTTTTACGGATTCATGAACCTTTTCACCTATGAATCTACCCTTGGATTTTCTGAACAATCTCACTCGGCGGTTCGGATACCAACCGCCGTGTCGGATCCATTTTCCCATGTACATAGTCAATCTGGGAATGGAATATCCGTCCTCTTCCGGCTCGCGCCCTCCTAATACTTCGCGGATCTCCGCTTCCAACTCCGGAGAGATCTCCTCGTCGGCATCCACACTCAAAATCCATGCGTTTTTGGCCAGAGAGATCACGTGGTTCTTTTGGCCGACGTAATCGTCGAATTCCCGGAATACGAACTTAGCTCCCAATTTTTCCGCGAGTTCCTTGGTTTTATCCTTGGAACCGGAATCCAGGACGATGATCTCGTCCACAAATTTCAAAGAGGACAAGCACCGGGAAATATTGTCCTCTTCATTCAGGGTGATGATACAGGCGGAAATGGGAAGGGGCATTTAGGTGCGGGAAAAATCCTTGTCCCTTTCGGACTTAAAATTGCCAGTAAGAGGAATCTCCAGTCTTGCGATCGTCGATTCCTTACGAATTCCAATGCGGAAATAGGAAGGATCGATCCCTTCTCCTTTGAGCATAATCAATATCAAAGCGAGCCCGAGACCGGCGCCTTCCGTGTTGTCCGCGTTATCCAGGTAGAATTGTGCGATGTCCGCGTACTGCATCCCTTTTTCCAGTTTTTCTCTGAGGGATTTTTCTTCCTGGGGAGTGACCGGAGTGTTGTTGATCACTTCGATACGGATTCCGTCCAGGGAATAATCGAAATTGATGAGGCAGTAGTATCCTTTCTTTTTCGCCTTCTGTCCGAATTCCTCCGCCATCACTTCCGAAAATAATTCCCGGTATTCGGAAACGCCTTTGGCGTATTGGATTTCGTCGGTCAGGTCGTATCCTTTTTCCTCGAAGAAAATCCTTTTTTGATTTGCCTTGCAGGCATTGATCGATAACTCTTTAACGATCGTATAAATCGTCGGGACAAGTGTGGGATACGTGACTTTGTCCAGGATCAATTCGACCGCTTCCTGGATATGTTCCTCTACGGATCGGGTTATCCTGTGCGTCTTGAGGGATAAAATTCTTCCGTTTTCCACCGTCAGTCGGATGTTATCGGATATATCCCGGATTTCCTGACCCATTACCTTGAACTTTCCGGAACTCGATTTGTTTGTCAAGAGACTCATAAACGCCAGTCCAAAAAAGGTCTTCCTGCGTTCGCGCATCCTGTTTTTTACGAATCTGATTCTACTTTGCTCCGTCGGCTCGCTTCGGGCTCAGAGCTGGAATTGGAAGGGAGTGTTCGTACTCGAACCGGGATCGTTGGAATACAAAGGACCGGTGGATCTTTCCGTCAAAGACGGCTTGGTGGAAAAGATCGTACCTTCTTCCAAGGAGGGAACTCCGCTTTATCTTTTGCCCGGATTTTGTGACGCCAATGTCACTCTTGGGGCGAATTCCTTAGGCGGACAAAAAGATAAAAAGGAATTGGAAGAAGATTTACATTCGTTTTTGCTCCATGGATTCGTTTTGGTTCAAAGCGTAGCGGATGCAAATTGGGCCGAAGAATTCGCTCGTTATAGAAGACAGAAAGGCGAATTTCCGCAGATTCTCTCCTCTTCTCCGGTTTGGATCGCGGATTCTCCGGAATTACGGGGTTCCGAAACGGATCGAAAGGGATATAAAATCCTTCACTCTGCGGTCGAAGCGATGCAAGCCGTCGCTTCCAGGAGCGGGGGAAAGGCGCATATTTTTCTGAGACACGATCCCGGGGAATTGTTCCAGCTAGACGGGCATCTTCTGTATCGAATGCGGGCCAAAGCGGATTCCCAGAAGTTGGAATTGTCGGTTTCTTCCTTCGGGGAAGAGTTTGCCACTTGGGAGGCCTTGTCGGCCGGGGTTCACGTTCTCTATCATCCGATTCCGGAGACGGCTTCTATTGCCCCTGTCTCCGGAAATTTAGTCCAATCTTATTGGGGACCCATGTTCGGGGTGTATTATAATCAAAAGCAGGTCGGGACTTCCGAATTTTCGGCGGAATGGGATCATCTGCTCTCCTGGAGTCCGAAATTCAGGGAAAAAGCTCCGACAGCGGAATGGATTTCCTCTTTGAAAGGATTAAAAGAGAAGGAAAAAGCGGAGGCGGATCAGGAGTACGATTCCTATCTTGCGTTTCTGAATGCCCGCAAGAATCTGGCTTTAAAGATTCTTCTCGCTTCCGGCGCGGGAAATTATCTGACGTTTCCCGGAATTGCGGGATGGAAGGAGATCTCCTTACTGTCCAAGATCCTAGGGCCGAAGGAAGCGTTACGCGCGGCAACGGAAACCACATGTACGTATTTGGGCGCCGCGCACGAGGGGAAAATCCGAACGGGAAAATCCGCTCAGTTTTTGGTCTTCGAAGAGGATCCATTGACCGACTGGGGAAAATTACGCTCCTTGAAAACGATCGTAACGGAGCGGAAAAAAACGGAAATTGCTCCGGCCAAGAAAACGAAAGTGAAGGGAATTCGCTGATAAAGAGAGGAAGAAAGATGAAAGAATCCCAAAAAGAACTTTTTGAAAAACTTTTGGACGAGAGTTTCCGAAAAAAAGCGGCGTTAGAACCCGGAGCAAAGGTAACCGCGATCGTAAGCAGCGTAAAATCGGATTATATTTTTATAAAAACCAAAGGAACCGGAATTTCGGGAATCGTGCTCGCGGAAGAATTTGCGGAGCCTCCGGCAGCGGGCTCGGAATTCGAAGCGTATTTTTTACGCGAGTCTTCCGGAGACCAATATTTTACGACCTGTCTCAGCGGAGATTCTTTGGAAAAGGATTTTCTCTCCGTGGCGCAGTCTTCCGAAATCCCCGTACTAGCGCATATCGTAGGGGAGAACGAAGCCGGCGTCGAAGTGAAGCTAGGAGAATCCTTGGGATTCTGCCCTTTTTCCCAACTCGATCCGGAGTTGAGAAAGCAGGGCGGGCTAGTCGGAAAATACCTTCGCTTTTTGATCGTGGAAGTCGGACAAAAAGGGAAGATCGTGGTCTCGCAAAAGAAAATCGCGGATAAGGAAAAGGAAGCCAAGATCTCCGTGCTGAAAGGGGAATTGAAACCCGGAATGTTCGTGACTTGTAAGGTCAAATCCGTGCATTCTTTCGGGTTGATCGTGGAAGCCGACGGACTGACTGCTCTCGTACCCGCGTCCGAAGCCACGTTCAAAAAGAACGCGGATCTTTCGACGGAATTTCATCCGGGCCAGGTTCTTCGCGGGAAAGTTTTAAAACTGGATTGGGAAGAAAACAAACATAGTTTTACGGTTAAGGATTTCTTAAAGGATCCTTGGGCTCAGAACGTTCCGTTCAAGGAAGGCGACGTGGTTTCCGGAATCGTGGAGAGTATCAAACCTTTCGGTTTATTCGTAAAATTGAACGAACATTTTTCCGGTCTGGTGCCGAATCGGGAAAGCGGGGTTCAGAACCGAGTACCCCTTTCCCAGGTGTTTAAGCCGGGGGATAAGGTGGATGTTTTCGTAATGGAAGTGAATTTGAGCAAACGACAAATCTCCCTTTCCCTTACCAAAGCGAAAGAAGTACAGGATCGTCTGGATTACGGCGGATACCTTTCCGAAGAGACTTCTTCTACAGGTTCTTTCGGGGCGATCTTGGCCAAGTCCTTGGCCAAAGGGCAGAAGAAAGGATAAAATATGCCTCTCCGGATCGCATTGTACCGACCGGAGATTCCGCCTAACACCGGTAATATTGCTAGATTGTGCATAGCGCTCGGGGCGGAGTTGCATATCGTAGGGGAGCCGGCATTCGAATTGACGGAAAAAGCGGCTAGAAGAGCCGGCCTGGATTATTGGGATAAGGTACGTTTATTCCGTCATGAAAATTGGGAGAACTTCCTCGCTTCTTCGCCTCCGGCTTCGAGAGTCTATCTGATTTCCACCAAGGGTCCCCTTTCCTATACGGCGGCTAAATTCGCGGAAAACGATTCCCTTCTCTTCGGAAACGAAACGTCTGGATTGCCTCCTGAACTCATGCGTTCCGTGGAACCTTCTTCCATACTAAGAATTCCTATGGAAGAAGAATGCCGGTGCCTGAATCTGAGTAATGCCGTAGCGGTGGTCGCATACGAAGCCTTGCGACAAATTAGAAATTGGTAATATATGATCCGGGCTTGGGTAGTTTTCGGGACAGGTCCCTCGTTCGGTTGGCGGTGGATTCGATTCTTGTCCGTTCTTTTTCGTAATTTTCGATTTGAAAAAGAGGGGACGCACACCGGTTTTAGAACGGAAAGCTCGTCGCCGAACGGAAAAATTCGGACAGAAATTACGGGAAAAAGCGAATTTGCTTTTCGGACGTCCGAACGGTAGAGAATCGGACAGGTCTAGCATTCCGGTTTAATATCCCTCGTCAAAAATCCGATTTACATTCATTTAAAAAAAAGTTCCTATGGAAAAATATGGGAATGTCCTTTTCCCTAGGAGAGATCGAAGCCCAAGTAAGGGATCTCCTAGCAAACGGTTTGATAGGAAATTCCCAGGATTTCCATGCCTGGATCCGAATGGATGTTCTCAGAAAGTTTCGAGAAGAACCTGTTTTTTCTCCGGAATGGATTCCCAAAATACTAGAGACCATGGTCGGGACGGGGGAAGCGGCTCGGGGAAAATTGGATCCCAGAGAATATTCCCTATCGGCGGAATTGCCTGCTCGCAAAAAGCCCGTAAAAAAAGAAGAATATTCGATTTTAGGTCGAACGGAATTCCAGCCTATGCAATACGTTCGGAGCAGATTGGAGACGTTTTTAAGAAGCAACGGAATCTCTGAAGATATCATCGTAGATCTGACGATCGGCTCCATAGAAGCTGTGGAAAATGCCGTAAAATACGGCGACGGGGGAACGGTAGAAGTTTCTTATTCCGTCGATCCGGGAAAATCCTTTAAGATCCGTCTCGTGAACAATTTGCGAGACCTGAACCTGGAAGAGGATATCGAAAGAGGCAAATTTTCTTCCACCGCGACATTGATGCGCGGAATGATGGTCATGCAGAAATTATTCGATAAAATGGATCTGGAAATTTTGGAAGAGCGCAAACAGGCGCTATTCTTGGCCGAAAAGAAAATCGCCTGAACTTTCCGAATTTTCCCGGAACCAAAAACGTTTTTCTCTCCCAGGATTCTAATCTGTAGGAAATCATATGCCCGCCGTTTTCAAGCTTCATTCCCCTTACCAAGCCGCCGGAGATCAGGTCCAAGCCATCGAAAAAATCGCAACCTCTTTTAAAAAGGGAGAGGAGAAGGTCACGCTCGTCGGAGTAACCGGTTCGGGAAAAACCTTCACAATGGCGGAAGTCATTTCCAGACTCGGATTGCCTACTCTGGTCCTTTCGCATAACAAAACTCTAGCGGCTCAATTATTCCGCGAATTTAAGGAATTTTTTCCGGAGAACGCGGTAGAGTATTTCGTTTCCTACTACGATTACTACCAACCTGAGGCGTATGTTCCCTCCTCGGACACATTCATCGAAAAGGATATGTCCGTGAACGAGGAAATAGACAAGCTCAGATTGCGTGCCACTTCCTCTCTGTTAGAGAGAGACGACGTCGTGATCGTGAGTTCCGTGTCCTGCATTTACGGTTTGGGATCTCCGGAAGAATACAGTAAGTCGGTGGTCTCCGTCCAAAAAGGAGAAACCATAGATCGGGATGCGGTGATTCGAAAACTGCTTCATATCCAGTACAACCGAAACGATGTGGATTTTTCCAGGGGGAATTTTCGGGTTCGAGGCGATTCCGTGGAAATCTTTCCGGCCTATCATACGGACGGGATTCGAATCGAGTTTTTCGGGGACGAAATCGACGCGATTTCCAGGATCCAACCCGTAACGGGTCAGGTAATCGCAAAATTGGATCGTTGTTTTGTCTATCCCGCGAAGCACTTTATCACTTCTTCTCCCATGCTCAAGGATGCGATGGGTGTGATTCACGCAGAGATGCTGGAACAGGAAGAAAAATTCAAAAAAGAGAATAAGTTCCTGGAAGCCCAACGGATCGTATCCCGTACGAACTACGATATGGAAATGCTTCGGGAAATGGGGTATTGCAGCGGGATAGAGAATTATTCGCGTCATTTGACGGGAAGAAAAGAGGGGGAACGTCCCGCCTGCCTGATCGATTATTTCCGCGGAGATTTTTTACTGATCGTGGACGAGTCTCACGTTACGATTCCCCAAGTCGGTGGGATGTACGCGGGAGATAGGGCTAGAAAGACGACCTTGGTGGATTTCGGATTCAGACTTCCTTCCGCTCTGGATAACCGTCCTTTGAACTTTACCGAGTTTGAGGATTTAACTCCTAAAACCCTGTATGTTTCCGCAACTCCGGCGGAGTACGAACTGGAAAAAAGCAAGACCATCGTCGAACAAATCATTCGTCCGACCGGACTCCTGGATCCGATCGTCGAGGTTCGCCCTACGAAGAATCAAGTCGAGGATTTGTTGGTAGAGATCCGAAAGCGGACGGACCAGGGTGAAAGGGTGCTCGTTACCACTTTGACCAAAAAAATGGCGGAGGATCTGACGGACTACTATAAGGAATTGGGTATCAAAGTTTCCTACCTGCATTCGGAAGTGGATACCTTGGAGAGAGTGGAGATCATCCGAGACCTGAGGAAAGGGATTTATGACGTTCTTGTGGGGATCAATCTTCTTAGGGAAGGTTTGGATATACCCGAGGTTTCTCTTGTGGCGATTCTGGACGCGGATAAGGAAGGATTTTTGAGAAATTATAAATCTTTGATACAAACCATAGGCAGGGCGGCCCGTAACGTAAACGGTACGGCGGTGTTATATGCGGACAAGACGACCGAATCCATGGAAAAAGCGATGGGAGAAACGCGTCGTCGTCGCTCCATCCAAGAGGAGCACAACGCCAAATATAGGATTTCTCCCAAGACGATTTCAAAGGAGATTAGCGACATCATCGAACGCGAACAGCAGGAGTTTACGATGGAAGAGGCCGCGATGGAAAGCATCAATAAGCAATTCCGGGAAAAGAACTTCTCCAGCAAGGAAGAGATGAAGGAACGTCTCCGAGAAGAGATGTTAAAGGCGGCAAAGGAATTGGATTTCGAAAGAGCGGCCATGCTACGCGACAAAATGTTGTCCTTGAAGTCGTAGGGAAAGGAATGATAACCGAACTCACCATAGGAATCACTTCCGTCGTTAGTCTGTATGCGCTCTTCTTAAACCGGGATTTTTTGGAACGTTTTTTGCTGCGTCCGTACAGAGACGCGAGAGAAAGAAGGTTGTATACTCTTGTCACCGGAGCTTTTTTGCACTCCGACGTGTTTCATCTATTGTTCAATATGGTGACCCTATATTTTTTCGGGCCGGCGGTGGAATATAGTATCGGAGGCTGGGGGTTCTTATCCGTGTACCTTGCTTCCATACTTTCTGCGGGAGGAATCTCCTTTGCCAAGAACAAGGATAACCCGAAATATGCGACACTCGGCGCCTCCGGTGGAACTGCGGGAATCGTTTTCGCTTCCGTTCTTTTTTTTCCTCAATCCAGTATTTTTCTATTTTTGATTCCGGTTCCGATTCCCGCGCCGTTATTCGCGATTCTGTACCTGGGATATACGTTCTACGCTTCCAAAAAAGGGGACGACGGAATCAACCACGATGCGCACCTTTATGGGGCTCTCACCGGTTTGGCGATCGCGATTTTTGCGAAGCCGGAGGCCTTGCAAAAATTTCTGTATTATATACTAAACGTATTCCGGTGAGGTTCGGAATAGGGTGCAAGCGCATACTCCGTTCCGAGAGCCTTCATCCCCCTTTCGCGATCTTTTGTTGGATAAAGGATTTGAATTTGTCGGATCCGAAACTCGCTTCTAGACGGATGATTTCCGGCGCGAGGTAAGGGTGCTTTTTCATGATGTATTCCTCGATCGCGGGGTATTGTTCCGCTTTCGCTTTCAACAATATCTTGTTTTCGGAATCGATGGTCAATTTTCCCTCCCACTGGTACAGTAGAGCCACTTCGGGAAAGATCGTCCCGCTGATGATGATTCCGTTTTGGAGCATTTCGGCTATGTATTCCTCAGCGAGATCGCGGTCGGCAAGAGTGGTGAAGATGAGTATTTCTTGGGATGACATTCTTTCCTCCGAAAGACAGGAAAATGCGCTTTTGTTCCGATTTGTCCAGCCTTTCTCCGTTCCTTTCCGAACCTAAGGTCTCGAATGTCGCGAACTTAATTTTTACATAGGTTCCGGCAATTCTCGATACAGCCGTTTCTCTTTCTGTCCACAGTAATCGCGGTAAAAACCGTCTGTACGCTCGGGGTCGGAAACTCGCTCCAGCATCTGTCCTTACAATTATTGTAAATTACGGAGCAATCTTTAGAATTTCGGAGATCGCGCCCGGCTTCCGAAGTCATGAGTTCGAACAGCCGTTTTTCCTCTTCGCTTTTGAAGGTCGGTTTCTTTCCGAATTTTTTTCCTTCCTCCCCGGAAAGGTTTCCTTCCTCGGGTTTGGGAACCTCGCGCAATTCCGTTTTGTCCTTAGCTTTAGAATTTCCGTTCCAATCTACGGTAAAAAAGCAGCCGTTTAGAAAAAGGAAAAGCAAGGGTAAATATCGGAAGGAGTTTCTCCGAAAGAAGGAGTATACGGACATGCTTCCAAGGTCCTTCGCGCTCCGAGCGTCGCAAAGAAAGATTTGGCCGTAAGATCGGAAAAACGGGGAGAAATCTTTTTTGGAATCTTGAATGTCGGATCCGACTCCTCGGGTCTAACAATTGAGACCCCAATTTTTATCTTTTCTTTTTCGATGAAAAATTGGAAAAAAATTTCCGAAAACTTCGTCCAATAAGATTGCCGACACACGGCGGGTTCTCTATCTTTCAAAGAAGGAGCCGTACGCCAAATGGGAGAATTCGAATTTGCATTTTAGAATTTTCGTAACGATCTTTTTCGTAATTGCGTTTTCGAACTGCAGCGCCCTCGCTTGGGGCTGGGTCAAATTACCCGAAGGTGTAAACTGGGAACACCCGGCGCACTTGGATCGGACTCCTGTAGACGGTTTTTCAGTTCATTTTCCCGAGGAATCCGGAATGGATTCCCGCCCCTTGGTCGAGCTTTCCCAAAAAATGCGGAAAGATAAGACGGAGGTCCGGTCCTTCCTGATCGCGAAGGAAGGAAAATTGGTTTGGGAAAGATACGCGGGCGGCGTTTCCAGGAACCACAACCATAATATGTATTCCGTCACCAAATCCATGTTATCCCTTTTGCTTGGGATCTGCTACAGCAACGGTTGCGGCGTGGATTTGGACGAAAGTCTCGCGGTTACGGAATCCAATCTCCCCGGAATTTTACCGACCGAATTGTCCGGAAAAGAATCGGTCCGTCTGAAGGACGCGTTACATATGAGTTCCGGGATGGGCTGGGACTCGTTCGTCAGAAAGGAAGAAATTCGGACCGAAGCGAATCCGCTCTCAGTAGCGTGGGAACCCCAGGTTTCTTCTCCCCCCGGGACGAAATTCGAATATTCCAACGGAGATTCCCAATTGGCGGCGGGTTATTTAGAGGCGAAGACGGGAAAGAACCTGTATGAATATGCAAAAAACACGATCTTTGCATGGTTAAGAATCCACGGAGAAGAATGGTATACTTCCGCGTCCGGTAGGCAAACGGGCGGATTCGGTTTAAGGCTTCGACCGATCGACATGGTCAAAATAGGCCAATTGTATTTGGAAGGAGGTCGCTGGCATAATCGTCAGGTCCTCCGTCCCGAATGGATTGCCTGGACCCTGGAGCCCGGTGTGGACCCGCGTTACGGACTTCATTGGTGGTTGCACGAATTCGAAGGAAAGTCCACGTTTATGGCCACGGGAAAAGGAGGTCAGTACATCTACGTAATTCCTCACAGAAAAATCGTAGTAGTGCTCACCTCGGCCATCTGGGATAAGGCTCCGGATACACTGTTGCAATCCGTCCTGGAAGCGGTAAAACTTTCCTTGCATTCCAAGGATAAGATGCCGACCAAGGAAAAAGAAATCGCGATGTTGAAGGAATTAAAGTTGGCTCATAAATCCTCTTTGGATCCTAAATTGAAGGAAGGAGCGGACGAAACGAGGTTAGCAGTTCAACCGGGACTTTCTCCCGCGCATCCGTAAATCCGATTTTTCGAGACCGAACAGATTTGATGAAAATTTCCGAAGGCAAGGATCGATTCCTTTTTTTAGATGTCGGCGATACGCTTCTGACTATGAAAAAGCCGGCGGGAGAAATCTACTTCGATGTGCTGGAAAATTTCGGACTCACGAACTCTCGCCCCCCGGGTTCCTTGGAAAAGGCTTTTCATAAGGCGTACTCTCAATTGACGAAAGGTCCTTTGTTAGGGTACCGGGATAAGTTTCATGTTCACGAGGGGGGGAGCGAAGGATGGTGGAGGGATCTCCTTGGAATTTTCCTAAAGGAGATCGGTTCCGATTTGGACCCGGATCCCATTTTTCTTTCCATCTTTCGTAAGTTTGACGATCCGGAAGTCTGGTCGGTGGATCCGGGATTTCCCGAATTATTGGAATTCGTAAAAGAAGAAGATTACGGGCTCGGGATCATTTCCAATTGGGACCATCGCTTACGGGACCTGCTGAAAAGCGTGGGAGTTCTCCGCCATTTTGATCCGATTTTCGTTTCCGCCGAGTTCGGATTCGAAAAGCCATCTCCTCTGATATTTCAAGCCGCCTCCGAATCCGTAGGTCTTCCTCCCAAAAAGCTATTTTACTGCGGAGATAAAATCGAGCTGGATATTGTGCCCACGAGAGAGCTCGGCTGGACCTCTTTTCATAAGCACGAAAAAGGCGATGTGCGCAACCTATCGGAACTCGTAGATAAACTAAAATCCCTGAAACCTGCCTGAATTGCCAGGGGAGGAAAAAATCCGATTCTCCAGGATTTCTATCCTGATTTGGTATATGCTGGATTGGGAAGTAAAATAGATACGTTTTGGCAAAAACGATTTATACCGAAGAATACCGAGCTTTTCAAAAGCTATTGAAAAAGGCCCGAAAAGAGGCCGGCTTTACCCAAGTCGAGGTAGCAGAGACCTTGGGAGAGCCGCAATCGTACGTTTCTAAAATCGAAGCCGGAGACCGGCGAATCGATGTGATCGAATTTTGGACCTTGGCAAAAATTTACCGCAAACCTTTAGATTTCTTTTTTCGCTTCGACGATTCGGAACGAAAAAAGAAATCCTTAAAAGCCGCGGCGCCCAAAAGGCGTTGATCTTCCTTCGATTTTCTTTTTCCCCAACGACGGAAGTCGGATAAAGGGAAATACAAACGAGAATGAATTTCAAATTAGAATGCATTCCTGTTTTCCAAAAAAAAGGATCGTTTGCAGAAAGGCCTTTGAACGAGTAAAGCCACTTTCGATTTTTGAAAAGTAGACATTTGTCAATGTTTTCTCCCTTTTCTGAGTCCGATACTCGCGGTTTCCATAATATTCAAATTTGGCATAAGGAGATATGAGAAGTACAATGTTTTGTACTTTGAGTAAAACCATATATAGCGACGAATATCGCCGAATCATAGATAAAGTACGACAAGCCCGCCTAACCGCCGAATTAACCCAAGAGGAAGTGGCCCAGGCTCTCGAGATCAAACAGTCATTGGTGTCTAAAATCGAGTCCTGCCAGCGCAGACTGGACGTACTTGAGCTTCTCGAATTGAGTCGATTTCTGGGCAAGCCGGTGGAATATTTCTTTTATCCCTCCGCTTCCGGAAGGGTAAAATCCCCGCTTCGAAAGAGCTTGAAGGCCGCGTCTCCTCGTCGGAAAAAAAGAGGTTAGGGCTTTCCCGTTTCTTTTTCCTAGGGCTCTGTACGTCCTATGGCGGTTGTTCTTTGGCAGTAAACCGGCGATTGAGAGTGACTTCCTTCTCTTTTTAAGAGTCGTAAAAAACGAAGTACACATGCTTCCCTCCTAATTGCAGTGATACAGGTAGGGGATCCTTGCTCGGACGCATTCCAAGGGCGCTTAAAAATTGAGTAAAGTCATAATATAAACTCTTATCTCCTCCAAATCCCTGTACCAGGAAAATTCCCTGAGGAGTGGAAAAATCGTCCATAAAAGTAATTAGGGAATAAAGGCGGCGTATCAGTTGGAATCGCAAGTGCAAAGCCTCCTTTTCCGAAATCCCGAGAGATTCCAAGAGTCGGGAGAGTTTTTGGGATCTTGCCGGGGACTCCGCAAGCCAATCGCGGATTCTGGGTCCAAGAGTTTCCTTTCCTTCCACCGTTAGGATCCATAGGCCTTTGCGGTTCTTGCAAAAAGCTAGGAGGTCCGTCTGCGACCTTTGGGTCAGTACGGGCATGGGGATCTTGAATTGCGGAATTCCAAAGAGAAGTTTGAGATCTTCCAGTTCGGAAATTCGATCCAATTGTCGTGAAACGCCCGCCGGAATTCCATTGGCCTCTTGCCATTCTCTGGCCAATTCGAATGCCGGAAACCCTTGCACAAAATGCTCGGGGCTATAGAGCAAATCTTTCCATTCGTAAAAATGACGGATTTCCTTTAGGAACATACTTATCTCGGATATTTTATATCCTATTTCGGAATAGTATAAATCAAGTAAAATATTTTAAAATGGAATATTCCTCTCTTGATCTTTCTCAGGTTCGGCGGAGGAATTGTTGTTCCGAAGAGAGGGGGGCGAAGTCAAAAAGAGATTTTTTGAGGGAGAGATCCGCGGGATTTACGTTATGCGGGTTTGAGAGGGTTTTTGGTTCTAGATTTTTCTTATGACAAAAGGAGTCCGCTTTGTTGTCTTTTGGTGTAGGGTTTGGCGCCGGAAAAAAGAAGGCAAACCGATTCCCTTGCCTCCGGAAAGTTTTGCAAAGGATCGGTCTGCCGGAGAGATCGTGGCGATTAGAATAAGTTATTCAAGGTCGCGCATTGTCCTATGGCGGTGTTTCTTGCGGATCCATAGGTACATGCAATGCTAATCAACGTAGGGGCTGCCGCTGTGGGAGTAGTTGTGCTCCAGAGAAATTGGGTATTTGGAAAATCCGCATTTATCTTTGCCAAGACTGCCGCGGTGCAGGATGCTTCACTTGCTGCCGATGCATACACGGAGATCATTGTTTCGTACGCAAACGTTTGGTATTGGGAAACACTTGCGGTTCCGATCGATGCCAATTGTGAGGGGGTTAGAGAAGGCCATGTTTTGGTCACGCTTGCCATTCCTTCCGTCACTATGCTGGAAAGGGGAGTCCATTGCATTCCGGCTACGAGGGAGTTCCAGGTGGTTTGGTTGACCGGAGCCGCAGAATTGATTAGATTTTGGATGTAATTGCTCGTGTTCGTACATCCGGAAATTCCCTGAGCGATCGCTAACGTGGCTTTTAGTTGGGACACTCCGATTGCCTGCGTCGAATTCGGATCCGTTCCGAAAATCGTTGCCTGGTTGCAGGAACTGGAAGGAACAGGGGTGAGTGTGGACATGTAGCTATTCGCTGCAATTTTTTGGGTCTGCGCGCAATTTCCCGAAGTCAACAGAAGCAAAGCGGCAATCGTTTCTTGGTCCTTATTGTCGTGTTTCTTGGCGCAATTTGCGAATACGGAAATGCATAGAAATGCGAATCCGATGAATTTTATTTTTCCCATACGATATCTTATCTCCATTGGGCGTTATTTCAGGGCTAGTTTGTCGGATCCGTTTTATTTTTGTCCATTAAATAATAAATTATTTTATAAAATAATTTTATGGTTGATTTTGCCTTGCGCCGGGCTAAATTGAGAAAGAGGATCGGTCGGGTCGCTTTCTTATGCCGAATTTACCGTATTCCCTACTATTCGTAGGGCAGATGGCAGGTTTTTGAGAATCAGCAAGATCTGACGGATTGAAATTGCCCTGGAAGGAGGTTTCTTTCGTTCTCCTTGAATGCAAACGGGCAAAATCCAATCGATAGGTTTTAGCGTGATTTTTCTTTTTTCTCCATTTGCTTTCCGGCTGATTTTGTCTTTTGCGAGGAGGAACGTTCGATCTTTCCGATTCCTTTCTCCGCTATTTTTTGTGCTCCTTTTTCTCCTTTCTGCATGCAGGTCTCCCTTTGAGACGATTGATTTTTCTGCGGCCTCCCGGGCGGAACCGAATGTGCATTCTTTCCGCTATAAGAAGACCGGGAAGATCGTTTTTGTGGAAATCGACGAGCATAGATCGGGGCAGGCCGATACTTGGCAATGGGTCAGTACGGATCCGAAGAGGTCGGACAAATCGAATATCCTTTACAGGGAACAGATCTCGAAACCCGGGAACGCAGTAGATACCAAATCCTACTACGGGCCGAATAACTTTAGAATCGTAGATTTGCTGGATACGAACGGGGACGGAGTTTTCGAGACCTCGATCTATTATAATTGGAATGCGGCTCCTCAGGTCCTAACGGGAACGATCGCGCGAATCGAATCGAATCTGGACGGAAAGCAGGGTGTGAATCTTTGGATTTATCCTATGGTTCGAATGGAGATTGATACGGACGAAGACGGGAAGCCGGATCGATTTACCGAAAATGAGGAGCTCATTGCGGAGGAATATTCTAAATTTGTAAAGGGAAGAAGAGTATCCACAACCAATTTCCGGAATTTAAATCCCGACGGATCTTGGGCCTTACATCCTTTCCTGATCCCGGAAGGAAAAAATAGGGGAGTCGTATCCGGTTCGTTTTCCTTGTTTCCGTAATGATTTCCTCTCGGTGAATGCTTGGAATCGCGCGCCATCCCGACAAGAGAAGGAGTGTTTTTAGCCATCGCGGGGATCAATTTTTTTCGGACCTTTTATCGTGCGGGAGCTTTGCAATTACATCGGATCCTATAGGGTTCTTATATTTCGCTTATTATTTCCGATTCTTGAGTGTATCCTTTTTTCGGAATCCTTAATGTCTCTTTTCCCCTTTACAAACCCGTTTCAATTTTTCCGCTCTTAAAGGAAGGATGAGTTTACAAAAAAGAAAAAGTCGGGAATGGCTCTTGACTTCTTTATTGATAAACGAAATTCTCTCAGTTAAACATGGGATCGAAACGGATTCTCTCATTCTGTTTTTTAGGAATCGCATCTTGTCTTTCGAACGATTGTTACGGAAGAAAGGTGCTGGGGCATTTCAACGAATTGACGATCGGGGCGGAATACGAGGCCAGCGCTTCGATGGCCGCAGCAGAGCGCGTAAGCACGAAGATCTGCGATAAGACGTTCTTGAACGCGTTTCAAGTCGGAATCCATAAAGCAAAGACAGATGTGCTTGTGGAAGCTCTCCGCGAAGAAATGAAGAAGGATCCGAAAATCGTGGCGTTTAACGACGTGCACTTCGAGCACCGATCGGGGTGTTGGCAGATAGAATACACTCCGGAGAGAAAAAAGAAATGAATCGTTCGGTGTTGGTCTTCCTCGTGCTTCTGCTTTTTACGCAGAATTGTCTCTATGAAAAGGGATACATTCGTAGGGTCCAACTCTACCCGAACGGGGAAATTCCCGCGGAAAAAGTCGAAATTCCGCAGCCGAATCGGGTTCAATTTAGGAAATGCATGTATTCTTTCGTGGCCTTGTTTTGGTATAACCGCCCCTTTCCCGTCTCTTGGAACGATATTATCGCAGATCCGAGCACGGACGAAAAACATTCCATGCGGTTGAAAAACGCAGTGATCTACATAGACGGGATCGACTTCTTTCCTCCTTGGACGGTTTTTATGCTTTTTCTACCCTTTCCGACGGTTCCGATTATGAGAACTTGCGGAGTAGTGGAAGGGGAAGTGACCGGTACTTCCGCCCGGACCTTCTAAACTTACCTGCAATTTTCTCGGGCTTCCTATGAATGCGACATAAACCGGAAGGTTCGGTTCGGAAAATCGGATCTTCTTTTTCTCCTAGCATAAATAGTGCCAAACGAATGGAATCCAACCGCTAAAACCTTGACCTAGGACCCAGGGCAAAAATACTGTGTATTTCTAGCTTCCCTACCTGGGAGCGGATAGCAAGACATGCCCTCTTAGCTCAGCGGTAGAGCACTTCCATGGTAAGGAAGGGGTCACCAGTTCAAGCCTGGTAGAGGGCTAGTTTTACGATTTTAAAGGCCTGTAG
This sequence comes from Leptospira fluminis, assembly GCF_004771275.1. Taxonomy (GTDB): domain Bacteria; phylum Spirochaetota; class Leptospiria; order Leptospirales; family Leptospiraceae; genus Leptospira_B; species Leptospira_B fluminis. Next base: position 126,306 of record NZ_RQEV01000001.1, on the reverse strand, counting down.
TTTAATGGTAGAACTAGGATCTCCAAAGTCCTTGGTGGGAGTTCGATTCTCTCCGGGCCTGCACGGAACGGTTCTTTGGTAAGTGCCAAAGCACAGGAAGGAAACGAGTGAAGTTAAACGCTTTTATACAAGAATGCCGCGAAGAACTGAAAAAAGTACAGTGGCCCAATCGCCAAGAAGTGGTTCAATCCACCTTTGTGGTTTTAGGGACGGTTCTCTTCTTCTCTACGTTCCTTTTTCTTTCGGATATGGCCTTTGTTCGGCTTCTCACCGGATTTTGGAATCTGTAAGGATAGGGAAGCGAGGCGGCAAAGGAAGTCATCATGGGTGAATTGAAATGGTACGCGCTGCAAACCTATTCCGGTCACGAGAATAAGGTGCAGAAGAATTTGGAGAAACTGGTCACCCAGCGGAAACTGGAGGATAAGATCCCGCAAATTCGCATCCCTACCATGGATGTCGCCGAGATGAAACACGGCAAAAAGAAAGTTTCCAAGAAGAAGCTGATGCCGGGTTACGTTTTAATCGAAATGGACATGGACGACGATTTGCGTTTCATGATCCAGAGCCTTCCGTCGGTTTCGACCTTTGTAGGTTCGAAAGACGGTGGCCCTGAGCCTCTTTCCGTAGACGAGGTTAAAAACCTCTTCGCGGAATCGGGAGAGCTCAAATCCGAGGAGCCGGCCGCTCCGAGGTTGTTGTTCAAGGTCGGAGACAGTCTGAAGATCATCGACGGACCGTTTGCCAACTTTACCGGAGTCGTAGACGAGATCTTCCCCGACAAGGGAAGGCTCAGAGTGAAGGTGGAGATTTTCGGAAGATCCACCCCTGTGGAATTGGATTATCTACAGGTCAAAACCGAACCCTGACCGGTGGGTGAACCGGGAGAAACAAATAAGGTGTTTCGCCAATGGCAGCAAAGAAAGTCGTAAAGCAGATCAAGCTCCAAGTGGAAGCTGGCAAAGCCAACCCGGCGCCTCCCGTAGGCCCCGCTCTCGGTCAGGCCGGTTTGAATATCATGGAGTTCTGTAAGCAATTCAACGAAAGGACTAAGGCCCAGATCGGCCTCAAGCTTCCCGTAGTCATCACCGTGTTCTCCGACAGGAGTTTCACGTTCATTACCAAGTCTCCTCCGGCGGCTCTTCTGGTTAAGAAGGCGATCGGTTTGGAGACCGGTTCCGCTACCCCTCACACAGTGAAGGTGGGAAAGATCACTCGTAAACAGCTCGAAGAGATCGCAAAAACCAAAATGGAAGACCTCAACGCCAATGATTTGGACGCTGCGGTTCAGATCATCGCAGGTACTTGCCGCTCTATGGGCGTCTCGGTGGAAGGATAAGAACGATGAAGCGCGGAAAGAAATATCGTGCTGCGAAAGAAAACATCGACAGCACCAAAGTATATCCCGTCGAAAAAGCGGTGGAATTGGCCAAAGCTTCTTCCTACACCAAATTCGATGGAACGATAGAAATCGCAACGAAAGTCAATTATAAGTCTCTGCAGAATATCCGGGGAACGATTTCGCTTCCCCACGGAACCGGAAAATTGGTCCGTGTTTTGGTTTTTTGCAAAGGAGACAAACAGAACGAAGCCAAGGCCGCAGGAGCGGAATTCGTGGGAGACGCCGATCTGATCGAAAAGGTCGCCGGCGGTTGGACGGATTTCGATGCTTGCGTCGCTACTCCCGATATGATGAAGGACGTAGGTAAGCTGGGGCCGATTCTCGGGCGCAAAGGCTTAATGCCGAAACCCAAAGCAGGCACCGTTACGAACGACGTGGCAAAGGCAGTGGGCGAACTCAAATCGGGAAGAATCGAATACCGTCCCGATAAAGGCGGGGTCGTCCATCTAGGAGTAGGCAAGGTCAGTTTTGACCAAACGAAACTCGTGGAAAATATTCGTACCGTAGTTCAAACCCTTCTCCGGGACAAACCCTCGGATGCCAAGGGTGATTACCTGAAAACCTTCGCGGTCTCTCCGACTATGGGCGCAGGGATTAAGGTCGACGTTAAGGAACTGGTCAACTCGGCCCTCTAAGGTCCGAAGACAGGGAGAGGAATCAATATGCCCAGCCAGGAAAAACACGAAGCAGTCGCCCAATTGAAGGGCAAACTCGAAGAGAACAGCGACTTTATCCTCGCTAGCTACAGCGGTCTGACCGTGGAGGAAATCACCGGTCTTCGCGCAAAACTCCGTAAGGAAGGCTCGGAGATGAAGGTTGTCAAAAACAACCTTTTCCTCCTCGCACTCAAAGAATCGGAGAAGCATAAGGATAAGAACATAGCTTTCGGGCCCGAATACCAAGGACCCCTAGCGGCTATTTTTTCGAACGCGAACCTACCTTCCGTAGCGAAAGTCCTAAAGGAATACGCAAAGGTTAATAAGAACCTGATCCTGAAGGCAGGCTATTTGGACGGATCGGTATTGGATGCGGACGGAGTAGAGGCGATCGCAGGTCTGCCGAGCAGGGAACAACTCTTGGCTCAGATCGCAGGCGGTCTCAACGGTCCGGCACGGAGCATCGCTTCCGGAGTCAACCAGATCATCGCAAGCCTCGCACGCGCTATCCAAGCAGTTGCGGAAAAGAACAACCAGTAGAACACATTTAGTATAAAGGACCATACGGAATCAAAGGAGCACCCAATGTCTACCACTGAAGCGTTATTAGAGCAAATCGGCAAGCTGACCCTGGTCGAAGCAGCCGACCTAGTTAAAAAAATGGAGGAGAAGTTCGGAATTTCCGCAGCGGCTCCCGTAGCAGTTGCCGCAGTCGGCGGAGCAGCACCCGCTGCAGGCGGAGCGGCCGAAGAACCCGCATCCTTTAACGTAGTACTGAAAGGCTTCGGAGACAAGAAAATCGAAGTTATTAAAGTAGTTCGTGAAATCACCGGTCTGGGCTTGAAAGAAGCGAAAGACCTGGTAGAAGCCGGCGGAAAATCGGTAAAAGACGGCGTTGCAAAAGCCGAAGCCGAAGACATCAAAAAGAAATTAGAAGCGGTTGGCGCTCAAATCGAACTCAAGGCTGTCTAATCTGTTCGGGGCTAGTCTCCTAGATACCAGATTACAATCCTTTCACTTAGGCAAGGAGGCCCGTTGGACCTCCTTGCTTTATTGCTTTTATCCACATAATTTATGATTTTTTACGTTTCATCAGGGGGCATCCGATGTATGGTCAAGTAGAGAGAAAACGGGTAAATTTCGGAAAGATAACCAATCTAGATTACCTTTCCAACTTGATTCAAATTCAAAAGAAGTCCTTCGATTGGTTCCTTCAATCCGAAGTTAAGGATCCTACTAAAAGGAAGAGCCAAGGCTTAGAAGCGGTTTTCCGCGAAACTTTCCCGATCGAAAGCCCGAACAACGATATGGTGATGGAATACAGTCACTACGTTCTGGGCGACCCCAAAAAATCCCCGCAAGAATGCAAGGATACCGACGCGACTTTCGCACTTCCTTTGAAGGCGGTGATCCGCCTAATCATCAAGGAAACCGGAGAAATCCGCGAGCAAATCGTTTACATGGGAGATCTTCCCGTGATGACCGAGCAGGGAACTTTCATCATCAACGGAGCGGAGCGCGTCGTGGTCAGCCAGTTGCACCGTTCTCCCGGGATTTTCTTTTCCTATGATGCGGAAAGAGATACGTATTCCGCCCGAGTCATTCCCTACCGCGGATCCTGGTTGGAATTCGAGATGGATAACAAGGGAATCCTGGTCGCGAAAATCGACAGAAAGAAAAAATTCCCCGCGACTCTACTCGTAAAGTCTCTCGGTCACGGGACCAACGAAGAGATTCTTCGTCTTTTTTACAAAGCCTCCAAAGCGAAACTGGCGGGAGGAAGCTCTCGGGAGTTGAAACGATTGATCGGTCGTCGTGTTATCGCGGACGTGATCAACATGGAAACCGGAGAGGTTATGCTCGAAGCCGGTTCCAAGATCAACGAGGACAATATCTCCATCCTGAAAGAGATGAAGGTAAAGGAAGTCGAACTGGTGGAATTCCCCAGGGAAAAAGACAATCCTGTTCTCGTAAATTGTCTGGAAAAAGACGGAGTCAACGATTACGAAGACGCTGTCCTGAAATTCCATGGGATCATGAGACCGGGAGAACCTTCCACAGTTGAAAACGCGGAAACGGAACTGAATCGTCTCTTCTTCTCCCCAAAAACCTTCGATCTAGGCGACGTAGGTCGTTATAAGATCAATAGCAAGTTCGAGTTCAACAACCCGAAGGAATTCTCCAATGCGCGCGAAAGGGTTCTGCGCCCCGCGGACATTATCGAGACCGTACGCTACCTTCTGAATCTGATTTCCGAAACCGAGAATTACTATCCGGACGATATCGACCACCTAGGAAACCGTAGGATTCGTTCGGTCGGCGAGCTGATCGCCAACCAACTGAAAGTCGGGTTTACCCGTGTGGAGCGCGTAATCAAAGAGCGTATGACGGTTCAGGAAGTCGGAACCCAAACTCCGCAACTTCTGATCTCCATCAAGCCGATCACCGCGGTTATCAACGAATTCTTCGGCTCCAGCCAACTGTCTCAGTTCATGGACCAGACCAATCCCTTGGCGGAGCTTACGCACAAACGTCGTTTGAACGCCCTCGGTCCCGGAGGTCTTTCCAGAGACAGAGCCGGCTTCGAAGTTCGAGACGTTCACTACAGTCACTACGGCCGTATGTGTCCGATCGAAACTCCGGAAGGTCCGAACATCGGTTTGATTCTCTCAATGTCTTCTTATGCGAGAGTGAACGATTACGGATTCCTGGAAACTCCTTACAGAGTTGTAAAAAACAGCAAGGTATCCAATAACATAGAATACTTAACCGCGGATAAGGAAGAATATCATTTTATCGCGGTATCTTCTTCTCCTGTGGACGAGAAAGGAGAGTTTAAGAATAAACTGATTTCTACTCGCCACAGATCGGATTACCCTTTCCGGAATCCGAACGAGATCCAGTACATGGATTTGGCTCCTATGCAGGTGGTTTCCGTTTCGACCGCTTTGATTCCGTTTTTGGAACACGACGACGCCAACCGGGCTCTCATGGGTTCCAACATGCAACGTCAGGCGGTTCCTCTATTGCGTCAGGAAGCTCCTTACGTAGGAACGGGAATGGAAACCCGCGCGGCCTATGATTCACGGATCTGTATCATTTCGAAACATGACGGATACGTAAAATACGTGGACGCGGAAAAGGTCGTAATCGAACAGAAGAGCGGAAAGGAATCCGATACCTACGATCTTACGAAATTCAAAAAGACCAACCAGGGAACCTGTTTTAACCAGACTCCGGTGGTCGGAGTCATCCATTCCGAAATCGACGGAAAAGTATCCAAGGTCACGAAGGAAAAGATCGAAGTCACTGCGGATAACGGAAGCGTTCGGGAATACAACCTGACCTCCGGTTCCAAGCAATACCATCCGATCATTTCCAACGGGGAAGAGGTTCGCAGAGGAACCACCCTCGCCGGACAAATCGTGTCCGGCGAGAGAATGGACGAGCTCGGTAATATTCTGCAAAAAGGAACCGTGCTTGCCGACGGACCCGCCGTGGATAACGGCACCTTGGCTCTGGGAAGAAACGTTCTAGTTGCATTCATGCCTTGGGAAGGATACAACTTCGAGGACGCCATTCTCATTTCCGAGAAGGTTGTGAAGGACGACATTTTCTCCTCGATTCACATCGAGGAATTCGAGATCCAAGCTCGGGAAACCAAGCTAGGCCAGGAGCAGATCACCCGGGACATTCCCAATCTTTCCGACAAAGCATTCCGTGATTTGGACGAATCCGGAGTGATCCGAATCGGAGCGGAAGTGAAACCGGGAGATATTCTAGTCGGGATGGTAACTCCGAAAGGGGAAACCGATCTGACGCCGGAATACAAACTTCTACATTCCATCTTCGGGGAAAAGGCAAAAGAAGTAAGGGATTCCTCTCTTCGTATGCCGAACGGCTTCGAAGGAACCGTGATCGATATCAAGCGATTCTCCCGCGAGAAGGGAGACGAACTTCCCGCCGGTGTGGAAGAGATGGTCAAGGTCTTTGTTGCGCGCAAACGTAAGCTTCTCGTCGGAGACAAGATGGCCGGTCGCCACGGAAACAAGGGCGTCGTCGCGAGAATCATGGCCGAAGAGGACATGCCTTATATGGAAGACGGCACTCCGATGGATATCGTATTGAATCCGTTGGGAGTTCCTTCCCGGATGAACTTGGGACAGATCTTCGAAACCCAATTAGGTCTTGCTGCGAGCCGGCTCGGAATCAATTTCGAGACCCCGGTCTTTGACGGAGCCACTGAGGCGGACGTAGAGAAATACTGCAAGGAAGCGAATCTTCCTCTCAGTTCCAAATTCAAATTGTATGACGGACGTACCGGTCTCCCTTTCATGAACGAAGTGTTCTGCGGATATATTTACATGTTGAAGCTGGCTCACTTGGTGGACGACAAGATCCACGCCCGTTCTACCGGACCGTACTCTCTGGTTACTCAGCAACCTCTCGGCGGTAAGGCTCAATTCGGAGGGCAGCGTTTGGGAGAGATGGAAGTTTGGGCATTGGAAGCCTATGGAGCCTCCCACACTCTGCAGGAGCTCCTGACCATCAAATCCGACGATATGTTGGGAAGGGCGAGAATTTACGAGGCAATCGTAAAAGGAATCCATTCCATCAAACCCGGAATTCCGGAATCCTTCAACGTATTAGTACAGGAACTCAGGGGACTTGCCCTGGATATCGTCATCACCGACTCCGAAGGGAATACGGTGGATATCTCGGATTACGAGGACGAATATTCCAAGAGCAAGAAGAAGATTAAATTCGAGACGATCGAGAACGCTTAAGGACGGGTAGAATGAGATCCAATAACGACTTCGAATCCATTACAATCAGATTAGCCTCCCCGGAAAGGATCAAGGAATGGTCCTACGGGGAAGTCAAGAAACCGGAGACCATCAACTACCGGACCTTGAAACCGGAAAGAGACGGTTTGTTCTGCGAGAAAATTTTCGGGACCACCAAGGATTGGGAATGTTACTGCGGTAAATTCAAATCCATCCGTTACAAAGGAGTGGTTTGCGACAAATGCGGGGTGGAAGTAACGCACTCCAAAGTTCGTCGCGAACGTATGGGGCATATCGAATTGGCGGCCCCTGTGTCCCATATCTGGTACTATCGCTCCGTTCCTTCCCGCATGGGTCTGCTCTTGGACATGACCATCAATCAACTCAAGAGCGTACTGTATTTCGAAAAATACGTAATCATCGACCCGGCCGATACCGGCAGGAATAGGGGAGAGCTCATCGATGAAGAGGAATACCACGCATACCTGGACGAATACGGCGATAAGTTCGTAGCCGGAATTGGAGCGGACGCGATCAAGGAACTCCTCTCTCGCATAGATGTCGATGCGGAAGCGCGTATCATCCGCCAAAAGATCCAAGATAAGGAAAAGATCACCGATAAAAGGATCCTGAAACGTCTGGAAGTATTGGAAGCGTTCCGGGATTCCGGAAACCGTCCGGAATGGATGGTGCTCGACGTAGTGCCCGTGATTCCGCCGGAACTTCGTCCTATGGTCCAGCTTGAAGGCGGGCGCTTTGCCACTTCCGACCTGAACGACCTGTATCGTCGCGTAATCAACAGGAATAACCGTCTAAAACGTCTTCTCGCTCTGAAAGCTCCGGAGATCATCGTCCGGAACGAAAAACGGATGTTGCAGGAGGCGGTGGACGCCCTTTTCGACAATAGCCGTCGTAAAAGAACCGTAAAAGGGAAAGGAAACCGTCCTCTCAAATCCATTTCGGATATGTTGAAGGGAAAACAAGGCCGTTTCCGCCAAAACCTTTTGGGTAAGAGGGTGGATTACTCCGGTCGTTCCGTGATCGTGGTCGGTCCCGAGCTGAAATACCACGAGATGGGTCTTCCTAAGAAGATGGCTCTGGAATTATTTAAGCCTTTTATAATGAAACGTTTGGTGGATTTGGACTTGGCTCCGAACATCAAGTCCGCAAAGAAGAAAGTCGAGGCGGAAGAAAAAGAGGTCTTCGACGTTCTGGAAACGGTGGTAAAAGAGCACCCGGTCATGTTGAACCGTGCTCCGACCCTGCACCGTTTGGGAATCCAAGCCTTTTTACCGGTTCTGGTGGAAGGGAAGGCGATCAAGTTGCATCCTCTCGTCTGCCACGCCTTCAATGCGGACTTCGACGGTGACCAGATGGCGATCCACGTTCCGCTGACCCCTAAGGCTCAGTTGGAAGTATGGATGCTCATGCTTTCTCCGCACAATATCCTGAATCCGGCCAATGGACACCCGATCTGCGGTCCGACCCAGGATATCGTATTAGGAATTTATTATTTAACTTCCGAGCTTCCCTCCGAAGCGGGTGTTCCCCTCAAGTCCTTCGCGAATTTGGACGAGGTGATCTATGCGATCGATAGAGGAGTGATCGAATATCGGACCAAAGTCTCCGTTCTTCACCAAGGTAAAATCCTGGAGACTACCCCGGGAAGATTGATCTTCAACACGGTTTTACCGGAAGGATATCCTTACGTGAACCGTGCTCTTTCCGATAAGGAGACCAATAGAATTATTGCCGAAGTCTACGAGAAGTACGGCCCGGCTCAAACGGTCCTGATGCTGGATGATATAAAAAAATTAGGATATCGTTACGCTACGATCTTTAGCCCGACCATCTCCATCGAGGACATTCGCGTATCTCCGGGAAAAGTCACCCTTGTGGGCGACGCGAACAAGGAAGTGGAGCGTGCCGACGGCGAGTATCGGAAAGGGATCATCACCAACGAGGAACGTAAGAAGAAAGTGATCGAGATCTGGACTAAGACCAACGATCTGATCACCGACTCCATGTTCAAGGAATTGGAAAAGGACAAGGGCGGATACAATCCGGTCTTTATTATGGCGGCATCCGGAGCGCGGGGTTCCAAACAGCAGATCCGTCAGTTGGCGGGGATGCGGGGACTCATGGCCAAACCTTCCGGAGAAATCATCGAGTTGGCAATCCGCTCCAACTTCCGCGAAGGATTGAGCGTGTTGGAATTTTTCATTTCCACTCACGGAGCTCGGAAGGGTCTTGCGGACACCGCTTTGAAAACCGCGGACGCCGGATATCTCACCCGTCGTTTGGTGGATATTTCCCAAGACGTGATCGTTACTGAAGACGATTGCGGAACGGAGGAATCCATCACTTTAGGAACCGTTAAAGAAGGGGAGAACGTCATCGTCTCCCTCAGCGATCGTGTCTTTGGCCGTTATACCGCCGAGGACATCGTCGATCCGGTTTCCGAGGACGTGGTTTATCCGAAAAACACCCTGATTACCCGGGAAGTGGGACAGAAGCTGGAGAACCTTGGTTACGAAAGAATCAAAGTTCGTTCTCCCCTTACCTGCGAAGCCCGTTGGGGAATTTGTATAAAGTGCTACGGTATGGACATGGCTCGTCTGACTCCGGCGGAGATCGGAGAGGCAGTCGGAACCATCGCCGCGCAATCCATCGGTCAGCCGGGTACCCAGTTGACCATGCGTACCTTCCACATCGGTGGTGCGGCTTCCGCAAAGGTCCAGGAAAAGGAACACAAAGTCGGTTATCGCGCAGTAGTAAACGCAATCAACGGACGAACTCTTTCCACTTCGGACCGGGGGATCGTCTTTACTCGCCGCGGATCCATCGTAGTCCAAAGATTGATCCAACAGTTCAAGACTTCCGATCTTACCAACCTGAGGGTGGAAGACGGGCAGAAAGTCGACAAAGGCGAATTGGTTGCGACTCTCGCTTCCGGAGAAAACGTCACTTCCGAAGCTCCAGGAACGGTTAAGATCGACAACGGTCTCTTCCGGATCCTCGGAGAAGAGGCGGTCGTCCCTGTTAAAACGGGAACGACTCTGAATGTCAAAGTAAGCGATATCACCGAGCCAAACCAAGCTCTTGCTGAATTCGACCCGTACAACGAGATCGGTGTCACCGAAGTCGAGGGTGTCGCGTCTTGGGTCGATCTGGAAGTGGGTAAGAACCTTCGCCGGGACGAGGACATCAAGACTTCAAACGTCATTTACAAGGTTATCGAGCAGCGTAGGGAAAAACTCGTGCCTAGAGTCGTAGTTGCGACCGGCGGAACTCGTGAAGAATATCTGGTTCCGGTGGATGCGATTCTATCCATTCAGAACGGAGATAAGGTAAAAGCGGGAGACATTCTCTTCAAAATTCCGACCGTCGCGGAAAAAACCCGGGACATTACCGGGGGTCTTCCTCGCGTAGACGAACTCTTCGAAGCGCGTCGTCCGAAAGATGCCACTACCTTGGCCGAAATGGACGGAAAAATCGAGGATAACGGAGAGGTCGTAAAAGAGAAACGGGTCCTTTATATCGTTCCCGATAACCCGGATATGGACAAAGTCAAGGTCACCATCCCGATCGGAAAACAACTTCGCGTGCGTCACGGAGACTTCGTCAAACGCGGAGATCAATTGGACGACGGAAACCTGGATCCGCACGATATTCTTCGTGTGAAGGGTGTTACCGCTCTACAGGTGTATCTGGTCCAAGAGGTCCAAGAGGTTTATCGCCTTCAAGGGGTGCATATCAACGATAAGCATATCGAAGTGGTTGTACGTCAGATGATGCGCAAAGTATTGATCACCGACTCGGGCGATACTTCTTTCGTAAACCAACAACAGGTGGATCGCTTCTCCTTTGTAGAGGAAAACAAGAGGGTCGTCACCGAGGGAGGGTCTCCGGCACAATCGGTTCCGATTCTACTCGGTTTGACCAAAGCGTCGCTGAATACCGAATCTTTCTTTTCCGCTGCGTCCTTCCAGGAAACCACCAAGGTCCTTACGGATGCCGCGATCAAAGGAAAGACGGACAATCTTCTCGGACTTAAGGAAAACGTGATTATCGGTCACATGATTCCTGCAGGAACCGGGATGAGGAAGTATCGGGACGTCGCAGTCTTTAAGGAAACTTACGGAGATCTGGATCAGCCGATCGAGGTAGAAGAGGAAGAAATTCCTCCTGCGATACCGGAAGATACGGAGAACTAAAGAGATTTACAACGGAGAGGGTACTGACGATCTGGTAAAATCGGGTCGTCACCCGCCTAAAAATAGAAGGGATTCATGCCTACAATTAGCCAATTGATACGCCACGGCCGGAAGAAGCAGAAGAATAAATCTAAATCTCCCGCCCTCAAGAGTAGCCCCCAACGCAGGGGTGTATGTACTAGGGTGACCACGTTCACACCTAAGAAACCGAACTCCGCTATGAGAAAAGTAGCGAGGGTGCGTTTGACCACCGGGATCGAAGTGACCGCTTATATCCCCGGCGAGGGACATAACCTGCAGGAACACAACGTGGTACTGATCCGCGGGGGAAGGGTCAAAGACCTTCCAGGGGTTCGTTATCATATTATCCGTGGTACCTTGGATACCCTAGGTATCGATAAACGTCGTAAGGGCCGTTCCAAATACGGAACGAAGAAACCCAAGGCGTAACGAGGAGATAGGGAATGTCCAGAAGAAGAGGAAAAGTCGAGCCCCGCAAGATCCAACCGGATTCCGTTTATGGGGACGCGCATGTCGCCAAATTCATCAACTGTCTTATGGTGGATGGTAAAAAATCCGTAGCGGAAAAACTGTTTTATAACGCTTTAGAATTGATCCAGAAGAAGACAGGAAACGATCCTTACGTCACTTTCAAGGAAGCTCTCGAAAACGTGAAGCCTCAAGTCGAGGTAAAATCGCGTCGGGTCGGGGGAGTTACCTATCAGGTTCCGATCGAAGTTCGTCCGGAACGTCGCTTGGCTCTGGGAATCCGCTGGTTGATCCGGTATTCCAGGGATAGGAACGAAAAAGGAATGGCGAATAAACTCGCTGCGGAATTCATCGAGGCGCAAAAAGGCACCGGTTCCGCTATCAAGAAAAAGGAAGATATCCGGAAGATGGCCGACGCCAACAAGGCGTTCAGCCACTATCGCTGGTAAAAAGTTTTTGGTACAGGTCCGGTTTCGTACCGGGCCTTCAAAGGTCGAGCGGATTGCGATTCGCTCGGAATCCCGAATCGGATTGGGGAGGCATTTGCCTCCCTTTTTTATTTAATGGGGGTTAGTTAGAAAAGCCTGTAGGCCCTCTGCTCGCGTCTCTCTAACGCAAATCTTATTTTTATCTAATTTCTTGCAGGAGCTCCTGCACAAACTTTTCCTAGAAAACGCTTTTCATTTTTCAGAATTTCTGCTATCCGCATTGGGGTACCACCGCACCGGCCCCCACCCAAAGTAGGGTGGGGCCTCACTCCACTACCCGAGCCCTTAGCACCTTTCTTCGCAGCTCGATTTCACTCTCGATTGATTGCGACAATTTCTTAAAACTACGACCCTCCAAATTCACTTTGGCAAGTAGGTCCGTATAAAGTGGATTCCGGTAACCTTCAGGAACATGAAAGGAGGATCGAATATCACCTTCCGTATATGCGTGAAAAGAAACGACGTTTGCATCGTCGTCCACTAAGAGAACCGCACCCCCGTGCGTCTTCATTTTATGAATGGTGTCCACAACCCATCCGCCGGTGTTATAAACGGGTACGGATCGAATCTCTAAACCTAGATCTTCCGAAAGAGTTTCGAACGGTTTATGAGTATGGCCGAATATAAAGGAATAATCCGTCGGGAATTCGCGCCTCGTCTCGGCTTTCCATTGGTTCGGAAGTATGGTCTCGAGGTAAAAGTTCAAATTTTCGATCACTTCCTGGCTTAGGACCGAATCAGACATTCCTCTTTCACTCTGTCCCACGTTCAGGATCGCTTTTTTCAGGAAAAAGGAAAGAGCGTATCTTACCATCCTTTTAAAGAAAGGAAAGACTTTCAGTTTTCGTAATAGATATCCGGAAATGTTATCGCTCAGTTTTCCGACAGCCTTTTCGTCCTGTAACATATCATATATCAATCCGACTCCTTTTCCGACTTTTCCTGATCTGCCTAACGTGGACCAAAAGAAATCGATCCAGGCGAAGTTTTCGTGTTCGAGTTCGTAAATCGAATCGGGTCGGTTAGGTTCCGGTACTGACTGAAACGGTAGCATTCTCGCGATTCGACTTAAGAAGCCGGATTTTTTTTTCGACTTTAACCCTTCCGGTCCGCTTAGTTCAGGGAGAAGAATTCTTTGGATGGAACTCATCAACGAGTAGATGTTTTCCAGAAAATTTCCGTGGGTCAGGAATATGGACCTTCCGCTCTTTCCTCGAATTTCATAATTCGGATAGGCTATCATCACCTTTCCTTGTTTAGATTTGTGATTTCTCCGGAATAGATCGGTCAGGAGATCCGACTCGATCAGATCAGGATCCACCATCTTGGTGGTATGCCAAGGTGCGGAAATATGATCCTTAGGTTTTAGCTTGGAAATATAGTTTGCGTACTGCTTTTCTCGCGCGGTCTCCCAGAGATGATGATCGTGATTTCCCGGTAGATACAGAATTTGGTTGAAAAAGGGGGAGTTCTTTCCGCTATACATACATTCGAGAAAACGTTCGAACGTCATGGCCGCGTCGTTGAGTCCTCCTAAGGCCAATTCCAGTACGTCTCCGAGCAGAATGATCTGCGGTTTTCCTCCCTTGTTAATCGAATTTACGATTTCTTTGATACAATCCGCCAAGTCTCGCAGGACCGGAGAGGTTTTTTGCGCGTCGACGTTGTATCTCGTACCGTTCGGATTCCGAGGGATTTCCTGGATATAGGTTAATAAGCTGTTATAACCTCCCAGATGTATGTCCGAAAGGATGATATATTGGATTCGGCTCATAGATTCTCCGGGGGAAATTTATTCAAAATATAGAAATTAGGGCAATTAATTATTGCAATTATCGGGCAAATAAGACAAATAAGTAAACTTTTCCAGACTAGGGGTGTGTTTCAATTGTACGAGGCGGTCATCATCGGTTCAGGATTCGGCGGAGCAATTACAGCCTGTAGGCTCTCCAGGAAATGGGGTAAGAAAGTTTTAATATTAGAAAGAGGCAAAAGATACCCCAAGGGGTCCTTTCCCCGTTCGCCTCATGCCATGTCCAAGAATTTCTGGAATATTCCCGCGGACCCGAATCCTTACCGAGCAAAGCAATTTAGAAAACTAAACGAGACCGGACTATTCGATATCCGTAACTATCCGAATATGGACGTCGTTCTATCCGCGGGCCTCGGTGGCGGATCCTTGATTTATGCGAACGTATTTCTGGAACCCCCAGATCATGTCTTCGACGAACGTTGGCCTATCGGTACTAAGAGAAAAGACCTGAATCCCTATTATAAAATAGTAAAGGATGTTCTCGGCTCCCGTCCTATTCCCCGAAACGGAGAGAAAAGAAGAAGGGTGGTTCGAACGGAGCTATACGAGAAGTTCGCGAAATCCGTAGGACGAGAATCCAAGTTGGCGAATATTAACGTCTTTTTCGGCAACGATTTCAAGAAACCGTCGGATATAGGACTACAGGAAAAAAACCGTTTCGGAGCAGTTCAGACTTCCTGTACATATTGTGCGGAGTGCGATATCGGTTGTAATACGCATTCGAAGAATACGTTAGACTTGAATTATCTCTTCGTTGCCGAGAACAAATACAAAGCCGAAATTCGAACGGAACATTTAGTCGTTAAAATCGTGCCCTTGGGAAAAGACGGCGGAGAGGATGCAAACTCAACGGGAGAATTCGGCTATAGGGTACATTTTGTAGACCTAGGCAATGATACGCTGCGGCAGGTGGATACGGTCCGAGTGATACTTTCTGCCGGCACTTTGGGATCGACGGAGCTTTTGCTGAAATGCAAGGAACAGTTCAAAACTTTGCCGGCGATTTCGGATCGACTCGGTAAGCGGTTTTCTGGAAACGGAGACTTCCTTTCTTTCGTTATAAAGGGAAAAGATCCGGCCGATCCGAATTACGGCCCTGTCATTACTCAATATACCGATTATAATCTATTCAAAAATTATGACTCTAATCGGGCATTCGTTCTCGAAGACGCGAGCTATCCGGTATTCGCTTCGTATTTTGTGGAAGGAGCCATTCCATGGTTTCTCAGGATCGGATTCTTTTTGAAAATGGCCGGCGAGATTTTCAAACGTTTCATAAACGGAAAAATCTTCGGTCGCATCGGATTTTTGATCGGTGAGACGTTAAAAGGAGATATTTCCTACACTTCGGCCGTTCTGCTTTGTATGGGAATCGATAAATCGGACGGTGAAATGTATCTGGATAAAAAAAGGAAATCTCTCGGGATTTTCTGGCCTCAGAAGAACAGTATGTCTTTGTACGATTCGATTCTCGGAGTGACGAAAAAATTCGCTTCCTTTACGAAAGCCGAATCTAACTTTCCTCTCCCCACTTGGGCTTGGCCGATACGGAACAACGTCACCGTTCATCCGCTCGGAGGATGCGTTCTCGCAACTTCCCCGCAAGAAGGTGTTTGCTCTTCCGATCCGAAAACGTACGGTCAGGTCTTTCATTACAAAGGATTGTATGTCGCGGACGGGAGTCTGATTCCGTCCGCCGTCGGCGCCAATCCGTCCATGACGATTTCCGCATTGTCCGAACGGGTTGCGGAAGCGGTTACAAAAATAAAGCCGTCGGCAAAGCTTTAATACGGATAAATAGGATGCGAGTATCATGACGATTAGAAAAAAAGCACCCAAAGCGGCACCTTCTCTCCCTTCTCCAGTCAGTCTTGAGTTCACCGAAGAAATGAAAGGTTATGTGACTTTTTCTCCGAAAGCATCTTACGAAGACTCTTACACGGCGGGGAAAAAGGAAAAGAATTACCTGATGTTTCATCTAACGATACGGATCAAAGACGTTGCTTTCTTTGTCTATGATCCCGCCGAACGCGGAGAGGCGATCGGCTGGGTGGAAAGTGCCGCTTTGGGCGGTCGTTTGGCGGTGGTCAACGGGACGTTCAATTGTTTCGTAGATAAGGGAGTTCCTTCCCGGAACGTTAAAAATATGCAATATAGGCTCTTCCTTAGGAATTCGAAAGGAGAGGAATACACGTTGAGCGGGCATAAGATCGTCAAGGACGATGGGATTCTCCGCATCTGGAGCGACACTTCCACCCTTTATACCCGGATCTTCAAGGGATTCGTAGAGGAAAAGTTGGAAGTGAAATCCGTGAGGATCGCTGAAGGTATTCTCCATATTCATGAGCTGGATTTCATCAAACAGATGACTACCTTCCGTTCGGACGGAAAAACTTTCGAGGAAAGAAAAAACGCGCTGCTTACGTTCGGAGAATTGTTCGCGGGAAATCTCTGGGAAGTGTATGCCGCTCACTGGGCTAAGGCAGAACCGGAACTTTGGAAAGAAAGGGAAATCCCTCTATTTACGTTGGAAGGTGTAAAAAATTCCGAAGTTACTACCCATTATGTTATTACGGAGGATAAACTTTCCTTAAGCTTATTACGATTTAAGAAAAAGGAATGTAAGGACGTAGTCGTGTTGATGCACGGATTGACCACTTCTTCGGATATGTTCATTATGCCCGAACATAAGAATTTGGTTACCTATCTGCATGAAAACGGATATACCGACGTTTGGAGTTTCGACTGGAGGGGAAGTCTACGATTCGGGTACAATTTAACTCCTCATCGTTATAATCTGGACGACATCGCCTTATACGATGTTCCGGCGGCGGTGAAAAAGATAAGATCGCAAGTCGGAAAGGAAAAGAGAATTCATTTTATCGTTCATTGCGTAGGATCCATCACTTTCTTTATGAGTCTGTTCTCCAAAAAAATAGACGGCATCGCGAGCGTGACTTCCAACAGCGTCTCTCTGACTCCGAACGTCGCTACCTGGTCGAAGATAAAACTGGCATTCGCACCGTTCCTAATTGAGAATGTTTTCCGTTTTCCGAACGTAAATCCGCGCTGGTCTTATCTACCTGGTCCGGCCAGAGGAAAACTTTTTTCCAAATTCATCAGCTTGTTCCATACGGAGTGCGATAATCCGGCTTGTCACATGCTAAGTCTGATGTGGGGGACGGGCTGGCCGGCTTGCTATGAGCACGAAAATCTACCTTCGATCACGCACCGACGGGTCGGAGATCTTTTCGGTGCGACGTCCATGAACTATCATAGGCATATCCGGAAATCCGTCTTTCGAAAAGTGATCGTGAAATACGAAGTCTTAAACAAATCGTACGATTCTTTGCCCAACAACTATCTCGAATATGCAGCGGAAATCTCGACTCCGATCCTATTCATTACGGGGGATAAGAACAAAGTGTTCAAGGATTCCAATATAATTGCGCATGATGTTCTTAAAAGGTTGAAGCCGAATGCAAGAAACGAGCTGTTCATCGCCAGGGGTTACGGACACCAGGATACCTTGATGGGAAAAAACAGCGATAAGGACGTTTTTCCGAAAATCCTGGAATTCATAAAATCCCATTCGCGGAAATGAAAGTGTCGCGAGATCGGAATCCGTTCCGGTCTTAGGCGGTGTTCGAAACCGAAGTTTTGGAAAGGTAAAAAAGCAGGACTCCGGAAAAAACCATATCCGCTAATACCATAAAGGCCATCCAGTTCTCCGATTTTATCAGAAAGGTCATGCAGCCTTTTATGAAAATGGGCAAGGCGAAAAGATTCAAAACTGCGATTCCGATTAGGAAAACTTTTTTTCCTTTCGGGTTTGTGAAACGGAAATTTCTAAGGAAAGCGTAAACGCAAAGTAAGGAAAAGCAGGCTTGTATCGCGAAACCGAGCAAAGGTACTGTCGCGCTGATGCCCAGCTCGGGTTCGGCCGGGTCGAAGGAATAAAGAGGACCGACCTTTGCCGAGCCTGTGACGGGAAAAATCTGTAGATCGTGATCGTGCACTAGAAAGTCGAGGCACCAATGGCCGCTTACGATAAGCGCGATAGGGAGGTAATTGAGGGTCCAATTTTTTTCGAAAAACTTGAGTAGAAAAAAGAAAACGATCCCTATGAAGATTCCTCCGAAAAGGGAATGCGAATATTGTTGGCTCAGCAATTTCATATCCCCGATATACAGGAAGGGGATTTCAATTTTCATATATTCTAATGCAGGAGAAAATCCGAAAGGATTTAGATTTAGAAGGACCCATAGCAGTTCCACTACTTCGGCCCCGATGAGGAAAATCCAAATAGGCGTCTCTTTGAATTTGGATTTTAATAAGAAAGCGGAAGACAAGTGGCCGATTCCAGTCATGGCTGGTATGAATATTGGAATTTCCTAAAAAAGCAATAAATAATTTGCACGCGTTCTCGAATTGTGAAAAATGTGTCTATGGATTCTATACTTATTACCGGTGTGAATTCCGGGGTCGGGTTGGCGCTGACGGAAGCCTTGGTCCAAAAAGGTTTTCACGTTTTCGGTAGTTTGCGTTCCCAAGAGCAAGGAATGGCATTAAAGGAGAAGTTCGGCGACGGATTTTTTCCTTTGCATTTCGACGTTACCGACGAATCGGCGATTCGGAAATCGGCGGAAATCGTAACAAAAGCACTTAAAGGCAAAGGACTTAAAGGAATCGTAAATAATGCCGGTGTGGTAATTCCCGGACCTCTATCCGAAATGCCGGTTTCATCCTTTCGTGATCAGTTGGAAATCAACCTCGTCGGCCCTTTTACCGTGATTCAGAACTTTCTTCCGTTGATCGGAGGAAGAAGGAATTCCGAGCTGCCTCCGGGTAGGGTGGTTAATATCAGTTCTCTTAGCGGAACACGCACCTTTCCTTTTCTCGCCGCCTATTCCGTATCCAAATACGGGCTGGAGGCATTGACGGACGGTTTCCGTCGCGAACTACAGCTTTACGGGATCGACGTGATATCGATCCTTCCGGGACCTATTTTAACGCCGTTAACCGACAAAATAAACGAAGGTTTACATAAGATTTCCATCGGATCCGAATACAGGGATTCCCTTTTGAAATTCATCCAAATAAACGAAAAAAAAGCCAGATCGGGAGTTCCCATGAGGAAGGTGGTCGCCGCAACCCTGGACGCTTTGTTAAGCGACCACCCAAAAACCAGGTATTTTCTAAAAAGTAGCTTCTTGACGGATACGATTCTTCCGAAATATTTACCCACTCGGGTTTTTGACCGGCTGATTTCGAAAGCTTTAGGAATTCAAAAATAATATGATTTATGCCATTGCCAGAGTTCTATTCTTCGTCTTTCTCTTCCCCGTTATTCCTCTCCTTGCCGGCGGAAATGAAATCGTATTGAATGATGAAAAAGATCTCTACGAAGTTTCCAAGGCGGTGACTTTCTACGTGGACAAAAGCAAGAGTCTAACGATAGAGGATATCGTCGGAGGGGGAGGGCGAAGCGCGGTTTTTTCCGTTCCTGAAAAGACGAATTTCGGAATCACGGAATATGCATACTGGATACGGATCCCCGTTCGGAATCGTTCCCAGAAAGTACGGAGCTGGTACTTGGAAATCAGCCATCCCGTCCTAGACCATGTCGATTTATATGTCCCGTCCGAGGGGGGATATTCGGTTATGAAAGCCGGAGACAAATTGCCTTTTTCGGAGCGGGCGATCAATCATAGAAATTTCATATTCGAGCTTCCGTTTCACGGAGAAGAGGACTCGGGAAAGGAATCCGTTCTGTACCTTCGCATCGAATCGGAGAGTACTATTTCGCTTCCGATGCAGATCCTAAGCGAAAAGGCCTTTGCGAACCGAAACGCGACGGAACAGTTCGTATTCGGATTGTATTACGGCCTTATATTCGTGATGGCTCTTTATAATCTGTTTCTGTTCTTTACCGTAAAAGATTTAAGCTATTTCTTTTACGTCTTATACATCGTCACGTTCGGCCTGCTTCAAATGAGTCTCAACGGATTGGCGTTTCAGTTCGTCTGGCCCGACTCGATTTGGTTAGCTAGTTACGCTCCCACGTTCCTCATCCCGCTTTTACCGGTGTTCGTCATCCTTTTTTCCCGGTACTTCCTGATGACTTTCGAGAATGTTCCGAAGGCGGATAAGGTGCTGATCGTTTCGAGCGTTTTAGGTCTTCTGCTTACGGTCGTTTCGATCTTCGTTAAGATATCGTCCATTCTCTGGATGCTTGCGGTTTACGCGATGTTGAACGTCCCGTTGATATTAGGCTGCGCATTTTACGTATTAAGAAAAGGTTATAAACCGGCCGTATATTACTTGGTCGCTTGGCTTACTCTGCTTTCGGGAGGGATACTATACGGTTTGAAATCTTTCGCAATCCTTCCGGACGTTTTTCTTACCAATTACGGTCTCCAGATCGGAGCGGGCTTGGAGGTGGTTCTCCTTTCTTTCGCCTTGGCCTCGCGAATCAATATGATCAAAAAGGAGAAGGAAGAAGCGCAGGCAAAGACTCTGGAGATGCAGAAAATCCTTACGGAATCCTACGCGCGGTTCGTTCCCCGGGATTTTTTGGCGAATCTTGGCAAGGAATCGATCTTGGACGTGAAGTTGGGGGACCAGATCCAGAAGGATATGGCCGTTTTATTCAGCGATATCCGGTCTTTTACCACTTTATCGGAGCTCATGACTCCTGCGGAGAATTTCAATTTCATCAATTCTTATTTAAGCCGTATGAGTCCCATCATCCAAAGGCATAACGGGTTCATCGATAAGTTCATCGGTGACGCGATCATGGCATTGTTCGAAAAGAGCGTTTTGGATGCTGTGGCTGCAGGTGTGGAAATGCAAAGGTACATGAAGGAATATAATGCACACAGGCACAATCAAGGATATATCCCGATCCAGATCGGAGTGGGGATTCATTCAGGATCTTTGATGTTAGGAACGATAGGGGCGGAGGAGCGATTGGAAGGTACCGTGATTTCAGATACTGTGAATCTCGCCTCAAGAATCGAGAGCCTGACCAAGATTTACGGTTCGAGAATCGCGGTGAGTGAGAGCACCGTGGAAGCGGTCAAAGACAGCGGAAAATTTCATTTCCGCTTTCTGGACAGGGTTAAGGTCAAAGGAAAGCAGAAGCCCGTTTCCGTTTACGAGATCATCGACGGGGATGAGGAAGAATTTCAGGATTTGAAATTAAAGACGAAGTCCGATTACGAATCAGCCGTAAAATGTTTTTATGCCAATTCCTATGCGGAAGCGAAGGATTTCTTCGATCGAGTCATCAAGGTTTATCCGGACGATAAAGCCGCCCAATTGTATTTGAAAAGACTTTATTCCGTTACACATTCCTCCAATGCGGAAGAATACGAAACTTAACTCCCGTGTTTCAGAGACTTTCGAAAGTGGAATAAAGGCTTGACTCTCGCCAAATAGAGGCTATAAAGCTGTCCCGAGTCGAATTATAAGAGGGCTTTTATGCAACCCGAAATTCATTTAAATTATTTAGCGATTTTAGCCGGAGTTCTTTCGAATGTCGCCATCGGATTCCTTTGGTACGGTCCCTTGTTCGGGAAAATGTGGGCCGCCGAAATGGGATTTCCCCAGGACATGAAGCCGGACCAAAAACAGATGATGAAATCCCTGGCGCTGATGGTGATCGGTTCCTTTTTGACCGCCTATGTTTTGGCACACAGCGTGGATAGTTGGCGTCCTTCTTCCTGGAAGGTCGGGGCAGATCAGCCCTCCTGGACTTACGGATTTTTTGCGGCCTTATTTACCTGGATCGGATTTTACGTCCCGCTATTGTTCGGTTCGGTATCTTGGGAAGGAAAATCCTGGAAACTGTTCTTTATCAATGCGGCCTACTACTTCGTCTCCTTGCAGGCAATGGGGATGATCTTGGCGCATTGGAGAGCCTGATGCGAGATCGTATGGGCGCTTAACGCCGATTTTTTAGCGACGAATCGCGATCCCTTTCCGGCTTCGTCGATTCGTCGGTCCGCCGAATTTCGAAAAACTTTACGATCGGATGAAGAAATACCCGACGTATTTTGCTATCCCGCCTGTGTTGACGGCCTTTTTCGTATTGATGGGCTGGCAGTTCGATTTACAATTCTTTAAAAGAATCTTACCCGGACTAGTCGCGATGAATCCCGCTACAGGAGCGGCATTCTTGGTTCTGGGGCTTGCGATCTTTTTTTCCGCAACGTTCTCGGAAAAAAGGATTTCGTTTTATCGAACAGCGTTATCCTTATTTGCCATCGTGACAGTGGTCGGAGCGTTAAAACTCGTAGCGGTATTAGAACTTTATGATTTCGGCATCGACCGGATCCTGTTCGCGAAAAAGATCGCGGAGGATGTCATCAACGGCACACCGAACCGAATGGCCCCGAATACCGCACTCTGTTTCATGCTTGCAGGGTTATCGGGCTATTTTTCGATTCAAAAGGAAGAATCGAGTCGAACGATCTCCAATTTTCTCGCATTTCCGGTACTGCTACTCGGCATATTTTCGATCATCGGCTACTTGTACGGGGTAAAGGAATTTTACGGAGTTCTTACGTATATTCCGATGGCGTTGCATACGGCCGTTTGCTTTATCTTTTACGCGGGAGCCTTACTGGCAATTAATCCGGAGTCGGGTTTCGTGAGGACCTTTACGAGCCCGCGTTTGGGAGGGAGAATTTTCAGAACTCTACTTCCCTTAGTCGTATTAGTGCCTATTCTTTTCGGGTATATCCGTCTTTTGATAGGCGCAAGGATTTCCCTCGCGGTGGAATTGTACGTGGGGATCCTAATCACGAGTATTATTTTCACCTTCTTTGCCGCCGTTTGGTACGTTTCGAGCATATTGAATCGGATCGACTTGGCGAGAACGGTCGCGGAAGAAAGGCTTCAAAAATCGAACAAAGGACTGGAGGCGTTTTCCTACTCCGTTTCCCACGATCTCCGTGCTCCGCTTCGCGCCGTTAGCGGATATACCAAAATATTAATCGAAGACCATCTCGAAGAACTGAGCGAAGACGCACGATCTTTGACCGGAAAGATACTCGCCAACGCCGATAGAATGGGTGAGCTTATCGAGGATCTGCTCCAATTCTCCAAATCGGAAAGGGCGGAATTGAGAAAGGCGAAATTATCGATGAAGGAACTCGTCGAGACGATCGCTTCGGATTTGAAAGGTTACGAGACGGGAAGGGATGTGGAGTTCCGTATATACGAAATTCCGGACGCCTTTGCGGATTTCGTCACGATTCGACAAGTGTGGATCAATTTGATATCGAACGCGCTGAAATACACTAAGAACAAAAGCAAGGCGATCATCGAGATCGGTTCCGAACCCATGGAAGGAGGCGTGGCATATTTCGTTAAGGATAATGGTGCGGGATTCAATATGAATTACTACGGGAGGCTTTTCGGGGTGTTTCAAAGATTGCATGCGCAAGATGAGTTCGAAGGTACCGGAGTGGGTTTAGCGACCGTTAAAAGTATCGTTGAACGTCACGGCGGAAAAATCTGGGCGGAGGGAGAACAGGATCGCGGCGCGATTTTTCACTTTTCTTTGCCGACATAGAAGAAGTCTTTCTTCCTTCTTGACAACTCGGTACCGGAAAACGTAAACATCCTATTTATTTCCATTGGATTTACGCCTATCGGAACGACCTGTTGGAAACAAACCATCCCGATATTCAGGCGATCGCGCCGCGTTTCAAAAGGGATTTGACGAATACACGGAAGAATTAGAATATACTTAAGCATTCTCGCAAATAGCGTGATCCGAGCGAAACGATGGGGCCGCCCCGAATCCATAGGAGAAATATGAAACCCAAAATTCTTTTCCGTATCGCAGCATTTTTGATCCTTTTCCATACGGTCGGGCACACGTTCGGAATGCAAAATAGAAAGAACGTCCAAGAACCTTCCGCTCAATCTTTACTACAGTCGATGTCGGAAGTCAAGGTTCCGATGATGGGAAAAGTCACGAACCGGTCTTACGACGATTTCTATTACGGAATGGGAATCGCGCTTTCCGTGTCCTTGTTCTCCGTCGCTATTCTTCTCTGGCTGCTCGGAAACGCTTCCGAGAAGCACGCGAACACGGTCCGCATCTTGTCCCTTCCAATCCTGGTTCATTTGGCAGGATTGGCGATCATCGAGTTTCTATATTTTTTTCCTTTGCCTGCCTGGACTTCCACTCTGGCCTGCGTTTGTATCGGAGCTAGTCTGGTAAAACGCTCCGAAAGATAGAGGTCCCGGTTTTTTAGGCCTGATCCTACAGGCTTTGTTTCATTTTTCTTGCGTCTTCCGCAAAGGAACGGGAGGCGAAGAATACGAAAATCGCGGACGCGAGCACGGTGAACGGGATGAGAATCATGGCTTCGTGAAGTCCGATCGCTTTGAAACGTTCGGACATTTCCAGGGCTCCCGATTCGGTCATCGCTTTGCGGGAATACAAATCCGAAATCCAGCCCACGACCGTCGGGCCGGCTGCACCGCCGAGCAAATACATGGCTGCAAAATAGAGCGCCATGGCAGTGGCTCTCAACCTGGGCTCTATCACGTCCTGGATAGCGGGATACACGCAGGTATAATAATTATAGGATAGAAGCCAGCCGAAGCCGAATAAAGCGGAGAACAAAAGCACGGAACTTTCCGGTTGTTTTAACGCGAACCAAACCGCGATTCCGCAAACTACGAGATTGAAAGCACCGAAGAGAAGTCGTCCTCTTTCCCACCTTTGGTGGATGCGATCCGCCAACCATCCTCCGAGAGTTAAGCCGACGAGTCCGGTGATTCCGACGATGCATCCAGTGGTTATGGCCGCTTCGGTCAGGGAGACGTGAAAGTATCTCTGCAATAACGAGACCAGAAAGCTATTTACGGCATACACCGCAAAGTTGAAGGTTAGGCCGGACAGAATGAGCCACCACATCGTCCTGTTTTTCAGGACGGTCTTGATCGGTTGCGAAACCGTTCTTTCGGAAATTCGAACCGTTTCCGCAGCGCCTCTTTCCGGTTCTCGGATCAGAAAAAAGCAGAATGCCAAAATGAGACCCGGGATTGCGGCGATGAAAAACGGAGCCCGCCAAGTTCCGAAGGATTTTACCATCGCCCCGACGGTAAAAAATGCGAGAACCAACCCTAAGGGAAGTCCTAACATGAAGATCCCTGTCGCGCGCGCTCTTTTGTGAGCGGGGAAAAGATCGCCTATCATGGAATTTGCGGCGGGTGCATAAGTGGCCTCTCCGACCCCCACTCCCGTTCGCAGGAACAAAAAAGAGAGATAATTCCAGGCAAGGCCGTTGATTCCGGTAAAGAGGCTCCAAGCACTGAGGCCCCAGCCCATAATCTTCTTTCTAGTTCCGGAATCCGCGAGTCGGCCCAAGGGAATTCCCGCAATAGCATATACGACCGTAAACACGGAACCTATCAGTCCTAGTTCCAGGTCGCTTAACGTCCACTCATGGCGTATGGGTTCCACTAAAATCGCGGGTATCGTTCGATCGAAAAAGTTCAGAAGGTTTGCAAAGAATAATAGAATGAGGATCCTCCAAGCATTCTTGGTCTGTTTTCCGGATAATTCCATCTCGCACCTTCCCGTATCTCGTTCGGATGCGACCGGATCACAAAACGCGACACGATCCGTCCCACGATATTTTGGGGCAATAGTAGAAGGACGGCTTTTTGAAAATCAACCGTTAAAAACGCGCATCGAACGCCTGTTCGCTAAAAACTTTCTTTGCCTCCGAGCCCCAGGTCACGAAAGTAAAAAAACTCCGCCATGTCCCTTCCAACCTTGAATCCGGGAATTTTTGCGCATATCGATGCCGGTAAGACCACGTTACTGGAACGAATCCTATTTGTAACCGGTAGAATCTCCTCTCCCGGTAGAATCGAGGAGGGGACGACAGAGTCGGATTATCTTCCCGAAGAGATCGAAAGGGGAATTTCCATCCAATCCACTGTCGCGAGAATCCCGTATCCGAACTCCGAGAATGCGAGGCTCCTGCTACAATTCGTGGACAATCCGGGGCATTTGGATTTCCAATCCCAGGCGAACGCTTCCTTGCTCGTCGCGGATTTCGGTCTAGTGCTCATCGATTCGTACGAAGGTTTGAAATCCCAAACGTTCCAAAACGTGGAAATGCTCCGTAAATCCGGAAAACCTATATTCATTTTTCTGAATAAACTGGATCGTCAAGGAGCGGACATCCTTTCTTCTCTCGTGGACCTTGAGGTGGCTCTCGGGCGGGAACCGACCCTCCTTTTCCGGGAAGACGGAACCGTGCCTTTATTGGAGAAGTCCGGTGCGGAAGGGGAGTTTCTTCCTTTATTGGAGTGGGACGCTTCTCTCTCCGAAGAATACCTGAAAAATCCGGAACGTCTCTCCGAATTGGCTCTCCTCGGATTCATACACGGGTTTTGGGCGGGGAGAATTTTTCCGGTGTTAGGAGGTTCTGCTCTGCAAGGAAACGGGGTGAAGGAGCTCCTCTCCCTTTTCGAGCTCCTTGCCCAAGGTCGTCCGAAGTCGTCTTTGCAGAACGAGGAAATAGCGGGGATCGTCTTCAAGCGGGAGGTCCATCCGGAGCTAGGGAAACTTCTGCATTTTCAGGCTTTGGTCGCGATGAAGCTCGGAGACCGCTTTTTTTCCGAAGATGCGCCCTTGCAGATCCAGAATTTGTACCGGATTTCCGCGAGAGAGGCGGAGGAAACTTCCGTAGCTGAGGCAGGGGAATTGCTTGCGACGACTTCTTTTCTTTCTCTCCGCCCGGGAGACGTATTTACGCGACATAATATTCCAAATCCGGGCTTATTGTCTCCTGCAAAAAAGCAATTCCAGATCTTGTTGGAGCCGGAACGGGGAGAAGATCGGGACGAATTTTGGGGAGCATTGCAGGAGCTTGCCTGGCTGGATGAATCCGTTTCTTTGGATATTCTTTCCGATACGGGGCAATTCCGACTTTCCGGAACGGGAGAGTTGCATCTGGAGATCTCCTTGTCTCGCCTGAAAGAGTCCTTTCCAAAAAGTTTTCAGACTAGCGGAATCAAAGTTGCAAGATTTGCCTTATGGAAAAATTTGGTGAAAAAGGTCGCATTTCAGCATACCGCGTTCGACCAAAAAGTCTCGAGCGGTCAGGTGCTCGCGTCCTTGGAAAGCTCTCACAGTTTCTCCAAGGGAGTGCGGTTTCAAACACAGCTACCGGAAGAAGTAGAGTCTGCGATTGCTTTCGCTTTTGAGGAAGTGCTCGCGACTGGAAGAAACGGGGACGAAGTTCTCGGAGTCCAGATGATTGTGAATTCTTTCGAGCCTCCTGCGGGAGGTTTCGGAGAGGATCTTTCTTCTCTTATCAAGGTGGCCGTGATCAAGGGTTTAAAGGACATAATTCCGTCGAACACGGATCCGATCGGTCCTATCTCCGAAATAGAGATTCTATTACCGGATTCTTATTTAGGGGATGTCTTAGCCAGCCTGGCAAAGCGGGAAGCTAAGATTCGAAAGGTGGTTTCGGTGGCGGAAGGCCGTTCCTTGATCCAGGCAAGTGCTGCTGCGCAAAACTTGCTTGGCTTTAGCGGTGTCCTTAGAAATATGGCTCAGGGAAGGGGCGTCCTATCTTTGGACACCCTTTTTGACTTTGATCACCATTCTGTATTGCATTAAATAAATGAGTCCCGTGAGGGTTCGTTAACAAGTAAGGAGTTTAAAAGCACTATGGCTAAGGAGAAATTCGACAGGTCCAAACCTCACTTAAACGTCGGAACGATCGGGCACGTAGACCACGGGAAAACCACCCTAACTGCAGCAATCACAACCACTTTGGCAAAAGTGCTAGGCGGTAAAAACAAAGCTGTAGCCTACGACCAAATCGACAACGCACCTGAGGAAAAAGCCCGCGGAATCACGATCGCAACCTCTCACCAAGAGTATGAGACCGCAAACCGCCACTATGCGCACGTTGACTGTCCGGGTCACGCTGACTACGTTAAGAACATGATCACCGGCGCTGCCCAAATGGACGCGGCTATTCTGGTGGTTTCCGCAACCGACGGACCGATGCCCCAGACGAAAGAACACATTCTGCTCGCTCGTCAGGTAGGCGTTCCTTACATCATCGTATACATCAACAAAGCCGACATGCTTGCTGACGATGAGCGCGAAGAGATGATCCAAATGGTTGAGATGGACGTTCGCGACCTACTCAACAAATACAGCTTCCCAGGCGATAACACTCCTATCGTTTACGGATCCGCTTTGAAAGCTCTCGAAGGAGAGGATTCCGAACTCGGAACCAAATCGATCATCAAATTGATGGAAGCTCTGGACACTTACGTTCCGAACCCGAAACGTATCGTAGACAAGCCGTTCCTAATGCCTGTGGAAGACGTGTTCTCCATCACTGGCCGTGGAACTGTTGCTACTGGTCGTGTGGAACAAGGAACCCTCAAGATCAACGACGAAGTCGAGATCGTGGGAATTCGTCCGACCACCAAGACCGTCGTTACCGGTATCGAGATGTTCCGTAAATTGTTGGATGCAGCCGAGGCTGGAGACAATATCGGAGCACTCCTTCGTGGAACTAAAAAAGAGGATATCGAAAGAGGCCAGGTTCTCGCTAAGCCGGGTTCGATCACCCCTCACAGAAAGTTCAACGCGGAAGTTTACGTTCTGACCAAAGACGAAGGTGGACGTCACACTCCGTTCTTTAACAACTATCGTCCTCAGTTCTATTTTAGAACGACCGACATCACCGGTGTTTGTAACCTTCCTTCAGGAATGGAGATGGTTATGCCCGGGGACAACGTAACGATGAGCATCGAGTTGATTCACCCGATTGCCATGGACAAAGGTCTCAAGTTCGCGATTCGCGAAGGTGGAAAGACCATTGGCTCCGGCGTCGTGGCCGAGATCACCGAGTAAGAGTAAGGGAATGGCTGGCCAAAAGATCAGAGTAAAGCTCAAGGCATTCGATCATAAATTGATCGACCAATCGACTTACGAGATTGTTGCCACTGCCAAGAGGACCGGAGCTACCGTCTCCGGTCCGATTCCTCTTCCTACGAAGAAGGAAATCTACACAGTGCTCCGTTCTCCTCACGTAAATAAAAAATCAAGAGAGCAGTTTGAGATGAAAACTCACAAACGGCTCATCGACATCCTGGACACGAACGAAGACACGGTGGAGGCTCTGATGAAATTGCAGCTTCCAGCCGGAGTGTCCGTGGATATTAAATCCTAAGGGAAGAAGCAATGGCAAAGGGATTAATCGGTAAAAAGATAGGGATGTCCCAAATCTTCGACGAGCAAGGAAACATTATTCCTGTGACCGTCTTAGAGGTAGGTCCCTGCGCAGTTTCCCAAGTGAAATCCGTCGAGAAGGACGGATACGCAGCGATTCAGCTGGCTTTTCAGAATGACAAAGAAAAACATCTGTCAAAAGCCCAAATGGGACATTTGGCAAATGCTGGATTGTCTCCTAAAAGAGTGTTGAAGGAATTCCGGGATTTTGGTGACGCACCTGCACAGGGTGCCGAGCTTAAGGCGCAAGACGTTTTTGCAGTTTCCGATACGGTTAAAGTAACGGGGACCAGCAAGGGAAAAGGATTTCAGGGTGTGATCAAACGTTACGGTCACCACGGAGGTCCGGGAGCACACGGTTCCCGTTTCCATAGGCACCCAGGTTCTATGGGTTCCAACACCACACCAGGAAGGGTATTCAAAGGGCGTAAGCTCCCGGGACGCACCGGTTCCGATACCAAAACTGTTTTGAATCTGAAAGTGGTTCGTATTCACGAAGCGGAAAATCTGGTGTTTGTCAGCGGCTCCGTTCCAGGGCCTGCGAATACCATTGTTACCATCGAGAAGCTATAAAAATCCGGTAGAGTCATGAAAGCACAGAAGTACTCCAAAGAAGGAAAGCTGTTGTCGGAAATCGAATTGCCTGCGGCAATTTTCGAATCAAAATACAGTAGCGGCGCTATCTACGACGCCATCAAGGCGGAAAACGCCAACCTGCGTTCCGGGAATCACCATACCAAAACCCGGGCAGAAGTTTCCGGGGGCGGAAAAAAACCTTGGTCTCAAAAAGGGACCGGTCGCGCTCGCCAAGGATCCATTCGGGCTCCGCAATGGGTGGGCGGTGGTACCGTTCACGGCCCTAGAAAGCGGGATTATTCC
The DNA here is from genome assembly GCF_004771275.1 of Leptospira fluminis. Lineage (GTDB taxonomy): Bacteria > Spirochaetota > Leptospiria > Leptospirales > Leptospiraceae > Leptospira_B > Leptospira_B fluminis. The sequence continues at coordinate 96,271 of NZ_RQEV01000001.1, read as the reverse complement.
TACAAAGTTTCTCCGAAAGTGAAGCGTCGTGCGGTACTTTCGATCCTGAATAAGAAGGCGCAAACTACCGCTATTAAGATCGTAGAGGACCTGGATCCGAAAGAATTTAATACCAAGGCGTTTGCGACTCTATTCAATAATATCGGATTAAAGAATACCGGAGTCATCGGCTTTCTGGTAGGCGGAGAGAACGATTTTCTGAAAAAATCGGTTCGCAACATCCCCACCGTGAAATACATCAACTCGAAACGTATTTCTATCCGGGACATTCTCTACAATCGTAACCTGGTCATCACCGAGGGAGCATTGGGAGAGATCCTGAAGCATTACGGAGAAAGCAAGTAATGAACCTCAACGAAGTCATCCTTTCTCCCATCGTAACCGAAAAGTCCCAGGATCTGGAGACGATCGGCGAAAAATTGGGAAAAAGAACCGTAAAATATACCGTGGAAATTCATCCCAGAGCGAATAAGACTCTGGTGAAGGAAGCTTTCCGTAAAATATACAACGTGGTTCCTTCCTCCGTGAACATACAAGTGTATCGCGGAAAAGTGAAACGTTTTCGTCATTTGCCCGCTCCGAAAGCTCACTGGAAGAAGGCTATCGTCACTTTCCAGGACGGCGCCAGCATCGATTTTGGAAAGGAAGCATAAGAAATGGGAATTAAAAAATTCAAACCCGTTACTTCCGCAAGCCGCTTCAAGTCCGTTCTTGATTTCTCGGAACTGACCGAAGTCGCGCCGTACAGACCTCTCACCGTTTCCGTGAATTACAAAGCGGGTAGGGGAGAAGGCGGAAAAATCTCCGTTCGTAGAAAAGGCGGAAGAGTTAAACGCAAGTACCGTATCATAGATTTCAAAAGAAGGAAAGTAGGCATCCCTGCTACCGTGAAATCCGTAGAATATGATCCGTACCGTTCCGCATTCATTTCTCTCGTTTGTTATACCGACGGAGAATACGCATATATATTGAACGCAGACGGAATGAAGGTAGGCGATAAGATCTCTTCCGGCGAAGCAGCCGAGATCAAAATCGGAAACGCTCTTCCTTTGGGAAAAATTCCCCCGGGCACGAACGTTCATAACATAGAACTGAAGATCGGAAGAGGCGGCCAGATCGCCAGGACTGCGGGTTCTTTCGCAACGATCGCGGGTCGTGACGGAGAATACGTTCTTCTGAAACTTCCGAGCTCCGAAGTCCGGAAAGTTCACCAGAATTGTTATGCGACAATCGGAATCTGCAGTAATAAAGATCATAACTTGGTTTCCATCGGAAAAGCGGGCCGTAGCAGATGGCTCGGAAGACGTCCGAAGGTCAGAGGGGTCGTGATGAACCCCGTTGACCACCCGCATGGTGGTGGCGAGGGTCGTACTTCCGGAGGACGTCATCCAGTGACTCCTTGGGGGATTCCTACCAAGGGTTATAAGACTCGTCGTAAGGCAAAACCTTCCGACAAGTTCATCGTCCAGAAAAGAAAGGGAAATAGGAGCAGGTAATCATCATGAGATCCTCGAAAAAAGGTCCGTTCATCGACAGCCACCTAATGAGCAAGGTGATCAAGCTGAACTCCGAGAACCAGAAGAAGCCTTTCAGAACCTGGTCGCGTAGAAGCACGATTTTTCCGGACATGATCGGCCATACGATCATGGTTCATAACGGAAACAAATTCATTCCGGTGTATATCAACGACAATATGGTCGGACACAAACTGGGAGAATTCGCTCCGACTCGCACGTATCGCGGTCACGGAAACACTGATAAAAAGGCCGGTAAGAAATAATGGAAGCCGTAGCCATCGCCAGATTCATCCGGATGTCTCCCCGTAAACTCCGTCTCGTCGCCGACGAAATCAGAGGTTACGAAGTCGCGGAAGCCTTGGATATTCTGAAGTATACGAATAAGAAAGCAATCGAGCCGATCTTCAAGCTGATCAAATCCGCTTCCGCAAATGCGGTCGTGAAAAACGAAAGCGCGGAGCCCGGTAAGATGTTCATTAAAAAGATCCTCGTGGACGAAGGCCCGATCCTAAAGCGCTTCCGTCCTCGTGCCCGCGGTCGTGCGGCAAGGATTCGTAAGAGAACCAGCCACGTAACAGTGGTAATCTCTGATTAATAGGGGAAATCATGGGACAGAAAGTTAATCCAGTCGGACTTCGTATCGGGATCACCCGCGGATGGGATTCCATTTGGTTTTCCCAACAGGACTATAAAAAGAATCTTCACGAGGATATTCGTATCCGTCGTTTTATCCAAAGTCGCTTCCGTGAAGCGGGAGTGGTCAAGGTTGTCGTTGAACGTTTTCCCGAAAAGATCAACGTGAATCTCCACACCGCAAAGCCGGGGGTGGTGATCGGTAAAAACGGTGCCAACATAGAAGCGGTTAAGAAAGTCATCAAAACGATGAGCGAGAAACCGTTGAACCTCAATATTATCGAGGTCAAAAAGCCGGAAACGATCGCTCAGTGCATCGCCGAGTCCATCGCGATCCAGATCGAAGAGCGCCAACCTTTCCGCCGCGTAATGAAGCAGGAACTTCGTCGCGCTATGAGAGGCGGCGTGGAAGGAATCAAGATCATGATCTCAGGCCGTTTGAACGGCGCGGACATGGCCCGCAGGGAACATTATCGCGAAGGTCGTATTCCTTTGCATACCCTACGCGCTAAGATCGATTTGGGTTTCCGTGAAGCTAGTACTACTTTCGGACAGATCGGTGTGAAGGTTTGGACCTACACCGGGGATTTCATCTCTAACAAAGAGGAATCCGAAGAGGACAAATACGCGGTTAAGAGAAGGACCAACTGATCTTTAAGGATCGGTTTACAGGGAACGAAAGATGTTATCACCGAAAAGAGTTAAGTTCAGGAAAAGACAAAGAGGAAGACTGAAAGGCACCGACGAGCGCGGTTCCAAAGTCTCCTTCGGAGAATTCGGTTTGAAAGCCGTTACGTCCGGTCGCCTGACTGCGCGTCAAATCGAAGCGGCACGTATCACGATCAACCGTCAAGTGAAACGGGGCGGAAAATTATGGATTCGGATTTTTCCGCATTTGCCGATCACGAAAAAACCGGCCGAAACTCGGATGGGTAAGGGAAAAGGTAACCCGGAATTCTGGATCGCGGAAATTCGCCCAGGACGCATCTTGTTCGAGATGAGCGGTATCGACGAGGCCACCGCCAAGAAAGCGTTGGATCTGGCCGCGTATAAATTGCCGGTTCAAACCGAATTCGTGAAGAGGTCGGCTCTATGAAAAAGATCAAATTGCACGAGCTGAAGGATGTAGAGATCCTCGCACAGATCGAGGACGCTCGTAAGGTGATCCGTAACGCACGCTTCCAATACGGAGTGGCTCGTTCTCTGGAAAATCCGAAGGTAATCGCGAACGCGAAAAAGAAGATCGCTCGCCTTCTGACGATTCAAAAAGAGCGCCAACTGGCTGCAGGAACGGGAAGCAAGAAGATCCGTCATTTTTCCAGAGCGGAGCGTAAAGACCAAAACGTCGCTAAGTCGAACGGGGCTGTAAAAGCGGCGGCAAAGGCTAAGAACTGATTATGGAAACAGCAAAGAAGTCCGTTAAGAAATCTCTTCTGAGCGAGGGAAAGGTCGTGAGCACCGCCATGGATAAAACCTTGGTCATGATTGTGGAAACCCGCAAGACTCACCCTAGATTCAAGAAGATCGTTCGCAGAACCGTAAAAATGAAGGTTCACGACGAAAAAAATGAGTGCCAAGTAGGAGATAGGATTTTGGCGATCGAAACCCGTCCTCTTTCCCGCGAGAAGCGCCATCGTTTATTTAAGATCGTAGAAAAGGCAAAGTAAGATGATCCAACAGGAAACCATCCTCCAAGTCGCCGACAACTCCGGGATCAAGAGAGTCACTTGTATCAAGGTCCTAGGGGGCTCCAAAAAGCGTTATGCTTCCGTAGGAGACGAAATCATCGTCGCCGTTAAGGACGCGCAACCTGCTTACGGGTTAAAGGATTCGACGGGGAAAAAGGTCCATAACAAGGCAGTGCAACGCGCCGTCGTCGTTCGCACGAAAAAAGAGATTCGTCGTCCGGACGGTTCTTATATCCGTTTCGACGATAATGCGGTAGCGATTATCGACGATAAGGGAAATCCGAAAGGTACCCGTATTTTCGGGCCAGTAGCTCGCGAGCTGCGGGATAAGAAATACGCAAAGATCATCTCCCTCGCTCCGGAGGTTCTATAATGTCCAAGCTTACATATCGGGGATCCGAATATACTAAGTTCAAAGCGATCCGTTTGCACAAAGACGACGAAGTCGTAGTGATCGCCGGAAAAGAGAAAGGAAAGCGCGGCAAGATTCTCGTTATCGATAAGAAACGGGATCGCGTCGTCGTGGAAGGTTTGAACAAGCGCAAACGCTTCCTTAGGCCGACTCAGGAGAATCCACAGGGCGGAATCGTCGAAGTGGAAGCTCCGATGCATATTTCGAACGTGATGTTCTACGACTCCAAGAAGAAAAAAGGGGTTCGCGTAGGATTTCAGGAAAGTAAAGGCAAAAAAGTCCGCGTATCCAGACCGGACGGGAAAGAGATCTAAGTCATGGCAGCGAGATTGAAGGAAAAATACGGGAAAGAAATCGCTCCCGCACTCCAGAAGCAGTACAGTTTCAAATCCGTAATGCAGGTTCCCCGCCTCGAAAAGATCGTCTTGAACGTAGGTATGGGAGAAGCTCATACGAATCCGAAAGCTCTCGAAGCGGCGGTTGAAGAGATGGCCCTGATCACGGGACAACGCCCGGTAAAAACAAAGGCGAAAAAATCCATCGCGGGGTTTAAACTTCGGGAAGGGATGAGTCTCGGTGCGACCGTAACTCTTCGCGGGAATTACATGTATGAATTCCTGGATCGTTTAGTGAACGTGGCTCTTCCTCGGGTTCGGGACTTCAAAGGTGTTTCCGAAAAAGGGTTCGATGGCCGTGGAAACTACAACTTTAGCATCAAAGAACAGATCATTTTTCCGGAAATCAAAGTGGATAAGATCAATACGATCTACGGAATGAACATGACCTTCGTTACGAATACCAAAAGCGACGCGGAAGCGCATAGCTTGCTTTTAGCTTTCGGTATGCCGTTCCGGAACCTGAGATAAGGAGTACCCGCAGTTATGGCTAAGACCTCTCTGATAGAAAGGCATAAAAAAGTTAAGAAGTTTAAGGTGCGAGTACACAACCGTTGTCCGCTTTGCGGCAGGCCTCGCGGTTACCTTAGAAGGTTTGATATGTGTAGAATTTGTTTCCGGAAGCTGGCCAGTCAGGCACAGATTCCCGGCGTAGTAAAGGCATCTTGGTAAGGCGGGAGGAGAGAATATATGAGTTTATCTGATCCTATCGGCGATATGCTGACCCGTATACGGAATGCCGGACGTGCAAAACACGAAAGCTGTGTTATTCCTGGAAGCAAGATCAAACGTTCCATTTTGGAACTGATGAAAGAAGAAGGTTTTATCAACGGATACGAGCCCGTTTCGAACGGAAGTTTCGAAGATTTTAAGGTTTCTTTGAAATACGACGGAACCAAGAAGCCCGTGATTCGCGAGTTGGTTCGGGTTTCCACTCCCGGACGACGGGTGTATCTCAAGAGCGAGGAAATCCGCCCGTATAAGAACAATATGGGAACGATGATCCTTTCTACTTCTAAAGGAATCATGACGGGCAAAAAAGCCCGCAAATTACGCGTAGGAGGAGAGGTGATCTGTAAACTCTCTTAAGAGGGAGCGGATTTCCGTAAGACCTATGTCCAGGATTGGAAAAGCAGAGATTAAACTTCCCGAAAAAGTGGAAGTAAAGCTGGAAAACGATACGATTCGCGTAAAGGGGCCGTTAGGCGAACTGCATACGCCGATTTTCTCGGGAATCGCCCTAAAAAACGAAGCCGGAATCGTGAAGCTGGAAAGATCCAGCGAAGAGCAGAACGTAGTCGCGTTGCACGGTTTGACTCGGGCGCTTCTAATGAATTGCGTCAAAGGAGTTACCCAAGGTTGGGAAAAAAACCTAGACATCACCGGAGTGGGATATCGCGCCGCAAAACGCGGAGAGGACCTGGTGATGAACTTGGGATATTCCCACGAGGTGGTTTATAAGACTCCGAAAGGGATCAAGATCGACGTAAACGAGCAGGTCAAGATCAAGGTTTTCGGAATCGATAAACAATTGGTCGGACAAGTCGCCGCCGATATTCGTTCTAAAAGACCGCCCGAACCTTACAAAGGAAAGGGAATCCGGTACAACGACGAAGTAATTAAGAGAAAGGCCGGAAAAACCGGTAAGAAATAAGGCCATGATTAACAAACTGAAGAAAGTCGCAGCCAAACATAGAAGAGCTGAGCGCTCCAGATTCAAACTCCGCCAAAACGGAGAGCGCCCTCGTCTGGTTTTCAATAAGTCGAACCGTTATCTTTCCTGTCAAATCGTGGACGATTCCAAGGGGATCACTTTGGTTTCCGCGACGACCTTAGAAAATGAGTTCGCGTCGGCAGGAAAAAGCCGGAAAGATATCGAAGCTGCAAAGGCTCTAGGAAAAGCGATCGGACAAAGAGCTTCTTCCAAGGGAGTAAAGACGGTTATGTTGGATCGTTCCGGCATGATCTATCACGGAAGGATTGCGGCTTTTGCCGATGCGGCCAGAGAAGCTGGTCTGGAGTTCTAATTTATGGCATACGAACAAGAGCAAGAATCGAAAGAATTTTCCGAAAAGGTCGTGAAAATCGACCGGGTCGCAAAAGTCGTGAAAGGGGGACGTCGTTTTTCCTTTAACGCGCTGACCGTAGTTGGCGATTCCAAAGGGAAAGTAGGGATCGGATTCGGTAAGGCCAACGAGGTTCCGGATGCGATTCGTAAATCCATCGAATCGGCTAAGAAGAACCTGGTGAAAATCCAATTTCGCGGCCATACGATTCCCCACGAAGTGACCGGGAAGTTCAAATCCGCGAAGGTGATTCTCAAGCCGAGCTCACCGGGAACAGGAATCATCGCCGGTGGATCGGTTCGTTCCGTCGTGGAAAAAGTCGGAATCCAGGATATCTTGAGCAAGTCTTGGGGTTCTTCCAATCCGGTAAACATCGTAAAGGCGACTCTGGACGCTCTCCAGCAATTGGAGACTCCGGTGCTGGCTGCCCGGAAACGGGGAATCAGCCTGGCTCGACTGTTCGGTAACGACGTAGGATAAGCAAATGGAAACCGTGATCGTCACCCAAATCAAAAGCAGCATAGGCGTTAAAAAAGGCCAGAAACTGACTTTAGCGGCGCTGGGCTTGAGAAAGACCGGCCAACAACGTAAACATACTCTGACCCCCCAGATCCAAGGAATGATCAACGACGTTCATCACTTGGTAAAAGTGGATAAGGCTTAAAGGTTCGGAATAGATATGAGCAAGGAAAGAATCAAGACTGCACTGGCGTTCGGAAAAGAACGCTCTGAAAAGGAAAATGCTCCCGCTCAGAATACAGTCCCTGCACCGAAAGGTTCCAGCCGCTCCAAAAAGCGTCTGGGGCGCGGGATCGGTTCCAAAACTGGAAAAACTGGGGGCCGTGGATCCAAAGGGCAGTACGCCAGAAATACGGTCCGCCGGGGTTTCGAGGGCGGTCAGATGCCCATCCACCGTCGGATTCCGAAAAGAGGATTCACTTCTATTTTTCATAAGGATTTCTTCCCGATCAATCTGCGGGATATCGAGAAAAGCGGTTTGACCGGGAACATAGATGCCAAAAATATGGTTGAATCGAAGATTCTCGATAAAGAGACCACTCCTTTCAAGATTCTAGGCACAGGGGAAATCAAAAAAGCGGTCCATATCGTGGCCGATCGGGTTTCGAAAGTCGCCAAGGAAAAAATAGAAAAGGCCGGCGGGTCCGTAAAATTACGGTCCGAATTGGCTGAAAAAGCCTGATTTCGGCTTTTTTACTCTGACTTTTTTGTCAGGAAATTTTAGGGAAGGGATTCGATTTCGAGTCCCTTTGTTGCCCCGTAGGGGATCGAAAGATCCCGGAAACAGGATAAGGAATTATTTAGGACCGCATGCTGACTTCGATCGCAAATATCTTTAAGATTCCGGAGCTAAGGAATAAGGTTTTCTTTACCCTTGGCATGCTTCTCCTATTTCGTCTCGGAACCCATATTACGATTCCGGGAATCGATCCGAAAGTCGTCTCCGCGATCGCGGCGGACGCTACCTCATCCGAAGGTTTAGTCGGAATGTTCGACATGTTCGCGGGAGGAGCCCTTTTGAACTTCTCCATTTTCGCATTGGGAATCATGCCGTACATTTCCTCTTCCATCATCATGCAATTGGTCATGGTGCTGATTCCCTCCTTGCAAAAGTTGCAAAAGGAAGGAGAAGAAGGTCGGAAAAAAATCGGCCAATATACAAAGTACGGCACGATCATTCTTTGCGCCGTTCAATCTCTTGCAGTGATCCGTCTCGCGCAGCAATGGTCTTACGGAGCCGATCAAAAAGCGGCTTTGCATCCGGGTTTAATCCATTCTTCCGTCGAATCTTGGTTCTTCTTCATCGCATTGTTGTCTATTACGACCGGAACGGTTCTCCTGATCTGGTTGGGCGAGCAAATCACGGAGAGAGGGATCGGGAACGGAATTTCCCTATTGATCTTTGCCGGGATCGTAGGTCGTTTGCCTAGTTCCGTTTACCAACTCTTCCAAGAGAACTTCGTAGACGGGTTGAATATCATTATTCTTCTTCTTCTTTTCATTCTTCTGATCTCTTTGACCGTTCTTCTGACGCAAGGCGTCCGCAAGGTGCCCTTGCAATACGGGAAACAGATGGTAGGTCGTAGAATGGTTCAGGCCAAGAGCCAAAGCATTCCGTTTAAGGTCAATGGTGCCAGCGTAATGCCGATCATCTTTGCTTCTTCTCTACTTCTCTTTCCGCAAACGATTATCCAGCAGATCGTGGATATTCCGGAATGGGCGGGTTGGGCAGTCTTATTGGATTATCTGAATCCCTTCTCCCAAATCTGGTACCACGCTGCGGTGTACTTTTTTATCTACATCGGTTTGATCGTATTTTTCGCGTATTTCTACACCGCGATCCAATTCAATCCGTCCGAGCTTGCGGAAAATCTGCGCAAATACAACGGATTCATTCCAGGAATCCGTCCCGGTTCCCACACTAAGGAATATATAGAAAAGGTTCTGAACCGGATCACCTTACCGGGAGCGATCTTTCTCGCCGGTCTGGCCCTGGCGCCTTATATCATTATCCGCTTCTTGGATCTCGGAACAAACTCCGGTGGAGGTTCCCTGGTGTATACGTTCGGAGGGACCTCCTTGCTGATTATGGTAGGGGTGGCTCTGGAAACCCTGAAGCAGTTGGAATCTCAGCTCCTGATGAGAAATTACGACGGGTTCCTGAAGAAATCCAAGATTAAGGGAAGGTCCTGAGAGATGAATTCGATCATTTTTATGGGGCCCCCCGGAGCCGGAAAAGGAACTCAGGCCAAAATTCTTTGCGATACTTTAGGAATCCCTCAGATCTCCACGGGGGATATTTTGCGTTCCGCAGTAAAGAACGGAACCAAAATGGGTCTGGAAGCCAAGAGATACATGGATGCCGGTGATCTGGTTCCGGATTCCGTCGTGATCGGTATCATTCAGGACCGGATCGTGGAACCGGATTGCAAAAACGGATTTTTATTGGACGGGTTTCCTCGGACCGTAGAGCAGGCGGAAGCTTTGGACCAATTGTTAAAAACGGAAGGAAAGAACATCAAACGTGCGATTAATTTGGAGGTTCCGGATGAGGAACTCCTACAAAGATTATTGAAGCGCGCCGAGATCGAAGGTCGTTCCGATGACAACGAGACTACGATTAAGAGTAGATTGGACACGTACAATAAAAAGACTCTTCCTCTTCTGGATTATTATTCCGCAAAAGGGAATCTTTCCCGTATCAACGGAGTGGGCTCCTTAGAGCAAGTAACCAAACTCATTGAAAAGGAGCTGGTGTAACTTGGCAAAAGAAGAAGCTATCACCGTGGACGGAACGGTATTGGAACCGCTTCCGAACGCTATGTTCCGCGTTGAACTGGAAAACGGTCACAAGGTTTTGGCTCATATTTCCGGAAAAATGAGAATGCACTACATCAGGATCCTTCCCGGAGATAAGGTCACCGTGGAACTTTCCCCGTATGATTTGACCAAGGGTAGAATCACCTACCGTAAGAAATAGGACGAACGTTATGAAAGTAAGAACTTCCGTAAAAAAAATCTGCACGAGCTGCAAGATCATTAGAAGAAAAGGTGTGATTCGCGTGATTTGCACTAATCCTAAACACAAGCAAAGGCAAGCGTAACCATGGCACGTATCGCAGGAATCGATCTTCCGAGGGAAAAAAGAATCGTCGTCGGCTTGACCTATATTTTCGGTATAGGGCCTTCCACCTCCCGTAAAGTCCTGGCAAAAGCCGGCGTGGACCAAGCGGTCCGCGTAAAGGATCTTTCCGATACGCAAGAGGCGGCGATCAGAAAAGTGATCGAAGAATCCGTAAAAGTGGAAGGGGATCTTCGTTCGGAAAACCAACTGAACATCAAACGTTTGATGGATATCGGTTGTTATCGGGGACTGCGTCATAGAAAAGGACTTCCGGTTCGGGGACAAAGAACCCGTACCAATGCCCGTACTCGGAAAGGGGTCAAGAAGACCGTGGCCAACAAGAAAAAGGCGACTAAGTAATCATGGCTGAAGATAAAAAAGCAAAGAAAGATAAGAAAGTAAAGAAGAAGGAAAAAAAGGTAGTTCCTCGCGGTAAAGTGTACATCACCGCTTCCTTTAACAATACGATCATTACCATCACCGATTTGGCCGGGAATACGCTTTCCTGGTCCACAGCGGGAGCTATGGGTTTCCGCGGGTCCAAGAAGTCCACTCCGTATGCGGCTCAGATCGCAGCGGGAAATGCCGCAGAAAAAGCGATCGACGCAACCGGGTTAACCGAAGTCGACGTGCTGGTTTCCGGACCGGGGATCGGACGCGAATCCGCAATCCGTTCTCTCGTAGCGAGAGGTCTTTCTATTAAAATGATCAAGGACGTAACGCCCCTGCCCCATAACGGATGCCGTCCCCGTAAGAGAAGAAGGGTCTAAGGGAGGAAGAATATGGCAAGATATAGAGGTCCGGTCGTAAAACTGATGAGGAGAGAGGGGCTCAACCTCTTCCTCAAATCTAGCTATACTTTCAATCGGGATAAGTTCCACAAAAAGGGACCCCCGGGCATGCCGCCGAAAAGGAAACCAAAAATTTCCGAATATGGCGCGCAGTTGAGAGAAAAGCAAAAGTTGAAACGCGCTTACGGTTTGCTGGAAAAGCAGTTCCGTCGTTATTATGAAGAAGCATCGCACGCTCACGGAGTCACCGGCGAGATCCTTTTGCAACTTCTGGAAAGAAGATTGGATAACGTCGTTTATCGTTTGGGCTTTGCCGTAACGAGACGTCAGGCGCGGAATTTTATCTCCCACCAGCACATTCTCGTAAACGGGGAAAGGGTAGATATCCCTTCCTACAGATTGAACGCGGGGGATAAAGTGGAAATTCGTCCGAAATTCCACAAGTCCGGCTTTATCACGCAAAACATCCAGTTGGCCCAGTCTTTGAATGCGATTCCTTCTTGGTTGTCGGCCGACTTTATCAAGTTTTCGGGGGATGTTCTTTCCCTACCGGAGCGCCACCATGTGGATATTCCGGTGAAAGAACAGGTGATCGTGGAGTTGTACTCCAAGTAATAAAGGTACGAAGGTTTTCACATTGTCTCTTAAAAGCTTACTCAAAGGATTTAAACGTCCTAAAAAGATCGAATTCACTACGGAAGCGAATACCCCGAATTACGGGAAGTTCGTCGCGGAGCCGTTTGAACGCGGGTTTGCGACTACGATCGGAAACTCTCTACGTAGGACTCTCATGTCCTCAATCGAGGGTGCGGCGATTTCCGCCATTCGGATCGAAGGCGTCAACCATGAGTTCTCATACATCGAAGGAGTGGCTGAGGACGTAACCCGTATCATATTGAACCTAAAGCAGGTTCGGATTAAATACGAGCCGGAAGATAAGGACCAAAGCAAGGTCATCCATCTCGAACTGAAAGGCGCCGGATATTTTAGGGCCGGTGATCTGGCAGTGGATTCCTCCATCGAGATCATGAACCCTGATCTACACATCGCCACTCTGAACGAGGATGCGAATCTGGTCCTGGATCTGGAGATCCAACGCGGCCGGGGTTATGTTCCTGCGGAAGATAAGAAGAAGGATATCGAAGTTCTCGGGACGATCCCGATAGACTCCATTTTCTCTCCCGTTCAAAAAGTGATTTTCGAAATCTCCGAGACTCGTGTAGCCCAAAGATCCGATTACGAAAAACTCACGTTGGAAGTTTGGACCGACGGATCCATTTCTCCGGAAGATGCCGTTGCGCAAGCCGCTAAGATTTTGAAGGAACATTTGACCGTCTTCATCAATTTCGAAGAGGAACTCGAGGAAGAAGAGGACGAACTGGACGAAGCCGACGAAAAACTCAAGGCGTCTTTGTCCAAACACGTAGAGGAACTGGAACTTTCGGTCCGCTCGCTCAACGTGCTTCGTAGTTTAGAGATCGATTTTGTAGGCGATCTGGTCAAAAGATCCGAAGAAGAGATGTCAAAATCCAAGCATTATAGCGAACAAGCGCTGGGCGAGCTTAAGTCCAAACTCGCCGGTTTGGGTTTGTCTTTCGGAATGAGGGATTTCTGAAATGAATAAAAGAAATAAAGTAAAGCACCTGAACCGGGAAAAAGGTCACAGGGATGCTTTGATCAACAATATGATTACGAGCCTTTTTAAATACGAAAGGATCGAGTCGACTCAGGCAAAATTGAAAGTGGTACGTTCCCACGCGGAAAAGATCATCACCCGAGCCAAAAAAAACTTGGGAGATGTCGCTCCCGAAGTGAAGCTTCATAATAAAAGAGAAGTTTTAAAAAGAGTCAAAGACCGCAATATCGTGATCAAATTATTCGAAGATATCGCTGTTCGTTATGCGAATACGAACGGAGGGTATACTCGGATTCTGAAACTCGTGAATCGACCTTCAGATAATTCGGAAGTGGGAATTCTGGAACTTACCAACCGTAAGGATCGGCCGACCCTTCTGAAGGAAATCCGTGAAAAACGCGAAGTCGTTGCGGATGAGAAGAAGGCAAAAGCGGCTAAGGAAGCTCCTGCAAAAAAAGAAAAGGCTCCTAAAAAAGCTCCCGCTGAAAAAAAGAAGAGTGCAGCTCCGAAAAAGGCCGCCGCAAAACCAAAGAAAAAATAAAATCCCCTTTTAAGAGATGGGAGAGAGTGGGCCCCGGAAGTCGAAGAGACTCCGGGGTTTTTTATTGGAGGTTACCACCGTTCGTCCTTAGCAGATCCTCCAGCCTGCCTATCATGGCGTTGTTACCGTCTACTCCTTGCGCGATTTTTAATATGGATTTCGCTTTTTCAAGGTCGTTTAACAAACGATAACTATCGGCCAGATTGACCAGATTCGCGAGACGATGCGGCTGCGACTTTCGGACGGTCTCCGCCGCTTCCGCGGCTTTCTGGAAATCTTTCGTATGTTTATAGCATAAGGAAAGCAAGAACCATATACTATGGGATTCGGAATCGATGGATAGGTATTTTTCGAACCATTGAACGGCTTTGGGATAGTCCTTTACGTCGTAGTACATTCTGCCCAATAGTCTTGCCGGCTCTTTGAACGTCGGCGCGATCCCCCACGCTTCTTTTAACAATGCAGCGGCTTTATCCGTATCTCTTCTCTGAAGGCTTCTCCTTGCTTCGGAATACTTGCCGATCGCCAAGGCGTATTTAGGATGATCGGCGGAAACTTTCTCCTTGAATCCGATTCTGATAAGGGAGATATCGTCCGATATAATTCCCAGAGTATGCAAGCGATCGGCGATGCATTCCAAATCTCCTCCGTTTTCCTCTACGATCTTCGGAAATAGAGTTTCGTCTTCGTTCATCCTCCAATTGGTGCCGTCCTTCGATAGACTTATATCATCGCGGCCATCGGAGCCGATAAATATCACGTCTCCTTCCTCAAGGCTAGATTCCTGGACTTTGAATTTCGTTTCGATGGGAGAGCCCAATTTCCAAGTGGACGCCTCCGAGACTAGAAACGAGGCTTTGCCGTCCCGATAAAGAACGGGCCAGGGATGTTCCGCGTTGAAGAAAAGGATCTTTCCGCTCCTTTCCTGGATGAGACCTAAAATTACGGAGGCCATCATCATTCCGTCGAATGTCCTGAATATATCGTCCAATTCCCGGTGGGATTGACGAAGCCAATCCTCGGGGCTCATTTCTAAAATTCTTCCGTGGCTAGCGGAACGGGCCATGATGTTGTTCATCGCGGTGCCGAGAACGATCGCTCCTCCGGCTCCCTGCATGGATTTTCCCATCGCGTCTCCGTTTAGGAATGCGATCCATTTGTCCTTCTCCGATCCGAAGAGAAGGTTGCCAGTAATGCAAATGTCTCCGCCTAATTCCGATTCGCGGTTTTTGAATACGAACTTCTTTTTCTGTTCTATATAAAAGGCCGTGCTGACGTCGATGGAAGTGTTCCAGTTGGTGGTTAAGGGTTTACTGAGAAGGGAAGTCAAATAATAGTCCCCGTCCTGCTGTATTTTCAGCGCCTGGATTTCGTCCATTTTGCCAGTGACTTCCTTCGTTCTCTCTTTGACCTTCTCTTCCAAAGTGTTTGCATATTCCTCCTCGACGGCACCGATCAGGCGGAATATCACGATCACACTTCTCGTAATATAAGCCACGACGACGAGAAACACTAATTTCAGAGATTGCTCGGAAATGGAAGCGTAACCGGGGGATAGCACTTTGATCGGGTCTTCCGTGAATTCCACACCCATGAGTCCGCTGTTGAGAATCACGATCGCCTGACAGCTTGCGCAAATCGCGCCGATCCATATTACGAAATTCGGAGATAGTAAAAGTCCGGAATAAACGATGAAGATCATATTTATGGCATATAGTACGAGTTGACGAATCACGCCGGAAGACATGTCTCTGTCCGTCCAGGAGGCCACGAACATGGTAATTCCTAGGATGACGGCGTCGGCAGTGACGGAAGCCTTTCCGATATGGGAAGGAATGTTTCCCTGTTTGCGCAATGATAGCAAATTCCAAACCGCGAAGGCGGCCAATGTCATCGTTCCGAGCAGGTAAGCTATATTCTGCAAAAGGGAACTTTGCGCCCAAGAAGCGGCAAGAGAACCTAAAAACAGTATCACTAAGCCGAATCGGATTCTGTTAATCGTGATGGGTCCCGATGCGGCTATTTTGACCGTCAATAGTTCCTTTCTGTCTTCCATGTATTCGCTTAAGCTCCGGCGAAAAGTGTTCCTGGATAGTTAGCGAGCAGGGCGCGCCGTATGTCTATCAATTCGGAAATCCTAAAGTAAAATGAAGTCATGGAAAACGGTAGTATACTTTCCAATATAAGTAAAAAATAAGAATATTATAAATCGTCTAAATTTAAATCTTTCGACTCTCGTCCGGAAAACTTTTCCGCCTTCCGGACGATATTCTTATTCCGATGGATATCCGCTCGGAGTCATCTTCCCCGTCATATAAATCGGGCTTTGCTGGCCTCCGACGACCCTGTTTTTTAACCCACTCTGAATGTCGGCCAAGACGGCGTCCGAGTAGGACGTTCCCGCCGCGTCGATCGCAATCAGAAAATGCAGGGTGGAATCGGGATCTTCACCGTCGAGTAGATCGTCCCATAGGATTAACAGATTGCCAGAACCGCTGTCCCGATTCCTGTCCGGTATGAGGACGGCTTCTCCGTTTTCGCTTTGAATCGTGGAGGGAATCCCTTTGTTATAGATTCGCTTGTCGGAAATCAAAACGATATCCGATCCGGAGAAATGCGGCGGAAGAAATACTTCGGTGGGTGCGTCCGATTTTCTTCCTCTCCAAATCAGGATCGCGAATCTTCTATCCGAAAAGAAAACCGGGCCGGCCGGATCGGGGCGTATTCCTCCCCATTGAAACACGTTGTTCCAGGAATCGTATCCGACGGTATTATAATAGAAACTTAAGATGTTTCCCTGGGACTTTCTGGGGTAGGCACGTTGGATCGCATGATAATCCATGTTAAAGGTAGTGCCGTAGTCGGAAACGACGGAATAGTCCTCGCCGTTCCATGCGTCTTTCGAAGTGATCAATTTAGAGGGGTTTCCGTTCATGTATTCCCGGTGGTGATCGCGGTAGTAATCCCAATGCCATTCAGTACCGGATACCAGCGGGTTGTAAAGGTCAGCGTACCGACTTTTGACTTTCTGCTGTCCGTCCGAAATCTCCATAGCCTGATAAACGGCGCTGATCATTCTAGGAGTGTCCTTGGCGCCGATTCCTTTTATCCACATTCCGAATTCGCTTAAAAAAACCGGGATTTGGAGAAATCTGGATTCGTTGCGTATCTGGTCCAAATATGTGAAGTAAGTCGCGTTGTCGATTCCGGTCAGATCCGTGCTCATACGAGCCGCGTCATAAAAATGGGAATTAAAAACGAATCCTTCGCCGGGCAAGGTGGTCAAATGGCCTCCTCCTGTTGCAGAGACGATTCCCGCGTTTGTGTTCCAAAAAACCAAAGGTTCCGCGTAGACCCATTTCGAATCCCAACCGACTTGGTTCATTTTCTGTCTGACCTTATAGTAAAAAGGCCAGAGCTTTTGGTTGTCCCATTGGGCAGGCGTAAGTCCTTCCATTCCTCCGTCCACCGGTTCGTTGAAAGGATCGATTCCCAGAACGTATTCGAACTCCGCGTCGGTAAGGTTCTTTTTCAGATAGGAGGCCGCCTCGCCGAGTTGCCAGACGAACTCCTCTTGTGTGTTGCGGATTCCCGCCGTCGTGTTTAGGGTTTTGTCGTTCCAGAAATTTCGGAACGCCAAACGAATCGCTTCGTTTGTAAGATTGTTTTGGCTCCAGGTCGCGCAGATGATTCCGCAATATTCCGTAGGGTAGGAATTCGCCGAGATGATCCATGCCGGGGCTCCGTTGCCGGTGTACCAGGAATTCCGATTGAACAGATTGCGAGAGAAGAGGTCCTGATGAAAATCGATCAGAACGTACATTCTCTTTCCGATCGCGATCCGCATCTGTGCGATTACGGCGTCCAGATAGGAATAGTCGATCGTATCCACCGACGTATGGACTCCTTCCCAACTGATCAGGAAGCGGATCATATTCGTTCCGGTAGTTTGGGCCAGTCGAGTAAACCCGACCTCCGCGTCCGCAGTGTTCTGAAACGGTTTAAAGCCGTGCTCGGCCAATTTCGCATTTCCGGATATGTTAAAACCTCGGAAATACGCCTCACGCCCGAGACCGTCCAAAAAAATCCGATCCGTGATTCCGTTGAAAGTCTTTTGACCGATCTGAATCATCCGTTCGGATTCCGTATCCGCATAATCCAGGGAGTGCGGGCTTTGTAAGAGAGAGTAGGTTTGTGATCCGGATCGCGCCCCCAAGGAAAGTGCCGAGGTCCAGGGCCAAAAGGCGGCTTCCGGCGAGCCTGATTGCCCGGGTTTACAGCTCGCAAAACATTGCAGGCCGACGAGGATGATATATATTGGGATTCTCTTCATGAAAGGGACGATACTCTTCTTTCATTGAAAGCAATTCCAAATTCGGTTTTTGCGAAAACCGAAGGAGAAAAGGGATTCGATTATTTTATAATAGTTTCATTATATATAAGAATCTAAGAATCTTAAAAAGAGATTATAATTGTGGGCGCACTCGGGAACTTATCTCCGTCTTATATTTTCGGGAGAAAAAGCGGGTCTTGCAAACTCCGCTTTTCGAGCGGTTTACGAAAGAATTATCGATTCTTTTCCGCCTGCTTGGAATATTTTCTTTGGTATACGAAACGGATCACTTCCGCTTCCAACCAGGGCACCGGTTTTCCCCCGCCTAGAATCCTGGAATCGACGTACGCTTTGCAGGTTTTTTCCAAAACTTGGCAGACTGAGTGCACGTCGTCTATGCTTCCGTGCGCGCAAAGCGCCCCTGCGTTCTTAAGAAGTACCGCATTTCTTCTCTTAATGGCGGATACTAATGTGGCCGAGGCTTTCCGGTCGGAACCCAATTGGACGACCTTCGCATTCGGACCCACGATCTGAGCCATATCATCCAACAAAGGTCGGACCGTCGTTCCCGCCATGGAGCAAGTCATTATGTTTTCCTGAGTAGAATGAACGATTACGTTCCATTCGGGGTGTTCCAAGTAGAGAGCTATGTGAGCCACGGACTCTTCCGGTACGTCCCGGGGAAAAATCTGATCCGCCTGCAACGGTAGTTCCAGTAATCCGTTCTTATTTTTTTTTCCTAATGCTTTCAGGTCGCTCTTCTTCGGGGTAATCCAGACGCTGCGTCCGATTTTGACGCTGGCACATCCGTCCGGTTTTAAAATTCCTTCCTGAACCAATCTGGGAAGAAATGCCTGTAATTCGATCGGGCTCTGGGGAATTTTCATGCGTTTGTTCGGACTCCATAATTTTGGACGTACCATTCCCTGACTGCATTTGTTCCCGCGCTTTTCATCCCGGATATTTTGACGAATTCCTGATCCACGAATTTCTTACAAACCCGTTCCAGAGACATGGCCACGTCGAACGCGTCCGCCATATCCTTTCCGATACATAACGTCCCGTGGTTTGCGAGTAAAACCGCTTTGCTTCCGGATCGGTCCAAAGCTTGGATCGCCATTTTGATGAGCTTCTTTGTTCCCGGTAAGGAATAAGAGGTGCAAAGTACGGGACCGCCTATGATTTTTTTCATCTCCGGATCCAGAACCGGGACCTCTCTTCTGGCAGCGGCTACGACGGAAGCCTGCAATTGGTGGGTATGAATCACTGCGCCGATATCGGACCTGAGTTCGTATGCCGCCGCATGGAGTCCCTTTTCATAAGAAGGTTTGATCCTTCCGATATGAGTTAGGTCGTGCCGATTCACTTGTACCATTTCGTCCGGCCTCAAGTCTTCATACGTTCTTCCCGTAGGGGTGATTATGAAATAATCCTCGTCGATGCGCTGGCTGATATTTCCCCAGCTTCTCGCGATCAATCCCGCCTTTAACAATCGTATTCCCGCGTCCCGGACCAGCAATTTAGCCTTATCGATATCCATATTTCCCTCCAAACGATCCGATTCCCTATATCGCGGAAACACCTTCCACTTTTTGGAATACGCGATCGAATCTTTTTAAAGCGTCGTCTATCACCGCATCAGTATCGGATGCGCTGGTGTATAATCTGCTTCCCGCAAGAGTCACCAAGCCTTCGGCCATATAAGCGGCTCCCATTTCTTCCATGGCTTTTTTCCGTAGATGTGCTTCGTGGATCGTACGTTTGATTTTCCAGAATTTCTTAATGTCGATTTCCAGAAGCATGGTGCCTACCGTTTCCAAATGACAGATGGATCCCTGGTTAAAAGCCACAAAGGGGAGGTCGTATTTTTGAATCAATTTTTTCAGACCTGCCGTGATTCTATCTCCGGCTTTCCCCGCTTTTTCGCAGGCTTTTTGCTTTTCGATCTCCACAAGCGTATAATATCCTGCGGCGGAACTGAGAGGATTCGCGGCCATGGTGCCGCCGATCAAGGCTTTCTTCATACCTGTTTGGATTCCTGCAGATAGGTATTTCATATATTCCCGTTTTCCACCTAGTCCTCCCGCGGACGGATATCCTCCGGCGACGACTTTTCCGAATACGGTCAGGTCGGGACTGATTCCGAAGTATCCCTGGGCGCCGCTCATTCCTATCCTAAATGCGGTCACCACCTCGTCGAATACGAGAAGCGCTCCGTATTTGTCGCAAAGTTCCCGGACTCCCTTGTTAAAATCCATGTCGAGAGGTCGGGTCCCGCTTTCGGGGCCCACAGGTTCGATAAGAACGGCGGCAGTGCCTCCTCTCCAGCGGTTCCTTTTGAGAACGCTTTCCAAGGAATTCAGATCGTTGGGATAAAACTCCTGAGTATATTTGAAGACGTGTTTCGGAATTCCATGGGCTTCGAAATGCCGCGTCCCGGGGATGCGGATTCCGTATGCGAGTTGGTCGCTCCAACCATGGTACGCTCCTCCCATCTTGACTACGTTTTTCTTCTTCGTCGCTAGACGCGCCACCCGGATCGCCGCCATGCATGCTTCGGTACCCGAACCTAACATGCGGAACATCTGAACGGAAGGCATGTGCTCCACGATTTTTTCCGCGAGCCTGAGTTCGTATTCGTGAAATAGACCGGTGACCGGTCCGGTGTCTTTTAACAATTGCACCACTTTTTCACGGACCTTTTTCGGATTACTTCCTAGAACCGTAGGACCACCGCCTTGTAGGAAATCTATGTATTTGTTTCCGTCCAGATCGTGCAAATAAGCTCCTTCCGCTTTCGTGAATACGAGAGGGAAGGGAAAATTAAAGGCGAGGTTGTGTTGTACTCCTCCAGGAATGAATTCGGACGCTTCCTGAATCATCGCCTTGGACTTTACGCATTTCTTTTCATAATAATTGTCTAAATAATCCTGCAAATGGTCCTTGCGAATCGAACGTATCGGTAGCCCGATCAGTTTCCTTAATTGTCGATACACTTCCTGCGTATCGGGATATTTGGTGATCGCATAACCGGTGGCCATTTTCCTCTCCATGGATCGAGAATTCTACTTGACAGTGAGTGAGCAATCACTCACTGTCAAGTAGAAAAACAATCTTCTTTAAAAATCCGGAAATCGGAATTTTTATTGAGTTCCGCTTTTGCACAGTGGGGGAGTTTCCTAAATTGGCCGCATCTATGCCCAAATATTATAGCGAGACGTTCGAACGGATTCCAGAAGAAAAGAGAAATCGGATTTTGTCCGTAGCGATCACGGAATTCGCAAACCGAGGCTTTAACAACGCGAACACGAATGTGATCGCTCAAAAAGCCGGAATCAGCGTAGGCTCCCTGTTCAAGTATTTCGATACCAAGGAGGATTTCTTTCTCACCGCGGTCGGACACGGTATCAATCAGTTGGAAAAGACCTTGGAGACAGTTTTGACCGAACAAAACGATCTGTTCGGCAAAATAGAAAGCATTCTCCGGATCATCCAAACACACTCCCGCGAAAATCAGGATATTATCAGATTGTACAACGAAATGACTTCGGAGGGGAATTCCGATCTGATACGGAAATTATCCTCGGAGCTGGAAACAATCTCCGCAAAGGTCTATACGTCCTTGCTGAAAAACGCGAAAAAGCAAGGAGTCGTGAGCAAGGAGGTCGACGAAAGGATTTTCGCATTCTGCCTGGATAATCTGTTTATGACTCTCCAGTTCTCCTACGCAACGGAATATTATAAAGAAAGAATGAGGATTTATCTTGGAGACGCGATGATCGGGAACGACGAGAAGATCGTCCAGGGGCTGATGAAATTCATCCGTAGGGCCTTGGCCAAGGACTGACGTTCCCGGTGAAACGGTCGTTCCCGTCGTTCCTTCCGCCGATTATTTGTGGAGGGCGGCCGCCGTGTTTTTTACCGCATTCGATTCCATCATCGGAGATTCCTTTAGGAAGAAGGATAAAATCGCGTTTAAAACCGATAGGACGATGAAGACCCTCATGAACTCTTCGCTGCCCAACGTATTGATTCCCACGATGAATGCGATTCCGGAGATTTGTCCGATCAGTAGCAGAATTCCCTGAGAAGAGGATTCCGGCGCGGGGGAAGTGATTTCGGCACAGTATTGGAATCCGATGGGAGCTCCCGCTCCGAGCAGAAAGAATCCTATCAAAAAAGATCCCGCCAACAAAAGGGAATAGTCTTTTGCGAACGCAAGTAAAAGGATTCCCGGAAGAAAACCTAGCATGGCCAAGACCAAGAAGGGGCGTCGTTTTCCGATTGCATCCGATACGGGAGGAAACACTACGCCTCCCGCGATTCCGGAGATGAGGAGTATTCCTCCGACGATCCCGGTTTGTTCCATGGTGAGTCCTTTCTTTTCGCAGATCTGATCGATACAGGTGCTCAAAGCATTAAAAATTCCTAAACCGATAAAAAATAACAGTAACGCTTTTTGCATTTCTCTCCGGCTCAGGATATGTTTGAGTCCCTGGAATACCTGGATTTTGGAATCTTCTCCGTTTACGCTAGGAGATGAGGGAGGTTTTTCCCGAAAGAATAGGAGAAAAAGCGCGGCTCCGGCCAGCGAGAGGATCCCGTAGGTCATGACGGTTTGCGGAATTTTTGATGGATCCGGTTCCTCTCCGCCGATCAGCAGTGGGGTTCCGATCATGACCGCAATGATCCCCAAAAATTGCGCCAAGGTTCCGATTGCTACCGCAGTGGCCCTTTCCTTGAGAGGAAACCAGAGGACGCTGACTTTGGTCACCGCATTGATGATGAAAGGCTGCGCGATCGCTAAGCCGATTTGGCAGAAGATTACGAAGGAATAATCGGAGGCCAACAATCCTTTTAGGAATCCTAGGCTGCCAGCCAGGAACGCACCGATTCCGACTCCGACCCTGGTTCCGTACGTGTCGATGACGTACGACGCGGGTATGGCCATCACGATGAAGACACCTAGGAAGATCATGGAGAGGAGATCTATCTCGAAGGAACCGACGCCGTAAAACTGTTTCGCCTCTCTTGCGATCGGAGCAAAAGTCAACCATTGGATTTGGATGATCGCTGTGATTAAGGAATAGAGAGCTAGAATCACCCATCGATATCCGTATGACTTAATGCGATTGTCTTCCATTGACTTCCCCGTTAAAAGTATCCATCGTTTCGCCGTCGCTTTCGAGTTTTACGTTCATCCTTTTTCGGGAAAAGCGATGCAAATCGGATCTTCGATCTTTCTTAGACAAGGATCTTAGTTTTCTTTCCTCTTCCAAGCAATTTACGATTCTTAGTCCGAATTCGCAAAACCGTTCCGTGTATGATGAAAGCTTCTTCTTTGCGGGATGTAAGAGATATATAAGTGAAGTGTAATTTTCTTTTCCGTTTAAAAAGAGTTCTTTCTACGAAATCCTTTCGGTTCTTTTCTGTCGGAGAAATCCGGATAAAAGAAAAATGATTGCTCTTTGCCCCTCGTTCTTTTGCATGTGAGTCATTGCTCACTTGTAGTCGAGTGGGCTTTGGGCCGGGGAAAACAAACGAATGGTAAAAGATTCTTCCACTCTTCATATTCTGACGTACGACGTAGGTACAACCGGAATTAAAACCTGTCTGTTCGAGGTCTCCGAAAAATTGAGACTATTGCATTCCGTCGGAGCGGAATACGATTTAACGATTCTGGAAGACGGAGGCGTCGAGCAGGACGTGTCCGATTGGTGGAGAGCGATGTGCGACACGACCCGAAGGTTGCTTGCCGATTTGAAATGGGAAAAAGGAAAGATCGACGGTGTTTCGTTTTGCTCGCAGATGCAGGGTTTAATTCTCGTCGATAAGCAACTGAATCCGGTCCGACCTGCGATGAGTTATATGGATCGTAGGGCCAAGGAGGAGATGCGGAAAGGAATCGAAAACGGTTTTAAAATCGAAGGGTTAAACGCATTCAAGCTGCTTCGATCCTTGCAGGTGGCGGGTGCCGTCGCCGCGAGCGTCAAAGATCCTCTCTGGAAATACAAATGGGTGGAAGCGAAGGAGCCGCAAGTATTTCGAAACGTATATAAGTGGCTGGACGTGAAGGAATATCTCATCGCGAGAAGTTCGGGGAGAGCGATCATGACGCCCGACTCCGCTTTTGCTACGTTTTTATTCGATTCCAGACCCGGCAAAGGACATTGGCACAAAGGCCTTTGCAAAATGTTCGGAGTAAATCCGGACCATTTGCCGGAGGTCGTGCCTTCCACAATGAAAGTAGGAGGGCTGACGGCCTTAGCCGCGGGGGACCTAGGGCTAACGGAAGGAATTCCAGTTTTCGGAGGAGGAGGAGACGCCTCTCTGATCGGAATCGGTGCAGGCGCGGTGGAGGAAGGGGACACTCACATTTACTCCGGGACTTCCGGCTGGGTTTCCACGGTGACTAAAAAGAGAAAAGTGGATATTTCCGCACGAATCGCTTCCATCGTAGGAGCGCGTCCGGGTTATTATAATTATTTCGGAGAGCAGGAAACGTCGGGAAAATGTCTGCAATGGGTCAAGGATCACCTGGCCCTGGATGAGATCGGGGTTTATCTGGAAAAGAAGAAGGTCACGGAAGGTACGGAAGCGATCTACGAAAGTCTGTTCGAGTTGCTCTTCGAATCCATTCGGGATACTCCTGCGGGAAGCGAAGGGGTCATTTTCACTCCTTGGCTTCACGGGAATCGCTGTCCTTTCGAGGATCCTTTGGCAAAGGGAATCTTTTTCAATATCGGACTGAATACCGGCAAAAGGATGATGATTCGATCGGTAATAGAAGGGATCGCGTTTCACAAAAGATGGATCCTGGAATTGTCCGAAAAGAAAATCCCCGCCTCGAAAACCCTGCGCTTTGTGGGCGGTGTGGCCCGTTCTCCCATCGTTTGTCAGATCCTCTCGGACGTTACGGGTAGAAAGATCGAAACCACGGAGCACCCGCAGAATGCCGGGGCCACCGGCGCCGCGGCAGTAGCGGCATTGGGTTTGGGGAAAATTTCCGATTTTTCGCAGATCCGGGATTTGATTCCGGTTCGGACGAGCTTTGAACCGAATCCGAGCACCAAGGCCGTATACCAGAGAAATTTCGAAGTATTCTGCAAGTTGTACGAATCCAATCGGGATCATTTTGCCAAATTGAACGGATGAAAGAAAGGATACTTCGACAAATCCCCGTTTTGCGCTTGGATTGACTTGTACGAGGCGATATGCGATTCTTCTACCTCAAATCAAACCCCAAAGAGGTCTTATGAAGATTCACACGATTGTTCGACGTCCCACTAAAAAATCCAAGCATAAGACCCCTCTTTTGTTCGTCCATGGCGCTTGGCACGGAGCCTGGTGTTGGGATGAATTTTTTCTGCCGTATTTCGCTTCTAAGGGTTTCGAAGTGCATGCCTTGGATCTTCGTGGACACGGGCAAAGCGAAGGCAAAAAGGGCATTCGGTTCCATCGCATTTCGGATTACGTGTCCGATTTGACGGAAGTGATCCAAGCGTTTTCCGTTCCTCCGATTTTAATCGGCCATTCTATGGGGGGGTTGGTCGTACAGAAATATTTAGAGAAGAAGAACGTAAAAGGCGCCGTATTGATGGCGTCCGTTCCTCCCTCCGGTGTCTTAGCCACTACTTTACGGGTCGCTCGGAGGCATCCGTTCGTATTCTTAAAGACGACGCTTTCTTGGAGTCTTTATAATGTGATTTCCACTCCTTCCTTATGCAAAGAAGCGTTCTTTTCGGAACCGATCCAGAATAACGCGTTACAGAAATACTTCCAGAATATGCAGGAGGAATCGTTTCTCGGCTATTTGGATATGATGGTTTTCGAGTTACCGAAACCGAAAAAGGTGAAAACTTCGGTTCTGGTACTCGGAGCGGAAAAAGATTCCATCTTTTCCGTAGAACAAGTCCGGGCGACAGCTAAAGCGTACGGGACTGAAGCTGAGATTTTTCCCGGTATGGGCCATGATATGATGCTCGAAGCGGATTGGAAAAAACCTGCGGATCGAATTCTCACTTGGGTGACTTCCCTCGGCGCTTAATCAAACCTAGATCATGTTCATATTTCCATCGGAAACGTCGCTCGCCTTTGTAGTATACGATATAAAGCGGGCGTCTTCGGCTTCGACTAATCATAGTTAGGGATAAAACAATTCCGAGACAGAATAATCATTCATTTTCTTTAAAAGAGCATGCTCTTTTGAATGTGAACATTCTGCGAAAAATTCGTGTTAAACTATGACAGCAATTTCTGTTCCTCAACGGATAGATTTCGAACAGAGCGTTCAATGAAATTCTATTAAAAAGATTTGAACTCTAAAGCGGTGGAAACTAAATCGTAGGAAGAGTCACTTCCGATCGCATGAAAAGAGAAGAACAATCCAATAAAGTCAGAGCTAAAATATTAGAAGTCTCTCGCAGACTGTTCGTTAATGAAGGTTATGAAAAGGCGACTATCAGAAGAATCATAGACGAAGCCGGAATTACGACAGGTAGTCTTTATCACTTTTTTAAAAATAAGGAAGAGATACTATTTGCGATCGCGAGCGAGGTTTTTACGGAAGCGGCCGAGGCTGCGGAGCGTCTTGCAGAGGAACCGGATTCCGCCGTACTCTTTGCCCTAGAAGTAGGTTTGCAATTGCATTTGATCCAAAAGAAAAAGTCCATTGCGGAAACGTATCTTGCGGCTTACCGGACCCAAGGGGTTCTTGAGATGATCGGCCAGAGGGGAGCGGCGCGGAATGCAATGCTCTTCGGTAAATACAATCCTGCATTCGATCACGAGGAATATCTGATCCGCACTCACGCTTTTCGGGGAGTGTTCCAGGCTTTATTGGAAGAAACCCTCTACATCGGAACCATAGACGCAAATCGATTGATGAACACTGCGCTGTATTTAGGGCTAACAACGTTCGGTGTGCCGAAAGAGGATATAGAGATCGCCCTCGCAAAAACCAAGCGGATCCTGACGGAAAAAGCGGAAGAAATCGAGACTTTGACCGAAAACCTGATTCATTTGTTTGTCAAAGGAAGGCAAGCCTCGGAGGAATGACCTCTTCTTTTCTTTATACTCTGGACAGTCGGTTTTCCATCATTTCCGCGACTTTGCGTACGTCTTTTTTGTTGATCACCGCCTCATAAGCGGCGTACATGATCGGAACTTCTTCCGGATCGATTTTCATCAGGTTCGGCATCACTTTCAATCCGTAGAAACCGTTGGACATCTTCTCCGAAGGACGCCCGTTCGCGATATCGTAACCCGTTTTTCTGTCCTTTGCATCCGTTCCGAAACAGGAAAGCATAAAGTCGGTCAATCCAGAAAGTCCTTGAAAGGTTTCCGGTCTTCCACCCATCTGAACGCCTACCTTCACCATCTCGTTAAAGAACCGATTGGAAAGGTGAAAGAGGGAATTGTCCACGTTTCCGCCCAGGGTTTGGTTGAAGTAACCTTCCACGATCCCCATTACGAGAGCGTAAATCGTTTTTAGGGCGCCGCCTAGTTGGACTCCTTTGTAATCCGTAGGAACGATCGCCGGCCTTGGAAAGATATAACCGGTGGTCAAAAGTTTTTGGACTCTCGGAATCAGACTTTCGTTTGCGGCCGCGATTTCGAATCCGGAAATTTTCCTCTCCATGATTTGGTCCGGATAGGAAGCTCCCGAGATGACCCCGATACGATCGTCTTCGATTCCCAGAGCCTGCTGTAGGTCGTCGAGAATCAATCCCGAGCTGGTAAAACCTTTGACCACGTTAAAGAAAGGAGCCTTATTTTTCATCAAATGGGTCTGCAATTCCGGATAAACGGTATGGATTTCCCACGGATTCGTTCCCTGGATGAATAGGGTCGCGTCTTTCAACGCCTCCGGGTCGGAAGTAAAAGTAAGGTTTGGGGGAAGTTTGTACAAGGAGTAGTTTTTGAGATCCCTTCTTTCCTCGTTGGACTGAAGGGTATAAGAAGCGTCCGGGTGATACACCTGCACCAACACATCCTTGTTTGCGAGGATCGTAGCAATCGCTATCCCCATGCTGCTATTCCCGATGATTACGATTTTTTCTTTCGGTTCCTTGGGAATTCGTATCAGTTTGTTTTGGTCCCTTGCATCCGCACTGTACAAATTACGATAAATTCCGTGTTGGTGCTTATTCAGGTTCTGTCCGACAAGAAGAGCCAGATTATCGATCAGAAACTGTTTTTTGTCTCCGTGTTCGGGAAAGGGAAGATGTTCTATGTGTTTCGGAAAGGATTCCATTTGTTTTCGGGAAAGTTCCCCGACCAAAACGGGTTTTCCGATGACTAGCTTTCCCGCTACCTGGTTGAAGAGTAAACTGGTGGTAGGTAGGATTTTGTCCGTTTTTTCCAAGGAAATGGGGAGAACCACTTTGTTCGCAACATAGTGGTATACCGTGTCCACAAAAGGCATCAGTCGGCCGTCCCTAGATCTGGTTCCCTCCGGAAAAATGGCTACGATCTTTCCCTCGCTTTGCAGTTTTTGGGAATGGCGAAAGGCGCGCATGTTAATCTTGGTCATCAGATCGGATAAGCTGGGGTTGTCGGCCATGTCCCGTTTGGAACAAACGAGAAGCGTCCCGAACATGTACAATCCGAGTCTGGTAAAATCCGGTTCGTAGGCTAGGCGCCCTGCAATGAATACGAGTTGTTCCGCTACGGAGCGGCCTTCCGGAGAAGCGTGGTAAAGAAGCTGAAAGATCGCAGGAGCATCCAAGTGACTAAGATGATTGGAAATCAAAGTAAGAGGGTATTTTCCGATCAAGGGTTTTAGGACGGCGAGATTTTCGATCCCTTCCACGGTAAAGAATTTCATGATGGGCGAAAGGAATTCGATCATGAAATTCCGAGCTTTTTCCTCGGGTGCCGTGTACACTCCCACCTGTTCCAGGGAGTTCGGATCTTTGAAGACGTCCATAGCAGGAGGCATAGGCGTTACGGAGGAAAGGTATAAAAATTTCTGGAGGATTTTTTTGGCTTCCTCCTCGGTCATCCCGGAACGCTTGAATAGATGAATATTTTCGAAGAATTCCTTTTGCCATCTTCCTACGGATTGTTCTTTTTCGGCCATAATACGAATCCTTTATTTTGAATTTGCGGTTGATCGAGGTTCGGATCGGATTTTTCCGGAGTGAATCCCTTCTGTACGGATCGCAGGGCGGTATACCGAATTTTCCGGAGAATACTTTCTACTTCCGGAACACGGATTGTCATTCTATTTTTTTGGGAAAAACGATTTGAATTCTACCTTAGCCATTTCGAACTGTATTTTGGGGCTCCGCAAAATCCGATGACACATAATCCTCCCGAGTTTAGCGAAAAGAAATGGATCCCGGACGGGTTTCATTTTCTCGGCCCGGACGAAAGTTTGGAACGTAGGGATTTACTGAACAGGATTTGCGAAAGACTGAGAGCTTTCGGATATTCTGAAGTATTTCTTCCTTCTTTCGATTATTCTTCTTCGTTTTTACTTACCGTTTCCGAGGAAGATTCCAGCGCATTGTACAGATTTCGCGATTCCGGAGGCAGGGAAATCTCTCCGAGCATGGACCTTACGGTGCAGGCCGTCAAAGGAATGGCGGGTTTTTCGCACCACAAAGAAAACCAACGGATCTTTTATCAGGGAAAAATATTCCGGGATTACGGGAGGGGGAGCGGTACCAGAAAGGAAGTTCTCCAGATCGGAGCTGAAAATTTAGGAGGCTCCGGTCCTTCCGCCATCCTTCGGATTTTGGACGAGGTCGGTTTTCTTTTCGAGGAATTGTCCCTTTCCTCGCCGTTGACTCTCGTTTTAGGAAACGTGAATCTTTTCCGTTCCTTGGTGGATTCCGTAGGTCTTTCCGTCTCGGCGCAAAGACAGCTTTCCTTTCTATTGTACAAAAAGAATCTTCCAGAAATCCGTTCCTTTTTGGGTTCGGGCCGGGGCAAGGAAATCGTGCCGATTTTGGAATCCTTGTGTCTGGGATTTTCCAGGACGATCGAGGATCCGGTCCGTTCTATTTCCGGTTCGAACCTGCCGCAGGAATTCCGCAAAGTTTTGTCGGAAACCAAGGAAATTCTTTCTTCCGCAAAGAGTTATAAAAACGTGCAGTATTGTTTGGATTTTACCCTCATCCCCGACCTAGAATATTATACGGGTTTCGTATTTCAGGGATATCTGTCGGGTATATCCGGACCCGTGGTTACCGGCGGCTCGTACGACCGTCTCTACGAATTGTTTTCCGGAATCCAGAAGGACGCGTGCGGATATGCGATCGACGTAAACGGACTGGAAAGCGTCTAATGACAGCGCTAAAATCGAAAATGTTCTCTTTAAAGCCAACGCAAAATAAGGATATGATCCAATGCCCGCAACACTAGTAGTCGGAACCCAATGGGGTGACGAAGGCAAAGCAAAAGTTATAGATTATCTTTCGAAGGATACGGATATTATCGTAAGATACCAGGGAGGAGCGAACGCCGGACATACGGTAGTCGTACAGGGCAAGAAATACGTTTTTCATCTGGTTCCGTCCGGGGTGATTTACGACCAAACCGTATGCGTCATCGGAAACGGAGTCGTATTGGATCCGGTATTTTTTATCGAAGAATGCGATAAGCTTCAGGCGGAAGGTTTTCCGGTGTATGAAAAACTTCTGATCAGCGACGCGTGTCACTTGCTCTTTCCGTTTCACGGTCTGATCGATTCCGCTAGGGAAAATTCCTGCGCACCGGAACGGAAAATCGGAACCACTAAAAAAGGAATCGGAATCTGTTACGCCGATAAGATGATGCGTATCGGTCTTAGGGTAGGAGATCTACTCGAAGACGATTTCGAATCCAAGTTAAAGCATCTCGTGGAGGAAAAAAATCACGAGATCGATAAGCTTTACGGGATCGAACCGATTTCCACCAAGGAAATTCTGGAAGGCCTTAAGCATTTCCTATCCAAGATCCGGAAAAACATCGTAAACACTCCGTATTATCTGGAAAATTCCCTAAGGGCCGGAAAGAAAATCCTTTTGGAAGGAGCCCAGGGCACGGGGCTGGACGTTGACTTCGGAACGTATCCATACGTCACAAGTTCGAATCCCACTACAGGCGGCGCTTTTATCGGGTCCGGAATCGCTTTCCAGCATTTGACCAAGGTGATAGGAATCACGAAGGCGTATACCACGAGAGTGGGGGAAGGACCTTTTCCCACCGAATTGCTCGGTGAGGAAGGGGAAAAGCTCCGGACTCTCGGAGCAGAATTCGGCGCGACAACGGGTCGCCCGCGTCGCTGCGGTTGGTTCGATACGGAAGTGCTCCGTCATGCGGTGAGAATCAACGGTCTTACTTCCATCGCACTTACGAAGATCGACGTACTCTCCGCGTATGATACGATTCCGGTAGCGGTCGCTTATGAACGGAACGGTAAAAAGCTGGATTGTTTTCCTTCCCAAGGTTTGGAAAACGTAAAAGTCATCTATGAGAATTTTCCCGGATGGAAAACGGAGATCGGCGGAATCGGGGAATTCGATCGATTGCCTTCCGCTTGCAAAGATTATATCCGTGCGCTGGAAAAACTGATCGGAGTCCGAATCGATTTGATTTCTACGGGGCCGGATCGGAAGGACACGATCGCTTCCGGATTTTAGGACGTTTTTTATTCGGAAATCAATTGACGGCCGAGGTCCGAAAAATATCGTGTTCCGTAACGGACCGAGTCGTTAGCTCAGCTGGTAGAGCACCTCACTTTTAATGAGGTGGTCCTGGGTTCGAATCCCAGACGACTCAGGACCAGCGAGAAAAGAAAACGCCGCCATCGTCTAGTGGTTAGGACACAAGATTTTCATTCTTGTAACCGGGGTTCAATTCCCCGTGGCGGTACCAATTCCTCCCTTTTCCCCTTCTCATATAAACGTTCACTTATAATTTTATACTATTCTAATATTCTGATCAGTTTGACCGGAACGATTCCTCACATATATATTAAATAAATTGACATTTTTTAAATATATAATTTTTTAATAAAAAATGGTGTTCCCATTTTGAGAATCTATTAAAAACACTGTGTGAGGTCCCATGAAAGTAATTAACAATTTTATCATTCTTACGGTCTTATTTTTTTTCCATCTTTACGGATGTATTCAAGGAACGAACGTTTTGGGGCCCTCGGTCACATCAAGCGATGCAGCAATGAAAGTCGATATGGCAGTTTTAGTCGGCCTAGCTGCGAATCCGAATGCTTCTAACTTGCAGTCTTCTTCGTTTAGCGTCTTAACCGCGGTACAGCAAACACTGGGGGTGAATCCTGGGGATTTGAAGACGAAGTTCGAGAGCAAATCCGTGGATGATTGCACCAACAATCTTATGCTTTATGCCGCTACGACAACCACTAATTTAAGCGGTTTAGTCATCGTAGCGGGGGGCTGTAAATTAAAAAAGGAACCGATCTGAGGTCGACTCCTTTAGGCCTTTTTCTCCCCATAGACTTTGCAGATAGGATTCAGTTCGCATGTTTCGCACAGCTCCTTTTCGTAACGCATCCTGCATTTTTTGAGGATACCTAACCGGGAGAGGGAAAAATCCATACGCAAAGGATCTTCTGGAAATATCCGGCGAAAGAAATCCGTGATTTCCTTCGCTTTCTTAAGATCCGGAGTCTTTCTCGAACTTGCGTTAAGGATTTCGCCTAAACGATTGATATGCGTATCCAAGGGAAATAGCAATTCGGAAGGTTCAATCTCTTTATAAAGCCCCAAGTCGGGGGATTCCTTGCGTACCATCCAGCGTAAGAACATGCAATATCTTTTGTAGGCGGAATTTTCTCCACCGCTTCCTACGAGAAAATTCAATCCGTAGCTGAAACGATTCTTGGATAACGAGGACAGAGTATTCCGCAATCTCGTTTGGAATCCCGCTATTCTCTTTTCCAATCCGTCCTTGTCTCCTTCCAAGGGTCTGAACCAAGGTTCCAAATAATCGGAGCCTTGGCTGCGGGTTTCTCCGTAAGCTTTTCGCAATGCTTCCAAAAATAGGAGTGTGTCCTCTTCCGTTTGGAATCGATAGGGACCTAGTTTCCCTTTCCACACCCTTGTTCCTTCGGAAAGAAGAAAGGCTTTCGGATTTTTTCCCATAGGAGAGAGGAGGCGGGAAAGAAAACCTCGGATGGAGGCGACGTTTCCGTAGGCAAAGAGAGAGGATAACAATCCTACGAATTCCCTATCCTCGTCGGAAGTATAGAGGTAACAGAGAAATAAAGGATCCGAATCCAGAAATTCGGGTCGGTTGTACCTTTCGTACAGCTTTTGGAATTTTTTCCGTATGCGATCCTCTTCCCGCATAGATCAGGAGGAGGCCTTTGCCTTCAAAGCGATATAAGTACGCGAAGCCAACTTTCTGCCTAAGGCTGCTTCCATGAACGAGGAGGCTTCGATCAGTTTCGATAGATCGATTCCGGTTTGAATTCCGGATTTTTGAAAGAAATAGAGAAGGTCCTCCGTGGCAAGATTTCCGGAGGCGCCTTTTGCATACGGGCAACCTCCTAACCCTCCGGCAGAGGAATCGAAGGAACGAATCCCTAATTCGAAGGATTTTTCGACGTTCGCGATCGCCATTCCGTACGTATCGTGAAAATGCCCCGCTAATTTTTGGGACGGAATTTCCTTTAGAAGTTTTGCAAGTAGTCTTTCCACTTCCGTCGGAACGGCGGTCCCGATGGTTTCTCCCAGTGAAATCTCGTAGGCTCCTTGGTCCAAAAGAATCTTAGCGATTTCGAGGACCTTTTCCGGAGGGATCTTCCCTTCGTACGGACAATCGATTACGGTCGAAACATAGCCCCGGACTCGAATTCCGTCCTTGTGCGCTTCTCGGAAGATTTCCCGAAATCCCTCAATGGATTCGGCGACGGTCCTATTGATGTTCCGTTTGGTGAAACTTTCCGACGCTGCGGTGAATACGGCGACTTCCCGGAAGCCTGCTTCCTTTGCCGCCAGATATCCTTTCAAATTCGGAGTCAAGGCGCTGAAATTCGTTCCTTCTTTCCAATGCAAGGATGCGGAGAGTTCTTTGGCGTCAGATAGTTGGGGAATCGCCTCTTTTTTTACGAAAGAGGTGGCTTCTATATTCGAGATTCCTGCCGATTGTAATTTGCGGA
The DNA here is from genome assembly GCF_004771275.1 of Leptospira fluminis. Lineage (GTDB taxonomy): Bacteria > Spirochaetota > Leptospiria > Leptospirales > Leptospiraceae > Leptospira_B > Leptospira_B fluminis. The sequence goes on along the minus strand of NZ_RQEV01000001.1, from coordinate 62,484 downwards.
TGAACGCGAGTTTGTCCTCGGTAGAGATCTCTTTGGACTCGTTCTGTAGTCCGTCCCTGGGACCCACTTCCGTGATTTTGAGAGACATTGCTTCAGGGGATTGGTTGTAAGAATTTCGGGCAAGCATTAAACCGGTATTCGATGGAAGCGGCCGATTCGTTTTCCGAAACCGCACTCGAGGCATTCGGACTCTCGATTAAAACTACGGAAAAAACTCTTGTGCAGGATGTGTCCCTGAGAATTCCGAAGGGAGAGTTTTACGCTTTGCTCGGTAGATCCGGTTCGGGAAAATCCACGTTCCTAAAAGGAATTCTCGGACTTCCTTTTCCTTCCTCTTGGAAGTTAGACGGTAGCATCCGGTTTTTCGGCAGGCCGAAATCGACTTTTCCGCCGCGAGATATCCAGCCGGTTTTTCAGGACCCTGTCCTGAGTTTTAATCCGACTTGGACTTTGGAAAAAAGCCTTTCGGAACCGTTGCGGATTTTTCAGGAAGAAAATACCTATGAAACATCGGTTCGACATTGGTTGCCGGTATTGGGTCTGGAGGGAAAGGATAGAAACCGACTCCCTTCTTTTTTTTCCGGCGGAGAACTCCAAAGATTCGCCTTGCTCCGTGCCTTGCTTTGCAGACCTAAGATTCTACTTTTGGACGAGGCGACTTCCGCTCTGGACCCCATTCTGAATTCGGAGATTCTGTCTGCATTGTCCGAATTACGCGGGAAAGAAGGAGTTACGATTCTTTGGGTTACGCACAACATAAAGTCCGCCTTTAAATATTGTTCCAGAATCGGAGTGATGGAAAGAGGAAGGATCGTAGAGGAAGGAACTCCCTCCGAACTGCGCCTTCGTCCCCGGGAAGAGGAAACGCGACTGTTCGTAGCGTCTCTCCCCGGAGAAGGTCGAAAATAGTTTCAGAAATCTATATGCTGTAGATTTTTTCTGTCCTTTTTGTCTTTGTACAATGCGAGCAGAATATCGATACGATAGATCGAAGATCGCAAACTAGTTTCAAGTAGTCGTAACGCGCGGATCTGATTTTCAAGAGACATTTCGTTCAGCAAAGTTCTTTCCGATTTTTCGAAAACTTCGTGAGTTACTTCGCTCTGCTTTAGGTCGCTCGGTTTAAAAATAATCTTTTTGTTCTCGAACATGACCTCGTAATAGATCCGTTTACTTTCGGAGGCCAAGGTGATGTCTTTCACCTTTCCCCCTTCGAATTGGAACATGATGTACTTGAGCAAGTTGCTCTCGTAACCGTCCTCCACTTGAAAGGGAATGTCCTCCGTGACGATGGTTTGGCGTTTCTCATATTCCGGTTTCAGAACGACGAGAATCTCGTGCTTGCGCTCCAAATCCTTCAATCTTTCCCCGATAGTCGCTTCGAGACTACCGATGATTTTTCGTAAGGATTTGGTGTATTCGCTGCTTTCGTCCTGGAATACGTCCGACTGACTGACCTTTTGTTTTTCTTGGGCCAAGAGCGGAGTTAGAAATAAGAGGGCCGCCAATGCGAAAAGCCTGGTTTGGTTTTTCATCGGTTCCTCCGGCTTCAAGAATGCTCTATTTCCTTGCGAATGCCAAGCGTTTTTCGGGTCGGAGTTTACTGTTCCTTTTCCGATTCCTCGTCCAGCGCCTTGATTTCCGCGAAGCGTTTGGCGAGGTCTCTCCTTCTCTCTATGATTTTGAGCGAAAATTCTGTAAAGAACGGGTCGTTGGGGTATTTCAGTAATTCCTCGTATTCTTTTGCAGCCGTGACATAATCGCCTATACGACCCGCGGTCTCCGCGAAATAAAAATGGAATTTCTTGTTATACGATCGCTTGTTTCCCTGTTCGTCGTGGAGGTCGGTGTTCCTGAAAATTCTGTACGCGTAGTAATCTCTTCCGCCCAAGATCTCCAGTCGGGCCAGGCCTAGCTTTGCGTCCGGACTGTTCTCGTCTATTTTGAGCGCTCTTTGGATGTAGATTTTCGCACGATTCTTGAGGTCCGTTTTTATGTAATGTTCCGCGAGAAGGATGAGCGCTTCCGTATGAAATTGGTTCCGTTCCACGGCTTTTTTGTAGGAAGCCACCGCCTGGATGGGTTCGTTTAATAATTCGTAAAGTACTCCGGTATGAAGATATGTCCTATAGTATTGCGGGACTTCCGCGGACGCGTATTCGAATTGCAGAACGGCCTTTTGGTAGTTCTTTTCCAGATGATAGGCCCTACCCAAATTATAACGGAACGCGAAAAACGAAGGATCGAATCGGACTCCGGACTCCAACATACGAACTGCAATTTTTCTTTTTTCGGAATCCGCGGTTTGGAGAATACGGACCGCTTCGTTGTTGAATAACCCCGAGTTTTCGATCTTTTGTCCGTCGAATTCGAAGGATCCTTTGGAACCGGGAGGATCTCCCTTCCAATTTCTTCCGGCTGCAAGTATAAAATCCTGGTCCGTACGGAGAAGGCTTCCGTCCTCATAGAATTCCGGATCCAGGAGATCGTTTTCCCCCCAGAGAATTCCCGCGTATTCCTTGCCGCCGATTTTAAATTGGGCCGAAAGTCCGACAGTACCGGAAAGGGTAACGGCCGCGCAGACGAATAAGGCGAAATTTATGCCTTGTAAAATCGCTTTTCGGACCCAAATTGTCCCCATTGGCTGGTTCACAAACACCCGTTCCCGTTCTGGAATGTTCGGGCCTTTTTTATAATATCGGACGAAAGTCCGTACTCAAGAACGTTTCCTTTTCCGTTTTTCCGGGCGAGGCATTGCTTGTGCGTGGGAGGAACGGAGCGGGAAAAACGACTCTCTTGAAGTCCGTATTGCACTACGGGAAATTTTCCACCGAATTTCGATTTCGGAAAGGGCCGAAGCCCAAAATCTCCTATTTAGGTCATGAATTGGGTTTGTATACGACCTTAAGTCTGGAAGAGAATCTTGAATATTTCCGCGGAATTTCCGGTACGTTTCGGGATCCGATCTGGATCGAAACCTGGCTGAAACATTTTCGTCTGTGGACTCGGAGAATGGATCCGGTTTCCTCCTTTTCCAGAGGAATGAAGCAGAAAGCCGCCTTGGTCCGTGCCCTGGCTCCGATTTCCGACTTGTACTTGCTGGACGAACCTTTGACGGCTTTGGATGGGGAAGGCGCCTGGGCAGCCGTCTCACTTTTAGAGAGTGTCTGCAGCGAATCCGCGATGATGCTTGTGACTCACGACCCTAATTTCGCTTTGAAAGTCAAAACGAGGGTTCTGGATTTGGGGGAAAATTCCCGTTGAAGCCCTTTCTTTCTTTGCTGAAAAAAGAACTTCGCTTAATGGGAAGAGCGAGTAATGGAATCCTTTCCTTGGTGGTTTTGGTTTCCGCCATGGTCTTTCTGTTTCACTTTGCGCTGGAACGGAACGGAAAAATGGATCGTGTCACTTTGATCGGATTGAAATGGGCCGTTTTATTCGTGGCTTCCTTCGTTCTCATCGGACAATTCACTTGGGAAGAAAGGGAAGCCGGAGGCGGTACCGCGAGTCGTCTCTTCTTGCCGGCTTGGATCTTGTTCCTATCCAAATCCTTTTTGGTGTTCGTAGCTCTTTCCGGGACAGGGATTTATCTTTTAGGTCTGTTCGCACTTTTCTTTGCGGCGTTTCCTTGGGAAGTCGAGGAGTTCGGAAAGCAATTGGTCTTTTTTCTTCCCGGAATTCTTTCTCTTTCTTTTTTGGGAGTGGCTCTTTCCCACGTCAGTCTTTCTTCCCGCTTGAAGGAAATTTTATTGCCTCTTCTGCTCGTTCCTTTCTCCGTTCCGATTTTCCTGTACGGAATGGAGGCCGAAAGGAAGCTCGTGTCCCAATCCCTTTTTGCTCTGAAAGGATCGCTAGCCCTCCTACTTGCGTTCTCGGTTTTTTACGCGTCCTTAGGCGCTTTACTCGTAGAAATGACGTCCGATGACGAGTAATTCTACTTGATTCCAAGGAATGGCTCGGACAAGCTCCAAAGCGTATGCATGTTCGCCTTTCTCATCCTATTGGAGATTGGGTTTTAGGTTCCGTTTTTGCGGTTTTTTTTCCTTTTTCGGTTTTGCTCGGACTCTTCTATCCCGCGGTGATTCTGGACCAGGGTGTTTCCCATCGGATTTTTTATTTTCACGTGCCTGTCGCCTGGGTCGCTCTGTACGGTCCGGTGATTTCTTCGGTTTGCGCCGTTATCTATCTTTGGAAGAAGGCTCCGATTTGGGACACTCTGTCTCTTTCCGCGAATAAGATTTCCCTTTTGTTCGCCGCAGGGGTTCTTTTTTCCGGTCCGATCTGGGCGTACAGCGCTTGGGGCACTCCTTGGGATTTTACCGACGCCCGATTGCAGTCCTTTTTCGTTCTGGTCTTGAGTCTGGTCGCTTATTTTCTATTGCGCGGTTTGGTCTTGGATCCCGGGAAAAAGCGGATTTTTTCCGCATTCTTAAGTCTGATCTGTACCGCGAACGCCATTATGACTTGGGGAGCGATCCGTTGGGTGGAAAATCCGGGAAACCATCCGGAATCCGTCTTGGGAAAAGGGGGAATGGATCCGGATATGAGAAGCGCGTTTTGGGCGGGCGTTTTAGGGTACCATGTTCTTTTTCTCGTCTTGTACCGCCTGGTTTATAGATTGGATAAATCCTTAGCCGCGAGGGAAGATCTCGTCTTGGACGAGGATTGAAAAGGAAGGACGAACGTTCTTTTTTATCGGACAAAGCGTAAATTTCCGAACTTCTTTGAAAAACGATCTTTAGAAGAGTAGTTTATCCAGTATGGCAACGTTACCGAGCGGCGAAAGTGTTTTGAAATATTCCGATTATTCGGTTCTAGCCGTCGACGATTCGGATATCAATCTGAAACTTCTGGTCCATACTTTGAAGCCTCTCGGTTTTCAGGTTTTGACCGCGATCAATACGGAAGAGGCTCGCGCCATCCTCGCTACGAATCATGTGGATGTTCTTTTGCTGGATGTAAGTATGCCGGGCCAAGACGGATTTTCGTTCTGCAAAGAGCTTCGGGAAATCGATCGATTTAAACTTCTGCCGATCCTATTCATTACCGCCTACAATAGGGAAATCGGTTTTGACGAAGCCATTACCCACGGAGGAGACGATTTTTTGCATAAGCCTTTCCAGCCTCGGGAATTGGTCGCAAAGATTCGCGCGTTTATTCGGATCAAGAATCTGCAAGACGAGCTCATGCAACAGAAGAAAAAATACGAGAAGGAACTCGTAATGGCTCGCAGAGTGCAGCAGGAATTGGTGCCGGAAAAATCCCTCGATTGGAACAACCTGCATGTGAGCTCCATTTTTCACCCTTTGATGCAGATCGGAGGGGATTTTATAGACGCTTGGGTGGAAGACGATAATCTTCATTTGTTCATCGCGGATTGTTCCGGGCACGGACCGTCCGCGGCATTGCTTTCCGCAATGGTAAAAATGCAGGTTTCCAATCTTAGCAAAATTACCGGCTTAAAGGAAAAGGTTTCGAATTTAAGGGTTCAACTGGAAAAGATCCTTCCCGAAGATTTTTCCATCACGTTCTTTTACGGAATTTTAAATAAGAATCGGACCCTAGAATACGCGAACGGGGGACATCCGCCTCCCTTGTTGTATCGTAGCGGCTCGGTCGAAGAATTGTCAGGGATGGGACCGCTGATCATTCCTCTGGACTTGGGTACGGAAGACGAGTTTCGCACGATACCTTTCGAACCGGGTTCTTCCTTGCTATTTTATACGGACGGCGCCACCGAGATCACGGATGAAAATTATAATATTCTGGGAGAAGAGAATCTCAAAAGGATTTTTAGAGAGGCCGTGGAATCCGATCAGGACGTCCTTAATTTCTGTCTGGATAAAATTCTAATGCATTCCAACCGATTGACTCACGACGACGATATCGCCTTGATGGTGGTGAAAGGATGATGACTCTTCCGAATCCGAGTTATACGGGAAAGGTTCGGGACGTTTTCGATCTAGGAAACGAATTGATCTTAGTGTCTACGGACAGGGTTTCCGCCTTCGATGTGGTATTCCGGCAGACGGTTCCGGACAAAGGAAAGATCCTAAACCGCATCTCGGCCGAATGGTTTCGAACCTTCCGGGACGTACCGAATCATGTGATTTCTACGGATATTTCCTCTTTTCCCGAACCGTTCCGGAATCGTCCCGAACTGGAAGGAAGATCGATTCTGGTAAAAAAGTGCCGACGGATCGATTTCGAATGCGTGGTACGAGGTTATTTGTCAGGATCCGGCTGGAAGGAATACAAGGAAAACGGAACTCTCGCCTTCAAAAAACTGCCCTCCGGCATGTCCGAATCCGAAAAGCTCCCCGAGCCGGTTTTTACACCGGCAATCAAGAACGATTCCGGACACGATGAAAACGTCTCCGAAAAGCGTATGGAGGAAGAACTAGGAACGGATCTCTTTCGGATTCTAAAGGAAAAATCGATTTCCATTTATAGCCGAGCCGCCGAATTGGTAGGGAAGGCGGGCATTCTTCTCTGCGATACTAAATTCGAGTTCGGAATTTTAGACGGTCAGGTCATTCTCATCGACGAAATTCTCACTCCGGATTCTTCCCGTTATTGGTCCGCGGAGACATACCGAAAAGGAACGACTCCTCCGAGTATGGATAAGCAGATTTTACGGAATTATTTGGAAGCGTCCGGTTGGAACAAACAACCTCCGGCTCCGAATTTACCGGAAAATCTGATTTCGGAACTCGCCGCAGCTTACCAGCAAATACAGGATCGGCTTTTGCAATGTTTATCGCAAGAATCAACGTAACTTTAAAGGAATCCGTTCTGGATCCCCAGGGTAGCACCGTGCAAGGAACTCTTCATGAACTAGGAGAGTCTTCGGTGCAGGATGTTCGGGTGGGAAAATATATAGAAGTAAAATTGGATTCCCCCGATATCGCTTCCGCGCAGAAAATCGTGGATCGCATTTGCGAAAAACTATTGGTAAATCACGTGATAGAAACGTATCGCTCGGAGATCATACCCGCATGAAAGTTGCGGTAGTCACGTTCCCCGGTTCCAACTGCGATAACGACATCGTTTCAGTATTAAAGAATTTTTATTCCGCTCAAGTCGATAAGATCTGGCACAAAGATCAATTTTCCGTAAAATACGATTTAGTGATTTTGCCGGGCGGATTTTCTTACGGAGATTATCTGCGGTCGGGGGCCATGGCGGCTTTTTCGCCCGTGATGCAATCCGTAAAAGAGCATGTGGGTCGCGGCGGAAAACTTTTCGGAATCTGTAACGGCTTTCAGATTCTAGCCGAGGCGGGTTATCTCCCGGGAGCCTTGATCCGAAATCGAAACCTAAAATACGTCTGCAAGACCGTCGGTCTAAAAAAGGCCTCCGATTCGAATCGGATCAGCGGAAAATTGTCCGACGATCGGATATTGAGAGTTCCGGTTGCCCACGGAGACGGTTGCTATTTCGCATCCTCCGAGGTTCGGAAGCAATTAAAGGAAGAAGGAAGGATTCTTTTTTTGTACTCCGGAGGAAATCCGAACGGGAGTTTGGACGATATTGCCGGAATTTGTTCCTCCGATTTTAAGGTGGCAGGAATGATGCCGCACCCGGAGCGAGCAATGAACGAGGTTACCGGTGAAATGGATGGAAAGGTGGTGTTGGATTTGATTTTGGGGGCCTAGGTTTCGGACCCTCACCCGGAGCAAGGCGGGGCGTGGGCCAATTGTCGGCTTTTTCTCTATCACAAAAAGGTCTTTTCAGCTGCTCATTTTTTCAGACTTTTCTTGCAGGAGTTCCTGCAAGAAATTTACAAAAAAACTTTCTTGCCGAAAGGCCAAAATTCTGATAATTGATTCGGAGCCGTCGCGTTCCGGGGGTACCACCGCACCGGCCCCCACCCAGAGAGGGGTGGGGAACCCCCCTAATCCAATTCCTCTTCCCAGATTGCGATTCCGTCTTTAATCGTTTCCTTCTTTCCCTTATTTTTGATCCAGCCGGATACGGTATATATCGTTTTTCTAAATTTATTCGATCCCCAGGTGGTAGGTCTGGAAAAACTGGCTTCCACGCTAGGTTCCAATTCCAGTTCGAATCTGGAATTTTCTCCGACTAAAATTCTGCTCTTACCGCGCATTTTTTGTTCGAACGGCAAGGAGGTTTCCCAGGAGCCGTCTTTCCATAAAAAGACGCTCGGGTCCTGGGATTCGTAGAGATGAATCCTTTTCTTTCCGGATGTACGAGCGTAAATCCGATTCTCTAACGGAAAGGCGGAACTGGAATATCCTTTGGCGACCGAATAGGCAAGGGTTTCGTTTTCCATGTCGAAGGATAGATCGTTCCAGGACAATTGTCCCTGCACGGACAAATCGGGGGAATGAGTGATGAAATACCAATCCTTTCCCGAGGGAAGAATCGCGGAATAGGGAAGGGATTTGTTCTTATCGCCAATGCCGACTAACGCATCCAATTGAAAATTCAGATCCTTTTCCCAAACGGCAGAGTGTGTATATCCTTGCCGAATCGTATCATCCAGTCTGAAGTTAAACCGATAATTGTCCTTTGTGAAGCTCCAGTATCCATCGCGAAAAGTACCCTGCCGCAAAAAAGAAGAATTTCCTTTTTCGGAAATTTGAGTTTCTCGGACCGTTCCGTTCTTTTTGTTCCACAGGAAGAGGCTTGCGCCGGACCGAAGAAGGGTTCGATACAAACGAAGCTCCAGAAAAATATCCTGATTTATTATATCCACGAGAACGGAATCCACGGAACGAATTTTCGATAGAAGACCGCTTTTGTATTCTCTCGAGTTATCTACGAGAATGGTCCCTGAATACGTTCCAAAAAGAGGTTCCAACGTGGAAGGATGGAGCAAGGATCCGACAGATTCTTTCATGAAAGATTTTTCAACTATTCCTCGTTAGTTTAGCTTACTGGACCATCATACGTTCTACACCGAACGGATTAGGTCATTTCTGTTTTTAGACGCGCTGAAAAGAAACGATTCTACTTGCGTCTGCGTATTCAATGAAAAAATACGGAAATTTTCCTTCCTTTCGCCCTTTTCTGCGACGCTTCAAAAAGGAAATATGCTTGTAGGTACTTTTCGTTCAGGTTGTAGTTGTGCAGGAACTCCTCATGCTTGTGGAACAAGAGTACCATCAAATTCTCTCGTTGGGCGAAGGATACTACTCCCCCCATTACCAACCAATTCTGGACGTAGGGAATCGGAATATCATCGGATACGAGGTACTCGGTAGGGCTCTGGCTCCGGAATCGCAGGAATATCATTCTCTCGGCTATCATTTTCACAATCCCGACACGGACACCGTCCGTCTCGTTCATATCGACCGAATCATCAGGGAGAAAGCGATCAAGCATCTGAAGGAAACGGGGCTGAAGACCAAGATGTTCCTGAATATGATGCCCAATTTTCTTTCCATGGTTTATAGCGGAGAGGTTTTGGATATCAAGCGGCTTCACGTGCTGCACTTGGTCGAAAAATATGAAATCAATCCTGCGGATATCGTTTTGGAGATCACGGAGGACAAGTTCGAAGGGAATATAGAAAAACTCCTTTATATCGTGAGTGTCTTCCGGGAAAGAGGCATCAAAATCGCAGTCGACGATTTGGGAGTGGGTTTTTCCAACCTGGAAAGAATCGGTTATATTCATCCGGATATCATGAAGGTGGATATAAAAATCATGAGGGAAAGTCTGAATAGGCGATCCTTTAAAAACGTTTTGGCTGCTATTTCGGAAATGTCCCAGAGGCTGGGATCGCAGCTCCTGTTCGAAGGAGTCGAAACTGAAGAAGAGTTGTATCTTGCTCTTTCCATGGGGGCGAATCTTTTGCAGGGTTTTTATTTCTCCAAGCCTTCTCTGGATTTTCAGGATAAGAAACGTTTCAGCAAGACCCTGAAAGATTCTTTGGAAAAATTCTCCGGGTTAAGATTTTTGGAGATCCTGGAAAATCTGAAGAAGGAAAAATTCTTTTCCGATTTGTTCACCGATACTTTTAAACAGATATCCGCCGACTCCCCCGAAAATATGGCTCGAAGCTTGGAGGAGAAACTCGGTGAGTTGCCGAAGGAGGCTACCTCCGTTCTCGTCTGCGATCTTCAGGGATATCAGGTCACCCCGACCTTTCAGAGAGACGCTTACGGGCTACCGTGGGCGAAACTTTTGACCGAGATCGGAAACAATTATGCCTGGAAACCCTTCTTTATCCGGCATAAGGCGGAATCCTTTCATTCCAATCGCCTTTGGGGTTTTACGGAACCGATTCATGATATAGATGCAAAAAGGCAATATGTCTTATTTACTTTGAATCTCGGTTCGGACTATGTCCTGGTCCTGAGATTGGATTGGGATTCGATTTAGAGTATATACCTCTTCTCCGATCGAATTTTCCGTTTCGTTTCCTATTGATCTCCGAGTCCGAATTAAAAACATAGTCTCAGGCGGGAGTCTGCAGTGTCGGAAAACTTACGTATCGTCGGACTCCGGGCGGGAATAGAAACCGAATCCGGGGAAATCCAAGAGATTTTAAAAGGGGTCGACCTCGTAATCAACGACGGGGAAGTCCACGCGATTATGGGGCCGAACGGCTCGGGAAAGAGCACGCTCTCGAACGTGATCATGGGTCATCCGAAGTATAAGGTGATTTCGGGAGATATTTTGTTCAAGGGGAAGTCCTTACTAGACAAACCTACGGACGAGCGTGCCCGCGCCGGAATTTTTCTTTGTTTTCAATATCCCACAAGTATTCCGGGGGTCACCATCGGAAGTTTCCTACGTACCATTTTGAAGTCGGTAAGGGGAAAGGATCTGCCCGTAAAGGAATTCCGCAAAGAATTAAAGGAAGCCACTTCCCTGTTGGAGGTTCCGGAATCCTGGGTAGGCCGTTATGTGAACGACGGCTTTTCGGGAGGAGAAAAGAAACGGAACGAGATCCTCCAAATGACTCTATTGAAGCCCAGTCTTTCCGTTTTGGACGAAACGGACTCAGGTTTGGATATAGACGCACTCAGGATCATCAGCGAGGGAATCAACAAGAACAGATCCACGGACAGAGCCGTTTTATTGATCACACATTATCAAAGAATGTTAAACTATGTGACTCCCGATTTTGTCCACGTTTTTGCGCAGGGGAAAATCCTGAAGACGGGAACCGGAGAATTGGCATTGGAATTGGAAGAAAAAGGATATGATTGGATTCTTTCCGGTGCAAACTGAAGGGACGCTGCAAGTCGGACGTTTCGAAGAATTCCTGTCTTCGTTGGAGGAGCCCGAATTTCTGAAGGAATTCCGGAAAAAAGCGGATACCCTTCTGCAATCGGCTAAATTTCCCGATTCGCATCTCGAATCCTGGAGAAAATTAAATCTTTCTAATTTCAGATTATCCGAATATCATAATCCTTGCCCACCGTCCTCCTTGGGTTTTGCGACCGGAAAATTTGCCGAAGTCAAAAAATTTTCCGAATTGGACCGGCAAGATTGGGATCGCTTGCGGCCGCTGCTGGAGGCTTTTTTGTCCTCCTACGAGTCGGAATGGATCACCCTTCTTGCGGCTTCCCGGTTTACTCACGCATATTATATTAAGTTGTTAAACGAAGTTTCTGATGATTTCCTTCCGGAGATCTCCGTGGATTGCGAGGGCGGCGATTTTATCCTGCCTCTGCTCGTTATAGACGTTCCGGATCGTTTGAAAGGCCGTTTTTCGGAACGCTGGAAATCTCCCTCCAAGGAAGGTTTTGTTTTTATGAACGGAATCACCCTTCTGAATATTCGGGCCGAAGCGGATTTTCAATACTCGGCTCTGGAGAACCTCGGGGATTCCACTTTCCGTTTCAGGACGGTCCGAGCGTTCCAAGAGCGCGATTCCAAGTTCCACGCTTCTCTTGCGATTTGGGGCGGATATAAAGGAAAGGCATTCTTCGATTCCGAAGTCGTCGGAAAAGGGGCTTGGACTAGATACGCCGGCTTAAGTCCTTTGTGCAAGAGGGAGTTTCAGGATACGGAAATCAGGATACTTCATAAGGAAAGCCACGCGCAGAGTTCCATACTCTTCCGGGTGGTTGCCCGTGACAAGGCGCATAATGTATTTACCGGCAATTTGCATATTCCGTCCAATTGCAAGGACGTGAGCGCCGTTCAGATCAACAATAATCTTCTCCTGGACCGTACCGCAAGAGCGGAGTCCATTCCTAAGCTCGAAGTGTTTGCGGATAGCGTTAAATGCGAGCACGGTGCTACGGTCGGTGAAATCGACGATGAACAGTTATTCTATCTTGCCTCCAGGGGAATTTCCAAAGATGAAGCCCGTCGGATGATCGTGGAAGGTTTTTTGGCCGAAGTGATCCGTGAATTCCCGTCCGAGTCCATCCGGGAAGAGCTGACCGGAATGATAGAAACTAGAATGCTGGGAGAAGCGTGATGGCAAGATATCGCCCTCTCGTCAAACTAAGGGATCTGAAGGAAGGACAGATTCGGATCGTGGAGACTAAATTCAACAGAATCGGTCTAACTATTATCGAGGGTAAGGTCTTTGCCTTCGAGGATACGTGTACTCACGATGGAGAAGCGATTTCCCATGGAGAACTACAAGGCGACGTAATTACCTGTCCCAGGCATTTCGCGAAATTTAATATCCGAAGCGGACGAGCGCTCTGTCCCCCCGCCGTGGAAGATCTTCCGGTTTTTCCGGTTAGAATCGTGGGTGACGAAGTGGAAGTGGAGTTGGAGGATTGACTTATGGTTCCGGTGAGGAAGGAGGACCGCATTTGGCTCTAGACGTTCAAAAGATTCGCGGAGATTTTCCGATTCTTTCCACGGAAATGAACGGCAAACCTTTGGTGTTTTTAGATAGCGCCGCGAGCTCCCAGAAGCCGAACTCCGTTATTCAAACGGTGCGTAAATACTACGAGATGGAGAACGCAAATATCCATCGCGGAGTCTATTTTCTATCCCAAAAAGCTACGGAAAAATACGAGTTCGCTCGCATCAAGGTTTCCCGTTTTATCGGAGCTCCTTGTGCGAAAGTGGTCATTTTTACCAGAAATACAACCGAATCCATTAATCTCGTGGCTCAATCTTGGGGAAGAACCAATGTGCATGAAGGGGATGAGATCGTCTTAACGGAGTTGGAGCACCATTCCAATCTGGTCCCTTGGCAAATGCTTGCTCAGGAAAAACAGGCAGTTCTAAAATTCATTCCTTTAAATTACGATTCTACGTTGGACATGACCAATCTGGATCAGATCATCACGGATCGAACCAAATTGGTAGCAGTTTCCCAAATGTCGAACGTGACAGGAACCGTTCATGATCTGGCGCCGATCATTCGCCGGGCGAGACAGGTCGGAGCCAAGGTTCTGGTCGACGGAGCTCAAGGGGTCTGCCATTTACCGGCGAATGTGCAAAAACAGGATTTCGACTTTTATGCGTTTTCCGCACACAAAATGCTCGGTCCGACGGGCGTAGGGATTCTCTACGCGAAGGAAGAGATTTTGGAAAGCATGCCTCCGTGGATGGGAGGCGGGGATATGATCTCGAAGGTTTGGAAGGAAAAGTCGACGTATGCCGATCTTCCTGCCAGATTGGAGGCGGGGACCCCGAATATTGCCGGAGTGATCGGTTTCGGCGCTGCAATCGATTATTTAGAAGCGATCGGTATGGATGCGGTCCGAAAACACGAGCTGGAACTTTTATCGTACGCTTTGGAAAGGATGGAAGATTTCGGAGGACTGGAGATGTACGGTCCGAAGGATCTATCCGTAAGAGGCGGAGTGATTTCCTTCAATTTTCCGGGGGTTCACCCTCACGACGTAGGCTCCATCCTGGATGAAGAAGGGATTGCGATCCGAGTGGGCCATCATTGCGCTCAGCCTTTTATGGATTTTATGGGAATTTCCGGAACTTGCCGCGCTTCCTTGTACCTTTATAACACGAAAGAAGACGTGGATCGTCTTTTGGAAGGTCTAAAGAAGGTGAAGGAGATTTTCGGCCGTGTCCTTAAGCGATGAGCTTTATAAGGAAGTTCTTTTAGACCATTATCAAAATCCGCGGAACTACGGGGAAATTTCGCATCCGGATCTGCACGAGGAGGGAGTGAATCCGCTCTGTGGAGACGAGGTGGAACTTTTCGTCCGATTGGACGGAGACGTGATTTCGGAGATACGTTTCCGCGGGAAAGGATGTTCCATTTCCCAAGCCTCCGCTTCCATGCTTACGGAATGCCTTTCGGGTAAGAATCTCTCGGAAGCGAAAAGATTGCTGAGAGAATTAAAAGCGAATCTTTTGGAAGATAAAAAATCGGACTATGCGGAGGAATATTCCGACCTCGATTCTTTGGAGGCGGTTAAGAAATTACCCGCTAGAATCAAATGTGCGGTATTACCTTGGAACACGCTGGAAAAAGCCGTTGAAAAGTTCCCTAAAGCGATTTAATATCGAACCGAGATCGGAAGGAAGTTCATGCCTTTATTAGAAGAACCTAAAACGGAATTAGAGCGAAAAGTCTACGATGAAATCAGTCGCGTGGAGGATCCGGAGATCGGAATCTCCGTGGCGGAGCTCGGTTTAATCTATCGCATCAACGTGGAAAACGGAAAGGCTAAAATAGAGATGACTTACACTTCTATGGCATGTCCTGCCGGACCCCAGATGAAACAGGAAATCCAAGACAATGCGTTGCGAGTAGAAGGAGTGGATTCCGCCGAAGTGGAAGTCGTTTGGGTTCCTAAGTGGGATCCGAGAACCATGGCTTCCGACGAAGCGAAAATGGATTTGGGAATTTTCGAGTATTAGGTTTGAAGCCTCCGCCTTGGTTCGAAGGAGGCAGTGATCTATTCGTGCGTTTCTCTATTATAAAAACGTGTTTTTGGATAGGTTTATAGGTTTTTCTTGCAGGAGGTCCAACAAGAATTCGTAAAGAAACTTTCTTGCCGAAACGACAAAATTCTGATACCTGGTCTGAATTCGCGTTTCGAGGCACTTTCGGGGTACCACCGCACCGGCCCCCACCCAGAGCAGGGTGGGGCAACTTCTCACAAGCCCAGTCCGGCAAATCCCCCGCAGGCAGTGTAAAGACTTCGAGAGGAAGCGTACGATTGGTCCGAGGTCGCTTGCTTTAAATTCGTATCCACCGTATTCGAATTCAAGTTGGAACTCACGCACGAGCCGCTGTTGTCGCTGCATTCCACGTTGCCGGGTATGCTTCCCATTGCTAGATTCGTCAACCAAGTGGTAAAATCGCTCCCACCGCTTCCCAGCGTGAACATGGAATCGGAAGTAGTGATCGTATGCACATCTCCCGGAGCCAAGAAATATCTATAATTCGAGGAATTCGCGGTTGCGACCCCTTTCATCTTCGAGATTGCCTGTTTGGACCAATCGCAACTGGAAAAATCGTTGGAGCTGGTGGACGTGCCGTCCGTCATGGAAGTAGCATCGCTATCTCCGAAAAGAGAGGAATAGGTTCTGCCCACGTCGTAAGGATCCGAGGTCGAAGCATCCGTATAAGTTAACGACCCCGCATTGACTTTGTTGATTTGCCCCATCACGTTATAAAAGAATCTTTGGTTTCCGTCGAATATGGCCGCGTATTGTCCGAAGCGGTCTCCGCTATAATAAGTGGCCACTTTCTTAAAGAAGTCGTCGATGGAAGCGTTATTCGCCGCATTGGAGGTATAATCCGACGCGATACCTGTCACCCAGGTTGGTAGGTTGTGCGCGGTTTCCACTCCCCATTTGGAATTCAGATTGGGAAAGAACGCTTGGGGTGTTCCCGTCGGAGGAACGATCCCGTTCGAGGCATCGGAGAGCATACGCACCTGAGCGCCACTGTTGATCCCTTTGATGGTCTCTCGAACGACGGGATAGTTTAGGATGGCACCGTATCCTCCCGCACTCTGTCCCGTCACGAAAACCGTCTGGACGTTCGTGTAGTTTTGTTGGATATATTGGAGAACGGATAGTACATTGTCATAACCGTAGTGATTGATGGCGACGGTTCCGCCTGTCAACGGGTTGACATAGGAGTTGCTTTTGTGACCGACATGTAGGTCTCCCGAACAATACGGAATGAAGATCACGTCGTAATTCTTGAAGGGATTGGAAGCTGCCGTCTCATTCATAATTCCGCGAAAGGCGAATTTTACGAAAAGATCCGGAACCGCGTTCAATTGGTTGAAGTAAGTGGTCGTCGTATTTCCGAAACAATTGGCATTGTCCCAGCAAGCCCCTCCGCCCATGAAGTTGATGACTAAATTGGTATTATTCGGTACGATTTGTTTCCTGAAAAATTCGAAGGTCGTATTTCCGGTTACGCCGGTACATTGCGGATTAAAGGCTCTGCTATTATAACCGGAACTAGCGATACTCGAAATCGTAATCGATCCTGCAGTAGGAACGATTTTTTGGTACGGATTGTAAAGTATGACCCCTAAGGCGATTTCGGTTAATTCCTTATTCTTGTCGTGCTTCTCCTGGTGGCAGCCGGAAAGCCAAATACAGGATACCAAAAACAAGGCGATCTTTCTTTTTACGTTCATTTCGGAGACTCTTGTTGCTCTTTTTTAGGTTTTATTCCGCATGTATCTTTCTATCTTCGTGAAATTCTCTTTTGAAGAAGGAGACGTTTCATGATCCGACAATCTTTGACAAAAGTCAATCGTTCCACAGATTTTGCCCAAGATAAAATATCGTTTGTTATATAAAATAATTCATTGCGAATCACATTTTCAGGATCACTTTTCCTCTGGTATGAAGTTGTGAAATCCTTTGTTGGGCATCGGCGGCTTCCGCAAGGCCGAAGATCTCGCTTACATGGACTTTCAAACGACCTTCGTCCGCCCGTCTTGCAAGCTCGGTGAGTTGTTTCGCATTCGGTTCTACGAATACGTAAGAACCTCGGACTTGGGTTCCCGTCGGCATTTCCTTTACAAGAATAGACACTAGATTCCCGTCGGATTTTGCGCATCCCAATCCTTGGGAAAAAGTTTCCCCGCCCACGAAATCCAGAACTAGATCGGCTCCTTCGGGATATTTTGAGAGAAAGGTATTTCGCAATTCTCCCTCCGAATAATCTATAAAGCCGTCGGCACCGAGGCTCAGTACGTACTTCTCGTTACGCGCGCTTGCCACCGCTACCACCTTTGCACCCGCGATTCGAGCGAGTTGCACCGCAAAAGAGCCGACTCCTCCGCTCGCGCCCAGAACCAGGACGAGATTTCCTTCGGCGCAAGAGGCAGCTTGGAACAAACACTGGTAGGCGGTCAGGCCGGCCAAAGGGATTCCGGCCGCCTCTTCGTGGGTAAGGGATTTCGGTTTCAAACTTAGATAAGATTCCGGTAGGCAGATCATCTCCGCGTAAGTCCCTTTTTCGATCCAAGGCCTACGACAATAAGAAAATACTTCGTCGCCGACCTCGAATCTTCTCGCAGCAAATCCCCTTTGGACCACAATTCCGGAACATTCCCAACCCGGAATGATCGGGAGGACATTCGGCATTCTGGCTTGGAATTTTCCTTCTCGGATTTTCCAGTCGGAGGGGTTGACGCCGGATGCCAGGATTTTCACCGTTACTTCCCCTTCCTCCGGGATAGGGTCGGGTAATTCCACATAGCTTAAAACTTCAGGGCCGCCGAATCGGTTAAATTGAATGGCTTTCATCTACGATACTTTAGACACAAAGAATGGTTTGAGAATCCAGAGGTATATAAGATTTTGGATTCTGTAGGTCCGTAGGGCCAGCCTTTCCGCACGCGCTGTAAAAGGAGAAAACGTGGAATACAACGGCGATTTGAATGAAATTGAAAGTCACATAGTTCCGGTGGATGCGATTCTGCCTCCCGAACTTTTCCTGATCCCGATCAAATCCCGTCCTGTCTTTCCGGGGATCATCACTCCTCTCATCGTTCCGGGAGGAAAATTCGCAAAGGCCGTGGAGAATTCTCTCAATGGAAATTCGTTCATCGGTTTGGTCTTACTCATCGACGAGGAACATGAAAAGAATACGGAGGAGAATATATACTCTTTCGGAGTGGTCGCGAAAATCCTGAAAAAGGTCAATCTCCCGGACGGAGCGGTCAACATTCTGATCAATACCGTCCGAAGATTCAAGGTGGAATCCTTCGTCGCGGTGGACCCGTTGTTGGTTGCCGCAGTTTCCTATCCTGAAGAAGAGCCGGGCGCCCCTAAGAATACCATTAAAGCCATGATGAGAACGCTCTTGGTAATGACCAGGGAATTGGCCCAGAATAATCCCCTATTTACCGAAGAAATGAAGCTGACCATGCTCAACGTAAACGAGCCGGGAAAAATGGCCGATTTCGTATGCAGTATTTTGAATATAGAAAAGGCGGAATATCAATCGGTCATAGAATCCATCAACCTGAAGGACAGGATAGAGAAAGTCCTGCTTTTCCTGAAAAAGGAGATAGAACTCGTAAGCCTTCAGAGAGAAATCCAGGAAAACATCCAGGAAAAAATAGACAAGCAGCAAAGACAGTTCTTTCTCCGGGAACAACTCAAGGCCATCCAGTCCGAATTGGGTCTAAAAGAAGATAAATACGAGAAGAAATACGAAAAATTTCTAGAGAGACTCAAATCCATTCCCGCGGATCCGGAAATCATCGAGGAAGTGGAGCGGGAAATGGACAAATTCCTCTACACGGATCAGAATACCGCCGATTACAATGTGATCCGGAATTATCTCGACATTCTGGAAAGTCTCCCGTGGGAACCCGCGCCGTCTCGGGATATGGATTTGGAAAAGGCGAAAAAAACCTTGGATAGGGATCACTACAAGCTGGACGACGTAAAGGAAAGGATCCTGGAATTTCTCGCGGTAAAAAAACTCAAACCAGCGGAAAAAGGATCCATCCTTCTTTTAGTCGGCCCACCGGGAGTGGGAAAAACTTCGATCGCAAAATCCATCGCCGAATCCATGGGTCGAAAATTCTTCCGCTTTTCGGTAGGAGGGATGAGGGACGAGGCCGAAATCAAAGGACATCGCAGGACTTACATCGGTTCCATGCCCGGAAAGATCATCACAGCTCTCAGGATCACCAAAGAAAAGGATTCGGTCCTATTATTGGATGAGATCGACAAACTCGGCATAGGAATGCAGGGAGATCCGGCAGCCGCCCTTTTGGAAGTATTGGATCCGGAACAGAACAAATCCTTCCGAGATCATTACTTGGATCTTCCCTTCGATCTTTCTTCCATCTTCTTTATCGCCACCGCAAACACATTGGACGGCATTAGTCGAATCCTTTTGGATCGGATGGAGGTCATTCATCTCTCCGGATATATTACCGACGAAAAGGTGCAGATCTTTTCCAAACATCTTTGGAAGAAGATATTGGAGAAGAACGGATTGGAGCAGTACGGACTCCAGATGGACAAAAACGCGATCGTAACGATGATCGATCATTATTCCCGGGAATCAGGCGTAAGAGGTTTGGAAAAACAGACCGACAAGTTGGCCAGAAAGATCGCCCTGCAGATCGTAAAAGGGGAAAAATATCCTAAGACGATCCGCGCTTCCGATCTCGAAGGGTTTTTAGGAGTCCCGAAATACACGGATGACCGCATGACTAAGCCTACGGTTCCGGGAACCGCTCTCGGATTGGCCTGGACCTCGGTGGGAGGAGCCACTTTATTGATCGAGGCCGTCTTTATCAAGGGCAAAGGGGGAATTCTTTTGACCGGGATGATCGGAAAATCCATGGAGGAATCCTCCAATATCGCGCTGAGTTATATTAAGAATTTCTTAGGTTCTGAGGAGCTTTTTGCGGATAAAACGATTCATTTGCACGTTCCTGACGGAGCCACTCCTAAGGATGGACCCAGCGCCGGAATTACGATGGCTACGGCTATCCTTTCTCTCGCCTTGGGAAAAAGAATCAAGCTAGGATACGGAATGACCGGAGAACTCACCCTAACCGGAGAAGTGTTGGCCATAGGCGGATTGAGAGAGAAGGTAGTCGCCGCCAAAAGGGTGGGGATCCATAAGATCATTTTTCCGAACGACAACAAACCGCAATTAGACGAGATTCCTGATTACGTAAAAAAGGGAATGGAATTCTTTCCGGTGAGCCGATTCCAAGACGTCGTCCGATTGCTGTTTGACGAAAAATCCGCGGCTCTCCCTAAGGATCTGAAGGGTTCTCCGGCGGCAAAAAAAGGGCTCAAAAAACGTCCTCCCGCCAAGAAAACTCGGCGAAAATAGGACCGTCTCAAAAGAATTGCTTTTTCCGACATGTCTCCGAACCTGTTCGGAGGAGTTCACATGGGCGTACCCTTTATAGACATAAAACGTTTCGAATCCGGTCTTTTGGAATCATGGGAGGAAAAAGTCAGGGTTCTGAGCAAAAACGCTTCGTTTATCGGAGGCGAAGAAGTAACGAACCTGGAAGCGAACCTTGCGGCAAAGGCTGAAACCAAATACTCGGTCGCATGCGCTAACGGTACCGACGCACTGCAACTTGCATTGCGGGCCTTAGGAGTCGGAAAAGGTGATATCGTATTGCTTCCCGATTCCACGTTCTGGGCTACCTTCGAAGCGGTGGTGAACGTAGGAGCAACTCCTGCGACGGTGGACACGAATCCGGAAGATCTTCAGATGGACTTCGAGGATTTTAAAAAAGCTCTGGAAAAGGTCAAACCAAAGGCAGCGATCATCGTTCACCTTTACGGTTGGGGAAGTTCCCGACTGGACGACTTCCGGAATCTCTGTAAATCCAAAGGCATTCCTTTGCTGGAAGACGGAGCGCAATGTTTCGGAGTAAAATACAAAGGCGAGTCCATTTATAAGAATGCTTTCCTCAGTACTACTTCCTTTTATCCTGCAAAAGTGCTCGGCGGTGCAGGAGACGGCGGCGCGGTTTTTACGAACGACGAAGCTCTTGCCTCCAAGGTGAGGATGCTATCCAATCACGGTAGGACGTCCCATTACGGATATGGGGACGTGGGTTGGAACTCCCGCTTGGATACCTTACAAGCAGCCTTTCTGAATTTGAACCTCCCGTTTTTGGATGAGCGTATCTCTTCCAGAAGAAAGGCCTGTCAAAAATATTACGAAGTACTTCCGAGTCTGGGAGTGAACGTGATCCATCCGCCCAAGGATTTTTTCGAAAACGGTTATTGTAACGTTACCTTGTTCGATCCTTCCGAACGCCCGAAAATCCAGGAAATTCTGAAGCAAAAAGGGATCGGTTTCGGAAATATCTATCCGGGAGCGATGAGCGATCAGGAAGGGGCCAAACCCTACATCCAAGGACGGTACGGAGAAGAGCACAGAACCGGAAGAATTTGTTCCTCCGTTCTGAATCTTCCTCTATTTCCTTATATGAAGGATTCCGAGCTGGAAGAGGTATTTGCAGCCGTTCGAGAATACAAAAAGTAGGTCTTTAGAAGGTGTGTCCGAGCTTTTCAGACCCGGATCATGGCAGTAGACGAGCCGCGCATACCTTTCCTTTGCTTTTCAACGGAAAAGCCGCCGATAGTGCGTTAGGTGAATCGGATCCTGCTGCGAATCATTCGAATTTGACGGTTTCCGTACAGCAGTTGCTAGGGCCAATGCGCTTCCGGTTCTCGTTGCTGATTCCAGCGCGCCTGGTTTTTCCCGTTTTCTTGCGTTTTGAAAATGAGAAAAACCGGGAAAAATCCAAGAAATTCTCGAAATTGGATGGCGACTTCTCCAGTTGAATGCGAGTTTTTTTTCATTTGCTTGTTTGTAGATTGATTTAGAATTAGTCTAAAATAAGAATAAATCTAAAAGGTGATTTTATGAAGCCGAATATCGGGATACCGGACAAGGACAGAGATGCGATCAACCAAGGCCTCCAGAGCTTGCTTGCGGATACATATTTTCTCTATCTAAAAACGCATAACTATCACTGGAACGTGACAGGACCTTTGTTTAACACTCTCCATCTCATGTTCATGACCCAGTACACGGAACTTTGGAATGCCCTAGACCTGGTGGCGGAAAGGATCCGTTCCTTAGGATACCCCGCTCCGGGAACGTACAAGGCCTTCGCCAAGCTGACATCTTTGAAGGAAGAAGACGGAGTTCCGAAAGCGGAAGACATGCTTAAGAACTTAGTCGAAGGACATGAGGCAGTGATCCGCACTGCTAGAGGAATCCTTCCTGCTGCCGAGTCCGGAGGGGACGAAGTCACCACCGATCTGTTGACCCAAAGATTGGAAATTCACGAAAAGACAGCCTGGATGCTTCGCAGCATGCTGGAGTAGAAAAGAAAAGTCCGGTAGAAGGGCTTCCTTCCGGAAGAGTCCAAACGGAGAATAACGTTCGGGCGAAACACTCCTCCCGGACGCCCGCACCCCGCGGACGTCCTACCGGACGGTCATCGACCTTAGAGAGTGAGGATATATTCCACTAGATCGTCCACATCCGCGGAATTGTTCGTACACCAAGGGTGGGGGCTCGCCGGTAATCCGATCGGGGCCGTAGTGCCCAATTCCTCCGGACCGTATTCCCGTCTCATTTTCTGATAGTCCCAATAATACCAGTCGTTGTCTCCGGGGA
Source organism: Leptospira fluminis (assembly GCF_004771275.1). Taxonomy (GTDB): domain Bacteria; phylum Spirochaetota; class Leptospiria; order Leptospirales; family Leptospiraceae; genus Leptospira_B; species Leptospira_B fluminis. The sequence goes on along the minus strand of NZ_RQEV01000001.1, from coordinate 39,953 downwards.
TCGAAACGAAATACTTATGCCTTTCTATGAATCGATTCCTTTTTACGCCCTGGTCGGTATCGGATGGGGATTTCGGGATTCTGAATACGTCCCCTTTTCTGTTATGCGAAGGATAGGGCACGGGAAAATCGGGACCGCCTAACGGAGGGACCGCTGCCGTATGAATCGTATAATAGGAATTGTAAAGGGAAGATCCTTCGGTGCATCTGTCAGGATGAACCAGATCCTCCAAATTCCGTACGTGTCCGTCGCTTAACAGACCTCTATGTTGTACCCAATACATATCGCGGAGGAAGGTAGCCCGTATGGATTGCTGCTTTCTTTGGTATACGGTGGGGGCGAAGAATCTTCCGACCTGATCCAGGCGGAACATTTTTTCGTTCGAATTCAGTCCCACCTTATCTCCGTGGCAACTTCCGCAATCCCTTTGGAAAATTGTTTTTCCGCGATTGACCGCTGAGGTAACGCCCGGATAGGATTCCCAGCCGGTTTGTACGAAACTTCCTTCTCCAGGATCCGCTCCCGCCTGCCCCAAGAGCTTTCCCTTATACTTCAACCAACGATACATTCCCGCTTGACGCAAAGATCTGTCGTTCTGATCCAATTTCGTCATGTAGGCGGTGAGTGCTTGGAGTGCCTTGGTCTTCATCGAACCTGTGGCTCCGTCTGGTTCTTCCGAATGGATATAGGATCCTTCGAATCCGACGTAGGATTCCGTATGAGACAGGGACCTTCTGACCCCCATATAATTCGTCACGTTCGGAATGGCGATCGGGGAGAATTGGTAATCGTTATCCGTCTCGCTTCCTTCCCCTTTGATACGGATCAGAGTATGTTCGCCGGCCCCCTGGGGTAGGGAGTAGATCAGAACCGTCTTATCCACGTCTTTTGAGCTGGCGTCAAAGCTCGGGCCGGGTTCGCTCGCTTTTACTCCTTTGAAGTCGCCCAACAAGGACCATTTCATGGACCATTTCGGATTCGGGAGCCCAGGAATCACTTTCGTAACCACGTTTCCGGGGGAAGCCTCGAAGCTCACCCGATAGCCGTGGCAGGAAGCGCAGTTGAAACCGATCCATTCTCCTTTGCCGGTATAAGGATTGGAAGCTTCGGCATATCTATAGCCTGCCCAACCGCTGCTTCTCGTATTTCCTTTCAGCAAAGGGTCCGATCCTAGAAATCCCGGAATCGGAGTGGGTTGAGGGTAAGGATCGAAATACACATTATCCGTCGCCGCCGAAGGTACCTCTCCTGTCACTGCGCGATTCGCACCGAACAGGAGAACCGGGTCGGCGATCAAACCCGTGATCGGGTCCGTGGCCTGGTATCCGAATATCTTGGTCCAATCCAGGTTCCGAATGATATGTGCGATTCCGATGTTGAAGTCGTAGGACCAAAAGACTTCCTCTCCCAGAGTGAAAAGGTCGCCGAATCCCGGATTGTTTACGGTAACGGCAAGAGGATCCGTGGCTTTTGCTTCGCTTAACGTGGAAACTACGTCGCAATTCTGTTTGAAATCCTCGTCCGTGATCCGACCGGTTTGGGCGTCTATCACGTTGTGCGACTGTCCGGGGCGCAATAAGGATTCGTTATATCCTGTCCTTTTCTGTACCTGGACGATCAACGGGCCGCCGGTCGTATGCTCGGGAACGGTGAATTGGATCTCCGTGTCCGTCCAAGAGATGACGTATTTATTCCATTGGTCGTGCACGTTATCCACTTCGAAGTTCACCTGTTTGGCCACATCCAAGCGTTGCTCGTACATCTTCAGATCCGTTTCGAGGATTCTTGTGTTTCCGATCATGATTTTTGAAAAATCGATGTCGGGGCCGGCTCCGAATCCCGACCCTTTTAAAGTGATCACTTGTCCCGGCGCCAGGACGGGCGGAGGAACGGGAACCACGCTGTTCGGCAGATTCTGCCAAGCCAGGGTTCCATTGATCGATAGAGACTGCAATTGAGGTTGGGGAAAATTGGCCGCAGAGATCGCTCGGATTCCCTCCCGTACAGGATCGAAGGTACAGACTTGTTCTTGGTTCGGGAATTCCGTAAATATTCCGGCCGGACAGCCCGCAGCTAGGGCGGTCAATGCAATCACGGCAGTTTTGAAAACCCGATTGGCTTTCTTTACGCCTTTCGTTTCCATTTTAAACTCCAGTTCGATGCGCTCAATTCTCATCGGTTCTTGTCGAAGTAGAATAGCGGAATCTAAAGGCGGGCGCGACCGGAGGGTGGAATCCGAACGTTCGAATTTTATTATTCGAACTGTTGTTTCAAAAAGACTATTTTACGAATAAGTGATTTATAAGTATGATATCATTCCGATCGGTTTGGTATCGAACGAATCTGTTTCCGGTCTCTCTCTTTCGGACGGGTAGGAAGTCCGTTCTATTCGTTTTCGGCTTCAGGAAAACTTGACAGATCGTTTGTTTTTTTTAAACTACCGTGCATGTTTCGTTGGGAAGAAGGGAGTCTCTGGATCATTTATTTTGGTTCCGGACTCTCTTACCTATTGTCCGTACAGAAACTTCTCCCGTCCCCAAAAGGGAGAGAAGACCGTTTGGCCGCGGTTTTGTTCGCCGCTTTGGGAACCATCTTATTTACGTCGGGGAATGTGACGCGGGAATTGGACCAGACCTTTCCCCATTCCATCTATCTTCTGTTGACCAGCTTTTCCACGGTCGGGCCCTTGACTCTTTTATACACTCGCTCTCTTCTCTATCCGAACCAGCCGTTGGACAGGGACATTCGACTGCATTTCGTAGTCCCGGCCGTCTTTCTCCTATTGGAAACGGTTTTCTTTTTTCGACCCGTCCCTGAAATCGTTGCCGATCTAAGGGATTTTCGCGCGGCAAGGTATAAGCATTATCTAGCTTTGTCCTTTCTTTTTACTACGGCACTCACGACCGGATATTTCGGAGCGAGATACAGAATGTTATTGGGGGTGTTGTCCGTTCCGGAAATCCGTCCTCAAATCAGATTTGTCTTCAGTTTAGCCACCGTCACTGCAGTTGCTATGTATTCCATGATTCTCGGATTTATGGGAGGTTGGGACGATCTTTTCCGGTTGGGGGGAACGCTCGTCACGGTTACGGTGGTTCTTCTGTTTCTCGCTCCCGCCAGATATCCGAATTTTTTCGCCCCTTTGACAAAGGAAGTGAGAAAGAAAAAATACGAGAAATCGCTATTAGTCGGTTTGGACCTGGCCCTATTGGAATTAAGGATAGAGGAGTTGATGAGGGAAGGAAAGCTTTATCGGGATCCGGACCTGACCCTGCAACTATTGGCCGAGGATCTGGAAATCAAGCCGTACCAGTTGACGGAATTCCTGAACGAGCACAAAGGAGTGGGATTTTATAATTATGTAAACCGTTTCCGGATAGACGAGGCGGTGGGGCTTCTATCCGAAAATTCCAACCAGGATATTCTATCGATCTGCTATTTCGTGGGGTTCAATTCGAAATCATCGTTTAACGACGCGTTCCGTAAGATCACGGGAAAAACCCCGAGTCAGTTGAGAGGCGGTGTAAAGCCAGACAAACAAAATCCGGGCAGAATCGTAAAGCCGGTCAATTCCTAGGGCTGAAAGTCCGTATGTAAAAGGATCCAATCCTCGCTTTTCCGATCCTGCCAATCCTTTTCCTCGTAAAACGTCCCGCCTACGGATTCCAGTATCCTCTTCATGTACGGTTCTCCGGGGTCGAAATCCTGAGCGTCCAGAAAAATGGACCCTCCCCATTTCTTCTTAGCCTGAGTATGGGAGTAGACTCCGTTCAGACGTTCGATGGACTTATTGTTGAGCGGAAATTCGTATTTTCGGGAAAGCTCCTTTACCAGTTTTGCTACGGCTTCCGTCTGCTTGGGGTTGCCTAAAAGCATTTCCGTATCCTTTCCTACGATCTCCACCTGAAAACAATTGCGGTTCGTTCCCGTAGCCGCGGCAGCCGCGTGAAGATGGTGGTCCAGCAATTGATAGATCTTTCCGTCCTTGTCCGCAAGAAAGGTCGCGGAAAGATTTCTTTTTTCTAATACGTTTAATGTAGCATTATAATCTGAAATAGCGGTAAAATGCAGGACCACGCAATCGGCGGAGATCGTCCCGCGATGATTGTATCTGAGTCTCCGCTCCTCCGGTAGGAGTCCGTCTTGGGTTTTTTCGATCGTCTCCAACTCCGCTTTCGGTGTAGGGGTGACTCCTCTCCCCTTGTCGTAGGTAGGTTCCCGGGGTTCTCCCGCGGGGCCGCTAAACGGTTTTTCTCTCCTCAATACCCAATCCGGGCCGAAACGCTCCTTCCATTCCGTTTCGGAATAGTATTTTCCCCCGGATTCCTCCAGAATCGTCTTCAGAACGTTTTCACTTCCGCATTCTCCGCCATCCAGGAACCTTCCGTACCTTTTTTTGGCCTGGGAATGCGTAAAGATTCCGTTCTTCGAATCTATATCGTAGTTCGTAAAAGGAATTTTGTAATCCGAAGCGATCCTTCGTACCAACTTCAGAAAAGCTTTCTTTTGTAAGGGGCGTTTCAGGATTTCGTCTCGATTTCCTTCCCAACTGACGTGAATGACTTCTTCGTCGGTTTTGGGCGCCGCCTTCAGCCGGATTTTATCCGGGTCCTCGGTCCCATAGATTTTTCCGGATCTGTCTACCAGGTAATGGACGAGCCAACCGCCTGCGGCGCTTTTGCGAATATATTCCTCGGGGGAAAGTCCCCTCGTATGGTGCAGCAGAATACCTTTGGTCTTATTTCCCTTTCTAGGGGAAGACAAATCGGCCGTATTTTCTCCGGGCTTTAAAAGGGAAAGGATCGGAAACGTAGGTTCTTGGATTTTCCCTTCGGCGGTTTCGGGCGCTACGGGTTGTCCTGCGTTGCAACGAACGGTAAGGATCGCGATCATTACGACCGCTCTGATATTCAGCAATTTCTCTCCTTTAGTCTTTCCTTTAAAAGGGAAAGGTCCGCCCTCACCCTTTCCAGAATCGTCTTGGCTCGGGTATGACGGTTTAGTAAATCTTTATATTCTAAAATAATTTCCGACCTTTTTTTGTGCATCTCCTGAGTCTGAGGTTCGAGAGGGAGATTCTCCAGATCACGGAACGCGGCTTCGGCGTCGGTGCGGATTCTGGTCCAGATCGAATGATACGAGGAGAATACCTCTTTCGGAAGAGTCTCTTTGGAAACCTTCAACCTTTCCTCCATTTGGGGAAGATCGGTTCTTAAAAAACCTTCCAGGGCCTGGGAATCCTGTACGAGCTCGTCCAAGATATTCCTGAGATGGGATTCCACGGCAGCGGTCTGAGCGTGAATCGCGTTCCTGGCCCGAAGAAGAACTCTCAAAATGGCGGCGGCGGCCAAGAGCAGAACCAATAGAAAAACGACGAAGGAGGATTTGGAAAATAACCAGACTAGAGCCGGAGAGTCGAACCATTCCGGAAAAAGAACTCCCACGATTCCGGCTCCCAAAAGCGGGAGAACAAGAATAGCGAGGAATGTCCTTTTCATTTAAGTCTCATTTCTCCGAAGGAATTTCTGCTGTCAAGGTCAAGACGCGAACCTTTCGGACCGAAACTAGAATGAATGGAAGCTCTTCCCGACGAATTCAACTCCCGTCCTTCTAAAAAGGGCATACCGAAAGTGGTGAACCTAGGTTTTTATAAGATCAAAAAGTCCTTGAAGGAAGAGGGTTTCGAAGTCGTGGAAAGGCCCGACGGAAAGATCACGCTCGTTCTTAGAATCAAGGAGTAACCGGGAAGGAATCGACTTCCGGAATCCTTTTTTTTTCTGAACCTATTCCCCCAGATGAGGGAGTTCTTCCGAGAACTCTTTTTGTTCTTTCTTTTTCGGAACTAGACCGTCCTTGCAGGATTTGTTGAGCAAGGCGTCGATTTTGCCCTTTTCCGGCGTGTGCGGCATGATACGAAGATAGATCCGATAATTTCGTACGGCTCCAAGGCAATAACCGGATTTTAAGTAAAGGCTCCCTAAGAGCCTTCTGGCTCCGGGATGGGCCGGTTCGTGTTCGACCAAACGGTTCGCTAAGCGCATCGCTTTTTCCGGATTGGTTTGCATGATTTTTCGGGCTTCTTCCCAACTCGGAAGGAGTTCTTCCTCGTACAATCTATATAGGCTTTCGTTTCCCATATCGAATACCTTGAAGACTACCATGTCGGAGGCTCCGCTACGGCAAATGCCGTACCAGATATCTTCCTGGTTTTCGGTGATCTTATTTCCTCGGATGGTCACCAATTCCGTGCCGTCCAAGCAACCCGCCATTTTGTATATGTCTTTCATGGCTGCGGGAGACGCCGCCATCAACACTCTTGCATTTCCGGAATAGAATGCGATGTCGTCTTCGGGAAGGGCGTCTTCCGGATTGGCCGTGTTAGGAGTGTCGTTAAACACCCGCAATTTGATCGACGAATCCAAAACCCAAGCCGGGAGTTGCAGGCTCTTTACGAACAGATCTTCCGGTTTCCAAAGCGATTGTAGGGAGGCGCAACTAGTCGCAAAGAAGGTTCCCGCAAGAAGGAATAATTTGGCAGATCGAGGTTCTTTTCCGGTTGCCACATAGGGTAACTTGTGTTTTTTCGATAATAGAATCAACTAGGAAACCGATGCCCAAGGAACTTAAAGCAAAACTGAACGGCTCTGGCCAAAAACATTGCGTCATCGCATCCCGTTTTAACGAATTCATCGTAGAAAGTCTTTTAAAAGGGGCTTTGGATGCTCTGAACGCCGCCGGAGTGGAAGACAAGGATATTACCGTCGTTCGGATTCCGGGCGCGTACGAATTTCCCGTCGTGGTTTCCAAAGCTGCCGCGTCTAAAAAATACGATTCCATCATTTGCTTGGGTGCGGTGATCCGCGGCGCTACCGCCCATTTCGATTTTGTTGCGGGAGAATCCGCCAAGGTCGGTTCCATCGGAGTCCAGTATTCCTTACCTGTCGTTTTCGGAGTGTTGACTACGGACACGATCGAGCAAGCCGTAGAGAGGGCAGGTACGAAGGCGGGAAACAAGGGCTATGAAGCCGCGTTGACCGCCGTCGAGATGGTAAATCTGCTGGCTCTCCTCTGATCCATGTCCGTTTCCAGAAGGAAGGCCAGGGAGATCGCCGTAATGGCGCTTTATCAGTTGGAACTAGTCAAGCCTCCCATTTCCGAGGTTTTGAAATTCAAATGGTACGATAAAAAAATCGAAACGGAAGAGAGGGATTTCGCGGTTTCGATCATAAATGGGGTTGTGAAAAATTCCGAAGCCATCGATACTTTAATCAAGAAATACTCGAGGAACTGGGATTTTGAAAGAATTTCTCCGGTGAATAAGTGCATACTACGCTTGTCCATCTACGGGCTTCTCAACTCCATGGAAATCCCGCCGGTCGTCGTAATCGACGAAGCGGTCGAATTAACCAAAGAGTTCGAGAGTGAAAATTCCGTGCCGTTTATCAACGGGATCCTAAACTCCATCCTCCAGTACGAGACCAACCGACATGGAAAACCCGATCCGCAAAAACCGGATCTTCCTGGAGACGGAAGAACCTAAACCCTCGGCGTATTACGGAGAGGAGCCAGAGTCCTTTCAACCGCGTCGTTCCTATAATAAACTCGCCTTTTTTTGGGCGGCCATGGTGCTCCTGATTCTTCTGGCATTTCTGGCGGCCGGGTGGTATTACCTTTCCCATCGCTCGGGAGAAATTGCCGGAGGGGGATTTACGGGAAGTAAGGACCTACTTGCACCCAAGGGAGATATTAGTCGCCTGTTAGAGAGACCCTATCTCCCGGAAGGTTCCGCAAATCCGCAGCTTACGAAGTGCATCAATCTGTATAAGGAAAGATTTACTCGTCAGGCATTCGATTACTGTACGGAATTCCTGAACGGACCTTCCACGGAACCCGAAAAATCTCTAGCTTTGACGGTGCTCGGAGTGATCCATGACGAAGCCGGGCGTTTTCCGCTCGCGATCGAAAGGCTTCAAAAAGCGATTCTTTACGATCCGAAAAACGTGCACGCCTATTACAACCTGACTTTGGCTTATAAGCATAACGGCCAATTTGCGGACGCTCGTTCCACGGCGATGAAGGCCAAGGAGTTGGCTCCCGACGATCCTAGGATCGCGTTACTCGCGGGAAATCTGTTCAACGAAATCAACGATCCGGACGCGGCCATAGATTCTTACAAGCGAGGCCTTTCGTCCTCGCCGGACGACCCGTACCTTACTTACAATTTGGCGGTGAGTTATTTCAAAAAAGGGGAACTCCCCCAGGCGGAAGAACAGTTCAAGCTCGTGGTCCTAAGGTCCCGCGGCGGAAAACTCGCGGCGTTGTCGAATTCCTATTTGGGAAACATCGCATACAATCGCGGCGAATTGGTTGCGGCCGAACATTATTTTCGTGAAGCGGCCAACCTTTCTCCTAACGACGCGAAAGCTCTGTACAATCTTTCCGTGGTACTTAAGAAAAACGGAAAGCAGGAGGAAGCGTTGAAATATCTGGAACTCGCAAAACAGGCGGGTGCCAGCGACCCGGAAATTTTCCGTTCCATTGCGGAATCCTTCGAACAATTGAATCAGGGAGAACAGTCCATAAGCACGTTGCAGAAAGGTCTGAAATACAATCCCAATAATCTGGACCTTCTTTTCCAATTGGCGGAGACTTATTACAATCGCGGAGACTTGCTTGCCGCGGAGGAAACGTATCGTCGGATCGTGGATTCCACTCCGGGAGATAGCTTTACCGAAACGGCTTTATTGAATCTGGGCGTGGTCCTGGATCAGATGGAACGATACGGAGAGGCGATCACCTACCTGAATCGTCTGATCGAGATCAATCCCAAAAACGCAAAAGCATATTATAATTTAGGTCTAGTATATAAACATACCGGCAACGGAGTGCAAACGATAGAGAATTTCCGTCGGGCCGCCTACTTGGATCCTTCGGACATCAAACCTAAGGAAGCGTTAGGCGACTATTATCTGGAAAATAAGTTCTATCGGGAGGCGATAGAGGAATATTCGGCCATCGTTAAGCAAAAGGAAGATTATTATAAGGTCGCATTGAAACTCGGGGAGGCTTATGTCGGTTCCAATCAGAGCTCGAACGCCGAAAAGATACTGTTACAGGTGTTGAACCAATCACGGAACCCGGCGGAACTCCAGCAAGCCCATAAAAAACTCGCCCTTTTGTACAATAAATCCAAGGACCCGGATCTACGGAATCGAGCAAAGGACGAGGCCTATCGTTCGGCCCATATGAATCCGGAGGATTATGAAGGGAGACTGGTTTTGACCAAGATCCTTTTGGATTCCAATTCGGTACTGGATCGGGAAAAGGCGATCGAAGAACTGACCGCCATCGTCAGATCCGAAGTCCGACCTAAGACGGCGTCGACAGCCTACAATTATTTAGGAGTCGCGTATTACAAAAACGGAGAATACAAAAAAGCCGTACGTTCGTTTCAGAATTCGATCGATTTGGATCCTTCCAATACGGAAGCGTACGATAATAAAAGGGCTGCCGCTGCGGCTTTGGAAGGGGCTTCCATAAGGGAGGGAGCTTTCTGAAACGGATTCTTTTGCCGCTTCTCTTCTGCACCTATTCCGTGTTTTCCTTCTCGGTATTTTCCGAGGAAGCAAAGGATCCTTTCCGAGAGGAGGTCCTTTCCGGAGGCAGAAAACAGGCCAGAGCGATCCGGGAGATACGTAGCCGTTCGCGATCCGACTTGGTAAAGGAGCTTCCGAAAATCCTTTCCGATCCCGATACCAGAGAAGACACTCTCTTCGCGATTCTGGATCTCTTTTCGGAAACGGAGGATTTGGATTCTCTCGCTCCGAATTGGAGTTCCGAATGCGAAAGTCTGTTTAAGATCACCAAAAAGATAGAGATCCGAAAGCGTGTTCTGGATCTTGCAGAAAAGAAAAAAGAAAAAAGACTTATCTACGTGGTAATCGAAGGTCTTACTCATACCGACTTCGAATTGCGGCAGATCGCATATCGTAACGTCCAACTTATGAAGGACGATCGTGCCATGCCTTACGTTCTGGATCTGGCAAACTCCCCGAATCCGATTTTTCGGGAATATTTTTTAGAATCCTCGGTTTGGATCAAGGATGAGCGGGTCCAGAATTTGATACAGAAATTCGCCTCAGACGAAAGTCCGGCGCTTAGAAGTAAGTTTTTTATTATATTGCAAAAAAATAATATATTCGATTCAAGGGGCCTGATTCCGAAGATGGCTGCCACCGACGAAGACGAGGACGTACGCTATCACGCCCTGGAAATCCTAAAAGACAGGAAAAGCAGGCAATACATTTCCCTTTTTTATAAGGGGATCACCGAACAGAATCCGGATCTCCGTGCGGTTTGCGTAGAGGCCCTGTTTCCCTTCGGGGACAAGCAAGGGGCAAAATCGGTCTCCGAACAGCTTGCCCGGGAATCCATCAATAGCCTGAAAATCAGGATGATGGACCTTTTGCTGGATTTGGGGAATCACGGCGGAGGACAGGGGTTGCTTACAGTTTTGGAAAACGATAAGGACCCGGCTCTCCGTTCTAGAGCCGCGGAGGCTGTGGGAAAGCTGGCGTACAACCCGGGTGCCACGGATTTAAAGAGGATTTTGGATAAGGAAAAAAACCAGGACGTAAAGCTTTCCATCTTGCGAGCATTAGGCGATCTTAAGGAAAAAACTTCCGTTCCGGCCCTCATCACGTTCGCTTCGAACCGAAGGGAAAAATTGTCCTTACGGATGCAAGCAGTGGATACGATCCGGGTCATCGGAGATCCGGATTGTCTTCCCGCGTTATTCGACGCCTATGTCTTCGAAAAGACCCCTGAAGTCAAGTCTGAGTTGGAAAGGGCTACTCGGGAAATTCTGCTGATCAAGACGACCAGATGAATTCGAGGGAAGACAATCCGGCGAGGCGGAGGATGGGTTTTCAGGTGAAATCCCTTTTTTTTCTTTTGCGGGTTTGGTACACTCCTCTCCTCTGGATCCCTCTTTTCTTCTATGTTCTCTCCTGTAGGTCCCAAGTAAATTTTGTCCGCTCGGCACCTTCTCCCGGGATCGAATCCAAAAAAGGAACTCCGGATTCAAACGTATGGAGCGGAGCGTTTTTGGTAAGCGCCTCCGAAATCGGATCGGAGAGATTAAAGAAGATTCTGGCGGATCCGAATAATTTTTCCAGACCGGAATCGGATTCGGATCATGTGCAGGAGGGGTTTTCCGAAATGGAGAAGTTCGGAGCTAGGGTGTTTTTGATCATCATCAAACCGAAAGTGGGCGGACGGGAGGTTTCCGATCTGGGAGAAACCGGAATCAGATTGGGTGAATGCGATGCAGTTGATAAATTAGAATACCCTTATACGTATGTCGTTTTTCCGGAGGCAGCTTTCGGTCAGGTGGAGAGATATCCGAAAACTCCCCAGGAAGCCTACAAATCCCTGACGCTTCCCCGAAAAAAAGCGAGGCACCACTACGAGGAAGAAACCAGAAGAATCTTGGCCGCCTTTCCGGGAAGGTGTTTCGTACCCGGAGAAAATCGCTTGGAAGTACAGATTTTGGGAAGCGAGCTTCTGCTCTTCCGTTTTCTTTTCCAGTACGACGGATCGGGGACTCGCTAGGCCGACTTCCCTTCTTTAACGGATCCAAATAGGGAAAGAATCCGGATCGATTTCCGCCGCCTTTAAGATCCGAACGATTCTTTTCGGTTTCATCTCTTGTCCTCTATCGCGAGCAATTGTCTTGCGGTTTTTGCCGCGGTTCTCAGAGGTCTGATATCTTTGTTGGTTCTCGAGAGTAAAATCGCTCCTTCCATGAGGGACAATAAGGCTACCGAAAGTTCGGTCGCTCTCGCTTTTCCGTATCCGAAGCTTCTTAGGAATAATTCCAATTTAGAATTCCAATTTTTGAATACGTTTCTACAAGTCAGGCCGACCACCCCGTTTTCCGAAGAAGTTTCGTTGGCAGTGGTGGAAATCGGACAGCCTTTCCGGAATTCCGATTCGATCATCTTTGTCTCGAGTGCAGAAAGGATGTTCTCGATTCCGTTAGCGGCCGACTTGGAGGATCGGAGGGTTTTTTGGAACAATTCCCCCATTTCCTCTCCCGAAGTATTCAAAGCTTCCGCGGCTAGTTCCTCTTTTCCTCCGGGAAAGTGAAAGTATATCGACCCTTTGGGAGCGCCGGACGCTTCCACAATATCGTTCAATCCCGTTCCGGAATAACCTCGGATTTCCAATGCTTCCGCCATGGCGCGGATCATTCGTTCTCTGGATTTTTCTCCCTTTTCTCCCATCGGGATATAGTATCATGAATAAATAGACCGTTCAATATAAAAAAATAGAGACTGCGAGTCCGAAGATGATCGGATGAAAATGGAGCGGGGGAAGAGACCCTCTCGTCTCCGGATTCAGCAGTACTTTTTCAGGTATTCTTTGCCTTTCAAATGACTGGGAAAGAGGATGGTCAGCGGTTTTCCGGTGCGTTTGCTCCACCTTCGATAGGCGCGACTAGAGTCCCAGTAGACCTCGTATTCCGAGTCCAATCTGAAGAGCAATTTCTCCCAAAAAAGAAAATGGCTGTCTATGAATGCCTGTCGGATGTCCTTGGCTTTGGTCGTGAGCGGGCACTTGGTTAAGAACTCCCTCATAAACACCAGCCCGATAAGGATCCCTCTCGTGTCCAAGTAGGGTTCCAAAGGAAAAGTGCGGCAACTGATGGATCTATTTTCCCGCTCGCAATGTTCGATTCCTTTGCATTCGCAAAACGTGATCTTCCTAAGATCGTATTCAGCGAATTCCTTTTTTTCCTGTTTGGTTGCCGGGACGTATTCCTTCCAAAGATCGGTTCGTGCGGAAAGCATCTCGTATTCCGACTTGTAGAGGGCAGGGAGGGCGTTGTCCGCCTGGCAGCAGACGGGAACTCCTCCGTTGGAAGGTGCGCAGAGGGAGCCGCAATTGTATTCGGTTACCTCTTCCTGTAACAAGGAATAATAATATTCGATTTCTTCCTTTGCTAACGCTTTCGGATCAAGCTTGGCGGCTTTCTTCATCTATCTCTTGGTCTCTCTTTTTTTCCCTTTGTAACAGCACCCGATTCAAAAAAAGGACCCGGAAGAAGAAATATCCCCCTCCCATCAAACCGGAAGAAAGAAACAGGCCCCACTTTCGGTAAAAAAGGTCGGATTCGGTAGAGAGCCAACCGTTTTTTTGGAAGATTACCAGCACGATCGATATCGCCATCAAAAACGTGAAACATCCTAGGAAAAATAGGGTCGTGTTTCTAAGAGACCAAAGTTTGTCTTCCCGTTCGTATTTCAGAACCAAAAATTGACGGTACAGTCTTTGGTATTCCTTGGGTGTGTTGATCTTTTGGACTTCGAAGTATCTTTCGAATTCCTCGGGCACTCCGTTCGGATCCAGTAGCACCAATTCGTAATCCAAAGAACCGTCGTAACGTTTTCTTCGCTCCGGATCCGATAGGATGTAATAAGCCTTTAGTCCTTCCCTAAAGGCTTCTCCCTTTTCGGGGAGCCATTCATGCGAATCCAATTCGGTAACATAATTCCAAAAAGCTTCCTCGATATCTTCTTTTTGCGCGTCTCTCGCGAGTCCCAAGATTTCGTAGTAATCCGTTTTTCGGTTCAAGCCGTTCCCAAGAATCGTCACTTTGTCCACCGTCGATGGATCGATTTTCTCCGATTCCTGCCGGAATAGGAAACGATTTTTCGCATCCGAAAAACGGGGGAAATCCCCTTTACACCCGATTTCGACCCCGGAAACTCGTCTTATGAGTGTCTTAGAAGGGTCGGTAAAGACCGGTAAGGTCTATGTTGAGACCTACGGCTGCCAGATGAACGAATATGATTCCGGAATCGTAACCAGCCTGATGCAAGGAGCCCAGTTCGAAACCGTCTCGAATCCTGAGGACTCGGACGTTATTTTTTTGAATACCTGTGCGATCCGCGAAAATGCGCACGCGAAGATTTACGGCAGGCTCCAAAGTCTAGGATACCTTAAAAAAAGGAATCCCTCTTTGGTGATTGGAGTGTTGGGTTGCATGGCCCAAAATCTAGGAGAAGATCTTTTTCATCAAGAACTTCCTCTCGATCTGGTGGTCGGACCCGATAATTACAGGACGCTCCCGGATCTGATTTCCAGAATTCGAAACGGAGAAAAGTCCGTTTCCTTGACGCGCCTTTCTAAGATCGAAACGTACGACGAGATCGAGCCCAGGGTCGTCAATGGCGTGCAGGCATTCGTGACGATCATGAGGGGATGCAATAATTTCTGTACTTTCTGCGTAGTACCTTATACCCGTGGTCGCGAAAGAAGTCGGGATCCGCTGTCTATCGTAAGGGAGACTCGGGACTTGGTTTCCCAAGGAATCAAGCAACTAACTCTCCTAGGACAAAACGTGAATTCTTATTCTCACGAGGGGACGGATTTTGCGGGGCTGACTAGAATGCTTTTGGAAGAGACTGAGATAGAGAGAATCCGATTCACTTCTCCTCATCCCAAAGATTTTCCTTTACATCTTTTGGAACTCATGGCGGAAAATCCCAGATTTTGTCCGAATATCCATCTACCGTTGCAATCCGGAAATACGAAGGTACTCTCCGATATGAAAAGGAGCTACTCCAGGGAGGAATTTCTGGAAGTAGCGAAGAGGATCAGGAGCTATGTTCCGGACGTCGGACTCACTACGGATATCATCGTGGGCTTTCCGGGAGAAACCGAAGAGGAGTACGAAGACACTTTGGAAACGGTGCGCTCCGTCGGTTTCGATATGGCCTTTATGTTCAAATATTCGGAAAGGGAAGGGACCGTCGCCCAGAGGAGACTTCCGGACGACGTGCCGGAAGAAGTGAAATCCGAACGACTCACTAAGCTCGTCGATCTTCAGACAGCGATTTCTTTGGAACGGAATCGGGCTCGCATCGGGAAAACTTTTCCGATTCTGGTAGAAGGTCTTTCTAAAAAGTCCGTCGAGGAAGCCTGCGGAAGAACTCCTTGCGGACGTATGACCGTGTTTCCGATTCCGAAAGAAGGAGAGGCTTCCTCTTGGATCGGCAGAACGGTTCCTGTGGAAATTCTCTCCGCCACCAGCGCTACCCTCAGGGGAAGGATCCTTGCTTGAAAAAAGTTTCCCCGCCGAAAAAGGGGAAAGTCGCCGCAACCGAATCCGCTCCCGCCGCTAAAAAGGGAAAGGCGGCAAAAGGGAAGACCACGGAAGGTTTCGGTGTGGAAGCACAGGGAAAGGTCCGGCAGGGTACGGATCTTCGTTCCGTTCGAGTACATACGGTAGCCGATCTTCCTCCCGGATTCTTTGTCCATACGGACCGAGAAAAATTTTTGAGAAGGATTCCCATCCTAGATCGTTATATTCTTTCCGAGATCGTTCCTCCTTTCTTCGTTTCCCTTCTTTTCTTTACCACCATTTACATGGCTCTCGCCCTGCAAAAGATGATAGGTCTATTCGTAGGTAAGGGGGTGGATCCGTTTCGTTTATTGGATTACTTCGGTTATCTTTTAGGGAATATCATGCCGATGACGATTCCCATGGCTTGTCTTATGAGCGGAGTGATGGCGGCGGGAAGACTGTCCGGAGATTCGGAAATCACTGCGATCCGTTCCGCAGGAATCAGCTTCTCCAGAATCTACGTCGTGTTTTTGCTTTTCGGAACGGTGATGGCTCTCTTGGTGGGGTATCTCAACTTTTTTCTTTCCCCGGAAAATACGAGAAAGATGGAAGAGTTCAACAAATGGGTGATGGCTTATAACCCGTTGCTCGCCATGACTCCGGGACAATTCAGCGGGGATAAAACCCAGGGGCTCTTTGAAGAAAAAGGGCGGACCATGTATACCGAAGGGGTCAATCCCGAGTCCGGAGAATTGAGCGGCGTTCAGATCAGGGAATGGACGATCTCTCTCGAAGGGGACGAATATTTTTACATAGGCACCACCGCGATTCCTATGGGCGGATCCCGCATGTCGCAGATCATCGCCGCTAAGAAAGGAACCTTGGTGGAAAAATTGGGACCGAACGGGGAGTTCGAAAAATCCATCCGGTTGAAGGGCGGGTGGATTTTGGAGTGGAACCAGGACAAGAAGGGCTTTTCCGTATACGACTTGAGAAACGGGGAGATGGATTACAATATCCCGAAGAAGGAAGAAAAGAAGACTCTGGAATTGAACGTAAGTCCGGAGACTTTTACCATGCCGGTTTTGATCTCCATTCGAAATAGCATCGAAAGCGAAGGTTTGGAAAATATTCCCGGTTTGGAAATCCTAAAGGAAATGGGCCTTTCCATCAAGGGGATCGGCGGCCTCAAGCAGATGGTCACCCAGTTGCAGTTGGAAGTACTTCAGACGGCTCAAGACCCGAATATTTCCGCTTCCGAAAAAACCCAAAAGTTCTCGATCCTGACCCAATTGGACGCGCTGTTAAAGCAGTCCAAGAAGGTGCTGGCAAAGTTCAACGTGGAGATCCATAGAAGGATCGCGATGCCTCTCTCCTGCCTGATATTTTCCATTATTTCCCTGCCTTTAGGTCTGGTAGTCAAAAGATCGGGAAAAGGGATGAGTTTCACGATGGCCGTGGTTCTGATCATCATCTATTGGGGATTGTTCACTCTAGGAAGCAACGTTTCCGATAACAGCAAGGTTCCGGTATGGTTGGGTCCTTGGGCGGGAAATATCGTGGTGACGATCATCAGTCTCAACATCATGCTGAAACGCACGGACATGAGACTTCCGCTTCCCGTTATGAAATTTTTGAACCGGACCACGGACCGGCTTTCTCCCGTCTTCGATTTTTTCGATCGTATTTTTCGGGTTTTCGAGCCCCTAAAAACGAAATTGACAGTGGTACTCAACAAATTATCCTTATGGAGAAACCGGGACGGAAGGGGTTAAAATCCCCGGACGGCATACCGGGACGTTCCGAATCGACTTATGCGAAAAGAATTGATAGGGGGAAGTCGGCTTTGAAAACCGCAAATATATGGCATATCACTTCCGGAGCGGAATTCCCCGTCCATATCTGGAAACACCCTCGAATCAATATAGAATTACGTAAAGTCGTACTGAAGGAATACAAAAGCATCGAGCTGGATCCGCAGGATATCAACGTTTTTTACGTAAATACCCAAATCAAAGATTGGAACGAAATCAAGGACGACTTCTTAAAGCGCTTCGAGTTGCATCCTTTCGTGGCTTTGATCATAGTCGTATCTCCCGACGCCGAGGAGATTTTTCCGAAACTTTCCCCTAAAGGAAAGACGGAGGTGCTGGAAAATCCCGTTCAACCCAGAACGTTGCGCATCATATTGGATAGGGTGATCCAAACGGAATTCTTCAAGCTCATCGCGAACGAGATCGGAAATAGTTGTCTTGCGAACGTAGGCTTCTTTGAGGGCGTATTCGAGCTGGCAAACAAGGAATACCAGGACGCGAATAAGGCAAATGCCGCTCTGCATGCGATCCTCGAATTCGAGGCCAAAATCAAGAAGAATAACGAAGACATCAATAAAGCCATAGAACGTGTGAACGAGTTGAAAAACCAGGAGCTATTGACTCTTCACGAAAGATTGAAGGTTTCCGAAATCATAGATACTCTAAAAACCATGGAATTGAAGCACGCCCTGGAACTTAGAAAGGCCACCGAAAGAGCATTGGAATACTCCAGTATCGAAGAAATCGAGATGAATCGGATCCTCGAAGCTCAGACCAAACTGTTCGCTTATACTGAACAGGAGATCCGGGAATTGGTGGAGGAAAATAAAAGGCTGCGCAAGGAATTGGGTCTGTCCGAACCTACCTGAGAATCCGGAAGGATGCCGTTTTAATCCTTGGCGAGAAGTTGCACCATTCTTTTGAATTCGTAGGAATCGCTGCCGTATTTTAGTTTCGCGTAAAGTATTCCGTGCTTTCGCTTTAAGGAAAGATACCGTTCCATGTCGGTTTCGTCCCGGCTTTTTTTGGCCGCCAGCGCCAATCTTTCGTAACAGAACGCGAGCAGTCGGTGCGGTTCCGTTTCTTCGCCGAAACTAGGGTCCAGGTCCAAATACTTTTCCAGAAATTCGGCGGATTGCACGTAGTTCTTCATAGCGTACTGGTGCTTGATAAGTTCGCGATAGACCCCCGCTTGGGTTTCCAGATAGTTCCGGGTCTTGCGTACTTTCGGACTCTTTACTTTGTCCAGATTGCGGGAAGCTGCGGCCAGGAGAGTGACGGATTCCTGTCTAGACTTGGCCAATTCCCGATTCAGGCTTCTTTCCAGATTTTCCAATCTCATCCGACGTTGCCAATCGTATCTTTCCGAGTCTAGATTTCTCGCTTCTTCTTCCTTCCGTTTTCGATCGGTCTCTTCCCAGGTTTTTTGAAAGACGTCCAGCGCCCTGCTCAGATCTTCGCGGGCTTTCAGAACCAAGGATTTGGAATTGTCTTCGGAGAAATCTCCGAGAAAATCCGGGTCTTGAAATTCGAGAGGACTGTGTTCCCAAGGATCACGGTTTTCGGAGTCCGGCAGGAACATTTCTAGACTCTTTTCCCGAGGCGCAGTTTGCGGTACGTTTTCCGAATCTACGGAGGCCCAAGGGATCAGGACGGTATGTAGGAAAACCAAAACCGATACGGCGGAAGAGCGAAAAGAAATCATTCCATTACTAGGATCGGTCGCAGAGGAAAAAATATGAACCCGAAAGAAGTCGTCGGGTTATTTATTTGAGGAAGAGATCCGTCGGTTGGGTTTTCCATCTCCTGTGGACCCAGAAATACTGTTCGGGATTCTTTTTGATTTTTTCCTCCAAAACTTCCGTCCATAGCTTTGTGGTTCTCAAGATCATATCCTCCTTTGTTTCTCCGGCAAGAAGGTAGGGGACTCCCAGGTCCTCGCAGGAAACTTCGAACTTTCCCCGTCCTTTGTAAACGGTGGTATAAAATACCAAAGGGACTTTGGCGGTATAAGCCATGACGGCGGGGCCTTGGTGAGTGGAGGCAGGCCGGTTTAAAAAGGGCACGAAAATTCCGCTTTTACCCGCGTTCTGGTCCGCAAAAAAAGCGAGCCAGTATCCCCCCTTTAATTTTCGTAGAGCCTCGGTGGGTCTATCGATCGGAATCGTCGCGACAGTGCCCGCGTTCTTTCTCCGGGAATCCACCCAATTCCCAACGTATTGATTCCTGGCCGGTTTGAAGAGGGTTCCTACTTTAGGAAGACGTAAAGGCATGTAGATCGCCATGCTCTCCCAATTTCCGATGTGACCTGAAACGATGACGACGCCGGTGCCTTTCTCGTGCAGTTCTTTTTCCAGCAGTTCGGAAGCTTTGTCGTAAGAGATGTATTTTTCGGTCCAAACCCGAGGTTTCCTCTGTTCGTAAAAGAAGCAACCCAGGATCACTCCTAAAAATCGGAAGTGCCTAAAGACTAGGGAACGGAGTTCGTGCGGACCCAACTCGGGAAAGGCGTGACTCAGGTTCTTGTAAGCGATTTTACGGTGTCTTCTCGCAAAAGGATAAAATAGAAGAATCAACGCCGAGCCTAGAAAGATGCAGGCTCTGTAAGGAAGGAAGGAAAAAGGAAGTAGGATTGATCGTAGGAAAATATACGATAAAAAATGTCCGAGTCGGAGCCCTCCTTGTTTCCTTTGGTTTTGCCTTGTCGGCATCGGGTCGGACATATCCTCCCTAGATTTTTCTTAGCATTCTTAACCGCAAGAATTTTGTGACCTCTTTTCTCGGCTAGACCTAGGTTCATATTATATATCATGAATGTATAATTTATTTCCAAGGTCCTTGATGGGAGTTATCGAACGGATACGAACGCCGTTCGATAATCCGCTTTCTTTTTTTACAAAAATAACGGATCTCTTCGATTTTATGACGATCGTCTTTCTTTTCGGTTTTTTGCCGTTCCTCTAAAAGCGGAATTTCGGTTGCTTCGTTTTTCTCAACTTAGGGAGGTGCTTGTAGAGCGAGTTCGCCGAAAGGTGCGGCGGAATTTTTCGGGAGATAAATTTGAAGCTCAAAGTATTTGCGGCTGCGATCGTTTTTTCGATCGGTTCTCTGGTGGTGGATCGGGTTCTTTTTTACGGCATCGTTTTCAACTTTCCTAACGAAATGGAATGGGATACGTCTCCTTGGTACAATTTCCTTTCTAAGAGACGGAACATCGAATTTCAGGGATCCGAAAAAGGAACTCTCATCGTCGGTAGTAGTGTAGCCTTGTATTCCGTATTTCCGGAGGGGATCTTTCCGGCGGATTCTTTTGCAAAAACGGAGCAGGTTCGTGCGGAATTCTATGCGCATCCGTCCATGTCTCCTTCCGATTTTTATTTTTATAAGGAGGATATCGCCTCCAAAAATCCGACCGCCGTCGTTTACGTCTTCAATCCCGCCGATTTTCAACTGGAGTATATTAATAAAAAAGAAAATATATTGTATTTCGACGAGGCGAAATATTTTCAGGACTCGGTGGAGGCTAGGCATCAGAATCGACTCTTATATCCGCAATCGTTCCTGAAGGAGAGGTGGCGGGAGATCGGAACATTAAGTAAATCGAACCTTCAGGACTTTCTCATCCGATCTTTCCTGTTTTCCGTACGGCTCAGGAGTTTCTTTTACGATCCGTTCGTAGCTTGGTACATGCATAGGTTCCGCTTGGGAAGGTCCTATCACTATTATACGGGCATCGTTCCGGAAAACGGAATCTATTTAAGAGGTTGGGCGAAACCGGAATTCGAGATAGAATGCGAGATAAACGGCGCGTTCCTGAGGGACAGTTTCTTTTTGCACAGACCCGATGCTAAGTTAGCCGTCTTTCGGGTAGGAAGATCGGAACCGATTTGGGAGCGTAGATACGAAAAGTCCGGATGGCATAAACTGGACATCGAGTTTTCCGATCGGCCTAAAACGGTTCGGTTACGTTTTGAAACGGATACGCCGGTTTCTTCCGAAGAAGTGGATGCTCGCATCTTCGGCCGCGAGGAAATTTACGGGATCCGATTGTCCCAGAATTTCTGCAGAAGGGATTTTAGAAGGGAAATTTCCTATAGAAGAACGGAAAGCTTGGACGATTCCCGTTTGGCCGGTATGAGTCCCCGAGAATACGACGAGGACTACGATCTCCGGTTGTACAAAAACCAAGAGGAAGAAGGAGCGTTGAATCGTCTGAAAACGATACGCAAGAGTAAGGAGTTGCTTTCCTCTTCCGATTCCTATCTGGAATGGTCCGAGATGAAATACTTGAGAAAAACGGTATCCTTTTTGAAAGAGAGAGGGATTAAGGTGATACTCATCAACTCTCCGGAAAATCCGTTGGAAAGGAACTCTTATGAAAGCGGAGCTTGGTACAAAGGATACCTGCAATTTTTAGATTCTCTGAAATCAGACGGAGTTTATTTCCACGATGCATCCGCATTGATTTCCGATAAGCGCGGATTCTTGGATCCGCACCATCTTACTTACCGAGCTGCTCGGGAGGCGACTCGGCATTATTCCGAATGGATCCGCGACGATTTGTCGTTATAGATTAGAGTCGTCGTTATTTTCTTCCCCTTTTTACGACGGATCTCCAACGAGTGATCTTGTTGCTACGACCCCGGCCTTTGCGGCGTGAGGGCGGCAAGAATTTAAGAGTTAGCATTCGGTTACAGTTTTCGGACAATTGGGAAACGAAATCTTATCGTATATCCGGATTCGAATCATCGTGTTCACTATTTACCGATGTGTAATTGAACTGCTATCGATTTGATATGAAATTCAGTTGGTATATCCTGAATGGAAAAATCCCTTTTTAAAGCGAAATGGTTCTGGCTCCTGCTAATCCTGGGGGTGTTCGTCCGGATCGCAACGGCGATATTCAATTACGGTTATCTCGCGTTGGACGATTATTATATCCTTTTCTTTTCGATTCCGGCGCAGTCCGCTTCTTTGTCCTTTATCGATCCTGTTTCCTCCGTTCCGGAGATCCGTTCCCTTTTGCCGGATCTACTGATACGTTGCGCCGCTAAGGTCGCGTACCAACTCGGATTTACGGACCCTCTGGACCAGATCCGAGCCGTCTTCGTGACGCTCGGAATTTTTTCCTCGATCACTCTTTTTGTCGGGTATAGATATCTTTCTTTTCTGTTCGATTCGGAAAGTAAGGATGCGAGAAAAAGCGGATACGAGACGTGGATTCCATTGACGGGACTTTTTTTACTCTCCCTTCATTTTTTAATGCCCTTCGTATCCACGCGCGCATTGATCGAGTCCATGTCGGCCCCTTTTCTGTTATCGAGCGCCTACTACGCTTCCAGATACTGGATCTCAGGAAAGGATACGGATATCGTTTGGTCGGTATTGTGGTGTTCCGTTTCGGCACTTTTCCGTTTCCAGTCCGGCATATGTGTACTACCGCTCGCTGGAATGGTTATTTATAAAAGTATAAAACACAAAAATATCCGACAGAGCGCGGTTTTGATCGCTTCCGGTGTGTTCGCTTTTTTTCTGACAGGACTACCGGATCTTATTTTTAGAGGATCCTTTCATTCTTCTTTAATCGCGTATCTTAAATACAATTTATCTCATTCCTCCGAATACGGCACCTCACCTTGGTTCGCGTACGTTCCGTCGGTGTTGGGAGCCAGTCTTTTTCCGTTTCTGATCGGAAAGTATACGGATTTCCGTTGGAAGTCGACTTATAGCGGCTTGTTCCCCGCACTTTCGTATGCTTTGGTCTTTCTGTTTTTCCATTCCTGTGTTCCGCATAAGGAGGAAAGATTTCTCCTACCGATATTTCCGATTCTCCTGGTATTGGCGGCCCCTCTATTCGCTTATTGGTGGGATAAACGAAAAAGTGTATTGGATCCGAGGATCGTTTCCTTTTTCGTGTTGAATTTTCTCTTACTCGGTTTTCTTTCCTTTTTTACGATCCAGAACAACGTGATCGGTTTGGTTCGATACCTGAACAGGAATTCGGACGTTCAGGACGTTTACGTGTATAAGGATTCGGTTCCGCATTTACCGGTTTCCTACGCCTATCGATCTCCTCTCAGGACCTTGGAGCCGGTGACTGAAATGGACGAGAATCACCTTCCCAAGATCAGTAATTTCGATCCATACGACGCTTGTTCCACTGCATTCGTCGTTCGGAAGGATTATTTTCTGAACGGAGTCGATCCCGAAATGCCTTGGCGTCTGGAGGCGGAATTCGCTTCCTCTCCTCTGGAGGAATTCGTAGTTTCCTTGAATCCGACTAAGAACGGTAGAAGGTCCAGCATTTATCTGTTTCGTTTCGACGATTGTGGCGCGACTGTAGGACGCGGGAAGTCCCGTATTTCCGGTCCCATACGCTGATTTTTTTCCCTGTTTAGCTATTTAGAGGATACTTTCATGAGACCGGACGTTTCCGTCCTTATACCCACCTATAACGAGGCAGAAAATATAAATCTTATTGTAGGAAGGGTTTCGAATATACTAAAAAAAGAAAATTACGAAATACTAATTATAGACGACAACAGCCCGGACGGAACCTGGAGGATCGCCGAAGAGCTAGGAGAAAACGACGAAAGAATCAGGATCATCCGTAGAATGGGGGAAAAAGGACTCTCCTCCGCTGTGATGACGGGAATGGCGTCCGCTCGGGGAAAGTATTTCGTAGTGATGGACGCGGATCTCCAGCACGACGAGAATATACTCCCGCAGATGATCGGCGATTTGTCGTCGGGATTCGATCTGGCGGTCGGCACCAGGTATGCTTCGGGCGGGTCCGTCGGAAAGTGGTCCGCTTTGAGGAGCCTAATGAGTCGTTTTGCGACCTGGTTCGCGAGACGTTTTCTTCCGATCGGCGTTTCGGATCCGATGAGCGGTTTCTTCGGACTGAAGAAAGAGGTTTTCGACAGAGTCGAAAACCGCATGAATCCGAGGGGATTCAAAATCCTCTTGGAGATTCTAGGCAGATCCAAGGTTGCCTTGAAAGTCGCAGAAATCCCGTACATATTCAGAAACAGGGCCCGAGGCGATTCCAAGCTGGATAATTCCGTGGTCCGAAACTTCCTCGTGGCGATTTTGGACATCCGATTCGGAAAATGGGTTTCGCCCACTTTTTTATTGTATTGTATCGTGGGCTTCCTCGGGGTCTTCGTGAACATCGGAGGGTTCCTTTTCCTAGAAGCGGCGGGATTCGGCGAAGTGCATACGGGCTTTCGGATTCTTCCCAAATTTTCGCTTTCCGTTCTCTTCGGGATAGAGCTTTCGGTGATTTCCAATTTCGTATTGAACAATTATTTCACTTTTTACGAACGAAGGTATTTTCGATGGGATGCTTTACGCGGGTTTCTGATATTTTCCCTAGTTAGCGTATTGGGTATTTTCGTCCAATTGTCCGTTTTTCATTTTCTATATTATCGATTGCTCCCCGAGTTCGGTTCGACACCGGGCTGGGAAGCTCGTCTTGTATGCGACCTCCTTGCGATCGCGCTGGCCATGTTCACGAACTACCTCTTGAATTCCAACGTCACCTGGATGGAATCGAAGAAGAGTCTTTCCCGCTAAAAAATGGTTCCAGAAACGGAGGCGGATGCAAACTCTGAATGGTAGAGGAGATCCGAAAAGATGCAGGCACCCAACGTTCCAGAGACGAAACGAATCGTCTTAATCGCCCATGACAATAAAAAACAGGACCTCGTAGAATGGGTGCAGTTGCATAAATCGGAGCTATCTAGGCACCATCTGTATGCAACTGGAACGACAGGTCGGATCGTCCACGAGAAGACGGATCTGCCGGTACATAGATTTCTGTCCGGTCCCCTTGGAGGAGACCAACAAATCGGCGCCAAAATCGTAGAAGGAGAAATCGACGTTGTGATCTTCTTTTGGGATCCTCTAACGGCTCAGCCCCACGACCCCGACGTCAAGGCCTTATTAAGGATCGCCGTGTTGTACAATATTCCCATCGCGAATAACCGGATCTCGGCCGATTATCTGATCTCCTCCGACCTTCTCTCTTCCTCCTATAAAAGAACCTTGATCGACTATAATACGGGTCTTCCGATCTATTGAATCCTTTCGTCTCGGGATACGAGACTTCGCTCCGTCTAACGATCATCTTCCCTCCGCCGTGAAGGCCGCTCGATACGCTTCCGGAGGGCAGGTAAGATAGGTACAGCTGGAATTTCCCGCTCTGTCCTGAGTCCAGATCCCGCCTCCGGACACTAGATCCGCGCATGAAATCTTATAGGAATTGGATTTTCCGTTTCCGTTGGGTAGACCTTGGCAAGTAAGTACGGGGATATTCGTATAACAGGAGCAACTTCCTTGGAACGCTTGCGTATTACTACAATAGACGCAGTCCGCGGTCACTCCTTTGTTCACGATCAGGGACAATAGAGTTTGTTTTTGGTTCGCTTCCCTGTCTTTTTCCGTCTGGGGATTCGAAGTACAATCAATCGATGCCAAAAGAAAAAGAAGGAGGATAATATATTTGTAAATCATGGTTTATTTCCGTGTTTTAGTTCGATATCAATGTGAAAGGGATCGTCGTTTTAAACGTGACATTCATACCCGGATTCAGAGCGTAATCCTTATAGCGGCTAAGGTTATTTACGTATTCCTTATTGAATACGTTCAATACGGCGACGTCGAAGGTGGCGGATTCTGATCCGTTCGTCAGTCCCGGGATCTCTCCTCCGAAACCTATATCGTAGAGATTGTAACCGGCAGTATGGGTTTCCAATTTGTCCACCTTGTATTGGGGTTGCACGAAGGTTCCGTTGACGGAAAAATAAGGATTCGTGATTCCTAAAAATTTGGCCGTGGTGAATCTCGCTCCCATTCTTGCCCGGTTCGGAGTCATCCTAGGCAGGTATTTCGTTCTGAGATCCGAGACGATGGAATCCACATTTACGCCGCCGGGATTCAGGAGCACTTCCTTCGGCACGGTTTTTCGCACTCTTCCTTCGAGTAAGTCGACACCTCCCGTCAGCACGAGCCAGGAAGTCGCTTGTGCCTGAACGTTAAACTCCCCGCCTTGTAAGGTCGCGGAATCCTGTCTATATAGGTAGATCGGCAGCCCGGAAGCCGGATCGAATGCACCGGCGCTTACGGAGTAGATATAATTGTTGATCCTATTTTTGAATACGCTGAGTTCCGCCTGAATTTTATTCGTGGCGAACCTGAGAGAGGTGTCGTAATTCAAAGATGTCTCCGGAGTTAGGCTGGCCTTTCCGATCTCGAATCTCCCGGTTCCTTCATGGACCCCGTCCGCGAATAGTTCGAAAGCCGTGGGGGCGCGGAAACCCCTACCTACGTTTACGGTCCAGGCAAAGCTCTTCGCGAAGCGCCAGATACTTCCCAACGTTCCGGTGTGTGCGGAAAAATTGCGGGTCTGGTTCGTATTTCCGAGAGTCGGATTCGCTCGGATGTCCATCGTGCGTCGATCCAATCTGGCTCCTGCGGAGAACGTGAGGTTTCCTAGTTTCCATTCCTCCAGGATGAAATAGCCTATATTACTAAGAGAATTGCTGGGAATGAGTGCATCGGTTCCTATCGTACTGTTTCTCTGCTGCATTCCCGAGACTCCCACGGTTCCTTTTAGACCTTTCCATTCTTTATGGTGTACTTTCGCGTCGAAGGTGGTCGTATCCAAAAACAGATTCAATCCCTGTTTGACCGCGTTTTGGTTGACCTGATAGATGGCGTAGGCTTTGCCGAAGTTGTCCACCGTCGGGTCAAAAAGGGTTTTTTCGATCGGGACGTAACGGTTTTTATCGGGGATCTCTCTTCGGTTATTCCGCTGATAACCGGCATCCAATTCCACGTTGACCAAAGGCAGAATAAAGAAGGAGTGAGCGTGGGTTTTTTGGTGGGTCACCTGTTGGTATCCCTTCGCTCCCGGAGACTCGGTCGGATTGTCGTACAAATCCTGTTCCTGGAATCTTTGGAAGGAGTCCACATAGAAATTTCCCCAGCTCCCGTCCGTTCCTACGGAAGTACTTACGTTTCTTTCCTTAAAACCGGTATTCGGAAGCGTTCCTTTGGGAGTATCGATCCGTCCCGCCTTTCTGGTGTCGGTTTGGACCCTATATCCGAAATTCGATTCCTTATTGTATCCGAAGAGGGAAACGGAAGCTGCGTCCTGTTTGTTGTTCGAAAAGCTATTCGAAGAAATCGTGCCTCCTAAAAGAGGAGCTCCGTCTTTGGCCGTGGGCGCCTTGGAACGGATGATATTCACCACGCCGCCTAGAGCATCGGAACCGTACAAAACGGAAGCGGGTCCCCGGACGATTTCGATCCGATCGATGTTGAAAGCGTCCACGTCCACCGTATGGTCGTCGCCGAATTGCTGTTCTTCTTGGCGTACACCGTCCGTCATCACGAGCACTCTTTGGCCTGTCAAACCTCGTATGATCGGTTTAGAGGTTCCTGCTCCCGTAGTCAGGGTCGCGACCCCGGGAGTATTGTCTAGAGCGGACATCACGTTTTGTCCCCTTTGTCTTTCCAGTCGTCTTCCTTCGATCACGGTCGTCGGCTGGGGAGCGGATAGAAAATCGGTAGCGGCAGACTTGGCGGTTACGTTGATGGCTTGGCTTTCTATTAGAGAAGTTTGAAGAACTATGTCCAAAGACCGGTCTTGGTCTTGCAGTTCCACGGAAGCGGTCTTGGGTTGGTGGCCCGGCGCCGTTATCGTAATCGTATAATTTCCCGGAGAAAGGTGCAGGAATTCGAAACTTCCGTCCTTTCCGGTCTTGGCTCCCATTCTATTTTCCACCAGGAACAGCGAAGCGCCTTGTACGGGCCTGCCTTCGGGATCTTTGACGAATCCTTTCAGATTGACGTCCAATGCCAGGAGGCTCGACGTGGAGAATGATAGGGATATTGCAAGAATAAAACGTATTTTAGTATATAATGATTTCTTCATTTTTCTTTTCCTATTGCGGCTCTTTTCGCCCTAACGAAAGGACGATTTATGGAACGCGAAGTTTAGGAAAGAAAAGGAGGTGCTCTGCCTCTAAGACAGTCGCTTGCAGGGTGTTTACGGACAATGAGAGTGGGGGAAAAAATAAGGACTAAGAATACGCTCGTGGAAAGCAGTCGGAACGGCTTTCCGGTTTCCGTCGAACCCAATTGCCCGTGGGAACACAGGAAGCAGAGATGTTCGGAACTTAAGGAACGCTTGCTTTCCGCATGGATCGCCTTTTTGTCCGGAGTAGAATGCTGGTGGGTAGTGCTGAGATAAAATCCGCCTAGAAACGCCGCTAGTACAAACAGAGTCGCTACGCTCTTCCGAAAGAAAGGCCTGGAGTCTCTATTTATAGACTGTTTCCGAAGGAAACTCATATTTACCAATAATGATAACTCGTTATTAAAAAGCAAGTAAGGTTTGCACCTTTCTCAAAGGAAGGTTTATTTTTCGTTTGTAGGAGTTCCTTTGCCTCGGTGCCAATAGGCCCGATTTCCCACGGCCAAGATACGGAGGATTTCCTCGCCTCCTGTCGGTACGGCCTTAGCAGTGTACAGGTCCGCTTCTTCCACCACGGCTTCCCCCACTTTCGCGGAAGAATTGTAAAGATAGAGCACGGTTCCCCTGGTTATGCCGTCCACGATTCCTGCGTTGACGACGATGGAATCCTCTTTGATTCTATGGACCCGACCCATGGCGGGAATCAGAGCGAGGAGTTTATCACGACTTCTTAAAGTAGCTTCCGTTAGACCGTCGCGGCCGTTGGCGTAGACGCGGAAAGTTCCCAAAACCTTTTCCTCTTTGTGGTCCCTTAGGCTCCATTCTATGCGAAGTGCACCGTTCTTATAGGATAATTTCCCGCTCGCTACGAAGCGGATCTGCTCTCCCTTGGAATTTTTGATCTCGGAAAAGTTCTTTTCGGTTTTTGAAACGGCTCCCGAGTACGGTTCCGTATCAAGAACCCCTTTCTTCAGGAAAGAATCCACGTCCACGGCCTTGACTCTAGGGTCTTTGGACAAAAAGGAACGCAGGGCTTTTCCGACGATCGTCGAAGCATTCGGATATTTGGACAAAAAGTCTTCGCTTTCGGGATCGAAGACCAGAAGTTCCGGAGGAGTCCGTCCATAGTCCTCCTCAATTCCGAAGTCTCCGATTTTGACCAATCCTTCCCGATAACTTAACGATTTTTTAAAATTATCCAGATTGTTTTCCACGGCGTAGCCGTATTTTTTGTTATCCGGAAATTTTTCCCTCAGGGTCAATAGAAGATTGAAATACCGGGGGAATAATCCCCTTCTTTTGTATTCCTCCAGGGTAAGTACCAGAATTTCCGGCCGGTTCGGGAGGAGCTCTCTGGCTCTCGTCAAATGCGCCCAAGCCAGGTCGTATAAGAAGGAGTTTCTATTCGCACGGAAACGCTGCAAACGGTATTCCCCCAAATTCCTGCGGGTTCCGTTTCCTTCCGCTAACGATTCCAACGCAAACGTTTCGGCTCGTTCTCTCGTGAGAGGATCCAAATCGTCCAGAATCATGATCCGTTCCAAGTCCGATTTTGCTTCCTTGGATTCCGGTTCTTTTTTCAATCTAGCGAAAGAGCGAAGATACAGGTATTCGGTGGAAGAGGGAAAGCGATCCAACAGCCGATTCAGAAGTTCTTCCGCATCGGAATAACGTCCCGCATAAAGCCTTGTCTTGGCGAGTTGTCTCAGAGCATCCTCTTCGTCGGGATAAAGGGCTATCGCACGTTCGAATTTTTCGGCGGCTTCCTGGATCTTGGATCCCCTCTTGGGACCAGAAAGTTTTTCCGCCCAAAGGAGGAGGAATTTTCCGGACTCCAAAAATACCGCCGGATCGTCGGAGGTTTCCGCTTCTAGTTGGTTCCTGAGAGTTTGGGCTTTGGAGAAATTTCCGCCTAAGGCGGCGCTCCTAGCTTCTAACATTCGAATCTCTCTGTTTTTGGGAAGGCGAGAAAGGGCGGAATTCAACTCGAAGGAGGCTTTTTCCACGTTGCCTTGTGCCAGATGAACCTCCACCAAGACGGGGAAAAGATCCGGATCGTATTTGTCCTCTTCCAGAAAGGGCCGTACCACGGACAACGCTTCCTCATACTTGCCCAATCTCGCTAGGGTGTCTGCCTTTAACCTCACTGCCGCTTTGTTTTTCGGCTCCAACTCCAATACCTTATTCAGGGAGCGAAGCGCCTCCTTTTCCTTATGAAGGCGAAGAGCGGCCTCGGAAAGGCCAAGGTGGGAGCGCACGGACTGGGGATTTTTTTGGATCGCCTCCCGGAAAGAATCGTAAGCGTTCGGATAGTTCCTCGTCTTTAAAAACGATTCTCCCTCTTTGATCCATTCGATCGTTTCTTTCGCGCTTTGCGGGCCGGGGAAAACGAGAAGAGTTCCTAAGAGGAAGAGTAGAAGAGTAGGGGATGCGTAAAGGACTTTCATGGAGTAAAGAAACCCGTCTCCGCCATTCCATTGGAATTTCTGAATATAGCTTCCACGACCACCGGAATATAAACGTCTCCGCCGGAAGAGTCTATTCTGCTTTTGAAGGAAAGAAGATATCTGCGATCCTTTTTGGCTTCGATCCAATTCCGGAGATTCTTTTCCGCTCCGCCTCCCGGTATGAGGAGGAATTTTCCTCCGGTTTTTTCCGCAATCTCCCTATATACGGAAGTGGATCCGCCTTCTTCTCCCAGGCAGAAAAAGAAAACGGGAATGTCGTGCGCGACCGCAAAGCGGATGATTTTCGTGGGAGGAAATTGAGTGAAGCCTGCCCGCAATTCTTTTCCGGAAACGATGGCGAGAACTGCGCGAGGTCCGATGCTGTCCAGTAGGTCGGTGATTCCCCTCTGCAACGATTTGCCGATCTGCGATTCCTCTTCCGGCACGAAAGCTCGGACGGACTTCAGGATATCGTACATACTTTTTCCGAACGGATAAGCCACCTGGGTGTCCTTGCCGGAACGCAGCAATTGCAGCTTGTCTTCGGCTCTGAGTTCGGATAGGAAAGGTCGTAAGGATTTTTCGATCAAAGGGTAGGAATCCGCGATCAACCTGGAATTTTCCGCAACGATGGAAACGCTGACGCGGTGATCGTATTTTCTCATGTCGGTCAATCCGATCAAAGGAGAAAGGTTGTCCATCTCGTAGACTCTAAAGGAATTTCTGGGAATCGCTTTTGCCGCGACTCCGTGACGGTCCTTGGCTTGGACGACCAGAGAGATTTCGGGATAATCGGAACTGATCACTCTCTCGATCAACAGATCCAAGTTGGAAGCGAGTTGTCCCTTGGGAGAAAAGATGTCCAACCGATGTCTGTTGAAATCCGTGACGAACATCGTTCCGGTATAATCGAAGCAGACGGAAAACGGTTGGTCGAAGTTCCTGACGTTGTTTTTGGAATCGCGAAAGCTTTCGAAACCGGACCAATTCTTGGAGACGGAGTCGTAGACGAATAAGCCGGAGCCTTCGTCGGCGATGTATATCTTATCCTCGCGGATCGTGAGGTTGCGCGGCTTTTTGAAGGAAGGATGGGAAATTTCCTTCAAGTAATTCCCTTCCTTATCGAAGACGACGACCCTTCTGTTTCCCTTATCGGCTACGTAGATTTCTCCTCTGGTATTGACTTTGAGACCGGCCGGTTGTCTCAGAATGCCTTTTCCGATTTCCTGCAGGAAGTCCCCGTTTTTGGAGAGTTTTTGGACACGATCGTTGCCCATATCCGAAACGAACAAGTAGCCTTCTCTCGTGAGGAAAATACCGGAAGGTCCGTGAAAACTTCCGTTTTGCTTTCCCGTATTTCCGAAACGATTCACATAGCTTCCGCGCGTATCGAATTCGTAGATCTTATCGCCGGAGTAATCCGCGACGAAAATCGATTTCCCGCGGATCGTGATCGCGGTAGGCCCGTCCATGTTTCTCCCGAAAGAACCTTTGAAATTGTCCACCGGGTTCCCGTTCGCGTCGAATTTGAGGATATTCGCGGTTTCGAAACTCGCGACGTAGAGATATCCCTCCTCGTCCACGGCTATATCGGTCGGGTTCCTGAATCTGAAACGACGGAGGTTATCCCCATTTATAGATTTATAATATTCTAACGTGTCTTTCCTGTTTCCGCCTCCGAATTGGAATCTCAAAGCATCCAGTCTGTTCTTTCGGATGAGTCCAAGCTTGCCGGAAGATTCCAACTGTTCCAGTTCGGCGAGACTTTCCTGCCAATCCCCGCTAAGATAATAGGTCTCGGATAGAAAGAACTTGGCGTGAGTAAAGTCCGGTTTTAAGGAAAGGGATTTGAGGAAGTTTTCCCTTGCGGCGGCGAATTCCCCCTTGTTATAATACGCCAATCCTCTTTTAAAGAATGTTTTGGCTTCCTTTTCCTTTAAGGCGAAAAACGGGAGGGGTTCCGAAGGAAGGGAGGCAACGAGGGTGAGGCCTAATAGGAAGAACAAAAAGAGTCTAGGCGGCAGTTTTCTCCCCATTTTATTCCCCAGTATTTCCGATTGAATCCATTTAGAGACATAATTTCAACCCCTTTTTTCGAGGAAGTCCCGAGCAAAAGAGAGCGGGGAGAAATCAGGGAAGTCTGTTACGTAACTTTACGGAGACGATTTCCCGCAATTGCCGGTTTTCTTCGGTCGGACAGAGCCAAACCTTCTTCCAATTCCGATTCCATTCCGACCATTCGTTCCTGGCGGCTCGGTTTTCTTGGAGTTCCTCTTCTACTTCCCTCAGAAGTCTGTCCAGCAGGAGTACATAATTCCGAAAGCGATGAGCAAGGTCCGATTGGGGAGAAAACTCCTGCATATTCCTCCTATCGGCGAAGTTTCGAACGAGGGTGGTCATTTTTTTAGATGTCCTATCCTGCTAAAACCGCGATATGGGCTTCCACACTCTCCGCCAGAGCTTCTAAATCGTACCCTCCTTCCAGAAAGGAAAGGATGGGCGCTCCGGATTGGGAGGCCGCTTTCCGAGTCATTTCCGTAAATTTGGCAAAGGCTTCCGTTGAAAGAGTCATTCCGCCTAAGGGATCCCTTTTGTGGGCGTCGAATCCGGCGGAAATCAGTAGGAAGTCCGGTCGGAACGATTCTATGGAAGGAAGTACCTTCTCCGCGAATTCTCGGAGATATTCTTTGTCTCCCGAATTTTCCGGGAGAGGGATGTTGAGAGTGAAGCCTTTTCCTTCTCCGCTTCCCGTCTCGTTTGCGGAACCGGAGCCCGGATAAAAAGGATATTGGTGAAGAGAGGTAAAGAACACCCGGTCCGACCCGTAAAAGATTTCTTGGGTGCCGTTGCCGTGGTGCACGTCCCAATCCAGGATGTACACCTTCTTTCCTTGGCCCGAAAGGTAGCCGGCGGTGATCGCGATATTATTCAAAAGACAAAACCCCATGGCTTTTCCGGTTTCCGCATGGTGGCCGGGGGGACGAACCAAGGCGATTCCGCTGTCCAAGGTTCCCGAAAGAATTCGGTCCGCTAGGACGACTCCGCTCCCCGCGGCGAGGAGGGCCGCTTCGTGGCTTTTCGGAGAAAAAGGGGTGTCTCCGTCAAAGCTGCCTTGCTTCCCTTCGATGGAAAGAAAACGGTCTCGGTGGGTCCGATCGTGTGCCGAAAGAATCAGCTCGGGCGGTATTTTTTGGGAAGGAACTCGGAGGAGAGATCCGAAGTAGGAAGTCTTTCCCAACCGTTCCAAAACGGCTTCCAACCTTTCGGGGCGTTCCGGATGGAATTTGCCGGTATCGTGTTTTAGAAAAACGTCCTCGTACACATATCCGAATTTCATTTGGTTCCTCCCGTTTTTTTCCTACGTTCAAAACTTCGAGGAAAGATCGGAGCGGCTCGTTTCGATACTTATTACTAGACCGGAGAGGAAACTTGCGCAAATCGTTTTCCATTTTACCCTTATTTCTTTTTTCCTTCTTTCCGCTTTCCGTTTGTGCGGAATTCACCCTTCCGTTTCCGGAAAACACGAGAAAAAAGGAAATCTCTTCTTCTTCCGGATCGGCGGGAAAAGAGGAACAGGCCCGAGCGAAGAGCGGATTCTTAGAAACCGCGAACCGTTCTTCTAAACCTGCCGGAGTACGGCCGGAAAAGGAGTCGAAACAACTATCGGAAGAGTTTCCCGAAACGAAACCGATTCCGAGGAAAGCCATAAGTTCAGACAGCAAGCCTCCCAAATTTTATCGGGGAATCTATGTGCATAACTCTTTGGTTTCAAACCGCTCGCATCGGAAAAAATGGGAAGCACTTCTTACGGAGGCGGCGGACGCGGGAGTGAACGTTCTTGTGATCGATTTGCAGGCGACCACTCCGTCCCGTGCGGAGATCGATCGGGTTCGGAAATTGGGCTTTTATCCGATCGGACGTCTCGTGAATTTTGCAGGAGGATTGAAGACGGAATTCCCCGCTCCTTCCCGGTTGAATTCCATCCTGCAAACCGTTCGAAATGCGTGCGAGTCCGGTTTTCCGGAGATCCAACTGGATTATATTCGCTACGCGGACGAGTCGGAGCTCAAGATTCCGGTAAAGAAGAAGTATCAAAATATAGGATCCATTATCTCCAGGATCCGGAGCGAAGCCAATAAGTGCGAAGATCCGCCTTACTTGGGCGCCGATATCTTCGGTAGAATTCCGTTTAACAAGGATGATACGATCGGACAGAAGGTGGAGGTTTTTGCGCAGCTTGTGGACGTTCTCTATCCTATGTTGTATCCTTCCCATTTTTACGGTCATCCGGAACGGATCTCGAATCCGTACAAAACCATCTTCGACGGACTGACCAATGCCAAGAAAAGAGCCTTGCCGGAGACGAGGGTCGTAGGTTATATCCAGGGATTTTCGATGAAGATCTCCCATTCCAAAAAGAATCTGAAGGATTACGTCAAGGCACAGATAGAGGCGAGCGTGGTCAGTAAAAGCGAGGGCTTCGTAGTATGGAACGCCTGGAGCGATTATAGGGAGACCTTCAAAGCAATGAAGGAATCCGTTCGGGAAGGTAAATTAGATATTTCTGATTGAATTTCGGATGGGAACATGGATCGGATCGAAAAAGCGACCGGATTTTCCGGTCACTTTCCTCGGGGAATCAGAATCCCTTGAAGACGGGCTTTCTCTTTTCCTCGATGGATTTGATCGTTTCCCGAAAATCTTTGGAAAGAAAATTGCGGGCTTGGGATTCCGCTTCCAAACGTAAGGCCGCGTTTAGGGCTTCCCGGTTGTAAGTGTTCCTTTTCAGTTCCGAAAGCGCCAAGGGTGCGCTTTCGCTAAGAGAAATCGCGATTTCGGTAGCCCGCTTTAACACTTCCTCTTTCGGAACGGAATCGTAGCAGATTCCGGACTTGAGACATTCCGTGCCGTTCAGAGATTCCGCTAAAAAGAGAAGTCTATTGGAAAGAGAGGTTCCGAAGAGTTCTCTGACCAGATAACTGGATCCCATTCCGGGGTGGATGCCCAATTTCACGAAATTGAATTGGTATTTTCCTTCGTTCGCAAAGACACGTATGTCGCAGGCGAACGTGATAGAAAGTCCCGCTCCTACGGCATGACCGTTGGCCGCGCAAATCACGGGGACTTCCAGATCCCGTACAGAGAGGAAAAGATTATAAAATTCGAACATTTCCCGCTTATTCGTTTCGAAGTCCTTGGAGGCAAAGGACTTCAGGAGCTCGAAATTTCCACCGGCGGAAAAGATATCGTTCTTGCCGGTGATCACGACGACGCGGGGAGAACTTTTTTTTAGGCGATCTATGTGGGCCTTGAATTCCAGGCCCATATCCGTAGTCATCGAATTCTTGGTCTCCGGATTGTTCAGGTAGAGGATCTCTATTCTGGAATCACGGGACAATTCGACGGTTTCGGCATCCACCAACGCCATCAGACGGCTTCCCGTTTTAGTTCGAAACTTTCGTACCAAATTCTATCGGAGATGGACAGAGGTTTTTCCCCCAATCCCATCTGCTCGTAATAGTCCAGTAGAATCTCCAGGTGAACGCTTTCTTCGTCTTCCAACGTCCAAAAACTGGAATCGACGGATCTAGAAATGATGGCCTGGCCGCGGACGGAATCCGTAAAGTAATCCGGCTTGCCGGAAAAAATCAGGTGCGCGGAAATCAAGTCGAAGCGGATCGTATCCACGATTTTAGAGAAGTCGGAGTCCGATTTATCGAAGAAACGCGACGCCACTTCCGTTTGAAAATAATCTCCCCAGCTCAGAATGTCCGGTTCCGCGCCCGTTCTCGCCTTGATTTCCGCGAGCTTTTCCGGTTCGAGGAAGGGTTTGTGGGCGAATTTATCCACCAATTCTTTCAGCGAAATCAAAGCGAGAATTTTGGCCGCCGAAAGTTTGCCTTGGCGCATCATATCGAAGAGTTCGGGATTGAGTTCGGACTTATTCTGTTCCATGCTATTTCTTTCGGCAGGAGTTTCGAAAACCTATTGAACAATTTCCTTCCGGTATTTTTGCGAATATGTCCCATAACTTTTTCCGTAAAAAGAAGGGATCGGAAAAGAAAGAAAACTGTTCGGCTGGATTCGGCTTTTACAAAAGTCGAAAATGATAGATAGGATCGTTTTTCCTTTTTCGGTTTTATGGCAGTCGGCAGGTCGGATAGTCTACAGGAGTTAATCACAATTCTCGAAACGATGTTCGGAGAAACGATCATCGGGTCGGATATCAACCTAGTAAAACACCTGTTTTATAGCTTAAAGGCGGATCAAAGGGAATTTCCTTTCGATTACGAAGGGGAAAAGTTCAGCGCGGTCGTAGAAGAGGTCTCGGAAGATACCCTGACTCTCTTGGTGCCCTACGTCCAGTCCAAGGGGATCCTCCGGGCGAAAATTAGTTTCGAAATATTGAATATACTGTATCAGTTCGAAGTCGTGATCCTGCAGTTTTGGGAGGATCACGTACGTATCAAGATTCCCGCGGAGCTCCAGGCCGCGGCGTTTCGGAAGAATCTTAGGGTCGCCGTCGACGACTTGTTTATGAATTACGTCATTCTCTACCGTTCTTTGAGCGGAGGAGAAAGAGAACTCGGAAAGAACCTTTACGTGGAACAGAGGTTTTTTCATTTGATGAAGGAAATCAAGAAAGATAATCCGAGTCTGAAGTTGATCAATCTTATGGCGACGGATTACATCATGACAGTATCCCGGGATTACGAGATTGTCCTTTACGGAACCGGTCGGGACGGCGGTTTTATCGGTAGGTTTATGAAGGAGCATAACTGTACGGTTTATATTCCGGACTGCTCCTTGATCATGAACTATATAGGAGAAGAGAAGGAGGAGTCTCTCGAAAATTTTCGGGAGGAATATCTCGGAATGGTTCAAGCGCTGGGGCAGGCTAAGGCCGACGCTTTTTTTCGGGATATGCAGAAGGACGAAGTGAGAAACTTCATGATTTCCTATGTGGCAACACCTGTGCGTTTATTCAACGATGTTATTGGTCATATTCGGGTGTATTCCACCGCTATGGATAAGTTTTCGATAGCAAGACAGCAGGCTCTATATATCCAGGAATTGGGGGAGATCCTTACGTACGCGTTCACCAAGGTATATATCCGCCAGGAAAACTACAAGATGGCCAAGGCGGCGACGAAAATACTGGATATAAGTATGAACGGCCTTTTGTTCGAGATAGAGGAGAAGAGGACGTTTGAATATTTAAAAAAACATAATATAATAAAAATGTTCGTTCCGATCGCGGAAAGGGATTTGATTCTGCGCGGAGAAGTCGTCCGATTTATGGAGATGCCCGAAGGGAGATACCATCTCG
This sequence comes from Leptospira fluminis, assembly GCF_004771275.1. Lineage (GTDB taxonomy): Bacteria > Spirochaetota > Leptospiria > Leptospirales > Leptospiraceae > Leptospira_B > Leptospira_B fluminis. The sequence goes on along the minus strand of NZ_RQEV01000001.1, from coordinate 2,245 downwards.
GAGTGAATTTTTTCGATTCGAATCCGGACGATATGGTATTTTTACAGGATTATATCTTCAGCAAGAAGTTGAAGATTCTTTCCGAATAATCATCCCTTCCCCCGAATCCCAACCGTTCGCCCTGCGGTAGCTCCCGATCGGGGGGAAAAGAGATCCCTATTCCGACAAGAACCTTCATCTTCACCAACCGAATCCACCAACGTATCTAATCCGAATACTTGAGCATTCTTGATAAAAGCAAATTCATCTAAATATAACTGTGAATACTTGGGCCTGATATATCCGTAAGAAGAGAATGCTGTTTTTAAAAGCCTGTGATTTCCTTCGGCTACTTGATTATGGACTCCATTCTTGCTCCAACGATTTCTTGCCCACCGAAACCTGTTATCCTTGGAATGAGCAGAGTGATTGACTGACCTATGGTTTCTATACACTCCCCAAAGCCAGGGGTAACCTTGGTCGGTGAAAAGTGGAGTAGTCGTAGGTAAGTGCTCTCTGATGAGAGGTCCTAAAGTCTCCGCTTTTTGGTTAGGAACAGAAGTAAAGAATACAGGTCCGTTTTTAATCGCAATTGTTTGGACTAAAGTCCCGATCTGCTTTCCTCCTAATTTCTCAGAAAGATAGATAGAAGAGGTTTGTCCTCTGTGACTGTAACGTTTCCTTCCCTGGCTCGCTCTTTCTCCAGCAGAGTACAATACAGCAGTGTCTACGCATACGTAGGGGCGTTTTGCCATGATCTTGGTAATGTCTTTATTCTCATTGGGAGGTAGAAGGAAGTCTTTGAACTGGTGGCTTAGGGATTCGTAAGTAAGGGACTTAAACTTAGGTAATTGATCCGAACAAAAGAGCTGGAATCTTCTTTTTAACAGGGAAGCAGCATTAGTTCCGATTCTTAGCTTTTTGCTTATCTCTGTTGCTGTGATTACTTTTGGGTATTGAAGAAGGGATTCGTAGAATACGTATCCGAACATCCAAAGGGGTAGCTTACAATGATGAAGGGGAGTATAAGAGATTCTGGAGGTTAGATACCTACATTTAGAACAACGGATTAATTCTGGGTGAGTAGAGATTTCTTTCTCTAACGGTCTATTCTCGCATTTCGGATTCGGACAAGTCTTGGGGTAGAAGTCCTTCAGGATTTTCTTCGTAAGAGCAGTGAAGAATTGGGTGTTTAGGTTCGGAGGGTTGTTTCTGAGGATATGGGGTTTATAGGAAGGATCTGAGGTTTGGTTTTCTGAGGAATTTTCTATAGTAGGGTGAGGTTGGATTCGGGGGAAGGGTAGGGTTCGGTTGGGATTCGAAGGGGGAGATGAATAATCATCCCTTCCCCCGAATCCCAACCGTCCGCCCTACGGTAGCTCCCGATCGGGGGGAAAAGACATCCCTATTCCGACAAGAACCTTCACCTTCCCCAACCGACTCCACCAACGCATCCAAGCCGAATACGTGAGTGTTCTTAATGAAAGCAAACTCATCCAAATATAACTGGGAATACTTGGGCCTGATATATCCGTAAGAAGAGAATGCTGCTTTTAAAAGCCTGTGATTTCCTTCGGCTACCTGGTTATGGACTCCATTCTTGCTCCAACGATTTCTTGCCCACCGAAACCTGTTATCCTTGGAATGAGCAGAGTGGTTTACACTTCTATGATTTCTATACACTCCCCAAAGCCAAGGATATCCTTGGTCCGTGAAAAGTGGAGTGGTGGTAGGCAAATGCTCTCTGATTAAAGGTCCTAAGGTTTCGGCTTTTTGGTTAGGGACAGAAGAGAAGAATACAGGTCCGTTTTTAATAGCAATTGTTTGGACTAAAGTCCCGATCTGTTTCCCTCCTAGTTTCTCAGAAAGGTAGATAGAAGAGGTTTGTCCTCTATGACTGTATCGTTTCCTTCTCTGACTAGCTCTTTCTCCCGCAGAATACAATACAGCAGTGTCTACGCATACGTAGGGCCGTTTTGCCATGATCTTGGTAATGTCTTTGTTCTCATTGGGAGGTAGAAGGAAGTCTTTGAACTGGTGACTTAAAGATCCATTTTTCATCCTGATCGAGGAGCTTATGATTGCCCGAAGGAAATTCGAAAGCTTCCAGTAGAAAATAAAATCGAATGGAGTAATCGTGGAAAGGCGATTGTCAGTATAGCATAGTATAATGAATCCTTTTTTAGTCTCTTAAAGAGAAAATAGGCATTTCTTTTCCCAATCATCCCTTTAAGTAAAGTAAGTATATCAAGTATTGAAATCTATA
>NZ_RQEV01000010.1 GCF_004771275.1 Leptospira fluminis | reverse complement strand
GGTTCACCTCGATACGCAATGCCTGAAAGACTCGCGTGGCAGGATGTCTCCCCGGCGGCCAGAATTTTCGCGGAATCACCCTAGAAACGAGCTGGGCAAGTTCTCCGGTGTATGAGATACGACCGTGCCTTCTCCTCTCCAGGATCGCTTCCACGATTTTCTTGGTCCATCGTTCCTCTCCATACTCGTAAAAGATCTTACTCAAAATCTTCTCAGGATAGGTATTGATCACGTCTTCCGCGAAAATTCTGGCCGCCGGGGAGACATCCTGCCACGCGAGTCTTTCAGGCATTGCGTATCGAGGTGAACCAGGAACTTATGCATATCGAGTTCGGGATCAGGAAGCTCCTGGATATACTAGCGGAAGGAGGCAGGTTCCAGGTCATTTCCTTTCACTCTCTGGAAGATAGAATCGTAAAGAATCAATTCAGGGATTATGCCCGTTCTCATTCCGCCAAGTTGGTGACCAAAAAACCGATCCTTCCTACGGAAGAGGAAGTCCGGGAAAACGCGGCGTCCCGGTCCGCAAAATTACGGGTAATCGATAAACTCTCCGCAGCCGATACTGGAAAAGAAGAGGACGAGGACGAGGACGAAGAAGAATGAGTCGGCTGAAAGATTGGTACCATAGCCGGATCTGGGGCGATCTCGGATTTTTAGCCCTCGTTTTTTTGAAAATCGGTCTCCCGATTTCCCTTTTATTCTTATTCGTATGGCAAAACGTCCAAGTCTCCAGACTTAACAGGGAGATTTCCCTAAGCTCCCAGGAAAAGAAACTTCTCCTGAAGAAAAACGACGACTTGAAGATAGGGATGGCCACTTACACATCCGCTCGACGCATCGAAGCACTGTATCGGAAAACATATCATTACTTGCCGATTACGGTAGGGGATCGTATTATTACCGTAACGCTCCCCCCGGAGCGGAACGAGTCCGAGCTTGAAACTTTCCGTTCTCCTTAAAGCGTTTCCCGAAATCGGAACTTCCTCCTCTTTTTCTTCGGAAGAGGAAGTTGGTTATGTCCGCACGGACTCTCGTAGACTTTCCGAAAGAGATTTGTTTTGCGTACCTGATTCCTTAGGACCGAAAGGCCCGGAGTATGCGGCCCTTTCCGATTGCAGGTTCGTTTTGTTTTCCGATCGCGAAAATGCCTCTCGTGAATTACCCGGAAAGATCGTTCTACACAGTCGGATGGATCCGGATCGATTGGCGGGTAGGATCGCGTCCTTTCTTCTCTCCCATCCTTCGGAAAAATTGAAGGTGGTCGGGGTAACCGGAACGAACGGCAAGACTTCTCTGACTCATATTTTAGCTTCCTTAGGCGAAGCGGCGGGCAAACGCACCGCAGTGATCGGAACCGTGGGAGTGAAATTCCAAGGTAGAACATTGGATACGGGATACACTACGCCCGACGCGTGCAGTCTCCAGGAAATTCTGAACGAAATGCAAATCGCCGGCGTGGAATACGTGTTTATGGAGGCGAGTTCCCACGGTTTAAAATTAGGGCGGACATTGGGGACGGTCTTTCGTGCGGGAATCTTCACGAATCTGACCCAGGATCACCTCGACTTTCATCCGGACATGGAAGATTACCTCAAGAGTAAGAGTATCCTGTTCCACTCCCTGGGGAAAGAGGATCCTTCCGTTTTCGGAATACTGGATCTGTCCGTTTCCGGAGGAAAAGAGATGCAGGAACTCCTTTCCGCGGATTGTCCGAATTTGAAACTGTATGCTTTGGGCGAAAAGGGAAAGGAGTTTGAAATCTCGAACGAGGAATTTTCCCTAACGGAAACGACTTACAATCTGAATTTGCCGGTCTCTTGGGGAGGTCTCACAAAGGTCCGGACCAATCTTCTGGGAGGCTTCAACGTTCGGAATACCGCCCTGGCTTTAACGGCGGGTTTGGCGTTCGGATGGGAGAAGTCTCTTTTACTAAAAGCGCTCGGTAGTATCCCTCAGATTCCGGGGCGTTTTCAGATCTATTATAGCCCGGATCGATCTAGAATGGCCGTTGTGGATTACGCCCACACTCCCGATGCTTTGAAAAATATTTTGACTAGCGTACGAGAATCCAATCCTAAGGAACTCATTCTATTGTTCGGGTGCGGCGGGGACAGGGATAGAACCAAGCGTCCTCAAATGGCAGGCATCGCCGAATCCCTCGCGGATCGGGTCATTCTCACTTCCGACAATCCCAGAACGGAAGATCCCGAATCCATTTTGGACGAGATTCAGGCGGGATTTTCTTCCGGTTATCGTCCGGTCTTCCGGGACGCGGATCGGGCGGCGGCGATTCGAAAAGGGATTTCGCTATTGAAGGAAGGAGGGTGCCTTTTGGTCGCCGGGAAAGGACACGAGGATTATCAGATTATCGGAAAGGAAAAACGCCATTTCGACGACGGGGAAGAAATACAAAAAGCTTGGCTCTTTGCCGAATCCGGACGATAGGATCTAAGAACCCCCGATCGGTTTAAGAGGATTATGTTCTATTACGTATACGAATACTTTTTCAGGGAATGGGATTCCCTCCGTATCTTCAGCTATGTTACCTTCAGAGCTTTGATGGCCGGGCTGACCTCTATGTTTTTGACGTTTTGGTTCGGCGGAAAAGTGATCGATTTTCTATATGGTTTGAAGTTCAGGGAAAGCGTAAGGGACGACGGACCCAAATCCCATAGCGCCAAATCGGGAACTCCTACCATGGGAGGGTTGATGATCATCGGGGCTCTCCTCTTTTCCGTTCTTCTTTGGGGCAATCTCAAGAACCCGAACATCTTACTGCTTCTGAGCGGCGCGATCTTATTTTCCGCTCTCGGATTCTGCGACGATTATATGAAGTCGGTGAAAAAGATCAAAGGCGGAATGAGGGCGAGAACCAAGTTCGTTCTCTCCGTCCTGTTGTCCGCCGGTTTTTGCGCCGCGTACTTTTATTATACGGGAGAAGCTCCCGGCGGGACCTCGGGAAGAATTCCGTTCCATCTCACGGATTTATTCCTGCCTTTCGTAAAAGGACCGGTTTTGGCCTTGGGAATTTTTGCGATTCCGTTTTCCATCCTGGTAATTTTAGGCGCTTGTCACGGAGTCAATCTCACCGACGGATTGGATGGCCTTGCCGGCGGAACGGCCTGTATTTCAGTGACAACTCTCGCCATCATCTCCTATGTGTCCGGAACTCCGGTCGCCGCGAATTATTTAAACATTCCTTATTTACCCGGAGCTCACGAGTATAGCGTGTTTCTTTCCGCATTGGCGGGAGCGTTGATCGGTTTCCTTTGGTTCAACACACATCCGGCTCAGGTATTCATGGGAGATACGGGTTCCCTCTTTCTCGGAGCTACCATCGGTATGACCTGCGTTATGTTGAAAAAAGAGATCCTGCTCGTCATTTTAGGCGGGATCTTCGTGGCGGAATCCCTTTCCGTCATTCTCCAAGTAGGATCCTTTAAACTGACTCAGAAAAGAATCTTCAAGATGGCTCCCTTACACCATCATTTCGAGTTGGGGGGAATCTCGGAGACCAAGGTGGTCATTCGCTTCTGGATCGTCGCAGTCATTCTTGCGATCATTTCCCTTTCCAGTCTAAAAATCCAATGAAATCCCTGGTCGGAAAATGGAAGGACTTCTGGGAGTCTCCCGGGACTCCCTTCGACCTGCCGACCGTGGGCATCGTTTTTCTGCTTCTCTTATTCGGGATCTGCATCATGTACTCCAGTTCTTCCGTTACGGCTTGGAGAGACTTTCACGATTCGGAATACTTTCTGAAGAAGCAACTTTTATGGGCCTGTCTCGGACTTGCGGTCTTTTTCTTTTTCGCGAATTTTCCCTATCGTCGTCTGGAAAAAGTAGCGTTAGCCGGAATTCTCCTTAGTATCGTACTCTTAGGCCTTGTGTTCATTCCCGGAGTCGGAAAGTCCGTCGGAACGTATTACGGAAGGAATTTTCATCGATGGATCGGAATCGGCCCTTACCAACTTCAACCTTCCGAAATCGCGAAACTGGCAGTGGTCGTTTATCTTTCCTCCATGGTTTCCAAGTGGAGAGAAAAGGAAAATCGGGAACCTAAGAAATTTCTGGTGCCGACGATCCTACTTTTGACGGTTCTGGTTCTGATCTTGGCCGAGCCCGCTTTCGGCACCACGATGGAGATTCTGTTCGTGGTATTGGCCTTCGTCTTTCTGTTCGGCTTTCCGATCCGAAACCTACTACTGGTGGGACTGGTTTCCCTTCCGCTGGCGTATCTTTTGGTGGATAGGGTCGGTTATAGAAAGAAAAGGATGGAAGTTTGGTTGGATCCTTACAAGTTCCGCTTCGACGAAGGACACCAATTAGTCACCTCTTTTCGGGCATTTCTGGACGGAGGATGGTTCGGAAGCAAGTTGGCCAGCGGATATGCCCACCGATATCTTACCTACAGTCATACGGACTTCGTCTTGGCCACTTTTGTGGAGGATTTCGGATTCGTCGGATTTCTCCTCTTTTTCGGGCTCGTGCTGTTTTTGCTCTATAGGATTTACGTTCTGCTCAAGAAGGTCTCGGATCCGTTCGGTTTTTATTTGGGTGCGGGGTTATTGTTCATTTTAGGAACCCAATTCGTCATTAACAGTTTTGTGGTAACCGGCCTCTTCCCGATCACGGGGATCAGTTTACCGTTCATGAGTTACGGAGGATCTTCGCTCCTTGTGGTTTTGGCGGCTTTCGGAATTCTTGTCAATATAACCAGACGGGAGAACTTAGGCGTATGAGATCCGTCCTGATCGCCGCCGGAGGTACCGGCGGGCATATATCTCCCGGGGTCGCGCTTGCGGAAGTTTTGGTTTCCGCAAAAGAGACGTACGGTTTCGACAAGGTCATCATCCATTCTCTTTATCGCAATAAGGACAATCCGGACCTGAAGCAGGCTCCTTGCGAGGTTCTCTGGCACAATACTCCGAACCTTTCCGGGAATTTTCTGTTACTGCCGTTCCGTTACGTGTTTCATTTGCTCAAATCCTGGTTTCAATTCTCCAGACTAGGAGTCGATGCGGTGATCGGAATGGGAGGATATTCCAGTTTTCCCGCGCTATTGTTCGGATTGATCTTCCGGAAGCAGATTCTGTTATGCGAACAAAACTGTATACCGGGCAGCGTAAATCGGATCTTCTTCCGATTCGCCAAAAAAGCGGCTTTCAGTTTTCCTCCCAAGGCCGCGCCGCTCTCCTGCGAATGGGAGATCTTGGGCAATCCGCTTCGAAAGAAGGCCGTTCCTAAATTGACCTTGAAGTTCGGCGAAAAATGGGATCCGAAGAAAAAGAAACAATTCAACGTTTTAGTGATGGGCGGTTCCCAAGGAGCCAGACAAATCAATAATATCGTGGTGAATCTGATGAAGCACGACTTCATCCAGGAACGATTCCGTTTTAGAATGCTCACCGGAACCGCACTTTACGACGAGGTCTCCAAAAAAACCAAGATGGCGGATCTGATCTCTTACTCGGACAATATGGCCGAGCATTACGAATGGGCAAATCTCGTGGTCGCGCGTTCCGGCTCCGGCGTACTTTCGGAATGCGCCGCATTTGCACTTCCTATGATTCTGATTCCTTACCCGTTCGCAAAGGACGACCACCAGACCGCCAATGCGAAATACATGGAAGCGAACGGCGCCGCGGTCGTGATCGAACAGAAAGACGAGGATGAAAGCAGATTGTTCCGAGTGTTGAACGATTTTGCCGAGAACCCGCAGGTGTTGAATGATATTTCCGTCAAATCCTTGGAATGTTCCCACGTGGACGCGGCGGAAGAGACGATTCGATTTTTCTTCGGAAAGGGCTGATGTCCGAGATCGAATCGTCCCGGTCGCAACTTCCTTTTTCCAAACCTTTTTTTCTGGGCATAGGCGGCTCGGGCATGTCCAGCCTCGCGCATATACTCATCGACCTAGGAATGTACGTTTCCGGATATGACGGTAAGAAGAGTTCGGCGACGGCGGAACTGGAAAAGAAAGGCGCTACGATCTACGGTCGATCGGACGAAATCCCCGAATCCTTCGACGCTGCCATCTATTCTTCCGCGGTAAAGATCGGATCCCATCCGGTTGCAAGTATTTTCGAAAAACGGAATATTCCTTTTTATCATCGTTCGCAGGTCCTTCACGATTGCTTTTCCCATCGAATCGGAATCGCCGTGGCAGGTTCGCACGGAAAAACGACCACAGCGGCCATGACCTCCTTTCTCCTGGATGCGGTCGGTATGGATCCTTCGGTAATGGTCGGTGGGGAAGTCGCGTTTCTGGGAGGAAAGGGCGGACGGTTCGGTTCCGGAGAATTTGCGGTATTCGAATCCGACGAATCCGACGGCACTTTTCTAAACCACGACGCCCCCGTACGTATTCTGACGAATATAGACGACGATCACCTGGATTATTTCAAGACTAGAGAGAATCTCCTGGCAGCTTTCGGAAAGTTCGTCCGAAAAGGAACCCGTAGAGTGATCCTGAATTTGGACGATCCTGGGATACGCGAGTGCATGCATTCTTCCGATACAAAGGAAAGAATATTCGGTTTTACTGAAATTTCTCCCGACGTATGGGACAAGTCCGCGCTGAGCGTCGCTTCGGATTCCTCGGTTCCTTACATGCTTGAAAACGGAACGCTTACGTTTCGGTACCGCGGAGAAGAGATTTCTTTTCGGTCCAAATTTCCCGGAGCGCATTATCTCAGGAACTCTCTTGCGGCGGTGATGGCAGGGATCGAAGCGGGGATTCCTGCAAGACGGGGAGCCGAGGTCGTTTCCGGCTATTCCGGAGTAAAACGAAGATTGGAATTTATAGGCTCCAAATCGGGAGTGGACGTGTACGACGATTACGGCCATCATCCCACGGAGGTTCGTGCGGTGCTTGCGTCCATGCGTGAAATGTCCGCAACCGGAGGAAAGACCATCATTCTCTTTCAACCCCACCGCTACACCCGCACCCAAAACCTGTACAAGGAGTTCGCGGAAAGTTTGGACACGGGAGATCTGGTCTATCTGTTGCCGATCTATTCCGCCGGCGAAGATCCTATTTCCGGCGTCGGTTCCGAATTGATCGCGAAGTCCATGAAAAAGAAAGTTAAGATATTAAGCGAAGACATTCGGGAAGGTTGTAAGGAATTAAGCCTTTGCCTGGATAAAGGGGACAAACTATTGACATTGGGAGCGGGAAACGTACGGGATTGGGGGCTACAGTTTCTTTCCTAAAGGTAAATGCCTTTGCGATTTATTAGACCCGGACATTTTCCTATTCGAAAGCGGACTCGGGCGCTTCTCCCGTAAAATTCCAATGACCCATTTTGCGGTCCTTTCTGGGGTCCGATTTTCCGTACAGGTGTAGCGTATATCTGGAATCGGAAAGATATTTCATCCATTTTTCGGACGTGGGTTCGTAATCCTGTCCGAGGATATTCTTCATGGAACTGGGAGAGGCCGGGTTTGAATCGGGCAGGGGAAGTCCGGTAAGAATGCGTACCTGCAATTCGAATTGGGAAATCCCGGCAGCGTCCTGGGAAAAATGACCCGAATTATGCGGGCGAGGTGCAAATTCGTTTAATATAAATACGTTACCCTTTACGAAAAATTCCAGCCCGAAGACACCCACGTAATTTATCCCTTCCGCCAAGCGGATCGCGGCTTCCTTCATTCCTTCGTTTACATTTTGGGAAAAACGCCCCGGATGGACGGTGAGATCGAGGATATGGTTCCTGTGAAAATTTTCGGAAGGGGGAAAGCAGAAGATTTTTCCTTCGATATTTCTCGCTAAGATCACGGAGGCTTCCTTTTCGAAGTCGAAATATTCCTCCAAGATAAGATCCAAGGGTCCGCATCCGATCGATTCTGCCCAGAATCGGAACTCCTCTTTACTCTTATACTTCGTCTGACCTTTTCCGTCGTAGCCGAAGGAAGAGGTTTTTAATATTGCCGGAAACTTACAAGCTTCCACGGCTGCTAACGCTTCCGATCGATTCGTGATCGGATAAAAGGCGACGGTGGGCAGACCTAATTTACGGAAGACGGATTTTTCACGGATCCTATGTTGAGCGATTCGAATGCACTCCGGGGACGGATAAACTCTGAGTCCGTTTTTCTCGGAAAATTTCTGGATCAGATTCAATTCGGCGTTCGGAATGTTTTCGAACTCGAAGGTCAACGCGTCTAAGCCTTCCAGGTATTTCAGTAAAGCGTCTTCGTCTTCGTAGGGAGCGACCGTTTCTTCGGCTCCGGCGAGAAACGCGGGACTATTTCGCTCCGGAGAGTAAACAGAAGTTCTATATCCCATCCGGATCGCTTCTTGGGCGAACATTCTTCCGAGCTGTCCGGAGCCCATGAGTCCTAGACGTGAAGGAGGCAATAGGATTTTATTCATGATAGAAGGTCGTTTTTAGATAAGGCTTCTTCCCGAAGTTTCGTGCGGTATTCTTCGAGCTTACGAGACAAGCTTTCGTCCCGCAACGCTAGAATTCTAGCGGCTAACAATCCGGCATTCTTCGCCCCGGCTGCCCCTATGGCAAGGGTTCCTACCGGAACTCCTCCGGGCATCTGCACGATGGAGAGTAAGCTATCCAATCCGTTCAATTGAGAGGATTTTACCGGAACTCCTAATACCGGAAGATCGGTAAGAGAAGCCACCATTCCGGGAAGATGGGCCGCGCCCCCTGCGCCTGCTATGATGATTTCGAATCCCTTGGACTTGGCCGTTTTCGCGAAGTCGACCATCAATTCGGGAGAACGATGGGCGGAGACGATTTCCTTATGACAAGGAACTCCCAACGCTTCGAGAACGAGGACCGATTCCTTCATCGTTTCCCAATCGGAATGGCTTCCCATAATGATCGCTACTTTCGGTTGCACGCTTGCAGGATCTTCGGGCGTCCTCGGTTTCGCAAGCCCGAAACCGATTTAAGAAGCCGAATTTAACGCTTCCACCACTCTCTCTAATTTCATTCCTCGGGAGGCTTTGACCAGTAGATAGGATCCTTGCGGAACCTCCCGCCGAATCGTTTCCAAAAGAGACTGGAAGCCTTCCTCATCCCCCGGAAATGCGGCGGTCTTTTTTGAGGCGTCCGTTTTTTTTCGAAACCCTTCCGAGAGAAATGCGGAATCCTTCCCGTAGGTAAAGACTCCTTTGCAGTTGGAGAGGCTCGCCGCGAATTTTCCGATTTCGGTGTGGAATTTTTTGGAGAAAGATCCTACTTCCTTCATGTCCCCCAAAACGGCGTAAAATCCTTCTCCGTTTGCCAATTGGGAACAGGCGCTCAAGGAGGAAAGCATTGATTCCCTGTTCGCATTGTAAGTGTCGTTTAGGATCCGATAGTTTCCTTCCTGCAAATCCAGTCTTTTGTCGCCCGCCTTGAAGTTTTTCAATCCGTCCACGATCCACTCCGACGGAATTTTCAATTCTTTTAATGCGGCAACGCAGAGGGAAAGATTGTCCAGCAATTTGATTCCGGGTAAATTCCAGTCCACCGTCCTTCCCGAAATTTCCAGTCTGAAACCTTCTTTTAACGTTTCCTGAATATTCAATTCTCGGAATCTATCTACGAACCTGCACTTGACTCCGTATCTTGCCGCCTTTTTGGTTAAGATCCTCTTGTATTCTTCCGATTTCGGGTAATATAGAATTCCGGATTTCGGCATTCCTTCCAGTATCTCGGCCTTGGCCTTGGCGATCCCTTTTCGGGAACCTAGATATTCTATGTGAGCCGTTCCGATTGTAGTCACTATCGCCAACTCCGGCCTGGCCATTTTGGACAACCTGGCGATCTCTCCTTTCGTGTTCATTCCCATTTCGCATATTACGAATCTGGTCTTCGATCCTATTTTGAACAGCGTAAACGGAACTCCGATTTCGTTGTTGTAATTCTTTTCGGTAACGACTAACGCCTCTCCCAAAGGGGACAGGCAGGAATTTAAGGTTTCCTTCGTGGTCGTCTTTCCGCTGGAACCGGTGACGGCGATCAGGACGGGATTGAATCTGGAACGATGAAAGGCGGCGAGTTTCCCCAATGCCGCCAAGGTGTCCTTGACAAAGATCGCTTTTTGTAGGTCCGATTCCGGGAGTTTTTGCAGGATCGGATGGTCTTGCTTGCACAAAAAGTAGGAGGCGCCGGAACGTAAAGCTTCGGGTATGAAGTCGTGCCCGTCTCGATTGCCTAGGAGAGGAACGAATAGGGAACCGGTCTCGCACAATCCGGAAGCGGTGGTGATGGATAGGATCTCCGGTTCCGGAACAAAGGAAAAAGAAGAAGGGGAAGAAAGAACCCTCCGGACGGTCTCCGGGTCGTATCTGAAATCGGCTCGCATAGATTACAGCTTTCCGAAGTACTGCCGGGCTAGGTAGCGGATTTTGGGAAAAAAAATCGGGTTGCGAAACCCGAAAAAACTCTTTCAGTATCCTCGATGCCGAAAGTGAAGACGGTTTTGATCGGACTGGGAAGGATCGCGAGTTCCCTCGAAACGGATCCTCTGAGGCAGAAGCCCTGCACTCATGCGGGCGTTCTTTTTAGTTCTTGGGGAAAGAAAAATTTCGAACTGATAGGTTCCATCGATCCGAACGAGGAAAAAAGACATTCCTTCCTCCGACAATGGAAAGTCTCGCCCCACCTATTGTTTTCCGATTGGGAAACGTTCTTTGCCCGCGGCAAAATTCCGGATCTGGTCATCGTTGCGACCCCTACAGAATCCCATTTCTTCGATTCCGCCGCCGCGATTCGTTCGGGGGTAAAGAACCTGCTTGTGGAGAAGCCGGTTTGCGAAACCTTTTTGCAAGCCAAGTCGTTGGATCGTCTGGCCCGAAAAAACGGGACGAGAATCTGGGTGAATCACGAGCGAAGGTACCATCCGAAATACGCCTGGGCAAAAGAGATTTTGGATTCCGGAAAGTACGGGGAAGTCCGGACGATCCGAGCTTCCGTATTGACTTCCACCGCGGCGCCGGGAAGGGCTTGGAAAGGGAGGACGGGACCGTTGTTCCATGACGGAACTCATGCGGTGGATCTGATCTATTGGTATTTGGGAAAACCGGACCGAGTTCGCTCCGGCATCCGCAGGAGAAAAGGGATCCCGGCGGAAGATAGGGCCGTTGCTCTTCTGGAATATGGATCGGGACCTGTGGTCTTTTTGGAGGCGGGCGGAAACAGGAAGTACTTTCAGTTCGAAATGGACATTATGACGGAATCGGCCAGGATCATTCTCTCCAACGATGGATTCCGGATGTTCGAATCCAAACCCTCCTCGAAATACAAAGGATTTAATAGTTTGACGGAAGTCTCGTTTCCCGAAAAATCTTCCTTCGGATCGAATCCCTTCGAGAATCTCTATGCGGAAATCCGATCCGTTCTTTCGAATAAATCGCAACGCATCACGGGTAGCCTCCGGGAAAATCTGGGAATCATGGAACTCCTGGATCGGATCAAAACCAAGGCGGATGTTAGAACGATTTCCGAGCCCGAATAGGATTTATGTCTAAGTCTTCCTCCACTCAAAACGGTTCCAATCTTCCGAAATACTCCGCGAAAGGAAGGTATTATAGAGGAAGTTGGTTTTTATGGAAAAAGATCTTCTCCCTTTTTTGGTACTACCGCTTCGGACGTTTTTTATTTCCTTCCTATAGAACCGAAGAAAAGGAAACGGAATTTTTTCGGAACCTGGGAGAGGAGTGCCGGGAATTCTTCCTGAAAATGGGAGGAGTGTACGTAAAGTTAGGACAATACCTTGCTAGCCTCTCCCATCTTTTTCCCGAAAGTTTTACGGAACCTCTGCAGGATCTACAGGATCGTGTGCCCCCCCATCCGTTCGCGGAAATCAAGGAAAGATTCAGAAAGGAATTCGGAAAGGATATTGCGGAAGTTTTTCCGGACATCTCCGAAGCGCCTCTCGCCTCGGCTTCCATCGCTCAAGTGCATTCCGCGAGTTATAAGGGAGAAAAGGTGGCCGTTAAGATACTCTATCCCGGCATAGAGGAGATCATCGCGAAGGACCTAAAGGCGATCCGAACGTTTTTGAAAAGAGTGAATCGTCTGCTTGTCTCCTTCGATTACAAAATCGTACATAAGGAAATCACGAAATTAGTCGGACGGGAAACGGATTTGCGTTTGGAAGCCGAGTCCATGGAAAGGATGTCCCGTTATTTTACGGAGGAACCGGATTACGTCTTTCCCAAGATCCATAAGGAGTGGAGCGGCAAGAGCGTTCTGACGGCGCAATTTATAGACGGGATCCGGATCACTCAGGTCGCCTCCCTTAAAAAAGGCCAGGCTAAATCCAGGCCGGTGGACCTTTTGATACGAGCTTATATTCTTATGGTGTTCGAATTCCGTTTTTATCATGCGGATCCTCATCCGGGAAACATGATTTATACTTCTGACGAAAAGTTATGCTTCATCGATTTCGGCGCGGTAGGAGAAATTCCTCCCAGCCAAGCGCTCGTGTTGCGTAGGATTTTTCTTTGTGCCATGTCCAAGGATTACGGAGGAGTGGTGGAAGGGCTCGACGAATTGGGGCTTCTTTCCCGCAAAGCGGACAGGGATAAGGTGGAGGAAGTCGTCAGGTATTCTCTGGAGAAATTATCCAAATTCCTTTCGGACACCGATTCTTTCCGGAATCTAAAGTTCGAGCAGATTCATACCCCCGAAGATTTGAAATTTCTAAAGGAGATCAATTCCAGTCTAAGGGGTCTGTTGAAGATGGTCCAGTTGCCCGTGACTTTGATCCCTTTAGAAAGAGTGCTGGGTCTTTTGGTGGGGATCACCGCCACTCTGGATCCGTACCGTACCGTTCTGGATTACGGAGAGAAGCCTTTTAAGAATCTGGTCCTGCAAGGTGAGAACAATTGGCAGAAGGTTCTCGTCCAGGAAGGAGGCATTTGGGGACAGGCCGTTTCTCTCCCTGGCGAACTTCTGCAAACCGTAAAGAATCTGAATCGTGGTAAGCAGGCTTATCGTCTTCCCGACCTGGAAGCGCATAGCAAAAGAATGTATTCTTTGGGTCACCAAGTCATCGCCACGGCGGCGATCCTATTCGGAATCCATTATGGAACGGAAAGAATGGATCGAGGGGACGAGCTCTCCGCGATGATCGGTTACGGCAGCTCCGTTTTCTTCGGAATCCTCCTTGCTCTTTCGCTCCTGAAAAATAAATTCAGCTCTAAAAGGAACCGTCAGTGAAATTTTTCGAAAAGAAATTCTTGGAAGTATATCCGCCGATATTCATCATTTCCGTTATTCTGGGAACAATCATAGACCTAGTCACTAAGTACATCGCCATTCTTTATCTTCACCCTCATTCGCCCGTGGAAGTACTCGGAAATTTCTTCCGTTTGACCTTGACCTTCAATACGGGTTTCGTGATGGGCTTTTTTCAAGGGTATCCTAGGACTTCCTTGGCGATGACAGCGATCGCCATCCTGGTTCTCATCGCCTATAGATGGAAGAACCCGGATCTGGGACATCCGGTAGGTTGGGCCTTGGTCATGTCCGGCGCTTTCGGAAATTTTATAGATAAATTTTTCGTAAAGGTGATCGGAGTCGGAGCAGAATTCGGATTCATCGAGAATCAATTCCTGGGAAGGTTCATCGGAGTGGTGGACTTTTTGGACTTCGACTGGCCGAATTGGCTACTCTACGAGCGCTGGCCGGCATTTAATTTCGCGGATTCCTGCGTAAGCGTAGGGTTGGTCCTGCTCATTTTTACCATGAAGCTCGAGGAGGATAAGAAGTAAGCGTGAATCCTCTCCAGCTCCCGATTTGGAAGAAATTACTAAAGAAGAAAGGGACCTCCAATCCCGAGATTATCCGATTTTTGAGAGAAACTTCCGTCTTCGGAAAAATGAAACGGAGAACCTTGACCGAAATCGCGAGGTTGGTGCACGTTAGAAAATACGTCGAAGGGGAGGAAATTTTCCGTCAAGGAGAAGCGGGGGCCGGCTTTTACCTGATCTTCGACGGTAAGGTGACCATTCGCTCGGTACGTGACGGAATCGAATTGGATCTGGCCCACCTGGACCAACATTCCTTTTTCGGAGAACTCTCTCTCTTTTCCGAGGAAAGGCGTACCGCTACGGCGATCGCCTCCGAGCCTTCCACATTGCTCGGTTTTTTTCAACCCGATCTGAAGGAAATCATCGAGACCAAACCGAAATTGGGGATAGAGATCCTTTTGAGTTTGACGGGTGTCATCGTAGAAAGGCTGCAAAAAACGAACCAGCTTTTGGAAAAGGCCTATTACAAGGGAAAACAAAAAAATGTCTGAGACAAGACCCTTATCGACCTACGTTATTCGAACGATCTTTTTTTTGTTGGTCGGATCGGCGATCGTATTTTTCGTATTGGGTCTCAAGCTTTTGATCGTTCCGATCGCTCTTTCCCTCATTCTATTCTATATATTTAACGGATCCGTGAATTACTTGGAAAGCTTGGGGATCCCCAGGTTGATCGGGGTCTCGGGACTGATGCTCGTGATCTGTATTCCGATCTATCTGATTGCGACCGAGGTTGCGCCTCCCATCGTTTCCACTCTCGAACCCTTGGTCAAAAATTGGAAACAGGATCTGGACGACGCAAAATTCAAGTATCTGGTGATCGGTTTCAAACTACAATTCAACGATTTTCCGGCCGGATGGGAGGAAACGATCCGACCGGAAGAGTTGATCCAAGGTGCCACCGATTTCGTACACAGGGAAGTTTCCGGTCTGGCCTCCGCCATCCCGACGCTGATAGGTTATCTGGTCATCACTCCTCTCTTCGCTTTTCTTTTTCTTTTGAACGGAAACGGAGTCTATAAGAATCTAGTAAGCTTAGTTCCGAATCGCTATTTCGAAATGACCATTATGGTCGCGGCGAATATCAACGAGCAGATCACGAATTATCTTAGAAGCCTAGTGATCCAGAGTGCCATCATAACCGTAGTTTCGATGATAGGCTTTTCTACGATCGGGCTCGGATACTTTTATATCTTCGCTCTTTTCGTGGGAATTGCGAATTCGATTCCTTATTTAGGACCGATCATCGGAGCGATTCCCCCCTTATTCATGACCGTAACCCACGGTCCCAGGATTTTTTACGGCGAAAATTGGATTACCCACGGGATGGGAATGTACGAATTAATGGGAGCCATTCTAATCGTGATTCTGATCGCTCAAGCGGTGGACAATTTCTTCGTTCAACCGGTTATCATTTCCGATGCGGTATCCTTGCATCCGATCATCGTAGTCGGAGCGGTAACCGTCGGCGGAACCTTGCTCGGGATCGCCGGGATGCTCGTCGCAGTACCTCTGGCGGCGATCCTAAAGGTTACGATCGCCACCCTGTACCGATCCATGAAGGATCACAATTTACTCTAGTTTTGCGGCGGACTTTCTACTCCGCCCCCACTCCTAGATATACCCTTACTTTTTCCGTTTCGTAAGCACTCTGGGCTTTCTTTTCGGGGAACCATTTGGAGAATACGAATGCGGTTAGAAAGGAAAGGGTCATGGAGAAGATCGCCGGGTTTTTATAGGGAAAGATCGGAGACGAGAATCCGAAGACTTCCACCCAAACGGTAGGACTGAGTATGATGAGCAGGCTCGCGGAAAGGGAGCCCGAAAGAATGGAAGCAACTCCGCCCGCGGTGCTGAAGTTCCTCCAAAGGATGGATAGGAACAAGGCCGGGAAATTTCCGCTGGCGGCGATCGCAAAGGCCAAGCCTACCATGAAAGCCACGTTCTGATCCTTAAATAGAATTCCTAAAAGGATCCCGAAAATCCCGAAGGCGACGGTAGCTCTACGCGCCACCGTAACCTGCTCCTCTTCCGTAGCTTTTCCTTCCCGGAACACGTTGAAATGTAGATCGTGGGAAATCGTGGAAGCTGCAGCCAGAGTCAATCCGGCGACTACCGCCAATATGGTCGCAAAAGCCACCGCCGCGATGAATCCTAAGAAGGGAGTTCCTCCCAAGAGTTCCGCCAAAAGTGCCGCAGCCATATTTCCTCCCTTGTCCACGGAGGCGATTTTGTCCTTTCCTATCAGAACCGCCGCGGCAAATCCCACGATCGGAATGATGATGTAAAAGTAACCGATGAACGTGGTAGCGTAAGCCACCGATTTTCGGGCCTCTTTCGCGTCGGGAACCGTATAAAAGCGCATTAGAATATGCGGAAGTCCTAATAATCCGAACATGAGAGCCAATCCGAGAGAGATGGCGTCCAAAGGATTCGAAACCAATCCTCCCGGTTCCAAAGCGGACCGACCGTACGTATTTTCCACCGCTCCGTATAAGTCCGAGAGGTTGAAGCCGAATTTAGCTAGAGCGAGCAAGGCTAAAAGGGTCACTCCGAAAAGTAGCAGAGCCGCTTTTACGATTTGTACCCAAGTGGTGGCGATCATTCCTCCGAAGAGAACGTATAGCAGCATGACTCCTCCGACCAGAACCACGGCGGATTCGTAGGAAATGCCGAACATCAGGTTGATGAGTTTTCCCGAACCTACGATTTGGGCGATGGAGTAGGTGAGGGTGACCAGGATTCCTCCTATGGAAGCGGAGATTCGAATCGGCTTTTGTCGAAGCCGAAAAGCCAAAACGTCCGCGAACGTGTACTTGCCAAGATTGCGGAGCGGTTCCGCGATGAGAAACATCAGCGCCGGCCATCCGACCAGCCAACCCACCGCGTAAATGATGCCGTCGTAACCTTTTAACGCGACCATGCCCGAGATTCCCAAAAAGGAAGCCGCGGACATATAATCTCCGGACAGCGCCAATCCGTTTTGGAATCCGGTGATGTTTCTCCCGGCCGCATAGAATTCGCTGGAAGTTTTGGTCTTCTTGGCGGCCCAATACGTGATCCCTAAAGTCAAAAGAACGAAGACGAGAAAGAATGCGACCGATATAAAATTAGGTTGTCCTAATGTGGATTCCATCATTTTTCCCCTTCTTTTTCCAGAGTGTTCTTAAGGCTTTCGATCCTCTTGTCGTAAAAGGCGTTTCCCCAATACACGTAAATTAAGGTCAGGAACCAGGAAATCACGATGACCAAGGCGCCGGCAAGAAGGCCGAAATTCGCGGATGCTCCGATCCGTTCCGTCAACCATTCCTTTTTAAAAGCGATTGCGAGTATAAAGCCGTAGTAATTCGCGAAAAGGAACGCCAAAAGTATGAAGCTCACTGTCCATCTGGATCGTACCAGTTTTTTGAATTCCGGAGATTCGATCAGTTGATGAGGTTTTAATTTCATCCTTCCCCCTGTCAGAGCAATCGAGAATCCTAGAGACTCTTGCTTTCTTCGCAAGGAGAAAAAGCGGGGAGCCGGAAAATCCCGATAAAACGAGGAAGATTCCGAATCAGCTTCCGGTTTTTCGGAACTTTTTGTACAACCCGGCGAACGACCTTTTGGCGTCCCCTATAGCGAGCAAAAAGGACAGGTACCAGAAAGGTTCCAACTCGAACCTCATCCGGTTGGCTTCGAACGGATCCACAAAGGAATACAGAAAGGTCAAGGCCGCTATGTGCAAAAAAACGATCCGGAATCGGAAGGAAGCCCTAAAAAAGCGAAATAGATTCAATATTAATAATAAAGGATAGACGAATCTATAAAGATTCCCGTCGAATCCTCCCCTAGGCCCAGAGGAAAACCAATCTAGTCCCGGGTATTTTCGAAGCGCCTCCGGTAAGGCGTCGAATAAGGGATTTATAAAAGGATAATTCGACGGACTGCTCAGGTATATTTTGAATCCCAAGCGGACGGATTTCAGATTTTCCCTTACGTCGAAGGTTTGAAGGAACCGTTTCATGAACTCTTTGGAAATTCGGACGAATTCCGCGTTATGGTAGTCTTGGCCGTTCAAGCAAACCCTGTCGGAATACCGATCCGAAAGAGGATCCGGTTCGGATATCACCCCACGATAAACGGAAAGAGGGAGTTGGAACGCTTCCACCGGTCTACCTTCGGAGGTCTCTATCCGGATCTGTCTGGATCTGGCCAAGTTCATACCTAACCAAGAAGAGGCGGAGAAGTTGTCGAAGAGATACAGATTTTTCAAATAAAGAATTCCCGGTAGAGACAGAGTAAATAACGCCAAAAGCACCGTTTTGCGGGAAAGCCTCCTTCTACCGTACCAAGCCGACCAACAGATCCAAAAGAAAGCCAAGCCGAGATGCCATGAGGGTCGGATCGCGGCAGTCAGGGAAATAATCGCGGAGGTACAAAGGAATCTGCGGTTTTCCTTTCGGATCCCCCAAAGGCAGTACAGTAGTACGATGGACAAAAAGAAGAGGTACGTGGAATAGAAAGGATATCGGAAGAACGCGAAAACGAGAGGATTCAAGAGAAAGATTCCGGTCCATAGGGTCGCGGAGGGAATTCGTAATCTTTGCAACGTAATTCGGAAAAGAACACAGGCGACGGAATGCAATAGGGGAAGGATCCAAGCGTATACCTTATAAGGATCGCCTCCCCCGATATGAGCCGCGGCGGAATGCAAAAGAGGAAGAACGGGACTGGTCCCGTGCAAATCTACGAGCGCTTGTAAAGGACGGTCGTACCAACAATCTCTGGAAGGCATATGCCAATAGCCGTCTATGGCAAGTATCGGAAATCCAAAAAATCCCAATACGGTATGAACGAATAGTACGAACCCAGGAAGTAGATACTCGGAAATCCGGAAAAAAAAAGACCTTTGCGAGGTTCGGAACAATGCTTTTAAAACAGGCCGTTGATTCCGTTGATATTTACGGTCTTTATGATTTCCTTGTCGTTTTCTGACTCGGCGACCTTCCATGCGACTCCGGTAGGAGTGGACAAGAGGCTACGACCGATCTTTTTCCTGCCGAACGGCGACCCATGACCGGAAGATCTGAGCAGATACAATCCGTATTTTGAGGACAGGTCCGCGTATCTTTTAAGATCTTCGGAATACGAAATTCCGTTTTCGGGAACCGCATCCAGATGAAAGGCTAAGTTGATGTTCTCGGATTGTAGGCGTTCGAATCTTTGAGCGTCGCCGATTTCCTTTCCGACGAATACGCCGAAACGGAACCCGCCTAAGATCAGCACCTCTTCTCCAGCGCCGGGTAGGGCGGGAGAATCCTCTTCGCTTAATATTTTGACGTCATACCAATCGATCAGTACCACATTTTGAACGATCGGCACGGAAAGTCTCAATTTTCCGGAATCGTCCTTTCGAAACATGCACCCGCCTAGGATGGCTCCCTTATAGACTTCGGAAACGGCCAACAGTTCGTCGCTGAAACTTTTGGAACGCGAGGAAAGAGATTCGGGAGAAGCGGTTCCTCCTCCGGGGAAGTACATCGGTAGAATTAGGAAATCCGATTTTTCCTTGGAAAGTTTGGAGCGTTGGTCGGGAGAGATAGGTTGGGAAAGTTCTTTTTGAAATAGGGTGATCTTAACGGAAGCCACGAGTTACCTGTGATCCTAGTTTAATCGGAGAGTATGGAGGGATCTACGCCGAAATTGTCGTCGGTTTCTTTGGAGCCTGCACTCGAATCCATCAGTTCCGTCTCCGCCTGTTCGTTGTTTGCTTTGATGCCGAATTCTTTTTCCATCTCTTCCGCGTTCATTTCCGGAACTCCACCGAAGAGGTCTCCGTTTTCCAAACGCTCGGCTAGCGCCAGCGCATAGCAGTAAGCTTCCATAATGCACTGCTTGATGGGTTTTTTATTCAGACGTTTTTTCGCCTCCATTAGATCGAAGGTCATCAAGTCGTCCATATTAGTGACGACTTCTTTTTTTCCCTTCATGTCGGCGATGAGTTTTCCCAGAAGATCGGAGCCTTTCTGTAAGAACTCCTTCACCGTCACGCGGACATTTCGGGACTGCTGGCTTTTCTTCGTTTCCAAGGCGGAGGTTTTCTTGGAGGATTCTATGTAATTTCCACCGGGATTTTTCAGATGGGAATCCAGCTCTTTATGATATTGGTCGTAAATTCGGAACTGTTCCTGGATGCCGCGAGTGGTTTCGTAAAGATCGATCAGTTTTTCCCGAAAATCCATTTTGGCTCCGCCTACGATGGTGGGCTTCAAATCGATCTTCTTGGTGGTCATTACGAAAGAATACTCCTCGTCGAATTCCCGAAAGAATAGCCAGGAAAGAAAAGCCTTGTCTGCGGAAGCGATCCGATCGTAATCCCCTCGGGGATCGTGCTTTTTCCGCAACTGATCCAAGGATAAGGACCTCATCAGTTTTAAGCCGTATTTCAATTCCTTACTGAGGGAATCTTCCGGATCCGGGATCTCCTCAGCAGGGGCGTCTTCCTGCTCTTCCTCTTCCTCGTGGGCTCCGCCGGAGATTTCGTCCAATTCTTCTCCGGGTTGTCTTTGGCCCAACTTCTCTTCCGGCAGAATTCCGAGCACATCTTCCATGAAGGAGCTGATCAAAGGGATATTCTTATTTTCATTGCGAAGAACGGCTAAGTAGAGTTTGTCGAAGAGCGTTCCGTAGAGGATATCGAATTCCTGAAGAGCCCGTTTTCGTTTCGTATTGTATACCGTGGAAGGTTTTCCTTCCAACTTTTCGAGGGCTTGGTAGCCCATCGTCACCGCCTTTACGTAAGAGCCTTGGAACGGATAGATATAATAGAGTTTTTTAAACAAAGAATAAAGAGGTTGTTGTACTCGCGAAATAGCCAAGGGCATATCCGGAGCCGCGTTATGCGCTTCCAGAAGCTGGTTTAACTCCACATTGTCATAGACCTTGTGCATTCGACCTAAAAGTTCTATATACAGCGGATTTTGGGCATCCAATTCTTTGGCGATTTTCGGGGCATAGGCCGGGTTTCCCAAGAGATCGTTCCCGACGAAGTTCATTTCCAGAATCGCTTTTTTACCCGCTATATTCAATTCCGACAAAAATCCCGGGAGAAGTTCGCCGGAGGAAAAAGGGGTTACGCGGGAAATCCAACACTTGAACTTAACGGCCATACGATTGAAGAAATTCCCCATTTCCGCTTCGATGGCTTTGCGGTCCCGGATCGGATTCTGTTTAGCGGTCGCTTTAGGGGGAGCGGTCGGAGAGGGTCTGGAAGAGGATCCTCTGGGATCCTTACCGCCGGCTTGGCTTCTTGCACCTTGTCTGACTTGCGGTTGCTCCCTCTGTTTTTTGGAGGCTTCTTCTCTTTTTTTGTCCTTTTCCGATACGACTTTTCCGCCGGCCGATTGGAATTTATCGAACATCTCCCTTCTGGCTTTGTCGTCCAGATTATTTACACCGATACTTTTTTTGGTTTTGTCGAATTCGGACATGATTTGGATTCCCGATGGACCGCTTTAATAGTATCCTGGCCGCCGTTAGGAAATAAATCAACTAAGATACTTATTTCTTGACATACTTGGATTTCCGATGCCTGTTATTTTTCCATGATTCTCAAAAGTCTAGTCCGGGACAACCACCTCGTCCTTTCGGTCCAGGAGGATATCCTTATGGATAATTCCCGGGACTTTTATGTGGAATTTGAGGAGAGCGTCCGGAACGGATACCCTGAGATCATTAGTTTTCATTTGGGATTAGTAAAATTCATCGACTCTTCCGGTATAGGGATTATCATCAAAGTCCGGAACCAGATCCGAGACAAAAACGGGGTCGTTAACATCTTCGGATTAAATAAGTCGCTGCATTCCGTTTTTCGGCTTTCCGGGCTGGATCGGATCGTAAATCTTTACACAATGGAAGAATTTCTGGAAAAATATCCGAACTTTTCGGATTTTCTCAAGACGAACTGAAACTCTTCCGATTCCACTTCTTTCCTATATACAGATGAAACAAAGAATCCCCGTAATTTTCCTGCAATATTTCCGGTCGAAGTCCCGGCTTCTTCCTCTTTTATTTCTGGCGTCCTCGATCGTCGGAATTTCGGGATGCTACCCGTACTCCAATCGGGAAGTCGTGTTTCGTTCCGAAGGAATCGCTTTATTCAAAATCGAATCCAAGGACCTGAGCGACTTCTATAAGTTCACTAAAATCTCAACCTTGGAACATCCCATTCTGTTGGATCAAACCAAGGTGAAGGATTATTTCGGGAACCTAAGATATTCCAAGCGGACGGCCATCGGATATTTTTCCGATTTTGTTTTTTCCGACCACGAACTGGATCTTCTCTCCCGGGATCTTCCGTTCGCTTTAAAAGCGCTTCCCAAGGATAGGCTCCTCGTGCTGGTTTCCAAGTACGATGACACTCAATCCGTGATTTCTTACGACGAGCTGACCACTTGCATTCTATGGGCGGCGGATTCCCGGCTCAATGTTCTCTTCGGCCGGATCAAACGGGAGCTCGTGGACAAGGACCAGACTTTGGAATTCAACCGTTGGACTCGGATTGAAGAGATACAATTGGCCCAATCCACGGACGGAACGGAAATCGTGGAAGCGGAGAATTTCGATTTCGGCCTTGTCGGAGGGGTTCCACAGCGCAAATGGGTCGTGTTCGATCTGAAGAATCCTACCAAATATAAGTTCCAACCCCGAAAACAGTACGGCCCGGTCAAGCTAACCGACGAAAACGACAGACCCTGATCGGAATCTGGCTTTTTTAAATTAGTAAAAGAGAAAATTCTAATTTTCTCTTCGAGATAAACTTAAATACGGATCGCCTCGGAGCATCGGGCACAAAGTCCGTCTTGTCGCGGTTCCGCAGGACGTCTCCAACAACGGGGGCACTCGTCCTCCGTAGGTTTGACGATCCTGACTCGGAAGCCGAAATCGTCGTGCTCCGCCAGAACTTCCCGGTCCGTGGAATCGAAACGAACTTGGGAAACCGTGAAGATCAGTTCCAGTTCCGCCGGAGAAAACCGGTTTTTCAATTCTCCGATTTCGGATCCGGCTAGCTCGACGGCGCCTTCCAGTGATTTTCCTAATTTGCCCGCTTGGCGCGCCATTTCAAGAGCTTTGTGCACGCTTTCTCTCGCTTCCAAGGTTCGGATAAACTTGGATTCCAGTTCCGAATTTTTCCAAGAGCTAACGTTCGGAAAATTTTCCAAAAAGACGGAATCGGTTTTTCTGTTTTCCTTCCATACTTCTTCGGAAGTAAAGCTCAAGATCGGTGCGGAATAGATGCAAAGAGTTTCCAGAATCATCTGCAGAACGGTACAAGAGGAGCGTCTGGAACGGGAATCCCGACGGTCGCAATACATACGATCCCGAATCATCTCGAAGTAATCCTGGGAAAGGGAAACCGTACAGAACAAAAGAAGTTTTTGATATACTTGGTGGAATTGGTAGGACTCGTAATAGGATTTGAGCTCCTCGGCTAGATCCGCCAACTTGGACAGGTAATACGCGTCCACTTCCTCAAGGTCCGCGATAGGAAGGTTCTGTTCCCGGGTATGACCCGAAAGATTTCCCAAAAGGTAACGGAAGGTATTTCTGATTTTGCGGTAATTGTCCGCGATGGTTTTGAGACCATCTTTTCCTACCCGGACATCGTCCCTGAAATCCTGGGAGCTCACCCAGAGCCTAAGTATGTCGGCACCGTAGACGTTTATGATATCCTTGGTCGGGTCGATTCCGTTGCCCAATGATTTGGACATGGCTCGGCCCTGATCGTCCAGAACGTATCCGTGAGTAAGTACGGATTTGTACGGGGGAATCCCTCTGAGAGCCATCGAGGGCCAGAGGCTTGATTGGAACCATCCCCGGTGTTGGTCGGAGCCTTCCAGATACAGATCCGCGGGGGGCTCGGAGCTTCGTTCGCTTAATACTGCAAAGTTAGACACACCGGAGTCGAACCAGACGTCCAGAATATCGCCGCCTTTTTTAAACGAGGAAGAGCCGCATTTTTCGCATTTGCTTCCGGGAGGGAGGAGAGAGGCAGCGGGCTCCGTGTACCAGATTTCTATCCCTCTTTTGCGTACCAAATCCGTAAAAAAGCGGACGGATTCCGGGTTTAAGTGCGTCTCTCCGCAGGATTCGCAGGTAAAGGCCGGAATAGGAACTCCCCAATTCCGCTGGCGGGAAAGGCACCAGTCCGGCCTCGTCTCTACCATGGAGCGGATGCGACTGATTCCCCAGTTCGGAATCCAACGGACTTTGTCGATGGCATCGAGGGATTTTTCCCGAAGTTCTTTGGTATCTATTTTAAAAAACCATTGTGGAGTCGCGCGGAAAATGAGGGGCTTCTTACTCCTCCAGCTATGAGGATAGCTGTGTTCGAATTCGGAATAATGCAGGAGGTACCCTTTCTCTTTCAGGAGTTCCACGATTTTAGGATTTGCGTCCCAAACCTTGGTTCCTTTCATCATCGGAAATTCGTCCGTGTATTTTCCGTAATCGTCCACGGGAGAATACGGCTCCAATCCCGCAGCCAGACCCACTCTATAGTCGTCCTGCCCGTGTCCGGGAGCGGTATGTACCGCTCCTGTTCCAGCGTCCAAGGTGACATGTTCGCCGAAGAGCGGAATGGATTCCCGATCCAGGAAAGGGTGCAGGAACTTCATCGATTCCAACTCTTGGAGACTGACAGACTCGGACTTTTCTAGTTTTACACCGGTGGCTTTTTCGACGGCTTCCTTTAATCCGTCCGCGATCAACAAAGATTCTCCTTCCTGAGTTTTGTAGAACGAATAGGAAAATCTAGGATTAAAGCTGATGGCTAAATTTGCGGGAAGGGTCCAAGGTGTGGTGGTCCATATCAAGGAGTAGGAACCTTTCTTTCCCTGCACCGGAAATTTCACGTAAATGGACGGAGAGACATGGGGATGATACTCGATTTCCGCTTCGGCGTGCGCGGTAGCGAGTTCGATACACCAATAAACGGGTTTTTTTCCGCGGTACACATATCCTTTTTCGAACAAGGAGCCGAAGACTTCCACGATCTTGGCTTCGAATTCTGGACTCATAGTTTTATAGATACGACCCTGTTCCCAAAAACACAAGAAGCGGGATAAGTCCTGGCCTTGCTTGACTACGAATTCTTCGGCATATTGACGGCAAAGTTTTCTGAGTTCTTCCGGCCCGGTTTCTTTCGCTTTTTTGCCCAGATTTTTCAGAACCTGAACCTCTATGGGCAGACCGTGGCAATCCCAACCCGGAATCATATCCGTATAGAATCCGGACATAGCCTTGGACTTAACGATCATATCCTTTAGGATCTTGTTCAGCGCATGGCCCGTATGGAAATTTCCGTTTGCGTAAGGAGGCCCGTCGTGCAGTACGAATTGCGGATCGTTTTTCCTCTTCTCCTTCATTCTGTGGAAGATTTTTCCTTCTTCCCATTTTTTGATCTGTTCCGGTTCGCGAGTGGAAAGTCCGGCTTTCATCGGAAAGTCGGTCTGGGGAAGGATGACTGTGTCGGAGTAGGGGTTCTTCTTCTCTTCTTCTTTCATGGATTCTTAAAATTCGATGCGTATTTTCGGTAATGTTTTGCGGGCGATTTCGACGTCTGCGGTCCTAAGCCCCGTATTCTTCAGGATTAAAACCCTGAGCTTCGGGTGATCCGCCAAAACGCCGATGTTTTTCGGGAGGGAAACGATTTTTAGATTCTTGGAAATATCCAGGATTTCCAAACGGTGTAAGCGACTAAGGGTCGTTATATCCTCTTCCCCCCATTTTAATTTATTTTGATCCAAGTACAACGCCTCTACGGGAAGATCCGTCAATTCTTCCGGAATTTTTTCGAAGTCGTTGTTTCCAGCCAGGAAGATCCGGAGCGCGGCGAGTTTTCGGAAGGAAGGTGGGAGAAGATTCAGGTCGTTCCCATACACGTTCAGATACTCCAGTTTGTTCCAATCTCCCGAATTTTCGGGTAGACTGCGGAGAAGGTTCAGTCGGAGATCCAGCCATTTCAGATTCGGGAAGCGGAAAAGAACATCGGGAACGACTCCTAATTTTCCGAGACCTAAATCCAGTTTTTCCACGGTTTCCGGATGTTTCGCCGCATCCGCTAATAGTTTTTCCGCCGATTTTTTGCAAGCGCCGGATAGCAAAAGAGAGAATATTAAAAAAGTATAAAAAAGGAAAGTTCCCGCTTTTTTCATCGGAAGACCTCCGCCAGTCCGGATTCGTATTCGGAAGAAAGTTCCGACAGGGGAACTTCCAGATGAAAGTCCTCTATCGCAAGTTTCGGCTCGGAGACGGTTTCGCCGATTTTATGGAATTCGAGACCGCTTGCCGAAACTTCCCGGGAGATTTCCGCCTCCGATCCGATTTCGTATCCGATCAGTACGGACGCAGCCGTTTCTCCGAAGAGAGTCAGGTCCGTCCTATTTTTTTTCAGGGCTCCTAAATTTGCACGAATGCCTAATCCGGAAAAGATCGCCGTCTTGGCCAGCGCAACCGCGATCCCTCCGAGAGATAGATCCCGAGCGGAGACAACCTTGGAGTTTTTCGCAAACGAAACTAAAAGAGCGATCAGGGATTTTTCGTCGGAAAGGTCCAATTCCGGCATCTTGCCTTCCACCTTTTTCAGGAAAACCTTTTGGAATTCGCTTCCTCCGAGAGAAGGGCGAAACCTTCCGACCAACGCCAATCGGATTCCCGGTTTTACCGGATAATTCCGGATGCCTTTTCGTTTATCCTCCAGAATTCCCACCATACCGATCGTAGGAGTCGGGAAAATGGGACCTTCGGGGGATTCGTTATAAAAGGAAACGTTTCCTCCGGTTACGGGGACTTCCAGAAAACGGCAAGCGTCCCCCATTCCGCGGATACATTCGGAAAACATATAGTAATTTTCCGGAATATAAGGATTTGCAAAATTCAGATTGTTCGTCACTCCGAAGGGAGAGGCGCCCGTAACCGCTACGTTCCTTGCGGATTCGCAGACCGCAAACATCGCTCCCTTGTAAGGGTCCAGATATACGTATCTGGAATTGCAGTCCGTTGCGGTTGCCAGCGCACGATTCGTATCGGAGATGGCGGAGAGTCCTCCGTCGAATCCGGGTCCTATCAGTTTGACCAATCCCACTTCCGTATCGTATTGTTCGATGATCGGTCGTCTAGAGGATAGGTTCCAGCTTCCGATCAGTTTTTTTAGCGCACCGGAAATTTCCGTTCCTTCTTTCAGGTCCTGAGAGGATTCCGGAACCCAGGTCGATACTCTGTCTAGGTATTCCGGGCGTCTCGTTTCCCTGACGTAACGAGGAGCTCCTCCGCCCAGTACGAGTGACTCTGCCGGAATTTTTGCCTTCAACTTTCCGTCCTTGTAAACTTCAAGAAGGCCCGATTCGGTGACTTCCCCGATTTGGACGGCATTTAGATTCCATTTTTTGAATATAGAAATCAGCTCCTCTTCTTTCCCTTTGATCGGGATCACGAGCATTCTTTCCTGGCTTTCGGAGAGCATGGCTTCGTACGCGTTCATTCCGGTTTCCCGGAAGGGGACAAGATCCAGATTGATTCTCATCCCTGTCTTGCCTTTCGCGCTCATTTCGGAGGTAGCGCAAGAGATTCCTGCCGCCCCCATGTCCTGGATTCCCACAAGGAGCTTCTTTTGGATCGCTTCCAAAGACGCTTCCATCAATAGCTTTTCCATGAAAGGATCTCCGACTTGGACCGCGGATCTTTTGGATTCGGATTCCTTGGTTAAATCCTTGGAGGCAAAGGAAGCCCCGTGGATCCCGTCCCGCCCGGTCGTGGATCCTACGATGAATACTGCGTTGCCTACCTTTCCTCCGGTGGTGGCGCTCGCCATTTGGTCG
Organism: Leptospira fluminis; assembly: GCF_004771275.1. Taxonomy (GTDB): domain Bacteria; phylum Spirochaetota; class Leptospiria; order Leptospirales; family Leptospiraceae; genus Leptospira_B; species Leptospira_B fluminis. Next base: position 250,407 of record NZ_RQEV01000010.1, on the reverse strand, counting down.
TGACGGACGATTCCGACGGTCATAGCGTTCACGAGAGGATTTTTGGAAAAACATTCGTCTATGAAAAGTTCTCCGCCCGAAACGGCGATACCTAGAGAGTTGCCGTAATCGCCGATTCCTTTTACAGCGCGGGAGAGAAGATATTTATTTCTGGGTTGGTCCGGATTTCCGAATCGCAAAGAGTTCAAGGATACGATGGGCCTGGCTCCCATCGTAAAGATGTCCCTCATGATCCCGCCTACTCCTGTGGCTGCGCCTTGGTAAGGCTCGACCGCGGTGGGATGGTTGTGGCTCTCTATCTTGAATACTACGGCCAATCCATCCCCTATGTCCATTGCGCCCGCGTTTTCCTCTCCCGCTTGGGCCAAGAGTTTATCCGATTTGGTAGGAAGGGTTTTTAACTGTAGAATGGAATTTTTATACGAACAATGCTCGGACCACATGGCCGAGAAGATTCCGAGTTCAGTAGAATTGGGAACTCTTCCCAATATTTCTTGTATCTTGGCGAATTCATCCGCAGTGAGTCCGTGCTCCAGGGCATCTTCGAGGGAAACGGCTTCTTTTTCCATTACGGGACCAGTTTTTCCCGCTCAACGTCCCAGGGAAACTAGAATTAGGAGTTTTGGCGGTTCGTAACAGGGGTAGGGCGAACGATGGTACGGATCGACGGTTGGGAAGAGAGGTTTGCGCGGGAGCGCATGGATCGTTTACCAAGAAAGCCTTTCGAGTTTGTCCGCTACGATGTTCGTCTTTGGAACGATCCTGTTTTAATCCTTAATTTTACTTGTGTGGCCTTTGCTGCATGAATACTTTCGACAAAAAACGGGTTCCGGGTTGTAAGGAATAGGATCGAGAAAAATGAAGCAAAGCATCGTTAAGCGAAATAAATTCCTTTCATGCGCTTTTCTTGCAATTCCCGTATTGCTGAATTTCTGTACGCTCGAAAAGAGAATCAGCACGAATCCGGAAAATCGAATGATTCTCGCCGCCGAGTCTTCCGCTTCCTGCAAGATAGAATCCGTTCAATCCCGTTGGTCCTTTCTCGGAGGTCTCATTCCGGCATGGAAGTCTTCCGTTTTCTTCGGCTTGATTCCTCCTTTGAATTCTCCCTTACCGGAGCCGCCGCCGGGAAAGACGATCCGTACGACAGAAACGGCAAAATGGCACGACTATACTGTCACGATTCTTTTAGGTTGGCTTTTTACGATCACCAAACGGACCTTTATCGTGGAGTTTTGCGAAGAAGGCCTATATGCGAATCACTGGGATCACCAAAGCGAAACGGTAGAACAGCAATTGTACCGGATGGCCATGTCCGGAAAAGTCACCGTTCATTTGGTTTCAGGAGAAACGTTTTCGAGTAAGATTCTAGGCTTTGACGCTGAAAACATCACTTTGGAAAGGCAGTTCTCCGACCCAGATGGAGGGACTGTGGACAGGCTTCATTTAAAGGACGGTAGTACGGTCGAAGGTAGGATCTTTGCCCAAAACGACCATGAAGTCGAGATAGAAACGAAATCCGATGGGGTCAAATTTATCGCAAAGGATAAACTCCAAAGGACGGAATTTCGAGTTCCTCTTATGATCACGGAACGCAAGTCCGTCCGGAAAGCGGACCTCCAAAAACTTACGTTCGAATAGCGGTATCTATTTAATCGGCGAACTCTCTGTATTTCCTTCGATAATACAAAAGCGGATGTTTGGAGTCGTCCGAGGCGGCGAAAAGTACACGTCCGACCACGATCGTATGATCTCCACCATCGATCTCTTTTTCCAAATCGCACTCGATTCTTGCCAGGGTTCCGGAAAGATACGGAACCCCGTTATGCCCTAGATCGCAGGCTAATTTTTGGATCAATTCGTGCTTATCGATTTTTCCGGACGCAAATTGGTTGGAAAGCTCCGCCTGCTCCGAAGCAAGGATGTTTACAGTGAACTTTCCGGAAGAGAGAAGCGGATCGTGGCTGGAGATATTCTTTTGTAGGTTGAACAGTATCAAAGGAGGATCCAAGGACAGAGAACTAAAACTACTCACAGTCAATCCGCCTGTACGGGTCATATCCGTGAAGGTGACAACCGTCACTCCGGACGCGAAATGAGAAAGTGCGTTTTTGAATTCGTCATGACTTAAGGACATACGGATACCTAATGCGATCACTTGGGATTTGTAAAGTGGGAAGTGAAAGCGACTCCTTTCGACGTCGGACTTTTTAGTTAACTTTTGGCCAAGTCCGCCCAGGGCCTAGCTTTTTCCAGTTGAGAAGCCAGACGGATCAAAATATCCTCCCTCCCTCTCGCCGCAGTGAACATCAATCCGATCGGGAGTCCCAACCGAGTCCGGGAAAGTGGAATGGAAACCGAAGGTTGGCCCGTCAGGTTGGCCAGTTGCGTAAAGGGAGTTCTGGAAAGGTTCTTTTCCACGAGTTGGTCCACGAGTCCGGTCGCCAACAACAGCTTGCCCAATCCCAGTCGACCCACGATCTGCATCGCGATTTCTTCGTAGAACTTCGGAGCCAATTCTCCGATCTTTGCCGGAGGTTCCGCGGTAGTAGGAGTGAGATATAGATCGTAGTCTTTGTGGAATTCTCCCATCCTATAGGAGGCCTGGTCCCAATATTTCATTTGGGAAACGAACTCTCCTGCGGAAACCGAAAAACCTAGGAGTCCCAAGATCCAGGTCGTAGACTCCACGTCTCTCATGGAGGCTTTTCTGCCTAAAAATGATTTCGCGATCTGCAATTCGGAGGCTACTTCACCGAAATACATCATGAGGAAGGAAGCGGCCAATTTTTTCCCGTCGATATCCGGCTTCGCTTCCGTCACTTTATGACCTAAGGATTTCAACAACTTAACCGTATCGAGGACGGCGACGGAATGGTCCTCGTTCACTCCGGTTCCGATCGGAGACTCGATCGAATAAGCGATTCTTAATTTACCGGGATGCTTTTTCGTTTCCGCCAGATACGGAGTTCTCGGTTTTTCCAACTCGAACGCTTCCGGATGAGACAAGCCGGAAACCAAATCGAGCACGGCCGCGCTGTCCCTTACGGACTTAGTGATCACATGGTCCGCGGAAGCTCCCTGCCAGATCCTGCCTAACGGATAAACGGGAACACGGCCCCGAGACGGTTTTAACCCGAATAATCCGCAATACGCGGCCGGAATCCGAATGGAACCGCCTCCATCCGAGCCTGTGGCTAAAGACACCATACCGGAGGCGACTGCCGCTGCGGAACCTCCACTAGAACCTCCCGGAGTTCTTTCCGGATCCCAAGGATTCCTTGTCGGGCCATGCAACTTAGGTTCCGTTATTCCCATCAGAGCAAATTCGGGCACGTTGGTCGTACCTAAAAAAACGAAACCTGCCTTTCTCAGGCGGGATACGAATTCGGAATCATCCGGTGACAGGTACTTATCGTACGCTTTGGAGCCGGACGTCATCCGTTCTCCTCTTACGCTATGGATCATGTCCTTGATCAGAATTGGTACTCCGAAAAAAGGACCCTTCGGAATTTTGCCCGTCGAAAGTCTGTTTTTGGCCTGTTCTACGGTGAGTTGCACCACCGCGTTCAATTTCGGGTTAAGGGATTCGATTTTTTTCGTCGAATATTCTAGTAGTTCTTTCGGATGAACCTTTTTCTTTCGAATCAGTTCCGAGAGTCCTAAGGCGTCATAACGATCGAAATTCAACTTTTCCTTTCCCATAACCAACCTTTCCAACGCTCCGAACCGTTCGCTTCGAAGTAAAAAACGCGAACTAAAAGGGTAAAAGAGCTTTCTAAAGGGGAGAAGCATTCGGTAGAAGGGGAGGAGGTCAAGGCAATTCCCTGGGTGAGAGGAATTTTCATTTTCCGAATCGAGGGTTTTTTCAATATAGGCCGAGGGGCAAAAAAAGGGAATTTATGGTACGACAAGCGCATCAAAAAACACCCTGGAAACGCTGGATTCTTGGGATTCTAGTCTTTTCCCTCCCTATCCTCGCCTCTCCCGAGCTGGACTCGGAATTTCTATTAGCGGTCAAAGAAGGGGCTCTCAAAAAAGTGGAAGGCTTTCTGAGCCAAGGCGCTAAGATCGATGCGAAAGACGGGAACGGTCGCACTGCACTGATGGTAGCGAGCGGAGAAGAAGTGGTCGAATTTCTGATCAAAAACGGCGCAAATCTGAACGCCCAGGACCAGGAAGGAAACTCTGTCCTATTTTATCGACTCCAGCCTCTGCTAAAAGTAAAGGTTCCGGACATGGACGATCTGGCCGAGGCAAAACGACTGATCGAGTCGGGAGCCCAGGTGGAATACGCTGCTCGAAAAGGGGAAGAGCAACATCCGGTTTCCCTCCTGAACATAGCTATCCGAAATAAGAATCTGATTCTTACTAAGTTTTTGGTTGAGAACGGCGCCAACCCCAATCATGATCCCGGCGGCCCCGAGGAATACCCGCTCTTTTTGGCTGTCGGTGGAGCTTCCTCTCCTCCGGACCTTGCGATCACCGAATTTTTACTGAATAATGGAGCAAAGCCCGTCTTTACCAGCAGGCTAAAGGAAATTCAGACGGTCGAAGGGGTCAGACAAATCGGAGCTCGCAACGCATTCCATTATGCCACCGAAACTCTGGGCTCGGATCCGAAAATTTTCGACCTACTGTCGAAGGCGGGAACGAATATCAACCAACGGGACGCCCAAGGCACCACTCCTTTGATGGAGGCAATTTCCAGAAAGAACGTCGGAGCCGCGGAAAAACTCCTAGGTTTAGGAGCGGATGTGGCTCTCACCGACATCCAAGGCAAAACTGCACTCGACTTGGCAAAAGAAGTGCAACTGGAATCCGTTGCGCGATTAATTGGTGAAAAGCTTTCACCTAAGGTTCCTTAGACGTACTTTTTACAAATCTATTTGTATACTAAGCGTATACTAAAGAGTTTTCTTCGGAAATTTTCCCTTTTTTTTGTTTCTCCAATTCGGCTTGTAAGCATCTTCTAATACGTATCCGTCGTATTAACGCTAAATAGGCGGACGGTTTTCTGGGATAAATGTTCATTCAGCCAACGGAAAATATTTCTTTACATACGTTGATCTCATCCTCGAAGGAATTGGGACAATTTTTTACTCCGCCTGCCTTGGCTAGGATCATGGTTGAATGGGTCCGAGATTCGGAGGCCGAGTGGAAAAAGGAGACTCCGTTTCGGATTCTGGATCCCGCGGCGGGGAAGGGAATTTTCTTTTCCGTCTTTAACAGGACAAAGACGGAATTTTGTCGGCCCGTCGAATTTCACGGTTGGGAAATCGATCCGGTCTTATTTCGGGAATGCGAACGGAATCTGGAAGAGGAGGAGATTCCGCCGAATGCAAGATTTTTGAATCTCGGAGATTTTTTGAACGCGGAAGTGGAGACTTCTTTCGACGCAATCCTATGCAATCCTCCGTACAAACGACTGAGCCACTCCAAGCTAGGAAACGATCTTTTAAAATCCTTTAAGGAGAAGACGGGCGTAGCCATTCCGGGAACGGCCAACCTTTACGTGTTCTTTCTGTTGAAGATCCTCTCGCTTCTAAAGGAGAAGGGTCGTGCCGCAGTGCTCCTTCCATACGAATTTCTGAATGCAGGATACGGAATCCCGGTCAAGAAGACGCTTTTGGAATCCGGAACTTTGAGGAGGATCCTTCTCTTGGATTCCCCTTGGCCTTTGTTTTCGGGAGCGGTAACCTCCTCTTGCATCCTATTCCTGGAAAACGCAAAGCCGGAAGTTCCCGGTTTTCTGTGGTCTAGGATTTCTTCTTCCCTGATCTCCGAAGGGATATACGGGAAAAATCTCCAGTGGCGCACCGCCAGTCTAAAGGCGGAGCACAAGTGGACTCACTCTTTTCGAGAAGATAGAGAAATTCTTTTCAGAATAAAAAGTGATGCGAAAATTCCGTATAACAATAATTATGTGAGTATGTCCAAAGGAGGTCGATACGACTGGGTTTCCATCCTAGAATTCGGAAAATTCCGTAGAGGGATCGCCACAGGAGACAACGGATTCTTTCTTTTGTCGGAAAAGGAGGCCTCAAGTCTGAAAATCCCTTCGGAGTTTCTTCGCAGCTCCATTCCTAAGGCGCAGTATGCCCTTTCTCCTTTCTTTACCGGAGACGATTGGGACGTGTTGCGTTCCGGCGGGGCCAAGGTATGGCTTTTGGACGCTAAAGAGATCCTAAATGTGGAGGATCATACGGGAATCCGGAAGTATTTGGAAGAAGGGATCCGCAGGGGAGTGCCGAATCGATTTCTGCCTTCCAAAAGGAGACCTTGGCATTCCCAGGAAAGTAGGGAGCCTTCTCGAATTCTTGCCACCTCCTTTCATCGACAGGATATCCGATTCGTTTTGAACTCCAGCCCCGCCGTCAATCTCACCTGTTTTCACGGATTTACCGCGAAGCCGGAATACGCCGGGATGGAAGAGTTGTTGTTCGCCTATCTGATCACTCCTCACGCTCATAAGGAATTGGAATCCAGGACTAGGGAATACGCCCAAGGGCTCAGAAAAGTGGAACCGGGAGATTTGAATTCCCTGATCGTTCCGGATCTGAGAAAAGTGAAAGAGATGGAGAAGGAAAAGATCAGCTCTCTTCTTGCCAAATACAGAAATTTATTGAATCCGTGGACTCCGGGGCGTCGCAGAAAGCCGGAGCAGATCGTAGGTCGGAATCCCGAGGAAAAGGAGATCCTGGTGTCTATCCAGGAATTCTTTTTATAGAAGCACTATTTCATGTTTTTATAAAGTTTATCGAGGAGCCTGACCAGCTCCTTTTTTTCGGATTCCGAAAACCCTTTGTACAAACCCGAAAGTAAGGACCTGGAAATTCCGAGCATGATCGGTCGTATTGAATACGCCTTACGGGTCAACTGCAGGTTCACCACCCTCTGGTCCTCGTCGTCCCGTACCCGTTCCACGTATCCTAAATCCTCCAATTTATCCACCAAGGCAGTTAGCGTGGATTTATCCCTATCGATCATCTTGGCGATTTCCTGCATAGGAACCTTTTTGGACATGGCGAGGGCGAATAGTATGTCCGCGTGAGTGGTGGAAAGTTGCCCGAGCCCTTTTTCCTTGAGTTCTCGGTTCAAGTGTCTATGGAATTCGTCCCGAATGCGGGAAATCAGATAAATAATCGTACGGGGATTCATGCAAACGCGCTAATCATTCCTGTTGGCGGTTCCGGAATCAACCGAACTGGTAGAGGTAGATCACTTCGCCGACTGCCGCCGGTTTTGGGGCTCCTTCCACCTCGAAGCTAAGCTTGAGGGTCATCCTAGCCGTTCCGCGAAGGTCCTTCAATTCCATCAGTTCCGCGCGCAATTTCAGTTTCGATCCGACTTTGACGGGATCCATAAATCGGAGTTTTTCCATCCCGTAATTGATCCCCATTTTGATGTTTTTCAGTTCCAGGATCTGGGCAAGAAGATAGGGGGCCATGGAAAGAGTCAGATATCCGTGGGCGATCGTAGTGCCAAACGGAGATTCTTTGGCGGCTCGGGCCGGATCCGTATGGATCCACTGGTGGTCCAGAGTTGCCTCCGCGAATTTGTCGATCTGTGCTTGGGTGATTTCGTGGGGTTCGGATGTTCCCAGTTCTTTTCCTACGTATGCTTCGAGTTCCGCAAAACTAGATAAAACCAACTTAGCCATTTTGGCGCTTCCTCTTTTTGGAGAGTTTTCTTAAGAAATTACCGGAAGAGATAGTTTTGTCACCAACTTTTTAAAGTAAAAACAGAACGATCGTTACGCGGATTATTTTCCCGTTTTCGGTTTAGAGCGCTGTCCGGATTGTATTTTATGGATGAGATAAAAACAAACGCAGATCATTCCCTCCGTTATAAGAATGTCCGGCCTAAAAATGTATTCCATAGACTCTCTTCTCCATACCGAATCCTCGGTTTTTTCCGTTTCGATCCGATGAAGAATCGGAAACAAATTGGGAAAAAAATTATCTCCAGACCGACGGCCATTCTCCTCCTTCCTGAGCCGAGCAAAGGAAGCGAGGAGAATTTCGGAGATTAAATCTCAACAAGGGCGGAACGCGCGTTAACGTCCGTTATCTCGAATCCTGGAGGAGGTTTTTCCGGTTTATGTTTCAAAAGGATTGACAGTTGCCCCTGTGCGGGTTCCCATAGAAGAAGGATAGATATGGGAAGCTCGCCCGAACACCTAGGCCCCCTCCTGATACAATTCCTCCTCGGGATAGGATTCTCCTCCCTTATCCTGGCGCTCGCATTCCTCCTGAATCCGAAGAAAAAGTCCAAGCCTCATGACACTTTCGAATGCGGGGTTCCGTATTACGGGGACGCGAAGGGTTTGTTCAATATTAAGTTTTATTTAGTCGCGGTGCTCTTCATTCTATTCGATATAGAAGCGGTGTTTCTCTTTCCGTATGCCGTAAATCTGAAGTCCTTTAAGGAAGCCGGACTCGGAAATTTTCTCTTGGTAGAGATGCTCGTATTTATTCTGGTACTTGTCGTAGGTTTGATTTATATCCGTAAAAAGGGGGCACTCGAATGGGATTGAACGATCAACTCAGCCAGCCCGGCCAGATGTACGGAGATATGGTCCAAGTGGCCAGCGTGGATTCCGTGATCAATTGGGGGAGAAGTTACTCCCTTTGGCCTTATCCGTTCGCGACCGCTTGTTGCGGAATCGAGTACATGAGCGCTTCCTGTTCCGATTACGATATCGCCAGGTTCGGAGCGGAACGTCCTTCTTTTTCTCCCCGGCAAGCGGATATGATTTTGGTCTTGGGCACCATTACTTATAAAATGGCTCCCGTACTCAGGGAAATCTACGACCAACTTTCCGAGCCGAAATTCGTGATCAGTTACGGAGCCTGCGCGTCTTCCGGCGGGATGTTCCACGCTTATTCCGTTCTCCAGGGGATCGATCGAATTCTTCCCGTGGATCTGTACGTTCCCGGATGTCCGCCTCGTCCGGAGGCCCTTCTAGACGCGGTCATAAAACTCCAACAAAAGGTCAAGACCCAGGGCCTGGAAGCGAGGCGGCAGGAAGTGATGAGTAAAATTCGGGAGATCAATGAAAGAAATAAACCTTTGGTCGTCCGATGAAAGAAACCATAGATCGCTTCCTCAAAGACAAATTTCCGCAATACGTCTATAAGGAAGAAGAGGTACTTTCCAACCTACCAGTATTCTTCCTGAAAGCCGAAGGGTTGCTGCAAGTATTCGCTGCCCTGAAAACGTCTCCGGGAATCGAATTGAATTATCTGAACGACCTCACCGCCGTGGATTGGTTGGGAAAAAAGAATCCTAGATTCGAAGTCTGCTATCTATTGCGTTCCGGAAATAAATCCTCCACTCGGGTACAATTCAAGGTTCCGGTGGAAGAAGGGGAAGAGGTCCCCAGTATCGTAAGTCTCTTCAAGGGAGCCAACTGGCCGGAACGGGAAGTGTTCGATCTTTTCGGGATCCCTTTCCGGGACCATCCTCAGATGGAAAGGTTGATCATGCCCGACAATTTTCAGGGGCACCCTCTCCGGAAAGACTTTCCTTTGGAAGGATTCGGACAGGATTACCTGATCGAGGATCTTTTGACGATCCACGTTAGGGAGGACATGGGAGGGGAATGACGATCATGTACGAAAAAACGGCCGAGCATTTCGGTTCGAAGTTCCGGCATTTACCGGAAGGTCATCTTCTCGTGAACTTAGGCCCGTCCCACCCCGCGACCCACGGAATTTTGCAGAACGTCATCCAATTGGACGGCGAAAGAGTGGTCGAAGCGGAATCCGTCATCGGATACGTACACCGCAGTTTCGAAAAGCTGGGGGAGAAATATACTTACAACCAATTCCTGGTCTGTACGGACCGGATGAATTATGTTTCCACTCCTTTAAACAATATAGGCTGGATCCTCACCGTGGAAAAAATGATGGGGATCCAGGTTCCGGACAAGGTCGTTTATGTGAGAATGATCGTGTCGGAATTGTCGCGCATCATGGACCATATCATTTGCAACGGAATTCTGGGCGTGGATCTGGGCGCTTTTTCCGGGATGCTGCACCTGTTTCATCATCGCGAGAATATCTATCAGGTCCTGGAAAAATTGACGGGAGCCCGTTTGACTACCACGTTCTGTAGGATAGGCGGACTGGAAAAGGATATCTATCCCGAATTCGCCGACGAGGTACGTACGATCTGCAAGGGGCTAAAACCCGCGATCGAAGAATTCCAAAGCCTTTTGGTAAATAACAGAATCTTTATGGATCGCACGAAAGGCATAGGCGGAATTTCCGCCGAGGACGCGATCGCGTACGGATATTCCGGACCTAATCTTCGGGCTGCGGGCGTTCCTTGGGACGTTCGTAAGGACGAGCCGTACATGATTTACGATAAAGTGGACTTCGACGTTCCGATCGGCGAGGACGGTTCCGTACTGCACCGAACTCTCGTGCGGATGGAAGAGATGAGACAGTCCATCCGCATTATAGAACAATTGGTGGAAGGAATTCCTTCCGGTCCCCATCACGCGGACCTTCCTCACGCGTATCTGCCCGAAAAAGGCAAAGTTTATAAAAACATGGAAGAATTGATCTACCATTTCAAAATCATCATGCATGGAATCAAGGTCCCTCCGGGAGAATACTACCAAGCCACGGAAGCGGCAAACGGAGAGCTTGGCTTTTACATCGTGTCCGAAGGGGAAAAATCCCCCTGGAGAGTCCATGTCCGGAGGCCCTGTTTTTGGTTTTACCAATCCTTTCCCGATCTGGTCAAAGGCGGATTGCTTGCGGATACGATCGCCACGATGAGTTCTCTGAACGTTATCGCGGGGGAGTTGGATTGCTGATGTCCTATCTATTCAATCCGGATTCCGAAAAGAGATTCTCCAAGTTGATGGAGATATTTCCCGATAAGAGAAGCGTTATTCTTCCCGGTCTGTATCTCCTGCAAAAAGAGAAAGGCTATGTGGATCGAGAGGGAATGGCTTACCTCGCCGAAAAAATCGGCCCTCCGATCTCACTCGCTCAAGTATACGGGGTCGCCACCTTTTATACGTTGTACAACAAAAAAACCGTAGGAAAATACCACATCCAGATCTGCGGAACTTCCAGTTGTTATATGAGAGGCAGTGATAAGATCGAAGAGCATATTTGTTCCGAATTGGGGATCAAGACCGGACAAACTACGAACGACGGAAAGTTTACGGTCGAGGAAGTGGAATGTCTGGGCGCCTGCGGGTACGCTCCGATGGTGCAGATCAACGATGCATATTATGAAAATCTAACGAACGAAAAAGTTGACGAACTTCTTCGGAGTCTGGATTAGGAGGATCGCCATGGCGGAAATGAGAATTCTTACCAAATACATCGACGACCCCAGATCCAACGAACTGGAATTCTACGAATCAGTACACGGATACGACGGGATGAAAAAAGCCCTTCTAATGAAACCGGAAGAGATCGTGGACATAGTCAAAAAATCCGGACTTAGGGGAAGAGGCGGGGCCGGTTTTCCGACGGGAATGAAATGGTCCTTTATCCCAAAAGACATACCGAAACCGAAATACATCATATGCAACGCGGATGAAGGGGAGCCCGGAACTTTTAAGGATCGCAAGTTGATCGAAAAACTTCCCCACCAGATCATCGAGGGTATGGTCATCGGAGCCCGGGCAATCGGGGCCAATAAGGGATTTTTTTATATCCGAGGGGAATTCAATAAAGGAATCGATTCCATGCAAAAGGCCATAGACGAGGCCTATGCGAAAGGATATCTCGGAAAAGACATTCAAGGGAGCGGTTTCGATTTCGATCTGGTTCTTTATGCCGGAGCCGGAGCTTATATCTGCGGAGAAGAGACGGCTCTCATTAATTCCTTGGAAGGACGGAGGGGACATCCTAGACTCAAGCCCCCGTTTCCCGCCGTGTCCGGCCTGTATCGTTGTCCGACGGTGGTGAACAACGTGGAAACCTTTTCTACGGTTCCGCATATTCTGGACAAGGGCGCCGATTGGTATTCCAAGATCGGGACCGAAAAATCACCGGGCACCAGATTGTTTTCCGTTTCAGGACACGTAAAAAGGCCCGGTGTTTACGAAATCGTTTTGGGAACTCCTCTCATGGAACTCATCAACGATCTTTGCGGAGGAATGTTGGACGATGTACCGCTGAAGGCGGTGATCCCCGGCGGATCTTCGGTGCCCATCCTAACTGCGGAAGAGTGTAAGACTGCGAATATGGATTTCGAATCCATGGCCGCTCACAAAACCATGCTAGGCTCGGGCGCGGTGATCGTGATCGGAGAGGGAACGGACCTGGTCGAAACCACCTATAGGTTCGCCCGTTTTTACGCGCACGAATCCTGCGGGCAGTGCACTCCCTGCCGCGAAGGAACACATTGGGTCCGAGACTTACTTCATAAAATCCGGGAAGGGGAAGGTACTTCGGAGGATTTGGAATTGATTCTTTCCCTTTCCAGAAATATGGAAGGCGGAACTACGATTTGCCCGCTTTCCGACGCCTGCGTAGGGGCCGTACGCCCGACCATCCAAAAGTTTCGAAACGAGTTCGAAGCAAGACTGAAGGACCGTACGAAAGCGCCTTCTCCCGTCGCCTCAGGAGTTTAAAACGAAATGGATTGGAACCAGATTCTCTTTTGGTTGCTTAAGAGCGTTCTCTTTTTCCTAGTATTCATCACTGCCTGCGCCTATTACACGTTAGCCGAAAGAAAAGTTGCGGGTTATATCCAGGATCGGAAAGGTCCGAATCGAGCCGGGCCGTTCGGGCTTTTTCAGCCTTTAGCGGACGGAATCAAATTTTTAACCAAAGAAGAGATTTTCCCGAAGAACGTAAACAAGGTCATGTATCTGATCGCTCCCGGAATTTCCATGACCTGCGCCATCATGGCTTGGGCGGTGGTTCCTCTCGGAGGTGTTTTGCCTCTTCCGGAATGGGTTTCCCGAAAGACAGGATTGGCTTCTCTGGATCTACAAATCGCGAATCCGGACACAGGGATTCTTTTTTTGTTCGCGATTTCGAGCCTTGCGGTTTACGGGATCATTTTGGCGGGTTGGTCCAGTAATAATAAATATTCCTTGATCGGCGGGATCCGTTCCACCGCTCAGATGATCAGTTACGAACTTCCTCTAGGAATGTCCGTGGCGGCTATCGTGATTTTAACGGGTTCTTTAAGACTTACCGACATCAACGACGCGCAGGTAGGACTTTGGAACGTTTTTAAACTTCCCGGCTTTATCGCGTTTTCGGTTTTCGTAGTCGCTATGTTCGCCGAGACGAATCGCCTGCCTTTCGACTTGGCCGAAGCGGAATCGGAATTGGTCGTAGGATTTCACACCGAATATGGAGCGTTTAAATTCGCGCTCTTTTTTATAGCGGAATACATGAACATGGTGACCATGAGCTGCGTCGTCTCTCTGCTTTTTTTCGGAGGATATAACGTGCCTTTCGGAATTCTGGAAGGTTCGGAGTTCCGCGCGATTTTCGGGCTGCTCTTCTTTACCGTAAAAGTGCTTTTCTTCGCATTTCTGTTCATGTGGGTTCGTTGGACTCTTCCGCGATTCCGTTACGATCAACTGATGACCATCGGTTGGAAAAAAATGATCCCTTGGGCGGTGGCCAATATCGTTATCGCCAGCGTTTACATCGGTATGGACGGGTTTTGGAAATGGTAGGTATTTTCGATCATCCTCAATTACTGCTCTTCTTCGTTTTTTCCGGAGTGTTAATCGCCGGAGCCTTAGGCGTGGTGTTTCATCCGAATCCGATCAGTTCCGCGGTCCTACTTGTCCTGGCGTTTTTTGCCTTAGCGGGCATTTACGCGGTGTTGGGATCCGTTTTTGTCGCGACCATGCAAGTCCTCGTGTATGCGGGAGCGATCATGGTTTTGGTCGTATTCGTATTGATGCTTTTATCGCTTCATGACGACGGGATTTCGAAGCTGTGGAAACATCCTGCTAAAAAGTTCTTTCTGCTTTTTTTCGTGGCCATATTGGGGGTCGTCCTGACAAATGCGGTTCGGGAAGGGGTTCCGAATTCGCAATCTCCTGCGCATGGATATTCTTCGACTGGAGAATACGAGTATTCCATTGCGGCGGAAAACGGGAACCTCTCCAAGCCGAAAACGGTACACGGAAACACCGCGGTAGTGGGAGCTTCGATGTTTTTGGACTATCTGCTTCCTTTCGAGGTATTGTCCGTGTTATTATTGGCGGCCGTACTCGGGGCGGTGATTTTAGGAAAGAAAAATCTCGGGAAGAAACCCGGGGAGGGCGATTTATGAATCCGTCCGTATTAAACCCTACCGTCTCGGGTATTCCGGTAGAGTATATTTTGATTTTAGCATGTATCGTTTTTACTATCGGAGTCGCCGGCGTACTCTTTCGTCGGAGCGCGGTCGTGATCTTCATGTCCGTGGAACTGATCCTGAATTCGGTGAATTTGGTATTTGTGACCTTTTCCAAGGCGCTGCAGCAGGTCCAAGGAGAGGTCATCGTCTTCTTCGTGATGGCCATCGCGGCTGCGGAAGCCGCGATCGGATTGGCGTTGGTCGTTGCGATCCAGCGCAGGAAGAAGACCAGCTTTGTCGACGAAATGAATCTGATGAAGTGGTGAAAGTATGACTTGGAACGTATTGATACCCCTGATCGTTCTTTTGCCTCTGGTTGGCGCAGGAATGAACGCGCTATTCGGCAGGGCTCTAAAAGGGAGCTGGCCCGGAATCGTAGGTACTTTTTTCTCCTTTCTTTCCTTCGGCTTCGGAGTATTCGCTTTTTTGAATTATAGGCCCATGGAGAGGGCCGTTCCGGAAATCGTTCCCTTTTTCCGTTGGTTGGAGGTGGGCGGTTTCAACGTGGAAGTCGCTTATCAATTGGACCAACTCTCTCTTTTTATGGTCCTGATCGTTACCGGGATCGGAAGCCTGATTCATCTGTATTCGATCGGATATATGAAGGGTAATCCGGGGATCGCACGGTTTTTTTCCTATCTGAATCTGTTTCTTTTCTCCATGTTGCATCTGGTTCTTGCGGAGAATCTAGTCGTCCTGTTCTTCGGTTGGGAAGGCGTGGGACTTTGTTCCTATCTGTTGATCGGTTTCGACACCCATAAGGAAACCGCCGCAAACGCGGGCATTAAGGCGTTTCTTACGAATCGGGTGGCAGACTTGGCTATGGTGATTGCGATCGCTCTGACATATTGGTATTCCGGTTCGGTTTCCTTTACGCAGATCGCTTCGGTCCTACCCGAGATGAAAGGTTTCCTGCATGTGTTACCGGTGGTGACTGGTTGTTACTTTATCGGAGCTATGGGAAAATCCGCGCAGTTTCCGTTTCACATCTGGCTACCGGATGCGATGGCAGGCCCTACTCCGGTTTCCGCTTTGATCCACGCGGCGACGATGGTCACAGCGGGGATTTTTCTCATCGCGAGACTCAATTTCTTATTCGTTCTAACTCCTCAGGTCGGTATCTGGATAGTAGCGATCGGTACGTTTACCGCCTTCTTTGCCGCGACCATAGGGATTTTCCAAAACGACATCAAAAAGGTCCTGGCTTATTCCACGGTTTCCCAACTCGGTTATATGTTCGTGGCAATGGGAACGGGAGCGTACGTTGCCGGGCTTTTCCATCTTTTGACCCACGCTTTCTTTAAGGCTCTTCTGTTTCTGGGTTCCGGTTCCGTCATCCATTCTTTGCACGACGAGCAGGACCTGCGTAGAATGGGCGGATTGAAATCGCAAATGAAGATCACCTGGTTTACTTTCCTCTTAGGTACTCTCGCCATCTCCGGGATTCCTCCTTTTAGCGGTTTCTTTTCCAAGGATCTGATCCTGGAAAAAGCGTATTTTTATAGTCCGCTCTTTTTCGGTTTGGGCGTGGTCACAGCCCTGCTGACCACTTTCTATATGTTTCGTCTAACGTTTTTGGCCTTCACCGGAACTTCCAGAGTTTCTCCCGACGTCCATCCCCACGAATCTCCCTGGACCATTACGGTTCCGTTAATAGTATTAGCCCTGGGAGCTGCCTTCAGCGGATTTTTGTTGGTACCCGATTCTCTAGGCGGAATCGATTTGTTGGAGCGGTATTTTAAACCGGTATTTTCCATAGGAGAGGAATATTCCCGTAGACTCCTTCGGTCCGGGCATTCCACCGTCCATCATCTGACTCCGAGCGCGGAACTAACATTAGCCTTGCTTTCGCTGGGAGCGGTGGGCGTGGGTTTTGCACTTTCTTGGAACTTCTATGTAAAGAAAAAGGAAATCCCTCCTGCAGAGAAGGATTATGCGGGATGGAGAAGGCTCGTCGTAGGGAAATATTATATCGACGAGATTTTTTCAGGTTGGATCGTACAACCCATCCTGTTTTTCTCCGAATTCTTCTCTTCCGTGGTGGAAAAACAGTTCCTGGATAAGATTCTAGTCAACACCGGTAGGATCTCGTCCGGAATATCCGTACTCCTTCGCCGCCTACAGACCGGAACGATCGTAGATTACGCTTTTATGATCGTCCTCGGAACGATTCTGATTCTATCCTTATTCCTCTGGAGGGGATTGTAAGTGCCCCAGTTTTACTTAACGCTCTTGCTTTTTTTACCCGTACTGGGGATCCCATTGCTTTTTCTTTCGCGACGTCCAGGCTGGATCCGTTCCATTGCCTCCCTGATTACTCTAGCCGTATTCGGGATGACCCTTCCTTTATTTTGGGAATTCGTGCAAGGCGATAGTGGACCTCAATTTTCCCATCGTATCCGTAACTTCATCGATTTGGGATCCGGTGGGTTGGATTATTACGTGGCCGTGGACGGTTTTTCCCTGCTTTTAGTCGCCATGTCCGCGATCTTATTCTTCCTTTCCTGCTTGTCCGCTTTTTCCGGAGTAAAATACAGGATACGTGAATTTTTCATCCTTTTGCTTCTGGTAGAGACGGGAGTCATGGGTGTTTTTCTTTCCTTCAATCTGGTGCAGTTTTACGTATTTTGGGAATGGATGGTTTTGCCTTTCTCATTGATGGTCGGAATCTGGGGAGAATCGGGTCGTGTTCGCGCGGCAATGAAATACCTGCTATTTTCCTTTACCGGATCCGTGTTCATGCTGGCGAGTATCCTGGTGCTCTACCATTATTCCTCGACTCTGGATCTCGAGGAACTTGCCGTATTGCCTTTATCTAATATTCCTCCGGACCTTAGATTCTGGCTATTTATCGGATTCAGCTTCGCCTTCGCTATCAAAGTGCCCTTATTCCCTTTACATACCTGGATGCCGGACGTCCACGAGGAAGCTCCTACGGTAGGTTCGGTGGATTTGGCCGGAATCTTATTGAAGATCGGATTATTCGCATATATTAGAATCGCGATCCCGATCTTTCCCCAGGTTTTCCTGGATTATAGGGATTTCTTTTCCGGGTTGGCCGTGGCGGGGATCTTGTACGGCGCGGTAGTGGCTCTTACGCAAAAAAACAGCAAACGCTTGGTGGCTTTCTCCTCCCTTTCCCATATGGGATTCTGTATTTTGGGTATCTTATCCTTAACGGAAGAAGGGGTTGCCGGCGGAATGATCCAGATGGTGAACCACGGATTTACTTCCGGATTATTGTTCTTTTTATTAGGAATGTTGCATGAAAGAACCGGATCCAACGATCTGACCCATGTCTCCGGTCTTGCCAAATCCGCTCCCTTCCTGGCGGTCTTTGTCGGATTAGCGACCTTTGCCAGCGCCGGTCTACCCGGCACGAACGGATTCGTAGGGGAATTCCTAATTCTGATAGGGACATTCAAATATCATATTTTATTCGGGATCTTAGCCGGAACGGCGATCATCTTCTCGGCGGGTTATATGCTTCGGTTCGCAAAGGCTTTGTTATTCGGAGAGCCGAACGAGCCGTCTTCCTCAATGTCGGCTTTGACCATTCGGGAAAAGTGTA
This sequence comes from Leptospira fluminis, assembly GCF_004771275.1. Taxonomy (GTDB): domain Bacteria; phylum Spirochaetota; class Leptospiria; order Leptospirales; family Leptospiraceae; genus Leptospira_B; species Leptospira_B fluminis. Next base: position 232,487 of record NZ_RQEV01000010.1, on the reverse strand, counting down.
TCTTAATCATAACCGGAGGATTGATTTTAGTAACGGGAGTGTTTCCGGGGCCGTTTCTAAACTTCGTGACTCCTAGCGCTCGGGTCGTTTTGAATAGTACTTCCGAAGAAGCGTTGAAGGAAAGGATATTCTCCGAAAAGGAAGGTTCCTTGAGGCAAGTGGATCGCAAGTATCAGAATTATAGATCTCTCGGAGCCTCCGTTTCGAGTTATGAGGAAAGGATTCCGGTCTCGAAGGGGACGGGAATTCCGGGACTAAGACGTCCCGTTAAGGAGAAAACGGAATGAATTTTCTTCCAAACATAAACGACATGCTTGCGCTACTCCCCGTCTTGATCCTTTCCGGAGGCGGGGTCCTGCTACTTCTTTTACAATTCGTATTTCACGGCTCCGAGTTTCGCGTGGTTCGCTTTACCTCCGGCATCCTGTTGGTAGCCGCGTTTTTAGGGACTCTCTATTCGCAATTCCGGATCCCCGGACCGGGAACGTATTTCGGAAACCAGATCGAGCTGGGTTTTCTAAGTTTCTGGCTGAGCGCCTTGTATCTGGTCATGGCCTTCGGAACGGTACTTTCTTCTCCGCGCTCCCTCGAACTGCATAAGATGGAGTTTCCCGAATTCTACCCGCTAGTCCTGTTTTCGACCGCAGGAATGTTTCTCATGACGAGTAGCAGGGATATGGTGACGATTTTCGTCGGACTGGAATTGATGAGCATTTCCTTATACGTTTTGGTCGGTATGGCGAAGAGCGACGAATTCTCCTTGGAAGCGAGTTTGAAATACTTTCTTCTCGGAAGTTTTTCCAGCGGATTCTTTTTGATGGGCATGGCCTTTCTTTTCGGCGGATCCGGAAGCACGGATTTGTCGGAAGCACTGAAGCCTCTGGCAAATCCCGGCTTCGACGCCAATTTTACGAAAATAGGATTACTTCTCCTTTTGACAGGTATCGCGTTTAAGATCGCTTTGTTTCCCTACCATTCCTGGACTCCCGACGCTTACGAAGGCGCTCTGACTCCGGTCACCGGATTTATGGCGACTGCCTCCAAATCGGCCTCCATGGGACTCTTGTGCGTAGTATTCGCTCATCTTCCCATTCCGGTATTTTCCAGCGAATGGGCTTGGGTTATGGGGATACTCGCCCTCTTGTCCATGACCTACGGAAATTTCCTCGCATTAAAACAGGAAAATTTAAAGCGTTTATTGGCGTATTCCTCCATTGCTCATGCGGGCTATGTCGTCGCCGGAATCAGTTTAGGGGCAAGAGAAGAATCCGTTTTTTATCTCATCGTCTACTCCTTCATGAGTTTAGGCGCCTTTGCGCTTCTTTCTTATTTGGAGCAGGGAAGAAGGCAGGTTACTTTCGCTTCCATACAATCTCTGGCTTCCTCATATCCGAAGACGGCTTTCGCATTGTTCCTATTTTTCCTCTCTCTTGCCGGAATTCCTCCGTTAGGCGGATTTTGGTCGAAGCTGTTTTTGTTTCAGAAAATAGCCGAGCAGGAAGGCGAACTTGCCAGACTTCTGTTACTGGGAGGAATAGCGAATTCCGCCTTGGCTTTGTATTATTATGCGAAGATCGGTATCTCCGCTTATATGAGTTCCGAGGAAGGGGAAATCTCCAAACAGGAAAATCCCGTATCGAGTTACGGAGTCGCTTTCGTTTCGGCTCTAAGCCTCTTGTTCGTGTTAGTGGGTTGGTATTTTCTGCAACCTAAAAACCTCGTGAACATCACTCTGCAACCTAGAGCGGAATCCATCCGAAAATAGGCATGTCCCTTTTTAAAAGAATCCTTTCCCGCATCGCGGATCTTGCGGCCGGCTCGAATCAGGTCGAAAGCGGGGAAAACCCGGCCCTTCGTACTGCCATGCTTCGCTATGGCAAAAGGAAGAATGCGAAGAATCTAGATCGACTTTCCTCGGAACTGACTCGGGCGAATTTTCTGGTACCTATATTCGAGGCCTCGAAGGCTTTGCCTAAAAAGAAGGCGGGAGCGAAAAAGAAAAAAGTCTCCGGGAAAAAAAGAAAACCGTCGGACGATAAGATCGTTTTTTTGTACGTGAAGGATGAGAGCGGTAGGATATTTCTCCCTGCATTTTCCCATTCCCAAGAAGTGGTCCGCTATTTCGGGTCGGAAACCCGAACGATCCGGCTTGAGGCCGCCGATCTTTGGTGGGCCGGACTTCAAAACGAGGAAATTTCCGGCGTGGTGATCGATCCCGTAAGCGCTCTCTGGATCTTAAACAGGGAACATCTGGAAATATTACAAAAGGAATCTTCCGTTCCCTCGGGATAAGGACCCTCGTATTTCGGAAGTTCCGAATTTCTCCCTTTCTACTCTGGAAGAAACATTAGAATTTTCTTAATTAATAAGGTGGCGTTTAGGGGTTTGATGACGATGTCCACCATACCCACTGCCTTACAAGCCAAAAGGGTTTCTTCCTCGTTGGAAGCGGTGATCCCTATGATCGGAACTTTCGGGTCCAATTCCCTGATTCTTTTGGAAAGTTCCAGCCCGTCCATTTTGGGCATCCGGATGTCGGTCAAAACTATGTTCGGACTCGTTTTTCGGAAAGCCTCCAAGCCTTTGAGTCCGTCTTCCGCGGTGATCACTTCGGCAAAGGTTCCCGACAGGATCCTGGAAAGGGAAATGGATACGATGAGCTCGTCCTCTACGAACAGGATTTTGATCGGCTTCTTGTTCATGGTAATTCGATTCGGAACTCCGCTCCAACTCCGTCGGAGCTGGCCGTCAATTTTCCCCCCATATTCTTTTCGACGATCGCTTTTGACATATAAAGACCTAGTCCTACGCCTGCACCCTGTTCTTTTGTGGAAAAATACGGCAGAAAAATCTTGTCTCCGACTGAAGAATCGAAGCCGCCTCCGTTGTCTTTTATGACGACGATCTTTCTATTTTCCTCGGAAAAAATGCGAACAAGGATACTAGGAACTTCCGGTTTGTGCTGTAAGAGAGCGTCTTTCGCATTGGATAGAATATTCAGTAATACTTGTGCGAGTTCGTTCGGGTATCCGTAAGCGGTATCGTTTCCCGAAAAATGGGTCTCGATTTTTATATTCTGATTCTTCATGCTTGCGGCGACGAGAGACAGACTTTTCTCGACGGTATTACGCAAGCTGAAGGTCTCCTTTTCCTTATTCGGTTTATAGAAGTTACGAAAATCGTCTATCGTTTGGGACATGGACTGAAGTAGATCCAGGATGCGAGAGGTGGTGTCTTGAATGTACTTTTCGTTCGATTCCTGTTCGGTATAAGCGAATTCCATTTCTTGGATCAAAATGGAGATCGCGTTCAGAGGCTGCCTCCATTGGTGGGCGATATTTCCGATCATCTCTCCCATCGCCGCCATCCTGGATTGCGCTTCCAATGTCCTTTCTCTTTCCCGACGAAGGCTCATTTCTCGGTCTATCCTGGCTTCCAGACTTTTATTTAAAAGCTCCAGTTCCTCGTTTTTCGCGACCAAGCTGTCCTCGGCATTCTTCCTTCTCGTAATGTCTCTGATCACTCCTACGAAATACCGATGCCCGTCCAGATGAACTTCCGAGACTGCGAGTTCGATCGGGAATATGGTTCCGTCCTGCTTTATCGCCAATACTTCCCTACCGATTCCTATGATTCTTTTTTCGGAAGTGTGAATGTACCGTTCTATATACGAATCGTGTTCGGAATAAAACGGATCCGGCATCAGTACCTTTACGTTCTTTCCCGTGACCTCGTCGGAGGAAAAGCCGAACATTTTTTCCGCAGCAGGATTGAACATGATGATTTCGGCTCTTTCCGTTATCAGAATGATCGCGTCCACGACCGTTTCGAAGATGGCTAAAAACTTCTTTTCGCTCGTTGCCATCGCTTTTTGAGCGGATAGCCTCCGATTCTGTTCGATTAGGTGGGAATACGCATAAGAGAGGTGATACGAGACGTCCGCTAAAAGTTCGTTTTCGATTTCGTTGAATTCCGATCCGTCGTCGGAAACCAAGAAAAGAAAAATTTTAGATTCGATTTCCAAGTTCAGAATCGGAACCAACATGGCGGAGTAGGCTCCCTTTTGTGCGGACTTAGAGAGAGAAACTATTTTTCCGGAAGACTGCAATAGGATTAAATTCTTAGGTTCGGGCGAAGTGTTCTTTTTCGTAGGTTCCGGGAGAAGATTCAAAAAGTCGCCGAGAGCATCCGCCGATTCCCGTGGGGCACCGACTAATTTTTTCCATTTTCCTTCTCCCGCTTCCCATTCGAGAATGAATGCGCAAAAAAATCCGCCCCGTTCTACGGCTAAATTGCAAACCTGCTCGAAGAACGAAGAAACGTCCTTCCAAGAAAACCACTTCTGTCTCAACGCGGTCTTATAGTTGGATATTCCGTTCGTAGTATGAATTTCGCGAGACATAACGGAATACCGCTCCCAATCAGATAATTTTTAAAAGAATATCATAAAATATGCAAATAAAAAGGAAGTAATTCCCGAGCCTATAGGATAATTCGGTAGGTTCCGGATCTAACCGTACGCGGCCGATTTTGTCAATATTTTTCCCCATTACGTATAACCGGAAAGGATTAGGGACGGAGGATTTTTATCCGTTTTCCGTATGTTAGGATTCGGAGGAGAATTTCTGCAGGTCCGAAAAACGAGAATTTTCTCCATACATAAGAGTAGAGGAGGCAGACTCCCCAAATCGGAGGAACCAAAAGTAACAGGACAAAATTTCCGATTCGATCGTAGAATCCGAATCCCCAACCGCAAAAAAGACAGGAACAGACCAACGATTCTCCTAGATAATTCGAAAGGGAAAAGTTTCCGGCGGATTCGAACCAGATGCGATCACCGGTACTTCTTGCGGAGTGATAAAATAAGCCTAACAAGTATACATAGCAAAAACAAAGTGCCGGAGCACTCAGCGTTTCGACTACGGTGAACCATATTTTCCATTGTAAGGGAAAGTTGGAAATAAATAAATGCCGTGAGTTTGCAAGATATACGAAGTTGCCTAGGATTCCGAAAGGGAAAAACCAAAAGAACAGTTTTCGGAGTTCCGTTCGCGAGGATTCCCAATTCTGAAGCAAAGAGGATTTTGCCGCCGCCATGCCGACGGAGAACATCGCAAGAACCGAAGGCCATTGGAATAGGATCGTGAACGGATAGGAAATTAGAGTATCTTCCGATCTTTGTTTTACGGAATCCCAAAATGTTCCCAGGTATCCGGTCTTGGATCTCGCAATGATTTCGGGAAGGGATTCGGCGATCTTCGCCTGGAATTCATCATGGCCGTATACGAGAACCATTCGAAAAAAAATACCGATGAATAGGCAGAGAAGGGAGAATCTGTACAACCAGGATCCGCTTTTGTTCCGAAACAACCAGGACAGTGAACCGAGAATCGCATACGAAACCAGTATATCCCCCAAAAAGAGAAAAGTACTGTGCAAAATTCCGAGAAGCAGCAGCCCGAACATTCTTCTAAAATATCTGCCGGAGGCGGACGAATCCTTCCACTCTTGAGCTTGAAGAGCGACGCCATAACCGAACAAAAAGGAGAATAGTATGTAAAATTTGGATTCGAAAAAGAATGCTACGATCCAAGAAGCGATCTCGTCCAACAAGGTCTGGTTTTCTTCCAAGGAACCGACCACTACCATTGGCTTGGCGAAGTAAGGTAGGTTGACCGCCAAGATTCCGAATAGGGCAAAACCCCGTAAAAAATCCAGAAATCCTATCCTTTGTTTTTGCATATTTCTATTCGGGCGTATCTTTCGAAATCAACCGAAATGCCGGAAGCCTTTTTCCTCGGGATAGATTACGTTTCCATTATGCAAAAATTCTACCCGAGGCGATTCGTCTTCTTTTGCGGAACGTACGGAACCTATGGGAGTGATCGGAGTAGATAGCCATTCAGACGGGATTAACTCCGGGGAAAGAAATATCAATTCCAGTTCTTCTCCCGAGGATACGACCCCATCCAATCCGATCAGGTTTTCGACTCCGGAAAGGACTGGAATTCGATTCAGTTCCACTTCCATTATTAAATCCGAGGCATGCGCAAGTTTTTTTAGATCCTGGGCTAACCCGTCGGTAAGATCCATACATGCGTGGATTTTAAAATTAGAATGTAAGGATTTGCTAATGGATAGGTTCGAAACCGGTCTTAAGTGGCGGTTTAATGCCGCTTTTCGGAGCTCCGGCTGTACGGGACCGGAGGATCCCTCCAGTATCCGATATCCCAATAAAGAACAGCCTATGTTTCCCGTAAGATAGATCCGATCGCCCGCCCTACCCCCTTTTCTCGTAGAAGGGGCCTTGGAACTTCCGATCAATGTCAACGTAAGATTCAATTCTCCGGATCGGTAAGTGTCTCCTCCGCAGAGTTCTATTCCGTAAGAATATAATGTTTCTCTAAACTTATTTACGAATGGAAGTAGGAATTCCCTACGATTCGAGGTTGCCGGAAGGCCGAAGTTAAAAAAGGCCTTTTCCGGAGTTCCGTTTGCGGCGGCTATATCGGATACGTTCACTTCCACCAATTTGGCGGCTATATCAGAGGGGCTGCTCCAATCCAATCGGAAATGAGTCCCTTCTACGATCGTATCCGTCGTGACCAAAAAACCGTTCCGACCCACGTAACAGTCGCTATTCTGTTCTTGTCCCGCCGGATAAAGAGAGGAGATCAGTTCTTCTTCGTTCAAATCGTTTTCCTAGAATCCTTTTCGAAAAACCTTGACTTCGTTTTTGTTCGGTCTCAGTTTAAACACATGAAACTAAGAACTGCAAAATCCAATCTGTCTGCCGGAATACGTTTTGTTTTCTTCGGACTCATCTTATCCTCTATTCTCCTGCTCGATTGGCAATCCAAAACGGAAGCCGCGCCCCAGCCGGGAATCTGCAAATTTACTCTCGATCCTGAAAAAACGAGCGTAGAGTGGAGGGCCTTTAAGTTCACCGAAAAAACCGGTGTAGGCGGAAAATTTACGAAAATCCGGATCACCGGATTTAAAACAGGAAAATCACCCGAGGAAGCTTTGAGAGGATTTAAATTCTTTCTGGAGCCGATCGACTTAGATAGCGCCAATCCGGAACGGGATGCCAAAATCAAAGGGGCTTTTTTCGGTGCTCTGAAGGATGGAGGGAAGATCTCCGGTCATTTTGTTTCGGTAAAGTTCGACGCAACCGGAAATGCCGGAACGGGTGTAGTCAAATTGACGATGAATGGAATCAGTCGTGACGTACATCTGAATTTTACATTAGAAAATGGCGATTTACTGAAGACGAAAGGCACAGTTCTTTTGAAGGAATGGAAAGCCGAACACGCTGTCTCCGCACTAAATCAAGTTTGCAAAGATTTGCATACGGGAAAGGACGGAAAATCCGTTCTCTGGCCGGAAGTGGATGTGTCGATTACTAGCGTATATCTGACCAAGTGCGACTAAGGAGCGTTGAGCAGGACTAGACGTTGCTAGTGAGGGATTTTGAGGGCCCCACCCAGGTTTGGGTGGAGGTGGTGGGTTTGTGGGCAATTGCCGCTCGTCTCTATATCATAAAAACGCCGTATCTACAACTTCTTTTTTTCATTCTTTTTTGTGGGGACCTCCTACAAGAATTTTATCAAAAAACGTTCTTGCCATAATGCCAAAACCCTGATAAAGGCTCGAAAGTTGTGCGGGCCGTTGGGGGTACCACCGCACCGGCCCCCACCCAGAGCCGGGTGGGGGCCCGAAACCCAACCCCTAAAAATCCTTGACCCCAATAGTCGGTACGCGAAATTGGCCAATACAGGACGTTTTTTCCCCATGCCAATCATATCTAAACAGCATAGAACTCCTTCCTTGAAAAAGGAACAAGCCCAGAAGGCTTGGTACGTCGTGGATGCCGAAGGAAAAACCCTTGGCCGCCTGGCTTCGGAAATCGCCCATAGACTCAGGGGGAAGCACAAACCTACTTTTACCCCCAACGTAGACTGCGGTGACAATATCATCGTAGTCAATGCGGCTAAAATTGCCGTTACCGGAAGCAAAGAGAGTCAAAAGGAATATTTTCACCATTCACGTTATCCGGGCGGGATGACCGTCACTCCTCTCCAGGAAATGAGAAAAAAACATCCCGAGAGAATTTTGTACGAAGCAGTAAAAGGCATGCTTCCCAAAAGCAAACTCGGCGCGGAAATGCTGACCCACTTCCGGATTTTTCCGGGAGCCGAACACAACCTCGGTGCCCAAAAGCCCGTGAAACTGGAACTTTAGGAGAATCGATTAAATGGCAACTGCCAAGGAAATTTGGGCCGTAGGTCGCAGAAAGAATGCGATCGCTCGTGTGAAGTTAAAAGAAGGCTCCGGAAAAATCCTCGTAAACGACAAGGATATCAAGGATTATCTGCACAACAGTCGTTCCAATCTGAAAGAGGCTCTGAGCCCTCTCGCGTTATTGAATCTGAACGATAAATTCGACCTGAAATTGAACGTTTCCGGTGGAGGAATCATCGGTCAAGTCGGAGCGATCCGTCATGCTCTTGCACGGGTGATCTGTCGTTACAACCCTGAATTCAGACCGACCGTCAAGAAAGAAGGTTTATTGACCCGCGACCCGAGAATGGTAGAGCGTAAAAAATACGGTCTACACAAAGCTCGTAGAGGAACTCAGTTCTCTAAACGTTAATCTTTCGTTTTTCGAACCGTTTCTCGAAATGCCTGAAGTTCTTGAATGCAAGACCTCGGGCATTTCTCGTTTTTAGAGGACACAATGAAGTATAAGAAAGTCGCCGAGATTCGAAATATCTTCCTGAACTACTTTAAGGAAAAGGGTCACACCGTGGTCCCTTCCTCTTCCCTCTTACCTGCGGGGGACCCCACATTATTATTCACTACCGCAGGTATGGTTCAGTTCAAACCGTATTTTACGGGAGCGGTCGAACTACCTTATACGAAAGCGACTTCCGCTCAAAAGTGCCTTCGCACTACCGATTTGGAAAACGTAGGTAAAACGGAAAGACATTGTACGTTTTTCGAGATGCTCGGTAATTTCAGCTTCGGAGATTATTTCAAAGAGGAAGCGATCGAGTATTCGCTGGATTGTTCCGTAAATTATCTCGGTTTCCCTAAGGAAAAAATTTGGATCACCGTCTTCGAGAACGATGACGAGGCGGAAAGGATCTGGATTTCCAAAGGAATCCCTCCGGAAAGGATCACCCGTCTCGGAAAAAAGGACAATTTTTGGGGACCGGCGGGAGACAGCGGGGCTTGCGGTCCTTGTTCGGAATTGTATTTGGATCGCGGGCCGGAGAAGGGTTTTCCGGAATGCGGTACCAAAAAGGAATGCAAACCGGGTTGCGACTGCGATCGTTTTTTAGAATTTTGGAATATAGTATTCAACCAGTTCAACCAGGATACGGAGGGGAATCTTCATCCTCTGAAACAGACCGGCATAGACACCGGCTCCGGATTGGAGCGGGTAGCGCTTCTTCTTCAAGAAGTGGACTCCGTTTACGACACGGACGAACTCAGGGGAATCATCTCCGAAGTGGAGAAGGTTTCCGGAAAGAAATACGCGGAAGAGACCAAGGTCCCTTTCCGTGTGATCACGGACCATATTCGGTCCGTTTTATTCTCCGTAGGGGACGGAATTTTTCCCGATCGTACGGGAAGGGGTTACGTGATCCGTCGTTTGATCCGCAGGGCCGTGCTCTTTGCGCGGAAACTGGAATTGAGAGAACCTTTCCTCCATAAGTTGGTAGCTCCCGTCGTTTCTATTTACAAGGAACGTTATCCGGAATTAGAAAACCATGCGGCTAGCGTGGAAAGGACCCTTCTTGCGGAAGAGGAACTATTCTTGAAAACGCTGGAGATCGGTCTGGAGAAAATCGAAGCTTTGGTAGCCAAAACCGTCGCCTCCGGCTCGAAAACATTTTCCGGTAAGGACAGTTTCCTTCTCTACGGGACTTACGGTTTTCCCGCTGAAATGACGGAGGAAATCGTGGCGGAACACGGACTATCCTTCGATAAGGAGGGCTTTTCCGAGGAGTTGGAAAAGGACAGGCAGTCTTCACGGGAGACCTGGAAGGCGAATCGTTCCGCTCTCTTTACCGGAACGAAGGTTGATAAAACCGAGTTCCTAGGGTATTCCCGCTTGGAAGCGGAAGCGCCGATCACTTTCGCGTTTTTCGAAAATAAATCCGTGGATTCCCTGCGAGAAGGTCAGTCCGGAGTCCTAACGTTCCGAGCCACTCCTTTTTACCCCGAAGGAGGGGGGCAGCAAGGCGATACGGGTTTCGTCAAAAAGGGCTCCTCCTTGTTCAAAGTCCTGGATACTCAAAAGGAAAACGACGTAATTCTACATTACGGAATCGTGTTAAATGGAAGTTTTACCGTCGGCGAGTCGGCGGTTTTAGAGGTGGAAAAGGAACGACGCGAGAAGTTGAAATCTCACCATTCGGGCACCCACCTTTTGAACGGAGCCTTGAGGAAAATCCTAGGTACGCACGTAATGCAAAAGGGATCCGTAGTCTCTCCCGATTATCTTAGATTCGATTTTTCCCATCCGTCTCCTATGACGGGAGAGGAAATCAGAAGGATAGAGTCCTGGGTGAACGAAAGTATTGCCCTTTCGATTCCGGTCGAAACGAAAGTTCTACCGATAGAAGAAGCGAAAAAGACGGGGGCGGTCGCCGCCTTTGACGAAAAATACGGCGATTCCGTCCGCGTTCTGCAAATGGGGGATAGGTCTCTGGAATTTTGCGGAGGAACTCACGTAGGGAATACTCGAGACATAGGTTATTTTTATATCAAAAAAGAATCCAGCCCAGGGGCAGGAAATCGTCGCGTAGAGGCGGTAGCCGGACCTGCGGTGATCGAGACTTTTCAGAATCGATTTGCGGAACTTACGGAATCCGTCCAAAATCTCAATCTGAAGATCAAAGAGGATTTAGGACCGGAATCGGCCTCCCTTACGATTCAAACCCATGTTCCCGGACCGGAAGAAATCCGGTCCCTCTTTCGTGCAAAGGGATCGGATGCGGTGCGGGAACTCAGAGAACTTTCCGAGAAACTTTTCTTTGAAATCGAGGAAACGCAGTCCAAATTTTTGAAGGAAAAGAAAAACCGGGAATCCAAGGATTTCGAAAACAATCCGACGGTGATCCAGTCCGTTCTCGCGAATGCCGAATCCGCAGGGACGACCAAAGTTCTAAAAGCGATTTTCGATTCCAAAGACGCTAAAGCTCTGAAAGGACTTTCGGATAGTTTGAAAGTTAGGGAAAAGGACATGGTCGCCGTTCTCGCGAGCCGAAACGAAGAGGATGCGAGTATCATCGTCACTTGTTCTCAAAACTTGGCCGGCAAGGTCGTTCATTGCGGCGATCTGGTAAAGTTCGCTTGCGAGTTGCTGGAAGGCAAGGGCGGTGGAAAGCCGGATATGGCGCAGGGCGGCGGTAAAAACGTCTCTAGATTGGAAGAGGCCGTGCAAGTGGCGGTCGATCGTGCAAAGGCGGCATTAAACGGGAGTAAAGTATGAGCGATCCATCCTTCGACGTAGTATCCGAAATCGATAAACCCGAATTAGTGAACGCGGTAAACCAGGCGATCGGCGAAATCAAGACCAGATTCGATTTTAAGGGATCCAAGTCCGAAATCAAACTGGAAGAGGAAAACCTGATCCTCGCTTCCGATAACGAAGCAAAGTTGGAAAGCGTTATCGACGTATTGATCAATAAGATGGCCAAGAGAGGATTGGGATTGAAGTCCTTCGATTTTAAATCCAAGGTCGAGCCGGCCACGGGAAATACCGTTCGGATGAAAGTAAAGATCAAGAACGGATTGGAAAAAGAGCAGACCAAGGAAATCACGAAGATCGTCAAAGATTCCAAGCTAAAGGTGACCGCAACCATTATGGGAACCAGCGTTCGAATCCAAGGAAAGAAAAAGGACGATCTCCAGGAAATCATGCGAATGTTAAAAAATGCGGATCTACCTTTCGATCTTCAATTCCAGAATTTCAAAGGCTAGTTCGGACTCGGGAAAAGTTCGGATTTACGGTCCGGTCCAAAAACATCCTAGAAAAAATATGGTCTAAAGTAGCATGACAAAGAAATTATTCGCTATCATATGGGTTTTCGTTCTCAGCGCCGGACTATCCGCCGAGGAGGAAAGTCCCGTGAAATTCAAATTGGAAAAAGGAATCGGTGAGGTTTACTTTTTGAAAGTGGTCCATCCTTCTCATTTCGGAATCCAAAAGGACGCGCCTCATCGAATCCAAATCGTCTCCGGGCCCGGCCTGAAAGTGGAATCCTCCGATCTGAAGCTGAAAGGTAAGACTTCCCCTAAAAAAAAGGAATATTTCGAATCGGTCGAACCTATGCCGATCACTCTAAAGGGGAAGGGCGAATTGGAGATACAGGCGAAGATCTTTTACTGCGACTACAACCGGAACATCTGCATCCCGGGCAAAATTGTTCAAAAGGAAATCATTAAATAGATTTTCCGAATCTACCGGCGTTCGCAAGGATGCGAAGCCGGCCTTCCTTCGTTTTATTTTTTTAATTCTATCTTCAGGTCAGGTTGAGAAATCTGAAATAAATAATACGTCTTTCCGTTGATAGGCTTGGACGTCCTCGCGATTTTCCCCTTGGTATCCACCAATTCCTTCAATACTTTCCGGTCTGCCGGCCGGAAGAGCTCGCCTTTTTCCGCGATGAAGAGATTTAAAGCCCGTTTTCTCGCCAGCTCCAGGGCTTCCTTTTCGTTTCCTTCCAGAGAAGAGACCACTACTTGATAGGTCGAGGAATTGAGGAATCCCTCCGTCGCTTTAACGAATTGGTCCTCTTCGGCGGGTGCGGATTCCTGTACGACGGATTTAGGCGTATCCGTTTGTCCGCTTTCCTTAGTAGTCGGCGTTTTACAAACCGAGAAGAAGGAAAAAATCAGAATCAGAGAGACGGCGATTTTAGGTTGCATAAGCGCTCCAGCGTTACCTTACGGGAAGGTCATAGATTGGGGATTCTAAAATTCGCTTCAACAAATCAGCTTGTACGATTCTATAAACCAAAGTACAGTTCTTAGGATCGCTATAATCTTCACGATATAAAAAAAAGCCTTCAAAAAACCAGGAGAAGGCCGCCCGGTAAGCCAAAAAATCCGCGTTCACCGCTTCCTTCTTTCGGGACGCGCTTTCCTTATTTGCGTCGGAAGGAGTCGCAGGTTGTTGCTGTTGAGTTTGGGGCGAAGTTGCCGTCGACTGGGCAGGCTGGTTGGGGGTCAAAGATGCCGTAGCTGCACCGGGAGATACGGCGACTCCCGTAATCCCCACCTGCGGGTGTTGCGCCGGAGGGACATAGGAAGGAACGGGGGTCCGTCTCGCGGTTCCTTGTAGGTACCTTTTTTCTTCCCTAAGCTGGGTTGCTAAAATCGGTACGGAGATTTCGTCCCTTTTTCGCAGAGCTCTTGCCTTGCACTCTTCCCTCAGCTCCAAGAGGGGCTTTTCCTGATTCGGCATCGGAACGGTGACGACCGCTTGGAAATATTCCCTGGATATGAAACCGGTATCCGTGACATTATCCCAGGCCTTTCTTCTAAATTCGGGGTCGGCAGGCTCGCAAAAGACGAGGGCAAAAAGGATTAAGACCGTCAGCCAACGGAACATGGTTCCCATTTTCGCAAATCCCTCGGGAAAAACCAGCGGGATTTTTTCGCGGAACTTGTGGACATTGCGCCTTTCCGGGGAAAAGCTGTTGGTATGTGGAAGTCCTTTCCAAAAACGATCTCTCCGATTCTAGGCATTCTCCTGTTCTCTTTCGTCGGTTCGAATTTGTCGGCCGAGGAGGACTTGTTTGCGAACGTCCGATCCTCCCTCGAATCCAGGGTTAAGAAAGTCGTTCTGAAAAACGGCATTCGATTGCTTATGATGAAAAGGGGGGAATCCCCTACGATAGCGGTCTATACGAAGTTCCTCGTCGGGTCCGTCGACGAAAAACCCGAGATTGCGGGGACCGCTCATTTATTGGAGCATATGCTTTTCAAGGGCACGAAACATATAGGAACGAACGATTACGCGAGAGAGAAGGTTTATCTGGACCAAATTCGAGTCTGGGGAAAACGTTTGGACGAATATAATATTCGAGAAAGAGAATATACTAATAAGAAGGAATCCGTTCCACAAAGTTTTCTAAAGGAAAAAAAGGTCCTGGAAGATCGGTTTAAGGGTCTATTGGAAACGCACCGTAAATTCGTGGTATCCAACGAGGATTCGTATATCTACGATAAAAACGGCGGCGTGGGCTTTAACGCATATACGACGAACGACGTTACGAATTATCAGATCTTATTGCCCTCCAACCGCCTGGAAATTTGGGCAAAGCTCGAGTCCGACCGTTTGAAGGATCCTATATTACGGGAATATTATACGGAACGGGATGTGGTCCTGGAGGAAAGACGCATGCGTGTGGATAACCAAGGCCTGGGCACCCTCCGTGAGAAATTCCTGGGAACCGCATTCGAAAAGCATCCGTACGGAATGCCGGTGATCGGTTATGAATCCAATCTGCCTTTTCTGGACATCGACAAAACCGAGTATTTTTTTCGTAAGCATTATCGCCCGGGAAATATGGCCATAGCGGTGGTGGGAGATCTGGATTTCTCCGCCGTCGAGACGATCGTCCGGAATTATTTCGATGATATTCCGGAAGGAAGTCCGACACGACCCGTTTCGATCAAGGAGAGTTACGACCACGATCCTAGGCGGGTAAGCGTGCGACATCCCTCCGGACCTATGAAGGTAATGGGATGGTTGACTCCGGCGCCTCCCCATCACGATCGGCCCGTATTGGACGTGATAGACGCGATCCTGACGCAAGGAGAAACCGGAAGGTTGTATAAGAGATTGGTCCTTCGGGAAAAATCGGCACAAAAGGTGTCTTGTTGGGCGGGGGATCCCGGAGAAAGATACGACAATCTCTTCGCGATTTATATCACAAACGTCCGAGGTGTGAATCCTGAAGGGATAGAAAAATCCGTTTTGGACGAACTTGAGACCTTGAAGAACGTAGCGGTAGAGGAGGAAGAGCTGGCTAAAGTAAAAAATCAGATCATCGCCGACTATATCCGCGGACTGAACAATAACGGAAAGCTGGCGGACGTTCTTACTTACTACGAATTAATTGCGGGGAACTGGGCCGCTATTTTCGAGGATTATTCCCAATTGGATAAAGTGACTCCGGAAGACATCAAACGGGTGGCCAAGAAATATTTCGTCCCGAGAAATCTCACGGTCGGCGATCTGATAAGTTCCGAAGGAGATAAAAAATGAAATCCTCCAAGTTCTTCCTTTTCCTTTTATTCGTTTCCTTTCTGTTTCCTTTCCGTACGGAGACCGCTCCCGGGGATTTCGTTAAGGACGTCAAGATCCCTTCTCTAGAATTCCATTTCCCTAAAATTCAGGAATTGGGCGCCGATCCGAATACCCGAATCCTATTTCTTCCGAATTCGGAATTTCCCCTAAAGACTCTCGAGATTTCCTTTTATGCAGGGCCTTCCTACTTTCCGGAAATCGAATGCGAACTCTCCGATATCCTTCCGGAAACCTGGAAGAAGGGGGGAACAAAGGCTCATCCCGGACAAACCTTCGCGGAAGTTTGGGAATCCTACGGTTCCAAAATGCGGGTTCAAGCGGATCTCGATGCGATTACGGTCACGTTTTCCTGGCTCTCGAGATATGATAAGGAATCCAAGACTCTAATTGCGGAATTCCTGAACCAACCTCATTTCGGTCAGGAGGCCTTCGAGATAAGTAGGCTTCAATTAAGCGAACAGATTAAGAGAAGAAATGATAATATAGCCGCTTTGGCCGGCCGTAAGGCGATGGAATTGGCGTACAAGGGAAAAATCCGCGGAAAGTTCTCTTCCGCCTCCGGTTTGGAGAAACTGACTTCGGATGCCGTATTCGGATATTATTTGAACTATGTTTCCAAAGCGCGCAAATCCGTATTGGTAACCGGAGATTGGAAAGAGGATACCGTGTCCGCGTTTTTAAACGAAGTGCTGCCGGCTCCAGGTACCGGAGGGAAAAAGGAATCGGAGCCCCTGCCACAGTCGGAACTGGAAAAGAATCTCAAATCCGTAGGATACAGGAATCTAGTGGTGGACAAAGGGAATACCCAAAACGTGGTCCTTTTCCTCGGGATCGGACCCGCACATAACGATCCGGATTTTTATCCTATCCAAATCCTGAATTATATCGTGGGAGGAGGAGGATTCAATTCCTACTTCATGAGCAAAATCCGGTCCGATAAGGGCTTGGCCTATTCCTCCTCCAGTCATCCGGTCTTCGAAAAAGATCATTCTCTTTTGTTCTTTATGACCCAGACAAAGTCGCAGACCGCTTTGGAAGTATACGATCTGATGGGGGAAATTCTGAGCGAAAAGACGTTTCATCGGATCACCGAAGAGGAATTGAAGAACGCGAAGGAAGCGATCCAGAATAAATTCATTTTTCTGTTTACGGACTCATTGGAGATCCTAAGGAACGAGGCGCGTTTTCGGGAACACCGCATGCCTACGGATTATCTCAGGATTTACAGGGATAAGATCCAAGCCGTGACTCTGGAGGATATTAAGAGGGCCGGAAGAACCTATTTTAAACGGGAAAAATTGACGGCCGTCATTTCGGGACCTAAGGCCGTAGTTTTGCAGACGCTTCCTTCCTCGAAAGCGATCGGACCCGAGGATCCGATCCCTTAGAATGCAAAGTCGGTTCGAACATAAGCGTTATACTTTCGAAGGTATTTCCGAAGGCGGAATCAGGACTTCCGTCGTCGTTCCCAATCTGAATCTGATGTTCGATATCGGCCATCAGAATCCGAACAAGATCCATGTGGGCAATCTTCTGTTGACTCATGCGCATCTGGATCATTCCGCGGGCGTTCCGTATTACGTTTCACAGAGATCATTAAGGAAACTTTCTCCGCCGAAAATATACGTTCCGAAGGAATTGGAATCCCCCTTGCGGGAGATCCTGACCCTTTATTCCAAGATAGAGGACTTTCCTTATCAATACGAGTTGTTCGGAGTCGGAGAAGGCGAGGAAGTAGAGCTGGATTCCTTCCACAGCTTTAAACCTTGGAGGACGTTTCACCGAGTCGTATCCCAAGGTTACACGATATACGAAAAACGGAAAAAACTGCGGAAGGAATTCCAAGGACTAAGTTCCTTGGAATTGGCGGAGAAGAAAAAATCCTCGGAAGGAATCGAGGATGTGATCGCCAAACCGGTGGTGAGTTTTTCCGGAGACACGAAAATAGAATACGTGTTGACCCACAAGGACGTGGCCGAGTCGGAAGTGATCTTTCTGGAATGCACGTACATTGACGAGGAAAGGGACGTAGCAAAGGCCAGGGAATGGGGACATATCCACCTGGACGAGATTCTTCACAATCTTTCCGCGTTTAAAAACGAAAAGATCGTCCTTATCCATTTTTCCAAACGTTATCCGATTCCTTATATTAGAAAACTTTTAGCAAAGAAGATTCCTTCCTCTGAAAAGGACAGATTTCATCTGTTTTTACCGGAATAAAAAAGCCTCTCCGAAAAATGGCCGACTCTAAAAAACAGGCGGATAAGAAAGGGCTCTCTCTGTATAAAAACGGACTGGAGGATTGGATCGATCGCGATCTTGTTCGTCGACCGTATCCATGGCTCCACACTTTGGAAGAGAACGCCGCTAAGGACCAGATTCCGGTACTTTCGCCCGCTTCAGGAGCTGTGCTCGCTTTTTTAGTGTCCTCTTGGGAACCCACCGAAGTCCTGGAACTGGGGACCGGTTATGGAGTATCCTTGATCTGGATTTATTCCGCACTGCAAGGATCCGCAAAAATCAGAAGCGTGGACCGAGAGATCCAGTTTATGCAGACGACGCAATCGTATCTGGATAGATTAGGGGCGGATTCGCGTCGGATCGAATTGCTGAAGGGGGAATGCGTGGAAGTCCTGCGGAGGTTCTTTTCCTCCTCCGTCAAAGGTGAGAAAGAGTTCCTGTTCGTGGATTGCGACAAAATCCGTTATCCGGAGATACTGAAATTGGTTCGGGACGGAGGGAAGGGAAGGGAATTGCGGGTGGTCTTTGATAACGTTCTTTGGCATGGACGCCCGGCCGATCCGGAGCGTCAGGCTCCGTCCGATGTGGCGATCCGGGCCTTCTGGGGGATTCTCAAGGAATCCGGCTTGCCTTACACTCTCTTTCCCGTAGGGGACGGTTTAATCTGCATTGATTTTTCCGGATAAAAAGCTTGTTACTCGTTAATGGAATGTGCTATATTGCCGCGAAGGGGCAATCGAATGATAAAAAGTTTTTTCCCTAAGGGAATTGCGGTATTAGGATTACTAGTTGCCGCTTCGTACGGCGCGATCGCACAAAACAAACAACCGAACACGGATTCCAAATCGGCGGAGTTGGCTAGCGTGGCCAACGATCCGAAATACCAGGGGGATTACCTGGAGGAATTTTATTTTGCGCGAACCTTGAATTCCTCCCAATCCAAGCTTAGGCACGATTTGTCGGCTTTGGAGATCGTAATCAAGAATTTCGGTTCTCAGGTCCAGGGTTCTCCCGAGGAATTCGACGGGATCTGGAAAAAATACAACGAGGCGTATAAATTCTACTTAATGCGTAAATATGTCGTTTCGGGTAGGAAGACCAGGGAAACGGAGGAAGCCACGAACAAGTTGTATTCCAAATTTTCCGATCTTTACAGCCAAAAGGTGGACCAACTCTTGGGAGAATGTGCGGACACCATCGTAGGTGCTGAACAGAAAAGCGGGCCGGCGGGGGCGACTAAGGGAAACTCCGGAAGAGATATTTCGGAAAATCATCATAAATTGCAGATCGCGTACTACGAATACATTCAGGCGGAACGTATGCGTAAGGATTCCCGTTTTAAGGATAGCCTCATTCACCTTCGGTTGGCAAAGGAATACGGGATTTCCATTCTGAGTCATCTCAAGTCCGAGGAAGAAAGCAAGGGAGTCAGAGAGAAATACAAGGTCGATCTCAGCGATAACCGGAATCTCGTATTCTCGGAATCCAAACAACAGTAAAAGAACCGACAAAACCCGGGACTTCCCGGGTTTCACTTTCGACCGACTACCCCGAATCTTTCGGGAACAGACTTTACACGAATCCTTCGTGGAAAAATCTTTCCAATACGTGAACGATAAATTTCGAATCTTCCTTCTCGCTTTTTTATTTTCTTCCTCTGTATTTTCCCAAGAGGTTCCCAAAAGCACGTTTAATATACTCATCGATCCCGGCCACGGAGGCTTGGACCTGAAACCGAAGGAAGAGCACGGAGACAAGTACGATCCGATTACTAGGAAATACTTGGAACCTTACAAGGCCGGAGCAAAGACGAAGAGCAGAAGGGAAAGCGAAGTCGTACTCTCTTTAGCCAAAGAAGTGAAGGAAATCCTGGATTTGACCCGAAGCCCCGAGGGCTTCGAAACGTTTCGGAATTACGCCAAACGGTTCACCGATGATTCCTTGGTTTGGGTGCGTATCGATTCGGATTTAACTCGCGAAGAAACGGCAAAGGAAGAAGGAGCCGACGTTTCCGGAGATCCTAACGCGCCGTATCGCCTCTACGATTATCCCGACAAAAAGAGCGGTCAAATCAAGCCGGGGAGAATTTCCAAAATCAACGCGGCAAGACCTTATCTTGTCCTCTCCTTACACTTGAATCCCAGTTGGAAAGGGCATCCCGGAGGAATGGCCGCGGTGTTGACTCCTTCCTATCGGACCTTTTATTCCTTGCGGAAAATATCCGAAGGCGCCTCCGCGAAAACTTTTGAAAAAGGTCCTTGGGGAGAATGGATGCGCTTCAAGATGGAATGGTCCAGGCTACAAAATGCGGTTGCGGATTCTTGGATTTATTTCAACGGTTATTGGCCGGACAAAACGGGGAGAAAGACGGACACGTCCAATTTCGAAGGATACCGTCAGAACATGGTGACGTGGAAATATGCCGATTCCCAAGGTTGGGTGGAGAAGGCGAAAGAGAACGGGCCGGGACAGTATGCAAAGAAGCATTCCGAATATTCCGCAAAAGGGCCGTTCTGGAATCGTGAAAGGGCTCAACCCGAATTGTGGAGAAGGGAAGACGGCGCGGAAGGATTCGGCGGAGACAATCATTATGCGTCGGCGGAATTGATGCGATTCGTCCAATTCGGATTGAGAACGATACCGACGGACGAGGAGGAATTGTCGCACCCGGGACCGATCAATGATCCTTACATTTCTACGTACAGCCTTCCTACGTTCATCAATGCGATTTCCGCATATCTCGAAATCGGATATATAGATAAGGAAAAAGACATGCAAATTCTGACAAAGCGGAGGAAGGACGTCGCAATTTCCTTAGCTGTGGGAATCTATTCCCTTTTCCAAGGCATCCATCCGAAACAACTCGATCAACCTTACATTCCGAAAGGAAAAAAAATTTCCTGGAAAAGATACGAGAATTGGGAGGAAGGAAATTATTTCCGGATCGTTCGCGAAGACTAATTCTGAGTCTTCTTTCCACAACGGGCAAAACGAATCCTCGACTTTCCTACGAAAAGTTCTCGGCTCCGAAGTTTTGCCCTCAGTTTCATATAACAAAAAATTAATTCTAGGCAGTTCCGATCCCCATTTTCATACGACTAAATCCCTACCAAATTCTCCGAAACAAAAATCTCCTATAGGTAAAGATCGTTTCAACGGTAGATTTCCTAACCTATAAAGGGAGGATTACGGTTATTTCTAAATGATCTAATACCTAGCGTAAAAGCATTGATGGTAGAAGATATTCAGAAGTCCTGGAAAGATACTGATTTGCCCAAGAGTCATTGACAATCCGGGAGATCATGGTCGGGAAAGAAAATATAAGTATTTATAACCAACCATTTGTAATATTAGTCTCGATCTTAGAAAGCTTGTATAAGCATTTTAAAATGGGCCAAAGTTTAGTGCGAGTCCAAGAGGTAGAAAAGTTTAGAAAATCACTGATTTATCACTTCGATTGCGAGCATTGAAAAAATCTACCGCGAACACAGCATTTTTTTGTCGGGTAGGAATCCATTGAGGATTGTGTGCATTCGTTGTCATTTGCAGTGCATTGGCCTTGGGTCGTCGGGAATACGGCAACTGCCGGTGAATTTTTCAAAGTAAATTGGCTACCTGAATCTTTTCCGGTAGAGGAGCCAAAACAATATCCTGTTTTGAGAGTATCTATCCCGTTATAATAAATCCAGACCCAGGCATTTCCTCCGCTTTGCAGTATTTCAAAGGCACAATCTTGCGGCGAATTTAAGTACCCAAGTAAGTATCCAATTCCGGTATACGCTACACCTCTTTCTTGGCTGGAAGTCAGCGAACTTCCTCCTACTTTAAAGGAATTCGGATCTATACAAGCTTTGAGGGGACCTCTTTGTTGGAAGACACGATCGGTGTAATCAACGTTGTCACTGCCGGAATACCAAGTCACTGGGGCTGGCAAAGTCGTATAAAGGAAACATTGGCTATAATTTATATCAGTGGTTGTGCCTTGGTCATTTAGGGCATGTCGAGTTCCCTTTGCAAACCAAAACGCCTGACAATTTTGACTATTTGCACATTTGGATTTGCAAGTTGCACTGTCGGTGACAGAATTCAATTGGCCGTTAGGATCTTGTGCAAAGCCTTGGGGATAATCAAAGACTGTTGAAGATTCAATGGATAGGTTGACCCAATTGTAATCGTTAGGATCGGCATTGGTTGGAAGCGTGGCTCCAAAGGTAACCAATAATGTGAGGGGAAAGATGAGAAAACCGAGGTTCCTTTTCAAAGCGGTATTTGACATACATTCTCCTAAAAGTTAAGTTCGTTCCAGTTCAAATCGTCGGAGTGGATTTAATATTCCAGGAGTGGGATGCGTGTCACTCGGGATTTAGCCTACTTACGAATTTATTTCCTGCAAAGAAAGATTTGCATGTAAAAATCGCATCAATAGATAATTTACCTTTATTTTTGATGTCCTATTCGGGATAGGTGCGATATCAATTATAGATCCATCAACCACAATGCCAGGACTAAGGATTCTAAAAGAAATGTCTGAGATAGAAATCGTTGGGCGAAGGACGGTGTCTCAAATGCTACTAACGAAGGAATTTAAAGGAGTATCAAATATTCGTCCTTAGCTTCTTACTCTTATAGTAATCCCAAGTATGGTACATTGTATTTGAATGAATATTCTGCTCTTAAAGGACTGAAAGTCTATGGTTTGGATAGGCTTCTTGGTGAAAAAGGGGCCTTATTCTGGATATAGGGAGTAGGTGGAGACTAATTTTTGGGACGCGAGTTCTACGCTCTATACGGCCGAGTCTAGTGGCTCTCTTCGGAGAAAGTCTTTAACGAAGTTAGAGCCCTTTCCCAAAGTCGATCCAGATATTTCCTCATGATTTCCACGCCTTTCGGATCCGCATAGTAAAGATGGCGCGTACCGTTCCGTCTGACCCGTACCAATCCTACATCCTTTAGCACCTTGAGGTGTTGGGATACTGCGGGGCGGGAAATGGGAAGGTCCTCGGCGATTTCCACGACTGCAAGGGGACATTTCGAAATACGCTCGAAAATTTCCCTTCGAGTCGGGTCTCCTAATGCTTGTATTGCAGCCGCCCCGTTGGCCATAAACTCTACGTAATTATATACTTACCCATAATTTCGCGTCAAGAACGAAATATCTTTTCTAACGTATGAACGGCCTGGATTTTGTAGGTTGACAAGAATCATTAGGTTAGTATATACTTACGGTAGGTCTACGCTAACGCATTTGCGACTCCGTAGAACCGAAGAGGAAGAATGATATGAGTTATGAAATCAATCATAAGATTGGGCTCAAGGTGGCTCCTGAGCGACTGTATGAAACTTTGACGGATCCTAAAAAACTAGCGCAATGGTGGACCTCCGACACACGCGGTAACGGAACAAATGTGGGCGGCATTTTGGAATTTTGGTTCGGAAATTTTTGCCAGAAATTCGAGGTTCGGACGTTGGAGCCGGGAAAATTGGTGAGATGGAAAGCGACTCAAGAAGGAGGAATGGGGGAGTGGGCCGGAACCGAAGTCACTTTTCGGATTTGGACGGACAACATCCAAACTTTGCTCCATTTCAGACATTCCGACTGGAAAGAAAGCACGGATTTCCTTGCACATTGTTCGATGAAATGGGCCACTTTTCTGCTCAGCTTAAAGGATCTTATAGAAAAAGGCCAGGGGCGTCCCGCTCCAAACGATTTGAGCATCGATTATAATTGATAATAGAGCGCGTATAATTAAAGTCGAAAGCGGCAGTAAATATACGCGCGAAAATATCGCTCGGGATGAAACGATATGAGAAGTATCCTTTAGCGGGCCTGCGGAGCTCTGATTTTGGGATGTTTTTTGAAGACTATCGATTCGATAGGATTTTTTATCAGATAATTATAAAATATTAATAAACTATATTTTTTTCTCCTGTATTTGGATGAAAATTGTTTCCATCCAGGATCGGAACTTCCGTGCGGTAAGCGGACGTTCCCGGATCGGTTTGTTCTTTTTGAAGTTACATGATGTATTTGCCGCTAAATTCACGTTAAATGATCGCTAAGTGAAAGAGGCGGATTCCTGTTTGGGCTTATATTCCGCTTAAGCGCCGATTGTCTTCGGCTTAGATCTGCGATCCATAGGCAAATGGAAGACACATTGAATCGTATCTCGTCCGGAAAAAGATCATTTCTTCTATAAATTCGACGACGAACGGAGTTCGTTTTTTGAGCATGCGACATATTCTCATATATGCTTCAAAGTAGCAAAATTCCATTTCTATAATATTCTAAATAAATTAATAATGAGTCCGTCCTCTTTTTTCTTAGGAATTTAATTTTATTGACACGTTTTATTCCCCTGCAGATATTCTGATCTCTGTTTTTCTTCAGAGTAACTGGTTCCGGTTCGGCCGAGATGAAAAGGAATGTATATGCTTACCTCGCTTGTAATATCGTTGGTTCTAACGGCGATCGTTCTCGCGGTGAGCGGAAGATTTACCTCGTTTAAAAAGAGGTCGAACCGGGAAATTCTTGAGGAAATCAATCGGAATCATTCACATAAAAAAGGGGGATAGAATGTTGATCACTTCCTATACAGTAAAGAATCGAAGCGAATACATAAGGGCGAGTAGAAGAGAGAAATTTTTGGGAGAGTTCGGTCTTCAGGAAAAAGAAGGAGAAGAAGGTCATTTTTATTCCAAAGAATTTCCGGAGCTAAGCGTCCGGATCAAAGATACCATCTGGATCGCCGAGCGCGATCGATATGTTAAGATAACGGATTCTTGGGAAAATGCCTCCGCCTTTCTGGAAGATTATAGAAAATACGTCAAAAATTCCGGAAAACGGGTCTAAAATTTGGTTTGGTTTCGAATCGTTTTTCGATTTCGCAAAATCTTAAATGATAAGGAGAGCCTGCAATTTTCCGAAATCTCTATTCAGAGGGTCTTTCTTGAAAACCATAAGTTTCACCGCCGTTTATTCACGAATCGATATAGGCGGCTGAAGGGCAAGAAGGGTTGAAAACGGTCAAAACGGAAAATAATAGAATTGATCCGTTTAAAAGTATGCTTAGTGTGAGACTCCTCGCGTAAATACGGCGAGAGGGAAGATCTATGACTCGGATTCAAATAATAACGACCGTTCTATTTTTAGGAATTTTTTGCTTCGATTGTAGGAAAGATACGAGCAATAGGAAGGGATTCGTAGGTTTCATTTCGGGAAACGTTCATATCCAACGGGATGGAAAGTCGATAAAACCGGAAACGAACCAAGAGATTGTCGGCGGGGACGTGATTGTGACCGGAGATAAATCCATCGTGACCGTTGTGTTCGGGGAAAATTCGACCGTTTTGGAGATCCAATCGAATTCAAAATTCCACTTTAACGAAATTGCGAACGACAAAACCTTTTTCCAAGAGACGGGAGCTTCTTGGATTGTTTCCAACAAGCTGTTGAAAGGCGAGGGCATCACTTTACAAACCCCCAGCACGACTGCAGGAGTTAGAGGTACGAAATTTTACACGACCGTATATGAGGACATGATTTTTACCTGTCATTGCGAAGGCAAAATAGAACTGGAAAACAAAGTCGACAAGTCCAAACGGACCAATGAGCAGGATTACCTCTCTGTTACTCGGGGCAATAAGACCATATACATTACTCCAGCCGATTCGCAAAAAGAAGGTATTTCTTATAACCACAATCATAGCGAAATCCAGAATTCGCCTTTGGGACCTCAGAATAAGATGAGTAAAGAAGAATTCGGGCTCCTGATTTCGCTCGTAAAGAAAAAGCTGGATTCTCCCTGACGTAGGGCCTTTGTATAACTACGCGGAAGTTTTGCGTATCCACTCACTTTTTGTGGACGCCATTCCTTCCGCGTCGTCTTCCTTGCTATAGCGAGACAGAAACCATTAAGTAGAAGAATTTAGAATTCGGCGTAAAAGTATTTCTATCCAACGGATTTGCCGCATACGGATTGTTTCTCGCATTCCGAATCGCATCTTCCGCCCTTGCCAAGGAAAATCCGGACCAGATAGAAACGTATTCCGAATAATTGTAAATCCACGTAAAATCGTACTGATACATTAGATGCTTTCCTAAACGTCCATTGTCGATCGTAAATTTGTTGTCCGAATAATTTTCGGTGCTTGCACCCGTATTCGGCACTCCGGAAACTTTATACCAAGCATCCTGAGGTGTCGCTTTGTAGGTATCGTAAATCGTAAATATCAAAGTTCCATAATTCTCCGTTTTGATGTTTAAACGGGCGGAGTATGTCCGGATATTTGCGAATCCTACAAGTAGGGATTGACCGTTCATGACGTTCCAGTTCGGAAAAGAGCCCGCTACTTGCGGAAATAACGTCTGCCAGGTTCCGACTTTGGCGTCCGACCGGTTCGGATCTCCCGAGGCAAACGTATAGCCGCCTCCCAAGCGGACATTGTCTAAAATTTTCACACCCGTATCCAATGATAAAAACCTCGTATCGTATTGGACTCTTTGCGTATAAAAATTTTTTCCGGACGGCGCCTGAATATTCAGAATATCCCAATCCGCCTTGACTCGATCACCAGTATAGCCCGTTTGCCAAGCCGATTCGATCGTCCAATCCCAAATCTTTCCGGCAGGAAGAGTGTTCGAATTCGTTCGATTCGTTAAGCGAAACCCCGCGGTGATCAGGTCGTCCCTTTGTTTGGACCGAGCGTCATTCATGTCTACGGGAGGGTTCGGATTTGCTATCCATTTTTTGGAAATATCGAAAGTGTATAGATCTAGGTCGAAAAGCCCGTTCCCTTTGATCGTGTTGTACATTCCCATAAAATAAGCTTCGTCGATTGTTCCTTTCGCCTTTCCATTGCTAGTAGTCAGTCCGTAAGGAGCGTCGTATTGGTCCGAAAGGATAGTGCCGAATACATGACTTCTAAACCACTTGGAATCGTGAACGAATCTGATTCCGTCGAAAGAGAATCCGGTATTCAGCCAGTTAAGAGGGCCGACCAATTTGAGGTCTCCGAACGCGAATACCTGTCTTCCGATCATTACCGATATCGGGAGTTTATCACTTTTTTTTAAAGTTATAAAGGCCTCTCGAATGTCCGTGGGGTTTCTTAAGTTCGTGTTCGTAGCGGTTCCCGGGGTCAATGTCGTTCCGCTTCCGGTAGTCAGCGCATAGGACCAATTCCCCGCGTTTTGCGCGCTTTGGCTTCCGCCCCATAATCTCGTATCCTGGATGGTGACCTTGATTGCGAAATACGGGGACGGGTCGAGAAGAAACCATAGCTGAGTATTTTGGCCGACGAAAGAGGAATAATCGTCTATTCGTTTGCTGAAGTTGGAATGGTCTCTAGACTCGTATCTTGGGCGGACGGAAAAACCGATTTTTAAATTATCCACCCAGAATAGATTCGATTTTTGCGTGTCTTTCATCTGTTCCGGAGAGACTAAGAGCGTTCTTAAGTAATCGATAGGAATGTCACCTTTCCATGGGCTTGCATATTTGCTTTCCTCCGGCTTTTTCTTTGGATCCGGCTTGGGATCTCCAGATTCCGTTTTGGGAGAAGTGGAAGGAGGCGGCTCTAGTGGCTTTGGCGATGATGAGTCAGTCGTCCCCTCCTTTGTGGACGGGGGAGGTATATCGACGGATTGCGGATATACGTCTCCGAATGAAAGAAGTAGGCAGATCGAAAACAATCCGGCGGGTAGGCCGTAAGTGTATCGTTTTCGTAAACCTTTGAAGTTATTATGCTTACCGAGTTTTTGCGCTCGGGATTGTTTTTTAGATTTCCTATGTTTCATATGCAGTGATTCCTATGCAAATTTTTATCAGCAAAAATCGTACCAATTAGCATCAATAACATAAAAATGATTGCTTTTGCGGGGATTAGGCTTTCTGGGGCCTTTGGGAAGATTGAATTTGCTTAGTATGTCGGCTAAATTTTTAAGATTTGTTTATTATATAGACTAATGCTAGAGTATTTGATCTAAATATTGGCTATTTTTACTTACGATGAACTTGCAAGGTTGTACATTTTGCTCTGTTTTCGGTTAAAAATTAATTCAAGATGATTTGTTTAGTTTTTCTTAGGAAAAAGTATATAAATGGCATGAAAATTGCTTATAAATTCATGTTGCGCCTATGGATTTTCTTTGAAAAAAGAAGAATATTATGAAATTAGATTATTCTTTGACGGTATAAGGAGGAATAAACGCTAATGATTTGTCAAAGGAGGGGAGCGGGTTTTCGGAAATCGATCAGCTCTTAGGCAGGAATACGTAAAAAGTGGTTTTCCCCGGTTCGGACTCTAGAACGACCCTACCTCCATGTTTCTCGATGATTCTTTTACAGATATCCAAGCCTAGGCCGGAGCCTTCTCCACGAGGCTTGGTGGTGAAAAAAGGTTCGAAAATTCGGGATCTCATCTCGGTAGGGATTCCCGGTCCGTTATCAGTCACTTCTATGCGTACATCCTGATCGAATTCTTTGACGGAAATCGTGATTTTGCCCTTAAATTCTATCGCTTGCAGAGAGTTGTGGATCAGATTGGTCCAGACCTGCATAAGGTCGTCGGGAAATGCCGGGATGATCGGTCTAGAGTCGAACTCCAGTTTTAAATCGACGCCGTTTATGATTTTATTATTATAAATG
The DNA here is from genome assembly GCF_004771275.1 of Leptospira fluminis. Classification (GTDB taxonomy): domain Bacteria; phylum Spirochaetota; class Leptospiria; order Leptospirales; family Leptospiraceae; genus Leptospira_B; species Leptospira_B fluminis. The sequence continues at coordinate 204,266 of NZ_RQEV01000010.1, read as the reverse complement.
ATTAAAACTGTTTCGAGGGTACCGACCACGTCTGACGGAATTTTATTGGAAATCGCTTCTATATGGGAATAGTTTTTTAAGGCGTAGGTGATTTTAGAAGTCCTTTCCACGGCAAGTCGGATCGATTCCACGTTTCGGATCGATTGTACTTCGGACAACACGAACTCAAGGATCGGATGGTTGCTTTTGTCCGCAAAGAATTCCTCGTTTTTTTCGAGAACGGAAAGAAAACCTACGTCGATTACTTGCGACGCGGTAGATAAAGGATCGTGGAATTCGATTTTTTTAAGGATGTCTTCCGCTCGGTTTAAGGAGACTTTCCTTTCCGACCTCGTTAGTATTCTGATTTTGCCGGCGGTCCCGGCTTCAATCATATTGAGGATGGAGTCTATGCGTGAAACGGTGCCGGAAGAGAACATATTTATATAGTTGGATAGACGATTCGAAATATGTTTGAAGTAATCCGTCAGTTCTCCGCTAAGAGCCGATATTGCACCTAGGGGATTGTTGATTTCGTGCGCTATTCCCGAGACCAATTGTCCAAGAGAGGCCATTTTCTCGGAAAGAATGAGTTTGTCTTGGGTTTTCTGCAGAGTTTCTAAAGCGTAGGCGATCTCCGTTCTCGCGTTTTCGTTTTCGTTCAATGTTTCGCGTATCCTTTTTAGAACCAAATTATAGCGCTTAGCTATCTGTCCGACTTCAGTAAAAGGTTCCTCATAGACGTCGCAAAGATCTCCGGTGCGATGTTGGTGCTCCATTACGCGTAAGAGGTCCACTAAGTCCGTTCTTGCATTGTGTTCGGAAAGATTGAGTCCTTCCTCCTCTTCTTTGACGCCGACGCGTAAAGGACCGAAAAACGGGACTCGGTTCAATATAAGAAATACCAGATATGAGGTCGCAAATACGAAGATCCCCACGGACAGAATCCCGAGCAGCTGGACTTCCAATAGGGAGATTCTATCTCCGAACCCCAACAAAGAGTAATCTGCGAGTATGCCGACCGAAAGGCTTCCCCATATCCCGCCGACTAGATGGACCGGTATCGCCCCCACGGCATCGTCAATTTTGAATTTTTCTAATAACTCTTCCGAGGGAAAAAGAAGTAGCCCGGCCAGGAATCCGATGAAGCCGGCCTCGACCACCGAAAACAGATCCGCGCCTGCGGTGATCGCAACCGCTCCGATCAAGGAACCGTTTAAAAGAGAGGAGGGTTGCGGAACTCCTTTGGCTAACCAGGAGACGATCATCGCGGTAAGCATGGATATTCCCGACGCCATCACTGTATTTACTATGATTCCTGGTACTTTCGAGTTGAATCCGAGGGTGCTTCCGCCGTTGAATCCCAACCATCCGAACCATAAAAGAATTCCTCCGAACATGGCTACGGGAAGGTTGCTCCCGTTGATTCGTTTCGCGATGCCTATGTCGAACCTTCCTTTTCTGGAACCTAGAACCAATAGCAAGGCAAGAGAAACCCAGCCCCCGACGCTATGTACTATCGTAGATCCGGCAAAATCATGAAAACCCAATCCCTTAAGCCAACCTACCGGTTCGAGGGAAAGATTTCCTCCCCAGCTCCAATGGCCCGCAACCGGATAAATAAACCCGGAGACCAGTACCGTTACGAGCAGATACGATTGGAATTTCAACCTTTCCGCGACTGCGCCCGAAACGATGGTCGCAGAAGTACCGCAAAAAACCAATTGAAAGAGGAAGAACGCGGCGGGCCAGGCTTCCTCTTTCGAAAAAACGGGAAAGAACATCGTCGTTCCCAAGAGTCCTTCGAAGGATTGACCGAACATTAGCCCGAATCCGAAGCAGTAGAATAAGAGCGTCGCGATTCCGAAATCCGCGACGTTTTTGATCGCTACGTTAATCGAGTTTTTGGCACGGGTTAACCCCGATTCGAGAACGAGGAAGCCCGCCTGCATAAGGAGTACGATCCCCGAACATACGATGACCCAGAGAATATCCAATAAATTCTTTTCCGGGTACATGGTTACTTTTCCTCTGACATCCGATTTAATTTACTTCGCTTATACTTTAATGTCTTGCGAATAATGGACGTCTAAATCTAAAAGAATACGTTCCATATTTGGAGCGGGTAGTTCGAAGAGTAAGAACTTAGAAACTCTGTTATTTAGATCAACATTTTATCGAATAACTCTTCAACAAAAATCGAGGGTTTGGGTTTTCAGGACGTAAAAAGGAAACAGTATTTTTACGGAAGTGGCAAAAATAACATAAAAATCGGGCTACAGGAGATTTCGTTTGTCGCTTTGGACGCGACAAGAAGCTCATCGGATAAACGGATATTCCCCGACGGAATACGGACGGAAGCTAGGGTGATTCCAGCACCCTAGTCGGAGGAAATATTAAGCGAACATTTTCGAAAAGACGAGGATTAGCGCGACGAGCGGAGGAAAGCCTTGTACGAATGCGGCCCTCGCCATTTTTTTTCCGGCGGAGAAAAGCAGCACCGTTCCTGCACCGAACACGCTAAGGCAGGAGAATATCATGATTGCAGGCGCATACATCGCGTTTGCCTCGAAAAAGATCGCTCCGTAAAGGGCTCCTATAGCCAAGAAAAGATTGTAAAATCCCTGGTTCAGAAACACGTTGCGCATCGTTTCGGCTTGTTTCGAATCGGAAACTCCGAATCTTTTAAAGATTGCAGGCTTCATCCAAAGGACGCTCTCCATGATGAAAATCCAGACGTGAAGTAGGCCAACTAAACCCGCCAAAATTCTAGCTGCGAGGATCATCTTATAAACTCCAAAATTTAAGATAGATTAACGTATCATAAGTTTCTCTGAAGGTCCAGTTCGTAAAATGCCATTTTTAAGCGTGAATAGGCCAAATTTAATCTGTCCTAATCCGGTAAAAAGATTGTAATTGGCCAATTTCCCTCGCAGAACGGAAGGGATGAACGTGGCCATTCTTCTTTTGCGGGATTCTCCCGCTTCGGTGATTACCGGGCTTTTCGAATTTTTCGAAATTGCGGGGATAGATCTGAGATACAGGCGTTCTCGAAGACGGTGCAACGTGTTTACGGCCGCGGTGGATTCTTCTACGGTACGACTCCACGGAAGAGTGACTATCGAACCGGATTTCGTGGGTAGATTGAATGAACCTTGCGACGTCGTGATCGTACCGGCCATCGGCCCGGAAGTTACGAATGTCGCGAATAGATTCGGGATGGAGATCGAATGGTTAAAGGATGTGGCCCGTAAGGAGATCCGGATTGCGAGCGTTTGTTCCGGGGCGTTTCTGCTCGCTTCCGCCGGATTGTTGGACGGCAGAGCCGCGACTACTCATTGGCTTTTTGCCTCGGTTTTTCGGCGGATGTTTCCCCACGTGAATCTAAACGTAGACCGTTTGGTCATAGATACGGGACAATTTTTGACTTCGGGGGGAAGTAACGCATTTTACGATCTTGCACTTCATTTAATCGAGCAGTCGTTTAACAGAGAGGTCGCAGTTTCCTGTGCACGGCATTTTTTGCTGGATACCGAACGGATTTCTCAGACTCCTTTTATGGCTTTTAGCGCGCAGAAGCATCACAAAGACGAATCTATCGCGGCGGCCCAATCCATTCTGGAAAAGGAGTTCGCGACTCCTATTTCCATGGAAGCCTTGGCGCACAGGATCGGATTGAGTCCACGGACGTTCAAGCGGCGTTTTAAATCGGCGACCGGAGATGCCCCCTCCGTTTATCAGCAACGATTAAGGATAGAATGGGCTCGGAAACGTCTCTCGGAATCCGGCGATTCGGTCGAGGAAGTTTGTTACGCTGTCGGCTACGAAAATCTAGGTTTCTTTCGCGCTCTCTTCAAAAGGCATACGGGATATACCCCCTTCGAATACAAACGTAGATTGGCTAAAAACGTGGAAGGAAAGGGACGTTGATGTTTGCGAGGGATGCGGCGGCGTAATTCCCGAGTAATCCGGTCGATAAAAATAGAAATGACAAGTAATCTGGTAGATTTACATTTACCTGGAGAGCGTTTGCATCGTACTTTCGTCCGGCAAACACGCGCGATGGATAGACTGTTTCGTTTTATACTCGTTGTTATTATTTTCTTTTCCGGATCTTCTGGGGAAATCCAAGAACGGATAGAACAGTCCGAACTATTGCTAAATACGAGAGTCAATCTCCACGTCCCGTTCCAGAAGATGCGCCCCTATTTTACCGTAGGGTTGATCGCTCATTTGGATCAAAACGAGGGGGTTCATTCGAAAGAAAAGGCGAGAAAGCGGGATTCGGAATTTCGGATTCCGTTCGCCCAAGTCTTCGTCTCTACTCGCGATACTTTTATTATCCTTTTATATTCTTCCGGAATCGGATCGAATCAATTCTCCCGACCTCCCCCCGTCTACGTTTCAATCGTTTGAATACCTACGAAATCGGCGCGTTCGTAAGTCTCTCGTATTAGGAATCCGCTCTTTCCTCGAATAAGAGCGGGAAGAATTCCGGATTCGACGTCCGACATCGATCGCGAGACGAACTCCTTCGATATAAGGATATGTACTTGTTTAAAAAATCTTATATAATTATTTTCAACGTCTTCTTCCTGTTTCTTCTTTTAAGTGTTCCGAGCGGTTTTTTATCCGCTCAACAGGATCTCTTTAACGTTCCGGCGATGAATATCACAAAGAAAGGTCAGAATTTCGTGCAGGAGCAGATCATTTTCTACCCGCGTCAGATGCAATTCGATACGACCTATATGCACGGCTTGGGAAATAATCATGAAATCGGACTCAGTGCGTACAATTATTTTCTGGATACAGCGCCCAAAAAAAATTCCATATCCGATTTTACCTCCTCTTTAGGCCCGTATCCGGCCGTAAATTCGAACTTACAGTTCGTTTATCAGAAGAAATTCGAACCGTCGGAATACTTTCATGTAAGCTTAGGCACGAAGGACGGGATCGCTTCGGGGCCTACTCCCGGTTCATCCACATTCGCGAACTCGAATTTCGTGATGACTGCCACGGAGATCAAATCGCTTAGAACCACTCTTTTTTTAGGGAGTTATTTCGGAAATGCCGCGTTTTACGGGCACTATAACCAAAGGATCTTTCCGGGAAACGAGCCGAGCATCAGCAAGGTAGGCATGATGTACGGAATAGAAGTCGAAGTCGTGCGAGATAAGCTCAGGGTGATGTGCGATTTGATTGCGGGAGTCAATGCTCTCGGAGTCGGAGTTTGTGGATTTTCGTACCATTACAACGAATTGTACTTCATTTCTGTCGGATACCAGATCCCGAATCCGAAGGATGGGACCTTTAACCCGCACGCGTTATTGATCGAACTGAACGCTTATTTTTGAAATCCTTCTGAAATTAATTGACAGGATCGTTTTTCCCTTCAACGTAAACGAGCTTTTTATCCTTCCGAAATCGGACTCCGATTTCGGAAGAGTTATTTGTAGTTTACGGATCTTTCCGATCTAAGAGGACATCATGACGGGAATCAAAGAACGCGGATCCGATCATCTGAGGAGCCGCATTTTTATTCTGTTGGTGCTTTGCAACTTATGCTGTGTCGGAGAGTATTATCAGGATCTGGTGGATAAAACCAAGGGAAATAAGATCACCAGACAAGATGCGGAGAAATTATTGACGACAGATCTTATTGCGTTACAGCAGCGCTGTCCTCAGTTCGGCACTTCGGGTTATAACTGGATGAGCAGTTACCTGTTTATGCTTTTATCCAATCCTTGTCCTAGTACTTCCGGGAATTCCTCCGGTTCTTCCAAATCCAACAAATCTTCCAGCAGTTCCTCCGGGAATTCCGGTCAGGGAAATTCTTCCTTAACCGGATGCGCCGACTACAACTACTTGGACCGAGGAGAGGTCACAACTTGTAGAATGCTGCTTCAGGGCGATCCTTGCGCTCCGGCTAGTTGCAGCTATTGTAATGAACCGACTGCGACAGCCAACTACCGCTTCGCCGCTTTTGCGGAGTGCGGTTCCGCCTTCAAATCGAGCTTCGTTTTTCCGGCCTTTCTTTGAATACGGCGGTTTCCATTTTGTCGCTATTTTGCTTCCTTACATTCGGTTCTCCATTTCATGATACCGGCCGCATCTGCTTTTGTCGCAGCTTTGCATTCTTCCAATGAATTGAACGTGCCGATGGTGGAGTATCCTCTGTAAGAATATAACCAAAGAACCCAGACCGCAAAAAACAAAACGAATCTGTTCATACGAAATTCCCTCCCTACTTGTCCTCTCTATATCATCCGACGAATCCGGGACGGTTTCCATTACGCCGGGAAAGTCCGCATCGTCCTTCGGATCTGTTAGACGGAGGTATATATCGATCTCGTGAGATGCGGGAAAATAGTCACTTTTCTTTAATTTCTTTTTTGTAATCGGTTTTCATAGGCGTTGCGGCATGAAATATTTGATGGACAATCCCGATCGGTAATATCTTTTGGGCATCTGCTATACTTTCGAAAATATCTTAAAACGGTATGGCGAATTAAAGGAGTCGAAATGAAGAAGAACAAAATCATTTTTTGGACAAGTACGATTATCGTCAGCCTTATGATGGTTTTTAGCGCGTTCAACGGGCTTACCAATCCTTTGGCATTTGAAGGTTTCCAACATTTGGGATTTCCGGGATATTTCCGAGTCGAGTTAAGTATCGCCAAAATTCTTGGAGTTGCCGCCATCTTGATTCCTCAAGTTCCGGACAGAGTAAAGGAATGGGCTTATGCGGGATTCGGTATTACTTTTATTTCCGCAGGGATCTCCCACTATTTTAGCGGAGACGAGATCGGAAAGGTAATCATGCCCTACGTAATGCTAGGGATTCTGGCTGCGTCTTATATTTTCAGAAATAAAATCGCCGCAGAGAAGGCCTGAACGTCGATCGGCCTTATTTATAAGGTTCAACTATAGAACTCTCTTGGGAGCCCTTTCGTAAAGTCTTGTTTGCTTTGCGTTGGGGCTTTCAAAACGGAAAATATTTCACACTGATTTCGGATAACATCTCTTTTGTCAGAGGTTTCGTTTTGAAATCGGAAAGCGTCTTTAAATTCCGAGCTTTTTCCTGATCATCCGGATTATCCGAAGTGGTTAACATGATAATGATGATTTTTCCCTGCAAATCGCCGTCCAGCTTATCGTACTCCACAAGAAATTCCCAGCCGTTCATGCCGGGCATATTGATATCTAGAAAAATCAAATCCGGATGGACTAAACCTTTCTCCTTCTGTTGTTTCAAATAATTCAAAGCTTCGACCGCCGAAGTCAGTGCAATTACGATATTCGCGAAGCCGTTTTTTTTTATCACTCGATCGTGTATAAAGTTATCGTTCGAGTTGTCGTCGATCAGCATGATGCAGTTGATTAAAGTATTCATATAGGCAAGTCGGATAAAGTGAAATGAAATGTGCAACCCGAGTTTTTCTCGGAGTCCAACCATATTCTTCCCCCGTGTAGTTCTACGATCTTTTTGCAATTCGCTAAACCGATCCCATAGCCTTCGTACTGGCCCTCCGGATGGAGTCGTTGGAAAATCTGAAAAATTCGTTCATGGAACATAGGATCTATACCGATGCCGTTATCTTGGATCGAGAATTTCCATTGCTCACCCAATTTTTCCGATTCGATTCGGATCTCCGGCCGTATTCCTTCCTTTTTGAATTTAATCGCGTTACTGATCATATTTTGGAAAAGTTGACGAAGTTCCGTTTCGTACGAATTCAATCGGGGAAGTTTTCCTACAGTCAATTTCGTTCCCGACGATTTGATTAGACTTTCCAAATCGGAAATCACATCGGACACGACCTTATTGCAGTCAGCATAAGAAAGGGTTTTCCCCCTGCCTAAACGGGAAAAATCAAGAAGTGCACGAACAAGGACGCTCATCCGATTGGTAGCGCTTTTGATCGTGTTCAGGGAATTCCGGACCTCTTCGTTTAATTCTTCTCCGAAGTCCTCCTCGATTACTTGGATATAATTGGATACCGTTCTTAAAGGTTCCTGTAGGTCGTGCGAGGCAAGATAAGCGAATTGTTCCAGTTCTTTGTTTTTTACCTCGAGTTCTTTTTGTCTGAGGACGATCTTTTCCTGAGTCTTTCTCTCGGTGATGTCGATTACGGAGGCGATTACCATTAGGCCGTCGATCGTATCGATAGGATTCAAGCCGATTTCAACTTGGACTTCCGTACCATCTTTTCTTAATGCGTAAAGGTCTCGCCCCGCACCCATAGATCTCGCGGTCGGGTTCTGGAAGAAAGAATTTCGGTGTTGCGGATGATTTTCCCTGAATCTTTCGGGTAGCAGGATTTCTAATTTATTTCCGATCAGCTCGGCTCGGTCGTAGCGGAAGAGCTTTTCCGTTTGATTGTTCGCGAGGGTGATGATTCCGTTTTGGTTCACGAGAATCATCGCGTTCGGGGCAGATTCTACGACCAACCTGAAACGCTCTTCGGCTTTTTTTCTTTCGGAAATATCGATAATCGAGGCTAATACGAGCGTACCATCCGCGGTCACTACGGGATTCAACCCGATCTCCACAGGAAAAGTGGAGCCGTCCTTTCTTAATGCGAACAGATCACGCCCGCTTCCCATTGCCCGAACGGTAGGGGAGCTAAAAAAGCCTTCCCTGTATTTCGGATGATTCGTTCGGAACCTTTTTGGAATCAATTCCTCTACGAGTCTGCCGATCAATTCGAACCTGGTATATCCGAAGAGTTTCTCGCTCTGGTTATTCAGATAAACTACCTTTCCTTCCTTATTCACGAGTAATATCGCGTTCGGCGTGGATTCCACCATAGCCTGGAAAGTGAGTTCGGAGTGCTTTATTGTTTCTTGATTCATTTTTCGCGGACGTCGGGCTGCTCCGACCGAAGACTCCGATCGTTAATAAGGCAAACTTTTGTCTTCGTCAATACATTTTTTCGGAATTCATTTATGGAATAAACGTATATAAATATTATTATATTCTACCGGAATCGGATTCGGTCGGTCTAATTATAAATTCCGGTCTCGACAGGAATGTCAGGGTTTTTCCGGTTCTCATCGTCAAAAATCTTGACAGGAAAATATGGATTCAGTTCCCATTGTCTTCGGCGGTTCTTCTTGAAATTCTTTCCTTTAAGTAGCGGTTGTCGGTTCTTCTTTTTCATTTCGATCCTTCTTTTTGCAAATATTGCATGTTCGTCCAAATCGAATCCCGAAGCGGACAAACAAGGCGAAAAGAACGACGCCGGATTTTCCCTCTTGGAAAAGGTAGAGATCGGAGGAGTCGACCAATGGTTGTTGGCGAGAGGAGCGAGTAAGGATAAGCCGGTGCTTCTCGTCCTTCACGGAGGTCCGGGAGCGGGTTCCATCGGTTTTGCGAGATATTTTTACGAAGAGTTGGAAAGGGATTTTATCGTAGTCAACTGGGACCAACGAGGTGCGGGAAAATCGTTTTCCTTCTTCTTTCCCGATGTCACTCCGGAGACTTACGTATCGGATACGATAGAAGTCGTTCGATTTTTAAAGAAAAGATTCGGGGTTCGAAAAATATATTTGATGGGTCACTCCTGGGGGGGATATATCGGAGCGATCGCTTCTTATCGTATTCCCTCGGATTTGTACGCTTTTATCGCAGTGGGACCTGTGGTCGACGGAGAACAAAGTGCCCGAAGATCGTTCGAATATCTGAAAAGGCAACCGTCCGAGAGTCCCGAGGTTTCTTCGGAACTGAAGGATTTGACTTTTGAAGAATATATGAAGGATCGTCGCAAATGGTTGAATCTTTTCGGATTGGGAATGTTTCACGGAAAGCACAGGGCGGATGAGGATCGTTTTTTGGGCGGTATCATGTACGAATCTCCGGATTATTCGACCTGGAACATATTGACGTATCTTCCCGGAATTTGGCGTTCCTCTTCCAGAATCCGTCCGTACTTTTTTGAAATGAACTTATTCAAGCAGGCGCCTTCCGCTTTCATCCCTTCGTTTTATTTCTCCGGCAAATTCGATTATTATAATCCCGAGGAGATCCTGTTGAAGTATTTTGCGCGATTGGACGCCAAAGAAAAGACTTTCGAGTCCTTTGACTGTTGTGCGCATGCGCCTCATTTCGAATCTCCTCACGAATTCGCCGCACGAATGAAACTTATAAAATCGTCGACTTACAAGTAACTTTTCTCCGGGCCGGCCTGACGGTTCGCCGTTTCGTCTTGACGAAACTCTATATTGGTTTTCAATCTTTTGCATGTTTCTTTTGGCCCAAGATTTGGATTCTCCTATTTTAAAGTGGCCCGAGTTTTCCTGGATTCCGGTATTAAACGGGGCGCTGTTTGTCCTGGCGCTGGTGACCGCCATTTATTATATCCAAAAATATTTAGCGAATCGCAACGTTAGCCAAAGGCAATATAGGGATAGAATTTTAGCGAAATTGAATGTTCACGAATTTTCCCCTAGAAACGTCTCGCTAATCCATTCGTTTTTGGACAAGATCCCTTATCCAAGTATGAAGGGCATAGTGGAGGATCCTTCCTGGTACAGAAAATATTTTCTGCCGGAATTTCTCCAATTTCTAGCGGACCAAGGAAATCTTCCCGCTTGGAAAGACGTTCAGATCGTGCGTTCTTTGGACCATGCGATCCAGAATCATCAGGCTCAAACTGCTCATTTTATTCCGGCGGTATTGCAAGCGGATTCCGAGGAGCGCTTTTCCATCCTATTGAGGATCGATCAGATAGATTCCGAATTGGTCGGTCGATCGATTCACGCTCGCGTTTATTCCAAAAAAGGCACCCATCCTTTTTCATTGAAGAGATACGAAAAGGTTCACATATTCTACTTGGATGAAAACAAGCGCTGGTTGCGAGCCGAAGCGGTTTTTATCTCCCAAGAGGGTGGAAACCTGACTCTTCAGATCGAAAGCGCGCCGGAAGTGGATGCTCAAAAATCGACCGAATGGGCGGAAGGTCCTAAACCGAACATATTCCAAAATTCTGAAGTTCCCGGAGGAAAGGACGAATATACGGACAGTTTGGATCAGATTCTTTCCTATGCGAGCGTCGACTCGGGTGTCCGTTCGGAGGTCGAATACGCGATACGTATCTTCAAGGAACATCCAGGTACGACCCGGCGTCCCGCCTCCCGAGAGGATCTAAGGATTTTCATTCATATCTATAAGGTTTGTTATTTAAAATCAAGAACGAAGGCCGAAGAAGTACCGAAGCCTGTCCGACTATTTCTCAATTTCTTTTATCTGGATGAGAAGTTGGTCTCGCGAAAAAGGATCTTGGAATTGGAAAATTGCCTATCCTTGTTCAAATCCTTACGATCGGAACCTCGCCGCATAGAAGCGAACCTCTCGCTTCACACTCTGTCTGATTGGCTTGCTCTGGTTTTAGCGGGGAAACGGAATCCTTCCCGAAATCATCTCGGAGAGTTCTACGATAGGAAGCAAAGAACGGAGAACGTTCGATTAACGGAACCGCGGGGAGCGGACCGTTTGAAAGAGGCGGAATATCTGTCGGACGTTCTCGATTGGGAATTGGAGAACCTTCTTTTTCGCGGTCTTTTTTCTATCTCCTTAAACCCCGATATGATCCATCCGTTCTTATCGGAAGATCTATTTTACGGGGATACGAAAGGAAATCTGCTGTTTTACGACAAGATCTTCGATTTTGCGGAGAAGGTCCAAAAAATCGATCCGGGTCTTTTTTATAAAAAGAATCGGATCCCAGCGGCCGAAAGTTCTCCTCGGATATCAAATATCGTTAAGGAATCTTATGCGGATTGTATTCTTTTGCCTTTTTCGGGAAATCGAGGAGCACTCTGGCAGGAAATATCCGATGGGAATTCGATCTATGGAAGGATCCTTCTACCTTCGATTTTGAGCGAAAACGCGAGCCTTACCTTAGCGAAAGCGTTCGGGGAATTCAGATGGGAGACGGAACGGATTCTTCACGGAAATCGTTGGAAAGATCCGATCTCGAGGTCTTTGACTTCCGAATATTATTCCTATCTGGAAGGATTCCGTAAAAACCCGAATCTGACGTTGGAGGCCAAGAAAAGGGTGGAGCAGCAATGGTTAAAAGCCGGAAAAAACATCAAGGACATGTTTAGTCTCGATTATGCGTACTGGGTTCTGATGGAGTCGCAAGGGAAGCCTAGATTAAACCGATTGGTGCGGGACATTTTGGCGCGTTTTGTTCCTTCCCATAAACCGGCAGGATCCTAAATTTATTCCCTGAAAGGAACTTGGCCCCTTCTATCGTAGGTCACAGAAACAAAACCTTATTTTAAAGAGCGTTTTTTGCTCTTAGGAAGATCAAAGTGATTCGGAGAACGGTTTCTTTCCCGAGATATACCAAGTTTTTTAACGGCGTCTTCATGGCCGGCGGTTTTTTGCTTTTGTCGCTATCCTGTCAGAACACGGATCCGACAAATTCCGATTTGGCGATCCTTTCCGCCGACGGTTCCGTCTCCTTTAACATACATGAAACGTTGGACGAAAGTAAAACCGCGAATTGCGGGACGGCGACACCGTATTCCTCCAGTTCCGCAAGTACGAGTACGACAACTACTACCGCTTCGAACTCATCGACCTCCGCGACAACCACCCAATTTACGATTGTCAGCAGGTTATTCTATAGCACGGGAGATTACGTGTATTTGAAGTTCTTATACGATTCCTCGCAAAACCAAGGACAGATAGATTCCCAACAAGGGTTCGCTTATTCGGGGAGTTTAACCGCCAAACCTCTTGTGGCGAATTATGGTAAAATTACCTGGGGGGGATCGGGAATGCCGGTGGATACGACGATTTCCGGAACGCAAGCCTTGTCGTATTTGACTGTTTCTCTGGATCTGATCGGAAACGAAGTCTCAAGCGGGGGCGCAGGATTGGCTCTTACGCAGTGTTATACTACGGATGAAGTCAATTGTACTTCCGCCACTTCTTCCAGTATGTGTTATACCGAGAACGGTACGACCTGTTTTAATACCCAGTCGGTTTCCGGCACCATGGTTTCCATTAAAGGGGACGTAAACTGCACTAGTAATACGGTTACGACTGGATCTGCGACCACCACGTCCTCTTCCTCCCAATGACTTCGGGATAACTGGTGATACCTCCAATATAGCAATCGAGCCGATCGCTTATTCGGAAATATCTTTTTTATAACGACAGTCGTCCTATTTTTCTCTTTTAAACAAGAAAGATACTTTAAAAGTTCATTCTATACTTTTAAACTAAGTTCTGATAACCCGAAAGAAGTAGGCGGATTCGGGGGAATTCCAAGAGGGAAATAATCGGTATTTTTGTCGTTTTTTTCGTCTACTTGAACCAAATTATTTATAAAGACGAAGAACGGTTCTAGGATTCGCCGCTTCCCTATCCGTCGTTCCGAAGGAGAGGCTCAAAACATGAGTCTGAGCTTGATGCGAAAATCGATTTTGTTAGTCGAAGAAGTAAAACCAGATCTGCCTAGACTTTCAGAATTATTTTCGAAACCCGACCTGACGGAATCGTATTCTATTCATTCGATTTGTTCCGAAGAGGCAAAACGATACATCCATTCGTTTAACTACGATTTACTAGTTTTGGATTTTCATGCCGCCTTTCTTTCGGATTCTAAATTGGCCGAAGAACACAAACTATCTAACGGTTCAATTCCTTTCATCATAGTAAATAGGGGAAGCGACGTCGGCGCTAAATCGAGAGCTTTCGAAGCTGGAGCCTCGTATTACATCGACCAGAACGATTTGACCGGGGATTTTTTGGATAAGGCGATATCCGATTGTCTAAAAGGGAGCGAGTCGTCGAATTTTTCGGCTTCTTCCGATTCTCTCTATAAGGTCTTACAGTTCATCCTAGAAATAGTGGCCGTAGATTCTAATATGGAGGACCTTCCGGGATATATCGCCGCAAAAACGGCAAGGTTCTTGGGTTGCGACGGCGTGTCCGTAGCGAAACGGGAGGAGGACGGAGAATTCGTTTATACGGGATCGTATGGCGAATTGGTTTTTCCTTCGAATTTCGGCATCTCGGAGGAACACCCGTTGTTAAAAAGTGCGGCTTCCGAGAAGGGGATCATATTCCACGGCGCAAACGAATTCGTCGAAGAACTTTCCGTAAACCGTCTTTCCGGCCGTGTCGGTTCCGGGCTTCTCATCCCCCTTTTTTTCGGGAAAATAATGGTAGGAGTCGTAAGCGTATTTTCCCGCAGGCGGAACGCCTTCCCGCCTGAATTAGAAAATCCTTTGGAACTTATAGGCGCCGCGCTTGGACCCTTATTTTATAGGAAAAATGCGGAACAGGAATCCTCGGCAAACCGAAATATGCTGAATCATGCGCTTAAAATCGCACACTTGGGAAACTGGCAGTCGGACATCAGGACGAATCGGGTGAAATGGTCCGAGGAAGTATATTCCATTTTCGGAATATCTAAGGAGATGTTCGGGGGATATAGAGAGGATTTTTTCGAACTAGTGCATCCGGAGGATAGGGCGAGAGTAAGGGAATTCGTCGTTCAGATTTTCGAAGAGGATGCGATACAGGAAATCGAGTATAGGATCATTCGATCGGACGGCGAGATCCGCTTCGTTGCGGTCAGAGCGGATCTGATCAGGAATTCCAAAGGTGAGGCGACACAGTTTTTCGGAACGATCCAGGATGTGACCGAAAAGAAACTCACCGAAGAAAGATTGGGGCAGTCCCAGAAAATGGAGGCGGTCGGTCAGTTGGCGGGAGGATTGGCACACGATTTTAACAATTTATTGAACGTAATTCTTGCCAATTTGGACCTTCTTGAGATAAAACTGAAAGACTCTCCGGAACTCTTGAAAAGAGTCAATTCCGGACAGGATGCGGTCCAGAGGGGAGTCGAATTGAATCGAAGGCTGTTATCTTTTTCCCGTAAACAGCCCATTAACCCCGAGGTGTTTGACGTGAACAAATTGCTTTTCGATTTTGTGCCGATTCTGGAAAGATTGGAAACGGAAAAGGTAGGATTAGAGTTCGAGATTTCACAGGAATTCCTACCGTGCGAGATCGAAAAAAACGGGATGGAGAATGCACTTCTGAATTTGGCGATCAATGCAAGGGATGCGATGCCGGAAGGCGGAACGATCCGAATCTCCTCCGGTCTACTGAAGAACGCGTCCACCGAAGGTGTGCGAATCTCCGGCCTGAATTCGGCGGATTATTGTCTGGTCACGGTTACGGATACCGGAATCGGAATGGCGGAAGAAATCAAGGCACATATTTTCGAACCCTTCTTTTCGACGAAAGGTTCCGGAAAAGGCTCCGGGTTAGGGTTGTCAATGGTTTACGGTTTTGTAAAGCAATCTAAGGGTTTCATCAAAGTGATTTCCGTTCCGGGGCACGGTACCAGCTTCCTCCTTTTTCTTCCCATCTACAATTCCTATCCGGAAACTCCACAAAATCCCGGAGCGATACTTCCATGAGCGATGTTAAGGCCAAGAAACTGCTGATCTTGGACGACGAGGAAGAGATCGCGAAAATTCTAGGAGAAATCGCCGAGGATTGCGGATTTTCCGTTTCTCTGAGTCATGACGCGATGAATTTCCTCTCCATATTGGACAATTCCTACGATTGCATCATATTGGATCTGATGATCCCGGGTATGGACGGAGTCGATGTGATCCGTTCTTTATCCCAAAAGGAGGTGGATCCGGATGTGATTCTGATCTCGGGAGCCGATCGGAGGACTTTGCATAGCGCTCAAACTTTGGCGGGGGAATACGGCTTAAGAATCAGATCCGTAATGGAAAAGCCGATACGGATCGCGGATATACGCTCCATACTATCGGAGCTCTTCGAAAAGTCGGCTAACGTACCAAGATTAAAAAATTCGAATTCGGGAAATTCCCGTTTTTCGTTCAATGCACAGGACCTTTATAAAGCGATACAGGCGGACCAATTCGTTCTACATTACCAACCCAAGATCGATTTAAAAACCGGTAAGGTGGAAGGCTTCGAATCCTTGGTCCGCTGGAGCCACCCCGAACTAGGCTTGGTGTATCCCGATTCTTTTTTGCCGATCATGGAAAAGGAAACGAAGATATTGAATGCGATGACGGACAAGATCATCGATCTGGCATTGGCGGAATGTTCCAAATGGAAAGGTATGGGAAAGGAATTCAGAATGGCGGTGAACGTTTCTCCGGTTACGTTAACAGAACTGGATTTTCCGGAAAGAGTGTACGCTAAAGTGAAGGAAAAGGGGGTTTCCCAACGGGACTTTCAAATGGAAATCACCGAAACAAGTTTCTTAGAGAATATCCGATTTACCCAGGACATCTTGACCAGATTGAGGATTCGCGGGATAGGTCTTGCCATCGACGATTTCGGCACGGGGTATTCCTCGTTGAAACAGTTGCATAGATTTCCGTTTACGGAACTCAAAATAGATAAGTCTTTTGTAATGGACTCCCTGGAAGATCGGGAGTCTCTATTTATATGTCAGGCGTCCATAGATCTCGGACACAAGCTAGGCATGACCGTGGTTGCGGAAGGAATAGAAACCAAAGAAGTGGAAAATTTGATGAAGGAAGCCGGCTGCGATATAGGGCAGGGGTATTATTATTCTCGGCCTATTCCTCCCGAGAAGATTCCCGAAGTTCTCGCAAATTTCGGATAGCTTAACGGGAATTCTTTTCCAAGTTCTCTTTGATCGAGAGTTTCTCTTCGGTGGCTAAAAAAGTAAGATAAAAAAAGATCCAGAGTATTTTTACGCCGGCTCGTAGGCTTCCGATCCAATTCCCGCTGATTTTGGACTTTCCCCCTTTTCGGAGTTCGTACCGGACGGGCACCTCTACGATTTTTAAATTTTTTCGAACCGCACGGATTTGCATTTCAAGATTCCATCCCCAGGTCTTATCTTTGAGATCCAAGGAAAGGAAGGAGCGCCAACGTAGAATCCGAAACGGACCTAAGTCCGTGAACTCCGCTCCGTAAAAGAACCGAAGTAAGAAACAGGACAGGCCGTTGCCGAAACGTTGTAAGAAGGAAAGCGAACCTTTTTCCGCTCCCCCTTGCGTTCTCGAACCGATTACGAACTCCGTCCTCGGATCTTGGCGGAAAGGCAGGAATAAATTCTCCAAGTCGTCGAGATCATCCGATCCGTCTCCGTCCACAAATACGACGTATTCCGGTTCGGGGGAATACTTCTTTAACGTTTCGATCGCGGTCAGGCAGGCGGAACCGTAACCTCTATTCGGTTCCCGCAAAACTACGGTTTTTTTGTCCCGAGCGACCTGCGAGGTTCCGTCGGTGGAGCCGTTATCGATGACCAAAATCCGGGAGGGTTTCACTCCGATTTCGATCAGTTCCGAAAGAACGATAGGCAAACTTTCCTCTTCGTTTAACGCGGGAATAATATAATACGCGTTTTCGGGAGGATCATGACGGAGGATTCTATCTTTCAATGCGGTTCCGGCCGAAATCCGGAAAAGGATTTCTTAGAAAGGCTTCCGCTAGTAAAACGGATCAAGTTTTTTTGTCCAGTTCGATGGAATACAAATCGGGTAAATTCCATCCGAAAAAACCTCCGATCCGTTCTTTTCGGAATCGCGAATGTAAGGATTCCCTTCCTCGGTCGGGGAATTTTAAAAGGATTTTCAAAATAATCGATCCCTTTGAAAATTAGTCCGAATGAAATCCCTTCTGGACGAACAAGAATTTCCGACGCTGATTCGGGCGTATCGCTCGGCTCTGCAAAGACGCTATTCAACGGAAAACTTAAATAGGTATCCTAGATTTTCCGGGATCCCGCGAGAACGTGTGGATTTGCTGGTTCGTTATTTTTTGGAACTTTTATATCCCGAACTGGAAGGGCGTCGTAGATTGGACGGGGCTTTTTCCTCGCTGGCCGGTTTCGTTCATTCTCCGTCGAAAGTATTCGGACTCTTGGGTTCCTTAAGCGGAGCTGTCTTTAAGTTAGGCAGGCATTTGAGGTCCGCTTTCCAGGCCGGGTTTGCCGCGTTACATTCTTACGTGACCGCGCACAAATTCGAAGAGCTCATGTTCAAGCGGGCAAAATCTTTGTTAAACGAAGGCTTGGATTTGGAGCGTCCCGAAATATTCGATATCGTTCTGACTTCGGTGTCCCTAAAGGAAGCGGACGATTTCCGGAGAGATATCGTTCTTCTATTCCGAACTCTTTCCAATCCGGAATTGTTGCCTCGGATCAGAAATCTGATGGATGCAGTTGTGCGGACGATGAAGTCCAAGCCTAAAATCTATTCCCAAACGGAGATCGAAGGAATCCTTTTGGGAGCGAATATTCTTTCCAGCGGGGAACGCCTTTTTCAAGGAATGAGTCGTTCCGAGATGGATCTGATTCTGGACGCGATCGAAACCGTGGAAAAAGATTCGTTTTATGACGCTTTAGAAAGAGTTCAAAAGATCGAGAGTGGAGAAAGCTTGTCGGAAAATTAGAAGAGGGGAAGGCGAGAAGGAGTAAACCCTGCCGACGGTCGGAGTCGAACCGACACGAGGTTGCCCTCGCTGGATTTTGAATCCAGTGCGTCTACCAATTCCACCACATCGGCGGGTTTATATGATTCCAGAAAAATTAGGAATCGAGCTCTATGTATTTTCCTTTTCCTCGAGCTACGATTTTGCCGATTTCATTTTCGATCTCGGCGCGGTTTTCGATCACTTTCTTGTTCTTCTTGACGAACCAGCCGCGTAAATGCAGAGGCTGGTTTACCTGAGCCGGCTGGAGAAATCGGATCGTCAATTCTCCTGTGGTCGTTTTGAAATTCATGGCCTCGTTTATTTTGACCATAATTTCGTCCAATATTGTGGCTATGATTCCCGGATGGATAACATCCGGAGAACCTTGAAACTTCTCGGGGACGGTATAATCGCCATAGGCGGTCTTTGTGTCTTCGTCAAAAGTGATTTTGAGTTGAAGACCGTCCGGATTGTCAGGGCTCGACCCGAAACTCAGGTTTTCCCGAACCGTTGATTTCATATATGTCAACTTATTACTTAACATTCATGGTGTCAATCGTAAAAACAATACGATCATTGTTTAAGAACGAACCGATCCGCTGTCGAAACTAGATAGGAAGAACGTTTTTATGACCACCGCATTGCTTTTACTTCTTGGCCTGCTCTCCGCAGGTGCGGGGGCTTATACCCTATTCCGTGATCCGAATCGTTCCCAAGCAGGCGGGGGAGGGGGAGGGTCCGGAAGCGCTGGTCCGGGTGCCGGTGGTGGATCCGCATCTAAGGATTCTTCTCCCTCTTCCGGAGACAGAGGAAAATTGGTCAATGTGGGGGAAGCAGGATCGCCTCCTGCTCCTTCTTCGGGCCGACCGGAGTCTCAACAATCGGGAGTTCCTTCTCCCTCAAAAGAGGGAAAGCAAGAATGGGAACCGCCGGGCTCGGACTCGAAAGGGGAAGGGCAAAAACCGCAGTATCCTGGTCTGAAAAAGAAGAAGAAAAAATTAGACCTTCCCCATTCGACCGACGATATCATCCGCAATAATTCGCGTTATGCGCATCATCGACGTCCTCTTTTGCATTCCGAAGCGTTGCTAGATAAGGAGAACTTCCACGGTGCATTAGAAATTCTTAAACGAACGAACGCCAGAATTCCGGATCCGGAAATCAACGGCAAGATCGGCGAGAATATACAGGCGATCGAGGATCATATTCAATCTCCCGAAGAAGAGGAGACCTATACTCCGGACGATCCGAGTTATACGGGCCCACCGATTCCGATGGGCGATTTGGTTCGTGCTATCAAGGAGATCAGCCAGGCCTTGGGAAGCACTCTTTCTCAAGGGTTTAACCAGCCTGTCGTTTTACAAGCTCCACCGGGCGAACTTCCGAGTCTGCCTCCCGAGTTGCCGCCCGGTCCCGTTTCTTATACCGTCGTTTCTTACGCCTCCGGAAGCGGAGGAACGGCTCCGCCTCCTCCGGCGGATGCTCCCGTAAAGGATTCCCCAGCGCCACCCGGTCCTTTCGATTTTCCTCCTCCTCAGGGGGGACCTCCCGCTTCTCCTCCCGGAGAAAGACCTTCCCCTCCGCAAAAGCCGCCCAGTCCGGAGCATCTCGATCCCAACGAGATGGATTTGCCGGAGGATACGTTCTTCACGGATGAATGGGAGAAATTTAAGGACTTACCTCTCGTAGATAGGAGAACGGGAGAAGATAGGCGTTACGGTGGTGAACGAAGAGGGGACAGCGGAGCCCGCAGAGATAGACGAAGCGGTGACGATAGAAGGCAAGAAGATCTTTTCCAGCTTCGGGACGACTATCTCAAGAAAAAAGCGGAGGAAAGGCAAAAAGAAAAGGAGGAGGAATCTTCCTCTTCTCCGGAGGAATGGCCCAGGCCGGAGATTCCGCTATCGGACCAATTGCCTCAGTATGCCGCGCCCGCCGTTCCTCAGATCGAATTAGTTCCGATTCGTTTGCCGGATCCCGAGGATAAGACTCTTCGTGCGGAGGCTTCGGGTCCTCCAGTTTCTTTGGAATCTTCTCCTATGCCTACTTCCGAAGCTGGGCCGGTGGAATTACCTAAGATCGATCTTCCGGATCCGGTAGATGAAAGAAGGCTGGAAGAATCTCGACCGGAAATTCCTTCCTTGGCACCGTCCCAACCCCATCCCGAGGAAGTCGAGGCGCCTGAGATAGAAGTCCTAGAAGGGGGATTGGAACCTCTCGAGGACAAGGAAGGTCCCGAATCGTCCGGCGGTGGAGAGGACGAAGAACCAAAAATGATCCACGGGATCCTGGAGCTCAAGCCTCCGGAAGTGGACGATGCGCCGTTTCTGACGTTGACTTACGACTTCGATAAAATTCCGCATTCATTCAAATTATCAAAAAATTATAGTATTATGGAATACTCATACTATAAATACAAGCCCATGTTGATTAAGGCTCAGGAATTTGCCCGCCGGAAAATGTTGAAAAACGCGTTAAACTATTATAGGGTTATCAAGTCCCAGAATATTCCTCCGGAGTTGCGGAAGATGATCAACCGGAACATCAAAGACATAACGGAATTTATGGAAAAATACCTGATGGCGAAGGGGTAGGTCTCGGAGTCCGGGACTAGAGTCGTGCTAGGTTTTTGGCGGCCCCCACCCTGGTTCGGGTGGAGGAGGCGGGCTTGTGGGCTATTTGGCTGGAAACGACCTAACACAAAAATGACGTTTTGGCAAGTTGTTTTCGCATTTTTTTCTTGCAGGAGCTCCTGCAAGGTTTTCCAAAGAAAATTCCTCGCCAGAATGTTATACTTCTGATATTTGGCGAATGCTCCCACTGGGGCGGGTACCACCGCACCGGCCCCCACCCAGAGCCGGGTGGGGACCCAAAACCCCTTACATTCCTAAAAAACTGCTTCACAAAAAAATCATCTAAATTTAGAATGATTCTAAAATAAAGGAGCGTATCCCAATGCCTCAAGTTACTTCACTTGCACCGGACTTTAAAGCGGAGGCCGTTCTGGGCCAACAAATTCAGGAAATCAAACTTTCCGACTACAAAGGAAAGTGGGTGGTCCTATTTTTCTGGCCCTTGGACTTTACTTTCGTATGTCCTACCGAGATCATCGAATACGATGCTAAGCTAGACGATTTCAAAAAACTCGGAGCCGAAGTTTTAGGTGTCTCAGTCGACAGCGCCTTCACTCACTTGGCTTGGAAAAACACCCCTCGCAAACAAGGTGGATTAGGCGAAATCCGTTATCCTCTCGTAGCGGACATAACCAAATCCATTGCTCGCGATTACGGTGTTCTGACCGAAGGAGGAGTGGCGCTCCGGGGGACTTTCATCATTGATCCGAAGGGAGTGATTCGCCAAGCTACGATCAACGACCTTCCGGTCGGACGGAATATCGACGAGGCGATTCGTTTGGTAAAAGCCTTCCAATTCGTGGAAAAACACGGAGAAGTTTGCCCTGCAAACTGGGACGAAGGCAAAAAAACCATGAAGGCGGATCCCGAAAAATCCAAAGAATATTTCTCTTCGGTCAATTAAATCCTTCCTCTCCCGAGAGATCCCGGCCCGAATTGGCGGCCGGGTTTTCTCTCGAATTTCTCCTGGTCCGACCGACAGCATCGCCGGAATCTGGTAAAAAGGACGTATTCTTCGGAAATTACGAACTTGCATGATTCCTATCTTCGAGCATTAGGCCTGAGGATAGTCTAAATAAAAAGGGGGAAAAAGAGATGGCGCAGGCACTGGAAACCCTGGTCTCGGAAGAAGAAAGATACTATCGCCCCGATAATTTTCCCAAAGGCCTTACGAGAAAGGTCGTCGAATCCATTTCGCATATCAAAAACGAACCCTCCTGGTTGACGGAATTCCGTCTGGAAGCGTTTCGGATTTTCGAAAGTAAGCCCATGCCTACTTGGGGCTTTTTTCCCAATTTCAAAGTGGATATAGACGAGTATGTCCACTACATAGGCGCCAATCATAAGAAAAAGAAATCTTGGGACGAAGTGGATCCCGAAGTCTTAAAAAGTTTCGAACGTCTAGGAATTCCCGAACACGAACGGAAATATCTGGCAGGAATCGAAGCGATGGAAGATTCCGAAACGGTTTACGCTAACGTAAAAAAAGAACTTACGGAGCTCGGGATCATCTTCTGCGATATAGATACTGCCGTTAGGGAATATCCCGAAATCGTAAAGAAGTATCTCGGGACCGTGGTTTCCATCGGAGATAATAAATTTTCCGCTTTGAATTCCTGTGTCTTTTCGGGAGGTTCCTTCGCCTACGTTCCCAAGGGGGTCAAAACTCCCATGCCTCTCCAGGCGTATTTCAAAGTGACTGCCGCTTCTTCCGGTCAGTACGAGAGAACTCTTTTGATAGCCGAGGACGGAGCCGAGTTGGAATATTCGGAAGGATGTTCCTCCGTTCAGGACAAAGGAACGAACTTTCATACTGCCGTAGTGGAATTGGTGGCCCATAAGAATGCGAAGATCTTTTACACTACGATCCAGAATTGGAAAAAAAACATGTATAACTGGACGGTCAAGCGGGGCTTATGTCATGAACGTGCCCACATTACTTGGACCGACGTGAATATAGGCGCCAACACGGTTAAATATCCGGGAATCGTTTTGCAAGGGGATCATTCTACCGGGGACATCCTTTCTCTCGCGTTTGCGGGAGCCGGTCAGATCCAAGACACCGGAGCTAGGATCATTCACGTAGGAAAGAATACCAGGAGCAATATTCTCGCAAAGGGAGTTTCCTTGGATGGGGGAACGAATTCCTACCGAGGGTTGGTAAAATTCACCTCCGGTTCCGTGAATGCGTACAGCCACGTAAAATGCGACGGACTGATGATGGACGACCGCTCCCAATCCCACGCATACCCTTACAACGACGTAAGCGGTCAAAACGGAACCTTGAACTATGAGGCGACGGTTTCCCGTATCGACGAAGACCAGCTCTTTTATCTCCAATCCAGGGGACTTTCCGAGGACGACGCAAAATTGCTCGTAATCAACGGATTTTGCGAAGGGGTAACAAAACATCTCAACGTGGAATATTCTGTGGAAATGACCCGTTTGATCAGGATGATTTTGGAGGACGGAAAGGTCATTGCGGAGCACACCGGACCGACTTCCCCCTAAAAAAAGGTGGAAGAAGTCCTCGAATCCGTCTTACACTAATCCGCATGCTCAACCGGTTCCTAGGTATATTTCTGATTATAGGCATTGCACTTCTGGGAATTTCCCTTTTCTTCAAAGGTCCGAAGGCTTCCGAAGAAGAGAACCCTCCCGGATCTTCGGCTCCCGTTACGAAAGAGAGTTTTTGGAAATCTTCCGGGCTTTCCGCTTTGTCTTCCCAGATTTGGGAGGACCTTACATCCGGAAGCAAGACGCCGGAACCGTCCGTTTCCGCTCCGGAAACTAGGGACCCAACTGAGATCTTTCGAGCGGGATACGACGCGTATGAGAGAAGGGATTACGAAGGGGCCATTCGAGAGTATGATCTATATCTGAAGACGGTTCCTTCCGACGTTTCCGCGCTTTATAATAGAGGACTGGCAAAATACAGTATAGGTAGGTTCTCGGAGGCGGAAACGGATTTCACTTCGGCTCTGGAGATAAAGCCTGACAATGCGGACGTTCTTCTGTACCGGGGATATTGCAGAACGGAATTGGAAAATCGAAAGGAAGCGTTTGCGGATGTGGACCGGGCGATCAAATTGGGTGCGAAATATCCGGAGGCGTACGTCAATCGGGCCATCTTGTATAATCTTTCCGAAAGACCCGCCGCCGCTTTAAAAGACGCGAATGAGGCGGTCAGGTTGGACCAAAAGAGTTCTCGCGCGAATTTCCAAATCGGATACGCGTATTATAGTTTAAAAAAATATAATGAATCTATCAGCGCATATACCAAGGCCATAGAGCTGAATCCTCGGGACGGAGGACAGACATACTATAACCGTGGCTTAGGATTTTTGGCGGTACGTAAAAAATCCCAGGCCTGCGACGATTTTAAACGATCCTTGGAAATCGGATATTCGAACGCAGAAGGAATGATCCGGGAGAATTGCAAATAATGTCCGAATCTTTAGGCCGGTCCCTACAGCGTGAGCGTGAGTTCGCCGCCGGAGGTTCCTTAAAGGGAAAAACCTTGGAGGAACTGACCGTTTTGTTGGACTCTTGGGGAGAAAAACCTTTTCGCGCCAAACAGATTTACAACGGCTTGTATGCGAACCGTTACGAATCCTGGGAACAGTTCACCACTCTCGGCAAGGACCTCAGGAAAAGGCTGCAGGATTCGACCTCTTTAACGAAACTGAATGTGGTAAAGCATCTGAAGTCCGCGGACGGAACCCAAAAATTCACGTTCGAATCCGTGCTAGGAAGCGGTAAGGAATTCGAATCCGTATGGATTCCTTCCGGAGACGGCGGGAGAAAGACGATTTGCATCTCTTCCCAAGTCGGATGTACTTTGAATTGTAAATTTTGCGCGACCGCTAAACTTCCGTACCAAGGAAATTTGAAAGCTTCCGAAATCGTGGACCAAGTTCTGCAGGTGGAAAGCATAGTGGGAGATAAAGCTACGAACATAGTCTTTATGGGAATGGGGGAACCGATGCACAATTATTTCAACGTTATGCGCGCGGCGAACATTCTCCACGACCCTGAAGCGATCGGATTGGGCGCGAAAAGAATTACCATATCGACTTCGGGGGTCGTGAACGGCATCCGAAGATTTATAGAAAGAAAAGAACCCTATAATTTGGCGATTTCGCTGAACCATCCCGATCGGGCTGGCCGCAAGGAGATCATGGATATAGAGGAAAAATTCTCCCTCCCGGAACTTATAGAGGCGGCCAAGGATTTTACGAAAATCCTGAAAAGAAGGATCACCTTCGAATACGTGATGATTCCGGGGGTGAATATGGGGGAAGACGACGCGAAAAAACTGGTCCGCATCGCCAGGAAAATGGACTGCAAGATCAACGTAATTCCTTTGAATACGGAATTTTTCGGATGGCAAAGACCTAGTTCCGAAGAGGTGGAGGAATTTATCCGAAGACTGGAGCCCGCCGGTGTTCCCATCCTGAATCGAAGATCCCCCGGAAAGGATATCAACGGGGCTTGCGGAATGCTTGCTTCAAAAAGTTGACCTTGTCCGCTTCCTTCCGATAATGGAGAGAATGAACCCGGTTTCTCTCGTCAGAGTCCTATTTTTTTCCGTTTTATTTCTCTCGATCCATGCCTGCAAAGATCCCTACGAACAAAAGTGCCGGGACGTATGTAAATTCTACATCTCTTGTGCGGAGGACGAATTCAGGGGAAAGCGGGAAATCACCAAGGCCGATCGGGACATGTTGGTTATAGATTGCGAATCCGGTTGTCTTCGGGAACAAGGTTTTGCGATTCCCTGCTATGAAAGCGAAAAAACCTGTAAGGGCTTCAATCGCTGTATCCTGGATTCGGGAATGATGGACTGATTTTCCTTTTCGCTTTCAAGTTTTTCCAGGAGCATATTATATATTATGAATACTACTTCCGCAGACGATTTCGGCTCTTCCCGTAGATTTCTGCCCTGGCTGCTTTTAGCCCTGGCCACGTTACCGCTTTTACTTACGTTTCCTTTGGACGTTATCGATATAGATTCCTCCCAATACGCCGAAATAGCGCGTGAGATGACGAACAGCGGGGATTGGTTATTCATACGCGACAACGGGCGGAGATATTTGGACAAACCCATCCTCACGTTTTGGGCGGTCTCCTCGTCCTTCGTCCTATTCGGTCAGAACAATTTCGCGTTTCGTCTTCCCGCAATTTTACTTACTCTTGCCTCCTTTTGGGGGATATTTACGATCACTCGATTGTATTCCGGAAGAATCAAGCAAGCCTGGCTGTCGGTTCTTTTATATGCTCTTTCTCCCGGACTCTACGCGATGGTCGTGGATCCTAAAATAGACGTCTACGTAACCCCTTTCATCATTCTAGTATTCGCCTTTTATTATTTGGGGAAAAAAAAGCATCCCTTCTATTACTATGCCATGTACGCCGCTATGGGATTGGGTTTCGTGACTAAGGGGCCGATCGCAGTCGTGATCCCCGGGATAGGGATCGGAGGGGATATACTATTCAGGCGGGATTGGAAACTTCTTTTTTCCATGAAATTGTTTCCCGGGATTCTCGTCGCCATTCTTCCCCCCGTTCTCTGGTCCATACCTTTGTATCTGGAATTCAATACGTACGGACCCTACTTTTTTCTCTGGATCCAATCCTTCGGTCGTTTTTACGTCAAGATGTACGACCAAAAATTCAATCCTGGGTTTTTCTACGCGAATTTTGCCTGGTCCTTCGGAGTCTTCATTCTTCCTTTCCTGGCCTATATCCTGGGAAGGGCAATCCCTTATCTAAAGGAAAAGGGAAGGAGCTTGGTACCGGGAATCCGGGAAAATCGCTGGAGCAATTCCGACTTCGTGCCTGCCTTTTGGCTTTTCGTATTTTTATTTTTAATCAGCTTTTCCAAGTACCAACTGCCGCAGTACATTTATTGGTGTCTTCCTGCGGGGTCCGTTTTGGGCTCGGGCTTTCTACTACAACTTCTAAGCGACGAAAAGAGTCGCTTGGTCAGCTGGGGCCGATCTTTGGTCTGGGTGACTTCCTTCGGTTTTTTAGGAGCAGGATTTCTTCTCCCGATTCTTTCTTTAGAAGTAGGTTTCGGATACGCTCTTTGGGTCGCCTTTTTTCTGTTTGTCGGTTTTGCGGTTTGGAAATTCGCGACTGAGGGCGATAGATTGGTAGCGATCCTGATAACCTCCACCTCCTTCTTCTTTACTTTGGTAAGCGTTTATGCGTATCCTCTTTTGGTTTCGTACCAGCCTTCTAAGGTGATCGGAGAAATTATCCAGGAAGCGGAACCGAAACAGGATAAGCTTCTCCTGTTCGGAGTTCCCGCCTCTAAACGTTCCTATGCGTTTTATTCCAAACGATTCGCCCGAACTTTATTCGATCCGGACGTGTTATTCGAGGCACTCAGGAAAGACCCGGAAAGGTTGATCGTAATCTCGGAAAAATTTCTACCGACCTTCTCCGAGTTTGCCCAGGAAAAGGTGGACGTGGATATTCTGGCCGAGTTTCCCAGCTACAAGGTCGCGACTCCGGAAAGGAAGTTTTTCCTGAAATCCGTAAGAGATTCCTTAACTACGAAAGTATATCTGGCAAGAATCCGTATGAAAAAAGGCGAATAGGGTATTCGGGAATTTTTTCCTTTTCCGAAAAAAAAACCGCGGGAAATCTCCGATCTTCGCCGAATTCATTAGTAGGCTATTTTGTGAGCCTGGTTTGGTTTTGGTCCCAGGGTTTCCCTGGGACAACTTTTCCAAAGTTCGTAAGATCAGGTCCTTGCTTCGCCGACGTTACTCGGGAAGTTTTCCGACGTCCAAAATCCTTCTGATCTCTCCCGATTTGGAGATTTCGAATTTTCCGACACTATGTTCGATCTCTCCTCCGTTAGACCTATAATTTATTTCTAATATGGTGCTTAATTCTCTTACGTCCGATTCCGAACCTCGGACCAGGATCCATCGATCGCTTAAGCTTTCTCTTTTTTTAAAGTCCTTTAATTCCCGGACTCCGTCTTTGGAATCTATGTCCACCAATAGAAATTTTTCGTTCCGGAATTTCGCATCCGATTCCATGTCTTTTAAGCTGCGGATTACCATGGGACAGACGGTTTTGCACGAGACGTAAAAAACGCTGAGGACAAGCTTTTCCCCCAGAAATTTCCGGAACGCGATACGTTCCCCTTTATCGGTTTCCCAAACGGATTCAAGGTCCGCCACGGAGCCTAAAGCAGGTCCGGTTTGGACTCGTGGAGTGCACCCTAAAAGGAGCAAAGATAGGATTGTAGCGTAAAAGAATCGCCTCATGACTTTAAACGCTCTTCGCGCAGCGGAACCCTAGGTTCGGAGCCGAATATTTTGCTTTTAACGAATTTCTATAAGCGTATCTCATAAAACTTGCATAATCCGTCTTATCTTTGACGTTAGCGGTACCGCTTGCACAAAAAGCTCCCTTGGAGTTTCCTTCCCGATCCGAAAAGGAAGAGGAGGAATAGGAATTGAAGTCCTCGACCCATTCCCAAACGTCTCCGAAAAGATTACGTACTCCGTATCTATCTTCGTAAGCCCCGGAATCGTTCGAAGAGATCTTTTTTGTCGGTGAAGAATACCAATCCAGAATCCGATTTAAAATCTTTTCCTTATCGCTTCCGCTTAATTCGCTGACGGCTATCCTCTCCCATTCCGAGGTTTGGGGGAGTCGTTTTCCCTTCCATTTGCAGTACGCTCTAGCGGCGTACCAACTTACATTGACCACCGAAGAGGAAGGACTTTTTTTCGCATTTCGTTTAAAGTCGTTCAGATAGGATTCGTCTACGAAGGAGAGCTTTGCGTTCTCCTTCCGCCATGCCGGGCTATCGTTCAGAAACTCTGCGAACTCCGAATTCTTGACAGTATCCTTGTCGATTAAGAATTCATGGACTACCCGCGGTTTTTCCTTTGCCGAGGTCAGAAAAGGAAGAAAACTTCCCGCAGGTATGCGGACCATCTCTCGTTCCATCGCCTCCAAAGAACGTTCCGAAAAAAGGAGGAGTCCGCAGATTTGGATGAGAAGCGCGGCCCACATATTCTCTTAACGAATTCGGGACACTTCTTCGGAGGAAACGCTTCCCCCCTTATTCTCGAAGGAGTTGAGTAGGTAAGTCAGTACGTTCGCGATATCCTCGTCGCTCAGGCCGAGAGCAGGCATGACTCCGTTGTACTGCTCGCCGTTAACCCGAATCTGTCCGGAAAATCCTTTTTTAACGATCTTGGCCGCGCGCAATTTATCCGCGTTTAAAAAGTCCGATTTTGCAAGAGGAGGAAACACTCCCGGAATTCCTTTCGCATTCGCTTGGTGACATGCAGCGCAGTTATGCTCGAATACGTTTTTTCCCTGCTGCATTTTTTGTTCGTGCGTCGCTAATACGGATTTTTGAACGTCTCCGATGCTTTGCACGGCTCCGCCTTCGGGTAAATAGACTAGATCAGATACTTTTCCGAAGAATATTTTTTCTTCCGGATTCCCTTCCACTTTCAGATGAGCCAATGCGCCTTTGTTAAATGCCCGAAAGATGGAATGATCCACCAGGATATAAGTTCCCGGTACTTTTGCCTCCATCTCTACGACGGTAGCTCCCCCTGCGGGAATTAAAGTAGTCTGCACGTTTTTCGTTTTTTCCCCCATCGAAGCTTCGGGAAATACGGAATCGAAAATTTGGCCGATGACATGGAAGGAAGAAACTAGATTCGGTCCGCCGTTTCCGACAAAGATCCGAACTTTCTCGTCCTTTTTGACTTTGAGTGCGCGGTCATCCACGTTCGCTCCGACGCTCCCGTTGAAGACGACGTATTCCGGCTCTTCTCTTAGGGCTTTTTCCATATCGAAAGGTTGTAATCCGCGCTCTCCGGTTTTTCCCTTCGTATAAAATTCGCTTTGCATAATATAGAATTCCTTGTCCACGGAATCCAAGCCCTTCTTGGGCTCCACTAACACCAACCCGTACATTCCGTTCGCAATGTGCATTCCCACGGGAGCCGTCGCGCAATGGTATACGTACAGACCGGCTCTGGCGGCCTGGAATTTAAACACGCTCGTCCTACCCGGAGCGGTAAACGATACGCCTGCTCCTCCTCCCGGACCCATAACCGCGTGCAAGTCGATGTTATGAGGCATCTTACTGCTCGGGTGGTTACTGAGGTGGAATTCCACGTTGTCCCCTTCCTTCAGTCTGATAAAAGGTCCGGGGACCGAACCGCCGAAAGTCCAGAACGTATAGTCTACTCCCGGGGCCAGTTGCTTTACGACTTCCTTCGTTTCCAATTTTACGATTACGTTCGTCGCGCTACGATTCAACGGAGGAGGAACGTCGGGTGCCTGGGACATCGCGGCGGGTATCGGTTCCGATTTTCCGCAGGATGAGGAAAAGAAGATCAAATACGATAATATTATGAAAAAAGAAACTATTTTCATTGAAAGTCCAATCTCTCTTTTTTGATAAAGAACGCGTTTTTATATATCACAAAAGACCTTCGATTGTCCAGGGATATTTCGGTTATTCTGATTTTTCCCGCTCGATCCGGATCTTATACATGGAATGACAAGCTACGCATTTGGATGTCAATTTGGCGAGTTCTCGAACGGAATATTTCAGATCCCGTTTTTCATTCAGAGTATCCGCCAGGAAATCAAAATGATCATGGGTGCCGAATCCGAGCTTTTTGAATTCCAGGGGAACTTTCCTAAGCAATCCCTTTTCCGCGGTTTCGGAGGAATGATCCATACCTCGACCGGATTTTCGCGCGGCCTTTGCGGCCCTTTCGTAATCCTCGTCGGCTAGGGAAGACTGGATTTCGTGGACGGTCGCGAGCAGGGTTCTCATTTCGGCCAGAACGAAATCCTTTTCTTGTTCGTTTAATAAAATCGCTTTTCTGCCGTCCGGTTCGGTGGAGATTTTTCCTTCGGTTAAGACGAATACTAGGGTCGCCAAAGTTCCGATCCAAAGGAGCCAGCCGGTATAAATCAGATATTTTCTAAACATGTTTTCCGTTCGTGCCTGATACGATTACGATATCCTGAATGATCGTTAAAGGATTCGATACCGGTCGCCGTTTTCTTCCACAATCCCTTCGTCCAAGAGAAAACGGAAGGCCCGGCTTACGGATTCCGGTGTCGTCCCCAATAGGGAGGCTAACTGTTGCTTTGCAATCGGCAGATGTACGAAATTCGTTTCCGCTCCTAGTCCCTTGAGAAAACCTAGGATCTTTTCCTTAACCGTGAGGAAAAGATTCTCCACCATTTTCTTTCTGAAATAATTTACGTGATCCACTGTCAGCACGGAAAACAAGTATAGGGCTTTAGGATTTCCGAGCAGGAAATCCAAGAATTGTTTTTTGGGATAGAATACTAACTCGCCTTCGGTTAGCGCTTGGCAAAAGGCAGGATATAAACAGGGCTCTTCCGTTTGGAAAATCGGAGGAGTCGCTATCAATTCTCCTGCCGAAGCGATTTTAAAGATCGCTTCCTTTCCGTCCGCGTTCAGGATATAAACTTTAAAATTTCCAGATACGATTTCAAAAAAACCCTCGTAAGGATCCTTTTCGCGGAATACGAGTTCGTCTTTGCCGAATTGCCTTTCGATTCCGATCCGTTCGATCATGGATCCGAACTCTTCGTAAATCGTCGTCCAATATGATCCCGCAGTAGACATCATGTACGTATTTCCCTGGATTTCATCACTATTTTTGAATCATTTCCTTCCGACCGGATGCTTTGAATTTATTCGGAAGAAGAATAAGAGACAAGTAGAAAACGCCTTCGATCGGGATCGGATTCCGATGATTTATATCATTGGCGATTTCGGTCTTATTTTTTGAGAAATTGATACTGATCAATCTTTGTCTGTCTCCTTCGTGCTATCCTGTCAAGCGTATCATACAGATGAACGGAAAGATGGAAATCATATCTACGGACGTGGCAATTATCGGCGCCGGTCTTGCCGGGATCGTCGCCGCTTTGGACTTACTCGACGCCGGAAAAAACGTGGTCCTTTTGGACAGGGACTCGGAGGAAAATCTAGGCGGATTGGCCAAACTGTCCTTCGGAGGGATTTTCATGGTGGACACTCCGATCCAAAGGTGGAACGGCATAAGAGACAGTGTTCCGTTGGCGATTTCGGACTGGAATTCCACGGCGGAATTTTCCGGTCGCGATCTCTTGCCGAAACTTTGGGCCGAAGCCTACGTGAACCAATCATCCGAGGATATATATTATTTTTTAAGAAAGTATTCCGTGAACTTTTTTCCCGTCGTTCATTGGGTAGAAAGAGGGTTGTTCAAACCCGGAAACAGCGTGCCCAGATTCCATATGGTTTGGGGAACGGGACAAGGCTTGATCTCATCCCTAAAGGGAAGATTGTTGAATCATAAAAACGCGGAAAGGATACGCTTTCTGTTTCAGAATCGAGTCGATCGACTTACAAGATCCGGCAGGTTCGTTAACGGTTGCATTTCTCGAAATACTCGGACGAATCGAGAGACGCAGATACGTGCAGAAAACGTAATCATCGCTTCCGGTGGAATCGCGGGAGATCTGACTAAAATCAGGAGACATTGGCCTAAGAATCTGGGCAAACCTCCCGAGGTCCTTCTGAACGGCTCTCATCCGTTCGCGATCGGAGACATGCATAGAGAGGCGAAAAAACTCAAGGCTAGAATCACTCATCTGGACAAAATGTGGAACTACGCGGCCGGAGTACACCATCCGGATCCGAAAATGGAGGCTCACGGATTGAGCCTGGTTCCGCCGAAATCCGCGCTATGGTTGGATTTCGAAGGACGTCGTATCGGTCCGCAACCTTTGATTACCGGATTCGACACGAAGTTCCTGGTGGAAGAGATCTGTAGGCAGAAGGAGAAATATTCCTGGCAGGTCCTAAATTGGAAAATCGCCGTCCAGGAATTGGCCGTTTCAGGTTCCGAATTTAACGAGGAAATACGTAATAAAAACATAATGGGATTTCTTCGGACGGTCCTCTTCGGGAACGAATCTCTTGTCAAAAAATTGGTTGCGGATTGTCCGGATTTCGTAGTCGCGGATTCGATTTCGGAGTTGGCCGACCGGATGAACATCCTGACGGGAACGAAATCCGTTTTGCCTCAAGTTTTGAATAAATCCGTGGAGGATTACGATTCCATGATAGAGCGCGGAAAATCTTTTTATAACGACGATCAATTGAGAAGGATCGCTCAACTAAGGCAGTATCGGGGAGACCGCGTTAGAACCTGTAATTTCCGGAAAATCATGGATTCGAAAGCGCTTCCTCTCATCGCGATCAGGGAGTTTATCTTGACTCGGAAGTCCATGGGCGGTATCCAGACCGACTTACAATCCAGAGTATTAAACGAAGACGAGAACCCCGTTCCGGGATTGTACGCGGTAGGGGAGGCTGCCGGATTCGGAGGAGGAGGGATTCATGGAAAGGCGGCGCTGGAAGGAACTTTTCTGGGGGGCTGCATATTGACTTCCCGATTTGCGGTTAGAAGTATTTTGGAACGAAGGAATCGAAATCTATGAAAAAATCCGGAGCTTCCCTTGCGGTATTCGCGTTAGAGCAGATCGGAGTCAGGTTTACGTTCGGAATTCCGGGGGTTCACAATACGGAACTCTATGACGAGTTGAGCGGGTCCAAAAGCATTCGGCCGATCCTAGTCACCCACGAATGCGGGGCTGCCTTTATGGCGGACGCCGTGAGCAGGACCTCGGATTCGATCGGAACGTTGTTGATCGTTCCCGCTGCGGGCATGACTCATGCGATGAGCGGAATCGGAGAAGCGTTTTTGGACGGGATTCCTATGCTGATCATCTCCGGCGGAGTCCGGACCGATACCGGAAAAAAATACCAACTCCATCAGATCGACCAGATGGAAATCCTGAAAGGAATTACGAAAAAGTCATATAGAATATCCGAGCATAAGGATATCATTTCCACCATATACGAAGCATACGAAGTCGCCATAACGGACGAATGCGGTCCTGTGTTCGTGGAAATCCCCGTCAATATCCAGCTGTTCCGGGGGGAAGTGTATTCCATGCCCCCTTTTAAGAGAAAGTTTCGCGAAACGGCGGAAGTAGACGGCATGAAAATAGAAAAGGCATGTTCGCTACTGAAGTTCTCGAAGTCCCCCGGAGTTTTCGTCGGCTGGGGAGGGCGGGATGCGGGAGAAGAGCTGCTACGAATTTCAGAATTATTGAATGCGCCTGTCGCTACCACTCTCCAAGGTTTGAGCGTCTTCCCCGCTTCGCATCCCAATCATACGGGTATGGGTTTCGGATCGTATTCGGTTCCGGCCGGAGAAGCCGCATTTTCGGAGTGCGATTGTCTGCTTGCCGTAGGTACCAGATTTTCCGAGATTCCTACGGGAAGTTTCGGGATGAAGGTTCCTAAAAATCTGATACACATAGATATCAATCCGGAAGTGTTCTCGAAAAATTATCCGGCGGAAGTGGAGATAGAGGGGGATGCAAAAACGGTTCTTTCCGCACTTATCGAAGAGCTTGAAAAAGAAAAAGGTTTTCCTCGGAAGGACATTCGCTTAACGAAATTGATCCGGGAAAAGAAGACGGAGTACGCGAAGGAATGGATGTCGCACTTAACGGAAAATCGGATCAATCCGTATCTTTTTTTCGAGGAACTTCGGAGGCAGATGGCCGACACTGATCTTCTGGTCGTGGACGACGGGAACCACACTTTTTTGGCCGAGGAATTGTTCCCGGTCAACCGTTCCAAGACGTTTCTTTCCCCTACGGATTTTAACAGTATGGGTTATTGTGTACCAGCTTCCATCGGAGCTAAAATGGCCAACCCGAAAAGAAAAGTGGCGGGTATAGCGGGGGACGGAGCTTTTCTCATGACAGGTATGGAGCTTCTTACGGCTTCGGTCTATTCCTTGGGTGTCGTCATTTTCGTTTTTTATGATGGAGAACTCTCCCAGATTTCGCAAGGTCAGGAGATTCCGTACGGAAGAAAAACCTGCACCGTCCTAGGAGGAATAGAGTTGGAAGGAATCGCGAAAGCTACGGGCTCCTCCTACTTAGTTCTTCGGGAAAACGAACAAATAGAAAAGACGATCCGAGACGCCTTCCGATTGGCCGAGAACGGATTCTCCGTACTCGTGGACGTAAAAATCGATTATTCCAAAAGGACGAGATTTACGAAAGGCGTCGTAAAAGTGAATCTAGGTCGTTTTCCTTTGGCGGAAAAATTCCGCTTTATCGGTCGAGCCCTTCTTAGAAAAATTACGGGATAAGGAGAGAAGAAAGCGTTTCTTCGCCGGATCGAAATCGAAGAGATATGGAGTCGATCGTTTATTTTTGGGCCCTTCTGTTTCACTTTTTTGCCGCGGCATTTTGGGTCGGAGGAATGTTCTTTTTTGTCTTCGTATTCAGATCGGTTTATACGGATCCCGAATTAAAAGAAGTAAAAAGCCGGTTGCTATTTAAAGTAGCCGTCCGGTTTCGATCGGTTTCCTATCTTATCTTTTTGATTTTAGCGGTATCCGGCATCGGAATCCTTTTTTCCAAAGGTTTTTATCTCAACTTCGGAGACGCGAACTATTGGACTTCCTTCGGAGGAAGTATTTTCCTTTTGAAAATTTCCTTATTCCTCTTTCTAGTCGGCAGTTCGGCCATTCATGATTTTTTGGTAGGACCCGTCGCGTTTCAGGAAATGGAAAACGATCCGGAGATAAAGACCAAATATAGAAAATACGCCTCATTTTTCGGACGATTGAATCTGATCGTCTCCATCGGGATCGCCATTCTGGGATTGGCATTCTCTCGTGGGATCCGTTTCTAAGACCGGTAGACTTTCACCTACCCGCAAATCGGATGTTTTACCGCGGATTCATCGACGGGACATTCCGCCGGGCTCTAATCTAGGATTAACTAGTATTCCATAATATTCTAATAAAAAAATCAGAAAAGCGGATACCCAGCAGGAAGAGGAGATCGCGTACGCCGCGATATTTTTTCCGAAAAGAGGCAGGAAGGATCGGGAAATCACCGCTAAATTGATCAGTATATACGCCAAAACGATCGGTCTGGACGCGCGAATCGGCCTGCCCGTATGTCCCAAGGAAACTCTCGTAATCATTCCGAAAACGAACACTCCGATCGCACCGGTCGTAAAGAGGTGAAAGGCGGGAGAAGTTTCGAAAAACCCTAAGTGGGAAAGGCCGTAAGCCGTAAGGCCGACAACGAGCCAAAAATAACCGGAGTGCAGTACCCATAAAATCGGGACTCGAACGGATCTCCAAGGCTCCAATAAAAAGAGTCGGAAAAAATGAACGATTGCGAGTCCGAGACAGAATAGACCGGCAGGTATATGTAGGACCGGAAGCCAATAAACCAGGACTTCCAGCAATAGGAAAAGAAACCAGGTGTATTGTACGATTCGCTCTAGGAGAGGAATTTTTTTCGGATTCGCTTTCGGGACCGCGACCGAAGTGAAGAAGGGCAGAATCCTTCCTCCGATGATCACCACGAATTGTAAAACGAGGAAGATCGATAAATGGACGAAATGCAGTCCCCAAGCCGACGGAAATATCTCCAGGTAGGAGAATATCGCGCAAACGTGCGATATGAAAAAGAGCGCATAGGAAATTACGATGATCCTGTTGTGCTCCTGTCCTTTTTTCCACAAAGGAGGGCCCAAGTAGAATAGGGCCAGGATATCGCAGTACAGATCGGAAGTGATTGCCAAATAAGTTAAGGGCTCGTACAGAAAGCCGAACCTTCCGATCAGCCAAAGTGCGGACAGAAAGAATAGGGAATTCCGATTGAGCAATGCGGACTTGGTCCAATTCTGTGCCGCCGTAAACAGGAATCCTAGGATGGCGGCTCTGGCAAAACCGAAGACCATTTCGTAGGAATGAACCTGGATTCCGTTCAGAAGAAAGGGGGAGCGCTGCACGGAGAACAGGATCAGCATCCAAAACGAGACCGCAAACGCTGAGTGCAATCCGGCGGCCAGAAAGAAAGGGCGAAATGCCGCAGTCCAAAGGGCGGATTTCGGATTTAGTATGTTCTGCATTCGGATATTCTAAAACTTAATGTCCTATTTGTCCTTGATGGTAATCAAGATTGTTCCGATTTTGCGGAATAAATATTAAATAAATAACATTAAATTTATTTAAAATATTTCTATGGAATTTCCGGGTTCTCCGGTTTTGACAAAAGTCATTATTTTTTAATCCCGGCTTTTGACTTCGATCAATGAAAAAATGCCGTTTTCATATATCCTTGGATTATGCCGATCGGATCGGCTCAGTTAGAAATCTCTTTTGGTGGGTTCTTTTATGGAATCGAAATCGTCGTTCAAGTTTGCCCGGGGTCGCGGAGGGAAAGCGTTCCTTATCCTTCTCGTTTCGGGTGTCATGCTATCCGCTTGCGGAAAGGAAAAGGAAAAAGAACAGGCAGTTCCCGAAGCGGGGGGGAAAGGGATCGGTCCGGTTTCTTCGGTCGTTCTCGGTCCTATCGACGAGGCTACCGTTGAAAAAGGGAGGAAACAGTTCGAGACCAAATGCAGTGCATGCCATAAATTCGAAGAGAAAGTCGTGGGTCCTGCACTAAAGGGCGTAACGGAAAGAAGAACTCCTGAGTGGATCATGAACATGATTTTGAATCCAATAGAAATGACTCAAAAAGATCCGATCGCAAAAGAACTATTGGCCGAGCATTTGACCCAGATGACGTTTCAGAACGTCAAGGAGTCGGAGGCCCGGGAAATTTTGGAATACTTTCGGAAACTAGATAAAAGGTGAGTGGGATAAAATGAACTATAAAACGTTAATAAAATCAGTATTGCTGATAATCGTAGGGACGACGGCTCTGGCCTTTTGCAAAAAAGGCGCCGCTACCGCGACGTTGGCTTCCGACGCCGCCAAAAAAGTGTACGTTGCTCCGGGGGAGAAGGACGAAGTTTACGCGTTCCTTTCGGGCGGATTCAACGGTCAGATGTCCGTATACGGTATTCCTTCCGCAAGGTTGTTTAAGATTATTCCCGTCTTTTCCGTCTTTCCTGAAAACGGATACGGTTACGACGAGGAAACCAAGGACATGCTCAAAACCACACACGGTTACGTTCCTTGGGACGATAGCCACCACGTGGAAGCCTCTATGACGGAAGGTAAGCAGGACGGAAGATGGTTATTTCTGAATGCTAACAACACGCCTAGGTTGGCCCGTATAGATCTGAAAGCTTTCGAGACGAAGGAGATTCTGGAAATTCCGAATTCCGCCGGAAACCACGCATCCCCGTTCGCCACCGAGAATACGGAATATCTGATGGCGGCCACGAGATTCTCGGTTCCGATTCCTCAGAGTAGCGTTCCGATCGAGAACTTTTCTAAAGGAGATTTTAAAGGGACCGTTACGATGGTAAAGGTCGAGCCTAAGACGGGAAGATTGTCCATCGAACTCCAGGTTTTGGTTCCGGGTTTCGACTACGATTTATCGCACTGTGGAAAAGGGAAATCCCACGACTGGTGTTTCTTCACGAGCTATAACACGGAACAGGCCTATAAAATGCTGGAAGTCGGAGCTTCCAAGAACGACAAGGATTATATCCTAGCGTTCAACTGGGTTCGTGCTAAACAGTGTCTCGACCAAGGAAAAGCTACTGCGCATTCCGGAGAATATTATCGGAACTACCTTCCGGAGAACAAACCGGTGGTATCCGAGAAGCTCAGCGGGGTCAAGATGTTACACCCGAAAGATTGTTCCGGTATGATGTATTATCTGCCGACTCCGAAAAGCCCTCACGGTACGGACGTGGATCCTACGGGAGAATACATAGTCGGTGGCGGAAAATTGGCGACGGTGATTCCGGTGCACTCGTTTACGAAGTTGATGGAAGTAAAGGATAAGCCCGAGCACAGAACCGCCGAAATCATGAATATTCCGGTTTTGAAATATGAGTCCACTTTGGCGGGGGAAGTCAAAAAGCCCTGTCTGGGACCCCTGCACACCGAATTCGACGGTCAAGGCTACGCATACACTTCCTGTTTCGTAAGTTCCGAAGTGGTAAAATGGGAACTAGGCACCTGGGAAGTGGTCCAACACCTTCCGGCTTATTATAGCGTGGGACACTTGTCCATCGTAGGGGGAAGTTCCAAGGAACCGTACGGAAAATACCTGATCGCGTTGAATAAGATCACGAAAGACAGATATTTGCCGGTAGGGATGGAACTCCCTCAAAGCGCCCAACTTTACGATATTTCGGGAAGAAAAGCGGAGCTACTATCGGATTTTCCGACCGTAGGAGAGCCTCATTATTCCCAAATGATCCCGGCGAAGCTATTGATGGATAAGGCCGCGAAAATCTATCCTTTAGAGGAGAACAAGCACCCACACGCGATCAAAAGCGAGAAGGAAGCCAGAGTGGTCCGCGAAGGAAATACCGTACGGGTATATATGAGCCAAATCCGTTCTCACTTCAAGCCTGATACTATCGAAGTAAAACGGGGAGATACCGTGTACTTCCACATCACGAATTTGGAACAAGACTTCGATATTCCGCACGGA
The DNA here is from genome assembly GCF_004771275.1 of Leptospira fluminis. GTDB lineage: Bacteria > Spirochaetota > Leptospiria > Leptospirales > Leptospiraceae > Leptospira_B > Leptospira_B fluminis. The sequence continues at coordinate 164,639 of NZ_RQEV01000010.1, read as the reverse complement.
TTCGCGGTAAGCGGCGCTCCGGAAATGCCTAACCTGTTGATCATGCCGGGACAAACCAGGACGTTCAAATGGAAAGCGCCGAATCCGGGGATCTATCCTTTTTACTGCACCGATTTCTGCTCCGCTCTGCACCAGGAGATGCAGCAGTACATTCGGGTAACTCCTTAAGGAAAATAGAATATGAAATCGTTTTTTCTTAGGAAATTGAACGATAAAAACCGGCTCCTAGTAATAGGAGTCGGTCTCGTTCTGGTCGGAGTCTTCTTTGCTCCGATTTGGCACATATCCCTGGAGGCCCCCCAATATCCGGAGGGTTTAGGGATGCAGATTTGGGTGAATCGGGTCATTGGATCCACTCCTTACGATTTAAAGAACATAAATTTACTGAATCATTATATAGGAATGCAGGAGATCGTTTCCGAGTCCATTCCGGAACTTCTGTTCATGCCGTACGTTCTCGGATATCTGATTTTCGGAGCGCTCGTGACGTTTTTCTATCCAAGAATCTGGATGGTATGTCTCGGGATCTTCAATTTCGCCGTCTTAGGAGCGGTGGGATTCTACGATTTTTGGAGATGGGAATACAATTACGGTCATAACCTGAGTCCCGAAGCGCCTATCGTCGTTCCGGGGATGGTTTACCAACCTCCTTTGCTGGGGTGTAAGGAAATGCTGAATATTACCGCATGTAGTTACCCTTCCATAGGCGGCTTAATTTTGTTCGCTGCAGTCTTCACTCTTCTTTTCGTACTTTGGCGGGAGAGAAAGCGATTTTCGGATGAAATTTGACGGGATGAAAAAATTTTTCCCCCTTGCCTTGATCGTTCTTTATGTTTCCTGCATACGTAACGAACCGATCCTGCCTGAAATCGGAAGGGAAAAATGCGCGCACTGTTCCATGTCGATCGTGGATCTGCGTTTTCATTCCCAACTGTTGACCGAAAAGGGACGAAGATATTATTTCGATTCCATAGAATGTCTTCGCGCTTACGAAAAGACGAACTCTCTTCCGGTGAGATCGAGCTGGGTCGCGGACTTCGAACATCCGAAAAAGATGATTGTCGCTTCCGAAGCTGTGTATGTGCGTTCTTCCGAAATCCGATCTCCTATGGGGCAAGGGATGCTCTCGTTCTCCTCTAAGGAGAGGGCGGAGATTTTTTTGAAGAATCGCGCGGGGGAAATCATTCCTTAAGAAAAATAGAATGAACGGACTTTATGAAACGATTTTGGACGGGATCCTTTCCCGGAGGAATTTGACGAAAGCGGTTTTCGTTTTGGTTTTTTTGACCCAAGCGGAGATTCTTGCCAAGGAAATTCGGGTATGTTCCTCCTGTGAAATATCCACGATCAAGAAGGCGATCGAAATCGCTTCCGATCAGGACGTTGTTCTTTTGAAATCCGGCTATTATTCCGAAGCGAATCTGATATTAAACAAGGGATTGTCCGTCGTCGGAGAGCCGGGAGCCGTCGTGGACGGGAAAAAGAAGGGACATGTGTTCGACGTGCGGGCAAACAATGTTTCGATTCGCGGAATCAAGATCGTAGGTAGCGGAATCTCGGACACCGCCGAATATGCGGGCATACACGCGGAGAAGGTCAAGGATTGCGTGTTCGAAAAGAATCGTCTCGAAGGGGATACGTATTCGATTTATCTTGCGGAAGTCGACGGCTGCAGGATTTCCGGAAACGAAGCGATCGGAGACGCAAAAAACGAAGTCTCCGGCGGGAACGGCATCCATCTCTGGTCCTCTAAGAACGTTCGTATCGAGGGAAATCGGACGGAAAAGCATAGGGACGGGATCTATCTGGAATTTTCCTCGAATCTGAAGATAGAGAACAATTTCTCCACTAGAAATATCCGGTACGGAATGCATTTCATGTTTTCCTCCGACAACGATTTTCGAGGGAACGAATTTACGGAGAATTCGGCCGGGGTGGCCGTGATGTACAGTAAGAATATATTGGTGGAAAATAATAAATTTTTAAATAACTGGGGAGACAGCTCCTACGGAATACTGCTAAAGGAGATTTCGGATAGCGTATTCGTAAGGAACGAATTCTCGAAGAACACCGTCGCGATATTCTCGGATGGATGCAATCGGAATTACTTCACCCACAATCGGATCTTCGAAAACGGTTGGGGGATACGCGTATTGGGAAATAGCGACTCGAACATCTTCGCAAGAAACGATTTCAAAGGGAATGTCTTCGACGTCAGCACGAATACGAAACGAACAACTAACGTGTTTTTCGAGAATTTCTGGGAATCGTACAAAGGATACGATTTGAATCGGGACGGTTTCGGGGATGTCCCGCACAAGCCGGTGCATTTTTTCGGTTACTGGGTGGCGGTGTATCCTTTTCTAATGCTTTTGTACGATTCACCCGTCGTCCTTTTTTTGCAAGGAATCGAAAGAGCGTTTCCTATCGTAACGCCGATCGATTTTGAGGATCTTAAACCTTCTATTCGGGAGAATCTATGATTACCTTGAAGAACTTGAACGTTTCCTACGGGAAATCGACCGCAGTGCGCGACGTTTCCTTCCGCGCGGAAAAAGGGAGTATCCTTTCCGTCATAGGACCGAACGGATCCGGAAAAAGCTCCCTTTTGAAAGGAATCTTAGGACTCGTCACCGTATCTGGAGGAAGCATAGAATTTCAGGACGAGAAAGATGAATCCTATTTTGGAATATCAAGAATAGGATATATGCCCCAAGTTCCTTTGTTTCCCAAGAATCTGACGGTGTCCGAATTGATCGATTTTTTTGGACGACTGGAGCCTTTCGACAAGGATACATTCGCTCATTTATTCGCGACCCTCGGCTTGAAGTCCGAGGAAAATAAGAAATTCGGATCCCTCTCCGGCGGAACGAAGCAAAAAATGAATATTCTACAATGCTTCTCGGTCAAAAAATCGGTTTATATCGTGGATGAGCCGACGGCGAGTCTGGATCCGTACGTTTCCCACATACTAAAGGAGATCCTCATCGCGAAGAAAAGCGAAGGTTCTTTGGTTCTATTTTCCACCCATATATTAAACGAAGTGGAGGAACTTTCGGATCGATTTTTATTGTTATCCGAAGGGACTCTTCTCATAGACGATTCTCCTCGGGCTTTTCCGGAGAAGCGGGGTTGTGATACTCTCCAATCCTCGTTAATGGATTTTTGGAATCGGGAATACGGCAAAAAGAAGTGAAAGAAATCTTATTATTCGAGCTCAGGGAAAATATCCGTAGCAAGTGGATTTTTCTATTTTCGGGAATCCTCGCCTTAGGCGTTGGAATCGTGAATTACTTCGGGGACGAAAATTCGACCCGTACGATCGCGAGTCTTACGAACGTGATCCTACTCGTCGTTCCCCTGTTTTCCATTACGTTTTCCGGATTGGTTTTTCTCGAATCGCTTCCGTTCGCGGAATTGCTACTTTCCAAATCCGTATCCAGAACCAGTTACTTTCTCGGAAAATATCTGGGTATTTCCCTTTCGCTTTTGATCGGACTCGCGGTAGGCATCGGAATTCCCGGAATTCTTTCCTTCTATTCCGATCTCCGCTTTCTACTTCTATTCTGTGAGTTGATCGGATTCGGCGGAGTGCTGATTTTTATCTTCGTATCCTTGGCGTTTCTTCTCGCGACCTTCCTCAAGAGGGGAGAATGGATCGTTTCGGGCGCTCTATTCGTTTGGCTCTACTTCTTTATCTTTTTCGATTCCATCGTTTTCGTTTTAAGTCTTTATCTGGGAGAATACCCGATAGAAGTCCCGTCGATCATCATCATACTGTTGAATCCGATCGATTTGATCCGAATCCTCATGATATTGCAGACCAAAACCTCCGTTCTCCTGGGATTTTCCGGAGCTTTTCTTTTGAACTCCCTCGGTCCTTATTTATTGGTCTGTTTGTGCGTTCTCTTCCTATCCGGATGGATCGCGCTTCCCCTTTGGATCGCTTATCGGAGATTCCTGAAGCGAAATTTCTGAATCGGCTCTTGCGAGTGGAAATGTCAGGGGTATCTTTCGGAGTTTCTCCTGGCCGTTCTTGCCCTGTATTTTCTTTCGCTTTCCCAGATCAACTCCGCACTGATCGGACAATGGTCGGAGAGGCCCATTTCTTCCGGAGGGTTTCCGTCGAATTTTCCGTCGTCCGCCTTGAATTTGAACTGACGAAAGGATGAAGTATTCCATTCCATATCCGTAATTAAATAATCGATAAACCCTTTTTGGTGCTGCCAACAATCCGAACTCGCCTTATGGTTCGCGGATCTCAGGAAAAGTTCCCCTTTCAGAAGGTTCCAGGACGCTTTCTTCGACTTTAGATTTTCGTTAAAGTCTCCGATCAGAACGAATCTTTTCCTGTGGGAAAGGATTTCTCCCAATGCTTTCAGTTGTTCGTGGCGTTCGTATTGGTCCTCGTTGCTATGCCCTGCCTTTAGGTGTACTACGATCACCGTAAGTTTTCCTAACGGTAGGGAAAATTCCGCCATGATCCCTTTCCTAAGACCGGGACGGAGGGACAATTGGGGAAGTTCGCTTAACAAAGGGGTAGGTAGGGATTTTTTCCAACAAAGGCCTACCTCCTGGGAATATCCGTGGGTTTTGGTCGCCGCGCAGCCGTAATTTTCGGTAGTGACCTTTCTCAGAGCGGATTCGTTTTCAATTTCCTGGAATCCTATGATGTCCGGAAAATTCTGAAGCACCGTATCCCTCAAGATTGCAAAGTCGGAAGGCTTTCTCGCGCGACGATTTGGCGGAAATTTCGTCCGATCCCCTTCTTCGTCGTAGAGAAACATCGCGTTAAAACCGGAAATTACCAGCGAGGAAGGGGAGTTTTGGGCGTAAATCGGATCGGATTTCGATCCGGAAGCAAGTAGCAGCAGGGCAGTGGAGAAAAAAAAGAGGCTTGGGAGGGAGAATCTCCGATTTTTTTTAGCCCGAATTCCCATGAAAATCGTCCTTCTATTTTAAGAATGCTGCAAGTTTTCAAGAACGACCGTTCTGATCTTTTGCGTATAGAACGCTTTTCGCGACTCTATCGAAGAAGAAAACTAGAAAAAGAGACTCTCTCGATTTCCATTTTTGATCTGCGAACAGTTGATACTTAGTCTCAAACGGACCGAAGAAGAATCGCTGAATCTACGGGGTTTTTAGGCGTTTACTTGCAATTTTAACCCAAGCCGAAATCTTTGTTCCAAACCTTATTTTGGACTCAAACGGGACTTTTCACGAATGAATAAGAAAGCTTTGAAACTTTCGGTTCCGCTCATTGCTATTGCAGCGGTGGCCTACCTGATTTTTTCTCCCTCCAAATACGTAGGCTATTCGCCAGATCAGCCTATTCCATTTAACCACAAGATACATGCCGGGGACAATAAGGTAGATTGCCGTTATTGTCATACGGGTGTGGAAACGGGAGCTCATGCTACCGTTCCTAACACTTCGACTTGTATGAATTGCCACTCGATGGTGGCGACAGAAAAGCCGGATATCAAGTTCTTGATCGAAACGTACCAGAAAAAGCAACCCTTGGAATGGGTGAAGGTGCATGATCTTCCTGATCATGTTCAATTCAATCACTCTCGCCACATCCAAAGGGGAGTCGATTGCTCCCAGTGTCACGGCAATGTGGCCGAGATGGTGAAGGTTAAGCAGGTCGCGTCGTTGAACATGGGATACTGCGTGAATTGTCACCGGGAAAACAACGCTCCCACCGACTGTTCCACCTGCCACAGATAATCAGGAGAAAGCATAACCAGATGGATAATAAAAATTTCCAGAAAGAAAAGAAAGCGCATTGGCTCTCCTTCGAACTCCGAGGAAAAACCGAAGAGACGAAGGAACTCCAACGCTCCGAATTCTTCACTTCTCCGGATCCTATCATAGCGAGGATCAAATCCGGCGAATTCGATCGTAAAACATTCCTAAAATTGATGGGCGCAGGAGTCGCGATGACTTCCTTAAATTGCGTCCGTAAACCCGTGGAAAAAATCGTTCCCTATGTGGACCTGAAGGTGCCCGACGAGGGAGAAACCTACGATTTCGTAAAACACGGACATTCCTATTACTATGCGACCGTTCATAACGGAAACGGAATTCTGGTTAAATCCAGAGACGGTCGCCCCCTAAAGCTGGAAGGAAACCCGGATCACCCTGTTTCCCAAGGCTCCCTAAGTGCAGCGGCACAGGCTGCGATTTTTGATCTTTATGATCCGGACCGCGCACAGGATCCGGCTTCCATCTCAGGCGGAAAAGAGACCAAAATCGATTGGGCTACCTTGGACGCGAAAGTCAAGGAAGCGCTGAACGCAAATAAAGGGAAAACGGTTATAGTTACCAGACCCCTGGATTCTCCTTCCACAAAGGAACTCATCGGAGAATTCCTAAAAGCGATCGGAGGCGGGAAGCATTACGAAGTTTCCGTTACCTCTTCGGAAGAAGCTATATCCAAAGGACAGGCGGCATCCTACGGGAAGGCTCTCGTCCCGAATTACCGTTTCGATCTCGCGAATGCGGTTCTTTCCATCGATTGCGATTTCATGGGCGGATGGATTTCTTCCCAAGAATACCAAAAGGATTTTTCCAAACGCAGGAACCTGAGAAACGGCGGAAAAGAAGTGAACTTCTTTGTCGCTGCGGAATCCGTTCCCACTGTCACCGGTTCCAACGCGGACCTTCGCCTTCCGATCCGGCCCGGAGATCAGACTAAGTTTGCCCTGGCAATTGCGGCGGCGCTTTCCGAATTGGGAGCGAACACGAAGGATGCTCTGAACGGCGCGACCTTATCCGGCCTCGCCGGCGAATTGGGACTCGATGCGGAAAACATCAAAAAAACCGCAAAGGCTCTCTGGCAAAACAGAGGAAAATCCCTCGTCGTTGCCGGCGGACTTTCCGCGACAACGAAGGATGCGGTCGATCTGCAGGTCCTGGTGAACTATCTGAATTCGGCGTTGGATAACGACGGCAAGACCGTCGATCATTCCAGCCCGAAAAAGGAAGGATTGGCGAATTATTCCGGAAATCTAAAATCCCTTACCGACGAATTGAAACAAGGAAAGGTAGGCGTTCTTTTCCTCTACGATACGAACTTGGTTTACCAGGCCGGAGAGACTTGGAAGGATTCCCTTCACAAGGCCGCTTTGGTCGTAAGCATTTCCGATCGTGCGGACGAGACCGCTTTGGCTTCCAATTATCTCGCACCCACCACTCATTTCTTGGAGTCTTGGGGAGATGCGGAAGTCACCAAAGGGATCTTCTCCATCCAGCAACCGGCGATTCGCCCACTTTTCCGTTCCCGTTCCTTCGAGGATAGCTTGATCGCGTTTGCCGGCGGTTCTTTGGGCGGAGAAAGTGTTTATTACGAATATTTGAAAAAGGCTTGGATTAAGAAATTAGGATCCAAGCAAAAATGGGAAGATCTGCTTCGCGTAGGAACTACGGTCAAGGCTTCCGAACGGAAAGCTGCGGCCGGAGCTTCTAGAGGGTTCAACCGCGCTGCGTTGAAAAAGGTCTCCTCGTCTCCTGCGGGAGCGCGTCTGGCTCTTTACGAAAAGATCTCCATCGGAGACGGAAAGGGCGCCAACAACTCGCTCTTACAGGAGCTCCCGGATCCGGTCACGAAGGTTACGTGGGACAATTACGTCCTTCTTTCCCCGCAATTGGCAAAGGAAAAAGGAATCCAATCCAACGACGTAGTCATCCTGAAAACCGATAAGCAATCCATAGAATTGCCGGCTCAAGTCCAGCCTGGAATGCACAAGGATGCGATCGGAATCGCCGTCGGTTACGGAAGGACCGCAGCCGGTGTCGTAGGAAACGGAGTCGGGAAGAATGCATACGCGTTGTCGGAAGACGGAGTCTTTTCCGGAATCGCTGTGACTTCCATCGAAAAAACCGGCAAGACCTATAAGCTGGCCTGCACGCAACACCACCACATGATGTCTCCCGGATTCGGATATCCGGACCGTCCTCTGATCCAATCCACTTCCATCGAAGACTATCGCCAAGACCCGGCTTCCGGAAAGGCGGAGTCCGAAATTCCGAAGATCAAAAAAGACGGAAAACTCGTATATGCGGTAGGGGGAAACCCCGTCCACGAATACCCCGGATATCGCTGGGGAATGAGCGTGGATCTCACGGCTTGTACCGGTTGTTCGGCTTGTGTCATCGCCTGCCAAGTGGAGAACAATATTCCCGCGGTAGGAAGGGACGAGGTTCGCGTAGGTCGCGAAATGCATTGGATCCGCATCGATCGTTATTATATCGGCGATCCGGATAAACCCGAAGACCTGCAAGTGGCTCACCAGCCGGTCATGTGTCAGCATTGTGAAAACGCTCCTTGTGAGACCGTATGTCCGGTGGCAGCCACCGTTCACGGATCGGAAGGAACCAACGATATGATCTACAACCGCTGTGTAGGAACCCGTTATTGTTCCAACAACTGTCCGTTTAAGGTTCGTCGTTACAACTGGGCACAGCACTGGTACAATGAAACCGGCGCGCAAAAAGGCGCAAGACCTCCTCGGTATCTGGGACTCAACCCGGAAGTCACCGTTCGTGGTCGCGGGGTCATGGAAAAATGTACCTTCTGCTCTTCCCGTATCGCTGAGAAGAAGATCCAAGCCAAGAATGAAGGTCGTACTCTGAAGGACGGAGAACTGAAGACTGCTTGTCAACAGACCTGCCCGGCGGACGCGATCAGCTTCGGAAACGTAAACGACAAGGCTTCCGAAGTCGCCAAACTGAGTGCGGATCCCAGATCCTATCGCTTGCTAGAATATCTAAACGTCGGTCCCGCGGTCGCTTATCTGACCAGGGTCAGAACCAAGATCTAATCCGGAGTAACGAAGCGCTATGTCCATACCTAACGCAATCAAAGAAGCCCTGGATATCCAGCCCCTGGTCACCGGCGGTAAATCCGTCCGTGACGTAACGGAAGATATCTTACGGCCGGTAGAGGCTTTCCCCACTTCTCTTTGGTGGAAAACCTTTCTCCTGGCCCTCACCATCACAGTAATCGATCTAGCTATCATCGGATACCTAGTGTATGAAGGTCTTTATATCCTCGGGATCAATAACCCGGTGGGTTGGGGATTCTTTATCGTCAACTTCGTGTTCTGGATCGGTATCGGTCACGCCGGGACTCTGATCTCTGCGGTCTTGTATTTGTTCCGCCAGGAATGGAGAACGGGGATCAACCGTGCCGCGGAAGCGATGACCATCTTTGCGGTCTTGACCGCCGCCTCCACGTTGATCATCCACATCGGACGTCCCTGGATGGGATACTGGCTCTTTCCGTATCCGAATGAAAGAGGACCTCTTTGGGTGAATTTCCGCTCCCCCTTGATTTGGGATACGTTTGCGGTTTCCACCTATTTGACCATCTCTCTCGTCTTTTGGTATATCGGATTGATTCCGGATATCGCGGCCGTTCGGGATCGCGCGACCGGAAAAGTCCGTAAGATGGTCTATGACATCCTTTCTTTCGGGTGGGTCGGTTCCAATAAGGCTTGGTCCCATTTGGAAACCGTAGCCATGATTTTGGCGGCACTCTCCACTCCTCTGGTTCTTTCGGTGCACACGATCGTGTCCTTCGACTTCGCGGTGTCTATCCTCCCGGGTTGGCACACGACCATTTTCCCGCCGTACTTCGTCGCCGGGGCGATTTTCTCCGGTTTTGCCATGGTGGTAACTCTAATGGTGATCGCGAGAGAGGTCTTCAATCTCAAGGATTACATCACCATGAAACACCTGGAGAACATGAACAAAGTGATCATGGTCACAGGTTTGATCGTGGGACTCGCATATTCCACGGAGTTTTTTATGGCTTGGTATTCGGGCAACGAATACGAAGGATTCGCTTTCGTGAACCGTGCCTTCGGACCTTTCGGTTGGGCATACTTCATCATGTTCAGCTGTAACGTGTTCGCTCCTCAGGTATTCTGGTGGAAGAAATTGCGGACAAGCATCCCGGTCATGTTCATCATTTCCATCATCGTCAACATAGGAATGTGGTTCGAACGCTTCGTGATCGTGATGACCCTTCATCGAGACTTCCTGCCTTCCAGTTGGGATGTATACGTTCCGACGGTTTACGATTTTATGATGCTTCTCGGAACCTTCGGTATTTTCTTCACGCTCTTCCTCCTGTTCTGCAGATTGCTTCCGGTGATCGCCGTTGCGGAAGTGAAGACCGTTATGCCGCATAAAGACGGAGGCCATCATTAATGTATCTTCCACGTAAAGAACAATTCCATACTTTCGAAGAGACCACCTCCGGCGTATTCGGTCTTTTCGATACACCCGCTCAGATCATCGAGGCAGCCAAGAAAACCAAGGACAAAGGATATACCGGGTTCGATTGCTTTACTCCGTATCCTGTTCACGGCTTGGACGACGCGATGGGATTGTCCCGCTCCGGATTGCCCTGGGTCACTTTCATTATGGGAATCTTCGGGTGCGTCACCGGTTTCGGAATGCAGTATCTGACTCACAAGTACGATTGGCCTTTGAATATCTCCGGTAAGAGCTTAAACGCTTGGTTCGCTTATATTCCCATCACTTTCGAATTTACCGTCTTTATGGCGGGGGTTTCCACTGCGGTGGCAATGTTCATTCTGGCCAAGCTCCCGAAAACCAATCGAAAGGTCCTGCATCCGGATATCACGACCGATAAGTTCGCACTTTGGATTCCTTCCAATTCCGCGAACTATTCCGAAGGTTCCGTGACCGAGTTCATTAAGGGTCTCGGCTCTAAATACGTCGAGACCGTGAAATAGGAGAAACGAAATGATTTCCCTGAAAAAGTTTTTCAACCTTTCTTTCGCTGCCCTCCTAATTTGGAACTGCGAATCAAAGACCCCCCCCATGGAATACATGCCCGATATGGCGGATTCCGTAGCACGGGAAGCGCAGGAAGAGGATTCCTTTTTTGCAAACCGTTCCGCGGTTCGTCTTCCTCCAAAAGGCGCGGTCCCGGTGGGATATTATCCGTACGAATACAAAGGATTGGATATTTCCGTGATTCCGAACAAAGGATTGGCGAATCCGTTCAAAGCTGATTTTGCCAACCTCAAACGCGGCGAGGATAAATACCAAACCTATTGTAGTCCTTGTCACGGAGTCCGAGGAGCCGGAAACGGTTTCGTAGTCGGGCCAAGTCCTAGATTGAACGCGGGACAAGGAGACGGTAGCCGTATGGCCGCTCTTATTTCCGCTTCGGCAAAGGCCTACTCCGACGGACAAATTTATCACGCAATGACGGAAGGAAAAGGGCGCATGAACAGCTATGCTTCCCAAATCGCTCCCGAAGACCGTTGGAAGATCGTCCTGTACATCCGTAAGCTCCAGGACTACGACAATAAGACCAATAAGGAAACGGCTAAGAAATAATGGACGTTAAGGTAGAACAAAACCTCATCAACTATAAGCTGGATTCCAAAACCAGGACCGCTCTGATCGGAATGATCGTCGTCGGTCTCGTCAGCCTGGCGATTGCCGCATTCGGATTGGGACACGAGAATCTTCGTCACGAAGGTGGACATTCCAATCCCGCCTGGTCTGCGTATCTGGTCGGAACCTTCTTCATTTTAGGAATTTCCATTTCCGGAATCTTCTTTACGGCTCTCGGCCATATCACAGGAGCTCATTGGCCGGTAACTCTCCGCAGAATCACGGAAGGTTACGGGATGTTCCTTCCCGTAGTCGGAGTTCTTTTCCTGATCTTGATCGTCGGCGCTCATGATCTGTACGAGTGGACCCACGAGGAAGCCGTGGCTCATGATCATCTTTTGCAGCACAAAAAGCCTTTGCTGAATATGGGATTCTTTAGCGGAATTCTCGTCTTTTTAGCTCTGGCTTGGTCCACGTTCGGATATCTTTTCTATAAAAGATCCGTTGCCCAGGATAAAGATAAGGACGTAAAGCATACCAAGTTCAGCGCGAGACTTTCGGGCGGGTTCCTGGTTTTCTTTGCGCTTTCCTTTTCCCTAGTTTCTTTTGAAACGATCATGTCCCTGACTCCTCACTGGTTTTCCACCATGTTCGGAGTCTATTGTTTCGCCGCCGCGTATCAGGCAGGTTTGTCTTCCTTCGTCGTAGCGGCTTACTTCCTGAAAAAGAAAGGCTTTTTGGGAAATCTGGTAAACGAAAATCATATCCACGACTTGGGTAAGTTCATGCTCGGTTTCACCGTGTTCTGGGCTTATGTGGGCTTCTCCCAATTCATGCTGATTTGGTACGCGAATATTCCGGAGGAGACGTTCTTCTTCGAGCAGCGTTTGACCGGAGGTTGGGAATATTTGACTCTCGCCATTCCGGCGATCAAGTTCGCGGTTCCTTTCCTTCTCTTATTGAACCGTCCGAACAAGCGAGACATCGACTTCCTTGTCAAGGTTGCGCTTTGGATTCTGTTTACCCAAGCCACAGAGATCTTCTGGTTGGTATATCCCGCGAACTTTGTGGATTTCTCTCTGGGCGGGTATATCGTAAGTTTGGGAACCGTGATCGGAATGGTAGGCCTCTTCGGTTTCGTTCTTCTGAAACGTTTGGAAAAGGCTCCGCTAATTCCCGTCGGAGATCCGAGGCTGGAAGAATGCCTCCATCACCACCAATAGAGGAAAAGGATCTATGAAAAAAGCAGTCATCAATATCGCGATCCTAGGAACTTTGGCTCTAACAATGGGTGCCTGTTCCAACACGGCCCAAGTCGTAGGCAATTTGAATTGTCCGACTCTGGAAAAAGGACTTTCACCGAGCGTAGGAATTCTTTCTGACGAAAACCAGAATCCGACGATTGTAGGAAATCTACCGGTCGGAACCGTGGTCAGAGTTTACGATTATAGAAACCATGCGATTCATCCTAGACCTTTGGTCCGGATCAAGACGGAAAAGACGGAAGGGTGGGTGAGTCCTACCTGTCTGGTGGTGAACCAGAATCCGGAACTTTCCGTCTTCAAGTGGGGATACCGTAAGGACTATAAGTATTTTTACGAACCGGAAGACTTGGATCATTATCCGAAAGGATACGAATACGAGGAATACAAGCATCTTCCTAAGGAAAAGATTCCTTTGGCGGAATTGGCTCCTGAATTGAAGGAAAAGAAAAACTAAGGTTTGGATAGCGGCCGATTTTGCCGCAAGATCTTTTATCCGTTTCAAGTATTTCCAAAACCGCCCTGCCGGACGGATCGTTCGGTGGGGTTTTTTTTATTCCGAGTATGCGCGAAGGATTTCTGTTTTCCGTTTTCTGGTAGCCGGATCCTAGGAATTCCTGTTAGATTAGTTTCGGTTTTGACAATCTTATGTTGAAAAAGCTTTTACTCTTAACCCTTGCGGTTCCGTTTTTTTCCTGCGCATCCCGATATTTCGTAGCCGGGCCGAAAACCGCTCCGGAAATTCCCAAGGTAGGTCGGAACGTACGGGTCGCTTATCTAGGCTTTCACGTTTTTCGAGTGTCTTCCCTGAAAAATCCGGACGGTACGATCTCTTTCGAAGTGGTACAGATTCCCGAAAAGCGCACCTTGAAGAATCCCTCTCTGGGAAGTTTTCCCGAGCTAGTTTGGACCAAACCTCCGGAGAATAGAAAGGATGTCTCCCAAGAAAGGATTCAATCCTTCGCTAAATTCTATCTCTCTAAGACCGGGCCATCCGGAATCAAAGAGCTGGAGAAATTTTTGGAAATCTCTAAGGACAAGGAAACCTATCGTTTTTCCATGAGAAGCCTTCCTTTCGATTATTACGTTGTCGGAATAAACACTCCACTGGAAAGCTCCGGCAAAATCTTTCGGAATATGGTGACCATATTCTCCAATCTCTTTAGTGTCGCAACGATAGGAATTCTCCCGGCATACGAGTCCTTCGAAGCCTCGACGACGGTGAGGATCTACGATGGAAATCTGAACTTATTGAAGGAATTCGTCTACGACACGGACTACACCGTACTCAGGGCGCTTTGGATCTCGGCCAATCCTCCGGAATGCAAGATCGGAAATCTGGATTGTCTAGGAATGTCCGGCCCCACGATCCGTCCGAATCCTTCCGTCGTATTCGAAGGATCGAGTCCTTTGATCAATCGGGACATAGCGGAAACCTTGGGATCCCTCAAATAGAACTTTTCCGTTTTTTGAAGATGTTTTGTGCGTCTTATATATCACACGGGACACCGGACCTTTTTACCGCTATGCATCCGTTTTCGGTCGAATGGTCTTGCCAAATTTCAAGACGGATTTAACTTTTAAAAAATGAGATTCATCCATAGAATTCTTTCCATATTTCTAATACTCTCTTTCCCTGCATCTTTGGCGGCCCAATCTTTATGGGATAATCTGAATTCTATGGTTCCGGACGGAAGCGGTTTTATCTACAGTTTCGATCCGAATAAAAAGACGGCGGCCTTCGACAAGAGCGTTTTCTTCCTTTCCGATTACCTGTATAGGGATCTGTTTTACATCACGGATCTGGATCGGAGGATCGAAGACGAATATAAGTTCAAAATCGTTTCCGCAGTGCTGCACAATCTGACCGAAGATAATCCGCAGGTTCTGATCTTTAAGAATTATCTCGAAGGGAAATCATTGAATGTAGCGATCCGTTTAGTGACGAACAAGGAGAATCCTTCCGAAAGGGCCATCCTTTTCATGACGAACCTCATGCAGGGAGGAAAGTTGGCCGCGAATTCCGCCCAGTTGGACGAGTCTTTCGGTAGGATTTTCGTTCTGACTCCGATAGGTAAATTGGTTCAATTGAACGATTTCGCGGATAAGAGAAAGGACGAAAAATTGGATCGGAACCAGAAGGCGGATGCATATCTATTCGACGAAAAGCCGGAAAACGATTCCGAAATTCTTCCCTTATTGACGGAGCACCTAAAGGAGGAAAAGGATCCGTATAAATTCTTTGTCGGAAACGTGACGATGGCGCAATATTATCTTTCTTTAAATCGATTCGACGAAGCTAGATCCTGGATCCAGAAAGCCGAAACGCTTAGGTTAAAGACCGAAGGAACGGACATGAGTTGGGACGTTCCGCTACGATTAGTGACCTTTAACTACAATTATTTGAACTCTTACGAACCCGGCTTGAAGAGAATCTCCTCCGAAGGAAAAGCCGATTCCGGAGATTCTAAGACGGATTCTAAGACAAAGAAAAGGCAAAAGAAAACGGATTGAACCGAGATTTGCTCCGTACGTCCGGCGCGGAATCGATGCTCCCACAACGGAACTTCTTAACGAAAGATGTTCGGTTTCCTCTTCGAAGCGACTCCAGGAGTAAACCTACTTGCCTAAATCCGGCGCTTCGTAAGTTTGGGGGGATGCGTTTTGTCTCCCTTCTGCTTTTCTCGAATTTACTTCTACTATGTTTCTCTCCTCCTTTGTCCGCTTGGGGTTCTCATTACCTGATTATCGATCGCGTTTTAGAGCATTCTTCCGCCGCATTCGCCGGTCGGGAGGTCGACGCCGAGGAACTGGAGGATTTCGTTTCGAAGGAAGCGGGAGGACTCAAGGAAGTTTTTGACGGATATTATCGTTGGCTGGAAGTGAAAGGAGCAAAGCGTTTTAAACCCCAAATTCTGGATGCGAATGTCGCAAAAAAGAGACCTTTGCAGGAATTCCTGAAAGCGGCTAGGCTTCGTCCGGCGCATAGATTTTATTCCGTGAGACGTCTTCTCCCGAACGAAACCGCTAAATTCGGATTCGTCGATCGCTTCAGGGTATATCCGTACTTGGAAAAGCGGGAAATGGGCCGCTATTTTTTCGAGAACGTAAAAGGGAAAAAGATCAGCGTTCGTTCGATTTTAACGACTTACGTGGACGAGCCGGATTGGGGAATGGACCACGAACTTTGGAATATACCGGAATACGGTTACGGAACCCAACCGTTCGGGAATCCGAGAGGGGAGAGTAGCAAGGCTCCTTTTCATATGCTTTTTCGCCACGAGAATTTCTTCGTCAAAACTTTTGCGCCGGAGATGTCTACCGGAAGTATGTTACCGGAACGGGTGGAATTGTTCCGGAGGCTTTCCGAATTTGCGGGAAAAACCGGTCATCCGTTTTGGGAATATAGATTCGCAGCTTGGGTATGTCATTACGTGCAGGATATAGGGCAGCCCTATCATTCTAAAGCGGTTCCTTCCGCAGGATATTATTATTATTTAAAGTTTGCCTTGAATTCCGCGGAGAACCGGGCCAAAATCAAAAAGGAAACGACTCAAATCGTGGCGAACCGTCATTTTATCTACGAGGATTTTGTAGCGTACGGACTTTACAAATCCTATGCTACTCAGGATCCGATTTTCGAAAATCTGAAGGCGTATCTGAGTTCCGGGGATCCCTTTTTGACCGGAGTAAATTCCGTGGACGATCTATTATCGAAGGAAGGGGAACTCGCAGCGGACCATTCTCCCTTGATCGACTCCACCATCGTGAAAGTGTTCGGAAAAAAACGGACTACCGATCCGACCTATGATCTGGAACGGGACCCGGAATACGAAATCTCCGGAGTGGTCCGCGGGATCGATTCGGAAAAGGGGAACGAGCTGGCTAGGGAAACCGGAAGGGACTTTCGGATTACGGCCCAATCCACTCGAACGGTCTTGATGTTGATCGGAGTTTACGGAAACAAGAAGTGAATGCGGAGAATCGCATCCGCTTTAGAACGGAAGCATTCCTTGGTCGTCGGTCAAGGAATCGAAATTATCGAAAGAGGCGAATTCGGACCACACTTCCCTGAATGCTGAAGCCAATAATTTCCTGTAGAAATTCCGATCGTAAAAGGTTTTTTTATCCGACAATTGCAATTCCTCTTCGGGTATGTATCTCAATCCCTTTGTCTTGGAGGATTGGTTCACAACCAAATATCTGATCTTTTCCCCGGCTTGCACTTCTATGCCCATATCCCTCAGTTTGTGCATGGATAGGGAAGTCGCCCCGTCCACTTCGTACTCGTCCAATTCCTTGGTCGTGGATTTTTTTAACAACAGGACTTTCCAATCCACCCTGCCTTTTCTCAGCAAAAGGTCGTATTTATCATAAATAGATAATATTTCGTTTTCCGTACTCTTTAGATCCGAGATCGAGATTTTATTCCTCATCCATTCCAACATTTCCATTTGGGCCTCGCGAATGAAAACGGGGAGATCCTTTCTTCTGGCTCCTATTCCTCTGAATTTCAGGTTTCCGGACAGGAATCTTCCCATATAACGGTTCGCCACCGGCATAAGAGGATCTTGGGAGGAAGGGGGAAAGGCCAACCACGTATAGATTCCGTCCGCCTCTATCTTTATGCCTGTGCGTTTAGTGATTTCTTCGCAAAGCTCCTCCAGTTCGCCGGAGGAAAACGGAGAAGAATCCTCTTTTCGTATGAATATGCTGTCGGTGATCGCGTGTAGGAACACATAATCTTTTTCTTCCGTGACTTCTTTGGCCGCCAATAGCTTTTCTCTTGCGAACGCGTTGACGCTTTCATGACTTTCCAAGCGCCCGAATTTCGCGTTCCGATATCCGAGATACCCGAAGGAAGTGACCAGCATCCATTTCAAACTGGATTGTTTGGAATCCAATACGTTCCTTACTTCCGGATCGGATTCCTCCACTACCTTGCGTTTGTAATAAGCTCTTCTGTATAGGACGTCTTCGAGCGCTTCGGAAACGATTCCGAAACGTTTGGTGCAGATTTTGTAACCTATGCCGGGAACTACAGGAGCGTCCGGATCGGATTCGCAGCAGGGACAATTGACGCATTCCGGAGAGATATTATGGTTTACCATGATTCTCGGATACATCTGCGCAAAATCCAGTTGGGCCACGTTCTCCGCGGTTGTTCCCAAGGAGATATTCGGTTGGAATACCAGGCCTCCTTTGTCCGCTTCCAAGAGTTGTAAGGCGGTTTTAGGAGCTTCCACTGCGCTTTTTTGCCAGGGGACCAGATAGCCTCTTCGAAGAGCCACGTCCGTTTCAATGTAAGTCAACGCTTTGCCCGTGGAGGCTCGCGCCATTCTTTGGATAGGAAGCCGGGAGAGTCTGGCTAATTCCACGATTCCGGGAAGATAAGCCTCCTTGTATACGAAGCTGTTCGCGGAATCTATATGCCATCTTCCGAATAAAGGATAAGAAGGCGCTCGGAAGACTATGTTTCCGTACGTGAAGTAACTCGTTCCCTTGGTGGTGATGTGTCTCCGTATCGGAGCGGTTTTGTCCCGATCGAAGCTAGGAAGAAAGCCGACTTTTTCCGAGTAATAAAACAGTTTCGGAAAGATGGTATGGTCGCCGTACATGGAAAAGATGATGTCGGGATCCTCTTTTTGTAGGATGGAATCTATCTCCAACAAAAGATCCTTAGGCTTGTCCGTTTTCAATCTGTACGAGTTTTGATCCGTTTCCAGGATCAAAGGATTGGATTGGAAACCGATCCTATGGCTTTTTTCCAGGCGCATGTAGAGCTGTCGAAAAGAAGGGATTTTGTATTCCAGATCGGAGACGGCGGAGAGACATTTGATTTTTCGGATCTTTCTCCCTTCTTCCGTCGGAGTATAGGCTAGTTTTAATTCGCATAACGGAAAGAGCCCTTTTTGAAACATGTAGCTGGTGGGTACGTCTATATCCGAATGATAGATGTCGAATCTTCCGTAAAGTGCGTAGAGTTTCTTGGTGATTTTGGACAATACGGAAGGTTTCGAGATCGTCAGTTTGAGAACGTCCGTAAACTTGTTTTCGTAAAACAATTTCCGTTTTTCGAACTTGGGATCATCTCCTAACGCGTCCAATTCGTGGAGTCTCCTGACCAATTTTCTTAGGATCGGAACCGCTCCCTTGGCGTAGATCACGGGTCGGTAAGAGTCGAAAAATAACAACGAGTCTCCGGAATCCGTTTTTATCCAAAGATAAATCTTGTCTTCCGTATGATATACGTCGAACAGGTAGCCTTTGGAGAAGCCTAGGGACTTAAGAGGCATCTCCTTCTTTCCTTGAGGCGAGTTTGTGCAACTCGTACTTCAACGAACTGATTTCTTTTTTCAGGTCTATGATCATAGTGAGAAGCATGGAGTCGATAGGATAGGGGGCGGAAGCCATGACTCCCGCCTGCACCTGCATCTTTGCCGTTCGAATCAATTCGTCGAAGATCATTTGGTCGGGCTTACGAAGTCCTCTACGGAATTCGTTGAGGCTGGATTCCACCTGTTGCATCTGTCTGGAATAAGGGATTACCGTTCTACCCATATCGAATCTCTCCCGGGTCGTCGTTTAAGGGCGCGCTCAGGGTCTTTTGGGATGAGATCGCTCCTTTTCTGATTTTCATATAGGAATGTCCGCTTTCCACTCTGAGTTCCCATAGATCGTCGGCAGTATCCGCGAGCTTGGGAAAAAAACGCTGGAAGGTGGGGTGAGAATATCCGAGGGACTCCACGATCAGCACTGGGAATTCTTCCCGTCGCAGGACTTCCAAAACGGAATGCATTTTGTCCAGGAGAAAGCGCCCTTCTTCTTCCTGGACGTCCCCGTCGAAGAATTGTTTGCAAGGCGCTAACAGAAAATACACCGTGTCTTCCTCTTTCCGTTTCAGGATTGCTTGTAACGAATCCAAAATCTGATAGGGAGTAAAAGCTCTTTGGATCCATATACTCTGTAGAAGCTCCTCCGGTCGGATGTTGGCGCTCCTGGTTTCCGCGGTGATTACGAAGGGATTGAATCGGATGGCACAATCCAGATTGAATACTTTGAATCCCGAAATCGCGAACGTGTATTCCCAACGCAGCGCCAGGCGGTAGATTCCTTCCCGGCCCGTAAGCATTCCTATACCTTTTTGGTTCCAGCCTAAAATCGGACGATATAGTTCGTCCAATTGTCCGTGGAACATGTCTACCTGCATGTATACTATATATAAGACGGGTGAATAAAAGTAAAGTAAAAGTTCCGTCCGGCATTTTGTAAAGACCGGCGATTTTATGTCCCTCGAGTGGCGGACGGTGCAATTCGGAAAATTTCGGATAAAAGAGAACGGATCCGATGCGTCCGAAAACGGAAATGTCGTTTAGGTATTTTCCAGAGCGTAGATCAGGTACGCCCGAAAATCCTCCAAACTGAATTCCTTTTTGTTCGTAAGGTAATTGATCATGTATCCGATCGTGGAAGAGGACAGGTTTTTGACTTCGAATTCGGAGTAGTTCGGTTTTACCGCCAAGATCACTTTCTTGGCGTTTTCGTAAAAGATCAAATTCACCAAGTGTATGTTTCGTCTCTTCAGTCTATGTATCTTAGGCTGTAGCATAAGATTCCAATACAGGCGCAGATAATCCTCGTTTTCCTTAACTAACTTTATGATTTGGCCGGCCAGGAATTCGATCAACTCCCTGCGATCGTCGGGAGAGGTCAGATGTTCGGGTAGATACTTTTTTAGGATTTTATCATGCGCTTGTATGATACCTTCGAGAATGGATTCTTTGGAATCGAAGTAACGATATGCCAAGCCCAGTGACAGGCCCGACTTCTGGGCGACCTGTCTCATCGTGGTTCCGTGATATCCTTGTTCGGAAAATAACCTAAGGGAGGTCCGTAATATGAGATCCCTAGTGTCTTTGGCCATCTTCTATCGGATCGAATAGAGAACCTTGCGAGATCCGATTCTTTCCCGATTTGTTTCCATTCTATTTTTATAAGCGAAGGCCTTATCCGGCTTTAAGATAGCGAGCAGGTCGTAGAGTTCGATCTCGAATAGGAGCATCGCTTCGGCGACTTCCTCGCTTTTGTTCGCGGATTTTTTTGCGTCCACACAAACGTGTCTGGAATTGATCTTGTCCGGACCGATCTCCTCCGCGATTTTTCGGAAATTCTGCTTCGTGATCGTTCCTCCGACGGAGGTCTTTTTGCCTCTGTCCTTACAGATGGATACGATGGTCTTGGTCACTTTCATGACCTCCTCGTCGTCGGGAATGAGCCCCATGGAGGCGGAAAGGTCGGAACGCGCCGCCGTGATTTGATCCAGTTCCTCGAAAGATTTGGAATCCGCGATTTCCAAAAGATTTTTGTAGCCGGTGACCGTTTCCAGATTGATGGACTTAAACACCTTTCGGTAGGCCACGGGCGGTAGCATGCTCTTAAGAGTGGAGATGAAATTCTTGAGAGCGTAAGCCGACTCGATCATCGGAGCCGAAATCCCTTCGATCTCCTCTTTTGCAAGCATCCGAATATCCGTTCTCGCTTCCGGACCTCCGATTTTGACCGTTACCGGGACAAGGTCTTTTGCGACCAGATGTAGGACCCGGATTTCCTCCGCGTCCATATCTTCGGTTTCCGTTCCGCCTTTTAGGCCGACGATCGGGATACTTGCCGACATGGATACCAGGGTACGGCGAAGTTCGATGATTTTGCGGTCAATCTGCTCTTTCACGTTTTTAGTATCGTCGTTTTTCTGAAAAGCGTAAGGATTTTTGGTCCTTGATTGACGGGAAATCCCAATCTCCTTTCAATAGACCTATGAGCGAGCCCCAGGGCATTCCATCTAAAAAAAGTCTCCTTTCCGCGATACTCCAGGACGAATCGGTATCCTCCACATTTTCCTTTGTCGCCATCGTAGCGCTGGTTTTGGCTTTCAAATCTTCGGTACTGGACGCAAATAACATCCCGTCCGGTTCCATGATTCCGACCCTGAAGATTGGAGATTTTCTATTTGTAAATAAAATGCGTTATTCCTTCCGTATGCCGTTTACCGAAAAGGAGCTATTCCGGTACGACGACCCCAAACGAGGAGACATAGTGACGTTTATTCCTCCTGAGAGGGCAATGACGGAACCGGGGGATGCGAGGGACGGACTTTTTCCCAAAAGATACGTAAAGAGGGTGATCGGGCTCCCGGGGGATACGATCCGAATCACTCTTACGAACGTCCACCGTGACGGGCATTATTCCACATATTCCGCACTCGAATACAAGGAACAGGGCCAACTGGAATTTAAGAAATACAACTACAAAGAGATCGCTCCCGGCGAATTGCTCTATGATTTGGACAATACCCGGGCTCTAAGCGCTTTTCTTTATAAGGAAGAAAAGCCCGGATTCGAACACTATGTTCTGGAAGGAAGCGATTCCCTATACTACCACGGATCCGATTGTTACAAACCGACAGGATGCACGATTCCGGAAGGGCATTATATGATGGAAGGGGACAATCGACCCGATTCTTCCGATTCCAGGTATTGGGGTTTCGTTCCTAGGGAAGACGTGCTCGGTAAGGCCGCGATGATTTACTTTTCCGTAAATTGGAGGGATTCCGTCTGCCAATATAAGAGCGGAAAAGAACTCGCGGAAAAAGGACCCCAACAAGCGGAACAATACGAAGGATTGGAACTCAGAAACAAATGCGGAGATCCTTCCGCGAATTGGCTGTTGCGTACGATTCTGTATCGGATTCCCAGAATGGAGATCCGCTGGTCCAGGATCGGAACGATTTTACGGTAAAAATGATGCAGGGATCCGAACCGAAAAAACCGAAGGAAGCCTCTCCCTGGGAACTCGCCGGCTTGGGGATGGAGTTCTGTTTTATCATCGTCGGTTCGGTTTTTATCGGAAATTATCTGGATAGCAAGTTCGGGATTTCTCCCTTGGGAATCCTGGGCGGCTCGGCCATCGGGTTCACCTACGGGATTTATTACATTCTGTACCGGGTTTCCAAGCACGAAAAAGGCGAAAAATAAGAGGATATGCGGGAAGAAGGGCATTTAGACCCTAAAAGATACTTCCTCGGATTCGTTTTATTGCTCCTGCTTGGAGCCGGGGGATTTTGGCTCGGACCGAAGCTGAACGTTTCCGTTTGGAAGGGAGTCGCAGTCTCCTTGATTCTCTCCTTCGTTTCGTATTCGATCCGTTTTTTTTTGTTGAGCAGGAATTTCTCTAACGCCGTCTCGGCACAACTAGGAACGAACGTTCTATTTTTTTTCATTCAAATAGCCTGTTTGCTGGCATTCTTATCTAGGGGGGAGGGGGAAGGTTTCGTAATCGGTTTTTTTATTGCTCATTTCGCAAACGTATTAATATTGGTATTCGCAAGGTGAAGGAACGAGCGCCGTTCAGATGCGATTCGGCCGATCCGAGCGGAACGTTAGAACTTTCCGGGCATCTTCCCGGACCCCGGTTCCTGCAAAGGAAACGATCGCTTCTTTTTTAAAACGTATGTTGAAACGAATCTTAGCCGCTATCTTACTCTTTTCCGCCCTACCTATGTTTGCGTCCGATGGAGCAACGGAAGGGTTCGATCTGAACGAGGTTCTCGTTCACCACCTGATGGACCATTCCGAGTTTCCGCTGAATATCGGCGGTCATAAGGTGTACGAGGATCAGGAAGGTTTTCAGTCTTCCAACGACAACATATTCTTCGACCACCATCACAACAAACGGTTCCATTTTGTAGGCGGATTCGATCTGCATATCACTCGCCGTGTGACCATGATGTGGATCGTCGCCATTCTTCTTTTTGCGATCTTTATTCCCGCCGCCAGGATCATCGCGAGAAACCCTCTCAAGGTCCAAGGACGTTTTGCGAATACGGTGGAAACCTTCGTGGACTTCCTAAAAAAGGATGTCGTGGATGCGAACATGGACGGTCACGGCCACGGTTATTATCATTATATCTTTTCCCTTTTCTTCTTCATCCTTTTCTGTAATCTTTTAGGCCTCCTTCCTCCGGTCGGAGAAGTCGTGCAAGTCGGTTCGGAAATCGTTCAGCATTATGTAAATGGAGAGGACTCGGTCACCGAAACGGCGGAAGAAACAGCTAACGCGACCGCACATCACGAACCGATTTGGCTCGCGAAGGTCTGGAACGGAATCACCGTGACCGGAGACGTTTCCGTTACGATGACTTTGGCTCTTATGACCATGGCGTTGATCTATGCCGCGGGTTTCATTTATCAGGGCCCCAAATTCGTAATTCACTCCGTTCCGAACGGAGTGCCTTGGCCCCTTTATTTTCTGATGTGGCCGTTGGAATTCATCGTTTCCCCCGCGGCAAAAACCTTTGCATTGACGGTGCGTCTTTTGGCAAACATGACCGCCGGACACGTCATCATTCTCGCTTTGATGGGATTCATCTTCCAATTCAAGGCTTGGGGAATCATTCCGGTCTCCATGTTGGGAGCCGGTGTGATCTACGTTTTGGAATTGTTCGTCGCCTTTTTGCAGGCGTACGTTTTCGCGCTTTTGACCTCTCTCTTCGTGGGCTTAAGCATGCACAGGCACTAATTTATAATCATATTGTGAGTTCAAACAGGAGATAGTAGCAAAATGGAATTCGGACTAGGATACATCGGAGTAGGAATCGCAGCTGGAATCGCAATCCTTGGCGCAGGTTTGGGAATCGGAAGGATCGGAGGATCCGCAGCGGAAGGTATCAGCCGTCAACCGGAAGCCAGCGGTAAAATCCAAACCGCAATGATCATTTCCGCGGCTCTTATCGAAGGCGCGGCGCTGTTCGCACTTGTGATCGCATTCCTCGCGGCCGGAACCCTAAACGACGCAGTAAAAGCTGGCGTTGAAAAGGCAAAAACCGCAGTTTCCGCACCCGCCGAAGGTAAATAATCTTGTTTCTCTTAGCAGCTAAAGGGCTGAACGGTCTTCTCGACGTAAATCCGGGTCTAGTTGTTTGGACCCTGGTTACCTTCGGGATCGTGATTCTAGTCCTGAAGAAGTTCGCCTGGGATGTGATTCTCAAGGCCCTGGATGACCGGGCCGAGACCATTCAAAACGATATTCGCAAGGCTGCAGACATCCGCTCCGAGGCGGAGGCGCTTCTCAAAGATTACGAGACGAAGATCGCCGGGGCACGCGACCAAGCGAACGGAATCGTCGCGGAAGCTAAAACGGACGCCACGAGCGTTCGTAACAAGATGTTGGAAGACGCTTCTAAAGAAGTGAAGCAAATGAAGGACGGCGCCATTAAGGATATAGAATTGGCGAAGTCTAAGGCTTTAGCGGAACTTCAGGAGCAGATCGTAGGCATGACCGTGCAGGTAGCAGGTCTGGTGCTGGAAAAACAGCTCAAGTCGGACGATTATAAATCCTTTATCGAAAACGAGCTGGTCAAGATCAAGAAACTGAGCGCTTAAAATGAGCTATTCCGCGATCCCAAAAACATACGCCGCAGCGTTTGCCGGGGCAAGTTCCTCCTTGGAAGAGGCGGAACAGGAACTGGATTCCGTGCTCCAAATCCTGAATATAGAACCCCAGTTCGGCGATTTTTTCGAAACGCCTTCCGTCGCTAGAGAGGATAAGGAAAAAGTCCTGGCTAAAACCTTTCAGGGAAAGGTTTCGGAAATCACTTTAAATTTCCTGCAAGTATTGCTTGCGAGGGGCAGATTTTCCTTTCTGCCCGAAATCCACGAGGCATTTAAAGAGGAATTGGATCGGAAGGCGGGACGTATCCGCGCCAAAGTGAATAGTTACCCCGCTTTGGACGAATCGCAATTGGCAAAATTGCGGGACCTTCTAAAGGAAAAATTCAAGTCGGATTTCATCTTGGAAGCTAAGGAGGACCCGAGCCTTATCGGTGGTTTTGTGGTCCGTTTCCATGATCTGGCGATCGATTCATCCATGAAAAGCCAGCTTAAAAAAGTAAGGCAAGCCTTGCTGGAAAGTAAACTACCGGTCGGAGTTGTGTATGAAAATTAAAACGGACGAAATTGCGTCGGTTCTTAAACAAGAAATCCTAAATTACAAAAAAGACCTAGGCGTCGAGGAAGTCGGAACCGTTCTGGAAGTAGGGGACGGTATCGCGAGAGTCTTCGGCCTTAAAAACGTCATGGCGGGAGAACTCGTTGAATTCCAGAACGGTGTCCGCGGACAGGCCTTCAACTTGGAAGACAATTCCGTCGGCGTGATCATTTACGGAGATTATAAAAATATCCAGGAAGGATATACCGTAAAACGCACGAACAAGATTCTGGAAGTTCCCGTAGGTCCTGAATTGTTGGGTCGCGTAGTGAATCCTCTGGGTGAGGCTCTAGACGGAAAAGGTCCGATTCAGACCAAACTGACTCGCCCCGTGGAAAGTCCCGCTCCCGGGATCTCCATGAGACAGCCCGTGGAAGAACCGATGCAGACCGGAATCAAGAGTATAGACGCGATGATTCCGATCGGCCGCGGACAAAGGGAGTTGATCATCGGGGACAGGGGAACGGGGAAAACCTCCATCGCGCTCGATACCATCATCAACCAAAAAGGTTCCGGCGTAATTTGCGTATATGTCGCTATCGGCCAAAAAGCCTCTACTGTCGCAACGACGGTGGAAAAACTCAAGGCTTTCGGGGCTATGGATTATACGATCGTAGTTTCCGCTACCGCAGCGGATCCTGCTCCGATGCAGTACATCGCTCCTTATTCCGGCTGCTCTTTTGCGGAATACTTTATGTATAACGAAAAGAAGGCCACCTTGGTTGTTTATGACGACCTTTCCAAACAGGCGGTCGCATACCGGCAAATGTCTTTGTTGCTGCGTCGTCCTCCGGGTCGTGAAGCATATCCTGGAGACGTATTCTATCTTCACTCCCGTCTTCTGGAAAGAGCCGCAAAGCTGGATGAGAAATACGGCGCAGGCTCCTTGACCGCCCTTCCGATCATCGAGACTCAGGAAGGCGAAGTTTCCGCATACATTCCTACTAACGTGATTTCGATCACGGACGGACAGATTTATCTTCAGTCCAACTTATTCGCTTCGGGTGTTCGCCCTGCAGTGGATGTCGGGATTTCGGTTTCTCGGGTCGGTTCCGCCGCTCAAATCAAGGCGATGAAACAGGTTGCGGGAAAAATGAAATTGGAATTGGCTCAATTCCGCGAACTCGAAGCGTTCGCGCAGTTGGGAACGGAGTTGGATCCGATCACCCAATCCCAATTGGATCGCGGATATCGTATCGTAGAAGTGTTGAAACAACCGGTCTCGAATCCGTATCCCGTGGAAGAGCAGGTCGTGGAGATCTTCGCGGTAACCCGCGGACATATGGACAAGATTCCCGTCGCAAAAGCTCGCGAGTTCGGAATCCATTTGTTGAACACCATCCGCGGACAACATCCGGAAGTCTTAAACGCGATTCGTACGGAAAAGAAAATTTCCGACGAGGGCAAATTGGGCGAAGTCGTATCTAAAATCGCTGGCGATTTTGTCAGAAACCTGAAGTAATCGGGAGAGGGTCTTGGCTACACAAAGGGAAATAAAAAAACGGATCGTATCCGTTAAAAATACCCGGAAAATCACTCGGACGATGGAAATGGTGGCCACCGCCAAATCCAAAAAGCTGAGCGATCGGGTAAACGCTTCCCATCCCTTTTCCAATAAGATTAAGGAGATGGTGGGATCTCTTGCTTCCCTTTCCGAAGTGGTCAAGAGTCCTTACTTGCGTAAACCTCAGGCGATCCGTTCCGTTGCGCTTTTGGTGATCACGGCGAATCGGGGTCTTTGCGGCGGATACAATTCGAATACGAACCGTCTGGCAAAAAACCGGATTGGAGAATTAAGAAAAGCGGGCTCCCAAGTCCGCCTGTTCGTCGTCGGCAAAAAAGGAGTGTCTTACTTCAAATTTGCCGGAGAGAAGATCGAAAAAACCTATACGCATATCAACGACAAATCCGGATACAAGGAAGCCGAAGAATTCGCGGAGTTCTTTTTGAATCTTTTTGCAAAAGAGGAAGTCGACGCCGTGGAGATCGTTTCGACGGTGTATCATTCTTCCTCTTCACAAAAAGCGGAAGTTACGAAAATTCTTCCTTTTGAGGCATCAGGCACAGGAACGGTCGGGGACAGCGTGATCTATGAGCCAAGTCCGGAAAGCATCTTGGAATCGCTGCTTCCCTTGGTCGTTAAGACCGCTTTTTTGAAAGCGATTTTGGAAGCGAACTGCTCGGAGCAGATCGCGCAGAGGATCGCGATGAAGTCCGCCACCGACGCGGCTTCGGAAATGATCAAGGTATTGACCCGTGGATACAACCGTGTCCGCCAGGCAAAGATCACTCAGGAAATCTCGGAAATCGTCGCAGGGGCGGATTCGCTAAACTAGTTTTTATTGGAATTGGAGTTACTTGGAATGAGCAAAGGTAAAATCAAACAAATCATCGGATCGGTTCTGGACATAGAATTCGAATCCGGACATCTTCCCGAAATTTTTAACGCACTCGAAATTCAGTCCTCCGCCGGAGGAAAAAAAGAAAAGATCGTGGCCGAAGTGCAGCAGCACGTAGGTGGTGCAACGGTCCGTGCGATCGCGCTTTCCTCTACCGACGGATTGATCCGCGGACAGGAAGTGATCGATACCGGCGCTCCGATTTCGGTTCCGGTAGGGGACGTGACCCTGGGAAGGATTTTTAACGTTCTCGGCGACGCGATCGACGAGGGCACTCCGGTTCAGGTAAAGGAAAGAAAACCGATCCACCGTTCCGCTCCCGGATACGAGGATCTTTCTTCCCGCACGGAAGTTTTCGAAACCGGGATCAAAGTGATCGACCTTCTCGCTCCTTATATCAAGGGGGGAAAGACCGGACTCTTCGGAGGAGCCGGGGTCGGAAAAACGGTTTTGATCCAAGAATTGATCAATAACATCGCGAAACAGCACGGAGGATTTTCCGTGTTTGCCGGAGTCGGCGAAAGAACTCGTGAAGGGAACGACCTCTGGCGCGAGATGAAGGAATCCGGCGTGATCGATAAGACCGTTCTTTGCTACGGTCAGATGAACGAGCCTCCTGGCGCTCGTCTTCGCGTCGCTTTGTCGGCTCTTACCATGGCCGAGCATTTCAGGGATTCCATCGGAACGGACGTACTCCTCTTCGTGGATAATATTTTCCGCTTCTCCCAAGCCGGTTCCGAAGTTTCGGCTCTTTTGGGACGTATGCCTTCCGCAGTGGGATACCAACCGACCCTATCCACCGAAATGGGCGCTCTCCAGGAAAGGATCACTTCTACCCGTAAGGGATCCATCACTTCCGTCCAGGCGATCTACGTTCCTGCGGACGACTTGACCGACCCGGCTCCTGCAACCGCATTCGCTCACTTGGACGCGACCACGGTTCTTTCTCGCGCAATCTCGGATAAGGGAATTTATCCCGCAGTGGATCCGCTCGATTCCACTTCCCGCGTCATGAATGCGGAAGTTCTGGGCCAAGAGCATTACAGTGTCGCTCGGGAAGTGCAAAGGATTCTACAACGTTACAAGGATCTCCAGGACATCATTGCGATCCTCGGAATGGACGAACTTTCGGAGGACGATAAGGTTCTCGTGGCTCGGGCCAGAAAAATCGAGAAATTCCTGTCTCAACCTTTCCACGTTGCGGAAGTATTTACCGGATTCCCTGGTAAATATGTCAAATTGGCAGATACGGTTCGTTCTTTCAAAGAAGTCATCAGCGGAAATTACGACCATCTTCCGGAACAGGCCTTCTACATGGTCGGAACGATCGAAGACGCGATCGAGAAGTCCAAGAACCTGAGGGCATAATGGCTGGCTCCAAATTGACGGTTTCCGTAATTTCTCCGGAAAAACTACTCTATAGCGGGGACGCAGACAGTTTGGTCGTCCCCGGAAACGAGGGTTTTTTCGGGGTTTTGCCGGGACATACCTCTTTGGTTTCCCTTCTCGGTGTCGGAATCTTGGAAATCCGACAAGGAAATAAGACTAAGATCGTAGTGATCGAGGGCGGGTTCTTCGAAATACGGGACAACAAGGTTACGATTTTAACGGACCACGGTGCTCTAAAGGAAGAGATCGACCTAGACTCGGCCAAGAAGGCGTTGGAAGACGCGGAATCTCTTCCCCTATCACCGGAGAAAAATCTCCTCCTACAAAAGGCAAAAACCCGAATTTTAGCGGCTTCCCGCTAACTTTTGGGGCCCTCTCATTCCGAAAATTAAGATAGAAATCTTCCTCCTCGATAGGGGAGGAAGAAAACGGAGTTCCACGCGGGAGCTTCGTCTTCGATAGATGAAGAGTACGTTTTCGGATTGTTTTTCCCTGGAAATTCGGGGATCTTCCGGTATAAGAGAAGATAGTTTGTAGGAAGCATGGCGGACGAATTTAGGATGAGCGAAGGGGAAGATCTTCCGAAGGGAAACGGCGAGGAATTTGATCCGAATGAAATGAGTTTGGATGACATCGATTCTCTCCTCTCCACCGATGATCCTTCCGCCTTCGATTTTGATTCCATTCCGGTAACCGATTCTTCCGAGGACGACGGTTTCGAGAGGAAATCCGACTCGCTCGGAGGAGACGATCATGACTCCTTCGGAGATCTGGAGTCTAACGGAGATTTTACCACCGACGACCTAAGCATCAATCTGAACGAGTTGGACGAGGAAGTCCACTTGGACGAGGATTTCGATTTCGAACTAACCGATCCTCTCATAGACGCGGAAATAGACAGACTCTTGGACATAGACGAGGAAGAGGAAATCGGGTCCGTTCCGACACCGACCGCGGCGAGTCCGTCTTGGAAAAGTTCTTCTTCTCCGGAGGAAACTCCGTCCGAGGAGTCGACCGAAGCGTTCTCCGATCTGGGTTCCTTGGATTTGGGGGATTTTTCCCAGCCAGGAGAGGTTCCCGCTTCCGCCTTTCACTCCGAAGAGGAGCCGTTCGACTCGGAAGAGCACGAGACGGGATTCTCAGATCTGGACTTCGAAGACGAATCCCAGATTTCCCTTTCCGATGATGAATTACAAAATATTGATATAAGTTCCAATCTCGCCGACTTCGATATGAGCGAAGAGGAAGCGGGATCGCCGCAGACGGGAGAAAGCGTCGCAGCGGACGATTTCCTGTCCGACGACGAAGGACCGATCTCACTCTCCGACAACGAATTGAACCATCTATTGGAGGAGGAGTCCGCGCCTTCTTCTTCCGATCTTTCTCTCGACGAACTCGAACACTTGTTGACCGACGAGGAAAAAACTTCCGAATTCGATTTCGGATCCGACGATTTCAAAGTCGAGGAGGAACCCGCAACGGAAGCGTCCGCGGATTTCCTATCTTCGGACGACTCCGAGGAACCGATTGCACTTTCCGACGACGAGCTCGGAAATCTATTATCCTCAGGTGAGGACGAGGGACCGGAGGCAATGTCTCTGGAAGATCTCGAAATTTCGGACGAGCTAAAACCGGAAGAACTTTCGGATTTCTCCTTCGATCCGGACGCCATCGACTTGCAGGAAAAGTCGGAGCCGGCTCCCGTCGATTTCGATTTCGGAGCCGACCTGGACGAACCGGTTCTAAGCCACGATCCGAATTCGCATGAAGAACCGATCTCTCTTCCCATAAGTGAATTCGCCGATCTTGACTCCGGAGATTTAGAAGAGAACGATCCCTTCGCCCCAAGGACGCTGGAAGAGGAAGAAGAAACGATTCCACCCGCATCCGATTTCCTATCTTCGGACGACTCCGAGGAACCGATCGCACTTTCCGACGACGAACTCGGAGACCTTCTTTCCTCCGGTGGGGAAGAGGCCGAGGTAGCGACGCCGAAAGAGGAATTTCTTTCCGATGCCGACGCAGAAGAACCGATCGCTCTTTCCGACGAGGAATTAGGAGACCTTCTCTCTTCTGGAGAGGAGGAAACTTCCGAAATTAAAACGCCTGAAACGGGATTCGACGATCTTGCCTTTTCCGACTTGGGCCCGTTGGAAGGAGAGGAATCTTCTCCCTCCAAATCGGAACTTTTTTCGGAGGAAGAGCCCGAGGAGCCGATCGCACTTTCCGACGACGAACTCGGAGACCTCCTCTCTTCGGGTGGAGAAGGAGAAGAATCTTCCGTTTCCGGAGAGTCCGATTTCTTTACCGATGCGGAGGAGCCCATCGCCTTGTCCGAAGACGAGCTGGGAAATCTTCTTTCGGAGGGCGAGGAGGAATCCTCTACGGATCGGGATTTTTCTCCCGAGGGAGAAGACGCTCCGATTTCGATACCCGTCGACGAACTGGAAGAGTTGGGGGAACCTCTCCCGGAAGTCCAGTCGGATTACGAAGTGGACTGGGACGGTCCGGTCG
This sequence comes from Leptospira fluminis, assembly GCF_004771275.1. Classification (GTDB taxonomy): domain Bacteria; phylum Spirochaetota; class Leptospiria; order Leptospirales; family Leptospiraceae; genus Leptospira_B; species Leptospira_B fluminis. The sequence goes on along the minus strand of NZ_RQEV01000010.1, from coordinate 132,652 downwards.
CGGATTTAAGCGACTTGTCTTCGGAGGGACACGCGGCGCCTTCCGATTGGGATTTGGGCGAAGAAGCGGAGGAGCCGATCACTCTTTCCGACGACGAATTAGGAAATCTATTAGCGGAAGAGGAGCGGGAACCTGCCGGACTCGGTGAGACCGGTGTTTCCGACCTGGAGGAATTGTTATCCGAACCTCCGCCTGCGTCCGATCTGGATGCTTTGGGAGGTTCCGGAGAAGAGGAACTGATTCCGGATTTTCCTTTCCCTGAGGAATCCGTTTCCTCTTCGGAATTGAGCGAGCTCGTTCCTACGATAGAATCCTTGCCGCCGGATCCCGACTTACTCATCGTTTTGGACGAGTTTGCGGACGAAGACGAACTTTCTCCTATCGAAGAAATCCGCCAAACCGCGGAACCTGCAGCCGCAGCTTCGGCTTCCGCTCTTACGGAAGAGGGCGAGGTTCAGCCTACGCAGGAAGAAATGAAAAGAATCCTGCTTTATCTGGACGAATTGCTCGGAAATCTTCCCGACGATATGATCCGGGAATTTTCCAGATCGGACTATTTCGAACTTTATAAGAAATTAATGAAACAGATCGGCGTTTGACGACTATGGGTCTTCTGGACAAAGTCAGTCGAATAATCCGTTCCGAATCGACTTCTTCTCCGGAAGCGCAGACGTCAAATTCCGTTTCCTCCTCGGGAGAGGTCGCGGAAAAACCGTCTCTTCTGAAAAAATCCATGGCGGCGAGAGCCAGGGGATTGCTTGCTAAGGCCAAGGAATTTGCCGGAAAGAAGGAAAAGGAAAAAGAGGAGTATCGTTCCGCCTTCGGAGATCCGGCGGAGTTCGAACCTTCTCCCGCTTCCGCTCCGCAAGAAGAGGAATTTCCTTTCGATTCACAATCCGCTTCCGCCGATTTCGGACATTCCACCGAAGAGCCGGAGTCCGCTGAACCGATCGAATCGAGCGAACCGGATTTCGGAGAAATCGATTTTCCGGAATCCGCTTTTGAAAATTTAGAGGAAGCTTCGGAAGAGGTTCGGGAATCTCCTTTGGAGGATCTTCCTTCTTTCGAAGAGGAAGAACTCCGGACACCGGAACCGATCTCGGAAGAACCGGAACCGGCAGCCGAAACCCTTCCTCCTGCGGAGGAAATCTCCGACCCATTTTCCGACTGGCTCCAAGATGCCGAAAGCCAAGCTTCTAAAGAAGCGAATCGGAAGAATAGTTTGAGGCAGTCGGAAACGGAAAAAGCGGATTTCCTATTCGACGACGATTCGGATCATTCCACCTCTCCGATGGAAGTGCAGATCGCTTCGCGTAAGAAGTTGGAGAACTATCTGGCTCTATTCGAAATTTCTAAAGAAATCTCCGGCTCCCGAGATTTCGCCGATTTTTTCGAAAACTTATCCTATTCGATCTTGGGACAGGTCGGGGCGGAGGCGGTGTATATTTTCTCTTCGACAAACGGCGATTTCGACGCTCTGCGGGTTATGGAAGCCCAAGGAGGAGATGCCGATCCGAATTGGGTGTTGGAATCCGGAGACGAGATATACCAAGCCGTTAAAAAGGCTCCTTCCGTAATTTACGCAAAAATGATGCTTAAGATGGGAGTTCCGAAGAAAGAGAAAGAGATTCTGGAAAAGACCTCTTCCGAAATTCTCGTCCCGATTCGTCATAACGAAGAATTCTACGGAATCATATCGCTTACCAAAACCATTTCGGGAGAGGATTACACCATCGAGGATTTGGAGTTCCTGAAGATGGTGGGGGAGATCTCCGGATCCGTTTTCCGGAGGATTATGGACTCGGAAACGATCCATCAGGAAAACGATCATTTAAAGGAAATCTTAAAGAGCAACGAAAGGATATTATCCACCGCGAGAGACCTTACCAGCGTCAGGGATTTGGACGAGATTTACGACAAACTCATCGATATATTAAAGAAGGAATTGGGTTTGCGTCGCTGGAGTTTTCTTTTGTTGGATCGAGCGAATCGAAAAGAATATAAGGTTTTCGGAACCAATCTTCTTACTCCGGAAACCGTCGGAAAATTCAGGTTGGCTTTGGATTCCAATTTGGTCGGGATCGTCGCGAACGTTTCCGGAGTATTCCGGATCGCGAATTTCAGAAAGAACCCGGAGTTGTCGGCGCAGTTAAGCAACGACGAATTGGGTTTGATGCGCGAATTCGACATTCTTCCGTTTTTAAACCTGAATTGGCTTGTGGGTATGTTGGTCGTACACGAGACGGAATTCCCGTGGACTGACCGCGATCGGGAAACCGCAGTCGGAATCGCGGAGACGACCGCGCCGATACTTTCCAATCTTCTAATGTTAGAGGAAAGAGACGCAGTTTTCAGGGATCCGTTCAGTCCCGTAGAATCGAAGATCACCGAAGCCATTGCAAGGGCATCCAGAATCGGAGCGCCTTTTAGCTTAACGATTTTTAAGGTTCAAAATCCTACCCGCGTGGTCAAAATGAAAGGCGCCGGTTATTTCGCTTATTATTGCGAAGAACTGCGGAACGCGATCCAGGATAATTTAGGGGAGAGCGATTATTGTTATCGCGTCGGGCAGGGGAAATACGTCGTCGTCCTGGACGGGAAAGACAGGGAAGAAACCCAGATCGTAGTCCGCAAGATCAGAAATAAGATCGTCGAACTGGATCGGCAGAGCAAGGATTTTCAAACTTCGACCGCGAACCAGACTTTATGCTATCCTGCGGATACGAAAGAGAAAGAAAGATTGCTCGAACTGATAGAAGAATCCTAAATTCTACATGCTTTTCCATTCCCTAGGATTTTTGGTCTTCTTCGGGGTCGTGTTTTGCACGTACGTTTACCTAGGAACCAAAGGGCAAAACGTTCTGTTAATGGTCGCCGGGCTGGTCTTCTACGGCTCTTGGGGATGGGAACCCACTTGTATATTGGTCTTTTCCGTCCTGGGGAATTTTTTCGGCGGCCTTTGGTTGGCACGCTCGCAGGAATCCTCCAAAAATCGGATCGCAGGAGTTCTGATCGCGCTGAACCTATGTCTATTAGGAATTTTTAAATATAGTTCCTTCGGCGTCCAGATTTGGAACGATCTGATCGGAATCTTCGACGGGAATAAGATCGAAATTCCGAAACTGCTGCTTCCTTTAGGAATTTCCTTTTACACTTTTCATAATATCAGTTACATAGTCGAGATCCGGACCGGAAGAATATCCGCGACCGACGATATCGTTCAGTTTTCCGTTTATGATCTTTTTTTTCCTCTTTTACTTATAGGACCGATCGAAAGGCCGAATTCGCTTTTACCTCAGATCGCGAACCGGAGAGATCCCGATTTCGAGAACGTTTGGGGAGGATTTTGGTTATTCGCGTGGGGGATTTTTAAGAAGACCTTCGTCGGAGACAATCTGGTATTTTTCGTGGAAAAAGTACTGCAGCCGGGAGTTCAATGGCCGGAAGGAATCGTTTGGTGGTTGGCTTTTACGATGAGTCTTCAATTGTACGCGGATTTTTCCGGTTACACGGATGCCGCCCGGGGTTTGGCCCGCATGCTCGGTTTTCAACTGACGAATAATTTCAATTTTCCTTATTTAGCTTCCAACCCCGTGGAGTTCTGGAAGCGCTGGCATATTTCCCTTTCCAGTTGGCTTCGGGATTACATATACATTCCTTTGGGCGGAAACCGTCACGGGTTCCTACGCCAGATACTGAATATAATCTTCGTCTGGCTTTTAGGCGGGCTTTGGCACGGAGCGGCTTACGGTTATTTGGTTTGGGGCTTATTTTGCGGTCTACATATAGTAGTCTACGATGTAGGTTCCAAGGTCGTATCCGGATACGATTGGAATCTTCCCGGTTGGATCCGAAACTGCATCCGGGTAGGAGGGACGGTTTTGACTTGGGGGATTTTTTCTTTCGGCCTGATCCTTTTTCACGTAGGTAGCGAGAAGGACCTAAGCCCGTATTTTCGCAACGCGATTTCGGGATTTTATTGGTCTCCGATTTTAGCGGCCAAGATCCTTTTTTTCGGAATTCCCGTCCTGTTAATGGACGTATTGCAAATAAGGGCCGGCGGGAGTGACGCGTTTTTTTCCCGTTGGGCCAGACCCGAATATTTCGTAAAAATCTCCGGTCTGGCGTTTTGCTACGCTCTTCTGTTCATGGCAGGAGGAGTGTTTGAGAAAAAAGTCTTCTTTTATTTTCAATTCTAAAATGAGAATATTCATAAAAAAAAAAGTTCTTTCTTGGGGAATGATTTTCCTATTCCTTTTGATCGCCGGGAGCGGTTTCCTTTTCGAAACGCTGCTTCCGTATCAGGAAAAGAACGCGTACCTGTACGACTATTTCGGAAGAAGATTCGAGAGGGTCCTGAAAGAAGAAAAAATAAAGGACGCTTCGAACCTCTGGCTGTTTTTAGGGGATAGTCAATTGATAAGCGGTCTTCGACCTGCGGATCTGGAAAAGATATCAGGTAAAAAAATCCTATTTTTACCCAGACCTTCGGAACAACCGGAAGGAATGTTAACGGAGTTGGAGGAGCTTTTGAAAGTTCGCATCCGGCCGGAAAAGGTTTTTTTGGACGCATCTTACTTTAATACGGCCGACGTGGACGTCGTTCCCGTGCACAGATCCTTGGTACTGAATTTCGATCCTTTTCGGTGGGACTTTTATTCGGATCCGATAAAGCGCAAATTTTATTTTAGAAGTCTCGGTGACGGAGTCTTCTTTGCGCTTTCCAGAATATTTCCTCTACTAAAGTTGAATTCCAACCTCTCCGCGGAATTAAGGCCGATCGCTAGGACGGAACAGTTTTCGGAAATCGATCCCAGGTTGGCGGATATGTTGGCCATGGATCCGATCGGAAGGTGGAAATCCAATCGGATTCGAAACGAAGGTTTGCGGAAAGAGTTGGATCGGAACGAAGGCTTTATGGAATGGAATCGCGACGAACCGTATACGGGAGAGTGCGTCCCGAACCGAAATCCGAAGCCTCTACCGCAAGTCGGATGGGAACGAAGTTATTCCAAGGTTCGGAGTTCTTCTTTGGATGCCTGGAAAAAGATCTTCGATACGTTGGAGAAGGAACAGATTCCGTACCGCATATTGGTGATTCCTTCCCGTCCCGATTTTGTCGCTGTGTTGGGAAAACACACGGCGCTGGCCGGATTTCTCGATCTATTAAAGACAAGAGGGATAACGGTTCTCCGACCGGAAGAGGAATTTCCTTCTTCGGACTTCGGCGACTATACCCACTTGAACGCCTGCGGAAATCTGAAACTAACCCGCTGGTTCGCTAAAACTCGACTTTAGATCCGAGTCAAAGAATCCCCGTTAATCGAAGTCCGTTTTTGGTGGAATCCACGAGTTCGTAGAATTTATCGAATAGGTATCTGCTATCGTTCGGGCCTGGGGAACTTTCCGGGTGATATTGCACGGAAAGGAGAGGATAGCCGGATTTTAGGATCCCCTCTACGGTATGATCGTTTAGATTCAGGAAGGAAATCGGTTCTTTTTCGGAATTTTCCGCTACCACAGCGAATCCGTGGTTTTGCGAGGTGATTTCCACCTTGCCGGTCTGCATATTTTTCACCGGCTGGTTGCCCCCTCGATGACCGAATTTCATCTTCTCCGTTTTTTTACCGAGAGTAAGTCCGATGATTTGATGGCCCAGGCAGATTCCGAATAATGGGTAACCTTTTTCTAATATACTTTTTGTGGATTCGATCGCGTAGGTACAGGCCGCAGGATCTCCCGGGCCGTTGGATAGAAAAAACGCGTCCACCCCGTCCTTCATCGCTTCTTCCGCAGGCGTCTGGGCCGGATAAACCGTGACCGCGAAGCCGGCCGAATCCAGGAGTCTCAGGATATTCGTTTTTACTCCGTAATCGTATACGGCCAATTTGTATTTTTTTCCCGTAGGATTTCCGAATTCGTATTTATGATCGGTGGAGACCACCTTTGCCAAGTCTGCGTTGGCGATCCCGGGAAAGAGTTTTACCTCTTGTAAAAACGAGTCGGAATATTCGTTTGCGACGAAGATCCCTCCGTTCGGAGCTCCGTTTGTACGGATAAAGCGGGTTAGTTTACGGGTGTCGATCCCTTGGATTCCGGGGATCTTATATTCCTTTAGGAATTCCGATAAGGTCTTTTGGGATTTGAAATTCGAAGGTCGGTCTACGTATTCCTTTACGATCATTCCACTTGCTTGGATTTTGGAGGATTCCATATTCTCGGGGTTGATGCCGTAGTTTCCGATCATCGGATAGGTAAAAGTGACGATTTGGTTCGCGTAAGAGGGGTCCGTCAGAATTTCCTGATACCCTGCCAGCGAGGTGTTGAAGACGATTTCTCCCACGGAACGGGTTTCGTAGCCGAAGGATTCTCCTTCGTACACGTCCCCATTTTCTAAAACCAAGAACGCTTTCATAGTTAAGGACAGGGTGTTCGAGAGAAGTATAGGGTCAAGGGGTTTTAGATAGGGAGCGAAATGGTTGTGAAAAATCCCTTGTGTTGGCGTTATGGAAGTAGGGCTCGGTAATATACATTGGAAGTCAGCAATAAAGTAGTAAAATTCGTTCTCCCTGATGGTAGCCAGAAAGAGGCGACGTTAGGTTCTACCTATAAGGAATTCATTGAATCGAATCTTCCGTTTTTAAAGAACAAGGCCTTGGCTGTTCGTTTAAACGGAAACAGAACCTTGGATCTGAGTAGAACGATCGAAACCGACGCCGGACTGGAAGTGCTCACATTTCAGGATAAGGAAGGCTGGGAAACCTTCCAACATTCCGCCGCTCACTTGCTCGGGATGGCGGTACAGAATCTTTACAAGCAGGCCAAATTGACCGTGGGGCCGGTGATCGAAAATGGCCCCGGATTTTTTTATTACGATATCGATTTCGGAGACACGGTCCTCACTCCGGAAGATTTTCCGAAAATAGAAGCCGAAATGAAAAAGGTAGTGGAAAGCGATTTCGAAGTTTTCCGCAAGGTTTGGGACAAGAAGGAAGCTATTCATACCTTCGAAAAGATGGGCGAGAACTATAAAATAGAAATCATCGGCCAAATTCCGGAGGAGCAGGTATCCATTTACGGGATGGGGGAATGGTTCGATTTGTGCAGGGGACCTCATATCCCGAGATCGGGACTACTGAAGGCATTTAAACTCACCGCTTTATCCGGTGCTTATTGGAAAGCGAATAAGGAAAATCGAATGCTTACCCGCATTTACGGCGTCGCTTTTCCTTCCAAAAAGGAGTTGGACGAGTATTTCTTCCGCATGGAAGAAGCCAAAAAGCGGGACCATCGTAAACTAGGAAAGGAAATGGACCTTTTTTCCTTCCAGCCGGAGGCACCCGGCTTTCCGTTTTGGCATCCGAAAGGAACGGTCCTTTGGAATTCTTTGGCGGATTATATCCGGAAGGAATGTGCCAAAAGAGGATACCAGGAAATCAGGACTCCTGCGGTACTCTCTTCGGACTTATGGAGAAAGAGCGGTCACTGGGACAATTTCAGCGAAAACATGTATTTCGTTTCTATAGACGAGGAAGAATTCGCGATCAAGCCGATGAACTGCCCCGGATGCAGTCTGATTTATAGGCATCATCTTCATTCCTACAAGGAACTTCCTTTGCGCTTTGCGGAACTGGGAAGCGTACACCGACATGAATTGCATGGAGTTCTTCACGGTCTTTTTCGGGTCCGTGCCTTCACTCAGGATGACGCGCACATCTATGCCCCGTTGGATTTTTTGGAATCCGAGGTGGTGGACATTATCGACTTCACTTTTCAAGTGTACAAGAAATTCGGGTTCACCGAATTCAAGACCTATATCGCAACTCGTCCGGAGAAATCCCAGGGCAAGGACGAGGATTGGGAATTCGCCACCAACGCCCTAAAATTGGCTTTGGATAAAAAGGGGATCCCGTTCGAGATCAAGGAAGGCGAGGGCGCTTTTTACGGTCCCAAAATCGAATTCAATATCAAGGATTCGATAGGAAGAATGTGGCAATGCGGTACGATCCAGATCGATTTTTCCATGCCCGATCGTTTTGAATTGGATTATACCGATTCGGATGGGGCAAGAAAAAGGCCTGTTATGATCCACCGGGCGATTTACGGATCCTTGGAAAGATTCATCGGAATTCTGATCGAACATTTCGAAGGAAAATTTCCGTTGTGGATTTCTCCGAACCAAGTTCGGATTCTGACGGTCACCGATTCCGTGCAACCTTACGGCGAGAAGGTGCTGAAGCAACTGATCGACTTTGGCTACCGGGCGGAAGGGGATTTCCGCAACGAAAAGATCGGGGCGAAGATCCGTGATTCCATTTTAAAAAAGACGAATTATCTTCTCGTGCTTGGCGAAAAGGAAAGAGAATCCGAATTACTTGCAGTTCGGAAAAGAGGCTCGGAAGAAACCGTAAGTATGACCTTGGCCGAATTTATGAAGCTACTGCAAGAGGATGATTGAGGGCGGACTAGTAATGAGGTACGGGGGGTAAGGTGCGGCCCCCACCCTGGTTCGGGTGGAGGAGGTGGGCTCGTGGGCCAATCCTCCAAAGCGCCTATCACAAAAACGTCTTTTCGGCAACTTCTTTTTAGATTTTGAACCTGCAGGAACTCCTGCACACAATTTTTCCAAAAAAAACTTTACGTAAGAGAAATTGCATGCTATGCGCGTCCGAGCGTCACCGCAGGGGGTACCACCGCACCGGCCCCCTCCCAGAGCAGGGTGGGGACTGCGCCGAAATTCTACTTGAATCCACTTCCACTCCCGGCATATGCTGGGAGAAAATCGCTTGAACGCGTACCCAAGAGCCAAAAAATGGGAAAAATAGCCGGAGACTGAATGCAGAGGAAGCCCCAACCTAAACCAACGGATAAACTGTTTAACCATAGAATTAACGAAAAAATTACCGGGGTATCCCAGGTAAGATTGGTAACAGATGACGGTGTAATGATCGTCGGTTTCGAAGAAGCCCTCCGGAAGGCGAAGGAAGAAAACCTGGACTTGGTCGAAGTCTCGGGGGACCAGGAAATTCACGTTTGCAAGCTGATCGACTACGGTAAGTACAAGTTCGAACTGCTCAAAAAAAGCAAGGAAGCGAAGAAAAAACAACACGTAATCAACGTAAAAGAAGTGAAGATTCGTCCTCGGATCGACCAACATGATTACGAAATTAAAAAACGTCACGCCGTCGAGTTCCTTCAAAAGGGGGACAAGGTGAAAGTAAGTCTCCGCTTCCGTGGTAGAGAAATGATGCACTCGGAATTGGGGATGAACGTCGTAAACCGTATGGTAGAGGACCTGAAAGGTCACGGTACTCCGGAACGGGAACCTGTTTTGGACGGGCGTCAGATCGTCGTTGTGATCAGCCCCGCTGTCGCGAAATAGAGAGTAGAACTTTAGGAATAATTGAGGTAGGAAAATGCCTAAGCTGAAGACAAACAGGGCCGCAGCAAAACGGTTCAAGTTTTCCAAAAATAACAAAATCAAACGGAAGAGCATGAACACCCGTCACATTCTTACCAAAAAAGGACCCAAAAGACGCCGTCGTTTGCGGGGAATGACTTTGGTCGTGGATGCCGATTGGAAATCCATCGTTAGATTAATGCCCTACGGAGTGCGATAATGCCAAGAGCTACAAACGGAACCATTCACAAGAATCGTCGCAAAAAAATCCTGAAACAAGCCAAAGGCTTTAGGGGAGCGCGCTCCAAACTGTACAGGACAGCCAAGTCTGCCGTAATGAAGGCAGGACAATGGGCTTACCGCGATCGCCGGGCCAAAAAGCGCGATTTCCGCAAGCTTTGGATCATACGGATCAACGCGGCGGCTCGAGAAGCGGGACTTTCCTATTCTCAGTTCATGTACGGCCTGAAAAAAGCCAGCATCGATCTGGACAGGAAGGCACTGGCCGAACTCGCGTTTAACGACAAAGAGACTTTTAACGCTCTGGTCGAGAAAATCAAGGTAGCCGGTTAAAATTCCCCTAAAAAAGGTTTCTCCTTTTTAAGTGGGGAAATCGGGCCGAAAACGATGGATTTTCGGATTCCAGTATCAAAAGAGCCCGGTTTCACCCGGGCTCTTTTTTGTTTTTCTAAAAAAAGGTTTTTCTCTTTTGCCGAAAGTAGAAAAATAGGATGGATTTTGCCGGTTTGGCGGTCCAAAAAGATCCAGGTTTGTCCTATCGGATAGCCTGTATGCGTCCTATTAAAAAATCACGTAGCGGAAGGATGAGGTTCTCATTATGCTAACAATGGAGACCATCGAAGAACTCGAAAGTAAGGTCATCAAGGCCCTCGAACTGATCAGCGATCTCCGCGCGGAAAACGGTCGCCTTGAATCGGAAAATGAAACTATCCGTGCGGAAAATGACCAGATGAAACTGGCCATGGAGGAAAAGGAAAAGGAACTCGCGTCCGTAAGAGAGCAACTCCAAAAAACGACAAAAGAATTGGAAGAATTGAAGGAGCGCGAAAGGGCTCTGGAAGGCAAGATCAATCAACTTTTGGGACGATTGGACGGTCTTCCTACTTCCCCGGTTTCTTCTAGTTCCGGTTCTCATACGCCTCCGAGCGCACCGAGCGTCGGATCCTCTTCTCCGACTAGCGGCTCTTCCGTCCCTTCCGCTTCGTCTTTCGCGGGAGGCTCTGCCTCTCCGGCGGCGGAAATGCCTCCTGTCATTCCCCCGGCTCCGGCGGTTGAAAGAGATACCTCGGAAGAGGATTTTAACGAAGACGATGAAATCATTCTTTTGGACGACGAAGACGACGATATTGCCGTGATTTCCGAATCTTCCGAAAGTTCCGGAGACGACGAAGAAATCATTATCACTGACGAGCCGATCGAGGAATTCAGCCCCGTTTCCGTGGGCGATGACGACATCATTATCGAAGATGACGATGATGCGATCAGCGTTTTTGACGCCGATGAAGACGACGATTTCCTCGTCATTGAAGACGACCCGAAAGATCATAACAAAGATCATAAGCCGGAGAAATGAGCGAAAAAGTAAGTGCTCGGATTTTAGGCGACGATTACACGATCGTCGGAGACGCGGATCCGGAATACATCCAAGGATTGGCGGAGGTTGTGGATCGAAAGATCCGGGAATTGAGCTTGGGGATGTCTTCCGCCCCCAAGCTCAAGCTCGCGGTACTAGCGGCGTTGAATTTTGCGGACGAGCTGGAACAGCTCCGAAATTCCGGAAAGAATTCCGGAGGGCCCGCTTCTCCCGAAGCAGAAGAAAAAACCCGAAAATTGATTACTCTCTTGGAAGAAGGCCTGATCGGGGACCTGTAATTTTGGAGTCGAAGCAGGAACTCCGGAAAAAAGTGAAGGAAGCTCTCCTTTCGATTCCGTTTAGAAAAGAAAAAGAGAATAGAATTCAAAACGCTCTGCAAGAAATTATTGTCGCATCCCGTCCGGAAAATTCGATACCAAATATCATCGCCTATTTTGCGGACCGTTACGAGATCCCGCCGTTCTCCGAGGATTTTATAAACGGGAAAAAAATCCGTTGCTATTATCCGAAAATCGTAGGAACAAAGCTGGTTTTTCTGAAACCGGATCGCATCCAAACGGGCGCTTTCGGAATTTTCGAGCCGATAGGAGAAGAGGAGATTGCACCGGACCAAGCGGACTGGATTTTGGTGCCTGCATTAGGCTGGAATTCGGAAGGAGCGAGGCTCGGCAGGGGAAAAGGATTTTACGATCGGACTCTTGCGAAAATTCCGAAATCGAAACTGATCGGCCTGACCTTCGAGTCCCTATTCCCGTGCGAATTCGCCGTGGAGGCGCATGATATTCGTGTCGGAACGTTGATAAGCGAAAAAAAAAACCATTGCTTTCCCAAGAAAAGCGGTGAAAATTCAGTCCCATAAATTGAAAAAGCTGCGAATTCCTCGTTTCCTAGAACCGATTTTAATCATGGAGACGTCAGCGTCGGTAAGAAGGGATTCCCGTCTCTTATCGAAAGTATCGTGTTTGGAGGGCAGGTGAAAGCCATCGAAAAACTGAATTCCGTAGAAGAGAATGAAATCGGAAAAGAATCGGAAGGGTTACAGGAGTTCCTCACTTTCGAGGTGGACCGCGAACTTTTCGGTATCGATATCCTCCATATCCACGAAATTTTAAAACCGGTTCCGATCACTCGGATTCCGAACGTGGAATCCTCCATAATGGGCGTAATCAATCTTCGGGGTGAGATCATTCCGATTATGGACCTAAAGGAACTTTTCGATATAGGTTACTCCGATGTTCTCCCGACGACTAGGATCATCGTAGTGGTTAACGGCGAAAAAAGAGCCGGTTTGCTCGTGGATTCCGTCAAGCAGGTCGTTAAGATTCATAAAGAGAAAATTAGCGAGGCGGATTCCGAATTGACCGTAAGTTATAGTGAATTGATCGAATCCGTCAGTCAATTTGAAGAGACTCTCGTGTTGAACCTCGATCTCTCCAGACTGATCGATTTTACGACGGAGGAAAACTAAGTGGCGGGAGTATTAGGCGAATATACCGAACTCTTTTTGGAAGAGTCCGAAGATCAAATCGAAGAGCTGAACGCGAATTTACTGAAGCTGGAAAGAGACCAATCCAATCCCGCGACCATCAACGACATATTTCGAGCGGCTCATTCCCTAAAAAGTTCCGCGGCCTTCGTAGGTCTGTATAATCTTTCCGATCTGGCTCACAAAATGGAGAATCTTCTCCAAAGCATCCGGGACGGAAAACTGTCCGTCAAACTTTCGCTAGTGAACCTTCTATTTCATTGCTTTGATCTGATCAAGAACGTAATAGTCAATGTCGCGGAGGGAAAGAAAGTCGATACTCCCTATACCGACATGATCCAGAAATTGGAAGCCTACGAGAACGATCCCGAATCTTCACAGCCCGGCGCCGTTGTCGGCGAGAAGACCGAGACTTCCCGAAAAGAGGAGGTATCCGTCTCTTCCGAATTGCAGTTGGATGCCGACGACCAAAAGGAACTGGAAGAAGCACTGAAAGAGGGAAAAGGCAGCTTGTGGATCCTAAAAGTGAGTCTGAAGTCGGACGCCCCCATGAAGGGATTGCGCTATTCTTTAATATTACAAAATTTGAAAACTTTGGGAATCATCCATAAAACTAGCCCTTCCCTGGAGGAGCTGGAGAAAGGAACGGAATCTCTCGCTCTGCATATTCTTCTCCAGAGCGATAAGCCCAACGAGGAGCTTACCAAGGCCGCGAACGTGGACATGGTGGAGAATCTGACTGTCGAGAATTTTCAGCCTTCTTCCGAATACAGGTACGAAAAGTCCTCCGATTCCGCGTCATCCGGAGGTTATCATCTCGAAGACGAGGATAAGTCTACGGACGCAAAGATCACGCTAAAGAGTATCAAAGTATCTTCGGATAAATTGGACCAATTGATGAATAACGTCGGAGAGTTGGTCATTACCAATTCCGGATTTCAAAAAATATACGACGATCTGATTCGTACTTTCGGGGAAGACCAACTTTTTAACGAGTTGAAAGGTCGAATCGATCTGATCAATCGGATTTCCAAAGAGTTGCAGTCCGGAATCATGAACATCCGGATGGTTCCCATTTCTACCGTTTTTCGACGCTTTTCGCGGTTGGTCCGAGACCTGTCATTGGAAACCGGTAAGAAGGTGGAATTGGTGCTAAATGGAGAATCCACGGAATTGGATAAGAAGGTGATCGACGCTCTCGGCGAACCGATGCTTCATCTCATTCGCAATTCCGTGGACCACGGGATCGAAACTCCGGAAGAAAGAAGAAAGGCCGGAAAGTCGGAAGTCGGAATCGTGGAACTGAACGCGTATCAGGGCGGCAGCAATATCATGGTCGAAATACGCGACGACGGCAAGGGGCTCGATGCGGACAAAATCCGTAAGAAAGCCGTCGAGAAGGGATTGGTTTCGGAGACAAGCGCCGCCGAACTTTCCGAAAACGAAATATATCAGTTTATTTTCGCACCAGGATTTTCCACCGCCGAAAAAATCACCGATATCTCCGGTCGGGGAGTCGGTATGAACGTGGTCAATAACCTGATCCAGGAATTCAAGGGAAAGATATTGATCCAATCTCAAAAAGGGGTGGGGACTTCCTTCGTTCTTTCCTTCCCGCAAGCTCTTGCGATTATACCTTCCATTTTGATCATGATGGAAGAGGAGGTCTATGCCTTCCCGCTTTCCGAGGTTAACGAAACGATCAAGGTCAACAACGAACAGATCACCACACTGGAAGGGAACGAAATCATCAATCTCCGGGGCGAGGTCCTACCGATTTATCGGTTGAACCGGATCCTCGGTCTCCAGGATAAAACGGACAGAGACGAGGCTCCGGTCGTCATCGTGCAATTCAAGGGAAGAAAGCTGGGTTTCATGGTGGACGAACTCGTAGGAAAGCACGAGACCGTGATCAAATCTTTGGAGAAGAACTTCAAGAATATCAAGGGGTTGACCGGCGCTTCCATCATGGGCGACGGAACCATTATCATGGTCTTGGACATTCCGGGGCTCGTCGAAATTTCCTCTCGACTAGATGAAAGCGGTAAATACGCCAATTTCAACCTTGAGACCATGAAGCGGATCAGCACGATCCGCACGATCGAGACGGAAGAGGAGATGTACATCCAGAAGACGGCAAATCCTACTAACGTTTACAATCATAAACTGCACGAGATTACCGCTCGCGAACGTGCCAAACGAAAGAAATCCGAACGCAAGCGTGAGGACGAATCCAAAAAGATCGTCGCGGAAAAAGAGGATCTCCACCGTGAAAACGGAGGAGGGACAGAATCCGGATTTTCCGTGGAATTCAAGGTCTCCGAGGACCGCCTTCTGGCGAATTCCGGAAGTACGGTCGAATCCTCTTCCTCCGGCAACTCTAGCACTGCGATTCTGGAGAAAGAAACGCCGGCTCCTAAGAGACAGGGAATGGAGGAAGAATACCGTTCTCACATATCCGAACTCGTATCGGACACCGTTCAGACGGATGAGGAAAAGAAAAGGGCGAACCGAATCATCGAGGGATTCCTAGAACAGAAAAAGGAAAGAATGATGTCGGTTTCCCATACGAAGGATTTTACCGGCAACCTGACTCGAGAACAGATCAAAAAAATAGAGGCGGTCGTCAACACCGGAATGATGAACGCCGGAATGGTACTATCCCAGATTCTAAACCGGAATGTGGACCTATTTATTCCTGAAATCATCATGAACGATAAGGAAGGCTTGGCGTCCGAAATCAGATTTTCTGACGATAAGTTTTACGGAATGAAAGTCAGGATGAACGGCGACTTGAACGGAAACCTTCTCATGATGTTTTCGAGGGAAAACGCCAAAAATTTGGCCAAGGAACTTTTGGATTCGGTCTCTTCCGGAGACGTTTTGGACGACGATACTAAGAGTGTGTTATCGGAGATTTCCAACATCGTTTGCGCGTCCGTCCTGAACTCCATCTCCAACAAAGCAAAGGTGAGCGTCATGCCGGACGTCCCCGAATTGGTGGAAGGTACTTTTCTGGAAGTTTTGGAAGTAGTCAAACCGGAGCGTACGAAATTTCTAAGTATGTTGACCGAATTCAATCATGAAGGAAATAACCTTCTCGGAGTCCTTCTGTTTTTGCCGGACTTCGACGAACTCATGGCTATCCTTCCCAAGTTCTAAGACCGAAACGATTTCAAAGGCTTAAGTAAGAATGAATTCCAGCTCGCCCATTCGGGTCGTGATTATCGACGATTCGCTTCTCGTACGGAATATAATTTCGGACCAAATCCAAAGGGACGAAAAGATCCAAGTCATTGCCACGGGAAAAACCGGGGTGGACTGCATCGAATTGACCGAAAAATTGAAGCCGGATCTGGTCATTTTGGATGTGGAAATGCCAGTATTGGACGGACTTTCCGCATTGCAGGAACTCCGGAAAAAAAGGCTGGGAGTTCCCGTAATGATGCTTTCCGTTCTGACCCAGCATGGTGCCGAAGCCACGTTCAAAGCCTTGGAATACGGAGCGATCGATTTTATTCCGAAGCCTTCCAGCACGAATCACTTTAATCCCGAGGAGCTGGGAGCGGTATTAAGAAACAGAATAATTTCGTACTTCGAGAGTGTCCGCGGTATTCGTCCTCTTTTCGATCCGCATAAGGTTGCTCCGCCCGGAAAGATTCCGGTTTTCAAATCGGAAACGAAACCTGTCGAGGCCATCTGTATAGGTACTTCCACCGGCGGCCCCAAAGCGCTGCAGACCGTTTTTTCGGAATTTCCAGAAAGATTTTATTTACCGATTTTCGTCGTACAGCATATGCCGGTGGGTTTTACCAAAGCGTTCGCTGCAAGATTAAACGAACACTCCAAAATTACGGTAAAAGAAGCGGAAGACGGGGAACCGGTGGAGCCGGGAGTCGGGTACGTCGCTCCCGGTGACGCTCATTTGTCTATTGTGACGAGGGGCGGGCGGAAATGGATTGCACTCGATAAGGAAGGGCTTGTAAATGGACACAAGCCCTCTGTAGAAGTTCTTTTTGATAGTGCAATCCGAGAATACGGTAGCGCCTTAGTCGGCGTGATCATGACCGGAATGGGAAAGGACGGTTCCGCTGCCACTCTCAGAATGAGAGAGGCAGGAGCGGCAACGATCGCCCAGGATGAGGCAAGTTCCGTTATTTTCGGCATGAACCGCCAAGCCGTGGAGATGGGTGGGGTTCAGTTCGTGGAACCTTTAAGTGCAATTACAACTAGGATACTTTCTATTCTTAAGGAAAGGGGAAATTAAAACATGGCCAGAATTCTCGTAGTGGACGATGCAAAGTTTATGAGGACCATGGTGAAAGATGCCTTGGTAGCGGGAGGCCACGAGATCGTAGGCGAGGCTGAAAACGGTAATATCGCCGTCGATCAGTACAAAGCGATCAAACCGGATCTCGTTACTATGGATATCACCATGAGGGAAAAGGACGGAATCGAAGCCGCCCAGGAAATTTTCAAAATCGATCCGAAGGCCCGGATCATCATGGTCACGGCGCTCGGACAAGAGGAGCTCCTCGCGAAAGCGATTAAGATGGGTGTAAAGGATTTCGTGGTAAAACCTTTCTCGCCGGAGAGGCTACAGCAAGCGGCGGACAAAGCTCTAAGTTCGTAAAAGGGTTCTATCGATGGAAAGGGAGGATGGTGGAAAGACCTTCGTGGTCCAATGGAATAACGCGGAGGGAGGAATCACGGAGGGACCTTTAAGTTTACTCTGGTCTCTCATAGAGAGCTACAAGATAGACATATTCGAAGTTTCCTTGTCCCGCATTACGGAGGATTTTCTCCGTTTTTTGAAAATTTCAGAAAGTATCCAGATCGATTTCGGCGCGGAATACGCGCTGATGGCCGCAAACCTAGTGTATTTAAAATCAAAAGCGCTTCTTCCGGATCCGGGTTTCGAGGAGGAAGACTACGATCCTCCTCTTCCTCCGGAGCTAGTGGAAAAGCTGTTGGAGCATAAGAAATTCCAACTCACGGCGCAAAAACTGTCGGAAATCGATAAGGTCCAGTCTAGCGTCTTTGCGAGAGACACCAACCAAGTGATCGACGAGGAAGAAAATTGGTTGGATTTAAGTCTTTTGGATCTCATTTCCGCCTTCAATACGATCCTGGAAAAACGGGAGGAAGAAGGCGAGATTCCCGCTTTACTTACCGCGCCCCACCGGTATTCTGTCGAGGAAAAGATGGAGACAATCTCCGCTCTCCTCGTCCAAAGATCGGATATCTCTTTCGAGGAATTATTTTCGTCGGTTCAACCCGAGAAAGCCGAAGTTGTCGCCGTCTTTTTGGCAATGCTGGAACTCTGTAAACAGAGGATCCTAGCGATTCGCCAGCATAAAACCTTCGGCGAAATCCGTATTTTCTTGGTGGGAGAACCGTGGAACGCGAAAAATCCGGCTTAAAAGGACTGATAGAGGCCCTTCTTTTCCTTTCCGGGGAACCGCTAAAACTGGCTAGCATCGCCAAATCGGTAGAATGCGAAAAGCACGAAGCCCGGGAAATATTGGACGAATTGATTCTGGACTACCAGGAAAGGGACGGAGGTTTCGTATTACGGGAAATCGCCGGCGCCTACCAATTCTTCACGAACGAAAAATTCTCGGAGATTTTAGCGCAATTATTCAAGGAAAAGAAGCGGGACCAGCTTTCCCGCTCCAGTCTGGACACTCTTGCGATTATCGCTTATAAGCAACCCATCACTTTGTCGGAAATAGACGATATCCGCGGCGTCTCTTCCCGTGCGATGGTAACCTCTTTGATTTCCAAGAAGTTGGTCAAACCGGTGGGGAACAAGGAAGTTCCGGGCCGTCCGGCTTTGTACGGAACCACGAAGGAATTCCTTCTCCATTTCGGTTTAAATAAACTCTCGGACCTACCGGCCCCTGTAGAAGTGAAGGAACTGAAATTCGAAAACCTGGACGATCTGATCGAAAATGAGCAAGAATAACGATAAACTCAAGGAATACCGGGATAAGATAGATTCCTTGGATAAGGAAATCGTACGGGCTATCCAGGCCCGTGCGGATATCGCCTCTTCCATAGGGGAGATAAAAAGGGAAAACAAAGAACCGATTTATCGTCCCGACAGAGAAAAGGACGTATATGAGAAAATTTTAAACTTAAACGGCGGACCTCTACCGGATAAAGTATTGCTCGCGATTTATCGCGAGATCATGTCCGGTTCCTTTTCCGTGGAAAAAGGACTTTCCGTAGGATACTTAGGACCGGAAGGATCCTTTTCCCACCAAGCCGTCCGAGCCAGATTCGGAGCTTCCGTAGAAGCGAGCGAATTTTCTTCCATTCCAGAGGTTTTTCGTGCGGTGGAAACGGACAAGGCGGATTACGGAGTGGTTCCCGTGGAGAATTCCTCCGAAGGACTCGTCAACTCCACTTTGGATCAATTCTTGGTTTCCGATCTGAATATTTATTCGGAGATTTATTTAAGGATCACTTTGAATCTGCTCGGATTCGAACACGATCTGCAGAAGATCAAGACATTGTACGGAATCAAAATCGCGAACGCTCAGTGTCGGAATTGGATCGCGGCGAACTTGGCTCACGTGCAGATTTCGGAAACTCCCTCCACTTCCAGAGCGGCGAGTATCGTCGCGGAAAAAAAGGAAGGCTGTGCCGCCATCGCTTCCACTATCGCCGCCGAGATTTACGGTCTAGACGTGATCCGGGAATCCATAGAGGATATGCCGGGCAATTCCACCCGCTTCCTGATCATCGGAAAGAATCAATGCCCTCCAACGGGAAACGACAAGACATCCATCGTTTTTTCCGTTCCGGATAAACCGGGTTCGTTGTATTCCGTTCTGAAGCCGTTCTTCGATCGAGGAATCAACCTGTCCAAGGTCGAGACTCGTCCGACGAGACGGACTTCCTGGGAATACAATTTCTTCATCGACTTTCAGGGGCATAGAAAGGATCCGATCATTGAGGAAGTTCTTGGCGTTCTTAGGGAAAATACAATCTATCTGAGGATATTGGGTTCTTATCCGATATCTCCACCGAGTCCGTGAATCTTCCGTTTCGAAACATTCTGATTTACGGCCTAGGTCTTATGGGCGCTTCGCTTTCCCTCGCACTGAAAAAGAAAGGGGCCGACGCGAAAGTGACGGGAGTGGTCGGTTCCCGAAAGAGCAAGGAAAAGGGAATCTCTCTCGGCTCCGCCGATCGCATACTTACCTCGGAGGAATTCGGAGAGAATCCGAATTGGAACGATTTCGATCTGATCGTATTCGGAGTTCCGGTCAATACCATCGTGGAACTCATTCCTTCTCTTCCCGAGGATTGGCCCGGATTGATGACGGATATGGGTTCCACCAAACGGGACATCATATCCGCAGTGGAATCTTCCCATTCCTCTTCTCATCGATACGTTTCTTCCCACCCCATGTGCGGTTCGGAGGAATCAGGCTTGGAATTCGCGAATGCGGATCTGTATGAAGGGCGACTCTGCATATTGACTCGTCCCAAAGGCGCGACCGAAAAAGCGTTTTCGGATCTCGAATCCTTTTGGAGATTTCTCGGCATGGAAACCGTGGAGATCCCCGCGCTCGAACACGATAGGATTTTGTCCTACGTTTCCCATTCTCCTCATATCATCGCATCCATCATGACGGATTGGGTTTGGGAAAGCGAATGCGTCCAGAAATTTACGGATCGTTCCCCCTTACCTTTAACGGGAGGAGGATTTCGGGATATGACTCGGATCGCGGGTTCGAATCCTAAAATGTGGGCTCCGATTTTCTCCTCGAATCGGGATGAAATTCTCTCATCGTTACTGGATTTTAGAGGTCATTTGGATCGGATCATTTCCGAGTTGGGGCCGGAAAAGCCGCTCGACCTGGACCATTGGAAGTCCTTCATGGAAAAATCCCGGAACCACCGGGATGGAATCTTAAAGAAGAAGAATGATCCCAAGAAACTCTAGATCTTTCGGTAGAGAAATCCTTGTTCCGGGAGACAAATCCCTCTCCCATCGCTCCGTTTTGTTTTCCGTTTTATCCAAAGGGACGACGTATGTTTCCGGATTTTTGGAAGCGGAAGATCCTCTGAACACCATGCACGCTTTTTCTCGAATGGGATTGAAAGTGGACAAGAAGGGGAGCGGAGAATATCTTTTTACGAGTCCCGGAAAATCCGATTTGCACTCTCCTTCGGGCGAGTTGGATTTCGGAAACGCGGGCACAGGGATCCGACTTTCCGCAGGACTGCTCTGCGGAATTCCGGGAATCCATGCGATCTTAACCGGAGATGCGTCTTTGCGGAAACGACCCATGTCCCGGATCATGAAACCTTTGGCGGCCATGGGGGCTTCCATTCGCGGAGAAGGAGATAAGGCTCCTCTGAAAATTGAAGGAAGAAAGTTGGAATCCTTTTCGTACAAAAGTCCGATCGCTTCCGCGCAAGTAAAATCCTGCCTGATGCTCGCGGCCATGGCGTCCGAAACCACGTTGGATTACGAAGAGGAGATTCTGTCCCGCGACCACACCGAAAATATGCTTCGCTATTTGGGAAACCGGATCGAATACGAGAGCCCTACGCATTTTAAGATCTCTCCGCCTTACCGTTTCGAACCGGCCGAATTCAGAGTACCGGGAGACATCTCTTCCGCGGCTTTTTTCCTCGTCTTAGGATTGTTGTTAAAAGAAGGTTCGATCCTAGTCCGAAACGTGGGGTTGAACCCGTCTCGAACGGGAATTCTGAAAGCTTTGGAAGCGATGGGGGGAAGGATCCGAATCCACAACCGGAGAGTGGAGTGCGGAGAGCCCGTCGGAGATTTAGAGGCGATTTCGTCTAACTTGCATTTTGCGGAAATTCCCGAGAGTTGGCTTCCTTCCTTGATAGACGAGATTCCGGTCCTGACGATCGCGGGACTTTTTGCGGAAGGCGGATTTAAAATACGTCATGCAAAGGAACTCCGGGCAAAGGAATCGGATCGCATCTCGGCCATGGTGGAAAACCTGAGGTCTCTCGGCATTGAAGTTTGGGAATACGAGGACGGGTACGAATTCTCGGAACCGACGAAAAACGGAGTTTCTTCGGAATTGGATTCCTGGTTAAACGGAAAAGGCGGGAATATCCTAACGAATATGGACCATCGGATCGCGATGAGTTTTATGATCCTGAGAGCGGCGACGGGATTGCCTCTGGATCTGGACGAAACTTCCTGGATAGAGACTTCCTTTCCCGGCTTCGAAAAAAAATTGGATTCCGTCTTGCTATGAATGATAATGTAATCGCCTTGGACGGTCCCGCGGGTTCCGGAAAAAGCACGGTAGCCAGAGAACTGGCGACCAAATTGGGATACGAATATCTGGATTCGGGAGCTTTTTACCGAGCGTTAACCTTTTATATTTTTCGAAAATACGAGAAAGAAAATCCCTCGGAACATTTTCAAAATTGGTTGGAAAAGAACGATCCCGAAAGTCTTTATTCGGGTGCGGTGGTCGTGTGCGAATTTTCGAAACTGGGAGAGAATCGGATTTTATTAAACGGAGAAGATGTTTCTGCTGCGATCAGAACTCCGGAAATCACGAGAGAAATCAAACATATCGCGAGTAAGGGTCCTTACCGGGATTATGTGAATGTGCAGCTTCGAAATTTGGCTCTTACCCATAAATTGGTCATGGACGGTAGAGACATAGGTACGGCCGTATTTCCGGATGCACGCTACAAATTTTACCTCACGGCATCTTCCAGAGTTCGGGCTGAGAGAAGGCATTCTCAATTAAAAGACCAAGGAATCGATTCGGATTTGGAGGAAATCGAAAGAGAAATCATTTCTCGAGACCGATCCGATACGGAGCGTGAAATCGCCCCTTTGAAACAGGCAAAAGACGCAATCCTCATTGACACAGATAACTTGCCAAAAAATAGTGTTATTGGTAAGATTCTTGAATGCCTGGACACGGCACTTTAGGCGATCCGCACTATTCCCAAATTAATAATCGAGTAATCCACCCCAATGAATAGCCAACAAGACAAGTCCACTTTTGCAGAAGTCTTCAAACAGTGGGAAGAAAAGAAGAACGATGAAGCCGAGGTCCGGAAAGACCAGGTCGTAGACGGAAAAGTCGTTTCGGTTGATACCGATTTTGTCTATGTAGCTATCGAGGGATTGAAGCAGGAAGGTAGAATTTCCCGCTCCGAGTTTGACGAAAAACCCGAGTTGGGCAGCGTAGTAACCGCGCTCGTAAAACGCAAAGAGTCCACCGATTCCGGATGCATTCTTTCTAAAAAAGAAGCGGACCAGAGAAAGGGTTGGGAAGTAGTCAAAGACGCATTTAAAAATAATTACCAAGTAACCGGTCGGCTCGTAAACGAGATCAAAGGCAAAGGTTATATCGTAAATGTGGAAGGATCCGAATTGTTCCTTCCCGCTTCCCAACTTAGCTATAAGTTCGGAGAAGGAGAAAATTACAAAGGCGTCGAGCTGGATTTTAAGATCATCGAAGTCAACGAGCGGACTCGCTCGGGTGTTGTTTCCCGCAAAAAATTATTGGACGAAGTCAATAACGAGAAGTGGGACGCGTTGGTCCAAAAGGTTAAGGTAGGGGACAAGGTTAAGGCTGTGGTCTCTAAGATCGCGAGCTTCGGGGTCTTTTGCGATTTGGAAGGGGTCGTCGGACTTCTTCGTCAGAAAGATATCTCCTACAAAAAATTCGCACCGTTTAAGCAATATTTTACGATCGGCCAGGAAGTGGAACTCCAAGTCTTGGAAATGGACAAGGAAAATAACAAACTTGCCCTCGGTCTCAAGCAATTGTATGAAGATCCCTGGATCTGGGCACAACGCTCTTTGGAAAAAGAAATGGTCGTTCGGGGAACGGTCACTTCTCTTACCAATTTCGGCGCATTCGTAGAATTGAAAGAAGGTTTGGAAGGCTTGATTCATACTTCCGAATTGACCTGGTCCAAAAAACCTCCTCATCCGAAAGACCTTCTCAAAAAAGGGCAGGAAGTCGAGGCTCTGATTCTGGACATCGATTTCGATAACAGAAGACTTTCTCTAGGATTAAAACAATTACAACCGAATCCTTGGGATACGTTAGGACCGGAAGTTCGCGTAGGGAACACCTTGTCCGGAAAGATCACCGGAATCACCAAATACGGCGCATTCGTAGAAGTGGAAAACGGTATCGAAGGTCTGATCCACATCAGCGATATCACCTGGGACGAAAAACAGAAAAACCCGACTTCTCTTTTGAAAAAAGGGGAAGAAGTCAAGTACGTGATCCTGGACATCAATTTCGACGCTCAAAGAATTTCTTGCGGACTGAAACAGTTGCAGGAACATCCATACGAAGCTTTACGGAATCGTTATCCTGTAGGCTGTGTGGTCGAAGGTAAGATCAAAAGCATCGTGGATTTCGGAATGTTCGTGGAAATAGAGCCCGGATTCGAAGGTCTGGTTCATATTTCGGAAATTCCCGGCGGAAAGGACGTCAATCTTCAGGAGACCTACAAACCCGGAGATATCGTAAAGTGCGCCGTGGTTAAGATCGACTCCAAAAATAAGAAGATTTCCCTTTCCATTAAGGACTTTGACAAGGCCTTAGAAAGAGAAGAGATGGCGAAATATCTCAAAACTTCAGACACTCCTTCCCGGGAAAGTCTGGGAAGTTTTATCAATTCCTCCCTGAAATAAGGGAGGCCAGAAAGCCCAAATGAAGAGGTTCGAGCAAAACTCCACCAATTCCTCCGTGCAGGTGAATGTGGATCCGTATGCGGATCTCAAAGGCGCGGAGCGGGCCTTTACGATCTTTTTTGCCAAGGTCGGAGAATACCGAAAACAGGTTCTGATCGGAGTCGCGATTTTGCTTGTGACGACGGTTGCGGTAGTCGGTTGGAACGAATACAGAGCGGACCAATTCCGAAAAGGAACCATAGCAGTGGAAGCTCTGGAAAAGAAATTTCTACTGAATCCGGGTATCGACATTGCGGAAAAAATCAAGCAGTACGAAGAACTTTCTTCCAATTATCATTCCGAGTCCCTCCGCATCCGCATTTCCAAAACCTTAGGGGACTTGTACGCCCGTAACGGAGAATTCGCAAAAGCGGGCGAAAAATTGGAATGGGCGGGTAAGAAAATCGACGAGTTACCCGAAATCAAGGCGTATTATTTTTATATTGCGGGAAATTACCGGGAAAGCGGCGGGCAGTTTCCCCAAGCGGAATCCGATTTCGATACCGCCGTTTCTCTTTTGAACAACCGAAGAAACGTTTCCGGTTTTTACGCATGGAGTCTTTACCAATCCGGTAGATTGAAGGCCAAGAACGGTAAAAAGGCGGAGGCCAAGGAAAACTTGCGCAAAGTATTGGAGCAGGAACTTTCTTCTCCTTCGGACGAATACAAATCGGTCCGAGAGTTGGCCACGTATCTCTTAGTAAAACTCAACCAAGGAAGTTGATATGCTGACTCTGGCGCTTCCGAAAGGACGGCTTGCGGAGGAGAGTATAGAACTTATGGTCTCCAAAGGTTGGCTGGAAGGCAGACCTGATCCGGATTCCAAAGAATTAATCTATCGGGACCCGAAGGGAAGGGTGCGCATCCTACTCGTGCGTTCCCAAGATGTGGCGACTTACGTGGAGCAGAATGCGGCAGATGCCGGTATCGTAGGTTGGGATGTGCTAAAGGAAGGGGGGTACGACCTGTTACTTCCTTTGGACTTGGGAATCGGAAAATGTAGACTGTCCGTGGCCGCTCCGAACGGTTGGAATTTGAGTTCCGGAAAGAGAAAAGTGCGCGTAGCTACGAAATATCCGAATCTGGCACGGGAATTTTTTCTCTCCAAAGGGATTAGCTGCGAAGTGATAAAGCTCTACGGAAGTATAGAATTGGCCCCTTTAGTGGGTTTGTCCGATTGTATCGTAGATCTGGTTTCCACGGGAAGCACTTTGCGGGCGAATAACCTGAAGGAAATCGAAACTATTTTGGAATCCACGGCGAGGCTCGTATTCAATCGGTCTTCCTTGTATTCTAAGAGACAGGAATCGGGAGAATTTCTGGATTCCTTCGTAGCTTTTGAAAAACGGTTGTGAAATCACGGCCAAAAAAAAACATAGTCGTAAAAAACGATCTTATCTATAGAGAAGAACAATGGCAGTTCCTAAGAGACGAAAATCCAAATCCAAAGTAAGGATGAAGCGTGCACACCACGCGATCGGTAAACCGAACCTAGTTCCTTGTCCGAACTGCAATTCTTTCCGCCCTCCTCACAGAATTTGTCCCGTATGCGGCTTTTATAAAGATCGCGTCGTTCTGGAGCCTAAAGTCAGGAAGTCGAACGAAGAGACCTAATCTCAGTATGGCGCCTTTTTTTCTCGGCGACCGGACCGGAGCCAATCTCCAAATCACTTTTTCCCTCCTGGGGAAGTCCTACAACCGACTGCTTTCGGTGATTTCCGGCAGTCTCCTTAGCGGCATCTAAAGGTTTCTATGTGGGTCGCCGTCGACGGAATGAGCGGCGATTACGGTCCCGATCGGATCGTGGAAGGCGTCGTAGCAGCCGTTAATGAAGACAAACGAAAGGTTGTTCTCGTCGGCAAAGAGGAAGAAATCAGTGAAATTCTTCTGAAATACGAATACGATCCCGAAAGTATTCGTATCGTTCATGCCGGGGAAATCATAGAGATGAACGATTCCCCTTCTATCGCCGTAAGAGCGATGCAGGATTCTTCCGTCGTCCAATCCGCTCAACTGGTGGCGGACAAAACCTGCGTCGGAATGTTTTCTCCAGGGAATACCGGGGCTACTATGGCCGCGTCTCTCCTGTATTTAGGAAGAATTCCGGGTGTTCTCAGACCTCCGATCGCGGCTCCGATTCCGAGAGAAAAAGGTCCTCCCGCTCTTTTGATCGATGCAGGTGCAAATGTGGATTGCAAACCGGAATATCTGGCGCAGTTCGCGATCATGGGGGAAATCTATTCCAAAATGATTTTCGAGATCGAAAGACCTAAGGTAGGTCTGCTTTCCAACGGAGAAGAAGACAAGAAAGGGAATTCCGTCACCTTGAAAGCCTTCGAGTTATTGAGAAAGCTACCGATCGAATTCGTCGGGAACGTGGAGGGCAGGGACTTATACGGCGGTGGCCGCGACGTGGACGTCGTGATATGCGACGGTTTTATCGGAAACATTGTCCTGAAGGCGACGGAGGGGTTATCCAAATCCATCTTTAACGTTTTGAGAGAGAGCATCGCGCAGTCGAGTTTGGCCCAGACGGGGGCCCTTCTTCTAAAACCTACTTTCACCGCTATAAAGAAACGCCTGGATTATGCGGAATATGGGGGCGCGCTTCTACTCGGGGTCGACGGGATCTGCCTGATCGGACATGGTTCGTCCAATGCTCATGCTGTTCGCAGTGCGATTCGAGTTGTGACCGAATGCGCGGAACGGAACGTAAACCGGAGAATTACGGAAAGTATTAAGGAATATGGGATTGGGTAGTCCCCACCCTGCTCTGGGAGGGGGCCGGTGCGGTGGTACCCCCTGCGGTGACGCTCGGACGCGCATAGCATGCAATTTCTCTTACGTAAAGTTTTTTTTGGAAAAATTGTGTGCAGGAGTTCCTGCAGGTTCAAAATCTAAAAAGAAGTTGCCGAAAAGACGTTTTTGTGATAGGCGCTTTGGAGGATTGGCCCACGAGCCCACCTCCTCCACCCGAACCAGGGTGGGGGCCGCACCTTACCCCCCGTACCTCATTACTAGTCCAGAACCTTCTCCTTCATTCGCGCAATAACACCCGATCGCACTCACTCGACTCCTTCCCCCTTAAAACCCCTTGACCCCTAGGAAGGTAAAAATAGGCTAACCGCAGAATCTGGTGAGGAAAGAAACCGATGATTGATTTGAAAGGCAAAAACGCCATTATTACCGGGTCGGCACGCGGAATCGGAAAAGCTACTGCTTTAAAATTAGCACAGGCCGGTGCGAACGTTGTAATTGCAGACTTGAATGAGGAGGCCAGTAAGGCTACGGCCGCGGAAATCGCTAAGGCGACTGGCGTGAAAGCGATCGGAATCTCCGTTAACGTTGCCAACGCGGATTCGGCTCATGCCGGAATCCAGGCGACGGTGGACGCTTTCGGTTCCGTGGACGTTCTCGTTAACAACGCAGGAATTACGAAAGACACTTTGTTACTTAGAATGAAACCGGAACAATGGGATGCAGTGATTGCGGTAAATTTGACCGGTACCTTTAATTGTACCCAAGCCGCCGTCAAATTCATGGCAAAAAATCCGAACGGAGGATCGATTATCAATCTGTCCTCGATCGCAGGCGTGAACGGAAACATTGGGCAAACAAATTATTCCGCATCTAAAGCGGGTGTAATCGGTTTCACTAAAGCTGTGGCTCTGGAGATGGCTTCTCGTAAGGTCCGTTGCAACGCAATCGCACCGGGATTTATCCATACGGAAATGACGGATGCGATTCCTGAAAAATTACGTCTGGCTATGGTAGCGGCGATTCCTTTGAAAAGAGCGGGACAACCGGAGGATATCGCGAATACGATCGCTTTTCTGGCTTCCGATCTGGCTTCTTTTATCACCGGTCAAGTGATAGAAGTGAACGGCGGAGGATTCTTGCCGGGAGTTCAAGCGTAAATTCGTTCGCACTCCCAAGCGATCCTTACTAGAAAAGGCCCGATTTTCATCGGGCTTTTTCATATTTGTTCCGATTTAGGTGAACGCCGTTCGAATCTTTAGAAAGAAAGGCTCTTTTTCTCCTAGCGTTCGTTCGAAAGAGAAGTCGGCTCGCATAACTGGAAGGAATCTAAAGTTGAATCTCCTCTTTTTTTTTGAGCTGGAAAGTTACAATTCTGGAATAAAAAAACTTACTGATCTCGCAAAAGAAAAACTGATTCAATGCGACTTTTCACTTACGAAAAATTTTCTTCGGTTTTTTCTTTTCTAATAGGTTTTTTTCCGAATCTCGCCCGTTAACGCTTGCCAAAACTTTCCGGATAAAAATGTTTAAAAATCGGTGGATGAATTCATCCCCGATTCTAAACCTAACTAAAACTTACATACCACTTCGCTGGTACGGAGGAAACAAATGGCAGATTTCGAAAAGATAAAGTCCATCATAGTTGAGCAACTCGGAGTCGACGAATCCGAAGTTACTCCTGAAGCGCACTTCATCGACGACCTTGGAGCAGACTCCCTTGACACCGTTGAGCTAGTAATGGCTCTCGAAGAGGAGTTCGGTGTTGAAATTTCCGACGAGGATGCTGAAAAGATCCAAACCGTCGGAGACGTTATCAAATTCATCGACGCTCTTAAGTCCTAATCAGACTGGATTTCCGGGTTCTTTTACGGGAACTCGGAACTCTCTTTTCCTTCTTCTTTTATCAAAATCCTTTGATAAAAAAAAATCCCCTCCAAGCAAACGAATCTAAGAAAGCCGTAAGGCTGAAAGACCTTAAAATATTCGCTGAATCGCTCGGGATTCGCTTTAAGAAAATCGAACTTTTGGAACTGGCTTTCGTGCATAGTTCCTATCAAAACGAACATTCCGAATTCGAAGAGGACAACGAAAGACTGGAATTTTTAGGAGATTCCGTTTTAGGTCTAGTAGTCGCAAGATACCTCTATGGTAAATATCCGAAGGCTAGCGAAGGGGAACTTTCACGCCTAAAGTCGAAACTCGTATCGACGACCGTATTGAACTCGATCAGCGACCAACTCGGTCTTAGCGCTCATGTTCTTCTTGGTCGTGGCGAGGGAAGCGGCTCCGGTCAAAAGAAATTAGGAGCGAATCTCTTCGAAGCCTTGATCGGTGCCGTCTATCTGGACCAAGGGATGGAAGCAGCAGAAAAGATTATCCTCAAAAATCTGATCGAATTCGCGGAGAATTCGGAAAAACTGGAATCGGTTAAGGATTTTAAGACCCTTTTACAGGAGGTCTGCCAGAGAAAATTCAAGACGCTTCCCACATACCGCCTGCTTCGGGAATCCGGTCCGGATCATGCAAAAACCTTCCAAGTTTCCGTTAAAATCAGGGATAAGTATGAAACCGAAGGCATCGGAAAAAATAAGAAGTTTGCCGAACAGGATGCCGCACGGAATATGCTACGTATTCTAGGTATCAAGAACGGATAACGAATTTGAATGGAATTCTTCTTTAAAAAAAAGGGACTTCGGGTTCGGGTCGCGGCCCTGATCCGTAACCGAAAAGGCGAAATTCTCCTCCTGCAACAAAGAAAGAAGGACTCCTACTATTGGTTATTGCCCGGCGGGGGAATCGAATTCGGGGAGAATGCGGAAGACGCCCTTCGCAGAGAGTTAAAGGAGGAATTATCCTTGGACGTCACTTCGGCTTCTTTTCTATTCCTGAACGAATCCATAGATCCGAAAGGGAATCGTCATCTGATACAATTGGTGTTCTTAACGAACGTAAGAAAGCAGGATCCGGAAATGAATCTGAAGGAAAAAGCGATCACAGGATTCGGATATTTTCCGATCGCAGCCATCAAGGAGATGGACATACGACCGGACATAAAATCCTATCTTTCTGCCGGAAAATTCAAGCCTTCTCCTTATCTGAAAAGCCAATGGGTGTACGATAAATGAATCCGATCCGGGAAATAAAAGTAAGGACTTCCTCCAAGGAATATTCAGTAATCTTAAATCAAGATTTTCAAGGTTTAAAGGAAGTCGTGGAATCCGTTCGCGAAGTATCTTCGATTTTTATCTTAACCGAAAAGAAATTGTCTAAGTTATTTTCCGGACAATACACTTCCGAGCTTAAGGGCCTGGAACGACCGATTCACGAGATCCATATCCGTAGCGGGGAAAAAAACAAACACATAGGTCGCACCGCGGAAGTCTATAACCGTCTGATTCGATTGGGTGCGGATCGCAAGAGTCTTATCCTTGCCGTAGGCGGCGGAGTCGTCGGTGATTTTGCCGGCTTTATCGCTTCTACTTTCTTGCGCGGAATTAAATTCGCGCAGATTCCGACGACTTTATTGGCCTGCGTGGATTCTTCCGTGGGTGGAAAGGTGGCGGTAAACGCGGATCTGGGCAAAAATATGATCGGCTCTTTCTACCAGCCCGAGTTCGTATTTGCACCTTTATCCGCGCTCGCAAGTCTTCCTAGAAAGGAATGGCGGTGCGGAATGGCGGAAATCGTGAAACATTCCGTTTTGGAAGGCGGGGAATATTTCGAGAAAATCAAATCCCATGATTCGGAGATTTACGACCAAGGATCGGATGTCCTTCATGATTTTATCGCGGAATCGGTACGTTTTAAAGCCAAAATCGTCGGACAGGATGAAAGGGAAGCGGGACTCCGTAAAACCTTGAATTTGGGACATACCACCGCGCATGCGATCGAGTCCCTAACAAAATATCGCAGGTATTCGCATGGAGAAGCCGTCTCGATCGGACTCGTCACCGCTGCGATTCTTTCCTCCGAAAAAGAAGGACTCGATCCGGACTTCATAAATTCCCTGAAAGAGATCCTGAAAAAATACGATTTGCCTTATCGGGACGGCAGCAAATCGAAGAAGGTCGCACAACACGCTCTTCACGATAAGAAAAACGTAGGTTCTTCCGTGCGTTTCGTGTTATTGAGATCTCCTGGAAACGCGGTCTGGGATATCCCCGTATCTTTAGAGGAAATTGCGGACGTTTTTAGACGCCAAAAGAAACTTTAAAAGTCGGAGCCTCGTTCGGATTAGCCTTGATTGCAGGAAGGCGGACCGGTTAAATTGTTCCTTCTAACCTATGTTGGAAATAGTAGAATTATTAAACCCCTTATACTTGCTCGGTTTAAAGGAAAGGTCCTTTACCCAGGACTTCGTTCTCGTTATCTATTTCATTCTTTCGCTTATTGTAATATACAAAAGTTTTGTCTTTTTATTGGATCGCCTGATCCCGCCCGCAGACGCATCGGCACAATACAATAGGAGAAGATTGACCCGGATTTCCTTCGTCTTAGTCGGCGTGATTTCCCTGTTGCCCGTCGTTTTTTCGGGACTTTCTTATCTTCCTACCGTTATGGGATTGGCCGGGGCCGGTATCGTGATCTCTCTCAAGGACGTCACATTGAATTATGTGGGTTGGTTTCTCATCCACGGAAGCAACGGTTTCGAAGTAGGGGACAGGATAGAAATTGAAGGTGTCAAGGGAGACGTGGTCAACATAGGGATCAACCGATTTACGCTCATGGAAGTGAGCGTCGATCCCAAATCCGAGCAATCGACCAATCGTTTGATTCACCTTCCGAATCATTCCGTGATTCTGAATAAAGTGTACGTAATCAAAGAAAAAATGGGGTTTGTCTGGGACGAATTCAAAGTTAAGATCCCTCATTCCGCGGATTGGAAAAAAGCCGAAGAGATATTGAACTCCATTATAAAAAACGAATCCGTGATCGACAGGCCTCAGATCGACTATACCGCTCGCGAACTTTCCAAGAACTATTTGGTCCGCCTAGGGATCACCACGCCGATCGTTTATATTCTTACGGAAGAAGGCGGCGTCCTTTTTTCGTTAAGATACCTGACTCATATCAAGGAAAAGAGAAACCAAAGAGCGAATATCTCCAAGGTCATATTGAGGGAATTCGAAGAGGCTCGGATTCCCTTATTATGAAAATCTATTTTATCCTGTAGATTTGTAAAAAATCCACCGACTTTGCCTGCCCTCCGGGAGCGCCGGATAAGATCACGATGATGTCTCCGGGAGTAAGCCTTTGGTCCTCCGCGAGTTTAGTTTCCATGTAGCGTATCATATCCTGAAACGTGTCCATAAAAGGCATTACGTAAGGTTGGACTCCCCGATATAGTTTCATTTTTCTCGCAGTCGCAAGGTAGGGTGTAAAGGAAAGGATAGGTACCTTCGGTCTCATTTCCGAAGTGATTAACGCGGAGTAACCGCTTCTGGTAAAATTGACGATGGCTCGCGCTCCTATATCGTGGGCGATTTCTCTCGCCGCGGAACCGAGAGCGGCCCTTTCCACTTCCAACTCTGATTTTTTGAGATTCCAGTGGATTTCGTAGATACGATCTATATTTTCCGTTTCCCTTAATATTTTCGCCATCATCTCCGCGGATTCCACAGGATACATCCCGCTGGCGGATTCTCCCGAAAGCATTACGGCATCGGTTCCATCCATAACCGCGTTCGCGACGTCGCTCGCTTCGGCTCGGGTCGGTCTGGGATTTTCCACCATCGATTCGAGCATCTGCGTTGCAGTGATCACCGGCTTTCCCGCGCGATTGGCCTTAAAAATCAGTTCTTTTTGGAGTACCGGGACTTTTTCCGTTTCCACTTCCACGCCCAAATCGCCGCGAGCGATCATGATTCCGTCGGCCGATTCAATGATTTCGTCGATATTCCGGATCGCTTCCGGACGTTCAATTTTCGCGATCAGTCCTATCTGCGAGCCTCTCATCATTTCTCTGGCAAGTTCCAAGTCGCTTGCACGGCGAACAAAACTTAATGCGACGTAATCCACTCCTAGGGTTAAGGCGAATTTCAGATCCGATAAATCCTTTTCGGAAAGCGCAGGGGCGGAGATGGGAGTTCCGGGGAGGTTGATTCCTTTGTTACTTTTTAATATTCCTCCGATCAAAATCCTTAAAACGGCTTCCTTTTCCGTCTTAGAATCCACCTCCAACAGCAATTTACCGTCGTCGATAAGAAGTTTGTCGCCAGTTCTTAGGTCTTCGATTAGAGTGGGAAAGGTAGTGCCGATCGCTTCAGAATCGCCTAGATAATCGGGATCCGCAAGAAGTCGTATCGTTTTGCCCTTTTCGAGTTGGATTTGGGGAACGCGAAGTTTTCCGGTTCGGATTTTAGGTCCCTGTAGGTCAGCGATGATTCCCAGGGGAGTTCCGGATTCGGATTCGCATTTACGCAATTTTTCAAAGACTCTTTTGTGATCTTCATGGGTGCCGTGTGAAAAATTCATCCGCGCGATGTCCATTCCCGCCCTTAAAAGAGCGGTGATGATCGGCTCTTCCGAGGAGGATGGACCTATGGTACAGACGATTTTTGTTTTCTTTTCAGGACTAAACATGAATTGGAGCCTCCGAGATGTTGGACGTATATAAGACCGCGATTTCGTTCTTTACGGGGCAAAACGAAAGGGTAAGCTTGGGAAAAAAAAGGCACGCCCCTTTGCGACAGAAGTTAGATCGGATCGCTCTTGTTTACCATCCGGAATATAATATGGACTTGGGCGCGCATGTGTTTCCCGCACGCAAGTACGGGATGATATATAATCAAGTCAAGGAAGATTCTAGGCTTTCTAATCTTCCTGCATTGCAACCTTCCCCGGTCGGACCTGAGGAATTGTCCTTGGTCCACACTCCCGAATTTCTTTCCGACTTCATGAATCTTCGTTATACGGACAGGACCATGTATTCCGAATTACCTTTGAACCGGGAAATCGTGCGTAGTTTCTGTCTTGGAGTGGGGGGAACCATTCTTGCCACCGAGTCGACCGAGAACTACAAATACGTGTATCATATAGGCGGCGGCTTTCATCATAGTATGCCCGATCGAGCGGAAGGTTTTTGTTATCTGAACGACGCGGCGGTCGCTACCAAATTATATCTCCAAAAATATCCCGATCGAAAAGTGCTGTACGTCGATTTGGACCTGCACCAAGGAAACGGAAACGCGAAAGTCTTCAAGGAGGATCCGTCAGTCTGGACTTTTTCCATGCACCAAGAGCATTTGTACCCTAAAAAGGAACAATCCAGTTTGGATGTTCCCTTGGAAAACGGTACGAATGATAAGACGTATTTGAAAGCTCTGGAAGCCGGGCTATCTCAGACGAGAGCAAATTTCAAGCCGGATTTGATCTATTATTTCGCGGGCGCGGACCCTTTCGAGGACGATTCTCTGGGAGATCTAAAATTGACCTTTGACGGATTGAAAAGAAGGGACAAGATGGTCAAAGAATTTGCCGATTCTTTGGATGTGCCCGTGGTCGTGTTGCCTGCCGGCGGATATGCCAGAAATTTTCACGATACGGTGAGGATTCATTTCAATACGATACGAGTGTTTGCGTCGCTGATTTAAGAATGAGTATTTTTTCCAATTCCGACAAATCCGGTAACGGCCAAAATTACATAGACCCTGACGCTCTCGGTTTGATCGACATCAATCGAGAGTTTAAAACGCATTTAGGGATCGAGGACACCTTATTCAACCGCTTCTCTAAGGAGGACGTGAACGATCTCCTTGTGCAGAGCGGGATGTTCGAACTGTTGGCGTTGCGGGGATTTTACGAGACGAAATTGGAGATCCAGGGGATTTCGGAAGTGGATAATCGGATCTTCATTAAAACTCCGAACGGGGCGGTTTTAGTCCACATGAGGCTGAAATTTTCGGATTTCAGTTTTAAAAAAATCGGTGAATCCTTTCCGATGATCTATATAGATTGGCTATTAAGTCAGAACGTCCGTCTCGGAAAATTGAAGGAAAAAAAAAGATTATTCGAAGGTCAGGAGTATCCGGGATTGAACGTGATGAATGAGATCACGATTTTTATCCGTCTATTGGCTAGTAAGATCGGGGCCGCAGGCGCCTTTAATATCCCGGAATACTTTCATGACGCGGTCCTCTTTCATAAGAATTTTCGATTTTTGAGTCCCGAAAAAGAGGGCGAATTTAGGGCTCTTTTACGCTCTTTCCGGAAGGAAAACCTCCGCTCCCTTTCCGGGGCCATTCATTCCGGACAGGTGGTCGATGCGGAAACTTCGAAAGTATACAACTGGACCTACGGCGAAATGGTCTCTTGTATAAATAACTATTTGGAAAAATCCTTGTTCGACCACGAATACAATTCTACCGTTGCAAAAATTTCCAACACGAAGGAATTCTCCAGGATCAAAAAATGACCTCACTTTCGATAAAGCCCGAAATTCTGATCATCGATGACGATCGCGACGTAGGGGAAGCACTCGAAATTCTGTTGGTAAAGTTGGGATACAATTCGACTTTTTTCGATTCCGTGGACAGGGGAAAGGAATACTTCGAAAAGGAAGCCAATCCGATCGTATTTCTGGACATACACATGCCCCGTACCAGCGGATTGGACGTGCTGCCCTACTTTAAAAACCTAAGTCCTTCCACACAAGTGATCATGATGACCGGCGAAAGGGACATCAACGACGTAATGACCTCCCTGACCCACAAGGCCTCGGATTTTCTTTTAAAACCCTTTTCGCTCCAGACGGTGAGGATCGCCGTCCAAAGAGCCCTGGATTACTATACTCTGGTGAAGGAAAAAGAGGCTCGGGAGGAAAGTATACTAAGAGACCTGCGATTGGCCTCCAAAATACAGAGAAAAATCCTTTCCGTTCCGGATTTATCGCCGTATAAGGTGCTGGTCGATAATATTCCCGCGTCCTTTGTCAGCGGGGATTTTTACGTGCTATCCAGATCGAACGGCTCGGTGATGGCCATGTTAGGCGACATAGAAGACCATGGGGTCACTTCCGGATTGATAGGTCTCCTGATGACGAGCGTGGCCCGGGAAGCGTTCCGCGAAAAGGAGGATCCCTCGCACGTATTACGTAAAATGAATATGGAACTTTCCACCGAGATCGGCACTCACAGCCTGACTGCGGCCGCGGCGGTGATTCGACCCGACCAAAAAAAAATACGATATGCTAGAGGGGGGCATCCCTTTCCCGTTCTGTATAGGCAAGAAGGGATGGAATTGCTGAACAAAAAATCGGGTCAATTGCTCGGGATTATGGACGACCTGGATTTCGAGGCTCACGAGATTTCTTTTCAGAACGGGGACATTCTGTTTTTATACAGCGACGGCCTTCTGAATAATCTCTCTAGTCCTTTATTTGCCGAGTTGGAACAATTGAGAAAGAGGGATAGACCGATCGAGGAATTACAGGCGGCTATCCAAATATATTCCAAGGCGACATTGCCTACCCGGGAATTTCGGGACGATTCGAGTTATATTCTGATTCAGCTTTAGGAGCGCCTCTAATTCTCCGTGTTCGACGGTTCTTGTGATTCACGAGGAGAGGCTTTCGGAAAGGAACCTTTCCGAATATTAAAGAAAATAAGTTCGGGCAGAGAAAAAAACGCGGATTGTAGGCCGCTTTTGACTCTCGCTCCCTTATCGAAGGGAAGGGTGAAGATTCCGACGAATCCGTTGCCCAGTCCGAATCCCAAATTGATCAGTCCGTAAACCGGTCGGACCCAGATCACGTCGTCCGTGAAAAACAAAAAGTCAGAATCCTCCTCGTTGCTTTCGTAAATCGTAGAAGTCCGCGTGTTGGATTCCCTCAGGGAAACTTTCCAAGAGGATTCCGTTTTTCGCATGGATTCCAATTTTCTCTTCCGGAAGGATAGGACGGTCTCTTCCGATACGGACTTCCAATCGGCTTTGATTTTGTCGTATGCCGCAAATGGAATAAAGGCCAGGGAAGTCCGCGGATTTATCCTTCTTCCCAGCCACAATTCGTATTCCTTTTCGTTCAGAATGTCTTCGAAGGAGTCGAAGATTTCCGTCGTGCAGTTTTTCCGGATCAAACGGAAATCGTAGAGTTTTTTTAGGTTATTATAATATTCTTTTTCCCTTTTTTCGCTCAAACCCAACCGGGAGGACAACTCATCTCTCGAGGGAAGAGGAAAAGAGTAAGGGATTGCGGCCGGTAGGGACGGGTGCAGGATTTCGAAAGTATTACGCACGGATATTCCGCGTGAGAGTCCGGTGCGAAGTTCGAACGCGCGGTTTTCTAAATCCTCCCAGATCCGATACTTTTCCTCGTTCCATTCCGCTGCCGCGTTCAAATTTTTCCTGTATTCTATAGAGGCGGCGAACAATTCCCCCGAAGCTCGGTCCGTGGTTTCTTTCTGTTCCAATAACCGGTCGAAAGGTACGAAATCCGATCCTTGCGGAAAGGTGATCAAAAAAACGAGTCTGTCGGATCGAAGAGACTCTTCTATCGCCAGGATTCTCGCCAGAGAGACAAGAGCGCTCGGCCCCCAGTCCGCAGAATCTTCCTCCAGATTCGTTGACAAAGAGTTCAGAAGATCGTCCCGCAGTCCTGATAATTTCGATTTTTCTAATTCGTTGATACGATGGGAAACGGGGGAAAAAATCGTTTCCTTGGACAGACCATTCCCTTTTTCGAGCGTTTCCAGAAATGCCAACTTGGACAGTCGGGAAAGGAACCATTTGGCCGGCCCTCCTTTAAAAAAAGGATACTCTTTTCTTGTCGTGGCGGGGAGGGCGGGAAAATCGGAGAATCTTCCATCTTCTACCGCTTGGAAAAGTTCCTGCCTAAGGCGGGATCTCGTTTTGCCCAACCAATTTCCTCCCAGTCTTTCCCGTAAGAATCCATATACCGAAGAGGTTTCGTCCGAGTCGGATTCCTTCCCGAAATAACCCAGACTCGGTACGGAAACTTTCGGATTCCGGGAATGCAATCCGCGAAAAAAATCCGAATCGGAACGAAGTCCCTCCAGGTTGTTTAGATGTTTAAACTGTTGTAAACTATATCGTTCCAGTCCGTCCCGAAGTTTTTCCAGACCGCTTTCGGGAAGAGAGAGACTTACGATCCGACTGGTACGGTTCGAGTAAATATTATACGAATAGGAAAAATTCTCGTACGGTTCCCGGACGATACGGAAGATTTCGTCCGGATAATATTGGAAGTGATAAACGGTGTCCTGGAATCTTAAGGCGGAGTGTCCTCCGCTGGACTGGCCGGTATTTGCGTCCACATAAATGAAATCCAGTGGAACGTCTTTGGCGTCGATCGGGTAGGAAGAGGCAAGAAAAAGGATCGGAAGGAGAAGAAGGAAGGAAAAGCGGCCTTGGAAAGACCGCTTGTTGATAAGCGAACGGAACACCCTTAGATAGAGGCGAATCCTTTGCGTAGAGCGTTCGCAACTTTCGGACGGGTCAACGCAAATTCGTCCGCAAAACTATTGAATCTATCCGTTTCCACGCCCGCCTTTCTCATTCCTTTACCGATGGAGATGTACGTATCCTCGAGGGATTTCCAGTTATTGACTCCGTTTTTTCGCGCAACGGAAGCCAGGTCCGATTCGAACTCTTCGGAGACCAGGCCTCTGTTCAAATGAATGGCAGTGAGAGTTTCCACATCCTGGCGATACGATTTTCTTTCGTCCTTATCGCTGGAGGAAGAGGAGAAAATCGAGGCCGAGATGGATACGACGGACTTGGATAAGCTTTGGACGGAGTCCGAGGATTTAGACACGGATTGGGAGACGGAAGCGATAAAATCCAGTATGAAGCAATTTTGGAGCGCAAAAAGTGTGAAAACGACCGCTAGGATCCCTACGCTCTTTCTCAATGAATTCATTCGTTAATACCTCAATTATTTCCTTCGAACGAAAAATCCCAAAACGGAAGTTCCGATTCGCAGGGCCAATTTTGGTTTTTTTTTAACCGATCGTCAACTGAGTTTTCCTGAGGAAAGAACTACGGACTCCCACGGCTCCAGCCGGATCTTAAGGGATTTCCTTTTCGAGTCGATTTCGATATTCTCCACAAGTTGACCCGACCAATAATCGATCCTGCGATTTTTCTCCCAGGGAAAGCTCAAGTCCAATCGGATCTCCTTCGAAGTTTCGCTGGGGTTCCAGATTCCGAGAAAACCTGCGGGATTGTACATCGCCGCCGGAAAGAATTCGGAACCGATGCCGATGGGAATCGGAGTCTTATTCCTGCATTTGGATTGGAGGAAGAGCGTTTTTTTCAACAGATCTTCCCGCTCGGGGGAAAGCAATGCGAGCTCGTCCGAAAC
Source organism: Leptospira fluminis (assembly GCF_004771275.1). GTDB lineage: Bacteria > Spirochaetota > Leptospiria > Leptospirales > Leptospiraceae > Leptospira_B > Leptospira_B fluminis. The sequence goes on along the minus strand of NZ_RQEV01000010.1, from coordinate 93,353 downwards.
GAAAAGCATTCCGCCCGACAGCCCCATGACGCTCGCCATGATTCTGGTTTGCGCAGGGGTCATCTTGTTCTTTTTGTCTCTGACAAGAAGGCAGTCCGGGTCGTTTAACCAGAAGTTCCTGTGCATCGACGCCCTCGTAATATCGTTTATCAATGCACGTTCTGTGCAGAGCGCGTTCCGATCTCTCGCAAAAATCCGTTTCTTTTCGCGAAACCAAAACGGTGCGACGTCGCAGGAGATCCGCATCGCGTCGAATAGGCCGATCGAAGGAAGCATCGGAGCTCCGCAACCGAGCAAGAAAGTCTCCTTTCCTGCGACTTTCCGTATCAATTGTATCGCCTTTATGTACCGCGTATGAGGAGAATCGTTTCTGTCGTACGTCCATCCCGGGAGCAGCGCCGAATACAAAAAATCCAATTTCAGATATTCGAAACCGTATTCTTTCACCATCGTTCGGATCACATGGGCCAGAAACTCCTTTGAGGCGGGATGGGAAACGTCGAGCGTGTAGGTGGAATCGAATCCCCAAAGAGGATTCCATAGGGCAGGGACCGGATTTCCTTCCCTGTCCTTCAAGACGGCCTCCGGGTATTTTTGAAAGAATTTGGATCGTTTCCGGACCAAAAAGGGGGCTAACCAGATTCCGGGGACGAATTTTTGCGAGCGGATTGCGTCCGCCATAAGTTTCATTCCGCCCGGAAAGCGGTCGTTCGTTTCCAACCAATCTCCAATCTCGGACTGGTAACCGTCGTCTATCTGAAAGACTTTCAATCCAAGGTTCCTGGTTCTAAGTTCTTTCAAATTTTTTAATATTATTTTTTCCGAAATCTTAGTGTAGTAATGATACCAGGAGCACCACCCGGTCGGGGCCGGAGTTTGGGGAAGTTTCACTTTGAACGCCCTGCCCAATTCCGCGAAGTAGTTCTTTAGGAATAAGGATTCGTCTCCTTTGAACCTGGAGATTCGGATCGGAGTCAGGTGGAGCCTGTTCGTTTTAAAATCCTCGAATCTATGGATGTCGTAAACGACGCTGACTTCCGTACCCGGCAAGTCCTTTCCTGCTGATTCCCGAGCGACTTCGGAGGAGCGGACCCTGAATTTTACCCCTTCTTCTCCCTTTCCGATCGCCCCGGCGAAATAATTCTGCTCTTTTGCGGAGGAGGGAAATAAAAGAACGAACATCTCGGACGTCCAATCCCCCTTTTTTCCGGAATGGGGCGTGTATACGTTCTCCTGAGAATACTGCAGGAAGGAGAGTTTGGGAGATTCGTCCGCTTCCTCCCAACCCTGGCTGGCGGAAAGACTCCAGGATTGGTACCCGTGACGGAAAAAACGCCCGTGAGAAATTCCGTGCTTAGGCAATTCCAGCTCCAAAGTCAGGATTTCCAGACCGGCTTGGGGGCGTTTGCTCGAGACCCATTCCAGTTCGGGAAAAAGCGTGGTTCTCCCTCCGGATCTCACCGACTTCAGAGTAAATCTGTAGTTCCCGCAATCACTGAGAGTTTCTTTGGAATCTTCGGAACAACGGAATCTTGAAACGGAATGTTTTTCGTAGATTCTCGTGCGTAGATAAGCGTTCATTTCCGTCTCTCCATCCTTTTTTTGTCCGATGGCAATTTAGCGTTTCCTCGTTCCGCTCCTGTGCCTACGAAAAACGGCTTCGGGACGGAAACAAAGACGATAGTTTCCAAAAGTGGAAGGCGGAAAAGGAAAAAAAAGGAAGTTTACTCGCTTTAGGCAGGACGGAGCGGTACCTTGGTTTTATGGCATCGAATCGTCCCGCATTAAAACCGGATCTGTTTCCGGGAGATCTTTCCGAAGAAAGACTGAATGAATATCTCACCGACGACCGTCTCGCGGTCGATTGCGAAATGATGGGATTGAATCCTCGTAGGGATAGGCTTTGCGTGGTCCAAATCTGCGATTCCCGAAACAGAGTCAGCTTGGTACAGATTCTTCCCGAGCAGAAAGAGGCTCCGAGGCTGAAACGTTTATTCGAAAAATCGGATATTATTAAGGTTTTTCATTTTGCCCGGATGGATACCCTATTTTTGCGTTATCGCCTCGGTATAGAGACGAAAGGGATCTTTTGCACCAAGATCGCTTCGAAGCTCGCAAGAACGTACACGGATCGACACGGGTTGAAAGATATTATCCGGGAATTTTTCGACGAAGTGTTGGATAAAAAGAACCAATCTTCCGACTGGGGGGCGAAAATCCTTTCCAAAGACCAGATCGATTACGCCTCCGGAGACGTGATTTTTTTGATCGCTTTAGAGCAGAAATTGACGGGGATTCTATTACGGGAAGGTAGATTCGAACTTGCCCAGGAATGTTTCCGATGTCTGCCCGTCTTCAATCAATTGGATTGGTTGGAAATGGAAAATTTATTCGAACATTGAAGAAGAAATTAGGCAAAATCTTTCTCTGCCAGGCTTGCGGACAGGAATTTTCACGTTGGGCCGGAAAGTGCGATTCCTGCGGTAAGTGGAATACCATCCAGGAGGAGTCGACAGGGGATCGTTTTTCTTCCGCTCCCTCTTCGCTCCGAAAGAACGCGAGTTACAAACAGCCGATTCCGGTGGATTCCGTTCCGGAAGAAGATACGGAGAGAGTGGAAAGCGGACTCTCCGAACTGGATTTGGTGTTAGGCGGAGGTTTTGTTCCCGGAAGTCTGATTTTGATCGGAGGAGAACCGGGTGTAGGAAAGTCCACTTTGGTTCTCGAAATCAGCAGGCGCCTGGTTTCCCGAGGCAAAATGTTGCTTTATATTTCCGGAGAAGAATCCGCGTCCCAGGTAGGGCTGCGCGCTGCCCGTATGGAAGTACTTTCTCCGAATCTGCTGATTTCGTCGGAGACGTACGTGGAAAATGCGGGCGCAATGATAGAGGATCTGGAACCCGACCTGGTCTTCGTGGATTCCATACAGACGATGACACGAGAGGCCTTACCGAATCAGGCAGGAACGGTCACTCAACTCCGCGAATGTACACAACATTTATTGGAAACGGCTAAACGAACCGGAATTCCGATCCTCATGACCGGGCATATCACGAAGGACGGAGCGATTGCGGGACCGAAAATTCTGGAGCACCTGGTGGACACAGTGCTTTATTTCGAAGGCGATAGGCTGAATTATTTTCGTTTATTGCGGGCGGTTAAAAATCGCTTCGGTGCGGTCGGAGATCTGGCGGTTTTCGAAATGCACGGAAAAGGATTGAGGGAAGTAAAGGATAGACACCGAGTCTTTATCAGCTCCCTTACGGAAGGAAAGAGCGGTTCAGTGATCAGTGCCGTCCTGGAAGGAAGCCGCGCCCTCAGCGTGGAGGTGCAAGCGCTGGTCAGTAGAACGAATTACGCTCAAGCGAGGCGTATGGCGGAAGGGCCGGATACCAGGAGGCTCATCCTTCTCGCTGCGGTAATCGAAAAATACCTAGGTCACAAACTCTCGGAATGCGATATTTTCGGAAATTTGGCCGGAGGATTGCAGGTCGACGAACCCGCTTTGGATTTGGCGATATGCGCCTCGATTCTTTCCAGCTATACGGATCGTCCGATAAAAGGACGGATCGCAGTCTTGGGCGAAGTGGGACTTTCGGGAGAGGTTCGATCCGTCGGACAGATCTCCCTTCGTTTAAAGGAATTGAAGGGGATAGGAATGGAAAAGGTTTATATACCCTCGGGAAATCTTTCGGAGACGGAGCCGATCCAAGGTTTGGAATTGGTCGGGATCCAATCCCTTTCGGAATTAGAAGGATTGTTCCGGTGAATTCGAATCCGGCAAGAGCGGTCCTGTTCGTTTGGCTGCTCTTCGCTTTCGGGACTTCCAACCTAGTCGCCCAGGAAGCGGAAAAAGAAATCGATCCGCTGCTGAGGCAGCCCTGGTTTGGCGATCAGGAAAAAAAAGAGGAACTCCTTCACAATCGTCTCCAAAGCGCTTTCCGAATGAGTGCGCATTTCGTTTGGAAAACCGATTCGCGGGGTCGGAATTATCGTTTTTACAAGGACGGAAGAGCGGAATTCGTGTTGGATCGGGACTTTCGCGAAGTCTTTCCCAAAACGGAGGAGTTGGACGTTCATTATAGCGAGGCGGAAGCGCTGGAAAGACACGGGAACCCCTTTGCGGCAATTCGCTTATTAAAAGGAATGTCCGTCTGCTATCTTTTGCGGTACGGAAAAATGACCACGGAAGGAAGCAGGAAAACTTCCAAACTCCTGAGCGCTTACATGGACCGGTATTCGCATAAGGAAAAGGAGATTTCCAGGCTGACGGATCCGTTCGGTTGCATCCATGGAGGTGTGTTGCGCGTCCGGAGCACGGACTTCGCGTTTTCCTTGGATTTGGATTCGAATCTAAAATATCTTTTTCCCGACGAGGATCGGAATTTTTCGGGAGAGGATTCCGATCTGGTCTGGCAAGTGCATCGATTTTATCGAAATCTTCCGACGGAAACACTCCCGGAAAATTGGGAGAGAGAATATCGGAAAAACCGGGAAGGTCTTCTTTTTTTTCGCCCGGATAGAATCCTTTTTTCGATCGGAACCACTCTGCACTACCATCCTCTCGCATTCGATGCAAAAAATTATTACCTAGTGTGGGACGCTTTGCGCGGAATCAATTCCCGAACCATGCAGGAATGGGAATACAGGCGTAAAAAGGAAGGAGAAATCTATAGAACCACTTTGACCGTGACGACTCCCGATGGCAGAAAAATTCCGACCGTACTCCTGGAAAGGTTCTATCTTAGGGGAAGAAGGGGCATTCTTTTTTGTTTATCATTTCCGGAACGTTACGAAGCCGAAGCTAGAAAAATCTGGGATGGATTTTCCGATACGATTGTCGTAGAATGATCGGAATTCCGCGCTGTCGGACCCAAGGAAGTGATTTCGGATGATCGTTGCTCTCGTAAAAACTTGGGACAAAAGCCGCGGACCGAAGCCGGAACCTCCCTGGCGCCTTCTCGGTCTGGGACTTCTGTTTGTGAACGGAATGGCCGCCTTTTTTTTACCCGTAGGTATTTTCAGCGATTTCTCCTCCATTGTGGCGCTTTTAATTTTTCTTTTTCTCCCGTTTTTCTTCCTGGCGTTGCGGCTTACAAAAATCTATGGAAACGCGGTTTTCTTTGCCTTATTTTTAGGGTTCTTGGCCGGACCCATTTCCGCTTTGTATTTAAGCCATGCTTTCGGCTATTTTTTAGGGCTACATTTCGGAGGGGTCCGGGAACCCGGATCCTTGGCGGAGTTTCCCGGGGTTCGGATTTTCAGGATCGCGGATGCTCGGTTTCTGTACAAATACCAAGCCAAAAAAACCTCTGTGATCCGGCCGAAGGCGCCTGGTTCCATTTTAAAACCTTTGAATTTTCATGTGGTTCCTTGGGTTTCTTCTAGTTGGAAAGAGGGGGATCCGATCGAAGTTTGGGCCGCCTGTCCGAATTTAACGGAGCAAGTTTGTGATTGGGAAATCCAAAATACCGGGGTAGGGGAGTCCCTTTCCCGCTCTTCGCTTTACCCTTATTATCTGGAAGCCGTGGAGGAAGCCGGTCATCTACACGGGCTAAAAATTTCTCCCAAACCGAAAATCCTAATTCCTCTTTCCGATCCGGAGGCGGCGTTGGTTCGAACCGGAATTTACGGGATGTCCGGTCTGGTCGTTTTAAATTATCTCTGGGTCGTGGGGGTGGTGGTATGGAGGAGGAGGTGCTAGGTCCCCACCCTATTTTGGGCGGGGGCTGGTGTGGTGGTACCCCGAAAGCCCCACGACTTGGGACAGTTATCAGAATTCACCGGTTTCTACAAGAATGTTTTTTTAGCGGATTGCTGTAGGAGGTCCTACAAAGAATTTGTATTTAAAGGAGTGGCGGAAAAGAGAGAATTGTGATCGAGAAACGTTCGGCAATTGACCCTCGAGCCCGCCACCTCCTTGATTATGTATCCTTTCTTCTTTCTGCGGATTTTTTAAAGAAAGGGCTAAAAAACTTTTTAGTTGGCTAATTTTGGAACTTCGACTACCGATATTTATACACAGAGACGGGAGGAGAATTGGATTTTGGACTCGGAAATCCTGACCGAAAAAGTCGCCACGCAGAGTAAAAAATTTCTCGTGGACTTGAAGCGGAATGAAAACGGATACTACCTTAAAGTTTCCGAGTGGTCCAATAGTAAAAAATCCTCTATATTTATTCCGGCCGAAGGAGTCGGTCGAATGATAGAAGTACTTCGAAAGTTCCAAACTCTTATCGAGGATGGATCCGTCGAGGAAATGGATTTTCCGCCGTCTCGGAATTAGTTAGGATTGCACTAAATCGTTTAGGAGAATTTCTCATGGGGAAAAAGACGTACCTTCTCGCCACAGTTCTCTTTTTCTTGGCCCTGACCGGAACTTCCGGACAGCAGACCGGGGGAAACCAGAACCAAGGCCAAAACCAACAGGCGGGAGCTCCGGATCCCCTCGAGAAGATCATGCTCGAGAACTTCGAAGAGGCGGAAGACTGGAGAGCAAAGGCCACGACCCCGCTGGGAGAAACCAAGACCTTGAAAATGGTCCAGCGTGGATTGATCCGCGACGTATTCGACGAGAATACGGTACCGGACAACGGTGGAGATCAGATCGATAAAAATCATATCCTCGGAATCAAGACCTATTTTAACGACCGCGGTTTCGATCGGGTCGAAGTGTTTCCCCCTCACGAATATGTGATCAAAGGAAAGGCCCGTCAGGTTTCCATTTGGAGTCTCGGGAGAAAGTTCCGGCACACTCTTTTCGTGAAACTCCGGGATTATAAGGGAAAAACCCATAATATTCGCCTGGGTCGTTTGGATTACTTCGGATGGAGAAAACTTACCGCGACCGTTCCGGGTTTCGTTCCCCAAAGCACTCGCTTTGCACTTTTGGACAAGAATCTTCGCTTCGTATCGCTGTTTGTTACCAGCGACATCCACGAAGTAGGCGGTTCTTTTTACTTTTACGTTGATGATTTGGAAGTTCGTGCCGATAAATCTGATACGAAGTATCCCGGTTCCGAGATCAAAGACAACTGGTAATCTTCCCCTAGGAATTTACTCATGAGAAATTTCAGCAAAACTTTCAAAGCGACTGTTACGATCACTTTCGTAGCTTGCACGGTACTTCTCTTGGGAACCGTTAGCGCTCAGTTCATCAAGAAAAAGAAGGGCGGGATCGAAACCCCTACCGGTATGGACGTAAGCAGCATGGAGTTGCGCTCCATTACCGTAGAATCTTGGGACAATCCTGCAAACGGAGTCCCGTACGGCTGGGAAGTCACTACGGATAAGGATACTCAGGTTCCCCAAGGACAGGCGGCCCAGTACCAACCGACGGCTTCTAACGCTCAGGCACTCCGGGAGGTGAAACTCCTTCCGGGAAAACCTGGTGATATCAAAAACGTAGACGCGACCACTTCCAAGGTTTTGGGCGTGAAATTCGCGTTCACCTATCCTGGAGAAAATAGCGTAACTATTCGTCCCCCGAAAACGCCGGAATACGAAGTGATCCGTAAGATGGCATATCTGGATGCGAACAACAAACGCAAGGAATTCAAAATCTACGGAGTGGAATTCCCCGGGGTGGCTAAGGCCGTTTCCATTTGGGTTTGCGGTCGCGGAAACGAGTATGATTTAGAGGGCTGGCTCGAGGATTGGAAAGGAGATTCCCATATTCTCCAATTCGGATCTCTGGACTTTATCGGATGGAGACCATTGACTTTCGAAATTCCCCCATACGTTCCTCAGGACGTAAACTCTTATCCGCAAGTCAAAACCCTGGTATTCAAACAGTTCAAGATCCGTTCCCGTCCTGATACGAGCGGAGAAACCGTGTATCTTTTCTTCGACGAATTGAGAGTTCTCTCCGACGTATTCGAAGTCCACTTCGACGGAGCTTCCATCGATTTCGACGGAGACGATTGCCGTTCGAAACGCAAATTGGATAAAATGTTGAAGGTAAAAGCCGAGAAAGAATGCGAGGGCGGAACCGCTCAAAACAATAAGCAGTAAAATTTCCTTCGGATTTTTGCCGGATTCGTCCGGAAAAATAGCGGCGCGGATTCTTCTTCGGAAGGTCCGCGTTTTTATTTTTCCCCCGATGATTTTTGCAGGAACTCCTGCAAAATGAACAAAAAAAGCTTGAGCTATTTCGGCGCTTATGGTAATCGAATCTCCGAAACAGAGCGCCGCCACCATCCCCCTCCCAAAAAAGGGTGGGAACCGACTCGAGGTTTTAACCTTCTCGGAGGTGATTCGATGGAAAGAAAACGGCTGAAACCCTCATTTTAAAACTTGGAGAAATTCCAAGTTCGGCCTTGCCTACTCCCGCCTTTTGCCGAGGAAATTCTAGTTTACGGATAATCGTTCTCCGCTATAATTGATTTAAAAGGGCCGAAACATCAAAAATACAGGCCTATCCATACTATTTTCGAGCCGACTCCATCGGCGGAGTAAATCCTATGTCTAACGAAACTGCGACAACCGCGGAAACAAAGCCTGCCAACGATTTGGACAAGCTAACCTCGCTCTTTAACGAGGAGATTTACGTTCGGTCGGATGCCAATTCTATTCCGGCGTCCAAATTCAAAATCTATGACGACCTAATTGAATCTTTTACCTCCGCCGGTTTGACGGATTCCGCCAAAGTGAAGCTCGAAGAGCATCTTACGGAACATCCGGAAAGCATTTCCGCCAGATATTTGTTGGGTATTTTGGGACTCCAAAAAGGAAGTATCGATGCGGCGTCTTATTTTAAGAGCCTTCTCGACGCCTTCAAGCAATCGGGAAAATGGACGATCATCGAGCATATCACCGATAATATCTTGAAATACGGCGAAGATCGCTATGCCCTCCGTTTCAAAGCGGAAGCTCTGGAAAAACTCAAAAAAAACAAAGAGTTAAAGCCTGTTCTTGAAAAGCTCGCCAAGCAAGACCGGAAAAACCCTGAAATCGCTAAAAAGTATGCCCTTGCAATCTTAGATGAAAACAGAGAAAGAGCGGTCGCGTACCTAAAACAAGCCATCGAAACTTTCGCCAAAACCAAGGATTACGAACAATTTGAGGAAATCTGGCCGATTTTCGTTTCGAATAGCTACGACGACATCCAGTTCGTCGAAAAAATCGAAAGAATTCTACTCGGACACCGCGAAAAGACCCGCCTTGCGGGTTACCTTTATCCTTTAGTGGAGCCTCATAAAGCCGTAGAGGACTGGGATCGCGTGATCTATCTTTTGAAAAAGATCTTGGATCATGAACCCATTTCCAACAAGGCGCGTAATGAATTGATTCGCGTTTACAAATTGAAATACGCGAATCACAGTCTTTTGGAAGATTTTCTTAAAATGTCCGAACTGGGCAATAACCGCAAACCGGTGAAAATCTGTATTTCGAATTTCGAAAGAAACATCGTATTCGACACGGACAACTACGTTCTTCATAGAAATTGGGGAGTCGGAAAAATCGTTTCCATTTCCCCGAACGGAGATTCCATTTTCGTAGATTTTAAGGACAAGAAGAACCACAAACTTTCTATCCAGATGGCGATCACCAGTCTCAAACCCTTGAAAGGGGATCATATCTGGGTCAAATTTTATGAGAACAAAGAGTCCGTTACCGATCTTTTCGAAAAGGACATTCCCGGGTTCTTTAAGGAATTATTAACTTCTTTCGATGGCCACATGTTGGTCGCCGAAATCAAGAACGAAGTCGCAGGAAAGTTCCTTCCCACCGCCGAATGGTCCAAATGGTGGAATAAGGCCAAGAATATCATCAAGAAGGAACCGAAGCTCGGATTTAATCCCAAGAAAAAAGACGAGTTGTGGTATCGAGAAAAGCCGATCACTTTTGCGGAAGAGCTGACCGAAAAATTCAGCGCGACTGCGGATCTTTCCAAAAAGCTGGACATCGCAATAGAAGCGCTTCGCAACAAAGAAGAAGCGGAAGGTGCGATCGATACGTTTGCCCATCATTATTTCGAGGAAGAGGAAGCGCACGAACCGTTCCGTAGAATCGTCGCCTATCTGTATCTGGAAGAAGTTGCAGCTACCATGGAAAGCGAAGACGGAACTCCGTACGATTTCCAAAGACGCCAAAAAGAGGAAGACGTTGCCCAACTGGTCAAAACTCAGGGAAGGGACGAACTCCTGGATATTTCCGCTAGAATCACGAACCTTGATATAAAAAAATCCTTCGTGGATCTGGTCAAAAAATTCCACAAAGACTGGGTCAACGTATTGGTCGGTCTTCTGTTCGAAGTGCCCGTTAAAAACAATAAATACGTGGTTTCGGTACTCGAAAACGATCAAAAATACGCCGAACTGAATCTTTTCATCGAGACTGCCGCAAGCCGAGCAAAAGAGAATCCGGAAGTTTTCCTTTGGGTTGCGAAATCCATCCTTTGGCATACTTGGGAAGAGGAGTGGATGAACGTTTCTCGTCAGGATCTGATCTTACGGGTACTTCGCCTTCTGAAGCCTTTGAATAAAATCGAGGAAAAGGGGACCAAGCTCAAGAACACCTGCCACGAAATTCTCTTCGGAAACGATGCGGCGATCATTACGGAGGCGATCCAAAACGGGGATTCCGAATATATCCGTAAGGTATACGCTCTCTATCGCGAAGTTCCGTACATAGAAGAAACGGAAAAAGATAAGCTGCTAAGTTTGATCCGATCTCTGAAACCCGATTTGGTTTGGGAAGAGGAGGAAGAAGAGGAAGAGGACGACGACGTTCTGGCAAGGATACCGGAGAACGCTGTTCTTGTGACTCGTTGGGCATTGAACCAGAAAAAGGCGGACTTCGAACACCTGGTCAACGTGGAAATGTTGGAAAACTCTCGCGATATCGGAGAGGCCCAAGAAAGAGGGGACTTACGGGAAAACGCGGAATACAAGGCGGCTATGGAACGTCAGGTTCAATTGCAGGCTCAGATTAAGAAGCTGGAAGCGGAGCTAAAAACCGCGGTCGTTTTGGATCTGTCCAACGTAAAGACCGATCGGATCAATATAGGCACTACCGTAAAACTGAAGAACGAATCCAGCGGCGAAAACCAGACCTATTCGATTTTGGGAGCATGGGATGCGGATACGGAAAAGAACATCATTTCCTACCAATCTCCTTTGGCCAAATCCTTGCTAGGAAAACGCATCGGGGATACGGCGGCTTTAAATCTGGGCGGAGCGGAGACCAAATTCAAGGTTTTGGATATCAGCCGCTTTTCTCTCCAAAGCCAGGAGAGCTGATCTTCCGGAGAAATCTTGGTGAAAAAGGGGACCTTGTTGGTCCCCTTTTTTGTTTTATTTCCTATCTTTCGGAAAGGCGAATCCAGTCCGTGAACCAACCGGAACTGTTGCCGGCGCGATCTTTGATTCTCATCTGTAAGAGGTATCTTTTTTTCCAAGAAAACAAGGATCTAGGAATTCGGAGTACCAACATTTTACGGTCTCCGTCGAATTCGCTCGGATAGGATTCTCCTTCCAAAAGGATTTCCGCTCCTCCCGCATAGCCGGAACCTACGTCACTCAAAACATAAAGCCTTTCCTCCCAGTCTTCCTCCGAGGCTTCGGGAATCCTTCTATGACGGGAGATCAGATACGGATGAGCGATGGTAGGCTTTGCATTGTCTTCCAGTACGGCTAAGATTCCCAACTTGGAAAGATATGCGAGCCCTCCGATTTGCTTTAGGCCGGACCATCTCTTTGTACCAGGATCGTAGATGTAGATTCCGTCTTTTTTTCCCAATCTAAGTCCTTGCCAATTGAGTTCCGCTTCTCCCACCCAGGATAGATCGGAAGACTCCAATTCGTAGGCCTGGCTTTTTAAAACGAGTCCTTCAGGAAGCGGAGCGATCTCCGAAAGATTCGATATTTTTTGAAACGTGAGCTGTCCCGCTCCGTACGTGGTTTTGGCGGGAGTCTTGATCCTTAAGATTCCGTCTTTTGAAGTAAAATCCGTCTTTTTTTGCTGGGTTTCTTTCCGTTTTGCGCCCGCTAAGACGGAGATCGGAATCCTGATTTTGGATTCGTTGCCCGCATGATCGGACGCCGAGACCAGGATTTCTAAAGAGGTTCCGGCAGGGTATGAGGACAAATCCGAGCTAGGTCCGTGAGAAGGGAATAAATTGTAAACGTAGACCGCCGGATTCAGAGAGGAGCGGTTCGAATCGAAGATATCTTGGTGATTTCTGGCTTCTTCATAGCTCATTCCTCTAAAAGACCTTTCATACATGGTCGTCTGGCCAGAATAAACTCCTACAAAGAATAAGTTATTCTTGTTCCGAGACGTCATGAGGTCGTAAGCCCCCAGTCGAAAGCGAACGGCGCCGCTCAAAGAAAGTCTAGTACCGGAAGGCAGTTCGAAGATTCCTTCCTCTTTTTTTTGCAAAGGAAACCGGAGCCGGGTTCCGTCGTCCGAATCCACGTATAAGAATAGGAGCTCGGGGGGTTGCCTATCTTTTCCCCGGAGAGGAAGATACGGAAGAGGATTTAAGGTTCCTCCGGGCAAGTGCAATTCGAAATGTAAATGACTGACTCCGGTACCGGATTCTCCCAAGCGAGCTAAGGAATCTCCTTGTTTCGCATAATAACTCGGTTGAGCGAATTTGATCTGGAATTCTCCGCCGCTTAAAAGAGAAAGAGCTTCCCGCAAAAGTTCCAAGTCCTTTCGAATTCCGTTGAAATCCAAGAGATGCGCCAATTTCGCTTTCAGAGGAGAAGAGTAGGATTTCAATACTAGATTCACTCCGTATCCTTTAGCGGATTGAGCGATGGATTCCACATATCCGGAAAACGGCGCTTTGGCATACAATCCGTTCGTGTGAAAAGTTTTAAAATCGCAACCCATATGCAGGTGGTGGATTCGATACTCCGCGTAAGAACCTGAGATCGGCGTTTCCAATTCCATGGGAAAACTTAAATTTCCTAGGTCGGCCAATACATCGGGTGGCAATTGCTTCCAGATGGGAAGCGTATTGCCGTTCGGAGTCCCGAGGCGATTTTTTGTAGGAAGGTTTTGTCCGACGGAGGGATCCGGGAATGACAAACAGAAGACCAAACAAAAGACGAAGGTCCGGCGGAAACTTCCCGGTACGGCGCGAAATCCTTTCTTCATTTGCGAATTCTTAGTTTCTCTCCTTCGAAATGTAAAGCAGGAATCCGGGAATTTTCTTGCCCTAGAAGAGGACGGAATCAGCCTGAAAGATATGCGTTTTCTTATTTTTACTTTGCTGCTCGGATTTTTTTTACCTGGTTGCACCGTCTTTCATCGGGAGCCGGGGAATCCTCCGAAAATAGACGGAGTTCCGATTCCGGATTCGCAACGTACCGTTTATGTGCAGAATTTTCGGAACAATTCCTACGGGATCGCTTTGCAGACCCAGCTCACGGATCTAGTGAAGCAGGAGATCAATAACCGGGGGAGATTTATCCAAACTCGTGACAAATCGCAAGCGGCGTATAGAATCTACGGTGAGATTTCCCACTACCAACAAGTAGGAGTGCTACTCGACCAAGGCGGTCAATTGCTCAGTAAAGAGATGCTCATTATTTGCAAAGTAGAATTGCAAAAGGCCGGAGGGGAGAGGATCCGTTTGGAGAGGGATGAAATTCCTGCGAGGGTGATTTATTCCGATCAAGTAGGATACTTGGAAACGGAAGCGCAAGCGCAGTCTAGGGCGCTTCGGATTCTTTCCATTCGGATTTCCGAAGAGTTAGAGAGAGCTTGGTATTATTCGATTTCGGGGAAGATCGATGATTAATGTTTGGTCCCCACCCTCACTGGGCGGGGGCTGGAGCGGTGGTACCCCGACTGCAATGATTTCGGACAGTTATCAGAATTGCGCCGATTCTACAAGACTGTTTTTTACCGAATTGTTGTAGGAGGTCCCCGGAAGAACGGACGGAAAAAAGGAGTTGTGGAGATTTCGATTTTGTGATAGGGAAATCGGCGACAATTGGCCCACGAGCCCACCACCTCCACCCGAACCAGGGTGGGGGCCGCCCAAAAAAAAACCTAGCAACTCCTAGTCTCGCCGAAACCACATTCCGTCAAATTGACTCTCATCAATTCTTTCCTCCAAAAGAGGCACTGAATTGGAGTGATCGCTTTCCTACACTTAACAAAGCTCAAAGGTTCCGGTATCTAAAATGCTTGCCGGATATTCTATATCTGTTTTAATACGGAAAGACCGGAAGTGACTCGCATTTTCGAACCCAACGTAAGAACCTTTGATCGATACGATCCAGCAAGAGATGAATAAGGATAAGGAAGCCGAAATTCTAAAAACCGTGGATGAATCTGTCCGCATGGAGATCAAAACTTTCTCGGATTATCTCCAAAAGAAAGGATTGAAGATAACGAACCAGCGGATGCTTGTTGCGGAACGTATTTTTTCCTTACACAATCACTTCACTGCGGAAAGTCTTTTAGAAGAATTTAAAGATCAAAGGGATAAAATATCCAAGGCCACGATCTATCGGATCTTATCGATTATGGTGGAAGCCAAACTCCTGCAGGAACACAATTTCGGCCAAGACTATAAATATTACGAACACATCATCGGTCATAGTCACCACGACCACATCATCTGCGTCGACTGCGGAAGGATCGTGGAATTCATGGATGAAAGAATCGAACAATTGCAGGAACAAGCCGCGGCTGCAAACGGTTTTAAAATCACCGGCCATAGCCTGAATATCTACGGAAGTTGTCTGGATCCGAATTGTCCTCGGAGAAAATGATTTTTCGGGAAAAAACCCGAGACCCTCATTCGCAAGCCCGAACCGGAACTTTACTCCTAAACGGGATAGAAATCGAAACTCCGGTTTTCATGCCTGTCGGAACAAGAGGTGCAGTGAAATCTCTGGATTCCGGCGATATCGACGAACTCGGTTTCGATCTTATTCTCGGAAACACCTACCATCTCTACCTTCGTCCCGGAATGGAAGTTCTGGAGCGCTTTGGAGGATTGAAAAATTTTATCTCGTACAGAAGGGCTTTGCTTACCGACAGCGGCGGATTTCAGGTTTTTAGTCTAAATTCGCTTTTCAAATTTGAAAGAGACGGAGTTCAATTTCGTTCCCACATAGACGGGAGTCCTCATACGTTTACTCCGGAAAAGGTCATAGATATCCAAAGGGTCATCGGTTCGGATATCATGATGGTGCTGGATGATTGCCCCCCCGGAGATGCAAGTTTGGTTCGGATCCGAGAGTCTTTGGACCGGACCCACCGTTGGGCGGAAGTGGCCGTAAATCATTGGCAAAAGCGTACGAACGGACAGCATTTGTTCGGAATCGTACAGGGCGGGACGAATTTGGATCTGAGATTGGAAAGTTTAGGGGTCCTGAACTCTCTTCCTTTTTCGGGAATCGCGATCGGTGGACTTTCCGTAGGTGAGCCTAGGCCCGATTTTATCCGTACTCTCGAGGGAATTTCCCGTTTTACGGATCGAAATCGACCCCTTTATCTCATGGGCGTAGGTACGGTTCCGGATATTTTGGAAGGCGTGCGGAACGGCGTGGATATGTTCGATTGCGTTTTACCGACCAGAAATGCGAGAAACGGCCAGGTCTTCACTTCAAAGGGAAAAATCAATTTACGAAACGAAAAGTGGAAGTTTTCGGATGAACCTCTGGATACCGAATGCGAATGTAAAGTCTGCAAACGATACAGCATCGGCTACTTAAGGCACCTCCATCATGTGAAGGAGCTAACCGCCTTTTCGCTTAGCACTTTTCATAATCTAAGTTTTATGAAAAAATTCATGTCCGAGCTGAGAAGCTCGATCCAAGTCGGGAAATTCGACGAGTTTTTCACTAAATGGAAAATTTTGTACGAAAGACCGGAAATTTCTCGTTGACTATATAGAGTTTGGCCCCCCTATAGTAGGTTGGTTCAAAAAGAGACAATAAGGAGTTGCTGATTTTTTATGGAAATCACCAGAAGGGAAAGCGGTAACATCGTAATTCTGGACATCAACGGCGAAATCGATCTATATAATGCCCCCGAAATCAAGGATGTGATCGCTAAGCTCATTGAGGAGCAGAAATATTACACGATCATCAACTTGGAAAAAGTCTCCTATATCGACTCCTCCGGAATTGGTGCTTTGATTTCCAGCCTCTCAAACCTCAAGAAATATCAGGGCGGGCTTAAGATCATCAACGTTGCGGGATCCGTTCGTAAGGTTTTCGAACTTACGAAATTGACATCCTTCTTCGAGATTTTCGATAACGAAGCCGACGCTGTCAGCGCTTTTAAATAAAGCCTTAGATAGATAAAAACCGAATTCTTCCAGGCTGGTGCAAAATACATGAAATTCTTACGAGTTCGATCTTTTCGATTCCTGATCCCGCTTGGGATTCTGGTTTTTTTAGTCGCCTGTGGCTCCGAGCTTCCCGTACGAGAACTTGCGGAAGCAAAGTCTGCGATTACGAAGGCTAGAGAGGCTGGCGCCGAAAAATACGCTTCCGGTGAATACGAGGAAGCTAAAAAAAGCCTTTTTGCCGCGCATGAAAAAGCTTCTAACGAAGATTTAGGAGAAACCAAGAAGAGCGCAGTGTATGCCAGAGCGAAGGCATTAGATGCGCAGGAAAAATCCTTTCCTTCCTTGACAGAAGAATCCAAAAAACAGGCTTCTTCTGCAATCGAAGAAGCGGACGAGGCATTTGCTTCCCAGTTGGCAAGCGAGCCTTACAATAATGCGATCGAACTCAGGAAAGAGGGCGATAGCTTGAGGGACAACGCGGATCGTGCTCTGGAATCTTATCCTAAGGAATCCGGGGACGATACGAAGCTCAAGACTAGATTGGCCGCTTTCGAACAGTTCGAGCAGAGCAACAAGAAGTATCTAGATTCCAAAAAATCCGCTCAGGATGCGAAGTCATTAGCGCTTTCCCAAAAGCAACAACTGATCGATTCGCTTTCCGACATCGAAAAAAACCTGAACGAAGCGGATCGTTATGCAGGCGGGCAGGACCCCGAGGTCGGACAGACAAGAGACCGTCTCAATGCCGCTAAATCGAAAATCGATGAAGGAAAGATCAAAGAAGGATACGCCGACGTCGAAGAACTTCGTAAAAAATCCAACGAACTTGTAGCAAGAAACATCCAGTCCTATGCTTCCAAGAAAAAAGAAGAAGCGAAGGAAAGCATCACAAAAGCAAAGGATAAACTTGCCGGAATCGACCAGTCGAAAGTAAGTTCCAGCAAGGATATTCAAACTTCCTACCAAAGAGCGGATGAAAATTTAAAAGCGGCCGACGAATCTTTAGCTGCCGCAGAAGAATTCTATACTTCCGAAAAATATGAGGATTCCATTAGCCGTTCCGAGGAAGCGATCCGGCTTTCTAGAATCGTAGTGGACCAATCCGACGATATCGCAGAGCGGATTCGTTCCGGAGCTGCCGTTGCCGGTAGGACAGGGTCTGCCGACGGAGAAACTTCTACAGAAGGAACGGCGGGCAAAACGGATAAGACCAGAACGAAGTCCGGCGATAAGACCACTACTTCCTCTTCTTCAGGATCTTCCGCTTCCGGTGAGCTTCCGGAAGGTTGGAAAAAATATGTCGTACGAAAAAGAGTACCTGCGGATTGTCTTTGGAGAATCTCCTCCTACAAACAGCATTATGGAACGGGTCGTCTCTGGAAAAGAATCTACGACGCCAACCGCGGCAAAATCAAAAATCCAAGCCTGATTTATCCTAAACAAGTTCTTTTGATCCCGCCGAGAAAAGGATCTACAAAATTCGATCCTAAAAAGGTGAAAAAGAAACCAACAGGCAGTGAAGAGGTAGAAGCTGTTACCGACGATAAGAAGAAAAAAGAAGAACCTTCTTCCAGCGAAGCTCATACGGATGAGCCGCAACAGCAGTCGAATCCTCAGGAAGAGCACACTGCTCCGCAACAACAGACTGCACCGGAAGAACAGCACCAACAACAACCTTCTACCGAAGGCCAGCAGACCCCTGCCCCTCAGCACGAAGAGCATACTCAGCCTTCTCCACAACACGATGAAGGACAACAGGCGCCTGCTCCTTCCGAAGAAGAGCAATCGGAAACGGAACCGACGGGAGAAGGAGAGCATACGACTCAACCTTCCGCTTCCGGGGAAGAGTCTAAACAAGGAAAATAGTCTTAGGTTTTAGCAAACTCCTATTTCGATTCCTATCAATGGAATAGCCCGAACCGGTTTGGATCGGGCTTTTCTTTTTATAGAATACAAAACCAGGAATTCCGCTTGATTCGATCCGAAGAGGAGTCAGACTTTTTAGTAATGGTGTCACTGTGAAGAGGGCTTACACAACGCCTGTTTCCCAGCTTTTTACCGAGGACTACTATCCCTTGGTTAAAATGGCCTGGGAAGAAGACTGTCCCGAAGAAGATATCACTTCGGTTTCTCTTTTTCCCCCCGATAAAAAAACCTCCGCTTATTTGAATGCCCGAGAAGAGGGAATTCTATGCGGAAGCGGAGTCTTGGAAGCCCTTCGTTCCCTATCACAAGAGGATCTTGACTCCAAATTTTTTTTTCGGGACGGAGAGCGATTTAAAACGGGCGACACCATCGCCGAATTGCAGGGTAGCTTACTCGTCCTACTCAGAATCGAACGAATTCTTTTGAATTTTCTCCAATACCTTTCCGGGATTGCGACGGAGACGGCTAAGGTCGTGGACCGCTTCGGCAATCGAGGTCTGATGATCTTGGACACCCGCAAAACCCTTCCCGGTTACAGAAAGCTCGCCAAATACGCGGTGTATTGCGGCGGCGGCTCCAATCATAGACTCAACTTGTCCGAAATGGCCATGATCAAGGACAACCATCTTGTACTATTCGAACACGCTTCCATTCCCGTAAAAAAAATCAGGGATCGGTTTCCGGGACGGTTGGTGGAACTGGAGATAGATTCTTTAGACCAGTTGGACGATGCATTAAAGGCGGATCCCGACGTTCTCCTGTTGGATAATTTCAATTTGGAAGATACGAAAAAGGCGATCGAAATCGCTCGAAGCGAAAAACCTCGAATACGTATCGAATGCTCGGGACGAATCACCCCCGAAAAATTGGAGGCTTTGTCCGGATTCGACGGAGTAGGCGTTAGCATGGGATATTTGACCCATACGACGCGTTTTCTGGATTTAGGTTTGGACATACGGACGGATCATTCATGGGATTTATAAAAGCTCCCGCTACCAAGGAAATGCTATTCGAAGCGGTTCGAGATCGCTTGGGTCCGGAAGCCCTCGAGTTGGTGGAGAGGGCCTACAAAATTTCCGACGACGCGCACCAGGGACAATTTCGTTTATCGGGCGAACCTTATGTAGTGCACCCGCTACAAGTGGGTTATATTCTCTACGAGTTGGGATTGGACGAAAAAGTGATTTCGGCAGGTCTACTTCACGACGTGATCGAGGATACGGTTTATTCCCGCTCCGATATGGTTCGGGATTTCGGCACTGAGATCACTCAATTGGTGGAAGGCGTCACGAAAATATCCGAAATCAAAAGTCAGTCCAGAGAGACGGAAGCTGCGGAAAATATCAGGAAAATCATTATCGCCACTATCCAGGACATACGGGTCATTTTGATCAAACTGGCGGATAAGACCCATAATATGAGGACTCTTTCCTTTCAGCCTCCCGAAAAACAGAGAAGGATAGCCAACGAGACGTTATCCTTATACGCGCCGATTGCGGGAAGATTAGGTATTTATAAAGTAAAATCGGAATTGGAGGATCTTGCCTTCCAGGTCATATATCCTGAAGAATATCAGGATATTAAAAAGAGAATCAACGTAAAAAAATCGGAGCGGGAGGAATACATAGATAAACTCCAGCTCATTCTGAAGCAGCGATTGGCGGAGATCAACATCAACGCCCAAGTAGAGGGTAGGGCGAAACATTTCTTTTCCATCTATAGGAAAATGAAAACCAAGGAGAAGACGTTCGACGAAATCTTCGATTTGCGCGCGATCCGTATCATTACCGACGAGATCAAGGACTGTTACGGGGTCTTAGGAATCGTCCACACTCTCTGGACTCCCGTTCCGGGTAGGTTCAAGGATTATATCGCTACGCCTAAGACGAATATGTACCAATCCTTGCATACTACCGTTATCGGCCCGGACGGAAAGCCTTTGGAAGTGCAGATTCGGACGACCGAGATGAATGCGATCGCGGAATTCGGTATCGCGGCACATTGGGTATACAAG
The DNA here is from genome assembly GCF_004771275.1 of Leptospira fluminis. Taxonomy (GTDB): domain Bacteria; phylum Spirochaetota; class Leptospiria; order Leptospirales; family Leptospiraceae; genus Leptospira_B; species Leptospira_B fluminis. The sequence goes on along the minus strand of NZ_RQEV01000010.1, from coordinate 73,146 downwards.
GAAGGAAAAGCTCACGCGAACGAGCGTCACCTAACCGTAAAATGGTTGGAAGTTCTCCAATCATGGCAGGACTCCGCCTTGGATCCTAAGGAATTTTTGGAGGAGCTGAAATACGATCTCCACGAGGACGAGGTATTCGTTTTTACTCCGAAAGGGGAAATCATTCAGCTCCCGAAAGGAGCAACCGTGTTGGACTTCGCTTTTCGGATTCATACGGACGTAGGTCTGCATTGCAAGGGAGCAAAAATCAACAGTAGGATGATTCCTTTGCGAACGGAGTTGCGGAGCGGGGATCAGGTCGAAGTCGTCGTTGACAAACGTTCCAAACCTTCCCCCATCTGGCTACGGATCGTAAGGACGACTTCCGCGAGACAAAAACTGAGAGCCTACTTCCGCAAGCTGAGGGAGGAGACCCGTAAAGATCTGGAACAGGGAGCGGAAAGCGCGGCAGAACTTACGTTAAACGCGGATGTCCTCGAGGAGTTAAAGCGCAAGCCTTCCCACGATAAAAGCCAAAAACAGGGGCAAGCCGTTCAGGGAAGGGTGCTCGTGGCCGGACTCCGAGATATTCCCGTCAGACTCTCCGGATGTTGTTCCCCTTTGCCCGGAGACCAGATCATAGGATTCGTGACGCGCGGACGGGGAGTCTCCGTTCATAAGAAAAATTGCAGCGTGGCAATGAAACAAAGAGAGGAAGAACAGCTCCGGATGATCTCGGTGGATTGGGATTACGGCCAAACCGAGCCCGTGCCCGTTCGGGTGGAAGTCAAGGCCCGGGATCGTCAGGGAATTTATTTGGAGATGGTAAAAAGCATATCCGGAACCCAGACGAATATTCTGGAAGCGGGGGCTTCCACCGTTCAAAAGGACACTCTTATGGCGAGATTTATGATCGAAGTCGAGCACTTGGACCAATTAAAGGAAATTCTCGGAAACCTGAAAAGAATTCCCGACGTGGTATTTGCGCACAGAGTAAAATAGGTTTTTAAGGCCCGAAAAATCCCTCCGAAATTTCCGTATTGGGTTTGCCCGAAATGACCTTCTCGGAAATTCTTTTAGGACGAGGTGCACATTGAAACGGGAAAGGAAAGGCGGCAAAAAAATCCGGAATTCGATCTTATTCTTGGCGGTCCTGGTTTGTATCGGGGGCGTTTTAAGCTGCGGTGAAAAAGAGGAATCCGACAACGGAACGGTAGTCAAGGATCAACCCTGGGAAGGCGCTTTAAGTTCCATTCCCGAGTCCCTGAGAACTCCGAATCCCATGGTTTCGCCTAACGCGAAAAAAGGCGGAACTTTACGGATCTATAGCCACCAGTTCCCGAAATCTCTGAATTATTATCTGGAACAGTTTTCCACCACTGCGGAAATTTTCCAGACGATGTACGAACCCTTGTTGGATTATCATCCGATCTCTTTGGAACCTATACCGCACCTGGCAAGTTCCTGGAAAATTTCCCCGGACAAAAAAAAGTTCACTTTCACGATAGACAAAAACGCGAAATGGTCCGACGGGAAACCTGTTACCGCAAAAGACGTGGTCTTTACCTACGATACCTTGATGAGTAAGGATAACAACACCGCGGTTTTTAGGATCGGTCTTGCCCGTTTCGAGAAGCCGAAAGTGATCGGCGAATTCGAGGTGGAGTTTACGCAGAAGGAAATTCACTGGTCCAACTTCGAGACGGTCGCCCATTCCTTGTTCATTCTTCCCGAACACCATTTCCAGGGAAAGGACTTCAATAAGGAGAATTTCGAATTTCCCGTCGTTTCGGGCCCGTACGAACTTCTATCCGCCAAGAAGGGAAGATATATCCGTTTGAAAAGACGGGGGGATTACTGGATGCGTGCTTATCCTTTTTATAAGGGCAGCGATAATTTCGACGTTCTTTTGTTCAAGGTATATACCGAGGAAGCCGTCGCTTTTCAAGCTTTCAAAAAAGGGGATATAGATATTTATCCCGTATATAAGGCGTATACCTGGGTGAAGGAAGCCATAGGAGAGGCCTTCGATAAGAATTATATAATTAAGCAAAAGGTCTACAACGACAAACCCATCGGTTTTCAAGGATGGGTTTTTAATATGCGAAGACCTCCTTTCGACGATGTCCGAGTGCGTAAGGCGATCGCCCACCTCGTGGATCGCAAATTGTTGGTCGAAAAACTCGCGTTCAACGAGTATGACCTTACCGATGCGTATTATACCGGAGTATGGCCTCCCAATACCGCTCCGAATCCTCCTATCGAATACGATCCTGCCAAAGCCCGTAAATTGTTATCCGACGCAGGTTGGAAACCGAATGCGAAGGGAATCTTGGAAAAGAACGGTAAGGAGTTCAAATTCTCCATATTGGATCGGGACAAAGGAACCGAAAAATATTTCACGGTCTTTATCGAGAGGGCCAAGGAACTGGGTATCCAAGCGGCGATCGATTTTACGGATCTGGCCGAATGGAGTTCCCGTATGGACAAATACGATTTCGATATGACCTGGGCGGCTTGGGGAGGCGGTTTGTTTCCGGATCCGGAACCGATGTGGTTCTCAAAGTATGCGGACGAGAACGGCCAAAATAATTTGGCGGGATTCAAAAGTCAGGAAGTGGATAAATTGATCCAGGAGCAAAAGACCGAGTTCGACGTCAAAAGGCGCAGCGAGATTCTTAGGAAAATCGACAAGGCTCTAACCAAGGAGGTACCGTACGTTCTCCTCTGGAACACCAAGTCGACACGGTTGCTGTACTGGAACCGATTCGGTTTTCCGGCAAACCCGCTCGGAAAATACAGCGGCGAAAACGGAGCCAACCATTTGTGGTGGTTGGAGGAGAACAAGTCGGACCTACTGAACTCGAGTAAGAAAACGAAAACCGCGCTGCCGACTTATTCCTCTGTGCTTAAATATTCTCCTCTGAACTGAAACATGGCAAAAAAAGGAAGGTTCGCAGAATTCGGGGACGCAATTCGGAATTTTTGGAATTCCCCCGGAATCCCGAATTTCATCGAAATCCTTGAAAAGGGTCTCGATAAGGAACTTTTCTTCGATCCGGAAAAGGCCGGAGAGCGCATCCCGCTCGAAGACCTTCCCGTAGATTTCCGACTGAGGCAGTCCGGTTTTTTGCGGAAGTCTTACGAGCGGATTTTTCCGGTTTCCCATCTATTTCGCATAACGCATAGATACGAGAGGGAATTTCTGGACGGTTTTATGCCCTTGGCGGCGGAAAATTATATCGGTAGAGGTTCCTATAAGTTCGTTTATGCGCTTCCCTGGAACCAAGTCGTGAAAATAGGAAAATCCAAACTTCCTTCCGATCCGATTTTCGGTTCCTTATATAAGGAAGTCCAAAAGAATCTAGGAAAATACCTGAAGCCGGAGGAGATCCGACTGATGGAATTCCTGCAACAAGGAGTCTGGAGGGAATCTCTCCGCGACGAGATCCGATTCAAGTTCGCCCGTTTGGGATTGGAAAGGTTGCATTATTGGAAACTCAAAAGCCTGATTCCGGATCTCGTTCTGCCCACTCGTTTTTTTATGGGATTGCGTTTTCGAAAGAGTCCTTTCGGAATCCCTGTGATCACATTGACGCCTTGCGACAATCAAAACCTGCTTCCGGGAAAGCATCTGAAGGAATTTATCCGCTTAAACGAAAAGATCCGGCAGAATCCCATCCAGGACGCGCTCTTTCCTAAATGGAAGTTGAACTTCGACACTCATCGTTTCGGCGTGGTAAGCAAAGCGAAGCTGAAGAAAATCGCCCTGGATTTTCATCGTGTCATAGAAGTTACCCGTCATCTCGCCAACGAGGAAAAGCTGATCTTCGATATCCATTCGGAGAATATCATTATCACGATTCCCGATTTCGAGCTGAAGATTTTCGATTATCACGTTTTTGACGAGCATCTGTACGAACCGAGTAAGGAAAATCCTTCTCCCGAGGTGGATCACATCAATCTAATCAAGGAATTCGTACGTTCTTTCGAGTTAGGTTGATTCTTTCCGGATTCCGCGCGAGGGGAGTGGGAAAGAAAGGGCATTTTTCTCGCGTCATTTCTTTCCATCTTGTGCTGAAAAAAGTTTATTTTTTCCTTCGTCTAGATTTGGAAAGATCCACCAAGGACTTTAATCTCAGCCGAAGTATTTGACGGCATTCTTCCAACACGGCTTTTCCCTGTTGCGAGTCCAGCTCGTTCGCAAATCGAACGAGGGTCCCCATGGTATGACAAGTATAGAGTGCGAAGGGTCTCAAGTCGTTTTCCTTCAGTCCAGGAAGACAGCGCAGTCCCGTTTTTACGATAAGCTCCGCGTTTCGGTGCGTATCCAAATTATCCTCGGTGATCAGTTCGGGAACGGCTCGCGCTCCTGCCCAAAGATTTGCCAGAGCCGGATCTTTTTGGAAAAACTCCGCAAACTGTATGAGCGCTTTTTCTCCTAGAGATTCGAATTCTTCCGCATTCCTAACGGATTCCAATAAGGTCTTCGTGCCTTCGTTGATCCTATCGTAATATTCCCGCATGATGGCAAGTAGCAGAGAGTTTTTCCCGGGAAAATATTGGTACAAGGAGCCGATCTGTATCCGAGCCGACTGGGCGATCTCCCTCATACTGACCGCATCGATTCCCCTTTTCCCGATCAGATCCCTGGCAGTTTTCAGGATCATATCTACTCTTTCTCTACTTCTAGATTGTACCGGGATGCGGGGCTCCTGTTTCATATAGGGACACCGTACTATTTTGTCCCCTTCCCGGACTACTTTTTTCTTCCGTAGGAGTTTTTTGTTTGACTCTCATTTTAAATATGATCATTGACCATATTTAAAATGAGAACATTGCTCATTTTTGGAGCGAAGGCAATGAATGAGAAAATTGAAATCAGATCGAATTTAAAAGAGTCCGGAGTTTATTGTATCGTAGGGGGCGGACCCGCCGGATTGTCCATGGCAAGGTCCTTGAAGTCGAAAGGAATTCCGTTTCATGTCTTCGAAAGACATTCGGATGTGGGAGGAATTTGGGACATCGACAATCCCGGATCTCCGATGTACGAAAGCGCTCATTTTATTTCTTCCAAATATCTTTCCAATTATGCGGATTTTCCGATGCCGGATGATTATCCCGATTATCCTTCCAATCGTCAGATCCTGGCTTACCATCGCGCTTTTGCGAAAGAATACGATTTGTACAAGCATATCAGATTTAACACCTCCGTCCGTTCCGTGGAAAAGAATGGGTCCCAATGGTCGGTCGCTTTGGATAACGGAGAAACTGCATTGTACGATGGAGTGATCTGCGCGAGCGGGATCACCTGGTCTCCGAACGTACCCAAGTTTCCCGGACAGGACACCTTTAAAGGAGAGATCCTTCACAGTGTAAAATACAAAGAACTGTCCTTGTTCCGGGGCAAGCGGGTCTTGGTCGTAGGTGCGGGAAACTCCGGTTGCGATATCGCCTGTGATGCCGGGGTCGCCGCGGACCGAGCTTTTATCAGTGTTAGACGGGGATATTATTTTATACCGAAACATATTTTAGGAATACCTGCGGACGTTTTCGGCGACGGAGCACATTGGATCCCGAATTGGTTTTCCCAATGGGTATTCGGAATCATCTTGAAATTCCTTGTGGGAGATCTGACGAAGTTGGGACTTCCCGCACCCGATCATAAAATTTTCGAAACGCATCCGATCCTGAACGATCAACTCATTCACAATCTGCGTCACGGAGACGTGATTGCGAAAGGGGACATTGCTCGTTTGGAAGGAGAATACGTGGAGTTTCAGGACGGATCCAAAGAGAAGATCGATCTTATCGTTGTCGCTACCGGTTATCATTGGTCCATTCCGTACATGAACGAAACGTATTTCGAATGGAAGAACGGTCGGCCGGAATTGTATCTGACGCTTTTCAATCGTAACCACGAGAATCTTTACGCTTTGGGTTACATGGAGACGGACGGAGGAGCATACAAGATGTTCGACGAAATGGCGAATCTGATCTCTTCGTATATAAAGGCGAAACGGAGCGGGGACGTTTCCGCGGAAAAATTCGAACGTCTAATACGAAGCGACAGACCTCTATTGAACGGTGGAATCAAATACCTGAATACGGGACGTCATTCCGTTTACGTCAATCAGGTGGCGTATAAAAAATACCGTTCCAAATTGCAAAAGAAAATGGGTTGGCCGGAATTGAAAGCCGGTCAATTTGAATCATTAAAAAAACGGAATGAATTCGCTAAAGCCGACCGGCTTGCGGGAACGAACGCGTGAATTTGCGCCGTTTTTCGGGTTATAGGATCGTTCCGGTTACGGGAGCCGGGGGAGGGATCGGAGAAGCGATCTCTCCGGTGGGACAAATCGGGCCGTCGCGGGCGGCTTCGCAAAAGGGGATAAATCCGGAGACGGATTACGCGCAATCCGTTTCGTCTTGAACGGGAATCTCTATCGTTTTGCGGAGAGGAGCCTTTCTTCTTCTCTTCCCTCCGGTCTTCAAAAACCGTTTACGAATCGACCTCGGATAAAAATCCTATCAATGGGGATATTTCCCCGGGGAAATCGGGAATGATAGATCGGTATTCGAATCCGGAAATCGCTAAGATTTGGGAATTGGAGAATAAATTCGAAATCTGGAAGGAGATCGAAATCCTTGCCACCGAGGCAAGGACGAAAAAAGGGGAGGTCCCCAAAGAGGATTTCGAGGAAATCCGATCCAAAGCTAGATTCAACGTGGATGAAATTTTGGAAATAGAGTCCAAGGTTCATCACGACGTAATCGCATTCTTGACGAACATGAATTCCTATATAGGTCCGGCCGGACGTCACGTCCATTACGGACTCACGTCCTCGGATATCGGGGATACGGCTCTTTGCGTGCAGATGGTTCAAGCCATGGATCTGATTCTGAAAAAGACGGACGAACTCATTCTTGCAATTCGTGAAAAGGCGATCCAGTTCAGGGATCTTCCTTGCATCGGAAGATCCCACGGCATTCACGCGGAGCCCATGACCTTAGGTCTGAAGTTCGCCCTTTTTTATGAAGAGATGAAACGAAACCGGGATAGGTTGAAGGACGCCAAAGAGGAAATCTCCGTAGGAAAACTTTCCGGAGCGGTCGGCACGTATTCCAACATTGAACCGGATATAGAGGAATATGTTTGCGGGAAGTTGGGACTCAAGCCTGACCCGATCGCAACCCAAGTCGTATCCCGCGATAGACATGCGGCTTATATGTCCACATTAGGAGTCACTGCCGCTAGTTTGGACCGCTTTGCAACGGAGATCCGTCTTTTGCAAAAAACGGAGGGAAGGGAAGTGGAGGAACCGTTCGCGGCGGGACAAAAAGGATCCTCCGCCATGCCGCACAAACGGAATCCGGTGATCTGTGAAAGAATTTCCGGAATTTCGAGAGTGATCCGATCCAACGTTCAGACCGCATTGCAAAACGTTCCTCTTTGGCATGAAAGGGATATTTCCCATTCTTCCGCAGAACGTATCGTGATCCCGGATTCCACGATCGCCTTGGAATACATTTTGGACAAGATGCTTTTCGTGGTCAGGAATCTCCACGTTTATCCGGATGCGATCGCAAGAACTTTAGGTATCACAAGGGGTTTGATTTTTTCCCAAAAGGTGCTTTTGCATCTTATAGAAAAGGGCGGAATCACCAGAGAGGACGCCTATGCGATCGTGCAAGGACACGCTATGGAAGTTTGGGCGGATCCGGGCAAGAACCTGAAGGATCGTCTTGCCGCCGATCCTAAGGTTCAAAGTGCGTTAAGTGCAGCGGACCTAGAGGAGATTTTCAGGATCGAACCTTACCTATCCAAGGTGGGATTGATCTATAAGAGACTCGGCCTGGATTAGTCATGTCCAAGCACGCGATTTTAGGTTTAGGTTATACCGGTCTGAGAATACTGGAATCGTTAAACGATGAATTTCGGATCACCTCCTTTTCCCGCAAGACGACGGTCTCGAACTCTAAAATCTACGATTTCGGCGACGAGGAAAGCGTCCGAAAGTTCGTCGGTGAATACGAGAATTCCCCTTTCGATTCCTTGATCATTACGTTTCCCTTACATTCCGTTCCCACGAAATACCTCCTGGCGGAGGCTTTCTCGAAAGTCTCGCGCCGGAAATGGCTTTTGGGAACTACTAGCATTTACAGGCGGGAGGGGGAAATTCGCGAAAGCACGCCTAAGAATCTGGAACACGAACGATTCGAAATCGAAGAGAAATTTTTGGAATCGGGGGGGAAAATACTTCGCTTAAGCGGGATCTACGGACCTTTCCGGAATCCGGCGGATTGGATCCGCAAAGGATTGGTTCGGAAATCCAAACGACAACTGAACTTGTGCCATATTTCGGATATCACCGAAGCGGTTCGAGGGATTTTATCCGATTTCGAGGACAAGTTGCCTTCCGAACTGGTACTTTCGGACAACCAATGGCATACTTGGTGGGAAATCTTTCAATTTTTAGAGGAAAAAGGTCGTATATCCAACTATCCCGAAGTCGAACCCGATCGAGAAGATGCGTTCGTGGATAGCGGTCTAATTCGGAAATTTCTTCCTGGTTTACAAACAAAGGACTTTTGGAGAGAGTTGGAAAAACTGGAAGAGTCCCTTTGATCTCCGAGATCACAAATATTCTACATTATTTTTGTCTCTCCAACCTGATCTTCCTGATAGGGTTGTTCGCGTGGAAATACAATTACGATCTCAGGATCCGCATCGCGGCAGGATTTTCTTTCGGAATCATTTCCTATATTATTCTCAGCCTGGATCCCGATCTGAGGATTTCCTTTCCGCTCCGTATCGTATTGTTTGCCGGGCTACTCAGCTTGCCTTTCTTTTTTTGGATCTTAAGCTCGGCGATTTTCAAGGACCATTTCCGACTCAAAGCCTGGCACTGGCTTTTACTCCTCGGAAAGATCGCCGTTTCCGCCTTACTCGTTTATCCGGTTCTGGATCAGATTAGCATGAGAGGGCCCATAGAATCGGAAACGGTTTTGGCCCATATCGTCGTTCCGACTTTGATCTCCCTAGCTTTCGTTTTATTCGCGATCTTTCAGACATACTCCGGTCGTAAGGACGATTTGGTGGAAACGCGCAGGAGATTACGCGAAGTGCATATATTGATGACCGGTAGCGTGATCACGTTCGGAATTTTTTCCCACTTGATCCTGAGGGGAAAAACGCTGTCGGAAGTTCTGGATTTGATCAACGTTCTTCTCGCGTGGGGATTGATCCTCGCGTTCATGTATCTGGTATTGGAATTGAAGGACGGTCTCGTCGACCCGGAACCCTCGATGGGAACCGAGGAAGAAGAAAGGATCGTCCAAGCGGATCCGATCCTGAAAAAGAAACTCGTACTGGCCTTCGAAGAGGAAAAACTCTATCGCAAGGAAGGACTGACCATCGGCCAATTAGCCGAGGATCTGGAAGTACAGGAATACAAATTAAGACGATTGATCAACCAAGCCATGGGGTTCCGTAACTTTCCGGATTTTTTAAACAGATACAGAATCCAGGAGGCCTGCGAAATTCTCCTGGATCCGAAAAAAGACGAATTGCCCATCATTCGGATCGCCATGGATTTGGGGTACCAATCCTTAGGTCCCTTCAATCGTGCTTTTAAGGAACTCACCGGAGTGACCCCCACGGAGTTTCGTAAAAATCGGGAAAGGCAATTGCAGACCTGATTTCCGCCCGAAATCCTCTCCGATTTCGGAATCGGCTAGAGTTTTTCAGGATTATCTGGCCGAAGAAAGGTCTCATCGTATAGAATCTGGAAACAAAGAACCTGAACTCGAGGTGAAACCATGACGGAATTAGTGCAGAAATACGGATTGGACGGTTACTATCTTTTCTCCCTTGTCACCCTTTGGGTGAGATACCTGATCATGGCCGGGTTGGCTTACGTTTTCGTCTGGCTACTCTTCCGGGATAAATTGAAGCATAGGATCATCCAGTCCAAACTTCCGGAAGCGGACAAGATCTGGCACGAACTCAAATATTCCGCGCTGACTCTGTTCATCTTCGCAGCCTCCGGCGTGCTGGTATATCTGATGAAAGAACAGGGATGGACATTATTATACGATAAGGTTTCAGATTATGGGGTTCCTTATTTGGTCTTCAGCATAGTTGCTCTGATATTCTTGCACGATACTTATTTTTATTGGACTCACCGTCTCATGCACCATCCTGTCCTATTCAAGAGAATGCACTTGGTGCACCACAAATCCACCAATCCTTCCCCCTGGGCCGCTTTTTCCTTTCATCCCTACGAAGCCGTCATAGAGGCGGGAATCGTTCCCCTCGCGGCCTTGATTCTGCCCTTGCATTCCATGGCTCTACTCGTCTTCTTTTTTTACAGCAATTTTCTGAATGTCTTAGGGCACCTCTCATTCGAGCTGTTCCCGAAAGGATTTTTGGACAACAGGTTCTTAAGCTGGCATAATACTACGACGCATCATAACATGCATCATAAATACTTTAACTGCAATTACGGATTGTATTTCAATATCTGGGACAGGCTGATGGGAACGAATCATGCCAAATACAAAGAGACGTTCCGAGAAGTGACGAATCGGCTTCCCGAGGAGACCCAGGAAGTAAGACCTCAGAGCGCCGGGGTGTAAGCGGGAGCCTTTAGCCCAGCATCGGAAATCTGACTCGAGTGGCGGTTCCTTTCGGACAAGGTATATCGGAGACGGTTCCTTTCAGTTGTTTCGTTAGCAGAACCACAAGCTCGAGTCCCATGGTATCTAGAGCGTCTTTCAGATGTTCCTTTCCCCCGCCGTTGTCGCTGACTTCCAAATGGATCCAGGAATCCTCCCTGTAAAAGGCGATTCCCAAACGCTTCGGTTCGGAGGGGGATTTGTCCACGAACGCGTGCTTCAGAGTGTTCGTAACCAATTCGTTTAATATGAGGCCGACGGGAATAAAGGCGTTCTGCTTCAGGGGAATGGATTCGCATCTCAGATCTATTTCGATATCGTTATGATCGAAGCCGTAGGACCGTAACAGGCTCTCCACCAATTTCCTGACATACTTCGGAAAAAATTCGTCGCTTACCGACGTTCTCCCATACAGGGATTCGTGCACGTAAGCCATGGACTGTATTCGATTTTGGCTTTCGAGCAATATGGATTTCGATTCGGGGTTTTCGCTCTTATCCAATTGGAGGGAAAGAAGACTAGAGAGAACCTGAAGATAGTTTTTGACTCTGTGATGGACTTCCTTCAGCAACAATTCCTTTTCCTTCAAGGTTTCCGCCATGATCTCCTCGGCGGCTTTTACCTGACTGAAATCGGTGATAAAACCTTCCAGAGCCACTATTTCCCCGTTTTCCCCTTTTACCGCTGAGCCTTGTTCCCAGAACCATCGGATTTCTCCGTTGCGATGATGGATTCTATAAACCAACCGGTAAGTCCTGTTCGCGTTGATCGCTTCTACAACGTCGTCGTAGACTTTCTGAGCGTCCTCCGGATGGATGATGCTTCCGAACGAAACGGTCCGGTTGTACACAAAATCGGAAGGAGAATACCCGGTCAGTTCGAAACAACCTTCGCTGATGAACTCCATGGTCCAATCCATATCCACTTGGCACCGATACGCGATTCCCGGAAGGTTTTTCATCAAGGTGGAAAGTTGGCGTTCCCGTTCTTTAAGCGTACCTTCCGCCTTTTTGAAGGGCGTAATATCCGTGCTCATTGCCAATGCGCCTTCGTAATTTCCGTGAATATCGAATATGGGACTACTGGACATGAGGAGCCATACCGATTCTCCCATTTTGTTTTTAAAATGGAATTCGTGGATTTCGCTGATTCCTAGTTTTCTCTCCCTTAACCGTTTGTCCAACAGGGATCTGTTTTCGGGTGCGACAAAGTCATACAGGGATTTTCCCAAGAAATTGCGCTGGGGAATTTCCAGAAACTCGCACATTTTTTGGTTCACGAAAGAGGTGTTAGCTTCCTTGTCGATCATCCAAATCCCTTCCTGCGTAGTCTCTATTATTTTTTTATAATTATTCTGGGTCTGTAAAAGCGCCTCTTTGAGTTCCTCGAAAAAAGCCAGTAAGATCGCGATCGCGGAAGCCATGCGGAAAAAAGTTCCTAAAAGAAAACCGAAATGTGCGAATTTGACGGAACTTCTGAGGAAAGGATAGTTCAATACGTGAAATCCCCAAAGCAAAAAGATCCACCCCGCGATTTTCTTGCCTAGATTCTCATGACTGTTTCTCAGGAATACGTAGCCGGTATAGCTCATCGAAATCCCGACCAGAAGATAGATCGGGGATATGAACAAATCGCTCCTGTCGTTGACTAGATCCAAGTATATCGCCCAAGTTCCCACCGTAGCGAATATTCCGATCAAGAATCCCGGGGTTTTACGTTTCAGGAAATTCATGCATCCGGCCAATTGAAAGCATGCCTGAAGAAAATCCACAGTTACGTTCGGGTAATATTTATAGATCGTCTCCGCTTCCGTGATCCTGAGTATATTGCCTACGTAAAAAAGAATGTGAAAGAACCAACAGATCGCCCAGAGTAAAAGCGCCCTTTGCTTTTCCTTATAATACAGATAAAGATAGATCGCGAATAAGAGAAAGCCCGCCGGAAGAGAAGCTAGGATTGTCGGCAATAGCCAAGGATGCGACACGATCTTAGTCTCCCGAATCGAGATTTTCCGAAAGAAAGGAAATTACATTTTGATTAGACGATATTCTTTTATGCAATATTGCCCGCTCTCATGTCTATGTTCCGAAATAAGAGTTGCGGAATACCCCAAAGATTCCGTTCTTTTCCGGTTCTTTGTCGGCAATTCGCAATCCGGCCCGATATAAACCAATGTATCAAATTCTTCCCAATTCCTCCAACGATATTTGTTGTCGTTTCGGAATTTCCCTTGTTCCAGAGTCTTCAGGCGCATCAAAAGATCGAACTCGGAGGCGAGGAGTCTTCCCGGAGTCTGGAAATTTTCCTCTTCGTGAAAAGCGTTGAAAGCGATGTACCTACCTTTCGGATCCAGGAATGCGGCAAAATCCCTGGCCGGTTGAAAGGCTTTTTCTTCGAAACCTTTCAGGCAAAACGCGTGAGCGGAGCCGTAAGAATCTCTTAGGAGTCCACCGGGGCGGAAGAATAACGAGATCCCCCATCCGAACGTAAGGAGGGAAACCGTTATCGCGACGTACTTCGTCCGGTCCTCTTTTGCGTCCCGTATCGTGCGAAAAAACCATAGACTCAGGATCCAAATGAGGGCCGGCAAAGGATAGAACACGTGTCTTAATTGCTTGTTTCCCGTGCTCAGATCGATGACGATGTACTGCAAAAATACCACGGCAGTCACCGCTAAAAGAGGATCACGGAGAGCGCTCGGCCAGGATAGTCTTTCCAACTTTTCTAATATACCGCCCGATCTTTCGGAAATGCCGGTCGATTCCGTTCCCTCGGAAGTTCCCTTTTGCCGTTTTTTCCGGATTTCCGAATAAGACCAGTAAAGGATCCAAGCAAGGGCGACGACAAAGAAAGCGCGAAAAATCCAGGGATGGTCGAAAACGTGGCTAGCCGGAATTTTATCGCTTGGCGATTCGAAAAGGCTGAGTATAAAACTGCGTACGAATTTGTTCACGATCATTTGGGCGTTCACCAGACTCATGACACGGTCCAGATTCGCGAACAACCAAATAAAGGAGGGGAGGATTGCATAAATATAAAGAATTCTTAATGAAGGAGGGGCGAGCGCCTTTGCTTCTTTTCTATTGGTAAACAGGAAATAATTGAAATCCAAGAACAGAAGTACGGTCAGGAAATATAAGATCTTCTTGAAGTTCTTTTGGTCTAGATTCCAATCCGTGACCGCCCGTAAAAGTGGAAGGGAAAAAACCATTCCCACGACCAGGATCAAAAAAACGAGTCGCAATCCTTTGTAATGCGTACGGATCGAAAAGCGGAGAAATCCGACAAGCTCCGGAAAGCGGGACAAGGTTTCGTACGCGAACAGGGAAATGAAAAGAAGAAGTCCGTACGGATATTTGGTGAAAAAAAGCGCTAACAAAGAAACGGAGATGAGGCTTCGAACCGATTTATTTTGCGGATCCAGTTCCGAACCTGCAGGAAGGTCCCGGACGGAATCGTACAGTCTGTACAGAGAGAAATATACCCAGAGTAAAACGAACATCCCTTGGGTTTCCAACATGGAGGAGAGACTGTAAGCCGGGGTCTCGGTGGTGTGCAGTGTCATCGCTAGGACGAAGGCGGAAACAATTCCCGAAAATAAGAGAGAACCCGTGATTCTAAAACTGATGAATACGAGCGTAGGAAAGCAGAGCGCGTAAAATGCCAGTCCTAAAAAAGAATCCTTCCAAGTAATCGGCCAGTCTCCCGGTCCCCAAAGTAGAAACAAGGAGAGGATGGAACGCAAAGGGGGCCAAGTCGAGGCTTCTAAGAACGGAAAAAATCCTCTCCAGTACCTCCCGTCACGGAAGTCCTGGTATTGGTCCAACAATTGGCTCAATCTTATATTTTCGTCCCAAGTCAGGAGGTCCTTCATCGGACAGAGATCCAGAAAAAAGGTCCAATGTTTCCAGACCATCATTCCTGTGAGGAGGAAAGCCGCGGCTACTGTGAACGCGCCGAGGATTTTATCCGCGAGACGATTCATTCTTCCTCCGAGTGTCTTCACGACCAACGCGGGAATTTTTCCTGTGTTCCTGCGTTTCGACGGAGTAGATCTTTTCGATCACATAGAGCGGGCGGTTTTTGGTCTGATCGTTGACGCGACTCAGGTATTCTCCTATCATTCCTAAGGCCAAAAGCTGTACGCCTCCCAAGAGCAGGACTACGACCATGACGGAAGTCCAACCTTGGATCGTATTGTTCGTGAACAATTTCAGATACAGTATATAGATCGAATATAGGGAACCCGCAAATGCGGCGGAAAATCCCAAATAAGAGGATAATTTCAGAGGGGCGGAAGAAAAGGACGTGATCCCGTCCAAAGCGAATTTCAACATCTTTCCGACGGAGAACTTCGTTTCCCCGTCGAACCTCTCGTCCCGGTCGTATTCGAGTCCCGTTTGCCGAAAACCGATCCAGGCGATCAAACCGCGGATGTACCTATGCTGTTCCCTCATCGAGACCAGGACGTCCGTAACCCGCCTGCTCATGATCCGAAAATCCCCCGTATCGATCGGAATATCGAATCTAGTAAGTTTCTTTAATGTCCGGTAAAAAAGATGGGCGGTTAGAAGTTTGAAAACGGATTCCCCTTCGCGAGTTCTCCGTCGGGCATACACCACGTCATATCCGTCCTTCATTTTTTCGAATAAGTCCGCTACGAATTCCGGAGGATCCTGCAAATCTCCGTCCATAACCGCCACGTTTTCCCCCCTCGCAACGTCTATCCCGGCGGTGATCGCCAACTGGTGACCGTAGTTTCTGGATAGATTTATGAGGGAGAAGCCAGGGGTGGATCCGCAAAATTTTTTCAAAATCTCGGCGCTTTCGTCCCGTGACCCGTCGTTGACGAAAAGGATCTCTGCGTCTTCGGGTCGGAAGGAGAATCTTTTCTTTAGAATATTCAAAAGTGAGTTCAGACGTTTGACGAGTTCGGGAATCGTTTTTTCCTCGTTGTAAATCGGAATCACTACGGAGAGGAGGGGTGGTTTGGAAGCCATCTTGACGTTGGTACGATGTTGCATTCCGGCCAAAATGTCGACCATAATTCAAGGGGCCGAAAACCTGCGGATTGCTTTTCCCTGTCAGTAGGACCGGATTTGGGAGGGATTCCGTAAAAAAGGACTTTACAAGACGACTAGAATGCAGATCCTATATATGCACAAAAATCCAAGAAAGGGTTATGAAAATCAAAGTCACCACGAAAAACGACGTCCACATCATCAAGATCGAAGGACCCATCAAGGCGGGTAACGAATTCGAGCTTGGACAAAAAATCGAGGAGTACATCTCGAAAGGTGACGTCCCCAAATTCATCATCGATCTGAAAAAAGTGCCTTTCATCAACTCCGCCGGATTGGGAATGTTCCTGAACATTTACAAACACATCGACGGGCTCAAAGGAAGAATGGTTTTTACGAATCTGAATTCGGACATTGAGAATTTGATGGAGATTACCAAACTTGCTAGCATTTTTGAGATTTATAAAACCTTAGAAGAGGCTATCGAGTCTTTCGAATATTGATCCCTTAGAAAACCAGGTGTTCCCATCGGTTTTTCAGATTCTGTTAAAGCGAAAAATTCTATTATCCGTACTCTTCGTACTCTTTCTCATCTATCATTCCGTCTTCAATTCCTTTACCGGACAGATTCTCTTCGATAGGGTTTTTGTGCCGATAGTCCGGGGGGAATTGAGGGGAAAGATCCGGAAGTTCTCCCCTTTGTACGGCATACGGATCGAAGATTTGGCTCTAACGGCCGGACCCGAATGGGGCACAACCCCGGTTTTGCAGGCAAAGGGGCTGGAATTCAGCTACAATTTACCTTACATTCTCTTCGGACGCTTGAAGATCTCCCGGATTTCTCTGGAGGATACGACGGTCCGATTGAAAAAAAAGAAGGGAATCTGGAACGTAGCAACCTTGTTTGCGGGTTCAGATTCCGGAGGGAAAGCGGAACCGCCTTCTCCCCAGACAAAAGAACCGATCTCCGTCATCCGCACGTATCTTCCGGTCAGCGCTTTTCTGAAGCTGGAACTCAAGAATATGCAGCTCGGTATTTCTTCGGAGCAGGAAGGCAAGCCTTTCGAAGCGGAGGTTGAAGGGCTGGACTTGGATCTGGAAATAGATACCGAAAGATTTTCCTCCATTCCTTTGAATCTTTCCGCCCTCGGTCTCATCGACGATTTCAAGCTTTCTCTCAATCCCCAAAAACCTGTCCGCATCCGCTTCCGGGATCCGCTCCGGCAGATGGACCATCCGTTTCGGTTGACTTGGGTCTGGGAGCGCTCGGACGCAAAGCATCCGTTCCGTTCCAAAATGGACATAGGCGCCGACAAGATACGATTGAAAATAGCGGATCGTATGGCGGAACCTTTCGGATTTTCTTTCCGTTACGACCTGGATTATTCTCCCGTCTCCAAGGAAATCGTTTTAAAAAATCTGAAACTGGTAGTGAACGAAGACGAATGGTTGGAGGGAGGAGGTAGGATTTCCGGAATCGGGTCCGAACTCCAAAACGTGCATTTCGCCTTGCAGAAGTCTTCGATCAGATTGGCTCCGATTTCCGGCTTCCTTACGGACCTAGGAATTCGGGGAATCTCCTTGCGAGGCGATGCTTCTCTGGCTCCTCTTTTGGTGGAGGGGACCTCCAAAGAACTGCGGGCGACGGGGGAAGTGAAGGCTTCAGATTTGGATCTTCGGATCGGAGCCAAAGCCCACTACGTCCGGGAGTTACATCTGGACTGGGACGGAAGATTCCGCCCCCAGCCTACGGAGGATCCGACGGCGGAGAAGCCTTTGCCCTGGATTGCTCTTCTTAACGTCAAACGTCTAAAAGCGTACTATAACGGTTCTAGCCTGGCGGGAACTTTTTTCTATTCGGGCGATTCCTCCCTAGCAGCGCCCGCTGTGGATTTGAAACTTGCATTGGACCGCTTCTCCTTGGCGCCCTATGTTTCCGGAATGTCGGGTTTATTGTCCGTGGATTTGACGGTAAAGGGAAGGGATTTTTCCGATCTAAACGCGGGCTTGTCTCTGAAACTATCCGATTTCCGTTTTCCTTACGGGAGGGGAAATTCCGGAAATATCGGATTAAGTGCAAAAGGAAATTATAAATTACTTTTTTTAAAAAAGCCTTGGGCATTGGAAAGGATCAAGGCGACTCCGGTATCGGTCTCGGTTTTTTCGCCCGACGGAGAGCGGGCGCTTTTTCTGGAAAGTTTCGTCGAGATAGGAATTCGGGATTCCTTAGCTTTGAGTTTAGGCGGATTGAAGATCGAAGCCGATCTGGACGAGTTGATCCCCCCGTTGCCCCTGGCGTTGCGGGAATCGTTGATTCCTTTGCGGTCGCAAATCGGTTCACGCTTATCTCTTGGCGGAAATCTGAACTACGTCAAGAGGGAAAAGAAGCAGGAGATAGGCGGAAATGTAAGTCTGAATCTTCCCGCTTTGGAAATCAAAGATGGGAAACTGAATCTTTCCGCAAAGGTGGAAGGAACTCCTCCTGATAGAATCTTTCTGGATCGGATGGATTTGACCGCTTTTTCCGGGAAGTTATCCCTTTCTTCCCAAGGGGTCTTGACTCGGGCCAAGCCGGGAGAAGCCGCATCCCTCGGAGATTTTTCTCCCGAGTTAAGGGGAAGTCTTAGGCTTGTCTCGGCGGAGGACGCGTACCTGATAAAGGGCCTCACGTTCCGAGGGGATCTGCGCTTGGGTTTCGGGTGGCAAGGATCGGATGTGAGAGGAACGCTCACCTCCAAGGATTCCAGTCTATATGTAAGCAATCGTCTCTGTCCGAGTGCGGAATGCAAACTTTATCGGATCGACGGACTAAATGCGGCTGTACCGTTCCAGCACGATCTTTCCGTCAAGGAAACCCGGAATCTGATCGAAGGGGACAAGAGAAAATTCGTGCTGAATTACGGTCGAATGCCTGAACCGAACTTTACGATCCGCGAAATCGTAGGGACTCACCCGTCTCTGAAAGGTGTTCCCTTCGAATACATTAAGCCGAAGACGGACTCACCCGGTCTCTCCGCGAACCTGAGTTATTCAGAAAATTATTTACGGATGGATTTCCTGAGGATACATACTCTTGACGGAGAAGTACTGGGAAAAGACGTGATCGTAAACGTCGGATCGGGAGATCCGGAAAGAATGGAATATTCGATGGAACTAAGGGTCAAGGACATAGATCTAAAACAGCTTCTTCCGGGGAGAAGTCGGGGAAAGATCGACGACGGAAAAATCAAGGCCGACCTGAATCTTTGGGGCCGAAATCTAGGGGACCCTATCCCGAATCTGAATCTGTTTTTCAGCGTTTATCAGATCGGACGCGACTTTGGAAAGAGCGCCATCAACATATTTGCACCTTCGAATCTATTGACGGACTTCATCTATACCAGTTATGCTGTGGATAAGATAGAATTGGAACTTTCCAAAGGTCTCGTATATGCGGTGATCCTTTTCAAACGATCCGTTCTGGGAACCCTGGTAAATCTTGAGAACAACCAGGTTTCGCAACAGAGAATGCCCTTGGCCAATTTTCTGAACCGGGCGCAAAGCGAAATCGAAACCTACAACAAATGACTATGGCTCGAAAAACTTCACATTTTCTTAAAATTCTTGCGATCTGTGCGCTTTTTTGCCAGACGTGCACGATCAAAGCTCCTTTGATCACTTTCACTCAGACCCAGACCGCTTCCGAAAAACAAATGTTAGGCGAGGATAGGAGTTTGGAAAAGGACGGATGGCTCATCGCCTCCATTAAGACTTCCTCCTCCGGTTCCGAGATCTGGGAACGGGATCTTGTCCAAGAGGAATTTTCCGATCCGGCGGACCGGACTTTTTATATCGCATTACGGACCTTGGCCTATTTGGCCAGGGAAACCAAGGAATATCTGTCGGCGGGTCTTCTTGCCGAAGGCTTGGACGGAAAGATCCGGATGAATCCGAAATCGAAGGAGGTCGGCGCGGACAAGGCCTTGGCCAAGGAGGAATTCAGAACGAGACTTTCCGAATTGATCAAAATCACGAATGAGAATCGGGAATTGGTCGTTCAGTCCAAGTTCCGTAAAGATTTTTCCCGTCACGAGAAGCCGCTTACGGAAAAGGAGAAGGCAATGGTCAAGCAGTCCCTTGTTCTTACCTGGTACAAATCCGTCGCCTCCGGGGAATATTACGAATCTTCTACCGGCGTTTGGAAAAAGAAGGATTAGATTTTCATGCGCCGTTTCGGTCTCGCGATCGCAATTTCTGCCCTGGTTCCGCTCTTCGATTGCGCCTTGTTGAGCTCCGTCGAAAAAATCAAACCGATAGAATTCGATTACGGGCCGATCTCCCGAAATTATTTCCGGCCCGAAAACGACAAACCTTTCCCTCTTACGGTTCAAAGAGGGAATAACCTATACAATTCGACCACGAAAGACGGACGCTATCTCTTTTATACGACCGGTCAAAAAGGGAATTTCGACATATGGTTCCGCGACTTGAAGAGTTCCGTGGTCGTTCCCGTCACGGATCACCCCTCTTCGGAATACAAACCCGCCGTCAGTCCCGACGGAACGAAGCTGGTTTTCGTGTCGGAGCAGTACGATTCCTCCGGCGACCTAGTCTTATTGAAGATGAAACCTTCCGAATGGGCGATCAAAATTCTGGACGGGAAAAGGTTTCTGAATACTGATTTCAAGTTCTTAACGAATCCTGAATATGATACGCCGGGAAAATCCGATCGTTTCCTAGACACGGATCCGAATTGGAGCCCCGATAATCGGCATATCGTCTTTTCCTCCGATAGGCTCAGCCCGGGGATCCCGAATTTGGTTCTGATGGATTCGGAAGGAAAGGAAAAAACTAGAAGATTGACCGAAAAAGGAGGCGCCAGCCCCTTTTGGTCGGAGGACGGAAAGTCCATTACGTTTATATCCTATTCCGATTCGGAAAGAGGCGAGGTGTATCTTTTCGATATCGCTTCTTCCAAAATTAAAAGGATCACAAAGGACGATTATCTCGACTTTTCCCCGAGCCTGTCGCCGGACGGGCGCTATCTTTACTACACGTCCATTCGGAGCGATTCCGATCGAAACGGAAAGGTCGACGAGCGTGACAATAGCGTGATCGTCCGCTTGGATCGGACGAACGGAAAGGAGAAGAAGTTAACGTCCGGAAATTTCTCCCTTTTCGATACGAAGTATTCCAGGTTCAACGGCGGAAGCGTACTCTTTACCGCTTCCTTTTACGATACGATGAACGTATATTTTTTGCCTGCAGAAGGCTCCGTTCCCAAGTCCGCGGATATAGGCGCCCAATACGAGCTAGCTCTGGAATATAAAAAGAAGCAGAGTTTCGAGGACTTTCTACTCGCGTTGGATTCGATTGAGTCGTATTTCGCCGAAGATCCGCTGCTTCCCGTCTTTAAAGCTAAGGCCCGTCTCGAAAAATACCGGGAATCGAAAAAAAAAGGTCGGATTGTAGTTTTGAACGAGATTCGCAAGGAGATGCTCGCGTCCAAGATGCATCCGACGGAAGGTTTGAGTTACGCCTATCTACTCAATACCGAAGGATCGAAACCGAACGAATTGCGGGACTATTCCGCTCTGTTGCGGAGCGTTTCCGGAGCGGACAAGCAATCTCTTGCCGCCTTGGAGGAGCATATCGGGGCGATCTACGAAGAGGCGGGGGACGAGAAAACCGCATTAGAACGTTATGAATTTCTTTCCAAGTCCTTTCCCGAATTTTATAATATTCGACAGGTCCGAAGGAAGATCGGTGCGATCCGTTTTTCCTCCTCGGAAGAATCCGGATGGAAACTCCCCGAAGTTCTGATATCCGCTGCGAACGATCCTAATAGTTCCACGGAGGATCTTCGAAATATATACGAGCTTTTGGAATCGAATACGTTTTCCGACCGTTCCGATGCGGAAAAAATCCGGATCGCGGACGCCGCGGAGACGGTAAATTCGTTAAAAACGAAATCCCCGTTTTTAAGCCGTTACTTCGCGTATTTAAAGGCTGCCGGTTTGAAAGGACAAGGGGAATACAAGAAAAGTAATGCAGTTCTGGATTCCTTCGTCGAGCAGTTGAAGCCCGAGGATCCTTTATTCTTAAAATCTCATATATTGAAATCTGAAAATTTTCGGGGAGTAGGCGATACTCGGAATTCCCTCACGGAATTGAGGACTTTTTTGGAGAATTACGATTCTAATTCGGGAGTTCCCATCGATGAAAGTGAAATGGAAAGATCCTTTCTTTATTTCGAGAACCTTGCCCGAAATTACGAGAATCGATCGGATTTTTTACAGGCCTCTTTCCATTATTTTTTCAACGCCGAGAATATGTTTTTGGCCAAGAGTAAGAATCTCTTTTTGGACAGCTTATATAAGGACTACGCGATCTATTACCAAAAATTGATGGTCGATACCTCTTTTAAATTGGCCAAATCGATCAGCGAAAAGAATTCCAAAGGGCTTCTAGGCGCCTTGAATCCGGTCGAATTCGATCCTCTGGACAAAAAGGAAGGATTACTCTACGTTACCCAGTATTATGAAAAAGAAAAAATCCTTCCTCGCGCCAGGACCTTTCTTGATCTTGCGACTTTGTACGGATACGCCTATTATCTGATCAACAGGTCCGTGATACGGGAGACGTATTATTACGCCGCCGGTACAATGGATGCGAGTAAAAAGGAGATCGCACTTAGGGATTACAAGCAAGCGGAATACGAGCTTCGGTGGATCATCTTCGCGGACCCGACCTACCACGACGCTTACCAACTTTTGGGATGGTTGTACCAATACGTGGACATCATGAAGTCCCGGAAAGTTTCGGATGACGAGCCGTCGGACGAGGACAATTATAAGAGCGTTTACGGAAAATATTTCCCGGAAAAGAATTTCGAAGAGAACGTCGAGCTCTACAGCCAAATCCTGGAATTGTTGGGGGAGAAATTTCCGAATAAGAAAGCCCTTTCCGATCTACGGTTAAATCTCGCGAATAATTACTTTTTGCTGAAGAACTACCCGAAAGCGGACGAGCAATACGCGTTGGTCGAATCCTATTCCAAGGTCATTCTTTTCAAAGCCCAGTTCGAGGATTACCGTCAAAAGGCGGTCTTTCTTTTTAACTCAGCAAGATCGTCCATATACATGTCCCGGTATTCGGAGGCCATCCGAAAATTGAAGGATGCCGCCGCGTTGTATTCCGAAAACGAATTTCCGAAATTGTTCGCCCAATCCGATTTTACTGGGCAGTTCGGAAGTTACCGCGAGAAACTCGCGCTTATATATACGCTGATCGGGCTTTCTTCTATGGAATCCGGCGATTTCGAAACTTCGATCTCATATTACAGGGACGCATTGAAGCTGAACGAAAATTCGAAGTTGGTGGATCCGGTCAATCTCTACAACGCGTTAGCTCTGAGTTTGCAAAAGATCGGCAATCTTTCGGAGTCGGAAGCGAATCTGAAAAAGGCCGAGGAGTCCGCTCGCGAACGCGGGATCAATTGGTTTCCCAAGAAAGTTAAGATCACCGTTTGGGACTATTTTTGGGATTTCGTATTCGATACGGTCCTGCCGGATTCCACCCGAGTCTCGGGTTCCGGACGCTTTCCCGAGGCGATTCCCGTCGCTTATCAACCTCTGCTTTCGTCCGGAATCCGATTGAACAACCTACTTTTGGAGCACAATTACAGTCTGTCGGCCGAAGAAATCGATAAGCGACTGGAATACGTGAATCGTAAAGGTTTGGGCGGACACTTCGCAGGCAAGCTGATCCAATCCCAATCTTGGAACGATCTGGGATTCGTCAGATACAAAAGAGGAGAGTTCGAAAGTGCGAAGCGGGCGTTCCGCATGCAGAAGGATTACGAGACCTCGACCAGCGAACTCGGGTCCCGTTCCTTTTCTTCCTTTAGAAGATCATTATATTCTCTTTTTGCCGAAATAGAGGCAGACGATTCTGGTGTCGCCGGAAAGTACGAGAAGGAGCTTGCCGATTCGTCTGAATATTTGGAGTCGATAAAACGAAGATATCTGGCATCCTGCATATCCTTGTTCGAGGACGAGGACAAAATTTCGGTCAGAAAAAGATGCTCCGACAATTTCTACCGGGAAAATTACGATTTCGACGTGCTCTCCGCGAACGTACTCTATTATTCCGGCGAAGAAAAGTTGAAACGGAAGGCCTGGATAGATGCCTTCGAAAATCTGGGAAAGGCCGCGAGTCTGTTGGAGAATCCTTCCGGTCTTCCCAAGGAAGTGGTTGGTCTCAATCAGGACCCGTTCAGCAAAAAGGAGAGGGTGACTCACTCGTTAAGTCGAGCGAGTATTTTTTACCGTCTTGGCGATTTTGAAAGAGCCTATCTTTGTTTGAATTTTGCGGAAGAGATGGCCAACGAATTCTTTTACGGAATCGAGTTGATCCAGACGTGGGTCCTGCAGGCTCGTCTGGATCTGGCCTCCGGAAAATCCGCCCAGGCGGAAACCAAAATCGGTAAGGCGGAAAACCTTCTTAGGAATCAAGCGCATATCATAGCAGATTCCAAGGGTTTTTTATTAAGGGATTTGTACGAAACCAAGGCACGCATAGAAGCGGAGTCGGGGGATTTACATAAAGCCTTCCGGACTTGGGAGAGGTATCGAACCTTGCTCCTGTTTAGAAATTTCCAAAAAGGAATTTGGGAATTGGAAGAGGGCAAAAAGGAATACTCGGAGTTCGATACCGCTTGGCGAAATTTTCGGACGTCGTACCTGAAATACCAATCCTCTTTGGAAAGGAGAAACGACGTCAAAGAGGCGGAAGCGAATCTGGCCAAATCCTCCTCTATTGCCAGGGAGTCCCTTGCAAAACTAAAGAATTCCCTTCCGGGAAGGAGAAATTTCCTGAACCCGTTCGGTGATTCCGAGGATCGCCCGCTCGGCCCTTCGGAAGTAGAATTTAAAATTCTTAAAATATTCGGGAAAAATTATATACGAATCGGATCCGCGAGCGGGGTTCGATTTTCGAGAGTAACGGGCGGAGAGAAGGAAGTTTTGGCCGAACTTTCTCGACAACCGGAATGGCTCCGTTCCAAAACGATCGATCCCGGAAATACGAGCTACGCCGCCGCCATACTCCGATCGGCCCCGGATGCGGTTTTCAAAGCGGATCTGGAACCGATTAGAACCGACGACCCGGGAAGTTTTTCCTCCAAAACGGTGGCTACGTTTGTCCCTCTTTCCCTCGAGCCCCGAGCTAGAGAAATCAAAGGCGGGAATCTGGGACCGCTCTTGGAGGATACGGACGTAGTCGCTTCTCCCTTGCCTGAGTTGCAAAGCGATTTTCTTTTCGGAGAAAGAAGGCCGGATAGACTGGATTTCAAGGAGATCTTTTCCAAAAATCATAAGATTTCGACGGCGATTTTCTGGGAAAAGGGCGTTCCGTCCTGGAGGAAGGCGGTGAAAGCCGCAACGGTCGCTATCGGATCCGGAATCGATCGGGTCTATATTTGTTCCGTCGGAGACAGTTGTATAAACGAAGTGTTTCGGGAATTGCGGGGGGAAACGTCCGCAGCGAACGTTTACCGTTTCGGCAAGATGTCCGGTTTGCGAGCGCCGGACACCAAACGGGCGGGAGAACTCTTCGTCGATTCCAGAAATTTCGAGATGGTCGGAAACGATTCCAAAGCGTACGATTCCCTTTTTCTTGCCCGCAATTATACGAAAGCCGGGGCCGACTTTGCGCTCAGAATCGAGGAGAATCTGCTCAGAGTCCTGAGAAAAAAACACGGACGCGTATCGGCAAAAGAGATCTTAGCGCTGGCATACGAACCTAGGGCGGAGGCCCAGGTGGAGGATCTTCACTTCGCAATTTGCCTTTCCGCATTGTTGGAGCATTCCGATCGGAATTGCGATTGGGCGGATTTCTCGCCGGAAAAAAAGGAAATCGTCTCTGCGATCGTATCCTTAAAGGCAGGCAGCGGAAAAATCTCACCCGAACTTTCCGTGGATCCGAAAGTTTACGATCCGTTTTTATTCCGGATCCGGCTGGCCGAAATCGCTTTGGAAACATATTCGCCGGAGATCGTGCGTTTGCAGTTGGCAAGAGCGGCAAAAATTCTTCCACCTAACGGAGGAAAGGAGCGCATCGGGCGTTTGGAGGCCGACCTCGCCAGGCAAATTTCCTTGTTAGAGGAATCATCGGAGCCGGGGGAAATACCCGCGAAACTCGGCGATCGGGAGAACGGCTCCGCCGGTGAAAAGGAATACACGCTTCACTTGGGCTCACTCGCCAAAAAGAAATCCTCCGGAAAAAGAATTTCCCCCGTTACCTTACACTCGGAAATTTTCGGTGCCTCCCCGGAATTATTTGGGGGACTAGATTCCTCGGAAAGGGGACTCCTAGTGGATCTTTTGAGATATTCATTAAGCGAAGAGTCCGCCGACGAAATGTCCGGCTTTCAGAATTCCTATCTGGACTTCGAAGTGAAAAGGGGGAATCTTCCCCGGGCCTGTCGCACCGCGATGGAGATTTCCCGCGCGTATTACACGAGAGGAAATTACGAGAAAGCGAAAGTATGGCTTGCAAAAGCGGAAGGTATCTCCGACGAATCCTCGAATCCGGAGATTTTCTATTTAAAATATAAATTAAACGCGATCGGAGGAAAGGTCGCAGAGGCTGTTTCCGATTCGCCTTATACCGATTCCATGAAATTCTACCGGGAAGCACTTTCAAAGAATTCCAAGGATCTGTTGAATGTCGCGAATCGCTGGGTGAACTCACGGAAAAAATTCCCTTTTTCCCCCCGGGAAAAAAGGGAATTGGACGATTTTCTGGTCTACCTACAGCATCTCGCGTTTCAAAAGAACGATTCCGAATCGTTCTTTGACCTGGCCGTCGCTAAGGATCGGATTTCGGCGTATCGGAAAAGCGTTTTGGGCGGAACTCCTTTCTTTTCCGACATTCCGAAATTCGAATCCGTATCCTTCCGTCTGGAGGAAAAATTACCCGCCGACCAGGAATTACTTGCTGTTGTCGATCTGGGATTGACTTCCTTTTACATCAAGTTTTTGCGCGGGAAATCCAACGGGGATATCGCTTACAAGGACAACCGCAGGCTTAAGTCGTCTATATTCAAATATCATGAAGAAGCCGAAAAAGGAGGTGCGGAAATTCTGCTCCGGGAATCGTTGGAAACCGAATATCGCCAGAGTATCCGGATCTCGAAAAATAAGGTCACGTATCTGTATTTATCTTCCTATCATTTTCTAGTCCCTTTAAGTCCGCGCTCGGAGGAGGAGGTGTATTACGTAACGGATCCAGCGCTTTTGCTCGACAATCCTCCGCACCGGGAAAAAGACGAGTTCTTACCCGGATTCGGTATCCTGTTTAAAGAAAGCTCCTCCGCTCCGGAATGGTTAAAACGCCTATTTAAGCTGGATACATTAGAAATCGGGAATATGGGATTGTCGCGAATATCTCCGTTTTTGCTGATCCGGGAACCTCTGGAGTTGGACGAACATAAAGGGATTTTGCTCGGCGGGAAAAACGTATCGGAAATTTCCGGATTGAAGGCGGACGGGCCGTGGATGCTATCCGCCTCTCTGTTGGAGGAATTTTTCTCAGGATCGAATCATTTTCGCGATTCCTTATATTTTCTTCAAAAAGGAATTCGCGGATCCGGAATCGTAAATTTGGGTTTCCAGACGGACACGCATAATTCGCGATTTTTACGGGAACTGACCAGGAGGGAAAGCGTAAGCATTTCTTTACGGAACCGATTTTTAAAAGCCATGGACGTGATGAAGGAGTTGTATCCTTTTGATAAATATTGGAACGGATATCGACTTTTTACGACTTCTTTCGTGATACGTTAGTCTCTCAGGGAATTCGGACAGGCTTCGGAGCGATCTAAGGAGTCTTTTCCTGCAATAGCTTTCTTCGTTCCGATTCGGAAAGTTTTCCCAATTTTCTCATTTCCTCGTTGAACTTGGCAAAGTCGCCGTTCCATTCGGAGAATTTCCTTCGAAAAAAGTCCGTTCCGGAATGGTAGCGGAGCATACCTACGAAGTCCTCGTTGTTCCATTCCCGCTCGGAAAGTCTGACGGATTCGATGTGGGTCCATTTTTGACTTTTTAATTCCTTTTTGAATTCGCCAAGAATCCCTTTTTTTCTGCTTTTCAAGTCTTCGTCGGATCCTCCTTTGGAATATTCTTCGTTTAACAGAATTGCCGTCTTTTTCAAAAGAATCAGGTATTCTTTCCGCTCCTTTTCCGCTTTCTCCCGGGATTCGAGCAGGCGCCTTCCCCCGACAGAAGGCAGGTAGGAGCGGCTTCCTTCCTCTTCTATAAAACTCGCATAACTCTCGTTAAATGTAGAGTCTCCCGGAAAATAAACCGTGGCGTGCGCCATTTCATGGAGCACAAGGGATGCGAGTTCCCCTTCGTCCTCGTACAGTTGCGAGGAAAAGAGCGGATCTTCGAACCAGCCCAACGTGGAATAACCGGCCGTAATTCGAAGGCGAGTGTCCCAGCCTTCCCGTTTCAATCGGATTTCCTCCTCCTTCGCTTTTTCCACGGAGAAATAACCCTTGTAGGGAACGGAGCCTAGGATCGGAAACCACCAAGTATAGGACTCGAACCTCAGGGGATGGCAGGCGGTGACATGCCAACCGATCGCATCCCGATCCAACGCGAAATAACTTTTGAATCCTCCTTTCGGAGAGAGAGCCATGGAGGAGATTCCGTACTGCCGGATTCTTTCCACTTTTCTCAATTTTTCCTTGGTCTTTTCCGGAACGTTCGGATCCGAAAATACCTCTTCGAAAGGCCGTTTGTAGATCATGAATTTCGCCTGTTCCTTTCCCAAATGAAACAGGTAGGGAAGGCAACCTTGCGAAGCGACCCATATTAGGAAAAAGAAAGGGCCGAGCTTTGCGGAGAATCGGAGTCGACGATTTGTCGATGGAAAGACAGGATGGGTAGAGGTAGTTTCCATGCGATTCTCTCTTCCTCCGGTAGTGGCAGTGAACGCCGGATTGGCCATACTTTTAATTATGATCCTAATTCTTCCCGGGGAAGGCGGATTGTCTTCCTTTTTCCGAAGGGACAAACCTCTGCAATACAGGGAGCAAAAAGCCGGGATCGAACTGCAGAACGCTTTTCGAAACGTCTATCGTTTGACCAAGGACTCGGTCGTTTCCATCCGGACCAAAAAATCGGATCCCATCGTAAGTCCGTACCATTATTTCGATTACCGGAACGAACGCTTGGCCACGTTCGGCAGCGGGTTTTTGATCCATGAAAAAGGGTACATCGTCACGAATTATCACGTGATCGAAGGGGCCGAGAGTATCGAGGTCATCACTTCGGACGGCGGGGTATTTCCGGCAAAGTTCGTAGGGAGTCACGAGCGTGCGGATATTTCCCTCCTGAAAATCCGGGAAGGTTCCGGGTTAAAACCGGTTTCCTTCGGAAATTCGGACGAAATCGAGGTCGGGGATTGGGCGATCGCCATCGGTTCTCCTTTCGGACTGGAGCGTTCCTTTTCGGTCGGAGTTGTCTCGGCTAAATATAGGGAAGACCTGGATGAAACCGGACAGACTCATATCCAAATCGACAGCATGATCAATCCGGGTTCCAGCGGCGGGCCTCTCCTGAATATTTACGGCGAGGTGATCGGCATCAACCGTTTGATTCGAAGCGACACGGGAAGGAACAGCGGAATCGGTTTCGCGATCCCGATGAATTATGCCAAGAAAATCATCCAACTGATCCAGGAAAATAAGGGGAGAACCATTCGTCCGGCTACTCTGGGAGTGATGGCGACAGTCCCCCTTTCGGACCATAGAAAGGCTTTGGGAATCCCGAACGGCTGGACCGGAGTGTTGGTCTATGATATAGAAGCCGGTTCTTCGGCGGAAGCCTCCGGAATCAAAAGATACGATTTCATTTTGGAAGCGAACGGATTACCCGTGAAAAATATTAATGATCTTCGCGGGCAGGTCGGAATAGTGGGATTAGGGGGGAAGCTCAAACTCCGGATTTATCGGGATAAGACTCTCCAAGAACTCGTGGTTCGATTGGTCCAAAAATAAGTACTAACCAGGCGGGATATGAGAAGAAATATCGTTCATAGCGGTGCGGATGCTCTCATTTACGAGATTCGCCAGATCGTAGCGGTGGCAAAGAAGCTGGAGGCTTTAGGCGTCCAAGTCACGTACGAGAATATCGGAGATCCGATACAAAAGGGGGAAAAGGTCGCTCCCTGGATGAAGAAGATCGTTTCCGATCTGATTTTACAGGACGGATCTTGGGCCTATACGGCTACCCAAGGATACGAAAAAACCCGTAAGTTCCTGGCCGCGAAAGTGAACGAGAGGGGAGGAGCCCAGATCTCCTCGGACGATTTATTATTCTTTAATGGACTCGGGGATGCGGTAGCGAAGATTTTCGGCTTTATGAGAAGGGAGGCTCGGGTGCTCGGACCTAGTCCCGCTTATTCCACGCTTTCTTCCGCAGAGGCCGCGCATTCCGGGTACGAGCACCTAACGTACAACCTTCTCCCGGAAAGGGGTTGGATGCCGGATCTAGAGGATATAGAGAACAAGGTAAAATACAACGATTCGATCACCGGCATTTTGATGATCAATCCGGACAATCCCACGGGAGCGGTCTACGGAAAGGACGTCATGAGAAAGATCGTCGCGATCGCCGAAAAATACGACCTGATGGTGATCTGCGACGAGACCTACGCGCACATCAATTATTCCGAGACGGGGACCATCCATCTTTCCGAAGTGATAGGAGATAAGGTCTGCGGGGTCGCCTTACGCTCCATTTCCAAGGAATTTCCCTGGCCGGGGGGGCGTTGCGGCTGGCTGGAGATTTTTAATAAAGACAAGGATCCGGTCTTTGCCAGGTACATAAAATCCTTATTGGATGCAAAAATGCTGGAAGTCTGTTCGACGGCTCTTCCCCAGATGGCCATTCCGGAAGTGTATTCGCATCCGGAATTCATTCCCCACCTGAAATTCAGGAACGAAAAATTCAGAAAAAAAGCCAAGAGCGCCGTGCGGTATTTCGACGGATTAAAAGGAGTGCGAGTCGTGGAACCCAAGGGCGCATTTTATCTGACGGTGGCCTTTGACGAAGGGACACTGAAGGGAAATATGTCTTTGCCGATCCGGAATTCCGACGCGGAAAATTTCATCAAACCTCTCTTGGAAAAATGCGCGAACGATCGGAGATTCGTATACTATCTTCTCGCCTCCACTGGAATTTGCGTCGTGCCTTTGACTTCCTTCTGTACGGATAGACACGGGTTTCGTGTGACCTTGTTGGAAGAAGACGAGGAAAAATTCCACTGGATCTATTCCACTCTCCGGTCCAGCATCGAGGAATACATCCGTTCGGCTTAGTACAGATGGAAAAAAAGGATGGAGCTCCTTTTAAGATCGGGGTCATGGACTCCGGAATGGGAGGATTGTCGGTGCTCCGGCACCTTTGCACTCTCCCTTTCGAAGTGGAATACCTGTATTACGGGGATCTGGCGAATTCTCCTTACGGAGAAAAGAGCACCGAAGAAGTGCTTCGGCTAACGCTTTCCGTTTGTCATTCCTTACTCGAAAAAGGGGCGAGCGCGATTCTGATCGCTTGCAATACCGCTACCTCGGCCGCAGCTGCGGATCTCAGAAAAGAATTGTCCGTGCCGGTTTTCGGAATGGAACCCGCGATTAAGCCGGCTCTACTCGCCCATCCGGGAGAAAAAATCGCGTTATTGGCGACTTCCGTGACTCACCGGGAGGAGAAGCTCCGAAATCTGAAGTCTTCCTTGGATGCGGAGGGGAGGATCCTTCATTTGGAATGCGACGGTCTGGCGTCCGCCGTGGACCGGGGGGACGCGCAACGCACCAGAGATTTTGTCCGAACCATCCTAGACGTCCCTAAAAAAGAGGGGGTCCGAGGACTGGTACTGGGTTGCACGCATTACGTTTTTTTAAAAAAACAGATCCTTTCCATTTATCCGAAGGCGGACCTCTATGACGGAAACGAAGGTACGGTCCGCCATTTAGTTGCGAGTCTGGGACTGGAACGTTTTCCGGGCAACTCTACGAGCCGGATTCACTTTTCGGGGGTTTCCGAAGGGGATATTGCGTATTCGTTCGCGAAGAAACTGCTGGATTCTACGGAAGAGAATTTTCCTTAGACCGGATAAAATTTTTTTCCAGGCCTTCTTTTTTTGGTTCCCACTCTCCGCTCGGAGATCTAAAGTATGGAAACCTTATGAATCGGCCGATCGAAATTCTTTTCATTGCACATGTTCTGGCCTTCTCGGTGATTGCATCCGCCTGCAAACCGAAAGAAGAAGGCGGGGTAAAGGCGGTAGTTACGTTCCTTTCCGGTAAGGCCACCGCTTTGAAATCCGGAAAGGACTTGAAATATAACGATCTCGTTCCGGAAGAAGAAACGATTCATACTGCAAAAGACGGGCTTGTGGACCTGACGACTCCTTTAGGAACCATCCGATTATTGGGCGGGACCGAAACTTCTCTCGCGGCATTGAAGCAGGACCAAGCCTATCTGAAAGTCAACGACGGGAATATTCTGGTAAAAGTGGTAAAACTCTCCAAAAACCAATCCATTTCCGTGGATACCCCCGCCGTAGTGGCGGCGGTGAGGGGAACCCAATTTTGGGGGCAGGTCAATCGTTCCGCAGAAACCGGAACCTTTGCGGTACGGGAAGGAAGTGTTTTGATCACTCGGAAAACGGATGAGTCGCGGGTTCTCGTCAAGGCGGGGGAAGCGGTGGATCTGAAGCCCGGTATGGCACCTCTGGCCACTCGACCGGCCTTGGATGCGGAACTTTCCGCCATGGACCAGATCGACCAAATGAAATAGCCCGGAACTCCGGAGCCTTTTTTTTCTGTCCAGAAGACTCCGTTCGGGAATTCTGTTCTTGAGCGGGTCAAATGGAAGAAAAAATCACCTACAAAAGCGCCGGTGTCGATACGGAAGCCGGTCAGGACTTTGTAAAAAGAATCAAGGAAAACGTGGAATCAACCCATGGCGCAAGGGTCGTGGGAGGATTGGGGGGATTTTCCGGCGGATTCGACGTTTCTTTCCTGAAAAATTACAAAAACCCGGTCCTGCTTTCCGGCACGGACGGAGTCGGCACCAAATTGGAATTGGCTCGTCTTTTAGGAATGTATGATACTGTCGGGATAGACCTGGTCGCGATGTGCGTGAACGATATTCTGGTCAGCGGAGGGGAACCTCTCTTCTTCTTGGATTATATCGCCTGCGGAAAATTGGATCCAGCGAAAATGGAAAAGATCGTTTCCGGAATCGTAAAAGGATGTCGTCTGTCCGGCGCCGCTTTGTTGGGCGGAGAAACCGCGGAACATCCCGGAACCATGGAAGAGGATGAATACGATCTGGCAGGTTTTACGGTTGGAGCCGTAGAAAAGGAAGATATGATCGACGGTTCCAAGATCCGACCGGGAGACGTTATTTTAGGTTTGGAATCTTCCGGGCCGCACAGCAACGGATTTTCTTTTATTAGAAAATTGTACCTCCCGGGAGGAAGAAATCTTCCTCAGGATTCCGAAGTTACGGAATTTCTGCGGGAATACGCTTTGCGTCCTACCAGAATTTATGTGCAGAGTATCCTTTCCCTGGTACGCAGAGTCGAGGTGAAAGGAATGGTTCATATCACCGGAGGCGGGTTTTACGAGAACATTCCGAGAGTCCTTCCGGAGAATTGTGCGGCTTCCTTGGAAAGGTCCTCTCTTCCTTCGAGTCCGTTTTTCGAACGTTTAAAAAAAGATTTTCCGAATATAGAGGAAAAGGAACTGTTCTCCACTTTCAACATGGGTATCGGATACGTCGCGATCGTTTCTCCCGATGCGGAAGAGATCGCTACAAAGACTCTGGAAGAAAAAGGAGAAAGCGTCCGGAAAATCGGAACGGTTATTTCCCGTAAGAACGATTCCGTCCTACTCGTCTAACCAAAGTAATGGACCGAATCCGATCCTTTTTTAGAAATCCGATCTTCGTCCTTTCCAGAAAAAATCCGTTTATGCTCTCGCGCTGGAGCATTCTTTACGTTTTACTCGGGTTATTCGGAGGATTGTTTGCGGCATTGTTTTGGAAGGTGCTGGAATACCTGACCGTATTTATCGGAAAGTTGGAAGGACCTTGGATCATCGCTCTGATGACGGTTTCCGGACTGGGAATCGGACTTATCATTTATTTTCTCGGAGAGCCGGGAGAAATCTCATTAGTAATCGATAATATAAGATTCAAAGGGGGAAAGCTGGATACGAAAAGCAATCCTTCGATGGCGGCTTCCTCTCTCTTGAGCATCTCTTCCGGAGGAAGCGCCGGCCCGGAAGCGCCTTTGATCCAGATCATAGGATCCATAGGAAGCTGGTTTGCTGAATTGCTGGGACTGGAGGGGGAAGAACTTCGCTCCATGACCATCGCCGGAATGGCTTCGGGATTCACGTCCTTGTTCGGTTCTCCGCTGGGAGGAGCGCTCTTCGCTCTCGAAATTTTACAGCATAGACACGTAGTGGAATATTACGAGGCTCTCTTGCCGGCATTTCTTTCCAGTTGTTCCGCCTACTTTGTTTTTCTCTGGATGACGGATATGGGAATCGGTCCTACCTGGCAATTTCCCCAGTATGTCCCCGGCGGGATCGAGGACTTCGAGAATGCCATCGCGTTCGGCATTGCCGGCGCAGCAGTCGGATGGATTTTTTACGGAGTGTTTCGTGCCACGAAATTCTCTTTCGCAAAAGTTCCGGGACCGATTTTCGTAAAGACTACGTTAGGCGGACTCCTGCTAGGTTGTATCGCTTTTTATCAACCATTGACCCGTTATTTCGGCCATGACCAATTGAACCAAATCGTGACGACCCAAGGAAACTGGATTTTTTTCGGCAGTTTGGTCTTATTGAAGATCCTCGCGATCAATACCACGATTTCGAGCGGTTGGAGAGGGGGGATCATCATCCCCTTGTTTTTCGTAGGGGCGACCACAGGTAGGTTTTTGATGGATTTTTTCCCCACGGAAAACGAATCCTTTTTGCTGATCTGTCTCATGGCATCGGTCAACGCTTCCGTAACGAAGACTCCGGTGAGCACGACCATTCTATTAGCGGATTTGACCGGGGTTTCCAGCTTTACTCCCGTGCTCTTCGCTTCCTTGAGCGGATATTTTCTTTCTCCTAAGGCTCCCTTTATCCGATCCCAGGCCGACAGTAACTAGGTCTTTTTCCCGGGCATTCCGGGGAAATCGTAGACAGAAGCCGCGGAATCTTAGTCTTTTATAAAATTAAAATGAGTCGGAAACCGAAGCATTCTTTCTCCTTTGTCCTGACCCTTTTACTGATCGTTTCCTGCCGCCCGTTTCCGAAAGGCGGAATCGTAACGGACGGGGTTTTGCATTGGGACCAAGCGAAGACCTCTCACAGGGGAGACTGTTTTCGTTTAACGGGAAAATGGAAATTCGCCTGGCTGGGAGAAAGGCCGAGCCGCGAGTTACCCGGCGACCCTGCGATTTTTTCCCTACAAACGACCCCGGGAAGTTGGACAGGAGAGGTTTGGCAAGGGCAAACTCTACCCGAATACGGTAAGGCTCTATATCGGCTAGAATTGACTTCCACCGGTCGGGTCGAAAATCTGCATCTGGTCAGTTTCGATCAAGGTACGAATTATAGAATCTTGTTTAACGGTAGAGTGTTAACCGAAGTAGGTAGGGTGGGAGATCCTTCTCCGGACGCATTGGCGCTTTTGACGAGCTATGTCGTTCTCCCTCCTTGGGAAAAGAAGGCGAATCTGGATTTCGAGATTTCGAATTATTATTATAGAAAAGGCGGACTTTGGAAGCCTCCTATCTTCGGCGAGCCTGTCTGTGTGCAGAAATATTACGAGGACAGGAGAGATCTGGAATCCCTGCTGATAGGAGGATTGCTCTTTCTCGGGCTGTTCCATATTTTCGTTTCCGTATTTTATAAAAAGGATCCGTCCGCCTTGGTACTCGGGTGTTTTTCCATCGTGGTCTGTGTCAGGCTCTACTCAACCGGAGTTCGCTTATTCCCGGAGCATTTTCCCGTCGGTCCGGAAATTTATCTCAGAACAGAGTTCATCACCTGGTTCATCGGAATGCCTTTGGGACTTCATTTTCTATATTCCGTTTTTCCGATCGATGCGGGTCGCATCCTATTGAAGATCGGATATTCCGTCGCTTCCGTCTTTGTGCTCGCGACGTTGTTGACCGGTTCGAACGTGTATTCTCATCTGATCGGACCGTCTTACATAGCCTTCGTTTTGATGTCCGGAGCCTCCTTTTACGTACTGGCCAAAGCGGTTCGCAACCGACGTCCAGGCGCGCTTTTATATCTTTTCGGATTCTTTGCCCTATTATTCTTTTTGGCCAGCGAGATCCTCTATCATTCGGAAATGTTGGACTCCTGGGAATTGAGCGGAGTGGGAGTGGGAATTTTCGTACTTTCCAACGCACTCTCTCTTGCCAGCAAATTGCTGAGCGCTTTTCGGGAAAGGGAACAAGCTCAGGAAATACTGAATCTGGACCTGGAGGAATTGGTCAAGAAACGTACCCGAGAGTTGGAATGGGCTAGGGACGAGGCGGAAGCCGCCAATCGCGCCAAGAGCGAATTTTTGATCAACGTGGATCACGAGGTTCGGACTCCGATGAACGGAATCATCGGAATCACCGAGATGCTTTTGGAAAGCGACCTTAAGCCGGAACAAAGGGAGATGATGGAGCTTCTGAAAAAAAGCGGAGACGCGATGATGGTCATTCTCGGATCCATGTTGGACGCTTCGAATTTGGAAAAAGGGACCTTGCTTCTCATCCATCGTCCCTTTCATTTGAAGGCCGCCGTGTACGAGGCAGCCATGAGAACGGAGGATCCCATTCGAGAAAAGGGACTTTTCTTTTCCGTCTCTCTTCCGGACGACATTCCTGACGAAGTAGTAGGAGACGAGGTCCGATTCAAACGGATGCTGATCGGCCTTTTGGAAAACGCGGAGAAATTCACGAAACAAGGTTCCATCGTTCTTCGCGGTGAATTGCTGGCAAAGACCCAGTTCGCTTATAGATTATGTTTCGAAGTGGAAGACACAGGAATCGGGATCGCGGAAGACAAGTGGGAATCCATTTTCGATCCTTTTCAACAAGTGGATTCCGGAGTCACCAAGCCTTTCCAGGGAGCGGGCTTAGGTCTTTCCTTGAGCCGAGCGCTCGCGAGAAAGATGGACGGAGATATCAATGTGAAAAGTTCCCCGGGAAAAGGTTCCGTCTTTAGGTTGGAGTTAAGCCTTTCAAAGCCGGAAATCCAACCTTGACATTCCGTACCTCAGGAGAATGCTAGTACCCATGACAAGGATACGGGAACTCAGTCCGGAATTGATCAATCAAATCGCCGCAGGAGAAGTCATAGAATCCGCACATTCCGTTTTGAAGGAGTTGATGGAAAACTCCGTGGACGCGGGGTCTTCGTCGATAGAGGTGGAGACTAGAGACGGAGGTCTGACCTCATTGACGGTCTCCGACGACGGTTCCGGTATCCAGGAAGAGGATCTGGAGCTCTCCCTAAAACGGCACGCCACGAGTAAGATAACGAATCTCCGCGATTTGGAACTGGTACTTTCGTACGGTTTTCGAGGAGAAGCCCTGGCTTCCATTGCCTCCGTATCCAGACTTACTATGGAAACCGGAATCGGGGAAAAAACCGCGTGGAAGGTCCGGAGCGAAAAAGGGGAGATCGTGTCCAAGGACGCGATTCCTGGTTTTCGTGGTACCCGGATCTTTATCGAAGATCTTTTCTACAATACTCCCGTGCGCAGAAAATTCCTGAGGTCGGTCCGGTCCGAGGACAAACGGATCCGGGATCGCTTCGTTACCCAGGCTTTATCCCGGGAAGATCTGCGGTTTCGCCTGGTCCAGGACGGTAAGGAAATATTCCGCCTTTCCGCAAAGGACAAGAAGGAACGGATCGTGGATCTTTTCGGAGAGAATTTCCGGGATCATCTACTGGAAGTGAATCTGGAAAAAAGAGGGTGGAAAGCCCGCGGGTATATCAGCGATCCCGACTTTTACAAATCCAATCGTACCGGACAACATATCTTCGTGAACGGTCGTCCGGTCGAGATCAAGTATTCCTCCCATCTATTAAAAAAATGTTATGACGAGCTTCTACCTCCGAACGCGCATCCCTATTGTTTCCTATTCTTCGAGGTGGAACCTGAATCGATCGATGTTAACGTTCATCCGGCCAAAAAGGAGATCCGCTTTCTGGACGAGGAATCGTTCAATACGTTTTTCCTACAGTTGATCCAGAAGGAACTTCGATCCAGCACTCCGGTCAGCTTTTTGGAACTTCGAAATCGACTCTTGCGTTCCGAAAAACCGAAGGTTACCGCCGGCTTCCAGACTTCTCCTCGAGAGACCTTCGGAGAACAACAGTTATTAGGCGAAGAACTTTACAGAGAAGTTCGGCATACTTCCTCCTTTCCCGTAGAACAGGTCGGTCCGGGATCCAGATTGGAGGATCTGACCGACGAACCGCGCAAACATTCCGAATTCATCCCGAAAAAACATTTCGGCCTTCTATTCGAGACCTTCATACTCGCGGAAGCGGAGGACGGATTCTATATCATCGACCAGCACACCGCTCACGAAAGGATACGCTACGAAGAAGTGCTGAAGAAATTGAGGCGTAAAAATTACGGAATCCAACCTTTACTGACGCCGATCCGGATTCCGGTTTCGAGACAAGAGGCCGAGGATATCCGGGAAAGGACGAACGAATACGAGGAAGTCGGTCTGAAACTGGATCCTTTGGGAGACGATAGCTTAGTGCTCAGAGAGGTACCGGGATACTTTTTGCCCGGACACGAAAAGGAGATCGTATTGGATTTTCTAAACCGGATCGGAGGAAAAGAAGTCCCCGAGCCGGAGCTGTACGATCTCATGGCAAAATGCGTGGCTTGCCGCTCCGCGATCAAAAAAGGCGACCAACTTTCGGACCATCTGATCGCGGAGATCCTGAACCGGCTCAGCTACTGCGAAAATCCGTCCCGATGTCCGCATGGACGTCCCACGCTCGTAAAATTGACTCGGGAAGATTTGGAAAGAATGTTTCATCGTAGGTGACCCTTGAACGAAAAAACCGTCGAAATTTCACAATCCACGGAAAAGGTTTTGTCCCGCTTACTCCGGCAAACCCTGATCGCGAGTCTCGTTTTATTTTTAGGGGTCCTTTTCTTAGCCAGGTTCTTTCACGAACCCGTATTGCAGGTCTCCAAGGCGTTCATCGATTTTACCGGACCTTTAGGAGTCGGGATCGCGATTTTGATCGCGGATTCGGTACACGTTTTTCTTCCTCCGGATACGTTTCTGATCATCGCCGTTGCCGCCGGACTGTCCGATGCTTGGGTCATCTCTTCCGCTTCGATCGGTTCCCTGATCGCAGGTTGTTGTTCCTATGCCCAAGGAAAATACCTCCTTCCCAAATTGGATTCCTTTACCCGCTTCGTGAGAAAGCACGAAGAGAAACTCGAGATTTACGTAAAACGTTTCGGCTTTTGGGCGGTGGTCTTGGGAGCCCTGACTCCTTTGCCTTACTCCTGGACCAGCGTCGCTGCCGGTGCCATGGGAATGAGATTCCGCCTGTTTTTGCTTGCCGCATTGTTCCGAATTCCTAGATTTTATATCTATTATTATCTGATCAAAGGAGGATGGATCGCGGTCTAAGGTGAAACGCCTTTCTTAGGGAATCCGTTCCGAGCCGTCGTTTCTGTATGGAAGAATCTCCACTCCTGTTTCCGAAAACCCGACGGGAAATCATTCTGGAAAATCTGGACTGGTTCGGACTACCCGTTCGCATAGCCGAACTGGTTGAGAGCGTTCTCGAAGGCAAGATACGGGAGCAATCCTTGGTTTGCTGTCATAGCGCCTGCGACGTTTGCAATTCGACGATTCGTTCCTGCATCCGCAAAATCCAAAAGGAATTGGAAGGTCTTGGATAGTCTCTTTGATCGCTCTCCGCTGCCTCACAGAATTCGGCCTTCCACCTTTTCCGAAGTGATCGGCCAGGAAAAGGCGAAGTTCCAACTCCAAAAATTCAGGGAACCGGTCAGCATCATTCTGTACGGTCCTCCGGGAACGGGAAAAACCACGGTGGCAAGAATCTTGGGGAAGATTTGGAATCTTCCCTTCGTGGAGTACAACGCGGTAACGACCGGAGTCGCTGACATCAAAAAATTATTGGAGAAGGCCGAAAGCGGCGGAAGCATCCTTCTCTTTCTGGATGAGATCCATCGCTTCAGTTCCTCCCAGCAGGATAGTCTTTTGAAAGGAGTGGAAACCGGGCGTCTGGTTCTCGTCGGAGCAACGACGGAGAATCCCGCGTTTCGCATCACTCGTCCTTTGCTCTCGCGATGCCAAGTGCTCAAACTGGATCCGTTCGAGGCTCACGAAATGAAGGAGATTCTTTCGAGAGGAATTTCCCATCTTACGCCTTCGCCTTCCGTAAGCGAAGGGGCCCGTGAAATATT
The DNA here is from genome assembly GCF_004771275.1 of Leptospira fluminis. GTDB lineage: Bacteria > Spirochaetota > Leptospiria > Leptospirales > Leptospiraceae > Leptospira_B > Leptospira_B fluminis. The sequence continues at coordinate 32,927 of NZ_RQEV01000010.1, read as the reverse complement.
GGTGCGCTATTCCGGAGGAGACGCTCGTAAGTTGCTTTCCCTGTTGGAAGGACTTTCCCTTTCCGTGGAACCGGGAACAGAAATTTCCGGAAAGGACACCGAAGTCTTTTTGGAAAGTAGGGTTTTGGAATACGACCAAACCGGAGAAAGCCACTACGACGTGATTTCCGCATTCATCAAATCCGTTAGGGGGAGCGATCCGGACGCGGCTCTGTTTTATCTAGCGCTCATGCTGGAAGGAGGAGAAGATCCGATTTTTATCGCCAGGAGATTGATCATTCTTGCTTCGGAAGACGTCGGAAACGCGTCCGTGTACGGGTTACCTTTGGCCGTTTCCGGCTTGCACGCGTTGGAGGCGATCGGAATGCCAGAGGGAAGGATTATTCTTTCCCATGTGACCACGTTCCTAGCTTCCTGCCCGAAATCCAACGCCTCCTACAAAGGGATCTCGTCCGCCTCCTCGTTCGTTCGAGAAAGGGGAACCGCGCTCAACATTCCGAATCGTCTGAAGAATGCTCCCACACATCTTCATAAAAAGGAAGGAGCCGGAAAAGGATATAAGTACCCTCACGACTTCGGAGGCTTTACGGATTTTGAATATTTTCCCGACGACCTCTCCGAAAATCCTCCCCAATTCTATCGGCCCACCCGGAACGGAATGGAGGCGAAGCTCCGGGAATATCTCTCGGGAGTTTGGAAAAAAACGAAGGGAAAGGATTACGAATGACGTTCTGAAATCCGCTTTTATCCGATTTTCCGCGATTTCGTAATGGAACCGTATTATTTTGGTGCTATTCTGACCCGAAACCGTTCGGAAAAGAATTTCCGAGCCGAATCAGTCATGGAACAGAGAGTTTCGGACGAAACTTAAAAGGAAGATCAAGGGTCTCAGGTAGAGACGCGAAAAAGGGAGGTTTCGAATGTTTGAATCCGAACGTGCGAAAAGAGAAGAAACGAAATCCGTTCAAAAACTCGAAGCAAGTCGAAAGGAAAATTCCGCGGTTCCGACCAGGATCGTCAAATACGGAGCGACCAAGGAAAGTAAGCTGGTCCGTCTCCATCCCGATTTGTACGAAAAGTAGGATTTTACCGGTTCTCGAAATATAGAGAACCGGGTCGTCGCTTTCGTTTAAAGAAGAGCTGACAAGCGATCCAAGACGATCCGATTTTGGTCGGGTCGTCCGACGGTGATCCGGATCGCGTTTAAGCCGTAGCTCTTCAGATTTCTGAGGATAATTCCTTCCCGTAACAAAGTCTCGAATAATTCCGTGGAAGAAAGTTTCGCTCGGTCCAGGCGGATCGTAAGAAAGTTCGCATAGGAACGGAAGAAAGGGAGACCCTTAGATTCCGAAAAAGTCTCGTATTTTTCCAATTCCCGTAAATTCGATTCCAGATACTGATTTACGAAATCCTGATCCTTCAGAGCTTCCGTCGCCGCCAATTGGGAAAGCTGGGATACGTTGAAGGGGGGGCGGAGCTTGTAAAAGGCCCGGATGATTTCCTCGTTCGCGATTCCGTAGCCGATTCTCATTCCCCCTAAACCGTAAACCTTCGAAAAAGTTCCCGTATAAACCACATTCGGATATTTTGATACGATTTCCGCAGGGAGTATCTCCGTTTTCGGATCGCGGGTTTTTCCGAAATCCATATAAGCGCCGTCCAGGACGACAAGCGTTTCCGGAGAGATCGTATCTAAGAAGGAAAACACGTCCGTTTTGGGAAGAGCGTCCCCGATCGGGTTGCAAGGGGTGCAGAGAAAGATCAGTTTCGGATGGTGCTTCTTATAAAGATCGGAAAAACGGTTCAGGTCGTGCTCGGTCGAATCCGTCGATAGGGTGTCGGCCCCGCATTGTCCGGAGTAGATGGAATACATGGAAAACGTTTTGCCGTTCTGTAGGACGAGATCTCCTTTTTCCAAAACGGACCGGGTGGCAAAGTCGAAGATCTGATCGCTTCCGTTTCCTTGGATCACGTTTTTCACACCCACTCCGTTGGAGACAGCCAAGGATTCCTTCAATTCCCGGTAGGAGTCGTCGGGATAGAGAGGCATTTTTACCAAGGCTTCGGAGACTTTGGCCTGGACGGAAGAGGAGACTCCGTACGGGTTTTCGTTGGACGCGAGTTTGATGACTTTTTCGGGAGGGATTCCGAATTCTCTGACGACCAATTCGATCGGCTTTCCCGCTTCATAAACGGGAAGAGTGTCTAGTACGGGTTGGAAGCGCATCTACTTCCAGAAAAAATCAGAATGCGGATTCTTCCAACCGTTTTATAAGGGAAACGTGAATTCTATCTTTCCGGATCTGTAGGAGGAGAGGTTTCGTTCTTACCTCTTACCAGTTTGGAATATACCGCGGAAAAATCGGAAAAGAAACGTTCCGGTCGGACCGCATACTCCAGTACCGTTCTCTTCGTATCCTCGGAGGAAAGTAAGGCCCGATCTCGCACGGACATCCTAGTTCCGCCGTCGTACAGTAGATCCTTAAAATAATCGTTATTGAATTCGTTCGGAGTATCCGTATAATTCCCTCGTTCGCCCTGGCCCAGGGTATGCGCGCCGAATAAGGCCACGACTTCTTTGGGTTCCAACTGCATCCGGGCATAATGATCCAGTATTTCCCGGATGTCCGAAGTTTCCGGTTCCTTCTCCATCCTGCCTGCGGGGAATTTCGAATCGAGTCTTTCCGGAAATACGTTTATTTTGGGACCTCCCGTTTTTTCCACTGCCAGAGCTCCCGCGAGAGCGATAGTGTCCGATAAGGAAATTTCCGTATCGGAATCTACCTTTCGTTCGGAATGGATCCTGAGGAGAGAGGACACATGTCCCCGTATTCTCGGATTCTTGATTTCGTTTAACAAGCTTGGAAATCTGAGAGAAGCGTCCAAACCGATCCAAGAACCGTCCGCTTCGAAAATCGAAGAGGAATAGACTGCGAGAGAAATCCAGTTCCCGGCTTCGGGAAGTTCGATCTCGTCCCAGATTCGGTACCGGATCTCCTGCCATGGATCTTTTTCCGCGTTCGGAAGGACTTCCAGAATTTCGTATAACCTGTATTTTCCGGTTTTTCCTTTTAGCGAAGTTTCGAAGGTTCTTCCCTTACGGACAGAGTTCTTTACGATTCCGTAGACGTTTTCCGAAACCAAGAATCCCGCTCCCGCTTTTTTGGTGGCGGATTCTATTCTACTAGCCTGGTTTACGGAATCTCCGATCGCCGTCGAGGACATGCGGAGGGTGTGACCTAGTTGGCCTAGGATTGCGGTTCCATGATGGATCCCGATACCGATTTCGAATCCGGTATTGAATTGGGATTTTAGATAGGAATTTAAGGAGTTCAGTTCCGATCTCATTTCCAAGGCGCACCTGATCGCCGCGAGATTCGTCCTTTCCGGATCGGATTCTTCCAAGCCGAACAAGGCCATCAGTCCGTCGCCTATGTACTTGTCTATGACGCCTCCGTATTTCAGGACTTTGTCCCCCATTTTATGGAAATAACGGTTTAAAATATGAATTACGTCGTACGGAAGATGGGATTCCGAAAAAGAGGTGAAGCCCCGGATGTCGCTGAACAAAATGGTGATCGCTTTTTCTTTGCCCGAGACTTTTCCGGAAAAAGAGGAAGCAAGGATCAGATCCGAATCGTCTATGACCAATCTTCTTAACTTTACGTCCCCGAACGCTTTCGTTTGGCAGGCGAGCCGAACGTTTTCGGGGAAGCCTTTTCTTTCGGCAAGGGTGGATTCTTTTTCGGTTCTTCGGGAAAGGTGCTCCCCTCCTTCTAATACCAATACCCTACAAGTGGAGCAACGTGCGTTTCCTCCGCAGGCGTGGACATGGGGAATTCCTTCCGCCAGGGAGATCTGGAGCAAGGTTTCATCGGAGTCGATCGAGATCTCCCGGTCGTTTTCGAACAAAATGAGCATTCGTCCTACCTCTTTCCACAAATCGGCGTCTTATCCTTTAAAAAATACTTCTCTTCTAGTCCGGGAATTCTTTTTTTTTCGTCTAATGGATCGCCTCATTTAGAATTTTCTCTCTATGGAAGTAAACTCGAGCGACGACAAATACCTTTTACCCGCAGAGACCAAGCCGGTGATTCTGTGCGTGGACGACGAATTGATTCTTCTCCGCGGATTAAAGGAACAGCTCAAATTGGCATTCGGTCAGGAATATAGAGTGGAGGCAGCCGACAGCGCCGAGCTGGCTTTGAACATTATCGAGGAATACAACCGGGCAGGAGTTCCCATACCGGTGGTCATTAGCGACCAAGTGATGCCGGGGATCCGCGGCGATGAGTTCCTGATCCGGACCCAAAAAACGAACCCCGATACCCGGAAAATCATGCTCACAGGTCAGGCCAGCGCGGACTCCGTGGGGAACGCGTTGAACAACGCGAAATTGTACCGTTATCTTTCCAAACCTTGGGATTCCAGGGATTTGATTCTTACCGTCCAGGAGGCGATCCGTTCCTTCGAAGCGGATCGTTCCTTGTTCGAGTTGAACCGGAAGTTGGAAGACGCTCTGCTCTATAACCGTGACTCCGGACTTCCGAATTTGGAATACCTCCGCAGGGTCCTGGAAGATAGGGAGCTCAAAGGGGAAGAGTCCGTTCTCGCATTGGTCCGGATCGAATCCACGTCTCTCACTACGAAACATTTCGGAGTGTCTCTTTATAAGGACCTCCTGCGGAAATTTTTAGATTCCATGAGCTCGATGTTGGGAAAGATCGCTGATATTTTTCATGTGTACGAGGACGAGGTGGCCATCCTTTCCAAAGTTTCCGAGGAAAGATTTTTACCTCATCTGATCGCCTTTAAAATATTGCTTCGCTCCGACTATCTGACCACGGAGGGAATTTCTTTTCGGATCAATACCACGATCGCCACTGCGAACGGTTGTAAGGATTTATATTATAAGGCCCGACTGGCCTTGGTCAGGGCGAGCCAGGACAAAAGCCAAGATTTTGCCGGAGGCATTTTAGAATATTCGGAGAAAATGGACGAACAGGATCTTTACCAGATCAATATCAATTTGGGAAAAAGACTCAATAACGCGATTCATTCCGGAAACATCGTTCCGTACTTCCAAGGAATCGTGGACAATTCCACGGGGAAGGTGGAGAAATTCGAATGCCTGGCCAGAATCGTTGAGGATGGAAAGGTATATGCGCCGGCTTCCTTCATCTACCTGGCCAAATCCACGGGGCTGTTGAGAATGATTACGCCCATCTTATTTGAGAAAGTGTTAAAAACCTTCAGTCGATCCGAGTATTGTTTTTCGGTCAATCTTTCGGAAACGGAGCTGGAAAGCGGTAGTTTTCCGAAATGGGTGGCGAGTCGTCTCGCTCACCATAAAATCCACCCGGCCAGGGTGACCTTCGAGATTCTGGAGACCACGAGTCTCCGGGAAAATCCGGACCATTTCAAGGTCATTTCCGGTTTAAAGGAAATCGGCTGTTCGATCGCGATCGACGATTTCGGGGTGGAACATTCTAATTTTTCGAGGTTGCTGGAAATTCAGCCGGATTTTATCAAAATCGACGGAAAATTCATACAGTCCCTGGGAAAGAACCGTACCGCTTTTATACTCACCTCCGCAATTACGGAATTGGCTCACCGGATCGGGGCAAAAGTCGTCGCCGAATTTGTGGGCACCCGGGAAGAATTCGAGGCGGTGCGTTCCCTCGGGATCGAATTCTCCCAGGGATATTACATTATGGAGCCGAAGCCGGAGATTCCCTCTTCTACAATAAAAATTATTGACTAAGTTGCGGAAACGGTACGGTCCGGTTTTTGCCCTGCCGCGGAAATAGAACGTGAGCGCGAAAGACCGACCGGGTCACAAGACCCGAGGAGGAAGGTTCTCGAGTATACTCCTGGTTTTTGTCGAAAATGAGTTGCATGTCGGAGCAATACCTTTATGATCTCTTTTCTCAACTCACGTTTTTTAACGAGGGAAGAACTTTTTTTTTCGTCTAATTTAAGTAAAAGGATTCGGGGGAACGGTGGAGAAAGCGATACTCTTCGTCGACGACGAAGCTCTCATCTTAATGAGCATGAAATCCCAGGTCAAAAGACATTTGGGAGATTCCTACCGTTACGAAACCGCTTTGGATGCCTCCGAAGCGATGCAGATCATCGAAGAGTTGGTTAACGAGGGAGTGAAAATTCTCATCGTAATTTCCGATTGGCTAATGCCGAATATCAAAGGGGACGAGTTCTTGAGAAACGTACACCAGAGATATCCGGAAATCCAAAAGATCATCATCACGGGACATGCGGATATCGCTTCTGTGGAAGCCCTGAAAAAAGAGATCAATCTTTACAGTTACTTAAAAAAACCCTGGGACGAAAAAGAACTCGTCACCACCATCACTTCCGCACTGAAATAGTTCCTGATTCTTCCTCTATCAAATAGGGGAGAAACACCCGAAACGTGGTGGAGCCCGGTCTACTTTCCACCTCGATTCTCCCATCGTGTTTTTCCACGATTTTGTTTACGATATCGAGTCCGAGTCCGCTTCCTTCTCCCGGAGGTTTGGTCGTAAAGAAAGGCTGGAAAATCCGCTCCTGGATCCCTTCCGGAATTCCGGGACCATTATCGTTGATTTCGACGACCACTTCCGAATCCTGCAGATACATTCGGATCGAGATCTTTCCGCGGAATGCCATCGCCTGCAAAGAATTGTAGATCAGATTCGTCCAGACGTGCAGCAAGTCGTCGGGATAGCAAAGGATTTTGGGAACGTCCGCATATTCCTTGGAGACGAGGATGCCCTTTTTCAATTGGTTCTGGTAGATCGTCAAAACCGTTTCCAAATTTTCCTGGAGGGAAGCGAGTCGTTTCGAGGATTCCGTATCGAAGTGCGAAAAGTTCTTCAGTGCGTACAGGATTTTGGAGACCCGGTCCACTGCGATTTGAATCGTATTTGTATTGGTAAAGAAGAAGGATTCGATCGTGGAATATTCCAGAAGGGTTGCGGAGTGGGAATGCCTTAAAAAAGGGACGGCTTCTTTCGGAACCGTTCGAAAACCCATATCGGTCAGGCTGTCCGCGATGATGTACGGATCGGAAAAGCCCTGATCGGTCAATTCCTGCAGCAATTCCTTTTTTACCCTCCTTTCTTCGATTCCCGCCAATTGTTCCCGGATCTGTCTCACCTGGTCCAAAAAAGTCCGAAAGGAATCGACTTCCTCCGCGGACATCCTGCCGAAAATCTCCTGAACGAGAGGAAGCAAGGATCGGAATCTTTTCAAACATTCCTGTAGATTCTGGTTGGAGGCTTTGACAGCGCCGATCGGATTGTTGATCTCGTGAGCGATCCCGGCTATGAGCTGTCCCAAGGCCGCCATTTTTTCGGATTGGATCAACTGGTCCTGAGTCCTTTTCAGGTCGTTCAAAGTCTCTTGCAGTTCGTTCTTTTGCATTTCGATCAGTTTATTCCGGACCGAGATCTCGTTGTTCACGGTTCTGAGAATTTCCACTTCGTGAATCGCGGAAGTGTCCAGGAGACTGATCGCGGCGATAAAGGATTCTCGTTCCGTGTAGAAATGAATGTTTCCGATGGAAGGAAATACGGTGCCGTCGATTCGAACGGTTTTCAATTCCAAGTTATCCGCGCTTTCGAAAGATCTGAGTCTCGCGTGCACTGTGGTCCAGGATTCGGGCATAAACAGGGAGCTCGCGGGAAGACCTTGGACGTCCTCCGGAGAAAAACCGAAAATATTCAGAAAGGCGGGATTCGTGTCCAGAATCCTTTCCGTCCGAGGGTTTACGAAAAGGATTCCTTCGTTCGCAAACCGATAAAACGCCTGGAACCTCGATCGACTGGCTTTCAGTTCCTCCTCCGCGCTTTTTCTGTCGGTGATATCCGTTACCGTCCCCGCCATTCGGATCGGATTTCCCTTGAGGTCCCTGTACACCATTCCTTTTCCTTCGATCCAGTGAACGGTTCCGTCCTTGTGAAAGATCCGATATTCTAGATGAAAGTCCTTTGTTTCGCCCTGTAAGGATGCGTTCACCGCGTTTTCCATGAGGGAAGTGTCTTCCGGATGAACCAATTCGAAAAATCCGGAACCTGTACCTTGGAACTCGTCGAACGAGATTCCGAATAGATCGAAAGTGTTCTTGGACCAATGCATGGAATCGTCCTGAAGATTCCAGCTCCATGTGCCCATCTTGGCGGCATGCAGGGCTAACCGAAGATTCTCTTCGCTTTCCTTCAACGCTTGTTCCGCCTTTCTGCGTTCCATCGCGTTGGAAATCACTTCTCCTATCGTTCTAAGATGGAAAATCTCGAATTCCTCGAACCTATGTTTGATTTCTTCCCGGTAGCTTTCTGAACTCAGACCGATCGCACCTATGACTCGCCCGGCGAGAGATAAGGGGATCCCGACGAAGAATTTTATACCGGTATTATCTAGAATGATTCTTGCCTGCAAATCTGATTCCGTCGGGATCTCCCTTTCATCCAGCATTACGATCTTATTGTTTAGAATCTGTCCGGTTATATAACTATCCGGGTTGATCTTGGAGATTTTTTCCCAGGATGGGACCCTGTTCTTGGTCTTAGGAGCGATGTACTCGTGGACCAACTCCCTATCCAATGTATCCAAGTCGTACATGGCCAAATAACTCCGATCCATTCCGAAAAAACGACCGATCTTCTCTATATTATTCCGGATCGCTTCTCCGATTTCCTTTCCTGGAAGATTGATTAGCTCGGTGGAAATAGAAGTGGTTAGCGCCTCTAAATTCCGTCTTTGTCTGTCCGTTTCCTCCGCGTTTTTCTGGGCGGAGATGTCTATGTGAAAACCGAGCAATCTAGAGGCTCGACCGTCCCGTTCCTTTTCCAGGACCTGACCTCTGGTCAGGATCCATTTATAAGATCCATCTGCGCTTAACATTCTATATTCAGCGTCAAATAAGTCGCGTTTTCCTTTCAGGGTCTGCTTTAGGAGGGCCATCGTCGCGCGAGCGTCTTTCGGATGGATCTTATTTTTCCAGAAATTGAAACTGATCCCCGATCCCAAATCGGCATACTTTAGTATCGCTTCGAGTCTTTCTCCGGGAAGGATCGGATTCTCTTCTACATTCCAATCCCATAAATCTTCGGAAAGGTTCTGTATCAGAAAGTCCTTGCTATCCGTATCGCCTTTCAGTAGCGCGTGAACGGCTTCCTGTTTTCTTAAATCCTCTATCCAAATCCTGAGCAACCCTGTCCATCCGGATAATGAGGCGAGCCGGACCTTGCATCGGATAGGATTGGACCTTGCGTTCAGCAGAGTAAGCTGAAACCGCAAATCTTCTCCTTTTGCGGCCCGCTCCATATTGGATCTCAATTCCGCTTCGGATCGCTTCCCGACCGACCCGGAAAGCGTAAAAACGTTCATTTGCCGGAGCGATTCGGAAGGATAACCGAAAAGAGAAACCGTAGCCGCATTATAAGAAACGAACTCTCCGGTCTCGGCGTTTATGATTCCGATCGGTTGATCGACGCAGTCCAAAAGTTCCTTAAAGATCACGTCCAAATATTTCGGAACATCGTCCTTTTTAGCGGATCGACTTCCTTTGACGCCTCGACTTTGGGATTTGGATTTCACGGATACGACAAATAAGAAAGTTTTCCGACGACTTTGAAAATCAAAAAAACGGAAACGGTTTTTATTCTGAAGTCCCTCAGCACCGATATGCAACTTTTTAATCTTTCAGGCAAAAAGAAATATCCTAAAAAGAATACTTCTACGTATCCTACCTCGGTCGTGAACTGTAGAGACCACGAAGCGATAAACGAACCGCGTTTTTACCCGCCGTCGGATTCGGATCTTTCTTCGTACGGGAAACGCTGATTTATGTTCCATCTTTTTCGAGAAAGAAATTTCCTTTCCCTCGTCGTTTCGGTTTTCGTCGGAATCTTTTTTTCGCTCCCCCTTTCCGCACAGGAAGCCGATCCGGATCAGGAGACCCCGGCTGCCGCGACGGAGGAAGAGAAGGGAAGGGTTTCTTCGATTCCGCAAGGGCCGGTGGAAGTCTCTTCGCCCATGTACGGCCCCGCTCCGGCTCCGCATTCCAATTCTCAGTCAAAGGATACGAAAATAGAGGTCGTACACGAGATCGTGACGGACTTTGTCTGGCGGGGATTGAGTTTTTCGGGGGAAAATTTGAATCGTCGCAATAACGAAAGTTATCGCGCGTTCACGTTCGTTCCTTCCTACCAACCTACGATCACGTTTCACACTCCTCTCAAAGGTTTTCAGGTGCAGTTTTGGGGAAATTTTCAATTAACGGATAGGAATGACAGGGATAGCGACGGCCGCTTTCAACTTTTTCCCGGCGGTCCCGGTCCGGCATACCCTGGGCAAGGCTCGGCGAGTTCCTTAAGTCCCTATTCGGCTCCATCTCCCGACGTCCTGAATTCCCGGTGCGTCTATGATACGCAGGCGAATCTCCTTCACGGAAATGTCGCGACCGGCTCCACCTGCGGAGGCCAGGTTCCGGGATTTAAAAAGGAGCAAAACGGGATGAGACGCTCCGACGGATTGTTTTACGCGTTTTATTACAACTTCGATAAGACGGATTGGGGAACCTTTACGGCGGGAATCTGGTTTTATAATACGTTTAACAAAAATACTTCCTACTCATCCCCGGCGTTAGGAGCCTTGAATCCTTTAGCGGAGCAGGGAGTCTCGGGCGCGAACAATCCTTCCACCCAGATCACCAGATTAGCTTGGGAAGAATACTTCTTCTTTTGGAAATTCCCGTTTTTGAAATGGGCCAATCCTACTCTTTCCTTTTACACCCAGATTTCTTCGGAGAATTCGGGATTAGCTGCCGGAAAGAATTATATTTCGCTCACCGTAGGGCACGAATTCTTTGCGGATAAATTTTTTAGGGTTTTGCCTCAGGTCAACGTAGGCTACGTGATGAGCAATAATTTGGTCGATAATAGAAACGGAATACAGGACGTCACTTCCACTCTGACTTTCTTTTTTGGGAAATTCTTCTTTAAAGCTGCGGACGTGTGGAGGCCTGACCTGTATCTTTACGATACGGACAATTATTACGGAGCCACCGGCGGATACGTGAACCGGAATAATCGGGATAACAAGATAGTAAATCCCTCCAAAGTCAACGGTCCCGCTAATCAGATCGTATTGGATTATATCAACGGCAACGCTTCCCTTTCGGAATCGATGAAACAGGTATTACGGGAGGCGTATACCCTTCAAAAAATCCCTTCCCACTTGATCTGGTTCAGCATCGGTTTTTCTCAGACTTTCTAATCGCCAGTCTTCAGGGAAGGAGGAGGTTCCGGTCCTGCAAGAGTCGGCTTAAAATCCTTCTCTGTTCCTTTAAGGAATCCTTCCCGATTCCGTTATTCATCTCGTATAGGATCTTCTCATTTTCACGGACGGTCAACGTCCAGGGCCGCTTTTCCATCAAGACATGGACGTAGGAAACGAAGGACTCCGCGAAGAAGTCGTCGGCGTTGGAAGCGGAATACAAGGTCGGAAAAGGGGAGTCTGCGAGGGGAGGATATACGTTTTTCCATTCTTTGTCCAAAGATTGCTCGGAGGTATAGAATCGGACTTTCCGAAGTGTTCGGAACTTTCCTTCGTCCTCAACGGATGTATTTTCGGACAGCCAGACCGAGCTATAAAAGGGACGGTCTTTGAATTTCCGGTATCGATCCCGCAAGTCGGGTCCGGTGCCTGAGGTGACTGCCAGGATATGTCCGAATTCGTGCAGTAAGATATATTCCAGAGCGGCGACTTCCGTATCCTCCGCCGGTTCTTCTATCCGAATCCGGACGGAGATTTTCCCGTTTTGGAAAGGAGAATTTTCCTTGTAAGTGATCCAGTCGTTCGCTTTCCTGCGAAGCACTTTGGAATCCAGGATTACGAATCCTCCTTTGGCGATTCCTTTTTCGTAAACGACTCCGCTCACAGCTGTCCCGCCTAGATTTTCGCACACGATGATTCGGAATAATTGTTCGTTTAACAATTTATTTATATGCGAAGGAATTCTTTTTCCGACTTTCGAGAGATTGCGGGATATATTTCCTAAATCGGTCGACGCGACGGGCGAATTCTCGAATCCGTCAATACGGTTTAAGGCCTCCACAAAATTCCTGGAGTTTTCGTCCAGAGGAGAAACCCGAGACGCCCAGGAAGATCCGAGGTCCTTATAATTTTCCGACTCGGTGATCGGACTCGTCCGGAACAACTCGGCGTAGGGATTTTGTTCGCTTCTTTCGGGAGTACAGCCGCAGAAGAACAGCAAAGTCGCATAGGCGCCTATGTATCGCCACATTTCCGATCTAGAGTCCAGCGAATCGTCTTTCATGTCGTCCTTCGGATTTTGAGAACTTTCCTTGGGTAGGAAAGTATTTTTCTTTGCACCGCAAAAAATACGGGATTCGACTTTCGGGTTTATGGTTTGCAATCATTCGACCGAATGTGAGATTAGTGCCTATTCGTTATGAACCGGGGAGCTTTTTCCTACTCGTCCTACCGATTCAAATGGAAGAAATTTCTTTCGTTCGCGGTCTTACTTACCGTCGCGACTCCTTGCTTTGCCGACGTAACGAATCCCTGGCATCTTGCCGTGGATGAAAGGATCCTGAATCGTAAACAGGTCTCCCATATCGTTCTGGAGACTCGGCCCGGAGGTTACAGGATTACTTTGTTGTTAAGCGAACGTTTTCCCTACTCGTATAAATCCAAATCGGCGCCTTTTTTTATACGCGTCTCGGACGCGAAATCCGGTTTGGAACTAGCGGAAAAATTAGACGCATATCTGGAGCGCGGTTACAATATCAGGATCCGTCTGAACGGATCCGAAATCGTAGAATACGAACTTGATGAATCTATTGAATAGTAAAGCTGTTGGAATACTGAACCCCTGGAGTTTCGTGGAAAGGGAGTTCGACTACAGAGAAATCGGCGCTTGGCGAGATCTGATCCGGATCGATCAATCCTTCATTCGGATCGCGTTTTTGATGCACTTTCTGATTTATCTTCTTTTGCTGATTCCGGATGTCCGTCAATCCCCTTTGGGAACGTATTTCGGGATCATACTGAGTCTGAATATCCTGAGCTTCGTTCTTTCATTCCAAAGACGTTATCTTTCCATTATCATTCACGGTACGAACTTCTCCATCATATTCCTGGTGATGCTCATCCTGAACGAATCCTTTTACGGATTCGACGATCTGCACAGTCTTCAGCTCTATAACAACTATTTTCTGTTGGTGGGATTTTTAGTACTGTTCCAGATGTTCCGGCTGCGTGCGGAAGGCTGTCTTATCACAGGAGCCTATGCCACCGCATTGCATCTGGGTTTCGTGTACGTAAAAGTCAAGGGACTGAACTTGACTCTCGTTCCTCCCGTACTCCTCGTGCCGGACGCGGTTTATCTTATCGTAAGCATCATCGGAACCGCGATCGTCATCATCGTCCGCAGGTTGGTTCGGATCTCCTCCGAACTGGATTCCGATTATCGTTTTTTGCAGCACGAGTTGCAGATAGCACGGAAAGTGCAGGAAACCCTTTTTCCCGAAGAGATCAGTATTAAAGGATTCAAATACGAGGTTTATCGATCCACGCCGAACGAAATCGGCGGGGATTTTTACGACTTCGTTCAGTTGAGGGAAGGAAACATCGGGGTTTTTCTGACCGATATCGCCGGACACGGTATCGCCTCGGCCTTAGTCGCTTCGTTTATCAAAATCATGGTCGCGACCATGCCTTATCGTCTAAAGTTGCATCCGGTAAGGTTATTGGAATATTTGGACGATACTCTTTTGAGACAATTCAAATCCCACCATGCTTCCGGGATTTACATTTTCTTCGATTTTTTGTCTAGGGAAGTCCACTTCGCCAACGGAGGCCATCCTTACGTCATTCATTCCGAAAGCGGAAGCGAATTCCGTGAGATAGAGACCACCGGGAGCATATTAGGTTTCGGAATCAAGAGACCCATCGCGGAATTGATCACTCTTCCGATTTTACCCGGAGAAAAACTTTTCCTATATACTGACGGATTGATCGAGAATCGTAATCGGGAAGGAAAACAGCTTGGTACGGAAGGGCTATTGGAAATATTGAATAAGAATCGAATGGCCGAGAATCTGAAGGCCTTCAAGAAAGCGGTCCAAGCCGATCTCTTCCGATTTTTCGGCGACGTAGAGTTCGAAGACGATACCCTTTTCTTGATCATAGAAATGGAATAGGAATCAAAAAGATGAGTGAAATGCTGATCAACGTAAGCAAGGACGCCGGAATTGCGATCCTGGAAATCAATCGCCCGTCCGCGTTAAACGCCTTGAACGAGGAATTGTTGGTTCAAATCAGGGAAGAGTTCCGAAAATTGGAACAGGACGGTACGATCCGAGTCGCGATCGTTACGGGACAAGGAAAAGCTTTCGTCGCAGGAGCGGATATCGCGAAGATGCGGGATTTGGACGCGGCGCCGGCGGAATCATTTTCCGGAGTAGGACAGGATGCGTTCGATACGATTCAGAACAGCGGCATCGTATCCATAGCCGCGATCAACGGTTTCGCCCTCGGAGGCGGTTTAGAATTGGCTCTGGCCTGCGACGTTCGTATCGGATCCGAAAAGGCGAAGCTGGGATTGCCGGAAGTTTCTTTGGGATTGATTCCCGGATTCGGAGGAACGCAAAGATTGGCCCGTTTGATCGGTTACGGCAGAGCCATAGAGCTCGTGTTAAGCGGAGATATGATTTCCGCGGAAGAGGCCTACAGGATCGGATTGTTGAATCGATTGGTAAGGGAAGGAGAGGATCTCCTGGAGAGCTCTAAACAGTTGGCAAAATCCATCCTCAAAAAGGGGCCGATCGCAGTCAGGACGGCTAAGCGCATCGTTTTGGAAGGTCTGGAAGTTCCCTTGTCCAAAGGATTGGAACTCGAAAGGAAAGCGTTCGGTTCCTTGTTTGCGGAAAAAGAATCCAAAGAGGGAATGGGCGCCTTTTTGGAAAAACGTCCTCCGAATTTTTAAAAGAGTTTCGAGAGATGAAAGCGGGCAGGATCGTTTCGGTATTTCTTCTTCTTTTGCTAGTGCCCGGACACGGCTGGGGAGAAAACCCGCCGTATTTGGAAAAGACGACGATCTATGTAAACGAACATCCTTTGGTCGTCGAAATCGCGAATACTGATCCTTCCCGACAGAGAGGATTGATGTTCCGCAAAAAACTTCTAGATAACGAAGGCATGCTGTTCATCTTTCCTTCCGAAGATTATCTGACCTTCTGGATGAAGAACACTCTGATTCCTTTAAGCATCGGTTACTTTAACAAGGATAGAAGACTGGTGGACACGTACGAAATGGAGCCGAACCAGACCAAGGTACTGTATCATTCCACGGAAAAGGTACTCTATGCTTTGGAGGCGAACAAAGGATGGTTCGCTAAACACGGGCTCGGAAGATTCGCCGTCTTAAAGATAGATTCCAGATATATCGGTAAATAAAAAAGGGACTCGGATTCGAGTCCCTTTTGTGCAACGAAATGCGTAGCTTGGATTAAAGAGCTTCCGCCGTTTTTTCCTGTAGATCCTGCAGAGTTTTGGCTTCCATCACCTTGGAAGATTTGAGTTTACCTTGTTCCACCAGCTTCAGAATCACCTGAGAGCCTACGGTTTCGGAAGTCACCTCCACTTCCATCATACGATCTCCGTCCGCCTTGAAGAATTTTCCGGGTTGGTTCCGGAATGCCGTCAAGGTTTCCGACTTTCCGTCTTTCAACGCGGTCACGTCCATACGGGAACCGAAACCGCTGAAAGAAAGAGTGATCTCCGCGTCGTTCTGGCGGAAGGTTTTAACGAACTTGCCGTCTTGGTCGTATTCGTTCAAACCGATAGGATTACTTCCGCTCCAGAATTCGATCAGGTTGAATAAGATCACATCCAGAAAGAATCCGATTCCGTACAGGATGGAGAACGGAAAATACATCAGGATGGTTTTTACCAATTTGTTCAGGAATCCGCTTCCTACGTTAAAACCGTCGTTCGCATTGTAGACTTTATGGGTTAACGCGAACTTGCCGAAGCAATTTGCCAACGATCCGAACGCGATCGCTGCGACGGTGATCGCAAGTAGGGTTTTTTTTACGAAATTTTTTACCATGTCGAAAGGGACTCCGTTTCCTTGGATTTAATAGCAGAGTTCTAATTCCGGAGAAAATTCTTGCAAGAGAATTCCTTTACACGGAACGAAACCCAAAAAGAAAATCGTAGGAGTTCCGCCGGAACGGAGGTTTTGGGAATCCTCGGAGAATCCCTTGACCTAACCGACAGGTCGGTATTTCTGGACCTACGGTCTCCGATCTTTTCGGCTGGAGTCCGGTCGGAGTCGGATTACTGGCCCAAATAGGGAGCACGGATTTTGCTTTTTCCCACGCTCGAATTTTTTCTTTTTTTCACCTTCGTATTTCTAGTTTATTGGTACCTTCTTCCGGTTCTATTTCCGAATCATCATCTGCGCAAATTCGTCGTTCACGTTTTCCTTCTGATCGTGAGTTATGCGTTTTACATGAGCTGGGATTGGCGTTTCGGCGGGTTGATTCTACTTTCCACGGTCATCGATTACGTGCTCGCGGATCGGATCTTCGAATCCAAGAACCGTTCCTACCGGAAGGCGATGATCACCCTGAGTCTAGTTTTGAATCTTGTATTCATCCTAGGATTCTTCAAATATTATAATTTTCTTTGCGGTAGTTTAAACGACCTTTTGGTTATAGTCGGTTGGAGCCCGCTCTTTCCCGTTTTAAAGATCGTTCTTCCCGTCGGAGTCTCTTTTTATACGTTCCAATCCTTAAGTTATACGATCGACGTGTACCGTGGAACCATCCCTGCGGAAAAGAGTTTCTTGAGATTCGCGCTCTTCGTATCGTTCTTCCCCCAATTAGTCGCAGGACCCATCGTCACCGCCAAGACGTTTCTACCTCAGATGGAAACGGAAAAAAAACTGGAAAACATCCCCTTCCGTCGCGCGATCCGATTCTTTCTATTGGGATATTTTAAGAAGGTCGTACTGTCTGACAACGTCTCACCCATTTCGGATCTGATCTTTAAAAATCCGGAAGCCTACTCCACGGAAGCTCTTTGGTTGGCGGCCTTATTGTTCTGGGTGCAGGTCTATTGCGATTTCAGCGGATACACGGACATGGCGTACGGTTGCGCGCTTTTACTCGGATACGAGCTCCCCGAAAATTTCAGAATGCCTTATCTTTCCCAAAGCGTCACGGAACACTGGCGTCGTTGGCACATCACTCTTTCTTCCTGGCTTAGGGATTACGTTTATATTTCGTTAGGAGGAAGTCGAGTCGGAGCTCTTCGCCATCGCTTTAACGTATGGTTCACCATGTTCGTGGCGGGCGTTTGGCACGGAGCCAATTGGACGTTCGTGATCTGGGGTTCCATCCAGGGAACTTTTTTGATGGTCGAAGCCGTGCTGAAGGATCTCAAGGCCAGATTGTTTCCGAATCTATCGCTTTCGTCCGGTTGGGACAATGCGCTGGTGCCGCTTCGTATTTTGTACGCGAGTTCCGTGGCGATCACTTTCGGTGTGATTTTCAGATCCGAGTCCTTGGGCAAAGCAGTCACGATGATTTCCGGAATGTATTCCTATCGGACGGGAGAACTCAGACCTTATATGTTGAAGGTAGGTCTCCCCGTGATCCTTTGCGTAATCCTTGGGCATTTTCTAGGTTGGTTGATCTTCGAAAAGGGAAAACAGATTCGGATTCCTGTGTGGCTCGAGTTCGCCTTATATCCGTTTGCGGCGGTGATTCTTGCGTTGTTAAGCCCGGATGCAGAAGTTCCTTTCATCTACTTCCAGTTTTAGGGCGTAAAACGCTGGACAGTCCGATTCTCGGGCTTTAACTTGATTTCCTAATTCATGAGCGATTCTGGACAGAAATATAGAAGTCCGAGATTTTATCCCAGAGACTTCAACGAATACATTGTCCATATCGAATCCGGATTGATTACCTTGGAAGGTAAGCTAGGAAACATTTCGGAATCGGGAATTTGCGTACTGATGCCCGGGGATGATCTTTCCCAAACGAGCGCCGTAGAAGGATCCGTGATCGAGCGGAAATCGGGAAAGCGTCTGGAATTTCTAGGCGACGTGATATGGCGCGTAAATAAGCAGTTGGGGAATAAGGAGAAATTCCTATATGGAATCCGCTTTCGCTCGCCCTTGGAACTTACCGAATCGTTAATCCTGATCAATCTATCCTTAGAAGGTTAAAAGCCCTTTCTACAAAACCGGCGGGTTCTGACCTACGGGGTATTTTTATTGCAAGACCGGAGGGAAAAGGTTTCGATGTCGGAAAGGATTCTCATGGCCGAAAAGGAAATCGCGCAACGAAAGATCACCGTCCGGGAAAAGGAAATCCAACTTTTAAAGCAGATCCGGGAAGGCAGCGATCAGGCCTATATAGAACTGACGGGACCGTACCGGGAGAGACTGTATCGAAAGGCGGTTTCCATGGTCAAGGATGGGGACGATGCGGAAGATATCGTGCAGGACGCCTTGATTTCGGGCTACAGGTCCATCAAGAATTTCCGGGCCGAATCCGGCGTTTATACCTGGTTGTACAGGATCGTGGTCAATAAGTCCAAGGACTTGCTTGCCAAGAGAAAGCGTGCCAGGGAAAACTCTATGGACGAATCCGAATTTCAGGTTACGGATCACCGCCTCGGCTTCGAAAAAAAAATAGAACTTTCCGACGAATCCGAATATCTAATCAAAAAGATAAACGAACTCGAAGATATATACAAAGAAGTCATTGAATTACGCTATTTCGAGGAAATGTCGTATTCTCAGATCGCTGAGGTCCTCGGATGTAATATCGGGACGGTCAAGAGTCGTCTATTTAAAGCAAAGGAATTCTTAAAGCACCTGATCCAACAAGATGGGCGGGGCGACGGTTATTTCAGGTAGAAAAGTTATGGAAAAAGAAATGCAAGAATCCCATGTACGGACCCGTTCCACCCGATTGTTTTCGGGTATTTTCGGAAACGAAGATCAGGAGCTGATTCGTCTGGAAAACTCCATTGTACGTGCGGTCTCGGAACTGCGGAACAAGGAACTGGATCAGATCCGCCTGTCGGAAAACTTCGAGTTCCGATTGCAGAATCTGTTAAAAGAAGCTCGAGTGGAGCATGAGAGCCTCTGGGAAAAGTTCTCCCGGACGGTGATCTGGAACAGATCCTTCCAGTATTCCCTTACAGCCGGCCTAGCGGTGCTCGTTCTGGCGGTGTCCGTAGGAAGATTTTCCTCCTCGTCCAACGGAATTCCTTCCGAAAGATCCGGAACCCTATCCCTCGGAAACGACCGCGACTTTATAGACCTTCCTTCCTCCGCTAAAATCGACCAAAACGCAAATTCCGCCTATCTACTAGAAGTAACGAAAAATCCGGAAAGTCGGAAGATTCTGGATTCCTTGCATTCCTATTTTCTGGAAAAAGGGGATACACGAACCGCGCACGAAATCCGCGAGATCTTGGAACTTTCCTCGGGGAAATAATTCCGCTTCCTTGTCCGAAAAAGGACCGCATTGCCGCGGTCCTTTTTTATGTACGAAGGAGCGGGGCGTTTTAGTTTCGGCCGGACCTTCTTTGGTAAAACCCGGGATCCAGACTGTCTAGGATTCGCTTGGCCTCTTGCGCCGTCTCGGCATAGTAGAGAGAAGTCCTGGAATCCAGGAGGGCGCAACAGATCTGGATCATTCTACATTTTATTTTGAATTCGTGGATTCCTTTCCGGAGAGAAAGGGAATCTTTGAGTCTGGAAAGTTCCTGTCGGAGCTGGTCGATCTCCTTTTCGCTCATTTTTCGGATTTCCCGAAAAATCCCTTTTTCCAGGCAATAGACCGGAATCGCTTCCTTCAGGTCGTTTTTGTCTCGGAACTCTCCGGAAAGAGCCTCTAGAGCTTTCGAAATCGGTTCCGACTTGATGCAATCCAATCGGAGAGAACTCGGGTCCTTGAGAAATGCATCTCTGTACAACAGCAGACCCTGGGATTCGTTTCCGGATAGATAGGCACATTCCGCGCGAAAGAAAAGTAGCTCCGGAGAAAACCGTTCTAGACCGGCGGAATCTCTCAGGATTTCCGCGGCGGATTCTACATCGTTTTCCATCAATAATCTGTATGCCAATTCCGAAACGGTGGAGGCGGGAAGGGATTGGAGTCCTTCCTTGCGCAGTATGATTCGGAATTGGTCCGCGGATTCCTTTAAAACGGAATCCTTGGCGGCTCTATAGGAAACGGATTTGGGAAAGTCTTTCTTTTCGTAAACGGTCTCGAATTCCTTCAGGAAATCCAATAAGAGAGAGGTCCTTTCTCTTCCTTCGTTCGAGTGATGGATTCGGTCCACTCGATTGTCCCAGAAGGAGGAAGTGTAAAATCCCGAGGTGAATTCGGGATTTTCAGGATCGGATTCCAATAAGGAATCGAACGTTTTTTTTGCGTGCTCGAATTCTCCCTCTAATAGATAACGGATCGCCTCTTCGAACTTCCTATCGGAATCCATCAATGGGCGGCTTTTTTATCGTGATGTTTGCTGACTTGTTTTACGATTTTATCTTCCAACCCGTCGAGGCAGACATAGATGTCCTTGTCCTCGTTGTGAGCGTTGAATTTGTTTCCGTCCGCCGCAAGATTTAAGTTGGCGTTGACCGCTCCATGGACCTGTTCGAAGGATATTTCCAAGGACACGACCTTCTGCACATACTTACTGATCCTTTCCAGCTTTTTGCTGGCATAGTCTTCTGCAGCCGTGGAACGATCTATATTCTTCCAAGTAAAAACGATTTTCATAACCTACTTTCTCCTTCGCACTCTATAAAGATTTCCGAGCCACAGTAGAGCATTGGTAAGAGACTCTGAGACGGAATCGGAAACCGGTTTTTTTTTGGATGGAAAAACGGGGAGGGTTTTTCCCCGCCCGGAAAACTCGAAGTAAAAGTAGGAGACAAAAGGTTCGAGTCAAATCAAAAAAAGCGCCCGCCCCGGACGGGGCGGACCAGGGAAGTTAGAACTAGAGATGGGATGATTTTAATCTTTGGAAGTGGCTAGTTCCTTGTTCAGGGTCAGGCTCGGTTGTTTTTGGTAAGCCAGACTACAAGCTTCCTGGTATTTTTTGAGACCTTCTTCTTCCGCTTGGAGAGCGGAATCCAGGTCGCCCATTTTTTGGTAAATTTGGATCACTTCTTTGATGTTTTCCAAAGCCTGGCAAGAACGACCCAAGCGGAATTCGGAGATGGATTTTAAATAGAGCACCAATGCGAATCCTTGGCTTTCGGTGTCTCCGAGTTTGGTCCGGACAGCCAGAGATTGGTTGTAAAATGCGATCGCGGATTCATAATCGCGGGTTTTTTGTTTTAAGCTTCCTAGGGCAGTAAGCTTGTTTGCGAGTTGCATTTCTGATTCGGGAGTGTAGTTTGTAAGCGAAGCTTCGACCACAGAAGTCTCTGGTTCTGCGTAAAGTGCAGTGGAGATGCTTAAAACTAAGGCAATTTTAATAATTTTGTTCATCTTTTTATCTCCGATCTGTGGATTTGTCTATAATAGTGCAATTCCCGTGCCAGGTCCTGGAGCAGAAGTTGAAAATAAAAAAGAAAAAAGGGAATTTTCGAATCTGATTTCCGTTTGGTAAGAAGGGTAGCATCTCTTTCGCTCCTGTGTAGAAATCGTATCTCGAATTCCTCTTCTCGACAATGGGCAAGAGCGTAGAAATCGAAGGCCTAAGGATTAAGAACTCGTAAAAATTCCTGGGATTTGGGCCAAATTCGGACAAAAACCCTTCCCGCGCCAGGAAGGGTTTCCTATACAGTGGATTTGGGGGTTCGCCGGATGACCGCGCTGCTTCCGGGACCGGGTTTCCGGATTTCTTGGAAGTGTGAGGAAAGTCCGGACACTATGGAACCGCGGGACCGGGTAATTCCCGGAGTTCTATTCCGTCCCAAGCGGAATGGGGCATGGAAAGTGCAGCAGAAAGTATACCGCCTCGGAGGACTTTCGAGGTAAGGGTGAAACGGTGGGGTAAGAGCCCACCGCCATTCCTCGTAAGGGGATGGGCAGGCAAACCCTCCCGGGTGCAATCCCGAATAGGCGATCGTTAGTTGCGGGTTCCGCAAGATCGTGGGTAGGGAGCAAAGAGTCCGATCGGCAACCGTCGGGCCAAGATAAATGGTCATCGCCGGAGGATTTCGAAAGAAATTCTTCGGTACAGAATCCGGCTTATAGGCGAACCCCTATTTTTTCTCCCTTCTCCCGCATGGCGAATCTCCGTGATGCGTCTTGACGAACGAAGGAGATTTACTGTAGTATATTTTTCCGTCGAAAAGGTTGGGGCGGTCCCCGATGTCTGCGAGTGCCTTTTTTTTCAACAAGCAAGGGGATGGAATCGCCCTGAACGGTCTGAAAGGATTTTTGCATAAGGAAGCCCTGTCCAGATTCAGGTTTGCGCTTTCCTTATTCGCATTCTTTGCCGGATTCGGATTACTGCTCGGCGATCCGTCTCAAAACGGCCTCCACGATCCGTCCTGGATCAGAATACTTCACGTAATCTTAATTTTTATTTCCTTTGTATGCAGTTTTTGGATTGGAGGTTTCCGTAATATAAGCGAATACGTATTGCTGTTCCATTTCGGTCTGATGAGTCTCCACTCGTTCTATCTTCTTTATACGAACGGTCTGTATCTCGGCTATCTGTTCGGAATGATTCTGGTCAGTTTAAGCGCCGGGGTTTCCTTCAGCAATAGAAGACTGCTGATTCCTTATCTATTGGTGTTTTTGTCGGTAGCGGTTTTCGTGGGGACGTACTGTAAGGATCCTAAGATAGAAGTGGGAATGTACTATTTCGGGATCTTTTCCTCCGCAATCTTGGCCGTGCTCGTTTTGGGTTTTCGTTTGCAGGCATTCGATAATCTAGTGAAAGCCGACGCCCAGCTGGAAAAATTCCAGGCGAATATTGAAGAGGAACTCAGGCTTGCCCAATCCACCCAAAAAAGTCTAGTCGATCTGGAATTTCCCGAATCGGGGGCTTTCCGCATCCATTCTTATTTCCGTCCCTTAGTGAGCGTCGGAGGCGACCTGATCAAATCGGAGATCGGAAAGGACGGAAAGCTGAATTTCTTTTTTGCCGACGCCGCCGGACACGGAATCTCCGCCGCCATGGTTTCCGCCATGGCCGTTATGGCGTTTAAGATGGCCGCTCCCAAAACCGATTCGCCCGCCGACGCTTTGTCTATGATCCACGAATCTTTGAAGACGATGATCGGAGGCTTCTTCATCACCGCCGTCTATCTAAGGTTGGATCCCGAAACGAAGGAATTGGTCTATTCCTATGCGGGGCACCACCCTGCCGTGCTGATAGAGGCGGACGGGAACGTGAGTCCTATGGAAGGAAAAGGGACCGTACTGCTGGCTTTACCCAAGCTCTTGAACCGGGACTATCGGAAAAACCTGAAGTCCGGAGACAGGATCCTTCTCTTTTCGGACGGTCTCTTCGAATTTTTCGGCGATCACGGACAGTTTTTCGGTTACGACTCGTTTCTGGACCTGGTCCGAAAACATACTTCGCTGAGAGGCGACAAGCTGCTGCAGGCAGTGGGAGAAAACGTGACCTCGGTGCGAAAATCCGCAATGTTGGACGACATGACGATGCTACTGATCGAAGTCGTTTCCTCCTAATTAAAAACCGCTTGCCCGTCGCTCGCTACGGGTTAAGATTCCGGCCTATGTGTGATACATTCGTCGCTACCCCGGATAGCACCGCTTCGGGGAGGATGATCTTCGGCAAAAATTCCGATCGGGAGCCGAACGAGGCGCAATGTCTCGTACGTTATCAGGAAAGAAAAAACCCTTCCGGAAATCTGAGAGTCACGTATCGGAATCTCCCGCAAGTAAAACAGAATTTTGAAATACTGATTTCCAGACCCTTTCAGATGTGGGGAGCGGAAATGGGGGCGAATTCCGAAGGAGTGACGATAGGCAACGAGGCAGTGTTTACGAAAATTCCGTTTTCGAAAAAGGAGGACGGTTTAACAGGGATGGACTTGGTACGTCTTGCTTTGGAGCGATCCAAAAACGCGGCAGAAGCCAGGGATTGGATTGTGGAACTCCTGGAAAAATACGGCCAGGATGCTCGAGGTGGATACCGAAACCGGAATTTTCGGTATCACAACAGCTTTATCATCGCCGATTCTAAGGATGCGTACGTCCTGGAGACCGCCGACCGTTTTTGGGCTTGGAAACGGATCCGAGGATTTTATTCGATTTCCAACGGATTGACATTGGAATCGGACTACGACGATCTGCACCCTTCGGCCATAGATTATGCCCGGTCTCACGGCTGGCTGGCAAAGGGGGAGACGTTCTCCTTTCGTAAGGCCTTTAGCGATACGTTCTATACTACATTCGGTAAATGTAATGTTCGCCGTTCTCTTACGATGAGGGAAGGAAATTCCGCGAAAGGAAAATTGGATATAAAAAGCGCGATGGAAATTCTGAGGATGGAAGGGCAAGGCGGACCCAAGTCCAGAATAGGCGGAGGGCCGGGAGGATTTCCTCCCAGAGATTCGGACTTTTTGCCCGCGAATTCGGGAATGGGGTCGGTTTGTTTGCACGCGACCGGATTTTTGGCTCCGAATCAGACCGATTCGTCCCTGGTGGCTCAGATCGATCCGGACCCTTCCCGGTCCCAGTACTGGTTCACGGGTACTTCGATTCCCGCTCTATCCATATTCCTTCCTTTTTTCATTCCCGGGAAGTCCGCTATGAACGGAAGGATCATCCAGCCGGGAGCCGTGCCTGATTCCTCCCTCTGGTGGAACCACGAAATTCTCTACCGGCTTTGCCTCAGGAATTATTCCGAAGCGATCGCAATCTTTTCCGCAGAACTAAAAGAGTTGCAGGAAAACTTATTTAAAAAAACGGAAACTTTCCTCTCCGAAAAGAAAGGGACGGGAAGAGGAGATTCCTTGTCCGAGGAGGCCCTCGAACAGGTCGGAAATGCCTATCGAAAATGGAGGATCGAGGTCGCCGAACTATCGATCAAGGGAATGCTTTTACCGAAGCCTTGGCTTTCCCCTTTTTACCGGATCAGCTGGAAACTTTGGAACCGCAGCGCAAGAATCACGGATTCCGTTCTGAAGGGGAAGGACCTGCCTTACGAGCCCGCATATTTATGAATTCGACCAGGAGAGAAAATGCCATCGCGAAGTAGATATATCCTTTCGGTATATGGAAATGCAAACCGTCCGCAAAAAGCATCACACCCACCAGGATGAGAAAAGATAAGGCTAGGACTTTCATGCTAGGATGCGCGTTGATAAAATCGCCTACCGGACCGGAAAAAGCCAGCATGATCAGCATGGAGAGAACGACAGCGGAGGCCATTACGTAGAAGTCCCCGGATAGGCCGACTGCGGTGACGATGGAATCAATGGAAAAAATAATATCCAAGACGATAACCTGCGAAACGACTCGGCCGAAAGAACTTTTTTTATCCGCGGAAGGGGAACCTTTTTCTTCCGATTCGATCTTATGGTGGATCTCGCTCGTGCTCTTTGCGATCAGAAAAAGACCTCCGGATAGCATGATCAGGTCCCTGCCGGTCACCTTGAAGAGAAATACCGAAAAAAGTTCTTCCGTAAGACTCGCTAGCCAGCTTGCTGCAAAAAGCAGCGCGATCCTGAACCCCAGGGCGGCCAAGAGCCCGACGCTTCTGCCTAAACGTTGCTCCTCTTTCGGCAGTTTGCCGACCACGATGGATAAAAAAACGATATTGTCTATTCCCAAGACCACTTCCATCGCAGTAAGAGAAAATAAGGCTACGGTGGAGTCTAATAGTTGTGCTTCCATTCGAAAAAGAAAATCGAATCGAAAAATAAAAAAGCAATCGATTTCCGGCGAAATTCCGTGGAAGGTTTCGGACTTGTAGAGATGGATTTTTTACCCAAAGAATTGATGCAAGGTCCCGTCCAGGGGAGAAATCTGATCGGCCAGACATTCGAGCAGAATCTTCCCGCGAAGCAGACCCTTTTGGTTTTTTTGCGGCATTTCGGTTGTATTTTTTGCCGGGAATGCGTATCCGATCTGCGCGACCTTGCCGATTCCATCCCTGCGTTTCCGCCGGTTCTATTCGTATTTCCGGAAGAAGTAAGAATGGGAGAGGAATTTTTCCAAAGGCACTGGCCGGAAGCGAGCGCCATCGCCGACCCTCGGGCCGGATTTTTCGGACTAGCGGGCTTGGAAGACGGAAATTTTCTGGAACTCGCGGGTCCGGAAGTTTGGGGGTCGGCGCTTCGTGCGGTGGCCAAAGGGAATTTCTACGGAGTCCAAGGCCAACACTTGCTTCAGATGCCCGGAGCTTTTTTGGTTCTGAAGGATAGGATTTTATGGAAGCACAAATACCGGCATATCGGAGACCATCCCGACTGGACCAAGCTGCCGGGTTGCTCGCCGATCTCTTCGGAAAACTTGGATCCCGGAATTCTACCCGCCTAATCCTCTAAAAAAAATCGTAAATTAGGTCTTTGTCATCGGATTGCGTCTAACGCACACAGGCGAAGACGGAGATTCGCTCGCCCGATTTTTCGTTTGCCGTACATGAGGCTTATGATGGATCGAGACCAACGATTGACCGAAGCGGTCGAAACCTATTTTCAAACCGGAGAGAAAAAAGATTTTTTAAACGAAGCTTGGATTTGGACCAAACAGATCTGTATGCGTAGGTTCGGAATGGACGAGGACGGGAGTTCCGAAGTGATGCTGAGGATCATTCAGAGTGCGGAGCGGTGCCTTGAGATTTACCGTTCGCGGAAATACGGGAATTTTCCGGCCTATTTCACCGTTTATGTAAAGAATCAGATTCTGAACCAGAGAAAACGGGAAAGTGCATCCCGAAAAAAGGAAAGGATCCTTGTGGAAGTAAAGGGATCCGATCTCGGAACTAGAGAAACGGTTTCGGAAATGAGGACTAGCGAAGAGGAGAACGTTCGCATCCTGGTGCAAAAAGCCTTGGCGAAACTGGAGACTCTTCCCTGTCTCGTGGTCAAAATGA
The DNA here is from genome assembly GCF_004771275.1 of Leptospira fluminis. Classification (GTDB taxonomy): domain Bacteria; phylum Spirochaetota; class Leptospiria; order Leptospirales; family Leptospiraceae; genus Leptospira_B; species Leptospira_B fluminis. The sequence goes on along the minus strand of NZ_RQEV01000010.1, from coordinate 5,834 downwards.
GGCATAGGATCCCCATGAATCTGAGGGAACTCAAACTTTTGAAAGAAAAACTAAGAAGAAAGTCCTCCGGTCTTCGGACCTATTTCAGGGAAGAGGAGGAGTATGAAAGAAGCCAGAGGTTACGCAGGAAGGCAGTGACGGACCAATTGCAGATCTTTTTCGGAAGGACGTATTTTTCGGAATCCAGCCGCTCCGAAAAGTGGAGGAAGAGGAAAAAAATCTGGGCAGACAAAATGGCCCATATCGGAGAAGAGCAAAGTTTCCGTCGGATCGCCGTTAGCCTCTCTCTAAGCGAACATACGGTAAGGAAAGTGTATTACGACGCGATCCGAACAATGCGGGATCGTCGAGTCGGAAAGGAGTTCCACCTTTCCCTCGCGGCGTGATCAACCTTTCGGGTTTACCGTCGGAATCCAGAGTTTTCGGAAGATGGATTTGTTTCTGAGGGAGGAAAGTTCGCCCAGAAGATTCGCGACCACCCTGTGGCCGGCCTCCATTCCTCTCGTAACGGAGCGATTCAGCAACCGGGAACTTGTGCTTACCATACTAAGTTCGGAAACTTTAGGAGCGATCACCCTGATCTTGACGTTCGCAGGAGGAGATTCGATGATCCCAATGGCGCGATTGTACATCGTATGGTGAACCTTTGTGATCATGTGGTAGAGCTTTCGATCGGAAGGATAGGAAAGCCATCCTTGGAAGTTCGGGATCGGATCGGAAAGGTCCTCCTTGGGAGAATTTAAAACCACGGTGATGTCCTTAAATCCGGCCTCTATCACTTTTTCCACAGGGATCGGGTCCGAGATGCCTCCGTCTCCGAAATACTGGTCTTCCAATTTCCATTTTCCCCGGGTGGCGATGGGAAGCGAGGTCGCCGCTTTGAGAAGGTTGAGTACGTTGGAAGCCGTGGCGCGAACGTACTCCGCCCTTGCCTTTGCCAGATTCGTCACTACGACATAGAAAGGAGAGGTTTCCTTTTTTTCCAGGTATTCCGCGGGTAAGCGGTACTTCGTCCCGAACAGGTAATCGATCAGGTATTCCTGGTCGAGGAGGGTTTTTCCCCGAAACGGATTCAACAAGGAGATGAGCTTGTTCCCAACCAGCTCTTTTCTCCAAATATCCAAGGTCCGGACCTCTTCTTCGGGACTGGTTTCGTAACCTGTCGCATAGTAAGCTGCCGCGCAGGACCCGGACGAAACCCCTAAAATGAGATCGAAGAATGTAGAGGGAAGGTATTGGTTCAAAGCGTAGAGGGCGCCTCCCGCAAACGAACCTTTCATTCCTCCGCCAGCGACTACCAAAGCCTTAGAGTTTTTGGAGGCGGACGGAAGGCGGTTGTTTCCCGGAAAAACGTCGGAATTTCCGGGGGAAAAATAAGAACTCATCTGATTCTTAAAATGGATCCCTAACCCTATCCCGCAAGCAGGATGCCGTAACGAGGTAGCAAATTCCGAGTCGCTTTTTTAGGGAATTCGGTTCTTTTTTGCAACCTGAAATGCTCTAATTCCCTTCGATTTGTAATAAAAATAGGCTAAATTTTATATACAAAAAGGGGGGGATTAGAATCCTTTATGAATTGACCGGAATTTTTTTTCCGTCTAAGCTTTCAAAACGTTTTTATGCATTTACAACCTGCATTCGGAGCGACGGTAAAACGAATCGGGGGGAGATTCAAATTCCTTCATTCCCTCATTTTATCCCTACTTCTGTATTCCCTCGCTATGGATGCGGTGATCGATACCATCGATATCTGGAACGGCGATTGGGGAGGGGTAGAAGGAGAGGTTTTCCGGCCTAGGATCCCGAGACATAATGTGCGGGAACAGTCCGGATTATTTACCGGTTCCTACTTCGAAGCCCAGACCAAAACGGATGCAAGAGAGGACTCCCTCCCTTTGCTCGGATTTCAATTGGTCCAATCCAAGTCCACCTTGGAAATGCCGGACATTTCTGGCGCATTTTTCCGCAATACATTACTCCAGCACACGTTTCTTTCTCTTCCCCCGCCTTTCTCCTCTCCCTTTTGTTGATTCGGTGAAATGGATTTTTAGGGGAAAAAGTTCCCCGGCGAAACCGAGGTTGATCCCGGTTTCGAGTTAGAAAAACGGAGATTTTAATATATATGTCGATTATCAATACGCAAGGTCCTGTCCGACCCATCCTATCCAAGCCGGGACAAGTTCCCGCCGAAAATGGCCAACCAGGTTTCGAATTCTACGGACGTCATTTAATGACGGATTTCGTAGGATGCCAAATCGATTTGGACGATGCGGAGAGGATTTCTCGTGATATGGAAGAAGCGATTCAATCCATCGGCGCCACCATTTTGAATAAGGTCGAACATCGTTTCGATCCGCACGGAGTGACGATTCTATTTCTGCTTTCGGAATCTCACGCTAGTATCCACACATACCCGGAATACGGTTCCTGCTTTTTGGATATTTTTACCTGCGGTAAGACGATCGATGTGATTCCTTTCGGTACATACCTGCAAAAACTGTGGAAGCCGGAGAGAGTGATCAATCGGTACGAAGAGCGGTCCGCTTAAAAGAGAGGTAAAATGGATCCTACTACACAATCTTGGTTCACGGAACAGGTCGATTACCGTGAAATGCACCAATTCCTGAAGGATAAGAATTCCAGGAGTTTCCGGACGGAGTTTCAGCAAGTGGAGTTTCACCATTTGCACGCGTTCGGAAAGACCATGGTGCTTGATGGAGCGGTTCAATCGGCCGAAGCTGACGAACATTTATTCCATGAATGTTTGGTACAGCCGGCTATGCTGGCCCATCCGGAACCTAGAAAAGTCCTGATTTTAGGAGGAGGCGAAGGAGCGACCTTACGGGAAGTGCTCAAGCACGATTCCGTAGAATTGGCGGTGATGGTGGACATCGACGGCGAATTCGTGGATTTTTGCAAAAACCATCTTTCAGACTGGAATTCTAGCGCCTTTTCCGATCCGCGCGCGAAACTTTTGTACATGGATGGTCGGAAGTATCTGGAGGAAACGACGGAGACTTTCGATGTGATCATTACGGACATCACGGATATCCTTGTCGACGGACCCGCAATCCGACTCTACACCAAGGAATTCTACGCCCTCTGTGCCAAGAGATTGAATCGAAACGGATATTTGGCTCTGCAGGCTTTGGAACTTTCCTCGCAAATTTGGGCGCAACACGCGACTCTCCGGAGAACGATCCGTAAGTCTTTCGAGTTTGTGGAAAGCTATAGCATCTTCGTACCGTCCTTTACCTCTACTTGGGGATTTATCATCGCTACGAATGCGGGAAATCCGATCCTGAGCGCCGAGGAATTGAGTAACCGTATCGAGAAACGCAATATGCCTTCCCGCCTGTTCGCGTTCGATGAAATCACCTACCGAGGTATTTTTTCTCTGCCTAAGGATTTGAGAAAATGCCTCTCCCTAGACGGATCCTTTTTGGAAGACGAGCAACCTCTACGATTTTCCCCTAAAGATACGGAGTATCGGAAAGGGGTCAAACGATGACCGATGGCCGAGCGTGCTTTCGGGTATACTTTCTTTCGCAAGTAAAAACCGGTTCCGGCCTCAACGCCGGAATCGAAGAGATCTCCTCCTCCTTTCGCAAATCCGCTTGGAGTCTGGGATTTCCTTTTGATTGTATCGTCGTCCTGGGCGCGGACGGCGATCATGTGCAAGAACGTGTTCAGGTAGAAGGATGGCTGAAGGAGCAGGCTCTCTCTTGCGAAGTCATTTCCGTCTCCAGACCGGTCCGAGCGGGCGAGCTACAGGTAAATTCCCGCGAGAAGGGCAAGAATTCTCTTTTCGCTACGAGAGCGGCTTTTGCCGCTTTTTTTGAATTTACGCACAGTTATGCGCAGAGAGCTCGAGAGTGGGCGGTCAGAAGCGTATCGAAATATTCTAAAGTAACGACGATGCAGTTGTTGGAAGCGGATGAAGTTCGTGAAGAACATGACCGTAGTCTAACTTTACTCCTCAAGCTGGAAGCGACTTATTCTTTACTTTCGAAAGGATTCGACCCAGAGTGGGAGGAACTGAGAAAATTCGGAATCGGACCGAAGGGACCGAATTCGGAAGAACTAGAATCCTTAGTCGAGTCTTGGGAATCGATTCACGAGGCTTTGGAAGTCCTTTTGGAAAGAGTCTCGGAAAAGAAGTTTTTATTTTGGGAAATGTTAGCGGAATATACGATCGTAGTTCTGATTCTTTTGGAATTGGTCGTAGGAGTCATGGAATTTATGCGCGCTTAATGCTGCCGTTCATGCGCGCTTCGTCAAGATCCTTCCTTTTTTACATTCTTTTCGTTTTGTCTTTTTTCGGCGGCTCCTTCTTTTGGCCGTCCTCTTTGGATTCGCAAACGCCGGGCCCCGGTTTTTTCCAAGGGAAGGACCGGAAGGCGAGGCGAGAATCCGAGAAAGAAAAAGAAAACCGAAAGCCCAGAGGAAATCCCACGGACCAAAAAAATTCGGTCCCGGCGAGACCTCCTGAGTCCTCCGCCGAAAACGAAGATGAGGACGAAGAAGACAAAAAGCACGAAAGTCTTAAATCGGGTTCGAAGCAGAAAGAGGACGACGAGGAGGATAAAATCGCCGTTAACGTAGAGTTTGCGACGGACTTCGTATTTCGAGGAAATACGTTCGGTAGCGAATCTCTGAGTCAAAGGGATAATATCGCATACAAATCCTTCCTGCCCGCCTACACGTTCCAGCCTTCCATAGAAATCCCCGTGACGGACCGCCTAACGGTAGAATTCTGGTTCAACCTTTTTACGAGTCATTTGGGAAACCGAGATTCGGACCAAAGGTTTTTGCAAAACCGACCCGGGGGGCCGGAACTCCTAGGATATTACCAACCGGCCTTGGCCCAAGGACAGGTCCCGTTCGATCCGAGATACGTGCACCCCTATAAGGAGGACAACGGATTAAAATGGGATAACGGAGGCGAGATCGAGCTGACTTACGAGCTGAGCAAATCGAAGTTCGGAAATTTCGACGTCGGTTTTTTTTCCTATAACACGTTTCTCGCCAAAGACAGGTTTTCTTGGACCCAGGTGTTCGTCCGATGGGAAATTCCGATCCTTCAATTTCTGGAACCGAAGCTTTCCTTTTATAAGACCATGGATCCGGCGAACGATGCTTCTACGACCGGAATCAACAAAGGGTGGGGATACATACCCTTGGAGATCGGGCATGAGTTCAAATTGAACGATTTCATGAAATTCTCTTGGACCACCTCGGCTGGATATATCATCCGGAACAATCCGGCGGACAATCGATCCGGTTTTTCAGATATTACCACGACCTTAAAGTATTCCATAGACGGTTTTTTTCTCACGGCAAACGTAGCGTATCGTCCCGACCTGGAGATCTACGACAGCAATTATTATTTCGATAATATAAAAGGCAGATACCAGAACGAGGACGGACTTACGGTGGATCCTTCGAAACAGTACGGGATGTACAATAACGCCTTTAAACAGGCCGTCGTCAATAACGTGAGCGATCCGATCATCCAAAAAGTGATTATAGATTCCTACCAGAGCCAGAATATCGTAAGGGCTATTTATTATTTTTCCGTCGGATATACAAAGTATTTTTAATTTATAAAATCTGCATATATTCTCCGAGTCGGTTTCGGTCCGGCCGAAGTTTGCGATCCGCTTTTTGTTCCGGCGGGGCCCATTTTTCGAGCGGACCCGAAGGTAAAGGGCCGGATTTTATTGGAAATTAGAAGGGCCGCCCGAGAATATTTTTGAAAAATTGTTTTAGATGTTTGGATAAAATATACAAAAATAGTTTGACGTGTGTGGTGACGTAATTAATGTGGATAC
>NZ_RQEV01000008.1 GCF_004771275.1 Leptospira fluminis | reverse complement strand
TGACAATACTATTTAATGGATGATGGTGCAAAATTAATATTAATTTAAAAATGAGAGAATTCTCATAAATAATATTTTTAACAATAACGAACGTTATGGTATAAAAGAGGAACTGTTAAGGGTTGTGATTGGGAAGAAGGATTATGGAACAAAGAAGCTCGGATTTGCAGGACGGATTTAAACTTTTACAAGTAGGGACGAGAAAAATTCAATTTTATGAAATTGGATCGGGTGAGCCCGTTTTGATGCTGCATGGAGGCGGGCCCGGAGCTTCCGGAATATCGAATTATTCTAAGAATATAGAGGCACTCGCGGAGAATTTCAGGGTGATCGTTCCTGATATGCCCGGATACGGAGGATCGACAAAAGGGATCGATCGAAAGGATCCTTTCGGGGACCTTGCCGGGTCTATGCTGCAGTTTTTAAAAGGTATAGGTATATATAAAGTTCATTTAATAGGAAACTCCCTAGGAGGGGCCTGTGCCTTGCGAATGGGATTAGAGAAGCCGAATGTAGTTTCTTCCTTGGTTCTGATGGGACCTGGAGGAGTGGATACCACCCGTTCTCTTCCTACGAAGGGGTTGAATCGCCTCTTCGACTATTATTCCGGTAAAGGGCCGAGTCTGGAGAAACTCGCGGAATTCATACGGGATTATTTGGTGTATGAGGGTTCCGAAGTACCTTCCGCTTTAATCGAGGAAAGATATAGATCTAGTATCGACCCGGAGGTTGTGAAAGCGCCCCCCTTGCGTAGACCTAAAGGGATTCCGAATTTTAAGAATTTAGATTTCACGAGAGATCCTAGACTTTCGAAATGCGAAATCCCAACCTTGGTACTTTGGGGAACGGAAGACAAAGTAAATCGATCGAGCGGAGGACCATCTTTGCAGAAGCGGATGCAGAATTGCGATCTGTACTTATTTAATAAGACCGGACATTGGGTTCAATGGGAAAGAGCGGAAGAATTCAACTCCATCACAAAATCTTTTATTTCTCTGCATTCTCAGCCAAAAGTATGGGCGAGGGGTTGATATGTCGGAAATAGATCAAAAGAACCTATTCAATTTCTCCCGATTGGGATATGCGATCATTGAATCCAATCGTTTGGACGAATGGATTGCGTTCGGTAGGGACGCAATCGGGATGCATGCGGAATATCTCTCCAGGGATGCGTTGTCTTTTAGAATGGATTCCCACACTCGAAGAATCCTGATCCAAAAGGGGAAATTGGAAGATTTTTCCGCTTTAGGATTCCAGCTTATAGGAGAAGAGTATTTAGATAAAATATTAGAAATATTGAAAAAACGAAAAGTAGAAATTAGAAAAGGAACCGAGGCGGAAGCGGTTTTGAGAGGAGTAAAATCATTTTGGGGATTTTCCGGACCCAAGGGATTGCGAATCGAGATCTTTACGGATCCGATCCTGACGGATACACCGTTGAGCATGTTATCCAAAGGTTTTGTCACGGGTCAGTTCGGAATGGGGCATGTGGCGATGGTCTCTAAGAGACCGGAAAAAACGATCGAATTTTGGAAGGAGATTTTCGGAGCTAGAATAAGCGATTCTATCCGGCAAAAATTGTCCGGAATGACCGTGGATATTACCTTCTTAAGAATGAATCCGCGTCATCATTCCGTAGCCGTCGCTTCGACAACGGGTCTTCATTTGGATCCTCTACCCACTCGTGTCCAACATTTGAATATAGAGGTGAAGAATCTGGAGGATATGACGGAAGCCTACCTTCGCTGTAGAAAACTAGGATTCGAGATCGCTCACGGGATCGGACAACACCCCAACGATTTGGAGCTGTCTTTCTATGCTATCACTCCCTCCGGTTTCGAATTGGAAGTGGGATGGAATCCTATACCGGTGAGCGAAACCGATTGGAAAGAGATGAAATACAAACAGATCAGCTCTTGGGGTCATCAGCCCGAGATTTCTACGGTCTTGCCTAGAGTAAATGAATTTCGTCGTGGGATAGCCTCGTTATTCCGTTCGGAGTATATTCCGTTTTAATATTGGAGATTTCGTATAATGGAAAAGTTTAACCGATCGAATGAAGACGTATATGACGTGGCAATTGTCGGACTCGGCCCTACGGGCTTAACTCTCGCACATATCCTGGGTAAAAAAGGGCTAAGAGTCGTTATTCTCGAAAAAGAACCGATCTTTTACGGGAATGCAAGGGCGGTATATACGGACGACGAATGTCTACGGGTGTTTCAATCTGCCGGTGTCGCGGAAGATCTGCATAAGGATATGATGTTCGACATCCCGGTCCAATTTACTCGCGAAGACGGTACGCCTATCGGTCAATACGCTCCGACGGGAACTCAGAACGGGTGGCCTATCGTTAATTTTTTGTACCAACCGTATCTGGAAACGAAACTTAGCGAGAGTTTGAGCCGATATCCAGACATAAAAATCCTGAGAGGAAGAGAGTTTCGATCACTTACGCAAGACCAGGAAGGAGTCACCGTTTATCATATCTCATCGGATGGAACGGGTTACGGTCAAAGACCGGAAAATCCGAGGCCGAAGGATCAGGAGGATGAACGGTCGGTTCGAGCCTTGTTTGCGGTCGGTTGCGATGGTGGAAGAAGTAAGGTTCGCGAGTTTCTGAACATCAAACTCAAAGGGAAGAATTTTCCGGAGCCTTGGCTGGTCGTGGATTTGAAACAGAAAAATATGGAAATGGGACTTAGGCATCTTCCTTATTTCAATTTTTATTGTGATCCGAACGGACCGGTCGTGAGTTGTCCGCAACCTGACGGTTATCATCGATTCGAATTCAGGCTGAAAGCAGGTACTTCAAAGGAATATATGGAAAGGCCGGATACGATCCGGATGTTATTGTCTAAACACGTAAATCCGGATCATTTCGAAGTGAAGCGTAGACTGGTTTATACTTTTAACGGACTTGTCGCGGATCAATGGAGGGTAAGACGGATGCTTCTCGCCGGAGACGCCGCGCATATGACCCCGCAGTTTATGGGACAAGGCATGAGTTCCGGAATCAGGGACGCCCATAATCTAGGTTGGAAACTGATCGAGGTGATCTCGGGTAGAGCGGGAGAAAAATTATTGGATACATACCAGAGCGAGAGGTATTTTCACGCAAAAGAAATGATCCTAATTTCTACTCTCTTAAAGGATGTCGTTTCTCTGGAGAATAAGTTTCTGGCCGCTTTACGCGATGCATTGTTCAAAACGGTCAAAATGATCCCGAGTTTGTACAATATTTTGAGAGAAGGAAAATTCAAGCCCAAACCAATATATAAAAAAGGAACCTATTTCGGCTTACCCAGGAATTCATCGAACTTACATGCAGGTACTTTAATGCCGCAGCCGGATCTCCAAATCTTTGACGGTTCGATCGGAAAAATGGACGAGATCGTCGGAAACTCTTACGCGTTGATCGGCCAGGGAATCGATCCGAGAAAAGGACTTTCGGATGCCTCTCTTTCTTTTTTGAACTCGCTTGGGACGAAGTACATTACGATTTATGAAAAAGGAAAAAGACCCCAAGGAATCCGAGGAATAGCTCGGAATTTCGATCCGAATCTAAGCGAGGTAGAGGATGTTTACGGCCATTTGAAACCGTGGTTCCGTAAGGCGGGATACAATCGGGGCGGAATCGTTCTGCTTCGACCCGACAAGTTCGTTTTCGGTATGGCAAAAGGAAGCGGGGAAGCACTCATAAATGAATTGGAACGCAGGCTGGATTTAAAGTCCGTTATCTCCAACATAAAAACTCGGGAGCTCGCAAAGGTTTAGAATGAACAGTATCGTCGATTCCTCTCGTATAAAATCCGCGGCTTCGGCGTTATGGAAAGCTAGAGAAAGCGGGAAGCCGATTCCGCCGATATCCCAAACGTACGGCATCCAAGGTTTAGAGATTTCTTATGAAATTGCTAAGATCAATCATTTGGAAAGATTGAAAACCGGAGTCAAGGAAATCGGAAAGAAGATCGGACTTACTTCCAGAGCCGTTCAGATTCAGCTCGGAGTGGATCAGCCTGATTTCGGAGCGCTTTTCTCCGATATGGAATATTTGGATTCCGACGAGATTCCTACCTCCAGACTTCTTCAACCGAAGGTAGAGGCGGAAATCGCTTTCGTATTGGCTCGAGATATCGAAGGAAATATGCCGAGTTACGGGGAATTTGTAAATTCGATTCTGTATGCCCTTCCTGCATTGGAAATCGTGGATAGCGCTATCGAAAATTGGAAAATCAGATTGGAAGATACCGTAGCGGACAATGCTTCCTGCGGAGTCTTTGTTTTGGGCAACCAGCCGATCGGACTAGGAAACCTTGATCTGGCGGGAGTCGGAATGACTCTCAGAAAAAACGGAAAAGTCGAATCCGTCGGCTCGGGGTCGGCTTGTTTGAATCATCCTATTCGGGCCGCGTATTGGTTATCAAAAAATCTAATAGAAAGAGGCCAAGGACTTAGGGCCGGTGAAGTCGTTCTATCCGGCGCGTTGGGCCCCATGGTTTCCGTCCAGCCTGGAGAAAATATAGACGCGGAGATCACAGGGTTAGGAAGGGTATCCTGTAGAATGATTTGATATTACATTTATAAATCAGGAAATTATTATGAAACAAAAGGTAAAAACCGCAATTATTGGATCGGGAAATATCGGAACGGATTTGATGATAAAAATTCTAAAGAAATCCCGGAATTTGGAGATGGGGGCGTTGGTCGGTATCGACCGAGAATCGGACGGATTAGCTCGAGCGGGTAGGATGGGAGTCCAGACCACGTATAAAGGTGCGGAAGGTTTATTAGAACTTCCGAATTTTCATGAAATCGGGATCGTATTCGACGCTACCTCCGCTTCTTCGCATATCGAGAACGAGAGAACGTTAAGAGAAGCGAATCCGAATATTCGAATGGTCGATTTGACTCCCGCGGCCATAGGCCCCTATTGTGTTCCGGTTGTGAATTTGGATCAGAATATAAGCCGGAATAATATAAACATGATTACTTGCGGCGGTCAGGCTACTGTTCCTATGGTATATGCCGTATCCAGGATAGCGGACGTCCATTATGCGGAAATCGTAGCTTCGATCAGCAGTAAATCCGCAGGTCCGGGAACAAGGGCGAATATAGACGAATTTACGGAGACCACTTCCAAAGCGTTGGAACTTGTAGGCGGAGCGAAAAAAGGAAAATCGATCATCGTGATGAACCCGGCGGAACCTCCTCCGATGATGAGGGACACGATTTACGTGCTTTCAGAATTGGCTGACCCATCCATAATTGAAGCGTCGATTTTAGAAATGGAGAAGTCCGTCCAAAGCTACGTGCCGGGATATCGCCTGAAGCAAAAGGTTTTGTTCGATATCGTTCCGGAAGAGAAGCCTTTGAAAATTCCCGGAGTGGGAACTTTTTCGGGATTAAAAACCACGATTTTTGTAGAAGTGGAAGGAGCTGCCCATTATCTTCCTTCTTTTGCGGGAAATCTGGACATCATGACTTCCGCCGCATTAGCGACCGGGGAGAGGATTGCCGAATTACAAAATATTAAAGTGCAAGTGGTAGCTAAATGAATCTCCCGGACGGAAAAAAGCTTTTCATTTCGGACGTGACTTTAAGGGACGGAAGTCACGCGATCCGTCATCAATATTCTCTGGCTCACGTGAAAAACATCGTACAGGCGCTTGACGACGCTAAAGTGGATAGCATAGAGATCGCTCACGGAGACGGGCTACAAGGCTCTAGTTTTAATTACGGTTTTTCGGCACATACCGACCTGGAGATGATCGAAGAGGCGGTTAAAATAGTAAGACATGCAAAAATCGCGACCTTACTTCTTCCCGGTATCGGAACCGTTCACGATCTTAAGGAAGCCTATAATGCGGGCGTTCGTTCCGTAAGAGTGGCGACCCATTGTACCGAGGCGGATATTTCCAAACAACATATAGAGCGTGCAAAACTTCTAGGAATGGACGTCGTCGGATTTTTGATGATGAGTCATATGATCTCCCCTAAGAAGCTTGCAGAACAAGGTAAATTGATGGAGAGCTACGGGGCGGAATGCATCTACATAGTGGACTCGGGTGGAGCCATGAATATGAGCGACGTTCGCGATCGCTTTCGCGCAATGAAGGACATTCTAAAACCGGGAACGGAAACAGGAATTCATGCGCATCATAATCTTTCTTTAGGAGTTGCGAATTCGATTGCTGCCGTCGAAGAGGGGTGTGATCGAATCGATGCGAGTCTTGCGGGTATGGGTGCGGGTGCGGGAAACGCTCCCTTGGAAGTGTTCATAGCGGCCGCTTCCCGGTTGGGTTGGAATCATGGAACTGATCTGTTTATTCTAATGGATGCAGCTGAGGAGTTCGTTCGTCCTCTTCAGGATAGACCCGTTCGGGTAGATCGGGAAACCTTAGCTTTAGGTTATGCGGGAGTTTATTCCAGTTTCTTACGTCACGCGGAAGAAGCGTCCCGTAAGTTCGGCGTTAAAACTGTGGATATTCTGATCGAATTAGGAAAACGAAAAATGGTAGGGGGACAGGAAGATATGATCGTGGATGTTGCATTGGATCTAGTAAGGAAATGAAGAAAGTTTCGTATGATTTTATAATTTAGAATCCAAAAAGTTCTTTTTATAAGGTTCGATCTTTCGGCCATTATCCGTCCGACCGAAAAATTCTTCTGAAAGCAAGGCTATGCTATACTTCGGTCGCTCCGCTATTTTCCCGCTTTTCGGTTGACAGGAAGAAAAAGCGGTCCCTTGCTAAAGTCATGTCGCCATCGCTTCGTAAGTTTAATCTAACGACACATGTCGCCACCTCGGTCGGCTGGATGGGAGCAGTCGCTAGTTTTTTGGTTTTGAGCATCGCCGGAATCGCTAGTGTGAATGCGGAGGTCGTTCGAAGTTCTTACATTTCGATGGATCTTGTGAGCAAGTATGCGATCCTTCCGATGAGCCTTGCCTCCGTATTGACCGGACTGATTCTTGCTCTGGGAACTCCGTGGGGCTTATTTCGCTATTACTGGGTATTCATAAAATTTGTCTTGGGAGTTTTTGCAACGATCGCTTTGATTTTACACCAATTCGTTGCGATTTCCGAAGCGTCAAAGAAGGTGATGATCGCTACGGTAGGATCGTTTCCGAATCCGGGTCAGTTCGGTCCGCAATTGGTATTCGATGCCGCTCTCGCTTTTTTAGTTTTGCTATTCGCGACTCTTCTTTCCGTTTACAAACCTTGGGGCATGATACGGAAAGATCATAGTAAGTCGGAAGCCGACGGAGCTTCTCCCCGGACGATAGAGAACCTTCGATTTTCAAATTTAAAACTAAAGATTCTTCTGGGATCGATCGCGATAGCTATCATTCTATTTGTGATATTTCATCTATCTAAAAACGGTTTGGGGAAACACATTCATTAAGGGAATTTAAATTATTCGTAATATTTCATTCCATCCTGGTAGAAATGCGGGGGCCGACCCAACGTTCGATCGCCGCAAGAAATCCGGCAATTATCAGGAATAAGATAAAAATAGCCGCGATATAGATCGAGACGCCTCCATATCCCAAATTGGTTACATCCAAAATATTATACGGGTACCATACCAAAATCGCGCCGCGCACCAGGGTAAAAATTGCGTAAGCAATCGGAATGAAAGCTGCTATCGCAACTCTCTTTATGGAAACCGATCCTTTCGGACCGTAGATAAGCCAGCCCACTATGGCGAGTGCCGGATTTATGGAATGCTGGATCGTACTCGCCAACGAAGCAATTTGGTCCGGGCGAGGCGAGTTCTTTAAGACGAAATTAAATACTATGCATGTAATTGTAATATCGATGATCCCGACGAGACGCCAGACGTGAAATTGATCGGAGGTCCGAACCGGATTCAGAGCCAGCAGAAAGGCGGTAATTCCAAGGATGATATTTGACTGGGTAGTAAAATAGAAAAAATGGTTGAATAGACCGTCTAACCCGGGCCCGAACGTTCGCGTGAAGCCTGCATTCGGAGGCAATACGCTTTTATGATGATAAGCGCTGTACAATTCCAGAGAAACGCCCACGAGGCATAAGAGGGCGCTTACGCCGAAAAAAAGGCGAAAATTCAAGAGGCCGCGTTCCGAAGTATTTTCTTTGTTCATGTTTGTCTTTCCCTTCCGTTATTCTCATTCATGATTTATTATATTTTGTAAGCAAAAGCCTAGATATCCCGCGCGAAAGTCTGATCGGAAAAAATTCTCCCGCCGATGAAAAACGGAATCGAACTGCTCCGATGTACTTTCTTGGATATTCAAACCTGGAATCATTGTCTATGATTTATTTTTTACGCCGGAATACCGGAGATGTTGACAACGGGAGCGGGAGGAGCGAAGTTGCGTGCGGTTTCGTCGGAACGATCGATTATGGGAAAAATACTTTATCTATTAGGGGCGGGAGCCAGCGCCTCCTGTATTCCTGTCGTGAAGGAAATCAATCAGGATCTGACCTCTTTTGCGAATTCCATTTATAAGAAGTCGGAGGGATCCCCCTCTTTCAAACGGGATATTAAGTTCTCGGAAGTTCTTGTAAGCGAATTCCTGGCTGATTGCCGGTGGCTTGGACGGGAAGCCCAATCTCATGGAACGATGGACTTGTTCGCCAAGAAGTTATATCTTTTGAAAAGAGAGGAGGAACTCCGTAGATTAAAATGCACCCTTTCTTTTTATCTTTTATTTGCCCAGATGCGGAAGAAACACGATATACGGTACGACGTGTTTTTGACCACCGTCGCGCAACTCGAGGAGAACTCTATCAGGCTTCCTAAGGATTTGATCGTCAGCACTTGGAATTACGACAATCAAATTATGATTTCCTTATTGAGTTTATTGGGTCTTTTTGAACCGGATTTTGCGAGGAAGCATATAAACATTTATCCTTGGCACCAAAGTCTGGAGCACGACGACGGGATTCCAGAGCTTTTTCATTTTAACGGACTCGCAGGATTCGGCAGTTTCGACGCCTTGCCTTTTAATCTCTATTCTCTACTCAAGGATGGATTGACGGATAAATCGATCGATGATTTCAACCAGAGTTATCAAAAAGGCTCCAGTGGATCCGAAAAATTCCAAATCGACTTTGCGTGGGAAGCGAGTGTGGAGATCGCGAAAGTTCGAGAGAAATTTCTGGAGAGAATTGCGGACGTTCGAACCCTCGTGGTAGTCGGTTATTCTTTTCCTACATTTAATCGGGAATTCGACCGGACCGTCTTTGCGAAATGCCCCTTTCTATCCAAGATCTATGTGCAGGATATTCAGCCGGAAGGACCGATCGAGCGTTTAAGGAGCTTGTTCGATAGAACGGTCGAAATCGTGCCGGTGCGCGGTGTGGATCAATTTTATATTCCGATCGAATTGAGAGTATAATCCTATAGCGCACTCGGTCGATATGTTCGAAGTTTCAAGTAAGGAAATACGGAAGCTTCGAAATTTCTCCTTTTAGCTCTTTGCCGTATAAGCTTTTTTTAAACCGTCGATTTCGATCTTTCCCATTTGCAGCATTGCCCCTAAGACACGGTCGGATTTTTCGCGATCCGTATCGTGCAGGAGTTCTCCTAGAATGGGCGGAATAATTTGCCAGGAGACTCCGTACCTATCTTTTACCCATCCACACCTTTGCTTTTCTCCGCCCTCGGAAAGCCTTTCCCAATATTCGTCTATCTCCGATTGGGTTTCGCATTTTACAAAAAATGAAATCGCTTGGCTGAAATTAAATTGGTGCGGAATCCCGCTATCTATCGCCATGAAATCCTGTCCGGAAAGGGAAAATTTTGCACGTTTTATCGTGCCTTCCGTTCCCGGTCCTTCCGCGCCCATCTTCTCGATTCGGTCTATCTTAGAATTCGGAAATTGGGAGGTATAAAAGCGTATCGCCTCTTCCGCCTTGCCGAAATTTTCCCCGGAGAACATTAAGAACGGATAAATTTTCTCTTCCTGTTCCGAAAGGTTCAATTGCCAGGAGACTCCGAATCTGTCCTGCAACCAGCCGAATTTTCCGCTGAACGGATAGCTTCCGAGTTCCATGAGTACGGATCCGTCCCGTTTTAATTCGTTCCAGAGAAATTCCAGGTCCTCGTTCTTTTTACAATTCACGAAAAGCGAAATAGAAGGGGTAAATTTGAAATGCGGGCCTCCGTTAAAGGATAGAAATTCCTGTCCATAGATGGAGAAGGTGGCGGACATCACGGATCCGTTGGCGCGATTTTCATCCAGTATCTTGGCGTCTCGAAACGAGGATTTGTAGAGTTCCAATGCCTCGCCCAAATTATTGTCGAACATGAAAAAAGGGGTGATCTTTCCCATAAAATTTCCTCTTTATATTAAGATTACGTATCGTTTTATTTTCTTTGCTACGAGATTGAGATCGTATCCAAAAGATTGGCCAAGCGATTATAGCTTTGTTCCACTCCGCCTTCCATGGGGGATTTAAGTACGGCGTCTCTTGCCTCTTTGGATTCGTAGAGAACGGTTACGATCAGGTTCGTTCGGTTTCCTTCCGGTACGAATTCGTTCGTTAAGAGAGCTTCTCCGGGGTACCAGGTCTCGTCGAATTTTTCGGTACAAACCAAGAGTTCGGGTTTATCGATTTTCTTATAAACTCCTCCCGCTCCCATTTCCGTTCCGGTTTCTTCTAGCTTCCAAACGTAACGGTATTTTCCACCGATGCGGAGGTCCACTTCGCACACGGATAGGATCCATCCGTCGGGTCCGAAAAGCCATCGCTTCAATAATTCCGGCTTCGTAAAGCAATCGAAGACCAATTCTCGATTCGCCTGAAAAGACCGGGTCATGACGATCTCCCTTTCTCCTTTTGCGACTACTTTAACATTTTTTGATGGATTCATTTTTTACTCCTTTTTTCGTTTGGATGAATTCCTTTTCGGATATCGAGTCGCTTTCAATTCTTCCAGCAGATCGTCCAAGTGGCCGTATCTGATTTCCCAGAATTTTCTATATTCTTCCAACCAACGGTTCGCCTCTTCCAAAGGTTTGCCTTCCAATCTGCAGGGACGTTTTTGTGCGTTCTGTACTCTGGAAACGAGTCCTGCTTTTTCCAATACTTTCAAATGTTTGGAAATCGCCGGCTGGCTCATCGCGAAGGGCTTTGCCAGATCCATTACGGCGGCTTCTCCGGAGGCCAATTTCTTTAAGATCGCTCTTCTTGTAGGATCCGCCAACGCGAAGAATGTCGCGTTCAATTGATCGGATATGTTTTTTTTATATCTCATTGGTTATATAACTAACTGGTTATTTAAATCATAAAAAATCAATCCTTTTTTTACGTTTAACCGAAATATCATTCGGAGCGATCGTATCTCCTTGTCGGAATTCGTCCTACTACGGGTAAAAATCGATATAGGGATGGGAGAAGCGAGTGCGTTGTCGCGGACAGGTTCCGATCGGACCGTATCTGTGAGCGGACGGGGCGAGAGTTGCCGACAAAAGAATCTAAATCCGAATAGAAAATTAATCTCGTCGAACAATTTTGGCAAGAAACGGCATTTTTAACCAGCTATGATCAAAATTTCCAATCTAAACAAATCCTATCAATCCAAGGTCCTCTTTGACGATCTGAATCTGAGCATGAATCGAGGTGAAAAGCTCGGCCTTGTCGGAAGAAACGGGCACGGTAAATCCACGTTATTCCGGATGATCTTAGGGGAAGCCGAACCCGATTCCGGTAATATCAGTCTTCCCAAAGGTTATAAGATCGGGCATTTGGAGCAGCATTTGAAATTCTCCAAACCCACGGTTTTGGAAGAATGCGCTCTCGGATTACCCGAAGGAGAAGAATACGAAACCTGGCAGGTCGAGAGAATCCTTTTCGGATTGGGCTTTTCCGAAGCGGACATGGAAAGGAATCCTAACGAGTTCTCCGGCGGATATCAAATTCGGATGAATTTGGCTAAGCTGTTGGCATCCGGTCCCGACTTGTTGATGCTCGACGAACCGAACAACTATCTGGACATAGTCACGATCCGTTGGCTGGAAGAATTTCTACGGGAATGGGAAGGTGAGATCGTGCTCATCACCCACGACAGGAGTTTTATGGACAGTGTGGTTACGCATACCGCAGCAATTCATAGAACAAAGGCTATTAAGGTGCAAGGTGATACGGATAAATTGTATTCTCAGATCAATCAGGCAGAAGAAATTTATGAGAAAACCAGATTGAACGAGGCCAAAAAAAGGAAACAGGAAGAGATCTTTATCGCCAGGTTCAAAGCCAAGGCCAGTTTTGCGAGTCGGGCCCAATCGAGGGTAAAGAGACTGGAAAAGCAGGGAGAGATGAAGGCTCTTGACGCGATTCCGGATTTGGAACTTTATTTCAATAGCGCTCCTTTTGCGGCTAGCCAGATGCTATCCGCGGAGAATCTATCGTTTTCTTATACGGGAAAAGAGCCGTTTTTGATCCGTGATTTTTCCATCAGTGTGGGAAATCGCGATCGGATCTGCATCATCGGAAAGAACGGAAAAGGGAAATCCACTCTGTTAAAACTTCTTGCGGGAGAATTGGAACCTTCCTCCGGGATGGTCCGTAAACATCCGATTTTGAAGGAAGGATATTTCGGTCAAACGAACAAATCGAATCTGAACGAAAACGCGACGGTGGTCGAAGAGATCATGAGCGCCGAAAAATCCTGTACCGAATGGCAGGCCAGAACGATTGCGGGCGGATTGATGTTTTCCGACGATCTTGCATTAAAAAAGATTAAAGTTCTTTCGGGAGGGGAGAAGAGTCGCGTTCTGCTCGGAAAAATCCTAGTCACTCCCTGCCATCTATTGTTTCTGGACGAACCCACAAACCATTTGGATATGCAATCCTGCGATTCCTTGATCGAAGCCATCGACGAGTTCGAAGGTTCGGTGATCATGGTGACCCATAACGAAATGCACCTGAAGGCGGTTGCAACGAAGCTGATCGTGTTCGATCAGGATACGATTCGGGTCTTTGACGGTACTTACGACGATTTTCTGAACGACGTAGGGTGGGGCGACGAGAATTAGATCGGATTCCTTTCGATCAGGAATCGATAAGGACATCCTAGGCGAGAGACAGTTCCAAGCTTACGAGCGCCTATCGCTAACGTTCCCATTCGGAAAAATATGCAGTCACAGCCCGGACGGCTTGGTTGCGGATCGATTTGGATATTCTATTTTCTTGATAGTAGCCTCGTTTCATACAGGCGAACGCGATTTCGACGCCCAATGTAGCCACGTCGGGTTTTCGAGGAAGAAGCAAGGGTTCTTTGAGATTTTCCAGTCGGGTCCGAACTCCTTTCCCGATATGATCGATCGTGACCTCCTGTGCTAAGTATGCGTTCCTGCTCAAGGGGCCGCCCAAAATCAACGTACTCGCGGCCGGAGTGGAATCGTAATAGTCGGAGGCGGCGTTGACCCAAAGGCCGACTAATTTTTTCCAAGACGATTTTCGGTTCTTAGAAGCTTTCTCGGCTAGAATTTCTCCGACTCTTGCGAGATGTAACTCTGCCAGTTTCGTAAACAGGACGTATTTGTCCGGAAAGAATTGGTAAATGCTTCCTCGTGGGACTCCCGATTCTTTTGCGATATCCGGGATAGAGATTTCTTCCGGATCCATTTTTTTTAGCATATTTTCCGCGGCTGCTAAAACGAGAGTCACCCGTTGCTGGGAACGTTCCTGCAAGGGCGGTTTGGATTTATAGATCCTCCGGTTTTCGCTACGGACATTTGACTCGGGCTTTCTGGATTCAAAATCTAACATTTGTTATATATCTCCAAACAGGATTGACCTTAATGAAAAATTCCTTGTCCCTGAATTCAAGGAAAGTAAGATTTTGTAAAAATGTGACATTTGTCGGATTTTTTCCCAATGGAAAGATTGAAAATCGGGTGAGAAGTTTTATGAAATCGAACAAACGAGTTTGCGTGGTCGGAGCCGGGCCGAGTGGAATTGCTGCCGCCAAGAATTGCGTGGAGTACGGCATCGATGTGGTAGTTTTCGAAAAAAACGATAAGGTAGGAGGGAATTGGGTCTTCAATTCCAAAACGGGCCATTCCAGCGTTTACGAAAATACCCATATCATCAGTTCCAAGGTATGGTCGGAATACGAGGATTTTCCGATGCCCGAAGAATACCCCGATTATCCGAATCATAAGCAATTGCAGGCTTATTTCGAATCCTACGCCAAACACTTCGGCGTTTATAATAAGATTAGATTCAATCATTCGATCAAAAAGATCTCTCGGACCGAAGACGGAGATTGG
Organism: Leptospira fluminis; assembly: GCF_004771275.1. Lineage (GTDB taxonomy): Bacteria > Spirochaetota > Leptospiria > Leptospirales > Leptospiraceae > Leptospira_B > Leptospira_B fluminis. The sequence goes on along the minus strand of NZ_RQEV01000008.1, from coordinate 293,743 downwards.
AGGGTCGAATTTACCGATTCAAAAGGGAAAAATAAAGTAGAAAACTTTGATTTTTTAATGATAGCGAACGGCCATCATTGGGATCCGAAATATCCGACATACGAGGGAAAATTTACCGGAAAGTTCATGCATTCCCACGATTTTAAGGGAGTAACGGAGGATTGGAGAGGAAAGGACGTGCTGATCATCGGAGGAGGAAACTCCGCCTGCGACGTAGCCGTGGAATCAGCCCGCCTCGCGAAAAGCGTGAAATTATCCATGAGGAGTCCGCAATGGTTTTTTCCGAAGTTTCTGTTCGGGATGCCCTCCGACGTATTCGCAGCAATGACTCCTTCTTGGATTCCGGCCAAGATCAAGCAATATGTTCTTACGAAATTGCTCTACGTTCTACAGGGATCCTATAAGAATTACGGACTGCCGGTCAACACCGCTCCGGCGCTGAGCCATCACCCCACCTTAAATTCGGATCTTCTGGATTTCATTCGGCACGGTAGGATCAAACCGAGACCCGCGATCAAGGCTTTTCACGGAAAGTCCGTCGAGTTCATGGACGGAACGGAGGAAAAGTTCGATATCATTTGTGCCTGCACCGGATTTTGGACTACCTTCCCGTTTTTTGATAAATCGTTTATCGATTTTCAATATGCGGAGAAGATTCCTTTGTACCGGAAGATGATGCATCCGGATTATAAGAACCTGTATTTTATCGGCCTTTTTCAGCCCGTCGGTTGTATTTGGCCAATGGCGGATTATCAGGCAAAACTGGCCTGTATGGAAATATTAGAAAAATATGAAAGGCCTAAGAATCTAAAAGCGGAGATCCAATACGAAATCGACCATCCTCATTTCAGTTTCGGAGGAGGTCAGAGGCACGCGGTCGAAGTGGATTATCACGGATTTCGGAAAGATTTGAAATCGGACTTGGCAAAGGCGGGAATCGACATAGGAAAGCCTCCCGCAGGCCGTAAAGGCTTTTATAAATCCTTTTTCAAGGTCGCTTCGAAGGAACCGGTCGCTTTAAGCAGGTAGAAGTATTTTAGGATAAGCGTTCTTATCGCTTTTTCGGTAAGAACGCTTGTTAGGAATTTTTTAGTCTATTTCCAGCAACTTTTTCAATTTGCGGATATTCTTATTTTCCGGATCGATTTCTTCCGCGTTTTTCGTGTATTGGATCGCTTCCTCTTTGTGGCCAAGGAGGCGGTTTAGATCGGAAAGATTCACCAAATTTTGCACGTTCATGGGCTGGAGTTGGTTCACCATCTGCGCCGCCTGCAAGGCCTGGGTCAGATTTCCGAGTTTCTTTTCCGCGATAGACAGATAATACCAAAGTTCGGCCGTATCCGGATCGTAGGAAAGATATTTACTAAGTACTTGCACCGCTAACGGATAATCCTTTTCCTTAAAGCTAAGCAATCCTAAAAGTTTGTTCAATCTTTGGTTGGAATTATCGGCTGCGTAAGCGTCCATAAGAACCCCGATCGCCTTTTGCACTTCGCCGATCTTATAGAGTTCCTTGCCTTCTTTGTAAAGATTTCTGATCGTAATTCTATCTTCCGACTCCTCATCTTCGGAGACGAGACCTGCGGTCGTAGGTATTCCGGTTTCCTTGAAACCGATCCTCAGGATGGAAAGGTCGTCTATGACTTCTCCGGTTTCGCGTATCGCACGTTCTATCGCGGATATTTCGGCGTGGGAATTTTCTACGATTTGCAGGAACAGGTTTTCGTCCTCGTTGATGATCCTTTTGCCGTTCACGTTCGAGAGCATTAGGTCGTCCCTTCCGTCCGAAGCAAGTACGACCACGTCTCCCGGATAGAGTTGGAATTTTTTGACTTTAAAAGGGTACTCCGAATCCAACCCTAATTTTCTCAGCTCCAAGTCCGATTCTATAAACGAAGCTTTCCCGTCCCGATACAAAACGGAAAACGGGTGTTCGGCATTCCAATAGAATGCCTCCCCGTTTTCGTCGTCCACCAACAGGAGAGTGGCAGAGATGATCATACTCCCGTCGAAACTTTTGAAGACGGAATGCACTTCCTGGTATACTTCGGTGAGCCATTCTTCGGGGGTTTTTTCCAAAACTCGCTTGTTTGCCGCGGAACGAGCCATGATGGAATTCATGACGACGCCCATGACTAAAGATCCTCCGGCGCCTTGCATGGATTTGCCCATCGCATCTCCGTTTAAGGCCATCGTGTATTTCTTAAAATTCTCCGGAGTTCCCAAACGCAGATTTCCGGTGAGGCAAATATCTCCTCCGAGTTCTCCCTGCTTATTGCGGAATTCGAAGTATTTCTTCTGCCTGATCAGGAAGTTCGTGTTCACGTTGGCGGATTTATTGGCGTTATAAAATAAAGGCTTAGCGAGTAGGGAAGTTAAGAAATAATCTCCGTCCTGCTGGATCTTGAGTTGTTGGACCTCCCGCATTTTTTCCTGCACTTCCCTAGTTCTTTCTTCCACCTTTTCTTCCAGGTGATCCGCGTAATTCTGGAGCTCCTGCCTAGCGCTGCGTATGGAATCCACCATGGAATTGAACGACAGGGAAAGGAAACCGACCTCGTCCATGGTTTTAATGGGTACGTTTACGTCCAAGTTTCCATGGTTCACTTTTTCCACTCCGGATAAGAGATCGTTTAAAGGTTTTACGAGGCTTACTCGGAGAAGAATCGGAAATGCGATCAGTATAAAGACGGAGGTTCCTAGTTGGATCAGAACCAACCATTTGGCGACTCTATGAACGGCTTTTCGGAACTCTAGATAGCCGAAGCCGACCTCGTATCTTTTTTTGCCGATTTCGAAATCGTAATGAGTATAAAAACGATCCGCCATACGGTACATTCTAGATCCTAAGGGGGGATTCGTTCCGTCAAATTCCTTGGATGCCAAGGATTCCGTTTCTTCCGGAGTTTTTCCCTTGTACTTCTTCTTATTTTTTTCGATGAATTCGTGGAGCTCCTGTTTCTTATAAAGCGCTTCTCCGCCTTTTAGAGAATCCGTTGCGATATCCGAATCTTTCTTAAAAACGATTTCATAATCTCGCCCGAACAGTCCCGGGCCCGTAGGTCCGGCAAGAAGATATTTCACGTCCTTCGGAAAATCCTTTTCCCCGTTCCTGATGGAGGTTTTTACGGAATTCATTTCGGAGATATTCTTGCTTTGGATGGACTTGTCCAAAGTGAACATAGTAATATAACTGATGGCGCTCAACGCCAGCATGATCGTGACCACGGCGCTGGATAGGATCTTGGTCATAAAACTGGTGGGCTCCGGAGAATGATCCAAATACGCGTTTTGAATCAGGAACATCGTCATCACGGAAAGAATAAAATAGGCTATCGCATACGTGTCGAAGTCGATGGAGCCGGATTTGTTCAGTAGGTTATTAAACGCATTCAGAATATTCAGGAAAGCGGTCAAGAGAAACGCTCTCAAGGCGACGGCTTCCTTTCCGATCGGAAACAGGATTTTTTTCAATCCGATCAGGATTCCCAACGATATTTTTGCGGGAGCTATGAATACGGATTTCTTTTCCGATAAGGAATCGGACCAGGTTTTCAGGATTCCGCGATAATCGGAGTAATACACGATCTTTCTGATCAGAATGACGATGCTGACGCAAAAACAGAATAGGATCGTCGCTCCCGATTCCTTGCCGAAATCGAAGCTGTATTGGTGGGCGGTAAAGGAAAACGTCTTTTCCATCCGAAACGTTTTTATGATGAAATGAACCCAGGCGGTAAGAGCTAACAGAAAGGCTCCGGTGATCACGATTTTGGACTCTTTCGGATGTATGTTCTTGGGAAAATTGTAGCAAAAACCGATCAAAGAGACGATGGCAAAGACTACGAATACGGTAAAATACCTATGGTAGGCGGAAATAGGATCGAAGACGGAATAGGATATGAAATATCCGAAAAACATCATCGCATATCCGAGATACATCGAGATTAAATAATATGTCGGAAGGGTCTTATCCTTTTTGAAGATTAGGAAGCCGGAGAGAACACAAGTAAGAAGAAAAAGCGAAAAAACACCTATGGAATGATGAGAAAATAGGATGGATTCGTGCATAGCGGGGCTTAAGCATCACCGATATAACGGAAAAGTCAAGCCGCTTAGCTTATCGGCTCACTTTTTGATATGGTATCCCGTTCGGAAGATCCAAGCCACCACCAGAAGGCAAACGGAAAGGAAGAGAAGGATCATCGCGAGGCTGACTTCCACGCTTACGTCGGAGATCTCGTAAAAGCTCCAGCGGAAACCGCTGACCAAATAAAGAACCGGATTGAACAGAGTGACCGATTGCCAAAACGGTGGGAGCATACTTGCGGAATAAAAACTTCCGCCCAGAAATACGAGGGGAGTGATGACCAGAAGCGGGATGACCTGAAGTTTTTCGAAATTGTCCGCCCAGATTCCGATGATAAATCCGAACAAGCTAAAGGAAACGGCAGTGAGAATCAGGAAAAGGATCATTAAGGCGGGATGAGCTATCCGTACCGGAACGAAAAAGGAAGCGGTCACTAACATGATGGTTCCCAGGATAAGGGACTTAGTGGCGGCCGCTCCGACATATCCTAGAACGGCTTCGAGACTCGAGACGGGAGCGGAGAGAATTTCATAGATCGTTCCCGTGAATTTCGGGAAGTAGATTCCGAAAGAAGCGTTCGATATACTTTCCGTAAGGAGGGAGAGCATCACGAGGCCCGGGACGATAAAAGAGCCGTAAGGAACCCCTTCCACTTCCTGGATCCGCGAACCGATCGCGGAGCCGAACACCACGAAATACAGGGAAGTAGAGATGACGGGAGAAGCGATGCTTTGCATCAAGGTACGTCTCGTTCTCGCCATTTCCAATACGTAGATCGCTTTAATTGCGTGAAAATTCATTTGGACTCCTTGACCAATCGAACGAAGATTTCTTCCAGGGAACTCTGGGAAGTATTCAGATCCCTAAATCCTATACCGGTGAGTTTCAGATCGTCCAGAAGGGAGGTGATCCCGTTCTGTTTTCCGTGACTGTCGTACGTATAGATCAGTTGCTTTCCTTCCTCTCCGATCTCCAATTCATATCTTGAAAGAGGACCCGGTATGGAATCGATGGAGGAGGTCAGATCTATGGTCATCTGTTTTTTCCCGAGCTTTCTCATCAGTTCTTCTTTGCGTTCTACCAGAATCAATTCCCCTTTGCTGATGATTCCGATTCGATCGGCGATCTCCTCCGCTTCCTCGATGTAATGCGTAGTGAGAATGATCGTGACCCCGCTGTCCCTAAGGGAACGGACTATGTTCCACATATCCTTTCTCAATTCCACATCGACTCCCGCAGTCGGCTCATCCAGGAATAGTACGGAAGGCTCGTGAGAGAGGGCTTTGGCGATCATGACCCTGCGTTTCATCCCTCCGGAAAGAGTGATGATCGGTTGGTCTTTCTTTTCCCAAAGGGTTAAGGAGCGCAGGATTTTTTCCACATACTCGCTGTTCGGCGCCTTTCCGAACAGACCGCGGCTGAAATTGACGGTAGCAATCACCGTTTCGAAGGAATGCACAGCCAGTTCCTGGGGGACCAGTCCGATCATGGATCTGGTCCGACGGTAATTCTTCAGAATATCGTAGCCGCCTACCGTAACGGAACCTTCGCTCGCATTCACTAATCCGCAGACCAAGGAGATCAAAGTGGTTTTACCGGCCCCGTTCGGGCCTAGGAGGGCGATAATCTCTCCTTCTTTGATTTCAAGACTTACGTTTTTCAACGCCTGAAAACCGGTCGCGTAGGTTTTGGAAACGTTTTGGACGGATACGATCGATGGGTCGGACATGTATTTTACCTGTTATTACGGAAGCGTATATTAGAATTCCAAAGGTATCATTTTTCAATCGGCCCGGAGTTACGCGAGCGGATTTTTCCGTCTTCCGATCATTTGTTTTCCTTTCTGGAACTTTCGAGGATAGCCCGGAGTAGACCTGGAAATTTTTTTTCAAGATCTCGGTTGCGTAGGGATAGAAACTTCTGCGTTCCTTCCAATCTGGTTTTGGTAAGTCCCGCCTCTCTCAATTTTCCTATATGATAGGAAAGATTCGTTTTGGAAGCATATTCCAAAAACGCGGAACAGTTCGCTTCCTCCACTTCCAACAATTTCAGAAGGATTTTTCTTCGGATAGGATCGCTGACCGCCTCGAAAATCGTGGAGAGCTGGATTTGGTCTAAGGTCGGGTGCGGAGGGGTTTTTGACATAGGGAACTCTATTCTTTTTTGACGTAATAGTATAAAAATTCAAGAACTATTGAACTATTTATCGACCTGGACCGTCGGATTTTTTGAAGTTCAATAGTTCTTGAACTATAAAACTAAGAGGAACCGCCCTTTGGGGGGCGGTGGACTGAATTGTTTAGGAGACGACAATGAATCTAAATGCCAGAAGTATCCCGTTCAAACGGGTTTTTTCCGTTTTATTCCTTTCGATTTCTCTTCCGCTACAATTGGATGCGGACGAGGTTGTGTTGCGGTCCGGAAGAAGGCTTTCGGACCTGACTTTGGAAAAAGAAGGAACCGACGATTTTATTTTCAGTTTTTCGGAGGGGATTCCCATTCGGATTCCTAAGTCCGAAATTGTCCAGCATATCCGGAGTCAGAACGTTCCGACAAAAGAAGAGAAGTCCTCCGAAATGTTAACCAAAGATCAAATCATCAGTAAAATTTCCGTCTCTACGGGTCCGGAAAAAAAGAGGGATTTCGATCTGACCTGGAGCCAATCTTTGACCAACGACGTATTCATTAACGGAAATAGTTTCTTCGGAAACGCCTACGTAAGACGAGGAGACCTGAAATATTCCAGCCTTCCCAGATCGCTGATCCTGGACACTGCGGTCAATATCCCCACGAATCTAGAAGGATTGAATCTGACCATTCGGGAATTGTCTCCGCTGAACGGCCGTACGAATCGGGACGTGGATGGAGGATTCCAGGCCGCCCCGTTTGCACCCGACGTAAGCCTAAGCCAAGCTCTGCAGAATCCCGGTGTTTACAAAAAGAGAACGGAAATGAACGGCTTGAGAGACGCTCTGGCGGCGGTCTTAATGTACAGATGGAGAACGAACAGGCTCGGAGATTTCAGCACGGGAATGATCTATTATGCGAACACGCAACCCGATTTCGCTTTAGGGTTATTTACCGCGGGATGGAATTTTCCGTTCTTGACTTATCTAAATCCTTCCTATTTTTTTAATATTCGATTCACTTCCGAAAGGATCGGCGGAGCGTCGATAGGCGGCCAAAACGATATGGATTCGGGTTATCCTACGAACGCGTTCAACGGCAGCACGTTTCATCGGTTTTCGATCCATCATGAATACGATATAACCAAGGACTTCAAGGTGCAACCAGGGATCGATTTGGGTTACCAATATTATAACGATAATATAGACAGAAGATCCGGATTCAAGAATTTGGACTTCAAACTGATGGTACGTTATTTATCGTTTTTCGCGTCCTTGACCGACGTATATCGTCCGAACACTTATATGATAGATAACAACTATTATTATCCGAATATAGTCGGGGGACAGACGGTCGGAGTGGTTCCCGGAGCGAGTACTGTCCAACCTCTCACCGCCAATTCCAACGACGGGTTGACCGTAAATCCTTCCAAAAGTTACGGAACATCCAACGAGATCGTGCTCAATTCCATCACGAATTCGAATTTGGATCCGAACATCAAGCAAGCGCTAGTCAATCATCATCTAGCCCAAAGAATACCGCTTCACAGCGTGGTATGGTCCTTCGGTTACTCCATCCGTCTTTGATTCATTCCGAGAAGAAATGAGGAACTCCGTTCGTTGGCGGAGTTCCGAAATGCGCTATTTTTCCTGAGGAGACGGTGCCGAATTCCGCTTCTCGGAAATTTCCAATAGGAGCCCTTTCACCGTAGAAAAATTTTTCCAAGGTAGAAAATGGCCTTCTTCCGGTAAGTAAATTTCCCTTAGGATCGATCGCGACGGGAACATGCGCCGCGCGAAATCCAGATTTTCCGGAGAAACGAGGGTATCCTGTCCCCCTTGTACGATATAGACTTCCGCCTTCAATTTTTTCCAATCGGATTCGATAGCGAGCAACTGTTCCTTCATCGGAAGCATTTCCATATTGCTGGTAAGAAGATCGGCGGGTAGAATCGATCTTGCAAGTCCGGTATTCGCCGCACGATTGTACCATTTGAGTTCCTCTTTTTCCGGATCCAGCGCGGCGGCGAGAAGCACCAGATGAGTCACGCCGTTTTCTTCCAGTGCGGCGATCCTGGCGGCCACCGGTCCGCCGTAGGAATGCCCTACAAGTACGAGTTTTCTTTTAGGGGTTTTGGAAAGAATGGAATATAAGGAATTTAAAATACGCTTCGCCTGACCGTCGACGTCGGGTAATGGCCCCGGAGAAGATCCGAATCCGGGTCTGTCCAATCCGATCATGCAAAATGTGGAAAGTAGATCCGGATCCTTCATATATCTCCAGAAATGAATCCAGTTCCCCGGAGAACCGTGGATAAAAACCAGCACGTCCTTTTCGGTGTTTCCGGGACATCCTACCGAAACGGAATGGATTGCCGCCTCGCTCCCCTTGTTCGTATCGATTTCTTTGTAAGCCACGCCGGCTCGGGAAAAATCCTGAAGAGCTTCCGCTTCCGTCATTTTCCATTCGGGAAAGGAAGTGCAACCCGTAAGGAAACATAAGGATAGAACTAGAGGGAAGTGTTTAGTGTGCATCATAAAAAAATCCGAAAATTGCTTAACTTTTTCCAAAATAGATCGTTCTTAATAGAAGAGAGTAGGAGGATCGCATGGACCTGTCCAGACTTCCTAAAGGTTCCTGGAACGGAACGTTTCGAAACCATGTTTTGCTGTTGGAGAATTTTCTCAGTCCTCTATCTTCGAAACCGGAAGGGGAAATCTGCGTTTACCTCGCCGGTTTAGTCGCGAGAAGATTGGATGAAACCTATTCCAACGCCTGCCTTTCTTTTATCTTAGAAGATCCCTCCGAAATCGACGGCATTGTCCGTTCTCACCAACCGTACATCGGTCAAAACGCTCCCATCGTTACGATTTCAAAAATAAACGCGGAATTCCTTTCCTTTGCTCTGGCAGTCAAGGGAGACCAAGCTTGGCGAAGTTTAGAGATTCTCGCTCCCAAAAAATTATTCTCTCTCGCCTCCGTATTCTCGTACAGATGCGGCAACGCCGCGCTCGGAAATATTTTCGGAATCTTTTCCACGGAGTTAGACCTCCTTTTAAATATTCTAGGCGCTTATCTTCGTTACATCGAGGAGAATCCTGATCGCTTTCCGCCGGCTACTCTTTCCGAGAATGTATCGGAACGATTTTCGGAAGAGATTAACGAAAGAAACGAATACAAAGAAAGGAATCCCGGGGCCGAGGAATCGGTTCCGTACGACGCTCAGGTCGAACCTTCCCGGATATTAGGAGGCTGGAACCTTCCTAACTGATCCCTTGTTCCTCCTTTCCTTCAAGCGTGGAATAGAGATGCCAGAAGGAATGACTAGGAGTGTCCTTGGTTCCGGGATCCACCAGGTCCGGTCGGATTCCTTTGACCAGATACATCTCTATTTCTCCCTTGTTTTTCGCTTTGACTAGACCTCTCGGTTCGCAATCGAAAAAGCCCTTTACCAATTCGTACGTCTGTTTGGATATATTGACTTCTCCCGGGAGTCCGGAACTTTCCATTCTGCTCGCGGTATTTACGGTGTCGCCCCAAATGTCGTACGCGAACTTTTCGGTTCCGATCACTCCCGCGACCACGCTGCCGCTATGGATCCCTAGTCGCAGAGACCAGGACGGAAGTCCCGCTTGCTCCCTTTCGATCTTATTTTTCAACATGAACTCCTGAAATTCCAATCCGCACAGGACGGCATCCACCGCGTGGGTCGAGTTCGGGACGGGAAGACCTCCCGCCGCCATGTAGGAATCTCCTATCGTTTTGATTTTCTCCAGACCGTAACGTTTGGAGACGCGATCGAAGTATTTGAAAAAAAGATCCAGTTCTCCCACGAGTTCCTCCGGAGTCATACTTTCGGATATTTGGGTGAAGCCGGCCATATCTGTAAAAAGAACCGAAACGTTTTCATAACGTATAGGAGCCACTCGTTCGTTCTTTTTCAATTCGTCCGCGATCGTTTCGGGTAGAATGTTCCGGAGAAGATTCTCCGATTTGCCTCTTTCCACGTTCAGGTTTCTGGCCATGATAAAGATCAGGATTCCGGTCAGGATCTGCACGAACAAATAATTCCCGGCGAGATCGCTGTATCTCAGTTCTCTGGTATCGTTAGTCTGAACGATGAAGTTCGGATGGAGATACTCCAGTCCGTAGAGAGTCATCGTGAAAAGAGCATAAAGTCCGTACACCAGGAAAACGTTCTGGTCGCGGAGTAGAACCGTCGCTATCACTAAGGCGGGAATGAAATAATAATGATTTCCTCCTTGCGATCCTCCGTTCAGAAACCAAACGGAAGAGAGATAAATCAGAATCGTCAGATTGAAGGGCCAGTATAAGGAATAGTATATACTCTTTACCCGGGAAAGGTAATACATGGCCAAAAGCGCGATTCCCGAAACGGAATTTAAAAGCAGAATTCTTAAGTAATATTCGCTTGGGGGAAGAAAAACGGATCCGATGATATTCAGCAATCCGTTGATCAAGGCGACGGAATTAAAAAGCCTATGCTCCAAGGAGTTCTTCTTAGGATCCCCTACAAGGAAGAAGACGAAATTTAAAAACCTGAATTTCACGAGGTCGACCTCCTTACGATCGAAAGGTGTTTATATTCCCATATGCGCCCGGCGGAAGAAAGGACTTTTCCCCGGATTTTAAACGGAAAGATCGGAAATTTTTCTTCCTCCTTTATAAAAATTCCATAATGCCGCTATTATAGGAATTAGCCCTGCCTTTTTTCCTTTCGATTCGCGGCCGATTCGGAACAAAATCCCCCATTGCCTGAAAAGGATCGCGTATCGTTCCCGGACGCTGAATCTAGGATCGTATAAATTCGTGGACTCCGAAGTCACTCCGTTCAATTCCACGATCTTAAATCCTTTTCCTTGTTTCAGTTCCTGCGGAGAGGTAAAACGGACGTCGTATCTTCCGAAGTAAAAATCTTCGAAAGGGGCGGTGGCTTTCCGTATCGCGTCCTCCAAGTCCGGACTCATCCATTCTTTTCCGTCCAGGAAAAGGGTCCCTTGGCAATGGTTTCCGGCTTCGGCGAGAGGAAGAATTTCTCCGGAAGGGACCACCCGTTTCCAAATTTCGGGGAATCTTTTCCGAAATACATCCTTTTGGATTCGGAATCGCGGATGGGACAATATGAGATTTTCGAGAGTGGATTTGCCGTCTCCGGTCACTCTAGGAAATACCTTGCGGGTGATGGAAAAAATTTTTCCGGATTTTTGATTAGGGTATCTATAGTAAAAAATCCCGGCCTCGTACGGTCCCGGATGAAATTCCTGTACGAGTAAAGGAACGTTCGATTCCGCAAGGAGACTTCGGAGATCCTCCTTTGCGCGAGCGATCCGGACTCCTTGTCCGCGTTGGCCGGCATCCGGTTTTAAAATGACCGGAAATTCCAAACCCAGCCTCCGCATTTCGTTTTCTATACTTTCTTCGTTACGAGAATCCCCTTCTATTCGGAAATTTTTCAGGACGTATTCAGGAGAAAGTCTGGAAAGAATGTCGAACTTCGATTCGCCGACTAGCCCTCCCAAAGGAATTCCCGGATTTGCCGCGGCAATCGTTCCGAAGCCCAAAGAGGAAAAGGATCCCGGCCTTAGAGAACGAAAGCTCAGGAAGGCGATCCAAGGAACGACGGGAAGGTACAATTTCCAGGCGGGCCAGAACTCCATAGGATCGAAAAGTCTTAAAAGAGAAGTCTCGTTCGGGTCTTCGGGCTTCATTCCGGTCCTAAATCACCGGATCCCAGCCTATAGATAAGGCTCTCGAACGTTCGAACTGGATCGTGGAGAATGCGAATCCGAAGGCGCTAGGAATATTAGAAAAACCTAATCCATATTCCAGGCCGATCCGAATCATCGCGTCGTGATGTATGGTATGCTCCTGCACGTACAGTAGTTCCCTTTCCCAATACGTATCCGTCGATCCTTCCTGCGCCGTAAAGGGATCAGCGACGTAAGAAAGAGATGCCGGGCCGTTCCACGTCCAAATTCGTATCACGGAAGCCAAATCGCCGAGCCGATCGGAAGCGGCGGAAGGGGAGTCCTCATACAACGGGTTTCTTTCTCTCCGATCGTAAGAAATCGTTTCGTTTTCCCGTCCACTTAAAAGCGCTTCGACGAATTCTATGGAATGCCTAACGTGTTTGCCTACGGAAGAGCCGGAAAGGATGGGCAGCGGCCTAGTATAGGATTCGACGGGTACTTTCGAGACAATGTCCGCTAGTTGTACCAGGACTCCCGAGAGGGACTCGACTAAATGTGAAGATTCTATCAGCATCGAAACAAGATTCGTCCGAGCTAATTTATAGGTTACACAGCGCCGGTTGAAAAGCGATTTTCGTTCCGGTTCCGGAATAAAATTTAAAGGAATACGATCAGCCGAATTTTCCCGAAATGTAGTCTTCGGTCTCTTTTTTGGAAGGGTTGTTGAAGATCTTTTTGGTGGTGTCGAACTCCAACAGTTTTCCCATATAGAACAATCCGGTATAATCGCTGATCCTGGCCGCCTGTTGCATGTTATGGGTTACGATGACGATGGTGTAGGAATCCTTGAATTCGGATATGAATTCCTCCACTTTTTTGGTGGAAATCGGATCCAGAGCCGAACAAGGTTCGTCCATCAGGATCACTTCGGGATTCATCGCTATGGCTCTCGCAATACAAAGCCTTTGTTGTTGTCCCCCGGAAAGTCCCAAGGCGCTGTCGTTCAAGCGATCCTTGACTTCCTTCCAGATCGCGGCTTTTTTTAGGCTTTCCTCTATTACGCCGTCCATCTCGCTTTTGGAAAGTTTGAAATTCATTTTCAATCCGAACGCGATGTTTTCGTAAATGGATTTCGGAAACGGGAAGGATTTCTGAAATACCATACCGACGCGTTTGCGCAATTCCACGACGTTCATTAACGGATCGTAGATATTGATCCCGTCGATCTCCAGTTTTCCGCCGACGCTGGTTCCGTCGATGACGTCGTTCATCCTATTGATGGATCTTAAGAACGTTGACTTTCCGCAACCGGAAGGTCCGATAAAGGCGGTTACTTTTTTGGCGTGGATGTCCAGGGATATTTCATGCAGGGCCTGATTGTCTCCGTAGAAAAAATCGAAGTGGCGGGATTTTATTTTTACTTTATGACTGTCTTTCACCTGCGAATTTCTCCTCGCGTCGTCGTTCTTCTTTATATGATCGTTAAGCGCCCAGACGGCCCTTATTTTTTCGGATTCTGAATCGTATATAGGTCGCGAAAAAACTCATTCCGAACGTGAGAGCCAAAAGTACCAAAGTAGTGGCGTACTGCTTCGGTAGAGCTTTGTCCACGTCGGGTGATTGGGTGGCGAGCACGAATAAGTGGTAACCCAAATGCATAAATTGGTCCGTCAATTTCGCGGGCAGGTCGGGGAGGGAATAAACCACTCCCACGAACATGATGGGAGCGACTTCTCCGGCTCCTCTTCCGATTGCGAGTATGGCGCCGGTCAAGATCCCGGTAACCGAATTCGGAAGAACCAGGTGCCAGATCGTCTGCCATTTGGTGGCCCCTAACGCCAGACTTGCTTCACGCATCTCGCGAGGAATGCTTCTCATGGTTTCTTCCACGGAAATGATGATGACCGGTAGGGTCAGTATGGCGAGGGTCGCCGCGGACCAAAGAATGGCGGGTTTTCCCCAAACCGGAGCGGTGTGTCCCGTCACGGAATCGAGCCCTTTACCGACGAACTGGATGAAAAAGCCTACGCCGAATAGCCCGAATACGATGGAAGGTACCCCTGCGAGCGTGTTGATCGCAAACCTCAGAGTCGAGGTAAACCTGGAGTCGCGATCCGTGTATTCCGCCAAAAAGATTCCCGTCGCAGTTCCGATCGGAATGCTGAAAAGAATCATTATAAAAACAAGATATACCGTTCCGTAGATCGCTGGGAATATACCTCCTTCGAGGTTGTTGTTTTTCGGAGCCGCGCTCAGGAATTCCCAGGTTACGTTTAATAACCCGCGGAATATGAAATTGCCGAGCATGAGAAGGATCAGGGAAACGATCAGAATCGTCGAAAGCATCGGAATGCCTTCGGCTACGACCGTGGCGATTCTATCTTTCAGTCTTCGTTTGCGGTTTAAGCGGACTTTTTTCCATTTCAATGGGGTAACCGGATTCGTTCAGGATTTTCGTCAGGAGCCGTGGAATTTTTTCATTAACCGCTTTTTGACGTACAGTTCGGTGACTGCATTCAGCGAAAAAGTGAATACGAACAAAAGGACGCCTAATAAAAACAGAATATTATAATGATTTGATCCCCAGATGACTTCTCCCATTTCCGCTCCGATCGTTGCGGCGAAGGTTCTGGACGGATCAAAAACTCCGAAAGACATCAGCGGAGCGTTTCCGGTAGCCATAAGGGCAATCATGGTCTCCCCGAAGGCGCGGCCTATGCCTAAAAGAATCGCAGCAAAAACTCCGGGAAGGGCGGCGGGGAGCATGACCCTGTAAGCGGTCTGCCACTCGGTAGCCCCTAAAGCCAAAGAGGCTTGTCTATAGGATTGGGGTACGGTATTTAAAGCGTCTTCGGCTACGGTGAATATGATCGGGATCACGGCTATGGATAGACCGATTCCCCCCGTGATCGCATTCAGCCGAAAGTCCAAATCGAACACCGATTTTACCACCGTCGCCACGTCCATGAGGCAGAAAAATCCGATCACCACGGAAGGAAAACTGGCTAACAACTCAATTGTGGGCTTTATGAATTCGCGGATCCGCATGGGCAAAAAGAACGTTACGTTTAACGCGGCCAAAATTGCCAGGGGAGCACCGATTAAGATCGCAATAAAAGTTGTCTTGGCGGTTCCGACGATCAGAGGAAGGATCCCGTATTTCGGAATGGTGGAGATCGGCTGCCAAACGGTTCCGATCAGATTTTCCCATAGAGAAGGTTCTTCGCTAGGAGTCTCTTCTTTTGCGGAAGTTTTAGGGCCCAGGTGGATCTGTCCACCCCCGTCCGGATTGTATTCGCTCGGAGCATCCGATCCATAAGAGGTCGGGGCTTCTCCATAGGAAGAGGGCGCCTGGGGCTCGCTTGAGATTTTTGCTTTAGAAGGAGAAAAGAAGAGGGAAGAAGCTTCCTTAAAAACGAACAAGAAGATCAGAAAAATGAGCAAAATCGAAGTCGCGGCCACGGCCTTGATCGTAAATTCCGCAAAGATATCCACTCTTCGCTTTTGAGGATGGAGTAGATATCTCAAAAGAGATTCGAATTTGCTCATTAAACCTAACGACTATCTTATTTCTTTTTCAAAGGAAAGTAGCCGACATTGTGAACCACTTTCTGGCCCTCTTTGCCGATTACCCAATCCACGAACTTCTTGATATCGTCTTTCGGTACTTCTCTCAGATAAAAATATAGGTATCTGGAAATCGGATATTTGTTGGAGAGGATATTCCCTTCGGTAGGAAGTTCCGGCTTGGATTTATCATCCAACGCAACGGCGACTTCTTTTACTTCGGAAGCATAAGCCGCTCCGCCGTATCCGATTCCCCATTTGTCCTTACCGACAGCATTTACTAGAGCTGCGGTTCCTACCATATGCTGGGCAGCCGGATCGAAATCCTTCTTCTCCAGAACGTGTTCCTTAAAGTATTCGTATGTTCCGGAGTTGTTTTCTCTACTGTAGAGTATGATTTTATGATCTTCTCCGCCTACATCCTTCCAATTCGTCACCTTTCCGGTGAAAATATCCCGGATTTGGGCTAGGGTCAGATGGGAAACCGGGTTCTTTTTATTGATATAGAGGGACAATCCGTCTACAGCTACTTTGATTTCCACTCCGTTGGAGTTGTATTTTTCCTTCAATTGGTGGATTTCTTGGGGCTTTAAAGGACGGGAAGAGGAGCAGATGTCGGTGGTTCCGTTGATCAAAGCTGCGATTCCGGTTCCGGATCCGCCTCCGGTTACTTGGAACTGAACTTTTTTATCCGGATACGTTTCGGCCCATTTCTGGACGAGGATGACCATAGTGTCAGATCCCTTGATGGTGATCGTTTTTTTCTCTTCGGCAAACACTGAGCCCGAGACTAGGATTGCGGTGATTGCTACTATTTTTTGGAAGATATTTTTCATTTAAAAAAAGGGCTCTCCTTGATGGCAGTTAAACTTACATCGATTTTATTACAAACTGATTTCCGAGGAATTAAGATGATATTACGCACCGGAATTCTCGCAGAAATCGGCATTTCTTGCGGTTTTAAAGGAAAGGACGCTCGGGAGTACACCCGTTATCCGATCCGGTTTGACGTCAATCCGAAAAAGCAGGATCGACAAGAGTGGGCCAAAAATCGAGCCCCGAAGGGCTCTAAGTTTGGTCAGAAAATGAATCTGTTTTTTTTTCGGACTCCGAGAGCGCCCAATGGCGATTTTCAGGGAAATCCGGCCGCTCTCCATTGCGCCTGTTTGCAAGCGGAATAGTTCGGGTCGCAGTAATATACTTTAAACGCGAAATCGGATCCGATTGCAGGAATTCCTCCTCCCGTAAATCCGAGGTTGGAGGTTCCGGAAGCGCAGGTGCTAGAGCTCGTATTCTGTTTGTGGAAGTCGTTGTTTGCCGCGCTTCCTCCCAGGACGATATTGAAGTATGCGGTGGGAGAAATCGCAGGTCCGCTGGCTCCCCCAGCCGTAAAGGTATCGTAGCATTTTCCGGTGTACGAAATTCCGTCCGTGGTATCGAATACGACAAGGGAGTTTTTTCCGTCGGCAGTCTGCGCTCCCGCTAGGGCGAGCAAAAGTGAGCTGGTGTCCTCCTGGTGGCTTTTGCAAAAGGAGCTAGAAGCGAGAACCAGGGTCAACATTAGCAATTTAAGATATTTCATAAGTGTAAACCTTTCCATCTATTCTAAACGGGTGTCCAAATGATCGGGAGACGTGACGCCGGTCCAGAACGTAGCTTGTAGTTGAAAATAGACCGTCTGGTTGTTGATCCGGGCCGCAGAGCCGTTGTTCGGATTCACGCCCAATTCCAATACCGGGATCTGGTAAAAGAGTTGCGCCTTGAACAAATGCTTGTCGCCGAAAAAGTTCAACCCCGCCCAATAGTATCTTCTGTAATCGCTCGGATCCATGTGGCCGTTTCGGTTAAAATCTCCCTGCATGTAATCGTAACGGAAGACGGGCATGAGCCAAAAACGTTCCGTGATCGGGATATTGTAACCTATCGTTTGCTGCCATCCGATCATATTGTTAGAAGCGGCTCCGGTAAATTTCGTATATGCCCCGCTGAGATAAAAGCCTCTCCAGCTGAAAGTATAATCGACCGTATTTCCCGTCAGGTCCAGTCTACACCGACCGGGGGTGGTCTGGTTGCTTTGGACGTTGTAGTTTCCGTTGGTCCCGCAATCCGGAGTGGTTTGAGGAGTCAGCATGGTGACGTTTCCGTACCCGCGAGGAACCCCGCTGTCGATGGCGAGAGTGGATCCGGGGGAACTGCTGAAGCCCACGTTTTTGGTCTGCATCCTGGCCGCTCCGATGGAAAGCTTGGCATCTCTCACGAAGATTTCTTCGCCTTCCTGCCAACCCACGTTAGCTCCGTTCGGTTTCATTAATCCGCCGAAGACGTTCCATTGAGCCCTGGCATAATAAGTCGGCGAGGTGATCAACTGCTGGTTTCCGTCGAACGTATAGGTAAGATCTTGGCGGCGTCCGTTTCCGAAGTCCCCGCCGGCTCCTTTTCCGTTTCCTACCATTAAGTTAACGGTCAGGTGTTTCTCATACTTTCCGTCGAAATAATCCTTTAAAGGGGAGAGTTGGATTCCGACTCCATCGTCGAACTGTGGATAGGCCTGGGTAGTATAGGAACGCTCCAGCGCTATGAAGTTCGCCGAAGACATTAGGTATTCCCGTTGGAATTGCGTCGGCAATTGCCCAAGGCTGACTCTCGCTCCCCAGAAGGGTAGGTTGAAAAAGATGGCCGCCTCTTGGATAAATCCTCTGGCGTCTTTTAACGAAACGGAAGTGACCTGTCCAGCCGCGTTTGTGGAGCTGTTCAACTGAGGGTTGTTCAGCATGTTTTCTCCGCGGATGTTCAGGACGGCTCCCCACCAGGAACTTCCTTGGTACTGCATACCCAAGCGCAAGCGCCGGAAGTTCCAATCCACGGAACTGAAATCTGAATGCCCGTTGTTGAAATTCGATCCTTCCTGAGCGGAAACGCCTCGGAACTGGATCCGACCCGTGATGGTCAGTTTTTCCTTTTGAGGATCGACAGGTCTACTAGTCAGGTGGTTCGGGTACGGATTGAATTTAGGATCATGCTTGTTGATTCCCTTATTCAGCTTACTCGGAGTCCGTCCCACTCCCGGTTTCGTAAATAACTGTCCGTCCTGGTCTTCGTAGATCGTAAATTCTTCCTTTTCTTTCGGCTTCTCTTCGGGAGGTTTTGTCGGGGCAGGAACTGCCTGTCCCTCGGCCGCTGGAACTGGGGTCCCTTGGCTGAAGAGAGAGGAAAATCCTACAAAAACGGATCCTAAGAGAAGGAAATGGAGAAAGGAACGACTAAAAGACGGGAGGTTTCCTCCAGCGCTTCTTTTGTTTTTCATGTAGAGTTACCATTTGCTTTTTTTTTGCACTCCGTTTGGGAGGCGGTCTTTGATAAAAGGAGAATGGAAGCAAAGGGTTACGCTTGGATTACGAATGAGCTAGCATTCCATCACGAAGTCCAATTTTTTCGGAAAAAAATTCCAAATCTTGGACTTTTTTAATTTTCCAATATTTTTAGCCGATTAAAAACGGGAATTTTTAGAATTCCAAAAATAAAAGATGGAATCCTAAAAATACACAGAATTCCAAAAATCTTGGAATCCTTTATAAAATGCGCCGCCAAATAGGCTGGTTTTACCGTAAATTTTTGTTTGCTAAGAAAATGTAGATCGAAAAACTTTCTCTTGTCCCTGCCAGTCTTCCAAAATGGTTCCGCTCTGTGCTTCCAGACGGTGGAAATTGCCGTCGAAATGTGCCATTTAGAATATGAAAAATATTTATAAAATAGTTGTATGATTTTTTCTTTTTCCAAGTATGGCAAAAAAATGCGATCTATGGAACGGTTGGGTCTTTCCGAAAACCCGGCTGAAATTACGAAAAGATCCTGTAGATCCCGAGAAGGCGTTTGTTGGAATCGAAAAAATTTCTGGTATCTCTTTGCTTGGCGTCTTTTTCCGCTCTGACGGCGGAGGAAGGATCCTTCTTTGATAAAACGGGAGCGGTCGGATTTAGAATTACGGAAAATACAGTACATTCCGCGACAGCGGCCAACGCATTGGCAATGACAGCCAATAGCAGCCCTTGGGCAATCGCAACTAGAAATTATAGCGTAACGATGCCCACTTCCACCTCGTTTCGAGGGAAGGGGCTAGAGTGGGAAACTTCGGTTCGGCATACGGGGCTCTTACGGAGCAATTACCTGCTCTCGTATTCTACGCTCGGTTCTGAACATATACAATCTCCAGCTTACAGTTCCTCCAGATCAGGAGGTACTTTGTTCAGTCCCGGGACTCCAACGCTCTTTCAAGATTTAACGGTTTCTGACTATTCTAAAAATAGGCTAGATAGTATGAGAGCGAGTTGGGGAGGGGACTTCTTGATTTTTAACGATTCTAGAAACAGATTTTTGGAAAATTTCGCACTCCGGTTCGGATTGGAAGCGTACCAAAATCAAACACGCTTGGTTTCGAGTTTTAGTATGTCCTACGATTCCTTAACTATCGCAAAAAATCCTCCTATTCCTTCCGGCGGGGTGGATCCGGTTACGCGGGACCGGATCGACTATCGGGAATTCTTCGGTAGCGTCCTTGCAGGATTGAACTACGCGATCGTATTCGGGAATAGCAGAATCGATGTCGGAGCAGAATATTTTTCCAGCTTCTACGGAGACAATCGTTTCGACGATCATACTCGTACGTTTGCAGCAATCGGATCGAACTATTTGCCTCTTGGCGGTCACATCAAAGTGGTTTCCCAAGGAAAAATAGAAGGGAACAGATTCCAACTCGGCTATTTGTGGAATTTCAACGAATCTTCGTTTGTGCGTCTTTCCGGGGTAGTTAGTAGCGCAACCCATTCGACTACGCATGGGACGGCAACCCTGGATCCTTTTCTCTACTCAATAAATTTCCTGTCAGGCAATTTTATTTCAAATGTAGGGACTAAGACGAGCGCTAAAGATACGAGGTCTCAGATCGGGATCGAATTCGGTTTCAGGTACTGACTTAGGAGAGAAAGCATGAAAACAGGACCCAATATAAGCTATTTTGCAAGCGCATCCGCATTTATTTTTTTGATAGCGACATTCAACTGTGCGACCGTTCCCAGATACGACGAGGTCCATACATCGGCAAAATCTTCGTTGAACGATGCGGACGTATTTTTATCCCAGAAAAAAAACGCAGAGGCCGCGGAGCTGATCCGGGCGGTGCTGAAGATCTATCCCGAAAACGAGAGGGCCAAGGCCTTGTATGAAAAATTGCCCCCTCAGTACAAGGAAGCGGTTTCGGAAATCTACTATCTCGGGCCGAACCGAGGGAAACGAGAAGCGGAGGAAAGCGGTCTTTTGGCCAAGTTCGCCTGGTATCTTCCGGATAGAATTTTAGATTTTCTGGACATCTTCAGCGTGAATGTGAAAGTAGGGCCCCAGTTCGGAGTGAGCGCCTGGGTAACAAGAGGGTTTCAGGTCTCTCTTTACGCCGGAAATACGGTCCAACTAGGTTGGTTTCAAAAAAGAAATCTAGGTTATACGGAGGAATTGTCCGCAGAAGCTGGGCTTGGACCGATCGTTCCGATTTCCATTTCCGGCAGGTCTATGGGAACGGGAAATAAGGACGCGTACGAGTCTTTCGTCTTCCACAGTCCTCGCAAAAAGATCTATCAGAACTACAGAGATTATTGGGGCACGGGAGTAAAAGCCGGTGCAGTCGTAGCCGGATTGGAAGCGGAAGTGCATTGGGTGGAATTCTTCGATTTCCTTGCAGGGATCTTCACCTTCGACGTACTAGACGATGATATGGCAAAAACTCGTCCCCTGAATATAACCTCGGAACAGGAAAGGAAATTGTATCTCTTAAATACTGCGGATAGGATCCTGCATCCGGCGGAAATCCGAGAGATTCGCAGGGAATTTCCGGATTTGAAAGATTCTGAAAAGAAGGAGTTTCTCTCTCCGGAAAATCAGGTAGAGAAAGGTCCGGACAAAAATACGAAGAGAAGGTAATAAGTGTCTCGCCCTGCGGGACCGATAAGAGTTTTACTCTTGTTTGAATGATGATAGGGTTTCCAAAAGGTCGGGCTCTTTTTTTCCTATTTGTATTTGCGGGATGTACGTACCGATCCGTACAAAGCTCCGGCCAAATCCGAAAAGATTCCCCGGTGGGGAAGAAAAAGACGGAATTGGTCCTGCTCTTGAAAGGGGAGTATTGCTCGGAATTCTGCGGACAAACGGAGAGGTCCGACTTGTGTACTGAGTCTTCCGATTGCAAGCGAGCGGTCACGGGTTGGTTCCGAGCAGAGCAGTTCGAGGATCGGGTTCGGTTTTCCTTCCTCCGATATTATCCTAAGCGGAAGTGGGAATTTTTATCGGGTATATCGGGACGTTTAGCCGAATTTTGCCGGGAGGAAAGTAATGGCTGCTTGTATGGGACTTCGAAAAATTCTAGCGGGTTCGAAAAGGTTTCGAGCAAGGTGGAAATCAAAATAGACGGGTTCGATCGTGAGATGCATTGGTCCTTGGTTCTTTCCTCGTTTAGTCTTCTGGTACTTCCCGGTTATTTTCAGGAGAGGCTCGATTTCCGGGTCTTTAAAATGATGGACGAAAACGGAAAGATGCTCCTTCCTGCGGTCGACCGCGGGGATAGTCTAAGGCATTGGTTCGGTTGGATTTTCTTTGTATGGGGTCCTATGGTTTCGGACTCGGTCGAGGATCTCTTTTTTTCGGAATTGAAAAAGATCCTATCCGATCATTGATTCGCGAATTCTATCAAATTTTCGAAGGAGATCGGACGACTAAAATAGAACCCTTGGACCTCGTCGCAACCAAGATCCCGAACTTTTCGCAGCTGCTCCTCCGTTTCGACCCCTTCCGCAGTGATTCTTAATCCCAAACTTTTTCCTAGGGCTACGATGGTTCTGGAAATCGCAAGGGAGTTGGAATCCAAGAGGATCCTTTTTACGAAAGACTGGTCGATTTTTAAGGTCCTAAGAGGGAGCCGGCTTAAGTAAGCCAAGTTGGAGTAGCCTGTACCGAAATCGTCCAAAGAGATCGCTATGCCCCAGGAATGCAGTTCGGTAAGTAGTTCCATAGCGGAAGTCATATTCGTGATCAAGCTAGACTCCGTGATTTCCAATTCTACATCGTCCACTTCCAATCCGAATTTATCGATGGAACGCAGGACTTTTTTAGGGATCTGAGGGTCTTCCAGCTGTTTGGCGGAAAGATTGATGGAGATCCGAAGAGGGGAATATTTGGCCTTTCTCCATCTGGACAGATCCTCCAGGGCCTTTTCCAACACGAATTCTCCGATCTCCATAACGAACCCGGATTCTTCCGCGATCGGAATGAAGACCGACGGGGAAACGATTCCGAGATCTGGGTGCTGCCATCGTACCAAGGCTTCCGCGGAAACGGTTCTTCCGGTTTGCAGGTCGATCCTAGGTTGGTAATTCAGGAAGAGTTGTCCTTTCGAGATCGACTGCACTAGATCCTTTTCCATGAGATATTTTTCCTTCATCCTCGTTTTCCATTCCGAGGAGTAGGATTGTACTTTTGCGATTCCGGATTGTTTTGCTTGGTTGAGCGCCGCTTCGGATTTGAAAAGAAGTTGGTCCGATGACTTGCCGTCGAACGGAAAAACCGCGATACCGGCTTTGGTTTCGGAAGAAATCGTTTGGTTCAGGATTTGGATTCCGGTGGATGCGGTTTCTTGGATTTTTTTCGCCCATTCCTCTGCATCCAGCAGACTCTTGCAATCCGGAAGTACAGGGTAAAAGGAAAATCCTCCGTCGCCCGTTCTGCCGATCACCGTGTCTTGCCCGAGAAGTACTTCCAACTTTTGAGCAAGGGCTCGCAAGTATAGGTCTCCCGTATGAAGACCGAAATTGAATCGGATCTCTTTGATCCGTGTGACTTCCAGGGAAAGTACGGGAAGGCTCACGGCGTTTTCCCTTTCCGAGAGTTCCTTTAGCGCGACGGAAAAACGTTCCAGGAAAAGGTTCCTGTTCGGAAGTCCCGTTAGACCGTCGTAGTCCGTAAGATAATGTACGAGCTCGTCCAATTTCTTTACCGTTCTGCCGGTGTCCTTCATTAGGATTCCCAATTCGTCCTTGTATTGATTGGGGAGCTCCGGCAATATTTTTTCGGTTATGTACCGATTCAAAGAACGGGAAGTGTAAGCGATCGGTTCCAGCAATTTATTCAAAAGGAAGAGTACGACCAAGGTTCCGAGGAAGGTGGAAAAAAAAGTGGTAAGGAGCATCCGAACCGCTTCTTCCTCGTTAGAGGATCGGTACATCGCCGCGAATAGGATCAATGCGAATAACGGTACGTGCATGCCTAAAAAGGCGACGGACAGGATCTTGCTGGAATAGGATTTTAAAAAACGGATTCGACTTAAAAAAGAATAAAGACTGAAATCCCGAAAATGATTCACAAATACCTCGAGCGATTTGGTTTTGATTTTCGAATCGATTTTCTGGCTTTTTCGTTTGGCGGAACCGAACCGGTTCCGAAGCCATCGTTTTCGGATTTGATTCGATCACAAGATAAAAAATTTCCTGACCCGTCGAGTATGGCTTCCGGCGTACTCTCTTTGTGCTAGTCCGATCCGGGATTCTAAAAGTTAGAAGGCGTTCAAACCGTTCTTTCCCCCGGGGAGCGTTTCCGAGAAGGATGCCAAAATGACGGAATCATTTTAAAACTCGGACACACCTCTGATTGGGCCGGAGAGAATCTTCGAAAAATTCCGTGAAATTCCTTCCTCCTTGGATTTTTTTCTTGCGGGAGCTTGGGTTTTTAGATATAAATATCAAACGTTCGAAATAAAATAAATCCGCCCTGCTGCGGATCTTAGCGAATTGAGGTAGAGTGTATGAGTATCTGGAAGAGGTTTACGTTCCTTGTGGCGTTTACGGTGCCGGCGATGACTGTCGTCGGCTATTACTTGGGGGGAGGTTGGAACTTTCTCACCTTCGGGGTGGTATTCGGTGCTCTACCCATTTTGGACGTACTGCTGGGTTCCGACCCTTCGAATCCGGACGAAGCCGACGTTCCGGAATTGCAACAGGAATCTTATTTTCGTTGGATTACCTATGTCTGGGCTTGGGCTCAGATTGCATTGGTTCTTTGGGCCTTGTGGGAAGTCCAAACCAAAAGTCTTTCCGATTTGGAGTGGTTCGCTTTCGTTCTTTCGATCGGTCTCAATACCGGGGGGATAGGAATTACCGTGGCCCACGAGTTGGGGCACAAGAATACCAGGATAGAGCAATGGTATTCCAAATTCATTCTGATGACGGTATGCTATATGCACTTCTTTATAGAGCATAACCGCGGTCATCATGTGAACGTCTCCACCGACGGGGATCCCGCCAGCAGCAGAAAGGGAGAATCCTTTTATTCGTTTTATCCTCGTACGCTTTGGGGGAGCCTAAAGGACGCCTGGCTACTGGAAAAGAAACGTCTGGAAAAAAAGGGGAAATCCGTTTGGGTTTTGGAAAACGAAATGATCACTTCCATGATCGTTCCCGTTCTGTTCATCTGCTCCGTGATGGGGATTTTTTATGTCGTTACCGGCGAACTTCGCTGGAGTGTTTTGGCTTTCTTTTTGGTGCAGAGCTGGATCGCTTTTTCCCTGCTAGAGCTCGTGAATTATATAGAACATTACGGTTTGAAAAGAAAGGAGCTTTCCCCCGGGAAATTCGAAAAGGTGCTGCCGATCCATTCTTGGAACCAGAACTTCGCGGTTTCCAATGCGTTCCTATTCCAATTGCAGAGGCACTCGGACCATCACGCAAACGCAGGCCGTCGTTACCAAAGTCTGAGACACTTCGAGGAAAGTCCGCAGCTTCCGTACGGGTACGAAGTGATGGTATTGATCGCTTTGGTGCCGGCGCTTTGGTATAAGATCATGGATTGGAGATTGGAGGAGTGGGAGAATAAACATTACGCCGCAAAGGAAGTAGGTAAGGAAAACGGAAAAGCGACAGGGAGAAAGGCGGTTATCGCTTAAACGAATTCGTTTTTTATAATCCCGCCGAAAGGGCGAACGGCCCGAAATGAGGTCCGGAGAGGACCTCTTTTATTTCGCGAATTTTTCCAATATCCTAAGAGTCCGTACGAGGTCGTCCCGTTGTTGTTGCAGGTCCTTTTTCAGCAACTCCGGGAGTTTCGGGTGGGAGTCTAAAAAATCTCCGGTCTTGCGCAACAAGGCAGGATCGGGTTCGAAAGAGGGAAATAGATTGTGACCGAAGGCGCCCGAAAAATGGGGATCCCGCTTTTCATAAATCGAAATTACGGAACGAAAATATTCCTCCACGTAAGGTACTAACAAGTCCTTCTGGTGGTCCCACTGGAATCCTCTCATTCCGAAACGCAGAAAATCGGTGGAGTCACCTTCCTGCGGAGACAGAAATCTTTCCCAGGCTTCTTTTTTCGTTTTCGGATCCGGAAACGAAACCCTGGCTAGAAACGCCTTTTTGCTCCCTAGATCGGAACCGTCCTTTTTTTCCTCCTCCGAAAGTAGTTCGAAGGCCTCTCTGTCCCCGAATGCACTGAGCCTTGCTAGGATTCCCCATCTTCTTTCTTGGTCTATGGGTAAGCCCGGGAACCTTTCCTTACCGTTGAACAGAGATTTTAATGTGTCCAATTGGGAAGGGTTTCGGGAGGTTCCTTCCAGAATCCGGTACCAAAGGATCTGTTCCTGTTCCGAATTGGAGGTTTTGGCCAATTCTCCTTTGGCCACAGAATTCAATTTTTCCGACCAATTTCTTTTTTCCGTTTCCGGAAGATAATTCGAAATTACGGTCATCGCTTTGGTAAGTATATGACTGTTCCGCACCGAAAGATCCGGTTCCTTCAACCCTTGCTCGAAGACCAGATCCAGGAATTCTCTCGGAGATAGTTCCGCGTCCCGGACCATCTGCCAGAGACTCCCCCAAACGATCCTGCGGGAAAAACGATCGGGCAACGTGCTTAAACTTCTTTTGAGTAAAGGGAGAGACTCTCGCGGAAGGTAGGTCTTAGCGTACGCGAAATCTTCGGTGTTTAAAAGAAGTAGATCCTCCTTTGCAGGTAGGAGATCCTCCTCCATTACGGTTTCCTTTCCTTTGATCAGGATGCGTTTGCGTTTTAATTCCGTTAGCTTGCCGTTACTTTCGCGATAAAGGGCTGCTTGCAGTGCGTGGGTTCGGAAGAGTCCGTTCCCTTCCGAAGGGCTTTGTAGTAAAAACGCCTTTCCGGATTTTGCGGAGGGGATCAGAGTATTGACTCCAGTCGTTTCCAACCATTCCCGACTCCACCCTCGGACATCGATTCCGCTGACCTCCGACATGCAATTCAAGAAGTCCTCTAGTACGGTGTTTTTTTCCGCGTGCCGTTTGAAATACAATCTCATGGCGTCCCGGAATTTGTCCTCGCCCACATAGTACATCAGTTGTCTCAAAACGGACGCTCCCTTGGAATAGGAAATCCCGTCGAAATTACTGATCGCTTCCAGAGTATTTTCCGCTTTGCCGGCGATCGGGTGGGTCGTGGATAACTGGTCTTCCCTGTAGGCCCATTCCTCCCGTACATAAAAATGTTCCAGCGCATCCGAAAAAAGTTTTCCGTGGGACATGGAATAATAGGAAAGATAGTCCGCAAAACTTTCGTTCAGCCAAAGGTCGTTCCACCATTTCATCGTGACCAGATTTCCGAACCACATGTGCACCATCTCGTGGTAAATCGTGTTGGCTCGATTCAGGTATTCGGAATAGATTCTAGGACCTCTGAAAATGTAACTCTCCGAAAAAGTAACGGCTCCCACGTTTTCCATCGCGCCCATGTTGAATTCGGGAACGAAGATCTGGTCGTATTTTCCGTACGGGTAGGGGACGCCGAAATAATTCTGCAAAAAGGAGAAGGCCTCCTTCGTGATCGCGAAGACGTTCTGGGCATCCATGTATTTGGCGAGAGACTTTCTGCAGAAGATCCGGAGAGGAATATCTCCCGCCTTGTCTTCCCAGACCGCGTAAGGTCCGACGATCAATGCGAAGAGGTAGGTGGAAAATCTCTTCGTGGGAGCAAAGCGGATCTTCTTTCTTCCTTCTCCTAAAGTCTCCTCCTGCAAGGGAAGAGTGTTATGAATGTAAGTCCATTCGGAAGGGCCCGTCACTTCCAGGTCGTAAGTGGCTTTTAAGTCGGGCTGGTCGAAGGAAGGAAAAAGTCTATGGGCTTCGAAAGGTTCGAAATCAGTGTGCATGTATTCCGAGGAATCGGCGGGATCCTTGAATTTGTGAAATCCGGATCCGGTGTGGTCGAAGGAGTTTCGGTATTTGATCCTGAGTTCGTTCTTTCCCGACTGTAAAAGTTCGAAAGGGAAGACGAGACTGGATTCCTGTTTTTCGTAACCTGTTTCTTCCCGGCCGTTCAACCAAAGGACTTCGATCTTCTTGGAAACGAAATCGACTTTGAGTCTTCCTTTTTTTCCTCCGGAATATACGAAGCGAAGAACCGAGTCTCCGCCGTATTCCTGGGACCGGGACTCCAGTTCGAGTTTGAGGGAATAGGAAACTTCGGAGATCTGACTGGAGCGGAGAAGCGCTTCCTGCTGGGTCAATACGTTATCCATAAATTATCCCCTTTTTGATTTTCGTCCGGATGGAACTTTATCGTGTCTTTGCCTTAGCCGGTCACGTCTTTTAAATCCAGTTTTCGGAGCCTAGGCGCGATCGCGGCAACCAACCCCACGGTGAGAAGCGTCATGGTTCCTCCGAACACGACGGAAGGTGCAAGGCCCATCCATTTTGCCATGACCCCGGATTCGAACGCTCCGATTTCGTTCGAGGAGCCGATGAAGATGCTGTTCACTGCGGAAACCCTTCCTCTCATGTGTTCCGGAGTATATAATTGCACGATGGTTTGTCGGATGACTACGCTGACCATGTCGAAAGCTCCGCTAGCGACCAGTGCCAAAGCGGAAAGATAAAAATTCCGAGAAATCGCAAACACGATCATACTCAGTCCGAATCCGAACACGCAGGCCAAGAGCAGGATTCCGGAATCTTTTTGGGGAGGTTTTGCCGCGATGAATAATGCGCAGAGTACCGCTCCGACCGCCGGAGACATTCTCAGAATTCCGTATCCTTCCGGGCCGAGGGAGAGTATGTTTTCCGCAAATGCGGGAAGAAGGGCTACGGCTCCTCCGAACAAAACCGCGAAAAGATCCAAAGAGATGGCTCCGAGAATGATCTGGTGGCTGAAGACGAATTTCCAACCTCCTGCGAGGGAAGCCAAAATCGATTCTTTGGGGCCGCTTTCCGGTAAGGGCTTGGAAGGAATGAACAGTAGTAGACCCAAGGCCAGGAACATCAGGGCCATGTCCGTAAAATAGGCGATCTGGATTCCGCTGAATCCGATCAGGAGTCCTCCCAAAAACGGTCCCAATACGGAGGAAGTCTGCCAAGCGATTCCGCTCCAAGTCGCCGCGTTAGGAAAGACTGCTTTGGGTACCAATTGGGTTTGGAATGCGGCCACGCTAGGACTCAAGAAACCTCTGGAGATGCCCGAGATGAAGATGACTCCGTAGATAGGCAAGGTTCCGAATTTCGAAATCACCCATTCGAATTCTCCTAACGTGAAAGCGAACAGGAGCACGGAACAAAGAGTCAGAAGGAGAAGGGACCAAACGATCACTTTTTTGCGGGGAACCTTGTCCACGACCAGACCGGAAAAAAAGGAAACCGAAATGGAGGGAATGGCTTCCGTGAGTCCGATCAGGCCAAGGCTGAGTGCGTCTCCGGTGATTTTGTAGATTTGCCAGAATACGATCGTAGATTGTAGGATAAACGAAGTGGTGATCAGGAATTTTCCCAGTACGAAATTCCTGAAATCGGAAATCAGCAAGGATTCGAAAGGAGATTTAGAGAAGAGCTTTTTTTTCATATGCGATCCGTTTTATTTTTTGGGAGGGTTTTTGATGAAGAACATTCCGAGGGCGGCGACCATCATTCCGTGGTGGAGGATATTTCGTTCTATCAGTTCGGGAATCTTTTCCAAAGAATATTCAAAAACTTCGATGCGTTCGCTTTCGTCCAATTCCTGGCCGTGACCGTCCGGGTGGACGTTTTTTGCCAGAAAGGTATGGCACCAGTTGTCGAATACCGCGGGATTTCCGGAGACTTTTCCCAGATATTCCCATTCTTCCGAAACATGGCCGGTTTCCTCGCGGAGTTCCGCTTGGGCCGATTCCAATAAGGTTTTTTTTTCCGCGATTCCTCCCGGGATTTCCAAAGAGTAACGGTTCAGTCCGTGTCTGTATTGGTCTATCAGCAGGATTTTATTTTCCGGAGTCAGTGCGATGATGTTTACCCAATCTTTCGAAACCAAATGGAAGAAATCGCGGGAAACTTTCCCATCTAGAGATTCCGTATGACAGGAGACTAAATCGAAAATAGGGGTGTGAACCAAAGATTTAGGCCGGTCTCGCTTCCAAAGGTTTTGATCCGGGCGGTACAGGTCGGGTTGAAATTCTTGCATAGATTGGCGTTTCTTCCAGGATTCGGGAAACCCGTTTGATTCGCAACCTTTGCCTGTACGAGGTTGACAAGAAGCGAAACTCCCGAATTATGTCCCATGATTCCATGAAGCTGAACTCTGAACAGGAAAAAGCGGTACGGACCGTACAAGGCCCTCTCCTCATCTTTGCAGGAGCAGGCTCCGGAAAAACCAGGGTCATCTCGAACCGGATCTCCCACATGATCCAGGACCATTCCATTCCGGCTTCCAAGATCGTCGCCTTATCCTTCACGAATAAAAGCGCTAAGGAAATGGGGGAAAGGGTCAGAAAGCTCGTGCCTAGGAGCCTTCTCAAAGGAATCGCGCTTTCCACATTTCACTCCCTCGGTTTGGGAATCCTAAAAAAGCATATCGAAAAATTAGGATACAAACTTCCATTTCTATTATTGAACCAAGCCGACCAGGAAGGCCTCATCACCGGGATGTTAGTGGCTCAGAAAATCGAACCGAAACGCGCCCAGGTAAGCGAGATTTTGGGGAAGATTTCCCGGATCAAAAACACCGGACCGGAGTTGCTGGAGACCTTTCAAGGCTCGATTAACGAAGGGGATCTTTCCGCCGCTTCGCTTTTTCAACAGTACCAAGATGCGCTAAAAGAACAGAATTGTATCGATTTCGACGATCTGATTCTTCTTCCTTCGAGACTTCTGAAAGACTTCGAGGAAGTCAGGGAGGAATATCACAAGAAGTTCCAGTATTTTCTCGTCGATGAGTTTCAGGACACTAACCGGACTCAGTACGAATTCCTACGAGCACTGATGGGATCCTCCGACAATCTCTGCGTAGTCGGAGACGACGACCAGTCCATCTATGCATTTCGAGGTTCCGATGTGAGCCTGATCCTAGGATTCGAAAAGGATTTTCCCGGAGCTACCGTGATCCGCCTTTTAGAGAATTATCGTTCAACGGACATCATCGTTTCCGCAGCGAATTCCCTGATCCGGAATAACTCCTCGCGCAGAGAAAAGGAACTTTATTCCAGAGTTCCCGGAGCCAGGAAAGTGAAATACGTGGAGCGCTCGGATGAAAAGGACGAAGCCGAGTGGGTGGTGGAGAATATCCGGGAAGAGATCGTCAAGGAAGCTCGTAAAGGCAGTCAAATCGCGATCCTTTTCCGGACGAATTTTCAATCCAGACCTTTCGAAGAGGCTCTCCGCGCTAGAGACATGGCCTACAAGGTGGTAGGGGGCTATAACTTCTTCGACAGAAAGGAAGTTCGGGATTTGATTTCCTATATCCGTTTGATTGCAAACCAAAAAGATGACGCGTCTCTATTGCGTATCATCAATTATCCGAAACGGGGGATCGGTCCCGGATCCATTTCGCTGGTTCACGAAAAGGCGGGACAGAACAAGGAATCCCTCTACGAGACCTTGTTTAAAGTCTGCGAGACCCCGGATTTTCTTCCGGATCTGAATCGCAAGGTAGCCTCCGAAATCTATAATTTCGTGAATCTTATCGAAAAATCCAAAAAGAAATTTTCCACCTCTCCGCGTCTCTTCTTCGCCTTGCGGGAATTAATCGGAGATTTAGGACTGGAAAAGGAAATCATCCTTGAGGAGAAGGAGGAAAAAGTCGCCAAAGCTAGAATTTACAACATGTCGGAACTGGTGAATATGCTCGCATTTTTCGAGGAAAACAACGAAACGGGCGAAAAACCGACGCTTTTCGACTTTATCAACCGTTTGGCGATGTTGATGGAAGACGAGCCTTCGGACGAAAAAGAAGATAACCGGATACAACTGCTTACGATCCACCAATCCAAAGGTTTGGAATTCGAGTCGGTGTATGTGGTCGGATTGGAAGAAGGGATCCTGCCCAACGGCCGAATTTCTTCCGAAGAAAACTCCGTTGACGAGGAAAGACGCCTCATGTACGTGGCCATGACCCGGGCCAAGGTCCATTTATGCTTGACAGGGGCCGCAAATCGACGCAAATTTGGGGAGCAATTGAGTTCGGAGCCTTCCCGGTTCTTAAAAGAGATCTCTCCCGAGACCCTAGACTGGCTTTCCAACGAGGAAACAAGACAACAAGAGACGGAAGATTTCCTCCAAGAACTCGAAAAATTGAAAACGGGATAATAAAATGAAGAGATATCTCGCTATACTGGTGCTGGGGAGCATAGCTTCTTTTTCGTGTGCAACGACTCAAAGAGAAAGTGCAGTGTCTGCAAACCTTGAGTCCCAGGTCAGAGCAGAAATCAAAATCATCGATTCGCAACTACCAGGGATCGGTATGGAGGACAAAAGGCGTTCCGAACTCCTCCTCCAGAAAGCAAAGTTATTACTTAAAATCGAATCCTTTAAGGAAGCCTCCCTCGTTCTGAAAGAGCTCCAAAGTTCCAAGGAAGGTAAGAATCTTCTCCATTTGGACCATTACCTCGGATCCGCTTACCTGGGAATCAACGATTACGGAAATGCGATCGTTCACTTTCGTAAATCCGACAATATAGATAGGGATTTCGAATCTACGAACCGCAGAAAGATGTGGGCTAAAGCGTATTTCGAAGACGAGAAATACGGCCAAGCTCTCGGGATTCTCGGACGTGCGGCAAGAGATAAGAATTTCGAGAAGGATCTATTCTATTACGAAACCGTCGTCGTCAGCTTCTATCGGATTAAGGAATACAAAAGATGCCAGATGGTTCTGGAAGAAGGATTGCAGAAATATCCAGAGAGCGCCGTTCTACGGGAGACCTCGGAAAAGATCGCGCAACTCCTGCCGCGATAATCCGATTTTCTTTTCCGTTTCCTAAAAATCCGTTTATCAAAAGGGACCGAATCGAGTTTCAGATTCCGGTCCCATTTTACATTTATAAACATTCTAGATTATCGTATCTCCGTGCAAAGACGGTCGTGGAGCAGCCGTATTTCCGCAAGATATCCGCTTTGATCGTGACGCTTCTTCTTTTATCCGTGGCCGTTAAGGAAGGAGCGGAATGGTATTTTGTGCACCGGGTTTTGGATTTGAGAGGAATCAAGGAACTGTCCCGAAATTTCATCAACGGGGAACTCGGACGAGCCGTGGCTTTAGGTGTCGTGGAGTTCGAATTTCCGAACCATGTTTTTATAGAAGACCTCAAGATCTCGAGCGAGGGCGATTTTGCCGCGCAACATTTGATCTTAAGGGCGAATAAGATCGAATTGGTCCTGCGCGGGCTTTGGAAAGGAACTCCTTCGGTGAAGGCGATCCGAGTTAGAAACGCGCAGATTTACTTGGATTTGGAAGATCGTATTTCGGGAGAAATCCTAGGATATATCCATAAGATCAATATTCCGGAAATTCTGCTCGAAAACACCACCGTGACTTTGGTCAAAGGAGGAAAGGTGCTCCTGGAGGAGGTGAGGGGAGTGGACTTTTCGATACGGAAGGACGGAAATCGGATCAACGTCGGAATTTCGGACTCCGTATTTCCTTGGCCCGGGTTGCGTTACGTAAACGGTACCTTTTCCACCGACGTCGGATCCAAAGGGATGTCTTTGGCTTTGGATTTTAGGAACGCAAGAGCGAAAGCGATCGGCGGATTATATTCCGAGCTGTCCCCGCTTTTACCCCGAAACGGCCGCATTTCCGGCAAAGCGTTTCTCGAAGTGGAGGACGGAATTTTAAAGGGAAACGGAAAGACGGAATTTTCTACGGTAAGCGGAATCGTAATGCAGGAACTTCCTCTTAAGGAGGAACCGTGGGAATGGAGAAACGTATCTCTCGATCATGAATGGGCCCGTTCCTCCGGAAAAGACGGGACATATAAAGAATATCATAAACTTATAAATAACGAAGATTCATTGGAACTTTCCCGCGAAAAAGGAACCAAGGGATTGAGAAATTGGGAATTGAAACTGGATGTGTCAGACCTGGACAGGATTCGGGATTTTTTACCGATTTCCGAACAGTTAGAGTCTTTCGGAGGGAGCCTTAGGCTGCTTTGTAAGGGAAAAGAAACCGGCAATTCCAACGATTGGATTCAGCTAGAAAGCGGATTTACTCTGAAACATTTCCGTTGGAAAGATGCGGAACTGGACCTGGAGGTGAAAGAAGGAAGTCTAAATTGGGATCGGAACGGCTCTTTCCGTATGGAAATGATCGGTTCCCAATTCGGTTTCCCCGCTCGCTGGACTTCCCGCGGGAAAGCCGGGTTTCGCAGGGCTTTTAAGGGAGACGGGACTCCGTATTATCAGGTTCAGGGGGATTTCGATACGGAGTTGAAAACGGATTCGATCGTGCTGGAGAATTATCTTCCTTGGTACAAACGGACGAGGCAGGAAGTAAGGGAAGAAGTCCGGACCAGAATGGAGAAGCTGATCCCCGAAATTCATTTCGTTCGCACGCCGGTGTATAAATATTTCCTGGAATTTCTCACCGGAAACCTTAAGATCGATGCAAAGGAGTTGCGTCTGAAATCCGAACTTCCGAATTTGGGGGCTTTGGCTCTGAATCTGAAGTTCGCGCCTTCGCAATCGCGGTTGGAAGGAAAGTTATCGGGAGTCGGAGAAGGTAAGCTCTCTTCCTATTTTACGTACGGAAACGATAATCCGTATTTCAATTTCGAATTCGAAGGAGCCGATCTTCCGTGGAAGCTCGCTTCTTTCCGGTTCTGCGGAAAGGATCTGACTCCGGAAAAAATTTCCGCCAAGGGAACGGTAAGATTCTTCGGAAATAATTTCTTGGACTTCCGGGATCATTTTAATATGAATTTGCAGGAAGTCCTTTTTAAGGGAGTACATTGGAGCGGGAACGCGAATTTTCCTCTTCCTCTGCAACCGGGATTCGATATGCAATTCGAATACGGAGACCCCGGAAATCCCATGTTGAAAAACCTAGTCTGGAAATCCGGAAATTTCAACGGGACCGGAAATGCCTACGGAGAAGAGAATTCCGATTTGCGCTATTCCGTCACGGGTTTCACTCAAACCACTTCCGGAGATTCCGCGTTTACGATCAGCTCGGTTCCGTTCTATTCCAAGTTCCGGGAAACCAGAGAGATCTGTGTTCCGGAGTAATGCCGTTAACGTTCCTTAGTTGACGGTACGTTTTTCCTTGATGAAATGAACGACTGCTTTTGCCGCGTTTCTGGAAGTAGCTTCGTCGCCTAAGGATCGTTTTACCGAGGAGATCTCTTCTATCATTGCATGTCTGTATTTTTTGTTCTTTAGGATCGCTAAGGATTCTTCGAAGGCCATTTCCGGAGTACATTCCGCCTGTATCAATTCCCGCGCGGTTTCCCTACCGGAAAGAATGTTCACAAGACCGATGTATGGAGTTCGAATCACCTGAGAAGCGATCAAGTAGGTCAGAAAGCTGACTTTATAAAGTATGACCATAGGTTTTTCGAAATAGACCACTTCCAGAGTCGCGGTTCCGGAAGCTACCAAGACCAAATCCGAAGCTTCTATCGCTCTCAGTGATCGGTCGAAACTGTACTCCACGTTCAAGTTCGGCGTAAGCGCGGATATTTTTTCGATGGAACGAAGGATAAACTCCTCTTCTTTCGCGTTGATGTTCGGGAGCAGGAAACGAACGTGTTTTTTTTCTTTTTCCAAAGCTTCGTGTAGCAATTTTGCGGTCTGCAAAAGCGTTTGCAGGATGCGTCGGATCTCTCCGCTTCTGGAACCGGGCATAAGCGTGACGATGTACATGGAAGAAGGTTTGTTTTCTCCGGTTTCCGGAAAAACCGCTTCTTTCTTGATCTTCTCCTTGATTCTCTGGGCGATCGGATGGCCTACAAAAACGCTTCTCACTCCGTATTTGTCGTACAATTCCTTTTCGAAAGGAAAAAGCACGAGCATCAGATCCACGCATTCCCGGATCATGTAGATACGATTGAATTTCCAAGCCCAAAGTTGGGGAGAAACATAGAAGATCACTTTGATTCCCAACGCCTTCAGCCTGCGGGCCAATCTGAGGTTGAATCCGGGATAATCGACGAGAACCGCGTGAGTGCAGGAGCGGGCCGTAGCTTCTTCCACGATTCTTTCCATCAGCGATTTCAGGAACTTGTATTTGAAAAGTACCGCGGTGAATCCGATCACCGAGAGTTCCTCCATATTTTCGATGGAGTCGAATCCTTCTTCCATCATCCTCGGTCCGCCTACTCCGAAGAAAGGGGACTCGGGATAGGTCTTTTTCAGTTCGTGGATGAGTTCCCCTCCTAGTAGATCCCCCGAATGCTCTCCGGCTAAAAATAGGAAGGAAGGCGAAGAATCGAACTTCCATTCCCCCGCACTAGCTCTGGGTTTTACGGAGGACTTTTTAGATTTCGGGGAGTCTTTTTTGGGTGCTGTTGATTTTCGAGAGGTTACCACGGCCGATACTCAAAATATGTATTTTTAATTTTTCGGCAAGGCGAATAAATTCCGGAGGATCCACCACTATGGTTTCTCCTTCTCTCAAGGAAAGGATTTCGCAGTCGCTTTCCTTCATCGTTTTCAAGGTTTCCACGCCGACGGTAGGAAGATCGAACCGGTCATCCTGACTTGGTTTGGAACTTTTGCATACGACCGCCTTGTCTTTTTTGGCGAAGGAGCCTCCGCGCCGAATGGCAAGATCCGTTCCTTCCACTGCCTCCACCGCCAATACGGATTTGTCCAATACGACGACCGTTTGGCCTATGTCTAGATGAGCGATTTTTTCCGCATATTCCATTCCGAATTCCACATCCGCTAATTGCCTTTTGTCCAGGGCTTTTTTGGTGTACCTTCCCTGCGGGAGAAGAAGGGATTTCAGATACGTTTTTTGGGAAAGGATTCGGATCCCTTCTTTTTCGAATTCTTCCGCCACAGTTTTGAAAATGGAATAATCGTGACGGTTTACCATTCTTGCCAGTAACGCGATCGCTTTCAGATCGAAATTCATACTTTTGAATATGATTTCTTTTTTGACCTTTCCCAAGAGAAGGAGGCGGTCGATCCCGTTCGCTTTACAGGATTTTAGCAATCCTCCTATTTTGGCGATGCGAATGGGAACGACCCGGTCCGGATACTTGCCGGGTGTAAAATCCGATTCCGCAATGGAAAGAAACAAGGGATCTTCTCCGGCCGCTAGGGCCTCGCGCATTCCGATTTGCGGAAGGTCTCCTCCTCCCGCTAAGATTCCTAAACGGCCCAAGATCAGCCGGAGGATTCCGACGAACCGGACGAGGAATTGGAGGAGTTAGAGGAATTTCCGGAAGATTTATAATCCGTGACGTAGAATCCGGAACCCTTGAAGATGATTCCGCCTCCGTTCGAGATCAGACGCTCGACTTCCCCTTTACCGCAAAGGATGCAGGTTTTTATCGGATCGTCCTTCATGGATTGGAAGTATTCAAAAGTTTGACCGCAGTTTTTGCAGCGATAGTCGTAAGTAGGCATAGTTGAATCTCCTAATATAATTCCCGCCCTTAAAAATGAAATTCGAACCGAAAGGCCGCTAGATTGGAATCGGAACGTTTTTCCGGCTGAAGAAGGCAAAGTTTGTATCGGGTCTCTTCCTCCGGAGTAAAGTCCTCTTCCGGGTGGATCCCTTGCAAAGCCACGGTCTCTCCCACGAGCAGAGAAGCTAAGGCGGCTCCGGAATTCGAAGATGAAATCGCGATCCGAAAACGGCGTTTTCCGGATGAATTTCCCGTAACATATCTATTTCTGTTAATCGAAATGCTGTCCCGTTCGAGGTCGATCTGAAATCCGGATTTCCAGGATCCCGGTTGTCCGGCATAGAGTCGAAAGATAGGAATCGGCTCTTCTCCGCTCAGACTTGCGGAGACGAATTCCAGGTAACGAAAGGGTTCTTCCACCAACCTGCAGATCTCCGTATATTTTCCGTTTTGGGATCTATACAGTACGATTCCGTAATCTCCATCGAGTGCGATCTTATCGGTTTTCAAGTATTCTCCATGAAAGCCGGGTGGCGGTTTGTTCGGCTCCCAGAACGCAAAGTCCCAAGCAGTGCTTTTTTCCGATTCAGAAAATTTAGCCAACATTGTCTCCGCTTTTTCCGAAGGGTAGGGATCTTCCGTAGTAAAGGTGGAGAAAATCCAACCGGTGATGGAGAGTTCCGGAACATAGACTTGAAGCCAATTTCCTTTTTTTCCTCCGATCGTTTCCGAACGAGGGTCCCTGTCCAACACGTACAGAGTCAGATTTTTTTTCAATCGGGCGCGGCCCGGGTTCTCCGTTCCGGGCCCGGTCCGAAGATTGGTGTTTTCTCCGGTGTTCTTCAGTCTTCCCGTATAAAATACGGAATCTTCCTGAGAGCTCAAAAATCCGAGTCTCTCTTGGGCTTCCCTTTTATCCGATTCGGTTAGAGGAACTTCACGTTTGAGAGACTTCCTCAGTACGACAGAATATTTCGCGCCGAGAACAAGAGGATCGGATTTAAGGAATTCCTTCAGGTATTTTAGAAAATTCGATTCTTCTTCCCAGTCGGATGCGGATTCCAATCGGAACGCCAAAGCCTTTTCCCGTAAAAATCCGCCGCGTGGAAGTCTGGCCAAAAAAACATCTTCGAAGACCGGAAAGCCTGCGCCTTCTCCCGCGGAAAGGAATCCAATTTTTGTAATATTGGAAAATCGGGTCGCTTCCTTGTTTTGCTCCGCCGGGTCCAATTTTTTTAGGTCTGCGTTGAAGGAGACAAGGGATTGGGAAGCGTAGAATAGATCGTAAGGGGAGGGTTCGGAAAGGGTTCCCACGGAACGGACCACTTTTTCCCATTTCCCTTTTTTAAAATTCTCGTAGATCGTGTCCGAAGGCTTAGGCCAGAACTTCCAAGCCAGGACGATCAACAGGATCAGGACCGCGATCCCGAAGAGAGAAAGGAAAAATCCGCGCTTCAAAAGTGGTTTCGATTCTCCGGTTTATTGAAGATTCGGAAGCAGTTTATCCACGTCCAAATCGAAGCGTTCCAACAAAGTATTTTTCGCAATGTAATAACGCATCAGATCGATATTGAAGTTCACTTTCGCTTGGGTCAGGCTGAGTTGGTCTCTTACCAGAGTGTCCAACGCGTTTTTTACGGAGACGGCATCCATCCTTCCTTGGCGGAAAGATCTCAGAACCCCGTTGTAATAATTTTGGGATTCGCGTTCCGTGATGATTGAGTTCTTATAAATCCGATAGCTCGCTTCGAGAGAATCGATCCTAGTACGGACATCGTCCCGCACTTGGTTCTTGATATCCTGTTCCTGAAGGTTGGCTTGTTTTACTCCGATCTCGGAATCCCGACGACCGGCATAGACTCCTTTATCGAAGATAGGATAAGAAAGGGCCACTTTGGTCTGGTAATCCTTGTATTTTAAGGAGCCAACCCCGTCCGCCGGATCGGTATAGTTTTTTTCCGGAGAAACGAGGGTTTGCGCTTGGGATGCCGCATAACCGGAAACCGTCAAGCTAGGAAGCTGGTCATTCTTAGCGTTCTTTAAGAGAACTTCCGCAATTTCCTTTTGCCGAAGTGCGTTTTGGTAATCCGCCCTTTTTTGGTACGCGACGGTAAGGTCCGCCGCATAATCCGGCTTGGAAGGGATGTCTTCCAAGAGGTCGGTTTCTTCCGAGAGCTCGGTATTATCATCCAGTCTTAAGTTACGAGCCAACTTTCTCTTCGCTTCGTCCTTTTGTACGATTGCGGTTTCCAACTGGCTATCCGCTTGAGCCAGAAGGGAATTCCACTGGTTTACCTCGAAGGATTCGGACAATCCCAAGCTTTGCTTACGCATAGTGAGGTTGCGTATGTCTTTTACGTTTTCTTGAAGTTTTCTGTACGTCTTTAGGGAATGCAGTTTGATGGAATAATCCCAAAAATCCAGGAGAGCGTCCACGATCGCCTGCGAAATCTGTTGGGAAACCTGGTTTCTCGCGATTTCTCCCTGCTTGGTCAGGATTTTTTCCTCATTTCTGCTCTGTAATCCGAAGGAATTCTTCAACAGGTCTTGGCTAAACGTGAGACGGATAAAGCCGGTATACAGAGGAGGAAGACCTAATCCGGAGAAACTCGCGGTAAACGGGTTGCTCTTGTCCTCGAACGCGTTGGAGTCGAATCGGGTGTTTCCCGCTTCGAGTTTGAAATACGTCCCGGTGGTCCGGATGGTTTTTTCGATCCCGCCCTTGATCGTATCGTTGGAGATTTTGTTACCGGTAAAGACGTTGTTTTGGTTGAACGGCAATATGGTCTGGTTGAACGAGTTATCGCTCACGATTTTCCAAGAATACTTGGATTCGGATTTTAAAAAACCGGAGTCCGATTTTACCAATTCGAATCGGAGATTCTGTAGGTTGAAGTTGCTTTCCAAAGAGCGTTTTACCGTTTCCTCCGTGGAAAGCTTCAACTGCTTCGTGACCGTTTGGGCAGAAATCCCGAGTTGGGATAGGATCAGAATCGTTCCATAAGCGAACGCCCGACCGGCCAAGCCGATGGAAGAACGTTTCGAATTTTTTTGGCGCTGGTTCATATAGACCTCCGATTCTGATCCCGAATTTAGACCGGTATTAACCGATCGCTTTCTTCATTTTTTCGCCCACTTCAGCGATGGATTGGCAGACATGGATGCCCGCTTCGGTCATGGCTTTCATTTTGGACGACGCCGTTCCCATTCCGCCGCTGATAATCGCTCCGGCGTGCCCCATCCTTTTTCCCGGTGGAGCCGTTTGGCCTGCGATGAACCCTACGACAGGTTTTTTCACATTGTTTTTGATATAAGCTGCCGCTTCTTCTTCCGAGGTTCCGCCGATTTCCCCGATCATTACGATCCCTTTGGTTTCGGAGTCTTCATTCAAAAGTTTGATCGCTTCCGTATGATTCATTCCGGGAACAGGGTCTCCTCCGATTCCGATTACGGTGGATTGTCCGAGTCCATGCTGGCTTAACTGCGCTACGGATTCATAAGTCAGGGTTCCGGAGCGGGAAACGATTCCGATATTTCCAGGTTGGTGGATGAAACCGGGCATGATTCCCATTTTTACGCTATACTTCGGAGAAATGATCCCCGGGCAGTTCGGTCCGATCAAACGGGTTTTGGAACTGCGAAGAGCGCTGTATACCTTGAGCATGT
The DNA here is from genome assembly GCF_004771275.1 of Leptospira fluminis. Taxonomy (GTDB): domain Bacteria; phylum Spirochaetota; class Leptospiria; order Leptospirales; family Leptospiraceae; genus Leptospira_B; species Leptospira_B fluminis. The sequence goes on along the minus strand of NZ_RQEV01000008.1, from coordinate 252,714 downwards.
CATGGGTCGGAATTCCTTCCGTAATACAGACGACCAAAGGGATTTCGTTGAAAATTCCTTCTAGGATCGCATCCGCCGCAAAGGGAGGGGGGACGAAAATAATGGAGGCATTGGCGCCTTCTTTTGCAATTGCGTCTTTAAGGCTGTTGAATACGGGAACCGCTTTGCCTACCAAATCGGTGGTCGTGCCGCCTTTTCCGGGGGTCACTCCAGCAACTACGTTCGTACCGTATTCCAGCATTTGGGTCGCGTGAAAAGATCCTTCTTTTCCGGTGATTCCCTGGACTACGACTCGGGTATTGTTATCTACTAATACTGCCATTCTTGATTATAACCTTTTTTGTCCGTTTCCTTATTGAATCGATTGGCCCACTTTCTTGGCCGCAGTGCGCAGGTCTTCTTCCGCGATGATGTTTAAGCCGGATTCGTTCAAGATCCGTTTTCCTTCTTCCGCGTTCGTTCCTTTTAGGCGCACTACCAACGGAACGTTGATGTTTACCGCTTTCGCGGCTTCTATGATTCCGTTCGCTACTCGGTCGCAACGTACGATCCCGCCGAAAATATTTACGAAAATTCCTTTTACGTTCGGATCTCCCAGGATGAGTTTGAATCCGTTCGTAACCGTGGTCACGTTCGCTCCGCCGCCTACATCCAAAAAGTTAGCGGGCTCCGCTCCGGCCAATTTTACGATGTCCATGGTCGCCATCGCCAATCCGGCTCCGTTGACCATGCAGCCGATGTTTCCGTCCAGTTTTACGTAATTGATATTGTATTCGCTGGCCTTTACTTCAAGAGGATCCTCTTCGGAGATGTCCCGGAAAGCCGCGTTGTCTTGGTGACGGAAAAGCGCGTTTTCATCCAGATCGATCTTACAATCTCCCGCAATGATTTCGTTTTCTTTCGTCAAAATCAGAGGATTGATTTCCAAGAGGGAAGCGTCTTCTTTGATGTACGCCTGGTATATGGAAGTCAAAAGAGCCTTAAAGGATTTGTGGGATTCCGCCGGCAAGCCGAGGTCGAAGGCGAGTTGGGAAGCCTGGTTCGGCTGCAGTCCGATTCCCGGATCGACGGCAATTTTCAGGATTTTTTCCGGATGGGTTTCCGCCACTTCTTCGATCTCCATTCCCCCTTCTGTGGATGCCATAATGATGGTTTTGCGAATGGAACGGTCCAGAAGGACACTTAAGTAATATTCTTTTGCGATATTAATTCCCTGCTCCAAATATACCTTCAGGACTTTTTTTCCTTCCGGTCCGGTCTGAGGGGTTACCAATTGCATGCCTAAGATTTTATCGACTGCGGCGAGGGCGTCTTCTTTGGTTTTGGTTACCTTGACTCCTCCGCCTTTTCCGCGCCCTCCGGCATGGATCTGAGCTTTCACAACAACGACTGGAGTTCCCGTTTTTCCAGAAACTTCGTCGTATGCTTTTGCTCCGTCTGATTTTTGATCGATAACTACGCCGAAGGGAACCTTCGCGTTATGGCGTCTCAGGATTTCTTTCGCCTGGTACTCGTGAATTTTCATGCATTGGCCTTTTTGTTGGGGTTGATGAATGGATACAAAATCGCTTTTTCTAAGGATTTTCGCCCGGAATTTCCTGTCTATCGTTATTAGGTGCCGGGAATCGAGGGTGAGAAGTTTAGGCAGTAGTCTGGGGTATTAGAGTGTTAGGGTTTTTTGTTTTCGGCCCCCGCCCAGGTTCGGGTGGAGGAGGTGGGCTCGTGGGCCAAGTCGACAAATGCCTATCATAAAAACGATTTTTTCGCAAGCTTTTTTGAGTATTATTTGTTGCAGGAGGTCCTGCAAGGGAATCGATTCGATTTCCATTGACATTCAGAAGTATTTCTGCTACTTCCGTTTTTTGCGAAACCACCGCACCGGCCCCCGCCCAGGAAGGGCGGGGAGACCTTACCCAGCAACGGAATTTTTCGAATCCTTTGCCCGAACTCTTCTCGTTAAAGCAATCCTAGAAGCCAGGTATCCAAGGAATATATCCCGCCACCGGTTATCCCGAGAGCGACTGCAATTCCGATTCCGAGAAGATGGTATTCGTATCCTTCTCCTTGTTGCGCCCCGAACCAGTTCATGAAAAATCCATGTTGTCTATGGACGAGGAGGGTGGCTCCCAGCAGAATGATGCCGATGCTAATCGCGGAAAAACGGGTTAAGAATCCGAGCAATAAGGCGACCGATCCGAAAGATTCTCCCAAAATCACCAAAACAGCTATGATTCCCGGAAGTCCGGCCTGCTGCGTCATATATCCGTATGTGCCTTTGAAGCCGTAGCCGCCAAACCATCCGAAAAGTTTTTGGGCTCCGTGAGGAAAGATCACCACGGCCAAAATAATCCGAAGCAAAAAAGGAACTAAGTCTTCCTTCGTGTAAAGAAGTGCTTCTAACATTGTTTCTTCTCCTGCCATTCCCTTAAAAAGAAAGGGAATGGTTCATGTTTTAATGCTTTAAATTTAAACTATTTTGTCAACCCATTTCTTTTTGTCTTGTCGATTTTTGAGAAGGGGGAAAGGGAAACAGAAGCTGAATTATGTCTCGATCATGAGTATTTTCGGTTGGGAATGATTCTGGAGTCTCGGTGTATCTATCAGAATTTGAGGATCAAAGGTTTTTTAAGATTTCCCGGATGAGTTCGCCGGTGTCGGTAAAGGATTGTTTTTTCAGGTGTTTTTCCACTTCTTTCGCGGCGGATTTATCATCGAAACCGAGCTGTACTAATGCTTGGATTGCAGTCTCCTTGAAGCGGTCCGCAGGAGAGGGAAGAATGTTCGATCCGAATTCCGAGGGGATGGGATCTGCAGGAGTTCCTTCCAAGAAGAGTTCCAATTTTTTCTTATTTTGTTTCACTTCGAAAAAGATCTTTTCCGAGGTTTTGGACCGCACTTTAGGAATCTTTTCCAGATCTTTTGCCTGACCGGAAGAGACGATTCCGTACAATTCCCAAGGGGTGAAGAAGGAAAGCACTTTCAAGGCTGTCATTTCTCCTATCCCATGCAATCCTTTAATGACTTTAAAAAATTCCTTGTCACGTTCGTGAAGAAAGCCGAAGAGACGTTGTCCCCGTTCGGTAATCGAATGGTAGATGTGCAGCCTCACGTCTTTTTTTCCGGCCGCAGAGTTCTCCTTCAATTCCAAATACGTTTTAAAGGAAATCGTAATTTCGTAAGTGATCGATTGCACATCCAAATGAACGGCATTCACTTCCAATTTGCGAATAGAACCTTGCAGGCCGGAAATCAAATCGGATCCCTCTCTTAAAAAGTGATACCGGCCGAGCCGATAATTTCCATAAAATCGAAATTCTGGGTCGCTCTGTCTTTACTTCTACCGTTTGTAAGGATATTCGTAAGATCTATGTATCCTCCTCTTCCCCCGATTTCGATAAAGAAGGAACGGAAGAAATCGAGTCTTGTTCCGACGTAGGCCGTGACTCCGTAACCCGACAAGTGGAAGTGATTGTTCTTTCCTTCTCCGAAAAGGCGAACATCGCTACGGCAAACCACCGGTCCGCCGCCGGCGGAACCTACCAAGCTGAAAGCGTGCTGTCCGTCTTTAGAAACCCAGAAGGAGTTCGTAAAACCGGGTTCGATGAAGAAGAAATTCAATCCGTCGGTGTGCTCAAACTTCAAAAAATCCGGAGTGATGTTGACCGTTTGTCCTCCTCCGTGGTATCCGGCGAATTGGTTCAGGTTGTTCGGAAATGCATAGAGATAAACGGCGGATTCCGGAGAAGTCCCGAATCTTGCCCGCTGGATCGCCAACGGATCTATGTATCCGGAAATGGTTCCAGCCTGACCGGGAGTCATCACGTATTTCATATGATCCTCTCCGATGGAGATGAAAAAATGATTCGTAATGTAATATGCGAATTTGAAGTTAAATTGAGGTGTTTCCCACAGATTAATGTTTACGTAGCTGGAATCCACGCTTTGCGGTTTGTCCCTAGCATCCACCCCTTTGAGAGTGAAATGGTATCCCGGACCCCGGAAGTTGATATCGCTTTGAGAGTATGAAGTGCGATTGTAACCCCATTGGAACGTCCAGGTTCCTTTTCGTTCATCTACTCGTCTTTCCGCCTTCTTCGTTTTAGATACGTCTTCCTCGGGCTTTTCCTCCGCGATTGCCATAGGAACCGTAGGTGCATCGGATTCCTTCGCATTTGCTCCGGGCACGCATATCAAAGCCCCTAGGAAAATCGCGCTTATATAATAAGCGAAATAAGGTTTCGAATTCGCTTTTGGGAAAAAAATATTTTTCATATCTTAAAACCGTCGTCTCCGTTGTGAAAATACCAGAATTCGGAGAAAGAAAAGGACGGCTATTTATTTTCCGAATGTCAATTATTCTAAATCTATCCCGCTGCCTATGGTCCAAGGTAGAACACGAACTCCGTTTTTGTTCCCCCAGGAAATTCCCGTATAGAGCGGGTTCAGTCCTTTTATGTCCGGAATTTCGGGAAAATTCAATTTTCCTTTCAGATCCATGAGGGGCTCCTGGGGAAGATCGTCTCCGAGAGGGAAGGTTCCCCAATGGATCGGAGCAAAAGATCTCGCGTTTAGATCTAAGGAGGCGGTTAGGGCTTCGTCCGGTCCGATATGTGCGTATTTCATGAACCATCTAGGCTTGTAGGCGCCGATGGGAAGAAGGGCTAAGTCGATCGGCCTTCCCAACATCTTTGCAATTTCTTTAAAATGAATGGAATATCCGGTATCTCCGGCGAAGTACAGAAGTTTTCCATTGGCTTCGATCGAGTAACTTCCCCAGAAATACTGGTTCGTATCATTGATTCCCATTCTGCTCCAATGATAGGCGGGAAGAAAGGTGATTTTTACGGAATCTTGCTGCGTTACTTGTCCGATTTCCTGCACTTGCACAAGGCCCAATTTTTCATCCGAAGAAAAAGCCTTCATGCCCGAAGGTAGAAGAATTTTTAATCCCGGATTCTTTTCACGAAGGTACCTGAGGCTGGGGCGATCCAAATGATCCCGATGAGCATGACTGACTACGACTAGATCCACGGGGGGAAGCGCTTCCTTAGGTATCGGAAGAGGAATCCAGCGATCCACTAATAGAGGAGATTCGAATATGGGATCGGTCAGGATATTTACCGTTTTCCCTCCCGAATTAACGGAAACCCAAACGGTGGCGTGTCCGAACCAGACAACTTTGACCGTTCCCTCCTTGGCCAAAAGGCTGGAAGGGGTTCTTTCCAAAACCATAGGGGGTTCTTTGTCTAGATTAGGAAGGGCGAGCGGGTCATGTGGACCGAGGAGTTTCCATTTGAGTACGGAAAAGAAAGATTTGCCGTTCAGTTCCTCATCGGGAGCTAGATTTCTAAATCGTCCGTCCTTGTAACTAGGGGATAGATTCCGGTCGGGATCGAGGGGAAAGCAACCCGACAGAAATACGGTAGAAACGATTAAAAAGACGGATTTCATTTTTATCATATTGCATAATTGGACGGGACGCTCGGAAAAAGGGAGAATTTTTTCCTTCGAAATGATTGCTTTGCAAAGCCTTTTTGCGGATCTAGATCGATAGATGTCCGTTTCGACCGTACTACCAAGTAGAGAGCTCCCGACTCGACAGAACATTCGTATCGCGTGGGGGTTAATCCTTTTTTTCGCAGGCCTGTATTTTCTGATTCCGATTTTGTTGAACCTCTTCCCGGATACGGTCGGTATCGGAGTCTTTTTTGCCGTGGTGAGCGGTCCTCTCTCTTATCTGCTTTGGAATTTGATCCATGAAAGTATCCACGGGAATTTTTCCAACGACCGCTCTCAAAGTCAATTTTGGGGAAGAGTTCTCGCAATCGTATTCGGAACACAGTTCGTCGTGCTGAAGGCCAGTCATTTGATGCATCATAAATTTAACCGAGAGCAGGGAGATCGGATCGAATTCTTCGAAGCCGACTCCGGTCGTCCCAGATGGATGCAAAGTTTGAATTACTATTTCAGAATCACGTTTGCTACGTATCTGTTCGAAGTAGGAATCGGTTTTGTCCTCTTTCTTCCCTCGGCTTGGTCGAAAAGAATCTCTGAGAAGACAGTTCGCTACCCGATCGAAGAGGCTTTTTTTAAATGGGTATTGAAACTAGAAATCCTTTCCGAGATTCGAAAGGATTTATTATTAACATTTTTATTATATTCCTTTTCTTTTTGGCTGTATGGACGCTATTTCTGGATTCTTTCGATTCTGTTGGTATTGCGCGCTTTCTTCGTTTCCTTTTTCGATAACGCCTATCATTATGCGAAGGAGATCGATAATAAGAATTCGGCATACAACCTATGGCTTCCGGATCGTCTCAGTCGCTGGTTTTTGCATTTCAATTATCACAGAATCCACCACCGATTTCCCGGTGTTCCGTGGAATCGTCTACCGAAGCAGATGGAGACTGTCGGCGAGTTTTGGGACAGAGGATTTTGGGGGCAAGCATGGAGCCAATGGAAAGGGCTGATTTAGGCAGTAGTCTGGGGTATTAGAGTGTTAGGGTTTTTTGTTTTCGGCCCCCGCCCAGGAAGGGCGGGGAGACCTTACCCTATCGCAACCCCTCTCTCTCGACTTCAGTCGGAATCAGAATTCCGACTGAAGGACAAGAACTGAAATTTCTTTCTCTTCCCTTGACTGGAGCGACAAGTTTCCGAAATTAGGCCTTTGGACGAAAGGCAATGCGAGATATTATAGAATCCTTTATTCGAAATCGGTTATTTTTGTATTTAGGGACTGCTTTCGTCTTTCTTGCCGGCTTAGTTTCACTATTGGGACTTAGGAGGGATACTTTTCCGAACGTGGACATGAAGCAACTCGTGATCACGACGAAATTTCCCGGCGCTTCCCCGGCCGATGTCGAATTGAGGGTCACATATCCGATCGAAGAGAAAATCAAGGAGATAGACGGAATCGATGAGATCCGTTCTTTTTCCCGGAATTCCGCTTCGGACATCGACGTACGCGTGAGTTTGGAGGAAAAGGATCCAGAAAAAATCCTAGATGAGATCCGCAGAGCGGTCGATAGCGCCACCTCCGAATTTCCCATTCAAGTCACGGAAAAGCCGAAAATCACGGAGCGCAAATCCAGTTCCTATCCTATTTTAGAATTTTCGGTTTTCGGAGGAAAAAACGAAATCGAACTGCATACCACCGCGGAGTTTATAGAAAGGGAGTTGGAAAAAATTCCCGGAGTGGCTCGCGTGGATGTTTTCGGTAAAAGGGATCGTGAGTGGCATATCCTAGTCAACGCGAATCGCCTCAAGCAGTACCAGTTGGATTTATCCGACGTTACGAATGCGATCCGGAACCGAAACGTAAACCTTCCCGCCGGCTCTGTCGAAACGCAAGTAGCCTTCGATCTCAGGATAGACGGGGAATTTCGGGAACCTTCGGACATTTACAAAGTCCCTCTCCGAACCAACGATTTCTTTTCCAAGATCCCTCTCGGAAATCTGGCACGAGTGGAAGATACTTTCGAATATCCCCGTTTTCTTGCGATCGCAAACGGCGAGCAAGGATTGATTCTGTCCGTTGTTAAAAAGGAAAGGTCGGACGCCATCGATACCGCGGACCAGGTGAGAAAGAGATTGTCCGAACTCTCCGCAACCGTCCCTCGGGAAATAAAAACCTTAACGTTAAGCGACGAGGCCAAACGGACATCCAAACGATTGGACGTCGTCTCCTCCAACGCTCTCATCGGATTCTGTATCGTTTTCGGAATCCTTTTCTTATTTTTGGATTTTAGAACGGCCACGCTGACTTCGCTTTCTCTTCCCATCTCCATGTTGATGACTTTCGCCGTGATTCCGTTCTTCGATGTTTCCTTTAACATGATCTCCATGATGGGATTGATCATCGCGTTAGGTATGTTGGTGGATAACTCCATCGTGATTTCGGAGAATATCTATACCTATTTGGGAAAAAATCTGGATTCCTTTTCGGCCTCCGTCAAGGGAACGATGGAGATGATGGTTCCGATTTTCGGATCCTATCTGACTACCGTAGCCGCGTTTCTTCCCATGCTATTTATGACCGGAATCATGGGAAAATTCGTATGGCAGATCCCTCTCGTCGTAATCGTCGCCTTGACAGCGAGTTTATTGGAGTCTTTTTTGTTTTTGCCGGCAAGAATCAGCGCCTTCGCCAAGACACCCGAAGAGCTGAAACGTTCGTCCCGCCTCAGGAAAAATCTGGATTCTTTTTTCCATAGGATGGAGGAGAAGTTCTCCGATTTTATCGCGTTTTGCCTTCGCCATAAATTTTCCTCCTTCATAATTATCGTAATCCTGATTTTTCTTTCCTTTTTCGCTTTGGGTAGAATGAAATTCATCCTTTTCCCTAAAGAAGACATCGAAATCTTTACGGTTAAGGCGGAGTTTCCCAGTTCGTACCGGATCTATCAGACGAGAGAGAAAATGAAATACATGGAGACGGTGATCCGAAAGATTCCGGCCAACGAACTCGTAAGTTATTCCATCAAGATAGGAGTACAACAAACGGATCCGGACGACCCTCTTTCCAGATTCGGAGAAAACTTGGGAGTCGTTCTAGTGTATCTGACTCCGGAGTCGGATCGAAAACGCAAAGCGAGCGAAATTCTGGCTTCTTTGGAATCGGATTTCAAAAAAACTCCCGGGTTGGTGGGCGTGTACATGGAGGAGTTCGGGGCGGCTCCTCCGATCGGTGCGCCGATCACGGTTTCTATTTTAGGAAAAGATTATGGACAGCTCGAAAAAGCCTCCCTCGAATTGCAGAACTTCCTAAAGACGATTCCGGGCGTCCATTCTATCCGGGACGATTATCGTTACGGAAGAAAGCAGATGCAGATTCGTTTGGATGAAGGATTGGAAAGTTTTACCGGCATTTCCAGTTTTGCCGCCGCAAATACTCTAAGGGCCGCCTATGACGGAGAAAGAGCCGGTACCGTTCGAAAGGGAAGGACTAAAATCTATCTGAGAGTCCAGTACGATCAGGATTTTAGAAAGGACCCGGAGGAAATCAAACATATTCCGCTACGGAATAAGGCCGGAAACATCACCCACTTGGCTAAGATTTCCAAAATGGAACTCGTCGATTCCCCCGAACTTCTTTCCCATAGGGATTTCGAGAGAGCGATCACGGTCAACGCGGACGTAAAAACGGAACAGATCACGGCTCACGAGGCTAATTCCAAAATCATCCAGGAATTCAAACCTCTCATCGAAAGGCAGTACCCCGGGATTTCCCTCGCATTCGGGGGAGAAGAGAAGGATACCCAGCGTTCTATGGAATCTCTAGGAAAGGCCGGAATATTGGCCTTATTCGGAATTTTTGCGATTCTCGCTTTGACGATGCAGAGTTTCTGGCGCCCCTTCCTGATTCTAAGCACGATTCCTTTGGGAATTACCGGGATCGTGATCGGTTTTCCTCTTTCGGGTAAGGCGATCAGCTTTTTGGCGATGATCGGGATCATCGGGCTTGCGGGGGTTCTCGTAAACGCTTCCATCGTTTTAGTGGATTGTATCGATTCCGTCCAAAAAGGATCCGAGGAGTCTCTGGATTCCATACTTTTGGAAGCCAGTCGCAGACGTTTTCGACCGATTCTTCTTACGACCTTGACTACGGTAGCGGGGATACTTCCTACGGCTTACGGATTGGGCGGAACGGATCCGGTTCTCGTTCCGATGACTTTGGCTTTGGGCTGGGGGCTCGGGTTCGGAACCTTGGGGAGCTTGATCTACGTTCCGATCATGCTTTCCGTATTCCAGAGATTTTCCAAAAAAAGAAAAATCCACCACTAAGTCGTTTTTTTCTCCGACGTAAGGAAACGGATCGGGAAGCGAGTAGAAAAATCGAAATCTCTTGCGTACCATTCGGCCCATCGCATCCTGGCCTTCGGAATGGCGTACGATCACAAGAATATTCTGGATACGGAACAATTCTCTAAAGAGGACTTGGATTTTCTAGTGGACCAAACCCGGGAAATGGAACGGTCCATAGAGGCAGGAAAGGCGTTCGGAATTCTGGAAGGAAAATTGCTGGCCTCGCTTTTTTTCGAAGCCTCCACTCGGACCAGACTTTCCTTCGAGGCGGCCATGGAACGTCTAGGGGGGAGAGTGATTTCGACCGTAGGTTTCCAATTCTCCTCCATCTCGAAAGGAGAAACTCTGTATGATACCATGAAAATGGTGGAAGCTTATGCTGATATAGCCGTGATTCGTCATCCAGTGGAGGGTTCTTCCAGAATCGCCGCAGGAGCAGTGAAAATTCCGGTCATCAACGCGGGAGACGGGGCAGGGCAGCACCCCACTCAGGCACTTTTGGATCTGTATACGATCATTTCCGAAAAAGGAAAACTGGACGGTTTGACCGTGGCCTTTATCGGGGATTTAAAATACGGCCGTACCATCCACAGCCTGATCAATCTTCTCCGACATTATAAGGTGCATCTTTATTTGATTTCCCCGCCCGAGTTGTCTCTGCCGGAATCCTATAAAAAGGGACTTTCCGGATTTCCGATCACGTTCGAAGAGAGTGAGGACATCAAGAAGGTCTGGGAATGCGACGTGGCTTATGTGACCCGCATCCAGGAAGAAAGATTTCCGGACCATCGGGAATACGAGAGATTGAAAGAATCCTTTAAGGTGAATAAGGAACTTATACTCGCTTCCAAAAAAAATACCACCGTACTGCACCCTTTGCCTAGAGTGAACGAGCTTTCCACGGACGTCGACGACCTTCCGAATGCCGCGTATTTTCGACAGGCTAAATATGGAGTGGTAAGTAGGATGACCTTGCTCTGTCTTTCTCTCGGAATAAAGCTTTAGTACGGCGATTTTAGTCGGGAATGTCCTCGTCGGAATTCTAATAGGGAATCGGATTCTTAGATGGAACGTAAAATCTGGACGTACGAAGAAGCCCGAAAAATTCTGCCTTATGTCCGTTCCATCACGGAAGAATATTATTCTTCCGTAAACGAGCTTCACAGAGAGCTCAAGGATGAGATCCTGAGAGAGAACGAACAGGAAGCCAAAGAGGCGCAGTTAGAGGAATTATTGATCGATTGGGCGGAAAAGATCCGCGATCTCGGAGTGGAAGTCAAGGGTTTGTGGCTCGTGGACTTCGACAACGGAAGCGGTTATTATTGCTGGCATTTGGGGGAAGAGGATCTTTTGTTCGAGCACGGCTACGACGAAGGCTTTTCCGGAAGGCGGCCTATCCGGGACAACGACGAGGAAAAGGAATAGCGGAAGGACTATGGCGAATATCAACGAAAATTATCTGAAATTGAAAGCGGGATATCTTTTTCCGGAAATCGGAAGGAGAGTGAAGGCATATTCAGAAAAAAATCCCGGGGCGAAAATCATCCGCTTAGGAATCGGAGACGTTACTCTTCCTTTGGTGCCGTCCGTGGTGGACGCGATGGTTCAGGCTTCTCGAGAAATGGGAACGTCCGAAGGATTTCACGGTTACGGTCCAGAACAGGGATATTCTTTCCTTCTAAAAGCGATCGCGGAAAACGACTATGCTCCCCTCGGAGTCAAGCTGGACGAAAGCGAAATTTTCGTTTCAGACGGATCCAAGTGCGATTGCGGAAACATACAGGAGATTTTCTCCAACGACGCAAAGATCGCGATCGGAGATCCGGTGTATCCCGTTTATGTGGATACGAACGTAATGGCCGGTCGTACGGGGGAAGCGGGACCGGACGGACGTTATGCGAATCTGATTTACATGCCTGCGACCAAGGAAAACGGATTTCAGCCCGAGTTTCCGAAGGAACGCCCCGACCTGATTTATCTCTGCTATCCGAATAACCCCACCGGTACGGTCGCTTCCAAGGAATCTCTAAAAGGCTGGGTGGAATTCGCCAAAAAGAACGGAAGCATCCTATTGTATGATTCGGCTTATGAAGCCTATGTATCGGAGCCGGGGGTTCCTCGTTCCATTTTCGAAATCGAAGGGGCTAGGGAAGTCGCCATCGAGTTCCGTTCCTTTTCCAAGACGGCCGGTTTTACCGGTTTGCGTTGCGCCTACATCGTAATTCCGAAGGAATTGAAGGGCAGAACCAAAGGAGGGCAGGAGGTCTCCATCGCTTCTCTTTGGAGTCGTCGCCACACTACGAAGTTCAACGGGGTTTCCTATGTTACGCAAAAGGCGGCGGAAGCCGTGTATTCCGCAAAGGGAAAAAAAGAAATCCAGGAAAGCATAGCGATCTATATGTCCAATGCAAAAGCGATCCGGGAAGGGTTGCAAAAAGCCGGCTATGATGTGTTCGGCGGAGTCAATGCGCCTTACATTTGGTTAAAGACTCCGGAGGGATTGAGCTCTTGGGATTTTTTCGATCGTCTGCTGGACAAGGCCCAGGTGGTCGGGACCCCGGGATCCGGTTTCGGACCGGCGGGAGAAGGATATTTCAGGCTTTCCGCCTTCGGTAAAAAGGAAGACGTAACGGAAGCGATCCGTCGGATCTCTTCTCTTTGACCCAAAAAAAGTAGGCAATTTTTTCGTTCTAACCGATAGTCTAGATGGAAGTACGCCATGGGTCCGAATCGTTTTAGAATCTTTGCCATCCTCCTTACCGTTTTTCTAGTCGGCGGATTGTCCGATCGGGTCTTAGGGGTTTCCCCGGACCAGACCAATTTGGCCATTCTGATCGACGAGAATAAGCTGAATTTGAAATTCATCAATATATGCGCGAGCAATCTTTCCCCTCCTATGAGCGAAGAGAAAGGAGTCAAACCGCAAGCGAATACTCCTACTGCCGCGGAGAACGCCCAAACCGGGCAAAAACCCGGGGGAACCGCTCCGGCAGGAGAGGAAGAACTCTACAAAAGACTGAACACGCTGGACAATTACCGTTCCTTCAAGAAATCCAACCAAGCGGATTTTAACGGGAATATGTGGTATTTCCAGGGGAATTATAGCCTTTCCTACCGAAATTTGAAATCCGCTCAGGCGGAAATGAAGGACCTCTTTCAGGTGATCCATGAGAATTATGTACGTTCGGCGCGGATCCTACTGGAAGCGGCTTCTCCGTTGATCATCCGTTCCAACGATAAAATCGCGCAGCACCTTTTAAAATTGGGCTTCCGGGATCTGAAATCCTCAGAGGACAGTTTTACTTCCGCTTATAATTCCTCTCCGTACCAATACAGGGTCAAATTAGTACTCCACGGGGAAGGAATCAAGGTCGCGAGAAGGGCGAAGAGATTCGCCATTCTTGCGATGATTTCCGCTAAGACTCCGAACGACGACAAATCCGAATATCGTTTCGTGAACTTAGACGAAATGAGAAACGCCGCGGAAAAAGAGAATATCTCCGACTACGATCGGATCCGAAATACGTTGATCGACTATATTGATAACGAGCTGATCAGTCAAAAAGTGGCTCCTCCGGGAGAAGTCAAAACGAATCCGATCGACTTGCTGGAGACCCATGATGATAATTATAGTTTTATCACTAATGGGCGGGTTTCCTTTTTGGAAAAAAGCAACGAGGAAATCCGTCTAGACGACATGAACCGCAAGGAAGCTCTTCCGCCGATTCCTTCTTCCGACTCGAATGCCGGCCCGGCATCGAATTCCGGAAAGTAAAAGATTTCGTCATGGATCTGCCTACTCCTGCGGAGATCAGTTCCTTAAGGAGCGGGCGGAAATTCCTGAAATGGACCGCTTGGACGGTAGGGATCGCCTTGGTCTTCCTCGTTTGGGGTAAGATCGAATCCAACCAATCCCTGACGTTCCGTGAGAGAAAAAAAAACGTAGATTCCAAAGTCCGCGTCCTCCGAGAAATGAGGCGTTCTTTCGCTTTCTCCGAATTGGACAAAGATATGGATAGATTGGAAAACTTCATATCGGATCTGGAGGCGGCTTCCAGAGCCGGTTCTGTTCAGGAGAGAACGGAAGCGTTAGTTAACATAGAAAAGAATCTACCCGAAATTTTAAAGCGTTGGTCCGAATTTACGGAAGTTTCCTCGGACAAATTATTGCAGTACGTGGTTCGGGAAAGTCAGCTCTCCAAAATGGATCCGGAAGAAAGGCATCCGTTAAAAGCGAAAGAGAAGGAGCTAGCGCAGAATTATTTTCGGATGGCCAGAGAGGAATGGTTGGCCGGAAACAAGTTCCGCAGAGACGGAAATCATCTTTATTCTCTAGTACTTTATAAACGTTCCTTAAAATATTCCCTTTCCTGTCTCAAGGCTTCCAAGTTGCCCTATCCGGAAGAGTATAAAAAAGCGGGCGATCGTCTTTTGGGACAAAACTCATCTCGCTAGATTCCCGCGCGAAAATTTTTCTCCGGAGAAAAAAACTCCTTTCAAGAAGGAAAAAAAGGGAAGAATTTTACCGGTAAATCGGGAATAGAAGTCATTTCAGGGAAACTCTTTTTCCCGAAATCCGCTGATGAAAATCGAAGGTCTCTACAAACATTTTCTGTACACTCCGACCGGGTTTCTTCCGGTCTGGGAGGAAGGCTCCGGATTGCTCGGACTTCTTCCCAAAGAAAGAGTGCTTATGGAGTTGGCGGACCTTAGCGTTGCGGATCGGGAATTCACTCGCATTCCGGAAGAATATCTGATCCGGGAAATTCCGGAAAGCCTCCTCGGTTATTTTCAAAAGCAAAGGACCATTCCAGTTCTGAATTCCTTCGGAGAAAAAAAGGACGAGTGGGACAAACCCCGTTTGATGGCGGAGCTAAGCCGTTCTTCCTGGGTGGTGGAGCAGGAGGAAAAACGGACTTCTTCTCCGGAAAATTCCGCGGAGGATCGAGCCAAGCAAAGCCAATGGTTTATGGAAGTGATTCTCCAGAATTTTCCCGACGGGCTTTTGGCCACGGACCTGGACGGACATACCGTTTTTTATAACGAGACGTTCGAATCGGAAGTGCTCCCACGGAAATGGTTCCGGGACAGCATTCTGCAGGCCGAAAAACTTCTGAAGGAAATGTCGAAGGATTTATTGGGAAATTATCTGAAGGCCCATGAACTCCGATTGGACGAGGGTAAAATTTCCGTCCAAACTTTCGTAACGGATCTGGAATGTCTGGTTCGAGTCTCGGTTTTGAGACAAAAGGGGAAACCTCTCGGATACCTGTATCACTTCTCTTCGGTAGGCACGAAACTGAACGGAGCGGACGGGGAAGGGTTGGAATTTCCCTCGGTGACGGAGGCCTTCGGCCAAAAACTTCCTTTGGAAACTATGTTAAAGGAAGTGGAAGGAAGCTATATCTACCATACCTTGAAACGAAACCAGGAAAACGTGTCCCACGCGGCATTAGACCTCGGCGTTCCCCGAACCACATTGCAGAATCGAATCAAGTTTTTGGATCTGGGGAGTCGATTTAAGTTGAGCAAGGACCAACCGATCCCTCGAAAAAAAGTGGGAAAATCCGCTCTTCCCAAAAAGCCCCAACCCGTTCCGAAAGCGGTCGTACCGGAACCGAAGTCTAAATCCTCGGCCAAGAAGAGGACTCCTAACCCTAAGAAGAAAAGCGCCTCCAAAAAAAAGACCAAAGGAAAATAATTTCATTGACACGGCGGGATGAAAGGGAATTCTCCAGAAAGAGAGCTGACCTTCGTTCCTTTCTCTGAGTCTATCCCCACATAGAAAGTAGATGGGTTTTCGGAGCGAATTTAAATCCGATCATTGCGGATCCTCTAAAATAACCCGCTCTTAATCTTAAAAATAAATCTGAAAGGCGTAGCTCCTTACACCTTTAATAAAAAATCTAACGGTATCCTGATGGCTAACCCAAGACGAGATTCCAAGCCCAAAATCAATCTAGACAATCAAAACGAATCCAACGAAGACGAACCGAATTTTCCGGAAGACGATCCGGAAACCGCAGAGATCCGAGCCCGCAAACGTCGTAGAGGGGCTTATGACGGACCTAGTCCGGCTCCCATAGATTTGGTCGCTTTAAAAAAGACTTCGATCAACGAACTCATCGAAGTGGCAAAGAATTTGGGGGTGGAAAATACGGGAGGCTTGAAAAAGCAGAACCTGATTTTCGCCATTCTCCAAGCTCAGGCCGAACGGGAAGGACAAGTACATGCAGCAGGAGTAATGGAACGACTCCCTGACGGATACGGGTTCTTGCGCTCTCCGGACTATAATTATGTTCCCGGTCCGGACGATATTTATGTTTCCCCCTCCCAAATCAAACTTTTCGGTCTCCGAACCGGAGATACGGTAGAAGGGCAGATCCGTCCTCCGAAAGAATCCGAACGGTTCTTTGCCATGCTCCGAGTGGAGACCGTCAACGGTTATACTCCGGACGTGGCGAGCAAGCGCGCCCTCTTTGACAACCTGACTCCTCTCTATCCGAACGAAAGGCTGCGCATGGAGCACGATCCTTCCCAATTGGATACCAGGATCGTGGACTTGATGTGCCCGATCGGAAAAGGCCAGAGAGCTCTGATCGTCGCGCCTCCTCGTACGGGGAAGACCATTCTGATGCAAAACGTGGCGAATGCCATTACCCGTAATCATCCGGAAGTGACTCTGATCGTTCTATTGATCGACGAGCGACCGGAAGAGGTGACGGACATGGCCAGAAACGTTAAAGGGGAAGTGGTCAGTTCCACGTTTGACGAACCTGCAACCCGGCACGTTCAGGTGGCGGAAATGGTCATCGAAAAGGCAAAACGCCTCGTGGAACACGGACGCGATGTTGTGATCCTGCTGGATTCCATTACCCGTTTGGCCCGGGCCTACAACCAAGTCATTCCGACTTCCGGAAAGATCCTCTCCGGAGGGGTGGATTCCAATGCTCTTCATAAACCCAAGAGATTTTTCGGGGCTGCCAGAAACATTGAAGAAGGCGGTTCTTTAACGATCATCGCTACCGCTCTCGTGGATACCGGTTCTAAAATGGATGAAGTGATTTTCGAAGAATTCAAGGGAACCGGTAACATGGAGATCCATCTGGACAGAAAGCTTTCCGATAAACGGATCTTCCCCGCCATAGACATCAACAAATCCGGAACTCGAAAAGAGGAGCTCTTGCTTCCTAAAGAGATCCTGCAGAAAGTATTCGTGCTTAGAAAAGTGCTTTCTCCCATGAGCATCACGGAAAGCATGGAATTATTGCTGGAGAAAATGAGGCAATCGAAGACTAACGAAGCCTTTTTGGCCAGCATGAACGCCTAATTACAGGGGACTGGAGGAAATTATGAAAACGGACATTCATCCAAAATACGCAGACGCCAAGATCCGCTGTGCCTGTGGAGCGGTGTACGAAACCCGTACCACAGTCGGTGATATCCATGTGGAGATTTGTTCCGCTTGTCACCCGTATTTTACCGGTAAATCCAAGGTTCTCGATACCGCGGGCCGCGTAGACAAATTCAAGAAAAAATATAAAATGAAGTAATCGTCCGGATTTCCCGGACGGTTTCCGTGTTTTCCCAGTCTAAGCTATTGCCGGAGGCGCATTCATGAAGGTAATGGATTTCGACAGATATAAGGAAATCAACGACCAGAGATTGAATTACCGTGAAATGGAGGACGCCACCGTCGTCTCCAATTACCGGAACGTAGGTTGCGGCGACGGTTACAGAATCTATCTCAAGATCGGTGAGGATCGGATCGTGTCCGACGCGAGTTACACTACGACGGGTTGCGGTTTCGGAATCGTTGCCTTGGCCATGGCAACGGAGATCGCCAAAGGAAAATCCGTGGACGAACTCAAGCAAATCACTCCCGAAGATGTGGAAAGGCTGTTCGAGTTTCCGGAAAGAAGAAAGAATTATCCTGAGTCTGCGGTCGCGGCGCTCCAGCAGGCGATCCGTGATTTCGAATCCGGTTCGGGAGTTCCGAAAGAAAGAAGAATCACGGCTTCCAAAGCGAAGGAACTCCTACAAACTAATGGAACTCTGAAAGGAGAGGATCTTTCCTCCATCATTCTGGAAAAAGAAGACCTGCACGGAGTGGATTTTTCCGGAGCCAATTTGAATAACGCATTCCTGACCAATTGCAATTTCGAAGGAGCGAATTTCGAAGGAGCCCGTTTGAGAGGCGCTTTCTTAAATTCCGCCAATCTGAAGGGAGCCAGCTTGAAAGGCGCCGATTTAAGATGGGCCAAACTTGCCGGCGCGAAAATCGACGGCGCGGACTTTACCGACGCGATCTACGATATAGGCACCCGTGTGGACCAAACCCAAATTCATATCTTTTCCAAAATGAAGAAGGAAGGAAAAGACGTTTACATGGAGAAAGATGAAGTCGGGAGATAAGGTCAAGCTGACCAAGAGAAGCTTTTTGCTGAAAGGCGTCATCGTCTTGACCGGGGCCCAGGTGGAAATCCAGGAGATCGACGGAGACAAGGTTGTCGTCCTGTACAACGATAGGGAAGGATACCCGCATACGATTTCCGACCTGAGCCTTTCCGATCTGGCTCCTTTGGATTAAAAGACATTCGGGTTTTGGGAGTCGCCGTTTTGGTGAAGCGGAGTTTCCGACCTTCTTTTCCGCTTTTTCTACTGCTTCTATTTGCGGCGGCTCATTGCGCCACCTATTCCAAGAAGACCTATTCCCAATACGAACAGGAAAACCTGGTCCGATTGAACGCGGTAAACCACGAAGGTTTGAGCGAACTCACGAAGCAATTTCTGAAAAGTAACGATCTTTACGAAAGTTATTCCGAATATCCGAGGTTGGTTATTTACGACTTGGATAATCGCCTGACCGCTACCAAGTCGCGTAATCTTGCCTATTATTTGTCCGAGCTTTGTTATCATTCCGGAACTTCCCTTGATCCGGAAGACCCTATGTTCTCTCGCATGTTCGCGTCAGCTTTGGTGTACTCGTACACTTATTTGTTCGATTCCAATGCGGTGCCTTCCGAGCCGGATCCGTTCGCGATGGAATTCAGGTTTGCATTGGACACCTACAATCGTTCCCTCACGCAGCTTGTCCGTTTTGCGAAGAGAAATCGGAAATTGGCAAGAGTAACCGATCTGAACGTCCATTTGGTTCGCGGGACATTGACGATGGTGGACGTCAAAGTGGAGACAGCCTGGACTCCCAAAAGTTTTTTGCAGGTAGAAGTTGCGTGGGATTACAAAGTCTCGGGTTTTTCCAATCATATCCGAAGGGAAGGGATCGGAACTCCGTTGATTTTGGTGCGGAAGTATCCCGAACTGGAGGCCGCGGAAAGAAGAAAGTACGAATTCGTGGGTGGAGTGGGCCAAGCGTATCCCGGTACTGCTTTCCTGAGTCTGGAGGAATCCTATCTTGAAAATCGGAGCTTGGAGTTGAAGGCTACGATCCATCTTTACGATCCGGTTTACCGGAACCGCATCGAGTTTTCCGGCTTGGATCTTCCGATGGAAAGCGATACCACGACTCCTTTGGCGTATATGCTTTCGGCCGCCCAAAAAAAGGACGGTTTTTTATCGGCATTCGACGGAGAAGCGGGTCGAGAGAAGCGCGGGTTGTATTTCGTTTATCCGTACCGTCAGGATAAGATTCCGGTCGTCTTCGTACACGGATTGGCGTCTTCTCCCTTCGTATGGTTTCCGATGATAAACGAATTGCTCGCGGACCCGGAGATCAACGGTAAATACCAATTTTGGGTGTATTGGTATCCGACAAGTAATCCGATTCCGGTTTCCGGCGCGGAATTCAGGGAAACGTTGTACGATCTTCGCAAAGTCTACGATCCGAAGTCCGAGCATGCCGCTTTCGATAAGATGGTCTTGGTAGGTCATAGCATGGGCGGAATCCTCGCGAAGCTGATGGTGATTCGGAGCAGGAAGGAGGAATGGCTGCGGGAATCGAAAGTGGATCCCGCTGCATGGGCCGCCGCCCCTGCCGATTTGAAAAAACAACTAGCAAGACTTTTCGACTACGACCCTGTGCCCTTTGTGAAGCGGGCGATTTTTATCGCGACCCCGCACAGGGGCTCCTCTTTGGCGGAAGGATTCTTGGGAACCGTTGCACGGCTTCTATTCGTTTTACCGAAAGGCGTCGCCGACAATTTGGGGAAGGCGTACCGATTCCTGACCATGGATAAAAATCAGGACGATTTCGTTTCCGAAAAATACGGCGTCGACAGTCTTTCCCCGCAGAGCGTTTTTATGAAAGTGACTGCGGAGAAAGTTCCGGCGGTAAAATTCCATTCCATTATCGGAAATTCTAGGTTACGGGATTTGGATTGGATCAACGATTCCGTGGTTTCCTATGACAGTTCCCATCTGGACGGGGCAGAATCGGAATTGCTCGTCCCTTCTGAACATTCCGTTCAAAGTCATATCCCCACATTTTTGGAAGTGAAAAGGATCTTAAGGGAATACGGCGGGTCGGAATCTAAAAATTGAGATTTTTGTCCGTTCCTTCCTTTCACAAAAAGGAACGGACAAAGAGTTATGCGGGATCAATCCAGAGGCAGGATTTCTCCATCCAGTTTTTCGCTCGGTCGGATCCCTAGATATTTTGCGAGAGTGGGTGCGATATCCGCCACCCGAGCCGGCTTCAGAATTTTTTTGGCGGACCAGGGACCCAGAAACAGAATAGGAACCTTACGATCATAATCGTGAGGGCTTCCGTGGTGGACCAGGTATTCGAATTTATCCGTATCCCCTACGACGGTGAACGGTTTGAAGGCGACGAGAATATCTCCGGATCGTCCCGGCACATAGCTCAGCTTCAGTCTCTCTTTAACGGAAAATTGTCCAGGATCGTTTTGGGTAGGGAGATTCGTTTTTTGGAGTTCCTCTCCCGAGTAAGCCTCTAAGACTCCCGGCATGGTCTTCAAAGTTTCTAAGGAAACCTCGAGTAACTTTTCCTTGGAAACTCCGGCTTTTTTCAGATCGTATGCAGGGCGAACGTATATCTGAGAAGGATCCCGTATCTTCCAGAACAACTCAGCTTGGCCCGTTTTCAATTTTGCGGAGACTTCCCGAACGAATCTTCTCCTCCAGACATCCGGATCGATCCGACTTGCGTCCTTTCCGGATTCCATCAGACGCTCCGCCAAATCGGGAGCTCCGTGATCCGCAGTGAGTATGATCCAAGCGTCCGGATGTGAACTACGGATCTTTTCAATAAACGTTCCGAGGATTTCGTCCAGATGAAGCAATTGGTCCCGCATTTCGGGGCCTTGGTTTCCGAAGCCGTGACCGATATAGTCCGTGGCGGACAAGCCGATAGCTACGAGATCCGTGGTTTCTCCTTCTCCGAGTTTTTCCTCTTCTATCAGTCGGGTCGCACCTTCTAGAATCGCATCGTCGAAAAACGGAGTGGCTCTGTATCTTAGATATAGGCCCTTATCCAGCGCAGCCCCCGCTTTGTGGATCGCCTTGTTGTTTCCGGTGTATAGCGAATAGGTGCCGACCTGATATTTGCCCGCATTGAAATTTCGGTGGGCCGGAAGCTTCCAATTGATGTCTTCGGAGAATTTACTTAAAACTTTTTTGTTATAGTTCGTCAGCCAATCCGGTAACTGTTTTCCGTAATATGTGGAGGTCGTAAACGTAAAGGTTTCCTCGTCGAACCAGTAGGCCCCCGTGGGCTTTGCCCCGCCCATCAGCACGGCCGCTCTGTCTTTTCCGGAAAAAGCGAAAGCTCTCGAATTCGGAACCTGGGATTGGAGCCAGTCTCCTAGCGCGGTTCCGGCGAAATGTTTCGGACTGGCGCCGTTTGCTTTTTTCTTGGAGTCCAACAGGTCCGTGTCCTTGTCCGTGACGCAGTAGATCTCCTCTCCCGTTTCCGGGTCGGACCAGCTATTCTGGGTGATCTTCGTGCTCGCAGGGAACCTTCCCGAAAGGATAACGGAATGTCCCGGACCGGTTTCGGTAAATCCGTGCGCATGGTAGGCGTTCGTAAAATACACGCCTTCTTCCTGGAGAGTCTTGAAGCCCCGGGTAAATTCCCCTCCCCAGGTTTTCATCGATTTGGATTCGATTAGATTTCCTGCAAGTTGGTCCACGGAGATGACCACGATCAATTTCGGTCGCCCGGAAGAGGGTGCGGAAAATACGGAACCGACGGCGATCATCGCCGCCAAAAAGAATAAGATCGATCTGAGTCGTCGCATGCTCAGAGACTAAACGGGACTTCCTGCCGGAAAAGAACTTTTTCCCCGTCTGACGTTCGGGAACCGAATCAATTCGGTTACAATTTAGATTCGATCAGAAGGTCTCCATCGATTCCCGTTCCACCCACATTCCGGATGATTTGATCAATTCCACCAACTTTTCATCCGCTTCCTCGTAAGGCACGTTCTTGAGAACGATCTCTTTGCCTCTATAAAGATGCACTTTTCCCGGGCCCGCTCCCACATAACCGAAGTCCGCATCGGCCATTTCTCCGGGTCCGTTCACGATACAACCCATGACGGCAATCTTGACTCCTTTGAGGTGTCCCGTTCTTTCCTTGATTCTGGCCGTCGTAGATTGTAGATCGAATAGAGTTCGTCCGCAGGAAGGACAAGAAATATATTCGGTCTTCGTTAACCTCAATCGAGTCGCTTGGAGAAGGTCGAATCCGAGCTGTAGGACGCTTTCCGCTTCCGCGGAAAGAACTTGGATCCGAAGAATGTCTCCGATCCCGTCCGTCAAAAGTCCTCCGATACCGATGGAAGCGTCGTAGAGGGCCGTTTCCGCCTCCTGGAATTCTCCGTTTAAAACGATAGGATAGTCCCAGTCGCTCAGTATTTTCGCGAGTTTCCGATAATCGTGGAGGATATGCGAAGAGTGCAAGGAAAAGGCGACGGATTCGATTCCGTTCGATTGGAGCATTTCCGGCAATCCTTTGAGACTTTCGATCTGATAGGATTGGACTCGGAGCTCGGTCATTCCTCTTCCTTCCCTGGTTTTTAGGAAATCCATGAGCAGGTCGCCGTTTTGGAAATGATGGAAAGGATCCACCACAACCTTCGCAAACGGTTTTAGATCCTCCGTATCGTCCGCGTATAAGAGCTCGTTTTGCTCCACCAAAACTCCGATCGGAATCGGAGAATTGCCTGCGGCCTCTAGTAATTCTTCCCGCAAAGCAGGATCTTCGGGAAAAGGAACGGAGACGAGTTCCACATCCAAGGATAAGGTTTTTGCAAAATTTCTTAAGTTGGAGAGAGCGGAGTTGAATTCCGAAGAGGAAGAGAACGGGAGTACGGTTTCCACCCGTACAGGATGAGTTTCTCCTATCGGAACGTTCGCGACGTTTATGGGGCGACTGTAAAATCTCTGGTACGTATAAGGATTTCGGAATTCGGAATAGGTGATTCCGTCCGCTTCCGGAGGGATCTTGGAGTTGAATTTGTCCGCCAATACTCTCGCTACGGGAATTTCGTGAACCGGGTCCTCCGTCAAAGAGACTCGGATCGTATCTCCGAGTCCGTCTTCCAAAAGGGAGCCGATCCCGATCGCGGATTTGATTCTTCCGTCCTTACCGTCGCCCGCCTCGGTAACTCCTAAGTGAAGAGGGTAATCCATCTGCAGTTCCAAAAATCTACTACAAAGAAGTCTGTAGGCCTGGATCATCACCTGAGGATTCGACGCTTTCATACTGACTACGATATCCTTGTAGCCTACGCTTTCCGCAATGCGTATGAATTCCAGCGCCGATTCCACCATACCCAGGGGAGTATCCCCATACCTGTTCATAATCCGATCGGAAAGGGATCCGTGGTTGGTCCCTATTCTCATGGACACACCCAATTCCTTGCAACGGGAAACCAAAGGTAAGAAGACATCGGAGATCCTTTCGAGTTCCTCTTTGTATTCCGTGTCGGAATAATCCCGGACGGCGAATTTCTTTTTGTCGGCGAAGTTTCCCGGATTGACGCGGATCTTTTCGACCCATTCCGCACATTTTAGAGCGACGCTGGGAGTGAAATGAATATCCGCCACCAACGGTACCTTGCTTCCGAATCGTCTTAATTCTTTTCTAATATTCGGGAGGTTGTCCGCGTCAGGTTGGGAAGGAACCGTCAAACGTACGATTTCACAACCGATCTTTTCCAATTCCAGAATTTGCCTAACGGAGTTTTGCGTGTCCCGGGTATCCGCCGTGATCATGGACTGTATGCGGATCGGATTCTTTCCTCCTATGCCTATGTCTCCCACTTTCACTTCCCTGGTGCGTCGACGTTTATAGGAAAACGGAGAATAGTTGTATCGGAAATTCATAGGATAGGGGTCTCCGATAACATCCTGGAATGTCTCGGGACTTCTGTCATGTAGGATTTTGAGAGAAAAAATCCCCTGCGGATTTGAGATCGAGGGGGAGGGTTACCGATATTTTATCTGTCGGCGGCGGTTGTTAGCGAAAGAGGCCGGTTTCGGAAGCATGGTTTTTCAAGATAAGAAAGGGTACGAAGAAGAAAGGGTTTATAGAATCCGACTTACGGTCGCGATCTATCGGAATAATATCCTATCCTATAAAAACGATATCGTAGTTCCTTCGATCTATCGCAGAAGGAACGAAGCCAGATCCCATATCCGAAAAGAAGTAACGGACAGGCTGATACATTCCTCCTTTTTCCGTTCCCCCCGGCCGGACTACGACTTGGTCCGTTATTCGGAAGAGGCAAGTTGCAATACCTTCCTCAGATACCGGATCGTGAGCGCCAGCCTAAGCGGGGAAGAAATTTCCAAAACCGCCTAATCCTAGAACGATCTCTCCTTCTTAATTGTCTTGAAGTTTGACCCGGAACGGGAAAAACTTGACGGCAAATCCGTTTTATGGAAACGAAAAAGGTCATAGAGAGGAATGCGGAAGGCGAATTCGTTCTGACCGCTTACGGGGAATTCCTCAGCTACTTTCACGCCCACATCCAATTGTTCGGGAGCATCGTTTCCCAGAAGAAAATTTCGCCCAAAGAACAAGAAGCCCTAAAAGGCAAAATCAGATCCTATATCGTCGGCAATATCCAAAAGACGGATCATTTCTTCGATCAGCTTCCGCAGTTCGCGCAATTCCTAGGGATGAATACCCAGGACCTTTCCGCGTACATGAATCGGAATTTTTTAGGGACCTTAAATAAGGTCAAAACGAAACTGATCGAGCAGGAGTCTGCCGCAGAGCAGAATCCGAAAAAGAAAAAATTCGGACGGATCACCGATGAAATCATAGAAGGGCTCGGATTTATGCTTCCTAAAGGGCATAGATTCGAGCAAGAGGAAGGATTTCTCTATCTCGTGGATCTTGCCACAGGAAAGAAAACCGAAGCATTAGGCATCGCGGAGGTCGCGAGGGAAGGAGCGAAGGCGGCCGTAGCGGAAGCCAAGCCGGTGGCCGTTCCCGTGCGAAAAGGTCCGGAGATCCCGATATTGAAGGAGATCCTTTCCAAATACGGGGATGTTTTCGTAGGAACTCCCATCGTATTGAAGAAGGAGGAGTTGGAAGAGGACGATATTCCGATCCAGACCAATTCCAACGAAATCCTTTCCGACGTGGACGACCTAAATTTCGACGGAGGATTTGCGTTCGAAGAGGATTCGCCCGCTCCCGTCGAGGAGCCGGTAGTCATCGCATTTTCCCGTTATATGGAACAGGTGAACAAGGTCCGGGCATATCAAAAAGCCGGCCAATTGGAAGAATACAAGCGATGGGTCAGCACTCTTCCTGTAGAAGAAAACGCTCTCGTGCAATTGCAATCTTTCCTGTTGAAGGAATCCAAAGGGGAAGTGGTGGACTGGACCGGAGTTCTTTCGCAACTGAACGGAAGAATCGGCCTTTCCGATCCTAGATTGAGAAAGGTTTTGGAATTGGGCCGGGATTTTTTCCGGATTCGGAGCCAATTGGAATCTTCCTGGAATCGGGCCAGAACCGCCAGCCCGGCCGTTTCGGAATTGGTAAAGAGAGCCTGGCCGCATATTCTGAAGGTCATGGACGAATATCCGGACATGGGTCAGTTAAAGTTAAAGATGGACCAATTACTTTCCAGAATACCGGACGTAAGTCAGAGAAAGATCGTTTCGGACCTATTTTTTTCCCCCGTACTATCCCTCCGAAAGAATTAGAAAATTCAAATACGATTTCCGTTATTATCGAGGGAAATCCGAGATAAAGCGCTCCCGAAAGCGGGTTTTTCTGATAAGCGACATCCGAAAGGCCTCAGTCTCCCTGATTTCGATCAAGTCGGGTTGCTCGCGGGAGCCGAGGCACCTTTCAAAGAAAGCCGGACGGTAAGGGTGGCGGGAATTCCTCCAAAAAGATCGTTTTCAATATAGGCAACCGCCAATTTACTGGTCTTAGAATCGAGAAATTGCCGGAAAATTCAGCCTTCGAGCGCAAATCCGCGGCGGTACCAACGCCGAGAAATGAAATCCGCGCAACGCCCTCGAATTCATACCACCCGAAAGGAAACCTCGCGAATGTTAAAACTTGAAGAACAGTTGCGGATCCAAAAATACTTGGAGGAAAACGGTCTCTATGAGCGTTCCTTCGAGCGTGACAACTGCGGTGTAGGTTTCGTCGCTTCTTATGCGGGCGAATCCAGCCATCGTATCGTTTCAATGGGATTGAAGGCAGTCGGATGCCTGACCCATCGTGGAGCCGTAGACGCCGATATGCAGACCGGCGACGGAGCCGGAATCATGATCCGGATTCCCAAAAAACTGTTCGCGAATTATATCCAGGATATGGGTCACCGTCGCCCCGAAGAGGATTCCATAGGCGTCGGAATGGTCTTCCTTCCCCGCGAGGACATAGACAAACAGGATATCTGCCGCAGTCTCATCGAATCCGCGCTGATGAAATTCAATTTCAAACTTTACGCGTGGAGATACGTACCCGTGAATCCGGAAGTACTCGGACCGAAAGCCAACGCGTCGCGTCCTCAGATAGAGCAGGTGCTCATCGGAAAACCGGAAGGGATGTCCAACGAGGATTTCGAGACCAAGCTGTTTTTAATTCAGAAAAAAGTAATGCGTGACGCTCTGAAGCTTTCCATGAGCGAAGACTTCTATATTTGTTCGTTTTCCTCGGAGAGGATCGTGTTCAAAGGTCTCTTTAACGGGAATCAGGTGTCGCAATTTTACGAAGACCTGAAGAGCGAAGAGATGGCGTCTCCATACTGTATTTTTCACCAGCGTTATTCCACGAATACGTTTCCGAGCTGGGCTTTAGCTCAGCCGTTCCGTATTCTGGCGCATAACGGAGAGATCAATACTATCGTAGGAAACCGGATCTGGATGCTTGCCAGGGAAGAGGAATTGGAATGTGAAAAATGGGGTGAAGCCCAGAAGGAGATCCACCCGGTCATCCGTCCCCATTTGTCCGATTCCGCCAGCCTAGACAATGCGATGGAAGCGATCGTACGCTCGGGTAAAGACGTGCTCCACGCCAAAGCGATGCTTATCCCGAACGCCTGGAGTAAGAACTTCCAGATGTCCGAGGCGTTAAAATCCTTTTACGAATATAATAATACGTTAACGGAACCTTGGGACGGTCCTGCCGCCTTGGCTTTCGCCGAAGGGGACTGGGTGGGAGGAGGTCTGGATAGAAACGGACTCAGACCCGCTCGGTACGTCACTACGGAAGACGGCCTGGTGGTCATGGGTTCCGAAGTCGGACTAGTTCAGATCGACGAGGATATTATCACGAAAAAAGGGCGTCTCGGTCCGGGAGAGATGCTCGCGATAAATCTGAAGGAAGGCAAGGTTTACTTTAACGAAGATATCAATTCTCTCTTCGAGAAAAAGTACGACTATCGCGAATGGTCCAAGGAAAACGTGGAATACCTGGATCAGACGATAGACGATTCGATTACCGATGCGGTGAATTACAAAGGAGACGATCTGAGAAGAAGGCAGATCCTATTCGCGTATTCGCCCTATAAACAAAAAGCGGTGATCAAACCTCAGGCGATCGCCGGAAAAGAGGCGATCGGTTCGATGGGAGATGATACGCCCCTTTCGATTTTGATGCTTTCTCGCATCGGCTTGTATACGTATTTCCGTCAGAGATTCGCTCAGGTAACCAATCCTCCGATCGACTACCTTCGGGAAAAAGGGGTGACTTCCCTTTATACCCGTCTGATCAAAAAGATGAATCTTTTCGGAAACGAAAAACCCCAGAACTGTCTGGTACTGTCCCATCCGTATCTCACGAATCTAGGCTTACAGAGGATTCGGGAAAAGGACGGCAAACAGTACAAGATCCTGACTCTGGACGCGACTTTTGAGGCGCATCACGAGCCGGGTACGGATCACAAATATCTGGAGAGAGCCCTGGATGAATTGCTTGCAAAGGCGGTCAAAGCTGCCAACGAAGGTGTGAACATCCTGATCCTTTCCGATAAGAAATTGGATAAGGAAAGGGCGCCGATTCCGATGGAGTTGGCCGTCTCCGCCGTCCATAACCATTTGATTCGGAATAAGAAGCGCTCCACAATGAGCATCCTCGTGGAAACGGGTTCCGCTTTCGAAATTCATAATATTGCCGTCTTACTCGGGTACGGAGCTTCCGGCGTAAACAGTTATCTGATCTGGGATACCTTGTACGACCTGTGGTCAAAAGGGGATTTCGATTCGGAAGACGGTAAACGTCCGTCTCTCGCGGAACTCTGTAAGAATTACCGCGCCGGCGTGGACGACGGACTTTTAAAAGTCATGTCCAAAATGGGAATTTCCATCATGTCCTCTTATATAGGCGGACAGGTATTCGAAGCGATCGGCCTTTCTAGAACGTTGATTTCCAAGTATTTTCCGGGTACGTATTCCAGGATTTCCGGAATCGGAATCGGAGGGATCGAGCAGAATATTCTCAGGAATCACGATCAGGCCTTCAATAAGGAGATTAATCCGGAGGATTTCATTTCCGAAAAGGACGATCAACCTCACCGCTGGTCTCCGAAAGTGGTCAAGTTCATTCGAAAAGCGGCGGTGGATAACGACTACGAGGCGTTCTTGGAAGCCTCTAAAATTTTGCGAGAAAGCGATCCGATTAATATCCGGGATCTATTCGATTTCGTGGAAAGAAAAGCGGTTCCGATCGAGGAAGTGGAAACCGTTTCGGAGATACAGAAACGCTTTTTGACTCCCGGTATGAGCCACGGGGCCTTGTCGATCGAGGCACATACCGATCTTGCCGTCGCGATGAACCGCTTGGGAGCAAAATCCTCCTCCGGAGAAGGAGGGGAAAATCCCTCCCGCTTTGTGGTGGATTCCAAAGGGGACCTGGCCAATTCTTCCATCAAACAAGTGGCTTCCGGTCGTTTCGGAGTTACTTCGGAATACCTGAACTCCGCCCAAGAACTGGAAATCAAGATCGCTCAAGGGGCCAAACCGGGAGAAGGCGGTCAGTTACCTGGTAAGAAAAACAACGAGGAAATCGCTACGAACCGTCACACTCCGATGGGTATCGATTTGATTTCTCCGCCGCCACACCACGACATCTATTCCATCGAGGATTTGTCCCAGCTGATCTACGACCTCAAGCAGGCGAATCATAAGGCTCAAGTCTCGGTTAAATTGGTATCGGAGGCAGGCGTCGGCACTATCGCGGCCGGGGTCGCGAAGGCGAACGCGGACATCATTCTGATCTCCGGCCATGCCGGAGGAACAGGAGCAGCTTCCTTGACTTCCATTAAACACGCAGGGTCTCCGTGGGAACTCGGACTTTCCGAAACCCATCAAGTTCTTGTAATGAACGGATTAAGGGATCGGGTGGTTCTACGGACGGACGGAGGAATCGTTTCCGGTCGGGACGTGATCATCGCAGCGTGTTTGGGTGCGGAAGAATACGGAATCGGCACGGCCTCTCTTGTCGCTTTGGGTTGTATCATGGCCCGAAAATGTCATTTGAACAATTGTCCGACGGGGATCGCGACCCAAGATCCTAAGTTCCGCTCTAAGTACAAAGGATCTCCGGATCAGGTCGCGAACTTAATGACTCTGCTTGCGATGGAAGTAAGGGAATATCTCGCAAAATTGGGATTCCGCTCCATGGACGAGATCATCGGTCGTACGGATCTTCTGAAACAGATCACCCGTTACGAGCAGGATCGATTGGATTCTCTGGATTTGAATCCGATTCTGGTTCGGCTTCCTCTACTTTACGATTCCATAAAGAAAAAGAACCGCATGGAAAGAAGAGAGCCGGTGGGCGAGGTGCTGGACGATCGGATCATCAAGGACGCGGAACCTGCTCTGGAGGGAAAAACCTCTATGTCTCTTTCTTATTCGGTCCGAAATACGAACCGGACAGTCGGAGCTAAAATATCCGGTTTGATTTCCAAGAAATACGGGTCCAAAGGATTGCCCGGAAAACTGGAAGTGATTTTGGAAGGTACCGCCGGTCAATCTTTGGGTGCATGGTTGGCCAAGGGAGTCCAACTCACTCTCCACGGAGACGCGAACGACTACGTGGGTAAAGGACTTTGCGGAGGAACCATCGTAGTACGGAAACACCGTCGGTCCAAATTGAAGGCGTACGAAAACGTGATCATCGGCAATACCTGCCTGTATGGTGCGACTTCCGGAAAGCTGTTTTGCTCGGGACGTGCCGGAGAAAGGTTCGGAGTTCGGAACTCCGGTGCGGATGCGGTGGTCGGTGGAGCCGGAGATCACTTCTTGGAATACATGACTAGCGGAACCGTCGTATGTTTGGGACCGGTAGGTAAGAACATGGGCGCCGGGATGACCGGTGGTAAGGCCTACTTCCTCCAGAAAGGCTGGGAACTCGAACCTTTGCTGAACAAGGAATACGTGAAAATCGTGGAACTGGAGCACGAGGATACTGATGCGATCAAATCCTTGATCACGGAGCATACGAAATTGACGGGTTCGGAATTGTCGGACGAGATTCTAAAGAACTGGGATGCTTCGAAGAAGTATTTCGTGAAAGTGGTTCCGAAGTAAGATGGGTCTCCCCGCCCTTCCTGGGCGGGGGCCGGTGCGGTGGTACCCTTCGAAGTCCGTATCACAAAGCCTTACACTCGGCAAGCGTTTTTATCGGGTCTTTTCTTGTGGGAGCTCCTGCAGGAAGGACGATCGAGTTTCCCAGTGCTGACTGCGCTAACAGATCAGTTCTTCGATCGATTGGAGAATCTCTTCCGTCCCGCTTCTTTGCAATCTTGGATCTCCGATCGGAACGGCGGCTTCCGCCTGTTCCCGAGCTTCTTTCCATCGAAAAGAGTATAAATGGTCATGGTCGATATAAGAGGATTTGAAACTGTTTTCCAGCGCCTTCACCAAATAAGGATATTCTGGAAAATCTCCTCGGTCCGTATAGAGCACCGGAGTTCCCGCCAAAAAGGATTCGCTTAATATTCCGTAACCCGGTTTAGTCAGTACGAAATCGCAAGCGGCTATAAGGTCCGGATAATGGCAGGGAGGAACGGAAACGACTCCGAGAGAATTCGGGGCCGGACCCTTTAGCTCCGTTCCGCTGGTAACGATTCTTTCTTTTGCGGGATTCCAATCCTTCCAGCGGAAACGTCCCGGTTCTATCCCGTACGCCCCGAAGGAAAAAAGATAATAGAGTACGTCTTTTTCAAAACCGAATTGCAATCGGGCCGCCTCTTTGGAAAGCCCCGGCTTTCTTCCCAAGAGTCCGATTTCCCGAGTTTTGGGTAGGCAGGAAATAGGGCACGAAAAGGGAAGGATCAGGCCCAGATCGCAAAAAGAATATTCCCGTCGTATCTCCTCTGCAAAGGAGTCTAACGTATGTTTTTTATAATGGGAATAAATAAAGTCCCAGGTAAAATTCCCGAGAAAGACGGATCGAATCCCTAATTCCGAAGATAACACAAAGGGAAGGGAGGAAGCATCCGACCAAAGTAGATCGAATTTTTCCGCTTTTACGAATCGGATTTCCTTTTCTAACCACTCGGATTTTGAGTCGCGAAAGTTCCGAATTTCCGCTTCCGTGGCTTCCAAATCCATCCCTAAAGAATCTTTCTGCACTATGCCTACGTCCGTTTTGGCCTTTCTGAAAACGATCCTTTCCCGAGAGGCGATCCAATTGGGATTCTTTACGAGAGTTCGGGAAAATTCCTCCGCTCTTTCCGAGACGATCGTCGCAGACCATTCGGGTCGGGTCGAAAGAAGGAACGTGATCGCTTCCAGACTACGACTGATATGTCCGAATCCGTGGCTGCCTACGTATGCAAGGATACGAATTTTCGCCATTTAGAGATTCTGCCTTAAGACTTCGTACATTAAGATTCCTGCAGACATTGCCAAGTTCAGACTGTCGGCCTTACCGTTCATCGGGAGGGAAGTTGATAGGTCGCAATTCGAGCGGGCAAATTCGCTTAACCCGTATTGTTCACTCCCGAATACCAACGCTATTCTTCCCTTGAGATCCGTATTCCAGTAGATAGTTTCCGCTTCCGGCGTGACCGATATCGTCTTGTAGCCGGAGTTCTTTAAGAAAGGGATGGATCTTTCTATCGTCGTTTGAAATACGTTAAGAGTAAACAAGGTCCCGGTAGAGGAGCGGATCACGTTCGGATTCAGAAGATCCAATCTAGGATCCGCCACCAAGACAGTATCGAATCCGGCACCTTCGGCAGTTCTCAGAATGGTCCCTAAATTTCCGGGCTTTTCGACTCCTTCTATCACCAGCACGCGAGAACCGGTCAAAGTCAGATTTTCCGGAAGGGAGAAATCCGGTAGAAAGGCGGTGGCTATCAATCCGTCGGGTCTGTCCCGATAGGAAATTTTCTCGAAGATTTGCTTGGGGACGATGATCGTTTTGGCTTGCAAGGATTCGACTAACTCGTCCTCGTTTTCTCCCAAGTAACAATCGGGACAAGTGAGGATGTATTCGAACTTCAACTTCCCGGAAGCCTTTGCACGAGAGATTTCCCTGTATCCTTCCAGAAAAAAAGCGTCCGCTTTTTCCCGATTCTTTTTTTCCTTCAGGCCGGAGATGTACTTTAGCTTCTCGTTGGAAAAGCTGGTGATCTCCAAGTAATATCGTTTTCCCGTCAAAGCTCCAGCCTCTTGGAATAAAAAATGCAATTGGATCCTGCGGGGTAGGACCTGCCGGCGGTTTCCGGTATAGACAATTCCTCCGTAAGATACGAACCTTCGTTTCGGACCCTACCTTCCAGGATCCTTCTCAAAGCAAGAGGGCTGAACCCGGTAGAATGACAGGTGAGTACCACGAATTCGGGTTTTCCATCGCAGAGTTGCATCAATAGATCCATCATCTCCGGAAGATCCCGTTCGATTTTGAAGACTTCTCCACTAGCTCCTCTTCCGAACGTAGGAGGATCCAAAATGAATCCAAGGTATCTTTTTTTTCTCCGGATTTCTCTTCCTAAAAATTTGATCACGTCTTCCACCATCCAGCGGACTTTCTTATCGGCCAGATTGGAGGCTTCCGCGTTTTCCCGCGCCCAATCCACCATCCCTTTAGACGCGTCCAGGTGGCAGGCATTCGTTCCGCCGGAGAGAGCGGACAAGGTGGACAAGCCGGAGTAGGCGAACAAATTCAATACTTCTCCTTCACCGGAAAGTTGGGAAGAGAGAAGTCGAATTCGATTCCAATTTTCCATTTGTTCGGGAAATAGCCCGAGGTGTCCGAAAGGAGTAAAACGGATCTTTATCGTAAGAGGCCCCACTTCGATATAGAATTCCTCTTCCGGGCGAATGTTCCACTTCCAGTTGCCTCCGCCCTTGTCGTTCCTGTGGTATTCTCCGTCGGCGTCCTTCCAAAGCGCGGGTTTTGTGGGCGGCCAGGCGCTAACGGGGGAAGGGCGGACGATCTTATAAGCGCCGATACGTTCCAGTTTTTTGAAATGGCCGGAATCCAAAAGTTCATACGTTCCGCTAAAAACGTTTCGTTTCATTTTTCTTTCTCGAGTCGTGCTATCGGATTCATTTCCAGATAGAGATGGACCTTAAAGTATTTGCCTTCCGGAAATTCCCGCAAGACGGGATGGTCCGCTTCGGGAGGAAGACGAACCATAGATCCGTACTTCCATCCTCGGGAACGGATCGTTTCCCGGCCAATCTTTTCAAATTCCGAGTCGGAGATCCTTCCGGAACAGGATAACAGAACCAAAACCCCTCCCGGTTGCAACCTCTCTAGACTTTTGGAAATCAGGCTTTTATAAGCTTTTTTTGCGGAAGGAAGGGCAGCCTGGTTCGGGGCTAAGTTGGGTGGATCCAGAACCACGAGTCCGAATTTTCGGTCTCCTAAAAAATTCCAATCCCGAAACAGATCGGAGCGAATCAGCTCGTGGTTCCGAAGGAAAACGGACCGGTTTTTCTCCCGAAATTCCCCTTGCAAAGTATCTTCCGTTAATTGGGAAGCGAATTCCTCTAAGACATCTTCCGAGCCGTCTATGGAAGTCACGGACAAGGCCCCTGCTTGTTCCATGCATAAGGATGTGAAACCGGTATGGCAGAATAAGTGAAGGCAATGTTTGTTTCGAGAGAGGCTCTCGTTTTCCAAAAGATAAGAGCGGAGATTCCGAACATCCAGGAAGAAACTTCCTTTTTGGCCCGGAATCTTTGCGGCGAATCGGAGGTCTTTCAGGCGGACGGCCTCTCGGATCGGAAGCGGGCAATTTCCTCGTAGGAACCTCGTCTTTACGGATTCCCCTTCTCCCATTCTTTGCGGAGACACCAATAGGATCCTAAGAGGAAGAGCGGACGGATTTTCGGAAGCGATCGAAAACAGAATTCGAACAGCCAACCTTGCGAGTCCATACAGACCCTTGGAATACGTTTGCACGACCCAAGTCTTCGCATATTTGTCCACGGTGATTCCGGGGATTTTGTCGTTTTCTCCGTGCAAAAGTCTATAGGCATCCGTGGTGTCTTCGAGGCTCTTTCGTTTTTCGAAAGCATCGGCGATCGTTTTCCGGAGAGTTTCGAGTGAAAATTCGGGCCCGCGTTGCAGGATTCGAATAGCAATCGGCCCCCTAGAGGAATAGATTCCGTAACCGATAACCTCGTTTTTTCCGGAAACCAACCTGAGCCGATCTCCCTCCCGAAAAACGGAGGCGGCCGAGGATACGTTTCCTCTTAAAATCCAAGGATGGCCGGATTTCAGGATCGCTTCGGAACTTTTATTGAGTTGGTAGCGACGCGCTTTACGAAAATTTTGCGGGAGTTGTTGAGACAAATCGTTTGCGGAGTTGGGAAAGCCAATCCCCGAGTTTGCACCCGGGGATTGGGGAAAGAAAGTTTCCTAGGCAAAGAAGAGGTTAGGACTTCTTCTTTGCGTCGTCGTAGGAGGTATCCGTAGTTCCGGTATAGATCTGTCTAGGACGACCGATCTTCATATCGGGGGACTCTATCATTTCCTTCCACTGGGCGATCCAGCCGGGAAGACGTCCCATCGCGAACATTACGGTGAACATATTCACCGGAATGCCGAGAGCGCGATAAATGATCCCGCTGTAAAAGTCCACGTTCGGATAGAGTTTTCTTTCCACGAAGTACGGATCGTTGAGTGCCGCTTCCTCCAATTCCTTCGCGATGTCCAAGAGAGCATCCTTGACTCCTAAACGGGAAAGCACCGAGTCGCAAGCTTTCTTGATGATCTTGGCTCGGGGATCGAAGTTTTTATAAACACGGTGTCCGAATCCGGAAAGGCGGAAGGCGTCGTTTTTGTCCTTGGCCTTCTCCACGATTTTTTTCACAGGCAGTCCGGAGGCTTGGATTTCCAAAAGCATTTCCAGAACTTCCTGGTTGGCTCCACCGTGACGAGGGCCCCAAAGCGCGCAGATTCCTGCGGAGATAGCTCCGTAGAGATTCGCCAAGGAGGATCCCACGAGTCGTACCGTGGAAGTGGAACAGTTTTGCTCGTGGTCCGCGTGTAGGATCAAGAGTAGATTCAGAGCCTTTACGATTTCAGGATCGATGTAATATTCCTCGCTAGGAACGGAGAACATCATGTTCAGAAAGTTCGCGCAATAATCCAGATGGTTCAGCGGATGGATGGTCGGTTGCCCCAGGGATTTTTTATAAGCGAAGGCCGCGATGGTCGGGAACTTCGCTAAGAGGCGAATCATGGAAATATGTCTGTGTTCCGGGTTTTCCGGATCGTAGGAATCCTGGTAATATGTGGAGAGAGAACCGATCATAGAGGACATGATCGCCATCGGATGTCCGTCTTTGGGAAATCCGTTGTACAGTCGTTTCAGATCCTCGTGGATCAGAGTGTGCATGGTCAGTTCTTGGTTCCATTTCTGCAATTCCGCTTCGTTGGGGAGATGACCGTAGATCAAAAGATAAGCCACTTCCGTAAACGTGGACTTTTCCGCGAGTTGTTCGATCGGAATCCCGCGATAACGTAAAATTCCCAGTTCTCCGTCCAGGAAGGTCACCGCACTGGTACAGGCACCCGTATTCAAGTAGCCATTATCCAGGGTGATATAACCGGTTTGCTGTCTGAGTTTGGATATATCGATCGCTTTCTCGTTTTCCGTCCCGACGATGATGGGAAGTTCATATTCCTTTCCGTCGATCTTGAGGATTGCGGTGTTTGCCATTTTTTTCTCCTGGGATATTTGTCTCTAACTACGATCTCCGAGTGAATTTCCCGTCGAAGTTCGCGAAAAAAAACGGGGCTCGGGTTCGATTTTCCGTGGGCAAGATATAAGACCTGTCTCGCTTCGAAACTTTCCGCAAGTACTATCCTATGGATCTGAAATTCTAGACAATCCAAAAAGAGAGGGAAAAGCCGGAGTTCAGCGGTTTTTATACAATCTCAAGTTTTGGTAATTGTAATAGTTCGAAGTAACGATTCTGCAATAGTCGCGAGGTTCCTTTACCGGAAGTTCCTCCAAAAAATGGTTAAAATCTCCCCTGTAATGATTGCGTTTCCATTTTCTCAGGTTTCCCGGGCCGCCGTTATATGCGATGGAGGCCCATTTCAGATCGTTTTGATTGGAGGATAAAAGATATTTCAGGAACCTTGCTCCCATCTGGATCGAAATTTCCGGATCGAATAGGGAGTAGGGTCCCAAGCCCAGTCCTTGGGCAAGTCCTTTTCCCGTCGAACCCATGATCTGCATGAGTCCTCTCGCATTGGAAACGGAGACGGCGTTTTCCTTAAAAAAGGATTCCTGTCGCATCACCGCATAGACGATATCCTCTTCTATTCCGAAGGATTGGGAATATTTAGCCACAAGATCCCTGTGAGGGCGAGGGTAAATCCGGGAGGAGAGTTTCGCCGGGAGTAAGATCACGTCGTCCGGAATCCGACGTTTTTTCATCAGATTTCTGGTATGGTACACGGTTAGGTATTGGTTTCCGGTCAGTTCTCCCAACGCGGCGAGGATTTCTTCTTTTTCGTCTTCTCCCGTTCCGTTCTGCGATTTGTATTTCTCCACGAGGGAATACGCGTAGGCCATCTCTCCGATTTCCAGATATTCTTTCGCACTCTGCAAAAGATGATTCCCGCGGATTCTACTTAGCGCGGAATCGATCCGCACATCCAACTGGAACGCGTCTGAAAAATAGGCGAATTCCAGATCCCGTCCCATGATTTTTCCAGCGTAGGCAGGATCCCCCGCCGTCAAGGAAAGATATTCGAAAAGGCTCTCCTTATTTCGGAGGGGATTTTCCGGCATAGCCAAAGAGGATATCTCCGGGGAAAATTCTTCGCGTATCACTCTCGTATAATAGGAGCCGGGAATGAGAGGGTAATAGGATTTCAACCAACCGCGGAGCTCCTCGGTTCTACCTAAACGCTTCAGGTTGCGTAGGTGCCAATAGACCAATCTCCCTTTGACGGGTAGGTTCGGAATCCTACGCAAGGCTTCTTTCCAGTACGAATCCCCCAGAAAATGCTTTTGGTCTCCGGTGATGAGATCGATCAATTCGTCCTGTCTAGTCAGGTTGTACGGGTTGCGTTCCAAAGAGGAAAGAAGTCGGAAAAAATACCTGTCCTGGTTTCCGAGTTTTTTGTAGGCCCGGGCATACGCATATTCCACTTCGTCCGTGGCAGCCGGATCTACGTTCTCCAAGATTTTCAGAGCCTGCACTCCTAAGTTTTGGTTGGAAACTTCCCTGGAAATTGCGGCGGTAAAATCCGGATTGGATTGGGCAAACGTCCTGTGCCTTGCCAGGAAAGGCGCGGCCTTTTCAGGGTGGAACTGCGCGATCATTCTCGCCGCGGTTTTAAAACTTTCCGGTTTTTGGAAAGTTACGGAAGCGAAATCCCCGTGAGAGGACAAAAAGGATTTTCGGTCTCCGGTAGAAAGAAAGGGAAGAAAATGTACCGCGGTCTCGATGGAAAGGGAACGATAAAATCCGTCCCCCTTCCAGGTTTTGAGGTCCGTTAGGATGTCCTTCTTGGTGTAGGAAGGAACGTAAGGGTCCTCCACCAAGGAATAAAACAAGGCTTCCGATTTTTGGACCTCTCCCGATTTATAAAGAACTTTCCCGTAACGGTACTTCGCCATGGGGCCGAAATATTCCGTCCTCTCCTGCTCGGAAAAGGATTCCGCGTACTCTTTGGCCTCCTTGAATTGGCTCGCTTCGTATTGGACTCTGAGAATTTCGGAAATCGTATTTCGGTAGATCGGATCGTAACTCTTCGGAAATTTTTTCAAATAGGAAACGAATTCGGAAGGAGAAAGGCTTCTTCTCTTCACCATTTCCTCGTAGAGTTTCCAATAGGTCACTTTCGTAATCGCGCTCGTGGATGGGAGAGGGTTGGCGATCAGTTCCAGGAGATCGTCCTTGCTTACGCTCGCCACCATTCTTCCTTTTAATAGGGATACCAAATACCGCAACCTGGCGTGCTCTTCGCCGTCCGGGTGGCTTTCATGAAAGCGGACCATCGCGAAGACTTCGGACTCCGTGCTAGGATGCCTTTCCCGAAAGATCCTCCTGATTTTTTCCAGACTATAGGATTTGGTCAGGTATTTTACGTCGTCGTTCCCCCGGAGGCTGCCGACAACTAGTAGCAGGGGAACTGCAAAGAGGATCTTTTTCATGCTATCTTTCAGTCTTTCCTAGGTTAACGTAGCTTCAACTCCAAAAAAGGGATCGGACGGACATGCAGGTTTCAATTTCACAGACGGAATGGCCCGAAATCACTCTCGGCCGTCCTGCGCCGACGCCGGAGCGACAAAACGCTTCCTCTTCCAAACCTTCCTCCGAAGTACTGAGGCTGAAGACCAAGATTCTGGAGAATTATAGCGGAAGCATCCTCACTCACCTGAAGCCTTCGGACTGTTTTCGTTCCGACCTATTCGGAGGTTTCCGATTTCTTTCCCCCCGCACGAATTGGATCCGAGAGGAAGGGATCACGGAGAGGGAAGAGAAACTTCTCCGCCTTTTTTTCGAGGAACTTTTGGAGGAGTTGGAAGGGCACGAAATCTGGGACGGCGAATTGTTTTCCCTCTGTTCGGCGTTTTTATTATGCGAAGAAAGATTACAAGATTACGGAAAACTGTTGGATTCCTTTTCGGCGGATCTTCCCGAAGCCAAGGACGGCCGGACTCTACTGTATTTTTTGGGATTCTCCGCACAAACTCCGGAGCAAATGCCGGAGGAAACGGAGGACAAGGTCCGACTGGTTTCCGCCCACAAAACTTCCGGACTTTCGGAAGAGCAAAAATTCCGGCTCTATGACCTGGTCGTTTCGGGAAAAGAGCCGAATCTTCTAGGACTCGCCTACCATTATTTCAGAACGAACCCGAGCGGACTCAGAAGCGTGACGGTGTTAGACGCCATGCTTTCCAGAAGATTGCAGGAATTCGAATTGGGGGAAGTGGATTCCTTCCTGAAGGACTACGAAACCAGGCATTCCATCCGCGACCGGTTTTTCCTACTGAAGCGCAGCATATCCAGGGATCTTTTGAAAGATTGGATCCTGGAGGAAAAAAGAAGGAACGGAAGAGAGGAACTCTCCGAATCCCTAAGAGAGACGGTCTCCGGATCGGAGGATGAAAGTCTTTTTGAAAGATACAAGATCCTGAAAGAGCAGGGACTCGCCCATACATTACGTCCTTTCGAGTTGCTGCTTCTCTGGAACTCCACCGCAGCATCGGAGCTGGAGGTTAGTTTGGTCGACCTGGAAAAGTTGTATCCCGATTCTTATCTTACCCATAGGGCGATCGCGGTAAAGGAATTCAAGGAGAGAAAATTCGACGCTTTTCTGGATCGACTCGCCCGGACCGGAAGGTTCCAATACTCTTCCGAAATGCTCTATCTAAAGGCGGTCACCTTACTCGAAATCGGAATGGCCGAGGAAGGAACGAAATTATTGGAGTCCCTGGTCTACAAGTTTCCGGACTCCGACTTTCTGAGATTGGCGCTGGAGAGATATAGGAAGAAGTCCGGGTAATCTACTTGCAATCGGACCCGATCCGGTTAGAATCCAAGGAAAACTATGGCCGTCATCACTCAAGAACAGATCCTGGAATTGCAGCGTTATCAAAAGATGATCAACCAGTTGGAAAAGATTCTTAGGCTCTCCAAAAACGAC
Source organism: Leptospira fluminis (assembly GCF_004771275.1). GTDB lineage: Bacteria > Spirochaetota > Leptospiria > Leptospirales > Leptospiraceae > Leptospira_B > Leptospira_B fluminis. The sequence continues at coordinate 212,375 of NZ_RQEV01000008.1, read as the reverse complement.
GAGCAGAAATACAGAGTCAGTCGGGATCTGGACAAGTACCGGAATAGGATGCGGGAAATTTCTCCGGAAGGAATTCCGGACAACTTGGAAACCGCCGCCGAGCAGATCCGCTTGTACAGGGAAAATCCGGACGCAGCCGGAAGGCTCTTGGCAAAATATCCGGTGATGAAGATTTCCCCAAATTCCAACGATACCGAAGTCAATCAGATCGGAACTTGGATCAACGTCCTGGACCGGGAATACCTTCCGATATTAAACGAAATGCATATCAAATTCGATTTTTCCCACGGAAACGAAAAGGACGGCGTGGTAAAACACATGGAAAATATCCGTAGGAACATCAAGGTGCTTACGGAAACCATAGAAGAATACCAGGCCGCGGAAAAGCAGGAGTTCCGGGAGCAGTTGAGTCGGATGAAGAACAAGCAGACTCGGATTTTTATCGCCGAGGCTTTCGAAATGTTCCAAAAATTTAACGAATTTCTGAACAAGGTTTTGGACGGACTGAAGGCGGGCGGGGGAATCATCATGAACGTGGAGGACAAGATCTCTTTCAATCCTCGCTTCGAAAAGGCCACGGAATTGGAAGGATTTGCGATTCCGAAAGCGTTAGGGGAGTTTCGGGATTTCACCGCCGAAGTCTTGGACCGCATCAACGTTCCGAATATCAAACATTAAGATCGGAAAGAGGGAGGGGGAAAGCCTTCCCCCTCGGAAAAGCCCGGGGGTCTTTTCCGACCCCCTTCTCCGGGGCGACCTTTTCGTTTCCGTCAGCCCCGGACCCCGAGTTACACTCTTCCAAAAAACCCTGGGTCCGTTTAAAAATTCCTTTCCGGAACAAATAGGACTTATACTTTGTGCTTACATCCGAACCGCTCAGCGATTCGGAATCTTATAGGATTCAATATTCATGGCACTTGTTAAGAACTCTTCCGAAGTAACCAATTCCACGATCGGCGAAAACTCTTATTTTAGCGGGAAATTCTTTATCAACGGATCTTTAAAGATAGACGGAAAGTTCGAAGGAAAATCCCTCCAAGCCGAGCAGTTGTACATCGGAGTTTCCGGAAAAGTCAAAACGAATATCACCGCGGCCAGTGTCATCGTCGAAGGGATCGTGATCGGAAACATCACCGCGAGAAACCGGGTCATGCTTCTCCCCACCAGCTTGATTTTGGGGGACATCCGCACTCCGGAATTGATCATCCAGAACGGAGTGACTTTGGAAGGCCGTTGCATGATTTCCAGCGATCTGAAACATTCCAACAAGGAAAGGATCGAATTGGAATATTCCAAAGATTCTCTCAGCCTGGAAAAACTCTTCGGCAAACAAGGGGCCGGGGCAAAGGAAGCCTAATCTTCCGGGACCGAAAGGGCCTTGGACCGCATTCTCATCACCGAAGGAGATCCTTGCGGGGTCGGGCCCGAACTTCTGACGGCCGCCAAGGCCAAGTTAAAATCCCTCGCGACAAAGTTTTCCGTTTTACTCATCCATTCCGGTGTTTTTCCTCCCGCAAAGAACTGGAAGGAAGTCTCCGATCTCAGCCAGACGAGCGCCCCCGGATTGTACTCCTGGAAGACTCATGCCTTGACTTCCGAACAAATTGCCGGATTGAAGCCGGGATCTCCGTCGGAGGTATCGGGTAGGGCGGCTTATTCGAGTCTGGTAGAGGCGATCCGAATCCAAAAAGAAGCGGGCGGAAACCTGGTCACTCTCCCTTTGAGTAAGGAATGGGTGCTCAAGGCCGGGGTCAAGGGTTTTCGGGGTCATACGGAAACACTTGCGGAGCAGTACGATACGAGAACGTACATGCTGATGGCCGGAAGGGAATGGAGCGTTCTACCTTTAACGACTCACGTACCTCTTGTGGAAGTCCCTTTCTACTTGAAAAAAATTCATCTTCCCAGTTTCATCTCCGCTATCCGTTCCGCTCCAGTTTCCAAGGGAAAGCCCATCGCGTTTTTAGGATTGAACCCGCACGCGGGAGAAGGCGGAAAGATCGGAAAGGAAGAAAAGGAAATTCTGGAGCCCATGATTTCTTCTCTACAAAAGGCGGGGTTGGAGGTAATCGGACCTCTCTCCGCCGACGGCGCATTCGCCGAACCTTCCCGGAGCCGATTTTCCCTTTTTCTTGCATGCTACCACGACCAAGGATTGATTCCCTTTAAAATGTGGGAGGGGAAACATGGAGTCAATCTGACCTTAGGGTTGGATTTTTTACGGGTCTCACCGGATCACGGCACCGCTTTCGATATCGCCGGAAAAGGAAAGGCGGACCCGGAAAGTTTTTACCATTGTCTGGATTGGGTCTCCGGTAGGTTGCCTAAACCGGATCAGAGTCGGAGACACAAATGATTTTTTTTGCCCAAACCAATTCCGCCGGCCTGCTGGAGCAGATCGTCTTTCCTCTTTTCTTATTATGGTTCGTGGGTCTGACTCTGGTTCTGTTGCGGAACGATATCGAAGTCATCTGGAAGGTCGCGATCTTTTTCGTTTTCGTCTTTTACTTCTTTCAATTCTTTCCGGAACTCAAGGAATCCTACGAACGATTGACTAGATCCTATCCGGCGGAAATCCTGAATTGGGTTTACGGAATCCCGCGGGCATTTTATTTCTTTCTACTTTTCTTTTGGCCGATCGCAGTATTTCGGATGTTTTATTCCGCTTCTCCTTTCTTGGCGAATTCCACCGCCAAAGTGTTGTTGGGTTTTACTCTCGTGTATTGGATTCTATTCTTGGGATACCACCAGTTCTCGGTACCGATAGACGAATTTCTGAAAACGAAGTTCGTCGATTGGATTACCGTGGTCCCTCCGAAGTGATATGCTTTTTATCCGAAAGGAAAAAGATGACGGAATGCGACCGGAAAAATGGGAAGCGCACAATTCCGAAGAACCTAAATTCACTCGGGAGGAAAAGGAGGGTCTTTATAAGGCCATCCACACTCGGAGAGATATCCGCAGTTATTTGAGCGATCCGATCGACGACGAGGTTCTTTTCCGACTATTGAACGCGGCCCATCACGCACCGTCCGTCGGTTTTACCCAACCTTGGAATTTTCTGCTCATCCGCGAGAATTCCGTAAAAAAAGCATTTTATGATCATTTCGTCTCCGTAAACGAAGCCGCTTCCAGGAACTACGAAGGAGATCGGAAACTAAAATACAATTCCTTAAAATTGCAGGGCATTCTGGACGCCCCGGTCAGCATTTTGTTTACCTGCGATCGGAATCGGGATCCGGAGAACCTTCTCGGTAGAAGTACGAACCGAAATACGGATCTCTATAGCGCGTGTTTGGCGGTGCAGAATTTCTGGCTCGCGGCTCAAGCCGAAGGATTGGGCGCCGGATGGATGAGCATCTTCGAGCCGGAATTCATAAAGAAATTACTGGAAATACCGGAAACGGTGGAGCCGATCGCTCTCATGACTTTAGGTAAACCTGTATGGGTTCCGAGAAGTCCGATTCTAGAGACGGTGGGGTGGAAGGCGAGGCAGAATTTATCCGATCTTGTTTACGAAAATCGATGGGGAGTCTCCGCTCACTTATCCTCCGATCAGGGGCCTAAGGATCGGATTCTCCCGGATCCCGATACGCTTAAGCGGAGAATGGATTCCCTGACGAAACCCGTAGGATCTCTCGGCGTTTTAGAGGATTATGTATTGAAGATATGTAATATTCAAAAAACTTCAAGACCAGTTTTCGATCGGAAAGCGATCCTTCTTTTCGCGGGGGATCACGGTATCGCTGAGGAAGGAGTCAGCGCTTATAACCGACATGTCACGGCTCAGATGACGTATATGTTTTTGTCGGGAGGTGCAGCGATCAATTCGCTTTGTCGGGGAAACGGCATAGATCTCCGTTTGAACGATTTGGGAGTGGACCATGATTTCGGAGATACCGTCGGATTGAATCATGCGAAAATCCGCAGAGGTTCCAGAAACTTTCTAAAAGAGCCGGCAATGACGGAAGAAGAGACTGAACTTGCGATCGAATCCGGAAGGCAGAGCGTCAGAAAGCTCGAAAATCGGTACGGCTTACTCGGAATCGGGGAAATGGGAATCGGCAATACAACTTCCGCAGCGGCGATCGTCTGTTCCATTCTCGGAAAGTCCCCGGAGGAATGCGTGGGCGTCGGAACGGGAATCGGACGGTCCACATTGGAAAAAAAAATCCGAGTCATCACGCGGGGCCTGGAAAAATACGCGGATCTTCCTCGGAACGAATGGAATTCTCTCGTCTGTTTCGGAGGATATGAAATCGCCGCTATGGTAGGAGCGATAGAAGAGGCTGTACGTTGCGGGATTCCGTTAATTTTAGACGGCATGATCACCGGAGCCGCAGCTCTGATCGCGTTCCGCAGAAATCCCGAAGTCGTTTCCGGTTGTATTGCCGGACATATTTCTTCCGAGCCGGCTCACAAATGGATTCTGGAGGAGTTGGGTTTAAGACCCGTACTGGATCTGAATCTTGCATTGGGAGAGGGTTCCGGAGCTGCTTTGGCCATGGGAATTCTAGAGTCCGGTTGCAGGATGTTCGCCGAGATGAAGACGTTCGAAGAGGCGAATATCCGCTTTGCTAAAAACGAAACCTCCCTTTTTTGATTTTTGCCAGCTTTATACGACTGCAATCTTGTACGGATGTTTTGCGTAGTTTGCAAGTAAGAATGTGTTCCTAGTCTCGATTTGTTTTTACGGAAAGATCCGACTTCTATCTTAAAATCCTGAATCGAGTATTCCTGAAAAAACTCCAGATTGATACCGTTTCTATATGTGAAATAATTGCGGCAATGAAAGGTTTGCGAGAACATTTTTTATCCTTTGAAGATAGCTTCCAATCTAAGTTTCGAATCCGGATTTTAGCGGGAAAGGAAGATAAAATCGGATTGAACCGATTGAAAGAGTTTAACGATCAAATCCACAAATCGGGGGGATACGATTCGAATCCCTTACTCTGCATCGATTTTGATCCTTGGTCCACTTGGATTTATGTGACGGACGAAAAAGATAAGATTTTATCCGTCCAAAGGATTGTGGAGAAAACTAAGGAGAATCTTTTGCCGGTGGAATTAGCCGTCATTTTAGAAGAGGGCCAGCCTAAAAGATACGCCGTACTAGAGGAGGGTGTAGCCGATTGGAATTGCGTTTCTTTTGAAAGGAGTGCGACGGGTTGGAAGGCAGCAGTGAAAAATTTCTCCGCGATCGCGAAATTATGTCTCTATAGAAATTATTCGAAAGTGTACGGTTTCTATAATAAGGAGGTCCCAGCTATAGAAAGGATTTATAAATCGAACGGAGCGGTAGAATCTCGCGTTTTGTCCGGAGACGTTTATTTGCCGAATTATCATATCAACGGGAATACGGTTTCGGCCCGGATCATAGAATTGGATAAAACGGCTTTACAGTCGGTAGCGATGCGACTTTGATTGAGGAAAGAAACCGAATTTGCCATGGATCTTCCTCTTCTAATTTGTATAGCGATCGGTTTGTACATCACTTTTCTTGGGATTTATATCAATAATTTTAAACCCGTAAAACCCGTTCAAAAGTATTTTCTGGTTTTCTGTTTATCTACCGCCGCTTGGGTCTTATGGTTTGCGCTCCGGTTGTATTTTCCCGATTCTTGGAGGGCCCAGGCGATCAATTGGACTGCGATTCCGGCAATGCTGATCCCGTTCAGTTTCTATTTTTGCGCAAAGTCCTATGTAAATTCCGATTACAAACCGTCCTTTTGGATCATCTTTCCTAACGCCGGACTAGCGGGGTTTTTACTTTATAAGGCATTGCGTTGCGAGTTGGTGGATGCCGTGGGCTTGAGCCCTACGGGAGGAGTGATATATTCCTTTACGCCTTATTATCATGTATTTGTAATATATCTTTCTGTAATCGTATTGCTCGGTTTCTTTTTGATTGCCAGGAACGCTTATCTTCATAGAGGGGCGGTTCGAGTAAATTCTGTGATTTTCGCCGTAGGCGGGATCGGCGGATTGGTCATCGCGGTATTCTTTATTTATATCCTTCCGCTGCTCGGAATATTCGCCCAGTATTTGGCTTCGATCGGAATGTTCTTCACCATCTCATTCTGGGCGGTGGGCATTCTGAACTTTGACGCCTTTGAAATCAAATCGCAGTTACTTTCCGGCGAGGAGATTCCGTTTCTTTTGCGAGCGGCCCTGCCTGTGCTACTGGCTCTTTACAGCGTGTTGGATCCGGTAGGATACAAAGATCGTTTATTGTCCGATCATGCCGATGTCACTTTTTACATGCTTTTGCGAGGTCACGAGCTGACTTTGGAAACTAGCCTTGAGCCGGAAGAAAAGGCCAAATTGATCGCCGAGAAGTTCGAAAGATATTTGAAATAAGGCCTTACTTTTTCTTCACTAAGACTTGGATGAGGGTAATGACCGTGTCCCGCTCCACCGGGGAAAGATCTGTAAGCAACTGGCGGATCGGTTCCTTTAGGTTCCATTTGCTGATTAGATGCCAGATTTGTTCCTTATCCTTTAGGTCCTTCGTGATCGGATCCGACGAAATCCTCTGGGGTCCGCGACCTAACAGCAACCATTCCGCGCGGTAGCCATATACTTTTTCAATGGCCCAGGCATTCTGCTCCGAGAGTGGTTTTTTCCCGATTTCGATCAAACTTAGCAGGCTTTGCGAGATTTTGATGCTTTTTGCAAAATCATTTTGGTTGATTTCGAACCCTTTGGCTTGAGTTCGAACATACTTTACTCTTTCTGCGGTATTTTGCGTCATATTACTAAGTCATATAAATTTCTTGTCAAAAATTACTCATTTTTTCAAAATGCATTTAAATAGATACATTTAAAACGAATTTATTCATCTATTTGATAGTTTTCTCGTCCAAGACAACTTAAAAAACATGATTTAAGCGTAATTACGCAAAAAATATTTTACTGGGGAAAAAATGGCATTCATCACTTTTTTGATTCTTTCTATCTCGGGATTCTTTTTTTACAAGAATTCGACTAGGAATTCCATCTGCAAAGCGTACGCACTCATCGCCGTTTCCTCCGCTATCTGGGCGCTGTTGAAATTCTTGGCCCAATTCGATTTTCCCTTCGGGCTACAGTCAATATTGGTGGATTTGATTCCTATCCCGACCTTGTTCATTCCGATCTTACTTACGTATGTAACATGGAATTACACTAGTCCTACGGACTCGACTTTTCCTTTTTCCTTTTTGATGGTACTGCACGGAGTCGCGATTCTTTCCTTTCTCTATCTATCTGTAACCGGGGTTTTGACTCCTTTTCGTTTGGAAAGCGGAGAAGTGATATATAGGGGAGGAATTTCATACTTTGTAGCCTGTTTTTATATTTATTTTTCCGTACTATTTTGCCTGGGAGTACTTGTGAGAAATATATTCCGAGGAGATTATCTCCTTCGATTGCGTTCCATCTATATGTTCGTAGGAATCTTTTTAGGAGGGTTCTTTTCCGCGATTTTCGTGGTGGTCCTTCCTTTGACCGGGCTTTACGAACTTAGCCACTGGGGAGTCCTGGGGCTTCTTCCTTTTCTTTGGTTTTCCTGGGTTCCCATCGCAAAAGAACATCTGTTCAACACGGAACTGTTGGATTTTAAACAGGATTTAAGAAATCCTAAATTTTCAAATTCGATCATATTCATCAATCGATGTTTTCTAAACTACTTCGATGAGAAATCCTTTAAGGAAGTATGCGACAAATACGAAGCGGAACAGAGAAAGATCCTGCTGGAAATGACCGCAAAGCTTTCCGTCGAACAATTAGCGAATCCTTCCGGATTCAAAGGAAAGATGAATTCGCAAGTGGAAAAAATCATGAATTTATTTCTTCGCTTTTGATCGCGTGGAAGACTGGGGACGCTCTTTTTCGATTTTAACCAGATATTTTTTCACTCGGACCAGTTCTTCCGGATTGTAACCCGTGAGTCTGGTTAGGATGTCCTTGATTTCTATGTTTTGAACCACTTTATTCAAAAGCACCATCTCCAAGTGTACCAAGTCCAATTGCTCATCGATGGTGGCTAACGGTTCTCCTTCTCCCAGGAGAACGAATTTTTTGGAAACGCCCTTGTTCAAAAGGAGTAGGTCCAACCTGAATTCCGGAATCTCTTTTTTATTGGAAAGGTACAAGGAAAGCATCGTCATCGTCACGTTTGCCATAGCCGCCGCCGCGTCCTTCCATTTGATCCCGAGAGTATGGAGAGCGTAATTCATTCGATCTCCGGGAGTAAGTGCTTCCGATCTTGCGATTTTTTTATGTTTCATTTTTAGATTTTGAATTGAAAAATATTAAATTATTTAATAAATTGAAATCGTCTTTCTATCCACAGCTTCCTTTTAAGGCCGTAGATTCATTGGATCGGAAGAAAAGGTTTATGGAAATTCTTAAATGGTATAGTATCGAAAATTTTGCGCGCGAAATCGGAGACCCAAACCCATGCGTTCGTGCTTTAAAAAAAGCTACAATGTTGCGTGATAGATTGTATGTCACAGAGAAAACTCCTCGTTCGGTAAAAAACCTTCTCTTTATTTTACGTCTTTTGTGCAAGCATAGAGTCAACCGAACTCTGCTTGTTGTATTAAGGCAGGAAATTCGGGAGCTCAAATGGGAATTGGGCAGGACAAAGGCCTCTTTATCTCTTGCAAGAGATGCCATTACCTTCTACAAAGAAACTAGTTGGGTCGAGGTCGAATTTCCGAAAGAAAACTCTAAAGATTAGAACGAGATTTGATTTCGGTTTCCGATTTTGGCATGTAAAACATTAGAAAAGGGTCGGTTTGGTCTCCCGCTTAAAAGGAAGGGCGGCTCCCTCGCTTTGCTCGGGCCACGCTGCTCCAGGCTTCGGTCGCTTCCATCCTTTTTCTTCATTTCAGTCTATTTTTCTGACGAAGCGACTGCTTCGCACCTTACGCATCGTTGCCGCGCTCGTAAGCCATGGATTCTTTATTATATTCTAAATTTCTCCCAATGGTTCTAAATCCTTTTTTTTACCAAGGCTCCGCCCTCCCTAATCGTAGGTTCGGAACGGTCGGTAGGAAGCGGGCATTTCCGGACTTCGCTTATAAAACGTCTATGCTGATCTTCTTTCTATAATTGAATCCGTAATGTTCGATGAGCTGGAGTTCCAGCTCGTTGTTAAAACGAATCACGTTTTGCGCATTTTCTTCCAGCAAATCCCTCATTTTCCCGTTTTTCTCGGAAAGAAACTCCTTTTGCAATTCCCAGAAGTACTTCGTATTTAGATGTGATTGCTTTTTGGAGGCCAGCTTGCTCTGGGTTTTTCTTTCTCCGGCGGCAGAGAGTTCTGCGGAAATCCGGATCGAAAGTTTCAATTTTTTCAGTTCGTATTCTCCTCCGTTTTCGGAAGGAATTTCCGGAGACTTGACTTTACCGATGACGTTCGGGAGCATCTTGGAAACGTCTTCGTAGATGGGAAAGGAATCCAAGGTAAAATCCAAGAGATGGATCGCTCGCACACGGTTCGGTTGCCGTTTATACTCGTTCCAGATCTCCTCCAAAAGATCGGAGTGCAGGTAGAAAAAGAGCAGGGTTTCGTGGTTGTTTTTCTCCTTCATGCGGAACCTGGGAGAAAAGTGGGAGTTTTGCGGTTGTATTTTATGCAAAATGTCGCGGTTCTGAATCGATTCTCCCGGAACTTCGGAATGAATTTACCGCGAAACTGCACCATCTTTGTTTGGATCCGTTCTAAAGGAAAGGAGGGGCTCGGTTCGGCCGAAAATCTCTCTCTCCGGCCAAAGACTTGACGTTTTTCCGTTCCTACTTCCTTTGGAAGTATAGATTACGTTAGGATTGGCGTGAAAATTGCAAGAACTTTGATATGCAACCCGTAGAAACCTTTCATACTACCTGTTCTTACTGCGGGGTAGGCTGCGGTCTTCTGGTTCATAAGTCCAGCCCCACGGATTTTAGCGTTCAAGGGGATCCGGATCACCCTACGAATCGCGGAAATCTTTGTTCCAAGGGGATGAACCTGCACTATTCCGTGATGGACCGATCGGATAGACTTTTGCATCCGATGGTGCGCTCGAATCGCTCCGAGGATTTGATTCGAACCACTTGGGACGGCGCGTTGGATAGGACCGCGAAGGAATTCAAACGATTGATCCGGAAATACGGTCCGGATTCGGTGGGTTTTTACGTTTCCGGACAGCTCCTCACCGAGGAATATTATATTATAAATAAGTTAACTAAGGGGTTTCTGGGAACGAACAATATAGATACGAATTCCAGGCTCTGTATGAGTTCCGCAGTCACCGGCTATAAGATGTCGTTGGGTGAGGATTGCGTCCCGGTCGGGTACGAAGACATAGAGATCGCGGATTGTTTTTTGATCGCCGGATCCAATCCGGCTTGGTGTCATCCGATCGTATTCAGAAGAATAGAAGAGAGAAAGAGATCCGATCCGAGCGTAAAAGTGATCGTCGTGGATCCGCGTAGGACCGAAACCTGCGAAAACGCGGACCTGCACGTGCAGATACGTCCGGGAACGGACGTATATCTATTTCATGCGATCGCCAGGATCCTCATCGAGAACGGGAAAATAGATAAGGAATTTATAATATATAATACGGAAGGATTCGAGGACCTAAAAAGAAAATCTTTCGAAATCGAGGTGGAAACCGCGGCGGAAATATGCGGAATCTTGTCAGGGTTGATTTACGAGGTCGCGGAAATCATCGGCAAGTCCAAAGGATTTATCAGTCTCTGGGCGATGGGCTTGAATCAAAGCGTGGTCGGGGTGAATAAGAATCTCGCTTTAATCAATCTTTCGCTTTTGACTGGAAAAATCGGGAAGCCCGGAAACGGACCTTTTTCCCTGACCGGACAATCCAATGCAATGGGGGGTAGGGAAGTCGGGGGATTGTGTAATCTTCTACCGGCTCACCGCGAATTGGAGAATCCGGAACACAGAAGGCAGGTGGCGGATTTTTGGGGAGTAAAGGACATCCCCTCGGAGCCGGGCCTCAGCGCGGTGGAAATGTTCGAGAGCTTGAAATCCGGAAAATTGAAGGCCGTTTGGATCGTATGTACGAATCCCACGGTAAGTCTACCGGACGCTAGGGTGGTGGAGGCCGGACTGCGGAGCGCCGAATTCGTGGTAGTTCAGGATATCTCTTCAGATTCGTCCGCTTTGGCTTACGCCGACGTAGTGCTTCCCGCGGCCGGTTGGGCGGAAAAACAAGGTACGATGACGAGTTCCGACCGTAGAATCACCCATCTTTCTAAGATTCTAGAATCTCCCGGAGAAGCGAAACCGGACGTTTGGATCATTCGGGATTTTGCATATAAAATGGGATTCGGAGCCTCCTTCGATTACGAAACCGAAGAGGAGATCTTTTTAGAGCACTGCGGATTGACGGAAGGTACGAAAATAGATATTTCCGGTTTGGATTACGAGCTGATCCGGAGCAGAAAAGGGATCCGATGGCCGTATCCGAAAAACGGGGATAAGGCCGATTCACGTTTATTCGAGGATCGGATCTTTTATAGACCGAACGGAAAAGCAAAACTTCACGCGGTGGATCCGGAGGATGAATCCGAAAAAACGACTCCGGACTTTCCGTTAGTCTTAACCACGGGAAGGATCCGCGACCAATGGCATTCCATGACCCGCACCGGAAAGGTCAGAAAGTTACGGGAACATAGGCCCGAGATGCATCTGGAAATCCACCCGGAGGATGCGCTGAAATACGGTGTTAAGGAAGGGATGATCGTGGACATTTCCAGTCCGAGAGGATCCGTCCGAGCCAAAGCGACCGTCACTAGATCGATCAAACAAGGGGTCGTGTTTTTACCCATGCACTGGGGGAGAAAGAACGGATCCGACCAGGCAAGATCCAATAACCTGACCAGTTCCGCTTTCGATCCTTTTTCGAAGCAGCCCGGTTTTAAGTTCTCCGCGGTCCGAGTCGCTCCCTATAGAAAGAAGAAGGAAAAAATTCTGATCGTAGGGGGAGGGAGTTCCACATTAGCTTTTCTGAAACGGTACAGAGAGATGGCTCCGAACGACGAGATCACCGTGATCTGTAAGGAGGAAAATCCGTTTTACTCCAGGGTTTTACTTCCGGATTACATAGGCGGAGAAAAGGAATTTTCCGAACTTTTGCAGACGGACGCGGAGGAAATACTTTCCTGGAATTTGGAATTGGTTCCCGATACGGCCGTGACCAACGTCTATCCGGAAGGGAAGAAAGTACGCGACTCCAAAGGAAACCTGCACTCTTATAATAAACTGATTTTGGCTTTGGGAAGTTCGGCTGTTCCTCCGTCGGTGCCGGTTCCGAAGGAAATGCAGGGAATTTTCAATTTGAGAGGTAAGTCAGACGCGGATCGGATTCGCGGCTTCTTCGTTCCGAACACCAAAGCATTGATCGTAGGCGGGGGGCTTTTAGGCTTGGAGATCGCGGCCGTATTGTCCGCTGCTCAGGTCGAAGTCACCGTTCTCGTTCGCTCGAATCGTCTCATGTCCAGAAAATTGGACTCGACGGGAAGCGAACTTCTCAAGGAAGAAATCGAGGCGAGAGGGATCAAGCTGCTATTCGAAACGGAAATTTCCAAAGTAGAAGGTACTGAAAGAATCTCAAAGGTGAAATTAAGCGACGGAGTCTCCGCCGATTTTGACGGGATCATCTATGCGATCGGAACGAAGCCCAATTTCCAAATCGCTTCGGAGGCCGGTTTGGACTGCGGCGCCGGCATCAAGGTGGATTCGTTTCTCCGGTCCAGCGATCCGGATATCTACTCTTTCGGAGAAGCGGCGGAGCACAAAACCGGTACGTACGGGACCGTGACCGCGGCGGAAGAGCAAGCTAGGATTGCGGCCCAGCATATATTCGGTTATTCCTTCGAAGAGTACCCGGGCTCAATACACGCCCATATTCTCCGGATCAACGATTTGGAACTGGCCTCTCTAAGATTGCCCTCTACCCCTCTGGAGATCACGGAAGATCTCAAGAAAGAATATGAGGAAATCCTGTTTTTGGACCGTAAAAACAGGATATATAAGAAATGTATTATACGTAACGATAGATTGGTCGGCGCCGTTCTTGTGGGGGACAGGTCCGAGTTCGGCAAGTTCCAGGAATGGATCCTTTCCGGAATAGAGCTAGGCGACCGGCGGAAAAAACTCCTTTCCGGAGGAGAATTCGTGAAACCCTTGTCGGGTCGGGTTGTATGCTCCTGTTACGGAATCGGAGAAGGAAACATCCGGGAAGCGATTCTCGACGGGGAGCACACCTTGGCGGGAATCGGAAAAAGGACGGGGGCCGGAACCGGTTGCGGAACTTGCAGAACGGAAATCACGACCATTCTAAAGAATATTATACAAAAATGATGCGATTTTTCGCTTTCCGGAGAGGCCGGTACGGCTGGAGATTGGAGAAGGAAGCTCGGGAAACCGAGCCTTAGCGCGCACTTAACGTTTTTCGGATCCTTTCTTTTAATTCCTTCGTTTCCGTATAATAACGGACGATATCTCCGATGATAATGAGAGCCGGAGATCGGATTTTGGCGTTCTCCGCCGCTTCTAAAATGGAGCTTAAGTTTCCCGTAACGATTCTCTCCGTTTCGAGGGTGGCGTTCTCTATGATCGCCACCGGAGTGTCTTCGGAATTTCCTCCGTTCAGGAGCTCTTCACGGATGGTATGTAAAGAGTTCAAGCCCATGTATACGAGTAAGGTCTTACCCGAACAGGTCAAATTCCGGAACCCTTCCGAATTTTTACCGTCCTTTTTGTGACCGGAGAGAAGCACGATTTCGCTTGAATAATCCCTATGTGTCAACGGAATTCCCAATCGTGCGGCTACAGCGGAGCCTGTGGTGACTCCGGCAATGATTTCGCAATCGAAACCTCGGGAGAGAAGATAGGAATATTCCTCTCCGACCCGTCCGAAAATCGAGGGATCCCCTCCCTTCAATCTGACTACGATCCGAAATTTCACGGCGGCTTCCGCGATCTTAGAATTGATTTGATCCTGCAGGCAACTATGTTGCCCGGATCTTTTTCCCACATAGATCAACTCCGCGGATTTTTTGCAGACTCTCAGGATCCTAGGAGAAACCAGGTCGTCGTACAGAACCACCTGCGCCTTTCTCAGAGTTTTTACCGCCTTTACCGTGAGTAACTCCGGATCTCCGGGACCGGCACCGACCAAATAGATTTTGCCTTTTTCACCGTAGAGGTGCGGGGTTTCTTCGTTCATAGATTCTCGCCTTTATGGACCATAGCCGAGTCCACTTCCAAATACACGTTTCCGTCTTCGATCACTACCGGATAGATTTCGACCTTATAGTGAGACTCGCCGCCTATGCATTCCCCTGTTTTCAGGGAAAAATTCCGCTTGTGAAGGGGGCAGGCCACCTTCGGTTCTCCCTTGGAATCTCCTAGGATTCCTCTGGACAATACTGGATCTCCGGAGTGGGGACAGAAATTATCGCAGGCAAACCATTCGTCGCGGGTAGCGGAGCGGAAGACTGCGATTTGATAACTTCCTATTTTTACGCAAACTCCCCCGTCTTCCGGAAATTTGGAAATCGGAGCGACTAAAAATCTGCTTTTTTCCATGGTCTTGGTCGTCATTTGGACTCCTATTTCAGGACCGCTTCCGTGCGGTGCGTTCTACGTTCGGCGGGGCGTTTTTGTCCCCTTTCTTCCTGAAAGCGAACGGTCGGATCGGAACTTTCGCTATTTATGAAATGCTTAAATTTATCCCTTTTTTCGGGATTTTCCACGACATCCTTCCATTCGCAGACGTATGTGTCGACTAAACGATCCATCTCCCCTTCGAGTTGAGAATTGATTCCCAATCGATCGTTGATGATTACGTCTTTCAAATACTCGATTCCTCCTTCCAACTGTTCCAGCCAGGTGGAAGTACGCATCAGTCTATCCGCGGTGCGTATATAGAACATGATGAAACGATCGATGTAACGGATGCAGGTATCTTCGTCCAAATCCTCCGCCAACAGGATCGCGTGTTTAGGGTTCACGCCTCCGTTTCCGCCTACGTAAAGGTTCCAACCTTTTTCGGTGGCGATGATTCCGAAATCTTTTCCTCTAGCTTCCGCGCATTCCCGGATACAACCGGATACCGCAGATTTCATTTTGTGAGGAGCTCGGATTCCTCTGTACCGTTCCTCTATCCGTATCGCGAATGCGGTACTGTCTTGGACGCCGTATCTGCACCAGGTGGAACCTACACAGCTCTTTACGGTCCGCATCGCTTTTCCGTACGCGTGCCCGCTTTCGAATCCGTATTTCACGAGGTCTTCCCAGATGGAAGGCAAGTCGTCCAACTTCGCCCCCAAAAGGTCTATTCTTTGGCCTCCGGTGATTTTGCAATAGAGATCGTATTTCTTCGCCACTTCTCCGATTCGAATCAGGTTTTCCGGAGTGATTTCTCCGCCCGGGATTCTAGGCACGACGGAATACGTTCCTCCTTTCTGAATGTTCGCGAGGAATTTATCGTTGGTATCCTGGATCTCTCTGTGCTTTAAGATAGGTTCGTTCCAAGTGCTTGCGAGTATGGAAGCCACGGCGGGTTTGCAGATTTCGCAGCCGTCGCCGCTTCCTTCGGAATGCAGTACGTCCGCATAGGATTTTAGGCCTTTGACCTTGATGACTTGGAATAATTCCTGCCGCGAGAATTTGAAATGCTCGCAGAGGTGTTCGCTTATCACTTTCCCTTGCGCTTTTAATTCCGTTTTAAGAAGGGAATTCACTTGCGGGAGGCAACCGCCGCATCCGGTTCCTGCTTTGGAGCATTCTTTCAAGGATTGTACGTCCGAGCAATTCTTCTCTCGGATCGCTTTCAGAATATCCCCTTTGGAGACGTTGTTGCAGGAACAAATCTTGGCATCGTCGGGCAGGTTATCCGCGCCAAAAAGGTTTTCCGCAGAGACCGAACCTACGATCAAGGTTTCCGGCTCCGAAGGTAGTTCGATCCTGTTCAGATACAACGACAATAGATTCCCGTAGGATTTGACGTCACCGACTAGGATTCCCCCTAAAAGGGTCTTGCCGTCGGGAGAAATTACGAGTTTCTTATATACTCCGCTTCTCGGATTTTTGAATACGATAGGGATATGTTCCGATTGTCCGAGTCCGTCCCCGAAGGAGGCCACGTCCACGCCGATCAGTTTAAGCTTTGTGGAAAGATCGGATCCGGTATAGGATTTAGGAGCGTTGATCGGACTACAAAGATTGTAGGCTAGGGTTTCCGCCATTTCGTATCCCGGCGCCACTAGGCCGTATACGAATCCCTTGTGTAACGCCACTTCTCCGATCGCATAGATTCCGTAGACGTTCGTTTTTAGGTGATCGTCGATCAGGATCCCTCCGCGTTCCCCAGTTTGGATGCCGCTTCGTTTCGCAAGTTCGTCCCGAGGGCGTATCCCGGCGGAGACGACGAGCATCTCGACATCCAGAGAACTTCCGTCCTTGAATTGCAGTCCTTCCAGTTTAGATTCGCCCAGGGCTTTTTCCGTCTGCGTTTCCAAGTGGATCCTGACTCCGAGTTCTTCTATGCGGGATCTCAGGATGGAAGAGGCGGATTCGTCCAACTGTCTAGGCATCAGTCTTTCGGCGAATTCCACCACATGGGTTTCCTTGCCAAGATCCAATAGCGCTTTTGCGGCTTCTAGTCCGAGTAAGCCTCCGCCCATCACTGCGGCTTTCCTGATTCCTTTTCCGTAAGTAAGGATGTTTTCCAAATCTTCGATCGTGCGATAAACGAAGATACCTTTCTTATCTATACCTTCGAGGTTAGGAACAAAGGGAGCGGATCCCGTCGCGAAAATCAATTCGTCAAAAGGAAGTTCCGTTCCGGCGGAGGTGGTCACGATTCTGCGGACGGAATCCAAGGAGACGGCGGGCTCGGAGAGCAGGAGTCGAATTCCGTTTGCCCGATACCAGTCGGGTTGGCAGAGATACAAATCCTCCGCGGATCTGTTCGAAAAATATTCGGAAAGATGGACTCTGTCGTAGGCCCTCCTAGGTTCCTCTCCGAGCACCGTGATTTCGAATTTATCCGAGCCTCCGAATTCCACTAATTTTTCGGAGAAACGGTGACCCACCATCCCGTTTCCTATGATGACTAACTTCCTTTTGTTCATTTCTATATCCTTTTATCGAAGATTTCCCGTTTACAGAGTCGGGGTTAAGTCGCTTCCATTTCCAAATCCGATTCCGTCGAATCGGAATTTTTCCAAATCAGAATGTTCATAAAGAAAACCAAAGCGCAAGCGGAGATGGAAGCGATGGCTACCGCAAGGAATCCGAAGGAGAAACTTCCTGTTAGGGATTTTAACGAACCCAAAAGATTCGGGATCAAAAATCCTCCCAGGCCGCCGAAGGCCCCTACAAAACCCGTGACGACTCCTATATCCTTTTTGAATCTAAGAGGAACCAATTGGAATACGGAGCCGTTGCCGATTCCGAGACTAGCCATCAGGAGTATGAAGAGAGGAAGCACTAGGGCGACCGGAGGTAGAAAGGAGATTCCGATGAGAACGGTTGCGAGGAACAGAAGTACGATCGTTATCATGAACACCCCGCCGAATTTGTCGGAGAGATAACCGCCTAACGGGCGTAATAGGCTTGCTCCGAGAATGCAATAAGAGGTATACAAACCGGTGGTCAGTTTACCGATTCCGTACTGGTCGTAAAAGAATATAGGGAGGAAGCTGGCGATTCCGACGAATCCTCCGAACGTGATGCTGTAGAGGATGCAGAAAGTAAGTGCATCTCTGGATTTGATCGGAGCCAAATATTCCTTCAGACTTTTCTTGGAGAGCGAGCCCGGACAATCCTTGGCGGTGAACAAAAAGAAGAAAAAGACGCAGGCCATGGGAATCATCGCCAATCCGAAAACCGCATGCCATCCGAAGTTTTTCGCCAAAGCGGGTGCAAACAGGGTAGCCAAAACGGATCCGCTATTTCCGGCTCCGGCAATACCTAATACCAAGCCTTGGTATCTCGCAGGATACCATCTGCTCGCAAGAGGCAGTGCGACCGCAAAGCTTGCTCCGGCGACTCCTAATAAAAGGCCGATGCATGCGACTTCCGAAAGAGTTCCCGCAAAACGCCAACCCCAGAAAAGGGGAATCATGCTGATCGTCATTCCCCAAAGGGCGACTTTTTTGGATCCGAATCGGTCCGAGAGGATTCCGAGCGGGATTCTCATAAGCGTTCCTCCTAAGAGAGGAATGGAGACGATAAAACCTTTTTGGGCCGGGCCGAGAGAGAATTCCTCGGAAAGGAAGACTCCTAAAGCCGCCAGCAGCATCCAGATCATGAAGCTACAGTCGAAATATAAAAACGAACTGATGAGCGTGGGGAAATGTCCCGCCTTTAGAAATTCCTGCATTTTTTTCATTTGATTCAAGCCTCTTTGGTTTGGTGAATTTGCGTCTATAGGTTTTATAGCAAATGTTGTGCCAACTATCTGATTATTTTTTGAAAAATGAAATTTGCCAGAAACTCCCTCTTTTTGTGAGGAAGTTTCCAGGAATTGCCTGGGAGGCTCTTTTGCTTTTTTAGTCTAAAATTGTATCAATACCACTAGTATTTGCTTTTTAAAGAACGAATATGCTTATAATACTATCATTACGGAGAATTTTGAATCTTTGAGTCTGCTAGAATTTTCTGCAGAAGCTTACAGATTTGCGGCTTTTATTGACTGCTTGGGAGATTGAATTCTTTTTGGGACTTCTTCTTAATTAATTTTTTCAAAACGGCATGATAATTGCTGATAGTCTTGTGTGACCAGTACAGACTCCCTATCGACTACCTGTTCCTATTGCGGTGTCGGATGCGGCGTGATCGTCGAAAAGTCCGGCCCCGATCGGATTAGCGTAAAAGGCGATCCCGACCACCCTGCGAATCGCGGAATGCTCTGTTCAAAGGGATTAAACCTCCATTACTCCACCATGGATCGTTCCGATCGTATTCTTTATCCCATGCAAAGAAAAAGGAAAGGGGGTGATTTGCAGAGGGTGGATTGGCAAACGGCCTTGTCGGAAGTCGCAAACGAATTTAGACGGATCATTTCGGAGCACGGGCCTAACGCGGTGGGTTTTTACGTATCCGGACAGCTTCTAACGGAAGAATATTACATCATAAACAAGTTAGCGAAAGGCTTTTTAGGAACGAATAATATAGATACGAATTCGCGCCTGTGCATGAGTTCCGCAGTAGTCGGTTATAAGATGGCATTAGGCGAAGATAGCGTTCCGATCAGTTACGACGATATCGAGATCGCCGACTGTTTTTTGGTCGCAGGAGCGAATCCGGCCTGGTGCCACCCCATCCTTTTTAGAAGGATAGAGGCTCGAAAAAGGACGGATCCGAACGTTAAGTTGATCGTAGTGGATCCTAGAAAAACCGAGACTTGCGAAGACGCGGACATTCATTTGCAGATCCATCCGGGAACGGACATATACCTGTTCCATGCGATCGCTAGGATTTTGATCGAAAACGGATGGATTGACGAGGAATTCATCAGGAATCATACCGAAGGATTCGAAGAATTGAGATCCAGGGTATTTCATACTTCGGTGGAAGCCTCCGCTGAAATTTGCGGCGTTCCGACGGGACAGATCGAGGAGGCGGCCAGGTTGATCGCTTCTTCGAACGGCTTTTTATCCCTTTGGGCGATGGGATTGAACCAAAGTGTGATCGGGGTGAATAAGAATCTCGCCTTGTTGAATCTATCCTTGATTACGGGAAAGATCGGAAAGCCGGGTTCCGGACCTTTCTCCTTGACGGGGCAGCCGAATGCGATGGGCGGCCGCGAAGTCGGCGGACTTTGTAATTTATTGCCTGCCCATAGAAATTTGAACGACCCGGAACACCGCAAGGAAGTGGCGGATTTTTGGGGCGTGTCCGAAATCCAAAGTCGACCGGGATATAGTGCCACCGAAATGTTCGAGAATCTTCGCCAAGGAAAGATGAAGGCGATTTGGATCGTGTGTACGAACCCGACCGTAAGCTTACCGGATGCGAGAACCGTGGAGGCAGGCTTGCGTTCCGCCGATCTGGTCGTCGTTCAGGATATTTCCAAGAGCGCCGGGGCGATTCCTTTTGCGGACGTGGTTCTGCCTGCGGCGGGATGGGCGGAGAAGCAAGGCACGATGACCAATTCCGACCGTAGAATCACGTATTTACCCAAAATATTGGAACCTCCCGGCGAAGCAATGGCGGACACTTGGATCATTCGGGACTTCGCGCATAAGATGGGTTATGCGAATTCCTTCGCTTATCAAAATGAAGAGCAGATTTTCGAGGAGCATTGCAGACTTACGAAAGGGACCAGAATCGATATTTCCGGCTTGGATTATTCCGTACTGAAGGAAAAACGCTCGGTCCAATGGCCGTTTCCTTTTAAGGATCACGGTGGTACGGAGCGTCTTTTTACCGATCGTATTTTTTATCGTCCGGGAGGCAGGGCTAAACTGTCCGACGTGACGGCGGAAGACCCGTCCGAAAAACCTACGCCGCAACATCCTCTGATCCTAACCACAGGCCGGATTCGAGACCAATGGCATACCATGACGAGAACCGGTAAGGTGCGGAAATTAAGGGAGCATAGAAAGGAACCCGTCCTGGAGATCCATCCATCGGATGCGGAAGCGAGAGGAATTTCGAACGAGCAGATCGTGGAGATTGAAAATTCCCGAGGAAGGGTCAGGGTCAAAGCGTCGATCACGGACACGATCAAGGCCGGAACGGTTTTCTTGCCTATGCATTGGGGGAGAGTGTTCGGAAACGACGAATCAAGATCGAACAATCTGACGAGTTCGGAATACGATCCGAACTCTAAGCAGCCCGGTTTTAAGATCTCGGCCGTGGAGGTCCGCACTTATTCCAAGGCAAAGGAAAAGATTCTCATCGTCGGAGGAGGGGCGGGAAGTCTGGCTTTTCTGAGGCATTACCGCAGCTTGGCTCCGAACGACGAGATCACCGTCATTTGTAAGGAAGAACATCCGTTTTACAATCGTATCCTTTTACCCGATTTGATCAGCGGAGAAAAAGATTTTCAACAGTTGAGAGGCGCCGACCCCGAGGAAATCGATTCATGGGGGATTCAGTTGTTTCCGGGGCGGACGGTCGCCGAGATCTTTCCGGAAGGAAAGAAGGTAAAGGATTCTCTCGGAGTCGTTCATTCGTATCATAAACTTATAATGGCCACCGGAAGTTCCGCTTCGATTCCGAAATCGATAAAGGAAGGGATGGAAGGGGTCTTTAGTCTCAGAGCCAAAGAGGACGCGGAAAGAATCAAAGGTTTTTTCGTCCGGGATTCCCACGCTTTGATCGTAGGTGGGGGCTTACTCGGATTGGAACTCGCGGCAGCTCTCCGGTCGATCGGAGCAAAGGTAACCGTGTTGGTGCGAACGGACCGATTGATGTCCAAGCAGTTGGATGTAATCGCATCGACGATCCTAAGGGAAGAGATAGAGGAGAGGGGAATTAGGATCGTATTCGAAGCGGAACTTTCCAAGATCGTCGGTTTTCCGAGAGCGGAAAAAGTGAAGTTGAGCGACGGCCAAGTGCTGGAGGTGGATGGAATCGTTTTTGCTGTCGGTACTTCCCCAAATATAGCTCTCGCGAATCAAACCGGACTGCAATGCGGGACAGGAGTCAAAGTAAACGAATATCTTCAGACTAGCGAGCCGGACATTTACGCGATCGGAGAAGTGGCGGAACATTCGTCCGGTATGTACGGAACGGTTTCCGCGACGGAGGAACAGGCAAAGATCGCGGCTAGCCATATATACGGTTATAGATTAAACGGCTATACCGGTTCGTTGCATTCGAATCTTTTGAAGATTCCGGGCTTGGATCTCGTTTCCCTCAGATTGCCGGAAACTCCGATGGAGGCGGCCGAATCGGAATATGAAGAAATCGTATATCTGGATCGCAAAAAAAGAAAATATAAGAAATGCATTATTAAAGGGGACCGCCTCGTCGGCGCCATCCTAATCGGAGACAAGGATAAATTTTCCGAATTCAAAACCTTGATTTCTTCCGGCTTGGAATTGGGTGAAAAACGGGACCAACTGTTGAGCGGAGGAACTCCTTCGCGTCCCGTTCTAGGCAAGTTGGTCTGTTCCTGCAACGGGGTCGGGAGCGGAAATATGGAGGAAGAATTTAAAAAAGGCGCGAATACTCTGGAAGCGCTGGGGGTTTCCACCGGAGCGGGAACCGGATGCGGAAGCTGTCGTCCGGAGATGTCGAAATTGTTGAAAGGATATTTGCAGGAAAGCACTTAAGCCGTCCAGAAATTTCCGAAGTAAGAAAGTTGAGCCGATCTCGAAGTGCTTGTCCTACGGGAAATTCCCTCAAATGCCTTCCGGAAATTGTCCGGTACGGTAGATCATCTCCTTTACTTCCTCAACCAATTCTTTCTTCAGATCGTTTCGTATCTGACTTAGTTTTTGTCTATACTTGAGGCGTTCGTTGAGTTGCTTGTACTGGATATCCCCCAGTTCGTTCAAAATGCTGGAAATCATAGATTCCCTTAATCCGATCGCATAAGCGAATCTTACGAACCATGGCAGTTTTTTGGAGACGCAGGAGAGCGCCACATTACAGAACGCCTTCTTGAAATTCGGATCCGAAAGATAGAATAACAGTTTGTTTTTGTATTTGTTCAGCATAAGAATAAAACCTAGGCAGGTCGGGTTCTCAAAGGAATATCTCAACGACAAGGCTGTCGCCACCTCTCTAACTGTCGTAACATCCGCAGGGCATACGAACAATTCGGGAAACGATTCGTCGTAATGCACGTAACTCAAAAGGGAAGTATCTTGCTCGCTGTTTCTGATGATGGAGGAATCGTTGGGTATATCCTGGCCGATCCGGAAGGTAAGAAATCTTTGGAGCGGATCTTTTCCTTTCGAAATGATCGATTTCAATTTTTTGGAATTTACTTTCTCGTTCGTTTCTATCAGAAAGTCTTCGGCTTCTACCGCTTTAGCGGTGATTCTTTGGGCGATAAAGAAGAAATCCCTCAATGGAGACGGCTTTAAGGTATGGGAAAGTTTGGCGAATTCCTCCAAATAGATTTTCTTCCGTATATGGGAGAGGTCCCCGCTCATCAATTCCTCTTCGTTCGCCAAGAGAGCTTCTCGCACCGATACGAGATCGATCGCCGAATTCGGGCTTATTTCGACGAGGGATCGTATCGCTTTGGAGGAGAAAAGACGCTCTATCAGGGAAAATGTTTCATCGTTCGATTGCTCCGGAACGTAGATATATCCGGCAAAGTCGGTAGCGATTAGGAACCCGTCTTCTTGTATATAATGTAATATCAGGCTCTTTGCATCCTTTATGATCTGCGGATTGCAAAAGCCGGTTCTTACGAGAGAATTTAGACATTTTGTAAGTTCGTCTTTTTCCTTAGGGTTTTCGGAAGGCGACGTGTTCTCGGCAAGAAGTTCCAAAAGTTCCGGTACGGCGATCTCCTTGTCCTGGCAGTGGGCGATCTCGTAGTTGCGGATGGCCCAAGCTGATCTTCGCATGATTTCCATAAATAAGGTTTTTACTTGAGTCGGATCCATCGCACTGGCTTTATTTAGGGCGACAATATAAAAGAATTGAGATAGCTCCTTCGTGTCCGTACTGAACATAATTCGCGGAACGAAGACGATCAAAGAATCGGAAGCGAGTTTTAGGAGACTTTCTTTCACCCTATGGTCCGGAACATCCGAGTCCGTAATGATGGGAATCTTGGAATTTTTCAAACCTGCAAGGGTGGAATGATCCGTCGCTAAAACCAGCAATCTTTCCGCTTCAGGATCGTAGTAAGGACGCTCTCCTTTTTCGAAGGAATCCTTCGATTTTAATTGGAGATAAGGTAGATTGATTTTAGGAATGATCGGTTGGATCGGTTTTGCGGCGCTGGACTCCGTTTCGTTCATGCAAAAGTGTCATTCTGAATAATATTATAATAAATAAAATATCAAAATTACGGTATTTGTCCACAGTATTTGTGAAAAAAAGAATAAATTATGAATATATTTATTCGTAAATAACGGATTTGTCCGCGTTCTTTCATTCGTCGCAAAAATCTTCCTTATTCGACTTGCTAAAGGTATCCTTTTGAAAAATCCGACTTTTCCAAAAGTGAAATTTTGCTTTCTTTTCGGGAAGCTGCTGCCATTTTAATCCTTTCCGGTTTTATCGGTTCGGGAAGTTCGCTTATCATCTGCGTCCTTGATTTCGAATTTTGGTTTTCATGATCTCCAGCACGGTCTCCGGGACGAAGAGAAGCTTTTTTATTCGTATAGCGGTATTTCTTCCCGTCGTCTTCGGGCTAACTGTAACCTGTTCTTCTCCCGAGCTTAGAACGGTACCCGATTCGAATAAGCGTTTTAACGCGGTTATTCGGGATCCGTTCATTTCTCTCCGAATTTCGAGACTATCCACGCTTACGGAAACTAACCCCGACAAGGTGGAGCGGAGGGAAGAGATAGAAGCGGAAAAGCGTTCCATAGAAAAATGGATGAAATTGAATTTAAGCAATCTATTGAGGGCCCAGAACGTCGCGGTCGATCCGAGCCGCCCCGCAGATTACTATATCTATGCTGAAATAAAGGATTTGGGGGAAATTCGAAGTTCCGTGATCGTATGGAGTATCGTCACCGGTATCGCCACCGGATTGCTTTTGGCGGTAGCTACGGGGCATTCGGAGTTGGGTGCAGGACTTTTCCTGTACGAGATAGTTGAAGAGAGTCTTTATCCGATCATCGCTCTCGCTTTGCTACGCGAATATTTATGCTTTGCGACGGTGGAATATATCGTGGAGGATTCCCAAGGACGGATCGTATTCCAGGAAACTTTCAATTCGTTTTCAAACGACGAATTCCTGGAAAAGAACGGTATTCCGAAGAAGAAGAGAAGGGATATGGTGGTTCGGGCGAGCTTGGACGAAACGGACCGGGAATTCATGAGTGCATTTATCAAATCCGTAAAAGCGAAATAACCGGACCAAGAGCCGTATGCCAAAGAAAATTCTGATATTGCTTTTTATAATATGCGGTTGCAACACCACGATTCAGGTAAAAGAGACATACTTCGGAGGGCAGTATTGTTCCGTCGGCTCCGATGCAAAGAACATTCCCTTTAGTCGTCCCCTTCCTTTTGCGAGAGTGGACCATCTTCTCCGTTCCCACGGCCATTTTTCCTTTAAGTCCCTGATGATCGCGAACGCGTACGGGATTCTTCCTTTGATTGAAAAAATGGAGGAGTTGGAAAAAAAGCCGGATTACAAGGACATCAACAGCCCGACTCATCTCGAGCTCATATTCACGAAGAATAAGATTCATGAGATCATCTTTCTGGTCAGCACCGATCTTACCGGCACAGTTTCCGAATTGAACTGTTATTCGGATCGGATAGACGACATCATCAAGCATCTTAGATACAGCGAAAATCAAAGAGTGACCCAATTTTATATCGCCGCCATCGTAGTCGGGGGAATTTTCGGAATCCTCTCCGGAATTTTACAATGGGCTTCGGCCACTGTCCAAGCGACCGATAGCATCATCGGCGGTTTGGCGGTCGGTTATATATCTTACCAGGCCTACCAAGTGGAAACGCAGGTAAACTACGTGGACGCGAAGAACGTTCTGAAAGATATATGGTACCGTCCCCACGAAACGGAACTTTTTTCCGCTCCGGTCTGGTATCTACTGAATCACCCGACGGAGAGAAAGCGTCGTGTTCCTCTAAAGCAAATGAGCACGATTCTCGACATCCTAATCAGCAGATGGTTGGAGAACGGTTATCTTGGCGCGGACGGAAGCTCCGAACGGGAAAGTCTCATTAAACTTTATTTTAGTCGGGGAGGAGTTCACACGATCGAGCAACTTGAAACCAGAAAGCAGATGGTCAAGCAGGCGGGCGTCACTGTGAATCTTTTCTTTCAGGATCTTCAAAATTTCGGGCAAGAACTCTTGCGTCACAATTAAAAGACCGATTTAGTTAGACCATGTTTTATTTGTTCGATCGACGGGATTCGGAAGTAGGTTCTTTATTTTCTTCTTAAGCTGCCTTGCTTTTTTAGTTCAAACATTTGTAACGTAATTCTAACCTTTGATTCCTTCCGATTTTAAGATTACAATCTCGGGAGCGATTTAAAATTATTTGACAATGGTACCTGCTTGGATATCGTCCATGCCTCGACTCGAAGGATTGCCTGGATGAAATTTCTTCTTTCCGTTTTAAACAATCTAAAGATTCGAACGAAAATGATCATTTTCGTTTCGGGCATCGTTCTTCTCTGCGTGCTTCCTCTTTCCATCATCGTTCTGTATAGAAACCAGGCGATCGTCCTGGAGAAGACGTTCGAAGTGTGTCAAAACTTGGCCAACAATATCGCGAATATCGCCGCGGAGGAATTGTTGATCAACGAGACGTTCGATGCCACGAGAACGAGTTTGGCGAGATTACATGAAAGCAACATTTCAGGGCTTACGGATTCCTACGTGATCAACGTGGACGGAAAATATGTCGCGGAACTGAACGAAGAAAAGATAGGTTCGGACGTACCGGAAGTGGACTTCGAAAAATTTTCCTCGTTAAAAGAATTAACTTTAAGCGAAATTGTGGAGGGGGGAAATACGCTTCTCCGATTTTCCTATCCGATCTTCATCCAGTACCAGGGACAGAAATTATGGGTCGGGATGGCGATATTCGAATTCGATAAGGAAAAAGTCTACGAGCCGGTTTTCGCGATCAGGAGAAGTATCATCAGCGTCGCGAGCGTATTGTTCGTGCTCGGAATTTTCATCGCGATACTGGTCGCTGTGAACTTTGCCCGACCGATCGACACCTTATCCGAGGGCGTTAAAATCATAGGTGAAGGGGATCTGAATTTTCAGATCGCGGTAAGAGGAAAGGACGAGGTCGGAATGCTTGCGCTTCAATTCAATCGTATGACCTCTCAGATCCGGGATTTTACGCAGAATCTGGAATCGATGGTGGCGCAGAGAACCGAAGAACTGAATCGGACTTTGGAAAAAGTCCAATCCTTGAAGGTCGCGCAGGACGCGGATTACTATCTGACTTCCGTCCTCTTGGAGCCGCTTTTGCTGAACAGCAATCTTTCCAAGCGAGTTCGTACGGAGTTCTTTATAGAACAAAAGAAGAAATTCTCCTTTAGAAGATGGAATTCCCAATTAGGAGGAGATATCTGCATTACGGATACGATATGGTTGGACGGAAGAGAATATACCGTATTCGTAAACGGCGATGCGATGGGAAAGTCCATGCAGGGAGCAGGCGGAGCCCTGGTGCTGGGGGTGGTATTTAATTCGGCGATATCCCGGTACAAGAGATCCAGGAGCCAAAAGGTTTTTCCGGAGACTTGGTTGAAAGAAAGATTTCTGGACTTGCAGAACGTTTTTTTATCCTTCGACGGTTGTATGTACATCTCGGTCTGTATGGGACTCGTGGATACCCAATCCGGACTTTTGTATTATATCAATGCCGAGCATCCGTGGACGGTATTATACCGGGATTCCGAGGCTTCCTTTTTGGAAACGAATCTTAGCTTAAGAAAGTTAGGAATGCCCGATCAGGAGGATAAATTTTACGTCCGCTTGTTTCAGATGAAGCCAATGGATGTGGTCATCATGGGATCAGACGGTAGAGACGACGTGATGGTTTCGAATGACGGAGACGCGGAAACCGTCAACGAGGACGAAACCCTGTTTCTGAAACACGTTTCGGACGCGAAAGGGGAGCTGTATAGGATCAAAGAAGCCGTGGAAAGTTCCGGAACTTTGATCGACGATTTTTCCATATTACGTATTTCTTTTTTGGAAAAAGAGAATCTGAAATTGATTTCGGACGGGATTCCCTTCGAAATCAGAGAGGCAATCTCGGAAGGACAAAAATTATTGGACCTGAAAAAATATCCGGAGGCGGCTATTTTAGCGGATTCCTTTCTGCCGAATCTGGAACAACCGGCTCCCGAGCTGTTGAAGATCGCCGGCTTTGCGCTTTTTAGGAGCGGGGATCTCGATAACGGAAGGGACCGTCTGCAGGAATACCTGAAGATCGTTCCGTCGGATAACGAAGGTGTTTTGGAGCTTTCCTCTTGTCTTTTCGCTTCGGGTAGGCTTTCTGAGGCCGCGGATTACGGAGAGAGATTGTATCTGCGAGATAAATCCTATTTTTATAATGTTTTAAATCTGGCAAAAATTTATCTGGAAATGAACGTTTTGGGAAGAGCCCGGAAGATGTCGGAAGAAGCCGCGGCTTTAGGACCTGAAATGGAAGGGCTTTCCGAGGTCCGAGAGGCTATCCTAAGGGCGATTGCGGAAACCGGATTTTCCGAAGAAGAGGAAGTGGAGGAATTTTCCGGTCATAAGTTCGTGAACGTGGACGATGTCCTGGCCAAGGCCGATTACCTGTATCACAAGAAGGATTTTGTAGCCGCGTTGGAATCCTATGAAAAGGCGAACCGCTTAAGCGAAGGAAGGAATCCATGGACTCTTTTTCGGATCGCGAATTGTCATTCTTTGTTGAACCAATTGGACGAAGCTGAGAAATTCTACCGTCGGTCCATCGAAGTAGCGCCGAAAAACCATCATGCCTACAATAACCTAGGAAGCGTATATTACAGAAAAGGGAATTACTCTTCGGCAAAAGAGGAATGGAAAAAGGCGCTGGAAATCAAGCCCGATTTTAGGACGGCTTCGCTTAATCTGGATAAACTCGAATCTTGGGAAACTAGCCGAATTACGGCGGACGTATGATTCGCTGGAATCGAATTTTGACCGGTCTGAGTCGGAACGCGTATATCCTTTTTGCCGGATTCGCGATTTGTATCGCGGGAGCGGCGTCGCAATTCGGAGAATTAAATTCCTCTCCTAATTCTTCGAAGGCAATTTCCGGTAACGTAGAGATCCTTCTATCTTCGGATAATTCGATTTTGGAACAGGCGCTATTCGGTCTTCAGTCCAGTCTGGATTATCCAGTAAGGATTTCCTACGTGGATCTTCTGAGATCTGAATATAAGGATGTACCTTCTTATTTTAAAGAAATAGAATCTTCCGATACGAAACTTTTCGTTGCGATCGGTTCCGCGGCTTTTAAATTAGCCAGGGAAAACCTGAATCGGACCCCCATCGTTTTTACCATGGTAAGCCATCCGAAGTCCATCGGAATCGATTCGGACAACGTATGCGGAGTCGGAATGGATGTTTCCATATCGGAATTTTTCAAGGTGCTGAGGGAACTTTCTCCGAAAGCCAATCGAGTCCTCACGTTTTATTCCCAGCCGGAAGGGGAATTTTTTGCGACGGAAGGGGATTACTTCGATCTGAAATACAAATTGAACTTTGCGAAAAAAAAAGTGAGCGAGGAGAATTTTCGGTCCTCTTTGGAAAAAGTAAGAGGGGAATATGACGCTTTTATCATAGTCAAGGACTCCCTTTACAATCGTGAAATCTTCGAGGAGTTGTCCGAATTCTCGAAAAAGAACAAGATGATTTTGATGGCTCCTTTTCCCGCCTTGGTTCGCGCGGGTGCGACTTTCGGCATCAGTCCCGAATACAGCAAATTGGGGATAGAAACGGGGGAATTGGCGAATCGGATTCTGTCGGGAAAGAGTTCCTGCAAGGAAGAGAAGGTGAGTCTATCGGACAAACCGTCCTTTTTTCTAAACGAGGCCTTCGCCTCGGATTCCAATGTTATCGTACCTGAGGAGTTAAAGGAAAGGGCCAAGCTGACCCGCCTTTTTACCGTGGGTTTGAATCTTTTGAACGAAGGAAAACTCAAGAGCGCAAGGATCGTTTTTGAGAACATATTGAAAAAGGATCCGAACAACCAATCCGTCGCCTCCTATCTTCAGTTGGTCATCGAAAAGATGACCGGAGGAAAGACAAAGGAGCTGTTGGAGGCCGCCGAGGACTTTTATAAGAAGGGGAATTATTCCAGAGCGAGGGCCGAATTCCAAAAGGTGTTGTTGTTGAATCCCAATCTTCGGGCGGCGAAGGAAGGGTTATCCAGCGCGACTCTCGCTCAAAGCGAATCGGAACGGATCAATGCGGAACAATTGGTCAGGAGCGGGAAAGTCTTTGACGGAATCAAGATGTACCAATCCTCCTTAAGAACATTTCCGCAAAACGCCAAATCCAGCGTAGAATTGAATCACGTTCGTTCTTCCGAATATTCGAAAATACCGGAATATTTAAAGGAGGGAATCGAGCTCTATTCCCAAAGGGATTACGAAGGATCCATTCGGATCTTCGAGAACATTCTTTTGATCGATCCTGCGGACAAGCGCGCCCAGGAATACCTCCGCCTTTCCACGAAGAAAAAGGACGCTATTCGGGTCCTTCTGGATAAGACCGCAGGATAGGCGCTCTCCGGATCTACGTAAGCTTTAGGAGGATCGGATTTTCGCTTAAAACGAAGCGTTAAGATCCACCAGGATCTGTCTTTGTTGGTTGGAGTAATCGAACGGAAAATTGTTTATTTTGATCAGTTTCTGCTGGTTATTGAGCAGGTTGGACGCGAATAGTCCGACGCTGATCTTTTCGGTAAGATGATACGCTATACGAACGTCCACGTTCGTCCAGTTCCTCACGTAATTGGGACGGTATTGGGGGTATTGTAACCTGGAATCTGATTGCAAAATCCCTGTGGTAGTATCGATGGTTCCGAAGTCGGAGGCCCTCCGATAGACGGTTCCCTGAAAGTGGGCTTGGATGCTTCCCTCATACTTGGACGTCTGGTACCGAATTCCTCCGTTTGCGATATGGGACGGCGCCCAGGTCATTTCGTTCTGGCTGGCGGAAACCGTCTTATCCAACATTTTTTCGCTTAACCTGTGCGCATAAGAGTAGTTTATAAATCCGGAAATCTGATTGTAGGTGAAGTTTATTTCCGCCTCCGCACCGTTCGTAACCGCCGAGTATATGTTCGTGCTTAGGTTGTTGTTCTGTAAGCTATAAAAAATCTGATTCTGGAAATTTCGGATAAAATAGTTCACCCTGAAGTTCACGTATTGATTGAGATACCAGTCGATGGCGGCTTCGTAGTCTCGTACGATTTCCGGCCTCAATTGTCTGGGGTTGGAAGCCAAAGAGAACGTATTCGCTCCGAACATTTCAGTGATCGAGGGTGTCCGGAAGGCTTGCCCGCCCATCAGCTTTAAGTTCAGATTTCTCGTGATCGTATATACGAGAGCCGCTTTCGGACTGGTTTTTCTAAAGACCCTTTTTGCGTGCGGAGCATAAGGAAAACCTAAAAAACCGCTGTAAGGATTGTCGATTCCGAGATAGTGCTGTACGGTTTGGTCGTTCCTTACTCCGACCGTCAACTGGAGTTTATCGTAGAAGAATTTGGGCGATACCATTTGGCCGAAGACCCCGACCGTCCAAACAGGCTTATTCTTGATCCAAGCGAGCCAAGGACCTAGGTTTCCGTTCGCGTTATTCGGAAAAGGAGGATAGCTATCCGCCGCGTCCGTGAGGTTCGCGTTCGCATAGTGGCTCTTGTCTCCCGTATATAAAAACCGGGTCGTTTCTACCCCTGCCAAAATACTTCCGGAGTTTCCGAGATCGTACGTAAGCTGAGCCCTCCCGAACATACTCTGCCCGTTGGTTTTGAGATATTCCGTGACTCCTGCGGGGTAGAATCCGGCGGATCCTCCGTTTGGTTCGTAACGCGTATTCCAATCTATGCTGTGATTTTGGTATTGCAGAACGTATTCATGAGTCAGCTTGGAGGTGATTTTGTTTTTGTATTTCATAGAACCGATGTCCCTGTATTCGCTCATCGGCCCGTTGTAGTCCGGAATGGCCCAGAGCCATCCATGCCCGGTTTGAAAGTTCCAATACTGTCTATGGTATTGAAAGGAAAGTCCTTCCAACGCATCCTTTCCTTCCAATTTTGTGAAGAGATAATAGTTGGACCTCGCGTCTTGAACCGCAAATTTCGCGTTCGCTCCCGTTATATCCGTCCTACCGGAGCCGTCGTAATCCTTGTAATTATTCCCGTTCGTTTGGTAGGAATTATAGCTTAGGACGTAATCGAATAATTTTCCCGTATTCCCCGTTCTGAAATCGTAGATCTGAGTTCCTCCGGTTCCGACCCGAGCGCGCGTCTGCATTTCCCCGTTTAAGTCCTTGCCTGAGATCGTGTTCAGAGAAATGATCCCGTTCATCGCATTACTTCCGTACAATGCGGAACCGGGTCCTCGGACTACTTCGACGGATTTCAACATATTCAACGGGGTAATTTCCGAGGTATATGCGGAACCGTACAGGTTATCGTTGAATTGTACTCCGTCCACCAGCATCAAAAGGTGGTTGTTGTTCCAACCTTCGAACATCCCCCTGTAACTGACCGTTGACCGATCGTAATCCTGAGAAGGGGCGTAACCGGGAAGATTCCCGAGTACGTCGTTGAGGGAGATCCTTCCGAACTGGAGCAATTCCTTATCGGAAATCACGGAAACCAAGTCGGGAGCGTCGTGGGTCCGTACTTCCGTCTTTGTGGAAGCGGTCGACACCTGAGATTGCAAAAGGTTAAAGACCTGCTCCGTGGATTTTTTTATATCCTCTTTTTGTACAGGAAAGCTGAACCTTTTACTGATCGGATTAGAAAGAACGTACTCGTTGATGTTTTCCCTCCGCTCCAATTTGTTCTTATTGATCCGGATCGACAGAACGATTTTTTGAACAAACTGTTCCAGTACGCTTTCGTCGGATTGGTGCCCTTCGTCTTTCGGAAGGCTGTCCTTGATTTCCTCCAATCCTTGGACTTCGTTGTAACTATTGTAAGCGTCGATCAGAATTCCCTTTTCGGAATTGTAAATGTGACCGTACAACACGAGTTTTCCAGTAGCCTTGTCCCTTCTATAGAAGCCGGAAATATAAAGATTTCCTTTCGAAACTCTTTTCAGATTTTCTTCGGGACTGGAAGCGGGGAGAATTTCGACGGAGTACTGGAGCGACTCCAATCTAGCTTTTAACCGATCCACCGCCTTTTTGGATATTTCAGGTTCTAGTTTAGAATCGTAAGAGAGAAATTGTCCTACATAAACGTGTTCTAATACGCTTTGAGCTCTTGTAGTCGTCGAAAGGAAGAATAGATATATTACAAATAAGTACCGGCATATCTGATTCTGACCCATTCGGAAATTCCAAGCTACAAGATTGGTTTTGCGGAGCCCGGTTTAATTAAACAATACTAACGGATTGTCAATATAAAATTTCTACCGAAGGATAAATGGCGGATCGTTCTCTCTTCCTTCGGATGGATGCGTTTTTAATAAACGAAATTAAACGACACCGATCGGAAATTCTAGGACCATCATTTTTCCGGAATTGTCCAGCGTTTCCACTTTTCCTTTCAATTGTCTCGTCAAGATGTCGATCAGGACAGAACCGGCATGACTCGCAGCGTCCCGGTCCGCTTTTCCCAATCCTCCGACCGAGTCGATGAAAGAGAGTCTGACTTTCGAATCCGATCTCTCCCAACCCACGGTCATCTGGGACGGAAGGTGGGGGCTCGGATCCCTATGGATCGCAGTCAGAACGATTTCGTTGAATACCAAGGACAAGGGAAGTGCCAAGTCGATAGACAGATTCGTGTCCTTCCATTTCGGGTAGAACAAGATCTTCTTCCGGGCATCCGCGGTCAAACGGGAGGAGATTTCCTCGAGCACTAATCCGCAATCCACTCTTAGATAATTCTCCGACTGGTAGACAAGATCATGGACTTTGGCGAGGGCGGAGATCCGATCCTGAAATTCCACGAGATGAGAGAAAGTCTCTTCCGACACTTCGTTTTTTTGCAACTCCACTAATCCGGAGAGTATCTGCAGGTTGTTCCGGACTCTATGATGGACCTCTTGGATAAGAAGGTCCTTTTCCTTGATGTAGACCTGGATCACATGGACCGTAAGAATGGAAATAATGGCGAACGTGGAATACATCACCAGAGTGTCCGAAAAAGAGATCAGGTTGGCAATGTTCGGATTGTCGGTTAACAAAGGACGTAAAAGTAAGAGGCAGAAACAATAGACGGAGACAAAAATCGTCATCCTGATATTCGAAAGATACAGAAAAACGATGATCAACGTGGAGATGGAGAAGATCACGTTCCCTTCCTTCGCGCCGAAGAACCATCCTGCGGTCACGGATACCAGGCCGAAGAATAGATTCACTTTTACCGCCCAGCCGAACCTTTTTCTTAGGATCAACAAAGCGGAAACCAAGGAAGAGGAGAATATGATCACATAGCCGGGTCTAAGGCCTTTGTTCCAGTATAGGGCGGTAGCAAAAACGCTTAATAGAATCGTACAAACGTTAAGTATGAATATATGTTGGGCTTTTTTGGACGTTAAATAGTCCTGATTTCGGTAAATATTCGCTATCTTAGATAGAAACATGAGTCTGCCGCGGATTCAGAGCGGAATAAAACGAAAAAGCAATCTAGCCCGGATCGAATTCCGTGTAAATATATTTCCTAATTCCGATTCTATATAAAATTTCCTATTTTGTGTCCGATAGAACGGAATCATCCGAAGAATCCCTTATTTTTGACGAAATGACATCGATTCTTAATTGTCAAAAAACGCGATAAAAATTGAATGTTCTACGAATTTATAATGTAAGCGATCGGGATCCCCGGAAGTTTGCGGAGCAAGGAATTTCGAATGAAGCGGATTTTACAGATCGATGGAGGCGGTATTCTGGGCATTATGCCTGCATTGGTGCTGGTTAAGCTGGAGGAACTTCTTCGGCAGACCAAAAACCGGACGTTGGCCGAATCTTTCGATCTAATTACCGGTTCTTCGACCGGAGCCATCATAGGCGGCGCCATCGCCGCGGGAGTTCCCGCTACGACGATCGCGGATTTTTACATCAAAAAAGGAGCCGACTTGTTTACCCCCAGGACGCGCTGGAATCCGGGAAACTGGTTAAGAGCGAAGTACGATCGGAATCCTTTCATCGAGCAGATCAAGGGCACGACCACTGCGGCGGGATTACGATTGGAGTCGCTGTCGATGAAAGATGTAAAAACGCATTTCATGGCTACTTCGTTTAACCTTTGTTCGAAACGGACGCATTTTTTAAAATCCTGGGAGGAGTACGACGGAGGTATGAAGCTCTGGGAAGTCATCTCTTGGTCTGCTCTTTCCGCAGCTTATTATTTCGGAAAAATCAATGTCCCGGATTACCAATGGACGGCCTATTTACCCGACGGGACGAAAGATACAAGAAAAGGGGGAGTGTTCCAGGACGGGGGCCAAGGAGTGAATAATAATACGATTCATTTCATTTTGTCCGAAATCGCCGCCAAGAATTGGTGGAAGGAAGGAACCTTTCTATTATCCCTGGGAACCGGGAACCTCGACATATCCGTTCCTTATGAAACTGCTTCCAAGGAAAATTTCATGGAACAGATCGTTCATTATCCGTTCGAAGCGAGGACCGAGTCCACGATCGGTCAGGTCCTGGCGGCCAAGTATATAGCCGGGGCCAACGACTCGTTCAAATTCAGACGGTTCGACACTCTATTGCAGGAAAAAGAAAACGAATTGGATAACGTGCAGTATATAGATCGGTTCGTAAATTATGGAAAAGTAATGGCCCAATCTCTGGATTCCGGGTTCGTTGCAGATTACTTTTAACGTTTTCGACTAAACGAAGATTTCAATCCGATTTTTAACTAGGAGGGAAGATGAAAACGAGCGACTTTATGGATAAACTGATGAAATACGGCACGGATAAATACGGCCTAGAATACGAGGGTTGGGTTATTTTCGGGGCCAGGGGAATCACGACCGAAAACAACGATGATATTTCTTCGAATAACGACGATATCAACGAATACAACGACGCCCTCTATCTGATCCGTAGCGTCGGCGGAAAACCGGAATATAAATCCTACGTATGCACCATTGATCCAGGGTTGTATTGGCTCCAACATCCGATGAACGTCAACGGAACCGCAAGGATCGCCCAAGGGATCTATAAGTATAAGGTCGGAATCCATCGGGGCCACCAGGCTTTGACTCAGTATTCCAAAGTGACCGTCAACAGATACGAGCCTCATTCTTCCGATAAGCCTTGGTTCCAATGGAAAGACGAGCCGATCGCCGGCAAACAAACCGATTTTCTCGCAGTGGACATCCATGCCAAGAGTAGTACCTCCAAATTCGTGGACAAGGCCAGTGCGGGATGCACGGTCATCAATTCCACTTGGACCGATCCTCCTTGGAAGGATTTCTTTTCGACGGTGGAAACCTATTTGGCGACCGAGCACAAGCCTTATATCTGCTACTGCGTTCTGGACCAGGATACTGCGATTTCCTTAATCCAATCCTAGCAGCGGGATAAAGGGAATCGTGTCGAAAAAAAAGAAATCGGGGCGGATTTCTTCGTCAATATTCCCGGTGTCGTTTGTTATTCTATCCTGAAGAGTACTGGGGTTATTTTACTTCCGTATCCGAAGAATTACGGGGGATCCCTAATCTAGAGATCCTTGACGGACTGTAATTTTGGCGGTCGTACAAAAGGGATTTTTGGAAAGAAATTTATTATTGATTTGCGAACGAACTGTTTGCAAATCTGTCCTTAGAGGGGTGTTTATGGGCAATGCATGGAAAAAACTGATTTTTTTCGCTCTGCCGATTTTGGTCTGGAATTGCAATAACGCTCAAAAAATTTCAGTAGATACCTCTCAGGCGAGCGGAATGATGCTTAGCCAAGCGCTTTCCTTGATCCAAGCGGCAGCGGCCAGCGCAGGAACTGCCGCCGCGATTCCGGTGAGCACTCAGACCATTAGCGGAGATTCTTGGACCTGTAATCTTGCCTTGTATCCGAATTGCGAAAACATATACGATGTGCCTGTTACCGCAGCGGACACTCTCTCAATCGCCGTTACTGCGGTAACCGGAACTTCCGTAGTGCGATTGGCGGTGTACGCACCCGGAAGTGCCCTAAGCGGTACGAATGTATTGAACGGAGGCACGACCGATCATACCTGTCCGTCTCCTCCCACAAATGCGAACCAAAACCAATCTGTGACGATCTCGCAAGCGCTTTCAACTCTTGGAACGTACCGGATTGCGGTAGGCAGGGATTGGGGATCCAGCGCCGGAGGTAGCGGGACTTATACTCTTACTTTGACGACGACCCAAAGCAGCATGACTGCCTATACCAAAACCGCTAGTAACGTCAACTCCCAAGCGACGGGAATGTCCTGTCCTTGATTTAGGACTTATTCCGGACAAAATTTCTGCTCTCGGTTTCTCTGAAGAGAAACTTTGCATCCCGTTTATTTGAATTGATCTATTTCGTTTGCATAAAATATTTTCCATAAGTTTAGCGAATGGAAGTGCAGATGCGTTTTTTACGGGGTTTTCTTTTCTTACTCTTATTGAATTCCTGTGCGATCAAGACCACTTATAATCCCGGCATTCTATATTCAAAAGCATGGTGGGATACCTGCCTAATCAACCCCGTCTGCATCGCAACCTTGACCGGAAACGGGATACACATCTTAAATCTTCCGAAAACGAACAATGCTCTATTGCAATCCGGTTTTTTGGTCGGAACGGCGGTGGGTTCTTTGAGCAGGGTAGAGGTCAGCTTGGATGGCGGTTCATTCTCTCCTGCCGTCGGGACGAATTCTTGGCAATTCCAACTTCCGACAGGAGGATCGCTTTGGAAAAGAGGAAGTATCCATTCTATCCAAATACGAAGTGTGGACCTTTCAGGAAACATCGTCGCGAATGCGAATCAGAGCGTACAAAAAGGAACGAATAAGGATATAAACGGAGACGGCTTTGTGGATCTTCTGGCAGGGGCCTCTTTGTATTCCGGAAATTTGGGACAGGTATATGCGTTTTATGGAACCGGTACGGCCCCTTTCACCGGTACCACCGCGGCACAGGCAAATGTAACGATTTCGGGGGCCTCGACGAATTCGTATTTCGGAAACGCTCTCGCTTTGGGAGACATTAACGGAGACGGTTATGCGGATATCATCGTAGCCGCGGACGGAATTACCGGCGGCGGGACCGGATATGTCTATATATTTCATAGTACCGGTTCGGCAGGCGTCACCGCTACAACCGTTGCCGGGGCCAGTACCGCAATCGCCGGTCCTGCGGGCGCTTTGTTCGGTTATTCTCTGGCGATCGCGGACGTGAACGGGGATGGGTACGAGGACATAGGCGTAGGCGCTTACGCTTATTCGGTGTCGACAGGTCAGGCATTCGTCTTTCACAGCACGGGCTCTTCCGGGATCGTAGCCGCAAGTTCGGCAAGCGCGAATACCACTATCACGGGAGTCACATCCAGCAATTTCGGCGCTTCGGTCGCTTTGGGTGATATTAACGGAGACGGTTATGCGGATCTAGCGGTGGGCGGAAATTTGGTTTCGACCTCTACCGGGCAAGTATACGTATTTCATAGTACCGGTGCGGGGGGTATTACCGCTACTTCGACCGGAAGCGCCAACACTTCCATTCCGGGAGAGACTTCGTATAACGATTTCGGAATCGCGGTCAATATCGGAGATCTCAACGGGGACGGATACGGAGACTTGCAGGTCGGCGCGACGCGTTATAATAACACGTATACCGGTAAAGTTTACATATTTAATTCTTCCGGTTCCGGAGGAGTCACGGCCACTGCGGCGGCGAGCGCCAATGTTTTTTTGAACGGAGTAAATGGCGGAGATACGTTCGGCATATCCCTTAGCACAGGCGATGTAAACGGTGACGGTCTATTGGATCTCGCCGTCGGAGCCAATGCGGTTTCTTCTTCGACCGGAGCAGTCTACGTATTTATGGGAAACGGTTCTGCAGGAGTTTCCACTACCGCTGCTACCGTCATTCTCGGAGAATCCACTTCCAACACATTCGGCAATGCCGTAGTGTTGGAAGACAGAAATGCGGACGGATTTGCGGATTTATCTGTCGCCGCGAACGGTTTCTCCAGTTCCATCGGAAAAACATACGTTTTTCTAAGCGCTGGGTTCTTCGGTTTGCCTTTTTCCGGTGCAGCCTCGGCGAGTTATTCCTTTACCGGAACGTCGGCCGGAGGAATGAGTTTTCTTGCGGGACTTTTTAAAAGTCGGAACGAAATCCCGGACACTTCCGATTATTTTGCGTTCGGCGAAGTTGCCCTCTTTTTCCCCTCAAATTAGAAAATAAGTCCCGATTCATTCCGTTTTCGCATAAAAACGGATTGAAATCCGAATTACAAATTCGTATATTCAAGAGGACTAATGGTTTCCTCATGAAACGTTTTTCTCTTCTCTCCGAAGTTGGCAAAGAATACGGATCGAACGACGAATCCTTTGCCGAAGAACTTCTGCATAAGATTTCCCTATTGAATCTACTGCAGCAGGTCGCCACAGCTGCAAACGAGACGTCCGATCCGGAATCCCTACTTCAATTCGCTATAGATCGCATTTGCAGGATCGCTGATTGGGAATTGGGTAGAGGATATTTATTGAATCGGAACGGAGAATTGGAGCCCGTTTCGGTATGGTATTCCCGAGAGAAGGATTTCCCGAACGATTTAAGGGAGGTTCTCGAACTCGACGGGCGTTCGAAATTCGAATCGATTGCAAGGAGAGCGGAGAGGGAAGGAAAACCTCTTTGGGTGGAGGATTTACGGGAAGAACCTCAATTCGATAGGATTTTTTCCGTAGGAAAAACAAGCGTGAAGTCCGCCTATGTGATCCCTATCCGAGTTCGAAAGCGGGTGGTGGGCGTTCTCGAATTTTTGTTTTCGGCTTCCGCTCCGGAGGCCTCCTTAATCGAAGTTCTTTTTAATGTCTGCTCCCAGATCGGGCGGGTTTTCGAAAGATGTGAATCGGAAGAACTGTTAAGAGAAGCGGAATCACATTATAGAAAATTTGTGGAGCAGATACACGCGATTTTCTGGGAGGGTGAACTAAAGCCCTTGCGTGTCGGTTACCTGAGTAGTGAAGCGGAAGGACTCCTCGGTTTCCGGTCAGTACGTTGGACCGGAGACGATCTTTCCTGGCTTTCCCGCCTGCACCCGGCCGATCGGAAAAAAGTCGTTCTCTGTTTGGAATCCCTGTCGGAAGGGGATTCCATCGAAATCATGTTTCGTATTCTCGCACAGGACGGAAGAGTGCTTTGGTTCCGAAATATCGTCCGAGCGGTGAAGGAGAAGGGGATTTTTCCCAAGCTGATCGGAGTGATGATAGATATCACCGAACAAAAGTCTGTTGAGGAGGAACTCCGCAGTTCCAGGGAACAGTTGAGAGCGCTATCTGCGAGATTGCAGGACGCTAGGGAAGATGAGAGGATCAAAATTTCCAGGGAAGTTCACGACGATCTTGGACAATTGCTTACCGCCTTAAAGATAGATATTTCTCTTCTCCGTGGCAATCTATCGAACGACGCGAAAGAAAGCGCCCGTATCTCCCGTGAATTGAAATCCATGGACGGACTCGTCGAGAAGGCGATAGACTCCGTCAGAAGGATAGCGACGGAGTTGCGACCCTTGGTTTTGGAAGACCTCGGATTTTTAGAAGGGATCCGTTGGTTCGGTAGGGATTTTCAGGACAGGACCGGAATTTTTCTAAGCGTCGAGAAGAAGGGAAACGACGAGAAGTTCGGTAAGGATATTTCCGTCGCCCTATTCCGTATTTTTCAGGAAACGCTGACAAACGTTGCACGTCATTCCGGAGCTTCTAACGTAAGAGTATCGGTCGAAGGATCCGAATCCGATGTGGTATTAACGATCAGTGATAATGGAGTAGGTATTTCGGAAACGGATCTTGTAAGCTCGAAATCCTTGGGATTGATCGGGATGAGAGAACGCGCGATCTTTTTGGGTGGGGAATTGAGGATTCGCTCCGAGCAAGGCGGCGGCACTACGATTTCCGCGAAGGTTCCTTTGGAAAAAAGGGGTAGGAGGCTTTAAATATGATTTCTGTGGTTTTGGCGGACGATCATGCATTGATCCGGGAAGGATTGAAAAAAGTATTGGAAAAAGAAAACGACATATCCGTCGTTTTTGAAGCGGAACGCGGACAGCAGGTTTTGGATTTCTTGGATCAA
This sequence comes from Leptospira fluminis, assembly GCF_004771275.1. Classification (GTDB taxonomy): domain Bacteria; phylum Spirochaetota; class Leptospiria; order Leptospirales; family Leptospiraceae; genus Leptospira_B; species Leptospira_B fluminis. Next base: position 171,270 of record NZ_RQEV01000008.1, on the reverse strand, counting down.
GAGAAACCGAATGTCGTAATTTTGGATATCAACCTGCCTGACATGAGCGGTTTGGATGCGATTCATTCCGTTCAGGATCTTTCTCCTGGCACGTTCGTTCTTGTGCTAAGCGTATATTCCGAGGAAAGATTCGCGGTCAGGGCCTTGAAATCGGGAGCGGCCGGATATCTTTCCAAAGCGAGTGCGGCGGATGAGTTGATCTCGGCGATTCGAAAGGTTTTTTCCGGGGAAAGATACATCAGCCAGGCGACTGCAGAGACCATCATTCGGGAAATGTCCCGGCCTCAGGACAAAATGTCGCACGAATCCCTTTCCAATCGCGAATTTCAGATCATGTTCATGTTGATCAAGGGAAAAAGCGTTCGGGATATCTCCTCCGAGCTGGAGTTGAGCATCAGCACGGTTCATACTTATAGAGGTCGCATCCTTGCCAAAATGAATTTAAAGTCCACGCAGGAATTGGTATTTTACGCCTTCGATCAGGGATTGATCCAATAGTAGGCAAACTGTTCGTTTCGCAGAATTCGGATTTTCGCCAAACCGATATTCGACGCATTGTAGTAATTATTGCGACGTAAAATAAATCATATAACGTATATTAGGCGAAACTACGTTCTTTTTGGATTCCTGATTCTTTTTTTCTTTTCATTTCTCCATTACGGTGTTTAATAGATCTCTCGGTTTCTTCGGATCAACGGAGACTATATGGCTAGTACTAAAACCATCGAAACAACCGGTAATGAAACTCTAAATCTGAAACAATTATTGGAAGTCCTCTCCGCTTTAAAACGAGGGGATCTTTCGAGACGTATGCCCGTAGATAACGTAGGGATAGCGGGTAAGATCGCGGATCTGTTAAACGATATCATAGACCAAAACGACAGGATGGTAAAGGAATTCGAGCGAATCGGAAACGAAGTGGGACAGGAAGGAAAGATTTCCCAGAGGATCAATTCCGTTTCCGCTCGGGGGTCTTGGGCGGCTTGTATGAATTCCGTCAACTTTCTGATCGGCAATTTGGTTCAACCGAATACGGAAGTGACTCGTGTGATCAGTGCCGTGGCCGGTGGGGACCTTTCGCAAAACATGTCGCTTGCGATAGACGGTAAACCTTTAAAAGGGGAATTTTTGAGAACAGCGAAAATCGTGAACACGATGGTGGACCAGTTGAACTCCTTCGCATCTGAGGTGACCCGTGTTGCCCGAGAAGTGGGAACGGAAGGAAAGTTAGGCGGTCAAGCCGACGTTCGCGGAGTTGCTGGGACTTGGAAGGACCTCACGGACAGCGTGAACTCCATGGCTTCCAACTTGACGGGCCAAGTGAGGGATATCGCCGAGGTGACTAAGGCGGTTGCAACGGGAGACCTTTCCAAGAAGATCACAGTGGACGTAAAGGGAGAGATCCTAGAACTCAAAAATACGATCAACACGATGGTAGACCAGTTGAATTCCCTTGCATCCGAAGTGACCCGTGTTGCCCGAGAAGTGGGAACGGAAGGAAAGTTAGGCGGTCAAGCGGACGTTCGCGGAGTTGCGGGAACTTGGAAGGACCTGACGGACAGTGTGAACTCCATGGCCGGAAATTTGACGGGCCAAGTGAGGGATATCGCCGAGGTGACTAAGGCGGTAGCACGCGGGGACTTGTCGAAGAAGATCACTGTGGACGTAAAGGGAGAGATCCTAGAACTCAAAAATACGATCAACACGATGGTGGACCAGCTGAATTCCTTCGCGTCGGAGGTGACCCGTGTTGCCCGAGAAGTGGGAACGGAAGGAAAGTTAGGCGGTCAAGCGGACGTTCGCGGAGTTGCGGGGACTTGGAAGGATCTCACTGACAGCGTGAACTCCATGGCTTCCAACCTGACTGGTCAGGTTCGGAACATTGCGGAAGTGACGACTGCAGTGGCGCGGGGGGATTTGTCGAAAAAGATCACTGTGGACGTAAAGGGAGAGATCCTAGCCTTGAAGGATACGATCAACACGATGGTGGACCAGCTGAACTCCTTCGCATCTGAGGTGACCCGTGTTGCGCGAGAAGTGGGAACGGAGGGGGAACTCGGCGGTCAAGCGGATGTTCGCGGAGTTGCGGGGACTTGGAAGGACCTGACGGACAGTGTGAACTTCATGGCTTCCAACCTGACGGGCCAGGTTCGGAACATTGCGGAAGTGACGACTGCGGTTGCAACGGGAGACCTTTCCAAGAAGATCACCGTGGACGTAAAGGGAGAGATCCTGGAGTTGAAGGATACGATCAACACGATGGTAGATCAATTGAACTCCTTCGCATCCGAGGTGACCCGTGTTGCGCGAGAAGTGGGAACGGAAGGAAAGTTAGGCGGTCAAGCCGACGTTCGCGGAGTTGCGGGGACTTGGAAGGACCTGACGGACAGTGTGAACTTCATGGCAAACAATCTGACCACCCAGGTGAGGGGAATCGCCGAAGTGGTGACTTCCGTAGCAAACGGGGACTTAAAGAAAAAATTATATATGGAGGCCAAAGGGGAAATCGCGGAATTGTCGGATACGATCAACGACATGATCGACACTTTGGGACTGTTCGGAGACCAGGTAACCACAGTCGCCCGGGAAGTGGGTATCGAAGGAAAGCTTGGCGGCCAGGCAAGCGTTCCCGGGGCTGCCGGACTTTGGAGGGACTTGACGGACAACGTGAACCAGCTTGCCAGTAACCTGACCACTCAGGTACGTGCGATCGCGGAAGTGGCCACAGGGGTAACGAAAGGGGATTTGTCCAGATCGGTAACGGTCAAGGCCGCAGGAGAAGTTGCGGCTCTGTCGGATAACATCAATGAAATGATCCGCAACCTAAGAGAGACGACCAGGATCAATACGGAGCAAGACTGGCTGAAGACGAACTTGGCCAAATTTACGCAATTATTGCAAGGGCAAAGAAATTTGGTGAACGTAAGTAAGCTGATTCTATCCGAATTGGCTCCGTTGGTTTCCGTGCAACACGGAGCCTTCTTCATTACGGAAACCATGGAAAGCGAATATTCCCTGAAACTATTGGCCAGTTACGCCTACCAGGAACGGAAATACGTGTCCAATCGATTCAAACCGGGAGAGGGATTGGTCGGTCAATGCTTTTTGGAAAAGGAAAGGATCTTATTGACCCAAGTCCCGGCCGACTATATCAAAGTCAGCTCCGCTTTGGGGGAGTCTTCCCCTTTGAACATCGTAGTTCTGCCGGTATTGTTCGAAGGCGAAGTCAAGGCGATCATCGAGTTAGCGTCCTTCCAAAGTTTTACTCCGATTCACTTGAGCTTTTTGGACCAACTTACGGAGAGTATCGGGATCGTATTGAACACGATAGCGGCGAGTATGAGAACGGAGGAGCTGTTGATCCAGTCCCAAACTCTAACGGAGGAATTGCAGGGACGCCAACAGGAATTGACCAATACGAACGCCCGACTGGAGGATCAGGCAAAATCCTTGAAGGCTTCCGAAGATCTTTTAAAGGAACAACGGGAAAAACTCCAAGAGAAAAACGAAGAACTGGAGGAGAAAGCCCGACTTCTCGCGAATCAAAACGACGAGGTGGAGCAAAAGAACAGCGAGGTGGAACAGGCCCGTTTCTCCCTGGAGGAAAAAGCCAGGCAGTTGGCGCTGACTTCCCGGTACAAGTCCGAATTTTTGGCGAACATGTCCCACGAGCTTAGGACTCCTTTGAATAACATACTCATCCTGTCTAAATTGCTTTCCGACAACGAGTCGGAGAGCCTGTCCACAAAACAGATCGAATTTGCCCGTACGATTCACGCGTCGGGAAACGATCTATTACAACTCATCAACGATATTTTGGATCTTTCCAAGATAGAATCGGGTAAGATGAGCGTGGATCTGGATACGGTTTCCTTTGCGGAATTGGCGGACTATCTCGAGCGTTCTTTCAGCGAGACGGCGAAGAATCGGGGTTTGGAATTTCAGGTGGATCTGAACTCCGAACTGCCCGCCGGAATGATTACGGATTTGCATAAGCTACAGCAAATCTTAAGAAATCTACTCTCTAACGCGTTCAAATTCACTCCTAAAGGAAGCGTAACGCTTCGGATCTTTCCTTCCAAAGTGGGAAGAAAATTCTCCTATGTCAATGCGGCGGAAACTAGAATCGCATTTTCCGTAATCGATACCGGGATTGGTATACCTGCGGAAAAACAAAGCGTCATCTTCGAAGCGTTCCGACAAGCGGACGGAAGCACGAGCCGTAAGTACGGAGGAACAGGGTTGGGACTTTCCATCAGCAAGGAAATCGCGAAACTGCTCGGAGGAGAGTTGAAATTGACGAGTCAGATCGGAATCGGAAGCGCCTTCACCCTGTATCTTCCCGTGGAATACCTCCCGTCCGACGAAGGATTTAACGAATCGGATTATCTGAAGCCGGAAGACGTCTGGGCTATACACGGAAGAGTCGGAGCAAAGGATAAAAAAGGAATTTCCGACGGCTTCTCCAGCGCGATGACTTCGTCTAAGTCCGGTTCTGCGGGAATGCCCGTCCTTTCCGAGGAAAAATCACCGGTGGAAACGGATTCGGAAATTCTGATTTTCTGCGACAAGGAATCTAGTGCGAGCCTACTCTTCGAGTCCGTTTCGGAGAGAGGTTGGAAAGCGATCGTCTGTCCGGACTGGGAAAGCGGACGCGATCTCTTGCATTCCCCCTCGATCTGCGGGATTTTTTTGGATCTACAAAGCGGAGAACTGGACAATTGGATCGTTTTGGACGCGTTAAAGCAAAGGGCCGAGTCGAGGAGAATCCCGGTGTGCGTCGTATCCAATCGATCCGATCGCTGGAAAGGATATAGGATGGGGGCTTTCGTGCAAATCGCAGAACCGCCGGATCCGACTTCCATCGGCGAGGTCTTGGACAAGATCAGGAATTATTCCACGAAAAAATCTAAAACCGTTCTTTTTACAGGAAGGAATGAAGTTTTAGAAGAATGCGGAACTACGTTGGAATCGAGAGGCGTTACCGTAAAATTCGCCGACAATCTCGAGGAGGCGATTCGAACGGGCAGAAGAGAAGATCTGGATTGCCTGGTCGTTCTGTCCGATTTGCTCGACGAAGAATCGAATTCGATTCGCACGATATGGGAGTCCGAAATAAAGCCCGTCCCCGTAATTTTGTACAAAAACGGGAATGCGGATCTCGAGAAAAGGAATTTGATACGGAACCTGAGGGGCCAAACGGCTTTGGTCGAGGTGGAGAGCGGAGGGCAGTTGGATAACGCGCTGCACGTGTTTTTGCATCTCGCTTCTCCTGAACCCGTGGAATCCGAAGGTCTGGAGATATCGAATCGGAAAGATAAAATAAAAGACGTTTTAGAAAATCATAAAGTTTTGATAGTTGACGACGACGTTCGTAATATTTTCGCTTTGACGAGCATGTTGGAGCAAAGCAAGATGAGGATCGTATATGCGGAAAGTGCCAAGAACGGAATAGATATTTTGCAGAGGATGAACGACGTAGAGATCGTGCTTATGGACGTGATGATGCCGGATATGGACGGATACGAAGCGATCCGAACGATCCGTTCCCTACCTACTTTCCGGGATTTGCCCATTTTTGCCCTTACTGCAAAGGCAATGAAAGGAGATAGGGAAAAATGCATGGAAGCGGGGGCGACATACTACGTCACGAAACCGGTGGATGTGAACGGATTATTATCCCTTCTCCGGGTATGTTTTACGTAGGCTTTTCTTTATGGATCCGAATCACAAGGTAGATATCCTGGTGGTGGACGATAATCCCGAGAATCTCAGGATATTGGAGCACATTTTCGCAAATCTTGAAGTAAGGATCGTGAAGGCTCAATCGGGAGTCGAGGCGCTAAAAGCGTTGTTGGAACCGGAAGATTTTGCTTTGATCTTTATGGATGTACGCATGCCCGGACTGGACGGTTTCGAAGTGGCTTCTTTGATCCGCCAGAGGGAGAAATGCGCGCACATTCCTATCATCTTTTTGACCGCCTACGGAGGCAGCGAAACCGGAATGTTCAAAGGATATTCCTTAGGGGCGGTGGATTTTTTGGTCAAACCGATCGCGCCGGAAATCCTAAGATCCAAAGTTTCCGTATTCGTGGAATTGTATAAGAAAAATAAGATGTTAGCCTACCAGGAGGAGATGCTGAGGCAAAGTCGAGACCAACTGGAACTCAGGGTAAAGGAGAGAACGAGGGAACTTCATCGGGTAAACGAGGAACTCGTAAAGGAAATCGCCGAGCGTACGAGAGCCGAGACGGCCTTGAAAGTATCCCTGAGGGAAAAGGAGATATTATTAAGGGAAATCCACCATAGGGTAAAAAATAATCTGCAAGTAGTCTCCAGCATTCTGAGTCTCCAGGGGAATTATATTACGGACCGGAAATCCTACGAGATTTTCGAGGACTCACAGTTCAGAATCAGATCCATCGCACTCATCCACGAACTACTTTATCAAAACGAGGATCTGGCCAGGATGAATTTCCGTCAGTATCTGAATAATCTGGTCTCCAATCTGCTTCGCACGTATAGGATCGATTCCAGAATCTCGTTCGAGATCGATGCGGATCAGGTATATTTGAGTCTGGATTCCGCCATCCATTGCGGATTGATCGTCACGGAACTCGTGACGAATTCCTTAAAATACGGATTTAAGGAACAAGATTTCGGTAAAGTGTCCATTCAAATGAAAGCGTTGGAAAACGAATCTTACGTAATGACCGTAGCCGACGACGGGGTCGGTTTTCCCCAGGACGTCGATTTCAAAAAAACGGATTCCCTAGGGCTCCAACTAGTGAACGCGCTTGCCGAGCAGATAGACGGTACTTTGACTTTGGATAGGGAAGGCGGAACCAAATTCAGACTGGAATTCAGGGATAAAGGGCAAACCGTCGAATGAACAAGTGGCCGCAAATTCTGATCGTTGAAGACGAGAATATCGTCGCAAGAGACTTAAAACATAGGCTCATGAATATCGGATATAAACCTCCGATCATCGCCACCAAAGGGGCGGAAGCCGTGCGGATCGCGAAAGAGGTTCGACCGGACATCATGATTTTCGATATCATGTTATCCAACAGCGTTATCGACGGGATCGAAGCCGCTGCGGAAATCCGTTCCGAGATCGACGTTCCGCTCATTTATCTTACCGCCTATGCGGACGACTATTCCGTGATTCGGTCCAAGGCTACGGAACCTTACGGGTATATTCTTAAACCGTTTCAGACTAGGGAATTGCATATCGCAATAGAGATGGCTCTGTACAAACATTCTTTGGACCAGGAATTGAAGCGGCAACAAAATATGCTATCTTCCATTCTGAACAGTATTCCGGAAGGACTCATCGCCACGGATATTGAGGGAAACGTAACGTTTATGAATCCGTACTCGGAAAAACTGACGGGTTGGACGAGCCTGGAAGCAAAAGGGAAAAACGTCCGGGAACTTTTTCAACTGGTATCGACCGTGGAAAAGGATATAAGTCTGGATCCGATTTCCTCGCTTTTGTCCGGGAACGGATCTCGTATCTATTTTAAAAACGTGATGTTAGTAAATAGACAGGGAAAGAGGAAATGGGTGGATTGCGTTTCGAAGACGATTCTACAGGAAAATAAAGTTTCCGGGATCTTATTTCTCTTTCAAGGTATGACGGATTGACTTTGCGCTTAACTTTTTTCCGAAACGGCGGTCCGCGGGAAAAGGGCTTTCTCGCGGACCCAAGAAGATCTTAATTCATACTACATCCGCGAACGCTGACCGTTCCGGATTCGCTCTTGTCACCGCTTGAAGCAGTGGTCGGAGTATAGGTATATGTCGCCACTCCATTGTTGAACGATACGGTACCGGAACCGTTTCTGTTCCCGCTGACCGTAAAGCTGATCGAACCGCTCGTGGGTTGGCAAGTAGTGTACGAATAAACCACGCTGGAATAGGTGAGCGAGACGGTAAAATTCGCCAAGTTGTGCTTGATCGATTGTACGCCGGAATTGACCGTTCTCGTTCCTGCGCCTTTGTTAAACGACAAATTCAGAGGAGTCGGTGTGGTCACCGTATGAGAGAAGATCACCTTTCCGAAAATGGTTCCGGATCTGGTGATATTGGTGTTGATCGTATATGCAGTCGCGCTTGTAAACGAAAGCACATGTGCCACGTTGATTTGCGGGTTTACGATTCCCGTTCCGAGAGAGTTCGTGCTTGCGGATTCCGTTAAGGACGCTCCTAATGCGGAATCGGAGAGAGTCACGGAAGACGCGACATTCAACACGGTACCGTTTTGGACGGGAGTTGCGGTCGCTGCGAGTCCGGTCCAATCGTTTTCCAAGGTTCCGTTCATGCTGATGCCAAAGCCGAAAGCGCAATTGGAATACGTCCATACCACGTTGACGGTTGCCGCAGCGGTCAAATCGGAGCCTTGCGGCGTGCGGGTCGCAGTTCCGCCTTTCGGACAATTCAACGTATATACCGTCGCTTCCAACGGACTGGAGAATAATCTCGCCAAGTAGGACGAATAATCCTTCTTGTTTTGCGCCACGGCCTCTACGGCGCCGATCGGGGAAAATAAAGCTACTCCGGTTCCGCTTCCGTCCGTAGATCCGGATGTTGCGTTGGTGACCGAATTCATACCGGTGCCGACCGCGTTTCCGATCTGGCTCTGTTCCGCAATCATGGCCAAAAGCGTCCCGGCGTTGTTGCTACTACCGGTCGATTTATGGCATCCTATTCCTGCGACGACCGCCAGAGCCACTGCGAGAATGGAATTGAGTAAGGTTCTGCTCATTCTAGTTTTCCTTCCAGAAATTAGTGTGATGTATCATAGAGTATGACGGATAAAAATGGGATCCAAATTTCTTTCTGACGGATTTTCTTTGCAATTTTTTTCCAATAAAAAGATCGAATCAAGAAAAGTCGTGAAACATAGATTGTTAACCGATCATTCTTACCTAATCGAACGAAGATTCCGACCAACCGAGAACCCGTTCCGATTGCAAAGTTGAAATGTCATAAATCCCCTTTTTGACTGTCTCCCTCATGCGGAATTTCCGGCTTTCGGGACGGAGGAATTTCGTCCCGTACGGATCTGGAAACCAAATCTTACTCTTTCCAAACCGACATGCTCCTGCCATAATTGCCCGAGGGTTTAATATCCCTTTTGGAGGAAAATATGTTTATATCGCAAGAAATAGAAAGAGAAGAATCTCCAGCCGGGGTTTCGATGTATTGGAAAAACGAATCTCTGGAATGTTGGAAGGTGAATGCTTGGTCGGGCGCACCTTTGATTTCGAGAATTAAGGAATTTTTAAAGAAGGCAAACGAAGAAGTAGGCAATCAGGATTCGGAGTGGCGCACCTTCGATCTAGATCCGTGGTCGGTCTGGTTCGTAATGATGAAGGGAGAAGAAATTTTTTCCGTTATGCGAGTCGTCGAAAAGCGCCCGAATAATCTGATTCCTCTCGAAATCGGAGTGATCCCCGGACCGGAGCCTCGCAGATACGCGGTTCTGGATAGAAACGTAGCCGACTGGAATTCCGTCGCTTTTTTAAGAACGCCGAGAGGATCGTATGCCGCTTTTCTGAATTGCGGATGTGTCGCCGACTATTGCGTTAAGCGGAATTATTCCAGGGTTTTCGGAATGTACAGTCCGTTTCGCAAGGGAATCGAAAGGGTGTATCTTGCCTCGGGTGCGATACATTGTGTCGAATATCCGGGACCGATTTACTTTCCGAATTTTCTTTGCAACGGGGAATTAGTACTATTTAAAACGATAGAAATTCCTAAAAAGAGTTTGCTTGAAATCGCCTCTTTTATTAATTTAAATAAGGCTCAAGCATGTCAATTATTGCATCGGATAATGTCGTCGCATTGAATTTATGTGCGGCCCTTTTCTTCGTAGCTTTCGGAGCTTTGATTCTCATTCCGACTCCGAGGAGGGCCGTGCAGATCCAGTTCGGAATGATGACTACGTTTATGGGATTTTGGTTCTCCTCCTTTATCCTAAGAGAAGTGGTTCCTTATTCTTGGTTGAATGCGCTGATCAATTTGGGATTAGCCGCAAGCATTCCCGCACCTTTCCTGATCTATCTGATTTCCTTATCCTATAACTCGAAGTCCTATAAACCGAATTGGAAATGGTTGGCTCCACATCTCGTCCTGATCTCTTTTTTTCTGGAAGAAAGCCTTAGGCTGAACGTACTGACCTTGGTATCCCGACCGGGGGAATCGGTACGGTTTACTGGTACGTTCGTTTATCCGGCGATTCTGCTGCATTCCCTGTTATTATTCGTGATCGCGATTTATAAATTCGGGAGGAACGCGATTCGTTCTCGCGGAAAGACAAGAGCGAGTTCCGTTCTTCTTCTGCTAGGTCTTCTTCCTCCCATTCTTGCCGTAGGCTGGTACATCTGGATCAATCCGACTCGTTATGGAATTTTTTCGGGGGAACAAGCTGCGATCGGTTCCATCTTGGGGATCTTCATTTGGACCGTGGCGATCGTAAATTGTAACGCTTTTAAACTAAGGACTTTTTCCGTATACGAGCCGGACTTACCGCATTTCGTCCGCTTGACCAAACCGATTTACGGATTCTTTTACAAATTGACCGATCCTGCGGATTATGAAGTGCAGGACCACGCCAGAAAGAGACGCTTAACGATGAGTATGATCGCTCATGATTATCGTTTGGGAGAGGCGATGGACCTGCCTTACCGGGAACGTGCCGATATCCTTGTAAAGATTTTCGGCAAACATTTCAAATAGAGAAATTATTGGTTGGTCGGCTTGATCAGACTTTTGATCGCCCGATGGATGGTCTCTAAGTCGTTGGGCGAAAGTTGCATGAGGTCTTCGACTACTTCGACGATTCCGTCCTTCGCGTTGATTTTTTGAATCAACCTTCTGTCAGAATCCTTTTGGTTCAGCGCTTTGATCGGGTTGTTCAAAACGACGGCTTTTTCCATACCGACTCCGCTTAACAACCATTCCTTACTGTATCCGTGGACCAGCTCGATTACGAGGGCAGTCGCCTCAGGAATCGTTCGCTTGCCGGCAGCATACGCGCCGATCAGTTGTCTGGATTTACGAATCGTTCTTCCGAATTCTTCCTGAGTACCGTCGAAATTGTTTAAAATATATTGAAATCGTTCCGCGGGAGTCTTCAAAACTTTTTTATCTACTGAACCTTTTTATTATTGAAAAACGCTACAATGTAGCCGAAAGTTTTCAGGACAAGTCTGGTGCGGTTTTCTTTTACAAACGCAGAATTTCGCACAGAGGCAGCATAGCCACGGCTTATATTTTAAGATTTGCTAAATAGGTCAAGCGGTTCGTTCCGTTCCCGTAGGACTTTTCGATCCGGGTTTTGAACCGCCTTGCATTTCGGATTATTATTAAACGAACATGAGCGTTCCTAATTGGTTTAACCTTCGCTATTTCGAGCAAACGATAGGAGAGTCTTATCGTTCGAGAGGATTACGGAAGTCTTTGGTCATGAAGGAAAAAAATTCCCGATTCTCCGGATCACCTAAGATTTCCAGATCGATAAAGAACGTGATTTTCATATGGAAACTTCTGATCAAAGTTAAAGTTCAAAAGACGGAAACGCTTCACCTTCGGAATAGGACGAAAGAGCTTGCCTCCGAAACCGGTCTTTTGAAATCGGAAATGCGCACGCTAAAATGGGAGCTGGCAAACGCAAAATCGGAATTAGCATTGGCTCGCAATTCCCTTACCTTCTATAAAGAGATACGATCCATCGGAGTGGAAAGTTCTCCGGATCAGTCTTGAAGCAATATTTCGGTTTTTAGGAGACTTCGGACGATTCCTTACGGTCTGATGTACCCTTTTAAGATCGTCCCCGTATTTGCCGATTTGGTGTCCTTAGGATAATCTAAAAGCGCTAGTCCGTCTCTGCACCTTCGAATCGAGACGCGCGATCGGCATTTGGTCGGTTGGGAAAGATTTATTCTGGCTTTTGTTTTCAGTCTTTTGTATTACGGATCGGTTCGGTAGTTCCAGATGGATCTTTGCGGATTTTACCCGATTTTAGTGACTGCTGTTAAAGGAAATATTCTTCCGTTATGAACCTTTTCCTAAAATGGTTGGAAGGAGTTTTCGGTTTTCTGCCTCTTCCGTTACTCGAGGTTTGGGGGCGTTTCGGCTATCTTGTCGGAATTTTATTGATGCTCTGTGCTTACGGAGGACTGACATTCCGTCCGAACGGTAAATGGGGAATCGCCAGAGAAAGACAGATCTGGGATTCCCAGGCATTGTACAGCATGGTGCTGACGTTCGTGAGCGTGTTCGTCACGGGATATCTAGGCTCTTTGATCGTACTCGTTCCCGGCGCGCAGACCTTCGAATCTTTGAAGGATCTTTCCGTTTTTTTGTGCATCGTTCTTTTCGGATACCCTGCGTTGGTCGTCGTTCCATTCGCGTACGGTCTTTCCGATCTGATCGAGGGAGTTCCGCCCGATTTTTTGGCGGATTGGATCCTAGGTTATTTTATCAATCCTTCCTGTTTCTGGGTAGCGTACCAATTCATCGGAAAGAATCCCGATTTTAAGAAGTTACGGACCTGGGGGTGGTATCTAAGTTTCGTGTTTATCTTCATGAGCATCGAGCCTCAACTTTGGGGATACATATGCTCCGATAAGTTTACACCCGAAATCTCCTATCGGAATATTTCGCCTGCCCTTTTTTTTACGACCTCGGTGACCTGGGTTTTTGCTCCCTTTGGCATGCTGGCCTTTCTGCCATTGGCAAGAAAATACTCCCTATATTGGGCGGAAATCCCCGGGCATGTCAGGGAGATTTCCTTGGATGGAAAGGTCCGGATTTGGGAAAGCGGTCGGACGGAGAAGGACGAAGGAAACGTTCGGAGTAACGGCGGCCTGCCTATCAGAATGCTGATCGCTTCTCCCTTTATCGTCCTGGTTTTGGTTATGGTGGGAACGACCGCTTATCTGACTCTTAAAAGTTCGGAAGAATCGGCGAACAAATTAGCGCTACGACTTCATCAGGAGATTTCCGAAAATATCAATCTTCAGCTGGATGATTTTTTGGAAAAAAGATTTGTGACGAACGATCCTCCCACGAAGGAGATCTCCGCACTCCTTCAAAATTCGGGGATCGCTCGGCAAGGACGCGCGTATATTCTGGATAGAAATTCCAACTTGGTTTCTTCTTCTCTTCAGGCAGAGGGGAATCCTTCCGAGTCCGAAAAAAATCTCACTGTGGCCGCCGCATCGGAAGATCCGGTGATCGCCCATTCGGTGCAGTCTTTGGAAAAGAGATTGGGGGACCTTCATCGATTAAGAACTTCCATACAGTTTTATTTCGATGTGATCACTGCAAAGCCTTTGTCCAGGGAAACCTGGTTGGCCCAAGCCACTCCTTATACGGACGGAGAGAATCGGCAGGACTGGATCGTCGTCACCGCATTGCCCGAATCCTATTATCTGGCCGGAGTCAGAACCGGCAACAGCCAATCCGCCATGGTCTTTGCGATCGGACTTCTTCTTTCTTTGTTAGTTGCTGCCTTTCTTTCCGGGATCGTAAGCACTCCGATTGCCCGCATTTCGAATGCGACGGAAGCGTTGGCACGAGGAGAACTTTCCCGAAGAGTGCCCACGAGTAGGTTGGAGGAAGTCGGGTCCCTTTCCTCTTCCTTCAATCGTATGGCGGAGCAACTCCAAGAATTGATTGTCCGTACCAAGTCCAGCGAAGAGCGTTTCAGAGATTTGGTCGAAACGACTCCCGGGATCGTGTGGGAGGCCTCCTCTACGGACTTGGATTTTATTTTCGTAAGTAGCCAAGCGGACTCCTTAGGTTTTGCGGTGGAAGAGTGGACGAAGCCGGGTTTCTGGATTTCGAGAATCCATCCAGAGGATCGGGAGAAAGTGATAGGTCTCTGCAAAGAATCGACCGGAAAATTGGAATCTTTCGAATTCGAATATAGGTTCGTCGGGAAAAACGAAAAAGTGACCTGGTTGAAAAACTTGGTCAAGGTGATTTACGAAAAAGAGGAGCCGAAGTATCTCCGCGGGGTCATGGTCGACGTGACTAAAAACAAACAGGCGGAAGAAACCATCCTGGATTTGAATGCGAATCTGGAAAAAAAGATCGATCAGAGAACGCAGGAACTGCAGAAATCGAACGCGAATTTGGTCGATGCGGTCGAGAATCTGGAAAAGTTAATGCGGGAATTGAAGGATGCGCAGGAGCAACTTCTCTTGTCGGAAAAGCTGGCGGCTCTTGGACAACTCGCGGCAGGTATGACCCACGAATTGAATACTCCGCTCGGAGCGATCGTGTCTTCGAACCGCGCTATTTTGGAGATTTTACAGAACGATCTTAATAAACTTCCCGGATTCTTTTCCGATTTGGGAGAGGAGGATCTGGAGATATTCAGGGTCCTGTTCGAAGAAAGCCTAAGGGACGCGTACCAATCCCAGGAAATCCCGGATCGAGCTACACGAAAAAAACTTCTACAATCGTTAAACGAAGCAGGGATAAGGGATTCGGAAACCATAACGAATCTGATTCTGGACGCGGGATTGTACAAAATCGGAGAAAAAATACTCGATCTCGTCAAGACGGATAAAGTCGTTCCGATTTTATCGGCGGTTTCCACTCTCTCGACGATAGTCCGCTTGAGCCAAGTTATAAAGATCGCGACAGGCAAGGCTTCTCACGTAGTGTTGGCGCTGAGAAATTATCTGAACCCCGGCGCGTTGCCTCCTGAGACGGGGGGAGGACTTTTACCCGTCGATATCAGAAGCGAAATAGAAACCGTACTCACTCTCTATCATAGTAAGATTAAATCCGGAGTCGAGATCGTAAAAAATTTCAGAACCGAAGAGGAATGCATCGGAGACGCGGATAAATTGAACCAGGTATGGATCAATCTTCTGAATAATGGTTTGCAGTCTATGAACTATAAGGGCAGACTGGAAATAGAAATTCGAAAGGAAAATCCCTGGATCGTCACTTCGTTTATCGATTCCGGCGACGGGATCCCGATGGAGATCCAAGGAAAAATTTTCGATCCCTTCTTTACCACGAAAAGGCACGGGGAAGGCATTGGTCTCGGATTGGATATCTGTAAGAAGATCATAGAGAAAATGGGTGGGAAGATAGAATTCGAGAGCGTGCCGGGGAGAACCAGATTCAGCGTCTGGCTCAAATCCGCGACCGCTATTTAAAGGAGATATTGAATGGTGACGGCCCAAAGAAGCGCGATTTTATGTGTAGATGACGAACCGATCATTTTGATCACTCTCAAGCAGGAATTACGAAAACGATTTGGGGACGAATACCAATACGAAACGGCATTGAACGCTAAGGAAGCGCTCGAAGTGGTGGATGAACTTGCAAATACCGGAATCAATGTGATCCTGATCCTATCGGACTGGCTGATGCCCGGTCTGAAAGGGGACGAGTTCCTGATATTGATCCATGCAAAATATCCGGAAATTCGCTCGATCCTGATCACGGGACATGTGGATGAAACCGCGGTTCGTAGGGTCAAAAACGAAGCGGGGACCTACGCCGTTTTTTCGAAACCCTGGGACGCGAAACAATTGATGGATGCCGTTCAGATCTGTTGTAATCGAGGGTAGGTCTCTTATCGAGGATCGTTAAAGGGTGGCGGATTCGTTTCTATCGTTTTTCCTTCTTTTCTCCTCGCTTCTTGCCTTGTTGTATGCGGTGGGAGAGGTATTCGCTTTTTCGAGAGGGAATAGAAGGACCGTATTGTTCGGAATTTTTCTGCTACTCTCATATTTTTTGTTTCACGCGTATCTGGTTTCGTCCCACAATATTTTACATTTTCCTTATTTATTTTTGACTCATTTACCTTGTTCGGCTTTGTTGGGAGCGTTGTTGGAAAGGTATCTCCTTCTAGCATGGGGAAATCCTTCGGAAAAGCCGGGTCGGTTCGTTCTGAAAATCCTTCCCGCCGTCGGGATCGCGCTTTGGTTGGTCCCTTTTTACTTTCAGGATGCGGATAGGAAGAGGGAGTTACTTCTTAAGGTCTTTGATCAGGGTTCCGATTGGAACGTCAAAGGTCCGGTGCTCTTTACCATGTGCATCCTGCTCTTCTTCTTGCTTTCCTTTTTGATACGCCTTTTCCGAACGGTCCGGGTCTCGGTGATTCGAAAAGAAATCAACCTGATGACCATTCTCCTTTTTTCAGGCTTTGCGATTTTGAGCACCTTTCTCGGCGCATTTTCGGTGCTGACGGGTAGGCCCGATCCGTTGGGAAAAATCGGAACTTGGATCGGTTTGTTTCTACTCTTCATTTACGTTTATCGGCAGAGATACCCGGAATTTTTTCTGGAAGTTCGAAAGGTGGTGGAAGAGGAAAAGCGGGTTAGAGCTTCCCAACTCGCGAAGCTGAACCTGAACGAGATACGGGAGAACCTTCGGAATCTGTTCGAAACGGAAAAAATCTACCGAGAGGAGGAACTGACACTTACTCTTCTGGCGGGAAGGTTGAGTCTCACCCCGCACCAGTTATCCGAATACCTGAATACGGAAGAAGGGAAGACTTTCTTTCAGATATTAAACGAATACCGGGTCGAAGAAGCTAAACATAGGATCCGGACTCAGCCTGAGGAGACTCTTTTGACAATTGCCTATTCCTCGGGCTTCCGATCCAAGTCTACCTTTAACGAAGTCTTTCGGAAGGAAACCGGTCTGACTCCGTCCGCTTACAGAAAGAGGAGCCTTCAAAAATCTAAAAAATAGGTCCGGAAGGATCGGATCGGACCCTTTTTTTCACCCATTCCGATCGGGCCGGTCGCAAATAACGATCACCTGTCGTAGTATGGAAGCGATTTAGGAGATATTTCGATGCCGTCTTGCCAGTTTAGCCTAGAATGCGTGGAGTCGTTCGCACTTTTTCAGCTCAGTATGAATTTTCTGCGTTACTATCCTCTTGCGGGTCTGGTTTTCCTCGTTTTTTGGATCTGGAAAAAGGGATCCTTCCAAAAATTCAGAATCCAGCAGTCATTTCCTAAGTCGGAAAAGATTTGGTCCGAGATCAAACAGTCCGCGGTGACCTTATTCATGTTCAGCGGGATCGCGATTTCCGTTTACATTCTTTCCGGGTTCGGGATTTTGAATCGTAAAATTTATTTCAACTTGTCGGAGCACGGCGGATGGGCTTACGGATTCTTCAGCCTTTTTTTGATTACGGTTTGGCATGAGACTTGGTTTTATTGGTTCCACAGATTGATGCACCATAGGAAAGTCTATTCTTTGGTCCATTCTCTCCATCATAAATCCGTAAACCCTTCTCCTTTTGCCGCGTATAATTTTCATTGGATCGAGGCTTTTTTGGAGGCTTTCTACGTGGTTCCCTTTATCTGTCTGGTTCCCTTTCATTTCGGCTTCTTTTTGGCGCATACCGTTTACGCTATGGTGATGAATATCTGGTGGCACACCGGTTACGAACTTTTTCCCAGAGGCTGGGCAAAGCATCCGATTTTGAAATGGATCAATACTTCCACCCATCACAATATGCACCACCAACGTTTTCACGGGAATTACAGTCTTTATTTCAATTTTTGGGACAGAGTGATGAAGACGAATTTCGAGGATTACGAAACGACTTTCGAAACCGTCGCGAAAGGAAGGGGAGAAGAAAGAAATGCCGATAGGAACTCGCGCGGAGATTTGGTGGATTCTCTAGCCTTCGCTTTGGAAGAAAGATAGGCGGATAAAAAAGGCCCGCAGCGGAGAGTCCCCCCGTTTCCGAATTCGGTTTATATCCGCTCTTCGTCGGTCTGTCTATCAGCCAATTTTCCCAGGAAGTCCTTGAGTTTCAGGATGGCATTGCTGTCAGGAGAGATTGCGGAGGCTTCTTGGGTAACGGACGCAGCTTGGTCGAATTTTTTTAGGATGATGAAAACCTGCGCAAGGTTCATCAGGTTTTTGAGATGGTTCGGATCTCTTAACCGTAATCGTTCCCCGAACTCCAGCGCCTTACGCAACATTCCGGCTTTTCTCGCCGCAAAGGAGGCTATATAAAGGATTTCGTTGTCAATCGGTCGTAAATCTAGATAATCTTCCGCGTACTTTGCCGCTTCCCGATAATTTTTCAGTTTGAGGTGGAGACGGACGAAATTTCTTTTTACCTCGGGAATCCGACTGTTCAAAGTTTCCGCCTCCTGGAGGAAGGAGATTGCCTCGGAAATATCCGATTCGTTCGTGGTCGCTTTTGCTCGCCGAAGCAATTCCAGGATTTTCCGCTTATCACTTTCCTCTTCCGGGGAGGTTCGGTTCGGTTCCAGATAGGAAAGTCGGATCAGGGAAAGATCGTCGGTAAGTTTTCCTCTCTTCAGAATTCCTTCGTAAATACCCGACAGTTCTCCGTCGGCCTCTTCGACGATTTTCAAGAAGAGGTGTTCATCGTCGTTTAATAACCGTCCCCCTGTCGCATCCATGCCGATCAGTATATCGTCCCTACCGTCGGATCCGGCTATGATCACGTCTCCGGGTTCCAATTGAAAGGTCTTGATCGAGATTCTACCTTCCAGCCCCGTAGTCCCTAATTTACGAAATAATAATTCGTTTTCTATAAACGAAGATATGCCGTCCCTGTACAGAACGGTCCAAGGATGCTCCGCGTTGATATAATAAAGGATTCCGGCATGATCGTCGATCAGACCCATGACTAAAGATACTAGCATGGAACCGTCAAAGCTTTCGAAAACTTTATGTAGCTCCGTGAACGCGCCCTTGAGCCAATGTTCGGGGGAAAGATTGCGCATCGATTCCACCAGTCTGGTCCTCTCTATGATGGACTCGAAGACGGAACCTAAAACCAAGGCCCCTCCCGCTCCCTGCATGGATTTTCCCATGGCATCCGCGTTCAGAAATACGGTGAACGTTCTTCGTTTCAACTCGATGTGATTCGCGATATTCATATCGCCGCCGATCTCGTCCTCGTAATTCCTAAAGGTGAATTTTTTCTTCTGTTCCAATAGAAAATCCACTTTTACCGTATCCTGAACGGCTTTGTTTTCCCCTAACGGCCGGATTAAAAGCGAAGTAAGGAAATAATCTCCGTCCTGCTGCTGTTTTAGTTCCTTGATCTCTTCCAAGGATAACTCGAGTTCTTTAGTGCGCTCTTTGACCTTATCCTCCAGTTCGGCCGCGTATTGCTCCAACCGTTTTCTCGCAGCCTGGATCGATCTGGTCATCCGGTTAAACGATCTCGCTATGAAACCGATCTCGTCCTCGACTCTCGGTGTCAGTCTGTAATCCAGATTCCCCGAATTTACTTCCCTTAGTCCGGTCACTACTTCGTTTAACGGCGTAAGAAGAGCACCATCGAAGAAGAGTCGGAATCCGATCGCAGTCACAAAAAAGATGGATAAAAGGGAAACGGCGAGTATCCAAGAGGGAGGGTGGAGGAATTGCCTTAGGGTTCTGTAGTCGAATCCGGCCTCGTAGATTTTTCCCGTTTTAGGATGTTGGTATATATAGGAAACATAATAATTGGGTTTAGGATCCCCCGGGTGAAAGGTTCTGACTCCCCTGTATATGCGTTCTTCTTCCTTTCTCAACGGGACCGCGATCGAAAGAAAAAGCTGGTTCAATTCCTCGCCGCTCATGCCTTCGCGGACACTTCCCTTAAATCTCTCCGTAAGGGATTTCATCGTTGCGGAAACGCCGACTTCCTCAGAGCGGAAAAGTTTGTCCGCGAGGGTATCATCGTTTTTATTAGGAGCGTTATAAAATTTATTCCGAATGACCGAAAATCTTTTTTCCATATCGCCGAAAAAGCGTTCCACATCCGGATCAGAAACCTGTCCGTTCCCTTTGGATTCCAGAAATTCCCAAAGGCCGCTCCTATATATTCCGAATGCTTCCGGCGATTCTTCCAGGATCTTTTCGGATCTTTTTCGCCTTTGTTTCGCATCCATACTTCCTAGGTTTAACAGTTTTTTGGTATAATAAAAAAATCGTAATTCTTCGCCGTCGCTTTTTCCGGTCCTCGGATCTTTGGATCCATATTCCGTTTTTATTTTGGAATTTTCCGGATCGAATGATAAGAGATATAGGAGATCTTTAGGTCTTTCTTCGTTCAAAACGGCCGATCTTGTGACGTGAGTCTGGATCGTATCGAAAGAAGAATCGTAGCCGTTCAAGATCGCATAGCCGACCAATTGAAACGTCAAGAGGAAGGTCGCCATTGCGATTCCTATAATGCGACTCAGGATGGTGGTTCTTTCCTTCGTTATATTCACGTACAGGACTATCATCAGAAAATATCCCGCCACCAAGGTAAGGTCGGCGCATTGTTGGTAAGCCGCTCGGGATACCGTTCCGTCCCTACTCAGCGCGTTCATAATCCCGGAAAAAATGCTTAAAAAACAGTACGTCAGAAGGAGATAGATCACCGCTCTCCTTTGCTTTCCTTTTTCCACATAAGCTCGCCAGATCCCGGCGGCGATTAGACATAGAATGTAGAATAAGACCAGGATGGAAAATATTTTATAAAAAAGTTGTGTTTGGAAATCCCAGTGGTGGCTTCCGAAAACGAAGGTCCTCGGAGCTTGTAAGGAAACCATAATGTAGAAGGCTGTGATGACGATGATTCCCGCATACAATGCAAAGAAAATCCCAAGTCCCAATTTCACCCTTTTAGGTTCGGGGAAATAGAAGAAGAATAGAAATAGGTGGATCAAGCTGATCAGAGGAACGGGAATCATGAACCATCTGTGATAAATCGTCCATTCGTCGTACGAGGAAAACCCGACCGCGTAAGCGGAGTGATACAAAATCGTTATGCATGTTGCCAACCCGATGTTTAGGGCTGCCTTGCTTCTATCCTTAATCCTAAGGAAAAAGAAAGCGGCGTAAGCGGAAAACAGCGCTGCTAATAATGATCCAAAGGAATAAAAATTTAGAAAAAAAGATTCCATATCGGGATTCAGAAAAATCTCCAAAAAAAACGGAACGTCAAGGAAAATAGCGTATTTTTTTCGTCATATTAATCCTAAAGGCGCGGAATTTCGCAGTGGAAGGGAAAAATCATGAGGGGCACTATCGCCGGACTAAACGAAAAGGACAATAAGATCATAATTCGTACGGACTTCGGATATACATACGGTATAGCCGACGTTTCTTATATGAAAGTCAATCAGTTGGTTTCCGGAGATCTTCGCAGTAACGGGTTTGAGATTCTGACGAACCTGAATTCCGGTGACGATTTTGTAGTAGAAATAGAAGCGTACGATTGTTCCCATGAAGCGGCAATACTTCTTTTAGATCGCGGTTGATCGAATCGAAATACCCGCTTCGGATCGTAAAATTGAAGTCGGAAGAATTTTACGACTCCTGGAAGGCGAATTTCAGTTGCGATTTTATCGTATCGGACGTCGGCGGGAAGTAAAATCAAGAGGCTAAGTTTTGTAGCTCGATGAATTTAATTAAAAGATAAATTCGTCATATACGATAGACGCTAAATACTTGACGGGGAATGTCGGAAAGTTGGAAAATATTCGGGGGAATTGGGGGGAAGCTGATGAACAGGACGATTTTAATTGCCGGCCTCTGGATTTTATGGCTTTATTCGGCCAGAGGAAACGTACAACTGGGCAGTTATAATTCTATCGAAGAATGCAAGTCGGCAAAGGAAGCCGATCATACCGGCATTATGTTCTGGAAGACCTATTGCGTGGAATCCAAACAGTAAGTCTTAAGAAGCAAAGAATTCGCTAGAAGGAGCTCGGAGTCGGGGACGATCCGGGCTCTTTTTCGTTTTGTGGGGTCGTTAGAGAATGAAGAGTGCGGCTTTCCAGGCTGACTTTTTAGACCTTCGTTTTAAACTAGGCTTTTCGGGCCCGAAAATTCGGAACGAGCCCTTTCCTTTATCCTTGAAATTCGCTTGCCTTGTGATTTGATTCGTTGATTTTGCTTTTGTGGAAAAAAAAACATCCTTTAATATTAGATTAATATTATTCTATTTTCTCCTTTTCTACATTATCTTACTTCTCTATAAAATAGCGTTCGTATGGATCTACTCCTACCGTCTGGACGGGGTGGGGGTGAAGGCGTTTCTACTGGCTTCGGCGGTCGGCCTCAGGTTCGATCTGGCGACTATCTCCATGCTTTTGGCTCTTTTTGCAGTACCATTGATGGTGCCGGTGTTGGGAAGGATCCGATTCTACAGATTGTTTTGGGGATACTCCGCCATATTAATAACGCTCTGGATGATCGGGCATTTAAGCGCGGATCTGATTTATTATGAAAACGGAAATAAGCACTTAGGCTACGAAGGATTCGTATTTTTCGGAAACGGTTTCTGGGTGATTTTTAAATCCGCTCTGACGGAAAGCCCTAGGTTCCTGACTTTTATGATTTGCTCCGCGGTCGTTTTCCTTCTTATCGCGGGTTTCGTTTTCTGGAGAAGGGTGCCTAAAAATTCCGAACAGGGCAACTGGATTTACGAGTCTCTGCGTTTGTTTTTCATCGTGGCGTTTTTGGTGATCGCCATCCGAGGGGGTATTCAGGAGACTCCGCTTCGCCCCGCGTACGCGGCAACTTCTACGAATCCTTTTTTAAACGATCTTCCCTTAAACGGGATCTACACGTCCATTATAGATTTGAAAAGTCAGAATCTGAATCCGAATCTGGTGATGAAGAAAGCGGATGCGGTGCGGATCGTGCGTAAGGAGATAGAGTATCAGAACGCCGGTTTCGTAAGCGACAAATATCCGCTGTTGCGTTTTCAGAAAGGAACGAACGAGGGAACTCCGCCGAATATCGTCATAGTAATGCTGGAAAGTTGGACCGGTAAATTTATCCGACCCATATCCGACGGGATCGTGGAAGGCAGGGAGCTGACCCCTTATTTCAATCGATTGGTTAGAGAGGGGAGATTCTTTACGCATTTTTTCGCATCGGGTGGAAGGACTACGAACGGAATGATGTCCGTTTTGACGGGGATACCGGATCGCCCCGGGCTGACCGTGGTTCGTACCCACCAAGTCCTCGGCAATTTTTCCGGCATCGGATCCATATTTAAGAACCTGGGTTACGAAACCTATTTCGTAACCGGAGGGGACTTAACCTTCGATAACGAATCCGTCTTAATGCCTCATTGGGGGTTCCAAACGGTCGTGGGAGAAGCGGAGATCCGGAGTCTTGGACGTTTTAAGAAAGGAGCTTGGGGTTACGACGACGCGGATGTTCTGCAACTATTACACGAGAAAATCAGCTCTTCTTCCAAACCCTTTTTAGGGGTGGCCTTGACTTTGACCACGCACTACCCTTATAAAACCCCGGAAAAGCGGTTCGATATTTTCGATTCTTCCATTAGGGATTATGAATATTTAAACGTGTATCATTACTCCGATTGGGCCATCGGTCAATTTATAGAGAAGGCTAAGAAATTCCCATATTTCAAAAACACGGTCTTTGTCTTTGTTGCGGATCATACTCATCACCGTTATCTGAATTATTACGAGGACAGGAATATCCCGTTTCTGATTTACGCTCCGGGTAGAATTAGACCGGGAAAAGACGATAAATTCGCCTCTCAATTGGATATCATTCCGACCGTTCTCGGGATCGTAGGGAAACCGGCGTATTTTTCCGCTATGGGCCGGGATTTATTTTCCTTTAACCGTACGGAAAGCGCCTACTTCGCCTATGGGACTCTTTTCGGATGGATCGAAAAGGATTTATTTCATCTGGAATATGCGGATGGAAAAGGGGGAGCGGAATATTCGGTTTCTACCCCTTCGGGGCCGACGGAATTCTGCAAAAAGGACCCGGCCTTTTGTCGCCAAGCCTCCGATAAGGCGCGCGCATTCTTAAATCTGAGTTATCAATTATTGAATAGCAACTCGATTTTTCCGTCCGAGAAGGAGATGAAGTCCGGATCGTTTGCCGATTGAGGCAGGATCTTGCTGCGGCTCCGACAAAAAAGGACCGGTTAAAACGGTCGATTCTGCTCGTTTTTTATCGTCATCTTATCTCATGTTTGGCGAAAGTGGAAGCCGGTCACAAACGACTCGCTCTTTTTACGATCCTTTTTTTTTACTTTGGACTTTAAGAACTGCTAAATTTCTAAGGATCGGAAAATTTTCCGGAATCGGTCTGTTCTTCCTTTTCTCCTTCTCAGCCTGCATCGGATCCCCTTCCTCTAAAATCGCTCCGTTGGCGGAGAAGGGAGTCTTGGATTTAAGGGAGTGGAATTTTTCCGAGGACGGAATCGTTAAGTTGGATGGAGAGTGGAAGTTCCAATGGAAAGAACTGACTCTTTCCCGTCCTTCCGAAACGAGTTCCGAACGATCCATATTGACCGTCGTACCGGGAAACTGGAATCAAATCTCGGGCATAGAGGGATTGAATTCCTTCCAAGCCTACGGCTATGGTACGTATTCTTTGAAGGTCTTGCTCGGAAAGGATACGGAAAGATTGATGTTGCGTTTTCAGGATGCGGGAACCGCGGCTTCGGTTTTTGTGGACGGAAAAAAAATCGCACGTAACGGAGTCGTGGGAATCGATTCCAATTCCTCCAGGCCTCAATACCTTCCGCAATACAATTCTCTTTCTTTTCCAAAAAACGAATTTACCATTACGGTGGAGGTTTCCAACTTTCATCACTTTAAGGGAGGACTTTGGGAATCGATACGGCTCGGAACCGAATCAGAGATGCAAATCTTCCGCGAAGATCACGCCAACAGCGAAATGTTTCTTTTCGGAAGCATCATGATTATGGCGTTCTATCATTTCGGTCTTTTTTCGCTTAGGAGAAGGGACTTGAGCGGACTATATTTCGGGGCTTTCTGTTTTTCCATCGGTATGCGTTTGCTGGTGACTGGGGAAAGGTTTTTGATCAGAAAAATCCCCGACCTTCCTTGGGAGTTCTGGAACAAAATAGAATACTTATCCATATACGTCTCCGTTCCTCTTTTCGTGAATTATATGGACGCTCTCTTTCCGGGTGCCATTTCCGGTAGGATCCGAAAATCTACGCAGTGGTTCTATTCTCTTTTATCGATTTTCGTGATTCTCACTCCGGCGAGCGTTTATTCCCATTCGATGATTCCGTTCGAGTTACTAATGCTCCTATATATCGGGTGGTTGATTTTTATACTCGCGAGGTTGCTCTATAGGAGAGCGGAAGGGGCGTCGATGGCCTTGGGAGGACTGTTAGCTCTTACCGCGAGTTCCATAAACGATATACTGTATTCCCAAGCGCTCGTCAGTACGGGGTATTATCTTCCTTTCGGCCTCTTCGCGTTCATATTCGCCCAGTCGTACCTGCTTTCCTTCAGGTTTTCCCAAGCGTTCCTGTACATAGAGCGCTTGTCGGATAACCTTCTGGAAGTGAATAGGGCTTACAGTAGATTCGTTCCTTTGGAATTTTTGAAATTTCTAAATAAGGAAAACATAACGGAAATAGGATTGGGAAACCAGGTCCAAAGGGAAATGACCATCCTTTTTTCCGATATCCGGGATTTTACTCATCTTTCCGAAAAGATGAGTCCGAAAGACAATTTCGATTTTTTGAATTCTTACATGAGAAAAATGGGACCCGTCATCCGGAAGAACCACGGTTTTGTGGATAAGTATCTAGGCGACGGTATTATGGCCTTATTTCCCGATAGCGCAGATGACGCTTTGCAGGCGGCGATGGAAATGCTTAAGGAGCTCGAAGATCTGAACCAGAGCAGAAAGGAGAAAAAGTTCGAGCCGATCCGTATCGGAATCGGGCTTCACACCGGGACCTTGATGTTAGGAACCATCGGAGAAGACCAACGCATGGATGGTACCGTGATTTCTGATGCCGTCAACTTAGCCTCCAGGATAGAAGGGTTGACCAAGCAATTCCAGACGAATCTTCTGTTAAGCGAAAATACGTATAAAAAGATCCGCAACAAAAGAAAATTCAGATTCAAGAGACTAGGAAAAGTCGCAGTAAAGGGAAAGTCCAAATCCAGTCAGGTATACGAAGTCGTCTGTTAGGCGGAAAAAAATAGAGAGAAAATTCCTATCTTTGCGGTTCCCGAATTATAAACTTAGACGCTTTTATGATGAAAGAAGATCGTGTTTCAAGGTTTTCTTTCCTTCGGCATATTGACATAACGAATTTTTGATGGATACTGAGACCCGGATGGCTTGCATCCGGAGGTACTATGAAAGTCAATGAAGGAACGCTGGATAGAATTCTACGCGTTGTCATAGGAATGACTCTGGTCGGAGTGGGCTTTTGGTCTAAAACTTGGACGGGAGGATTCCTGGTCATCATCGGATGGATTCCGGTGCTGACGGGTTTAATCGGATGGTGCCCGTTTTATGCACTGTTCGGCTTCCACAGTTATCGGGTTAAGAGATCTTAACCGAAGAAAAGAAAACGAAAACCCCGGCGATTCCGGAGAAATTTCGAGATCGTCCCGGGGTGATTTTAGATCAAGGTAAGGATCATCTGAACCAAAATCGATCTCCCTTTTGGAAGCCGGCAACACCTTCCCGGAAAGATTCGCTAGTCACTACCGGATAAATTCCTTTCGCTTCCGTTTCCAGCGCCTCCTCCAAGGGGCGTCCGTATCCGTCGATTGCGGAAGTGAGATCCGCCATCAAAGCGTCTCTAGGAACGGCGCAGATTTGCTCGGCGTATCTCCTTGCTCTCGCGATTCCTCTGCCTTTGGGAGTGACTTCCCATACGAGCCCGATCGCATACGCACGGTCGGCACGAATTCTCTGACCCGTAATGATCAACGGAAGGGCGGAGCCGGGACCGATCAGCCAAGGCAAATAGACGGTTCCTCCGTCCGCTAACGGAACGCCCCAGCGTCTGCATGCTACGGAAAACATTGCCTGCTTTTCCGCGATCCGGATATGGCCGTGGCAGAAAAGTTCCAACCCACCTGCGTATGTGTAACCTTGGGAAACCGTGATGACGGGTTTTCTCTGAACCACTCTGGTTCCTCCCATGGGGCCTGTGGAGTTTTTGATCCAGTGCCTGACTTCATCGTTCGTTCCGTTAATTTTCATCAAAGTGTTCAGTGCGTTTAGATCCGCGCCTGCACAAAAGGATTTTTCCCCGGTTCCTCTCAAGATTGCCACGGTCAGGTCCGGGTCGTCGCGAAATTTCGTCCAAGCGGAAAGTAGTAAGTCCGCGGTTTCTCCGTTAACGCAATTGTGTACCTCCGGACGGTTGATTACGATTTCGAAAATGTTTCCGTTTTTCACGGGAATGATTTCCGTAAGAACTGTTTTCTGATTCATACCGTTTTTCTCCTGTCCTAGATGTCCCGACCTACGTTCTACTCGCGCCCAAGAATACAGTCATTTCGGCTTCTGAAAAGAAGAAAAGAAATCCGGTATGCCAAATCTTCATCGATGTTTCGTTTAGCGAACATCGTTATTTTATATAAAAAGGATGCGGATCCGACTATCGCGTCTAAGATTTGTATTACAGTAGATACTGGGAGGTTTTTATGATTCGATCTAAAGTCGGGTTTGCCCTCGGGGCGTTGGTCTTTTTCCTTTCGACAGCATCGGCGTTCGCTGCGGATCTGAAAGTGAGCAGTAAGTCCTTGAAGGAAGGGGGAAACATTACCAACGAACAGGTGTTCAACGGATTCGGCTGTTCGGGAGAAAACGTTTCACCCGATCTAGAATGGTCGGGCGCACCTAAAGACACGAAATATTTCGCGGTTACTATGTACGATCCCGATGCGCCTACTGGAAGCGGGTGGTGGCATTGGGTCGTATTTAATATTCCGGCTAATGTTACCAGTCTTGCCGCAAAAGCAGGAAACGAAAAGGGACCTCTGCCCGCCGGAGCGATCCAAAGTCGTACGGACTTCGGCAAGCCGGGATACGGCGGACCTTGCCCACCGCAAGGACATAAACCCCACCAGTACATTTTCCGTGTGATCGCGCTCAAAGATAAGGTTCCTTTGGACCAGGATGCACCCGGAGCGATGGCCGGATACTATATCAATTCTCTAAAATTAGCGGAAGGGAAGCTGACCGCGAAATTCGGAAGAAAGTAGAGGTTTGTAGGAACTTGCCGGAGGAGATCGTTTCGGATCACTCCGGCTTTTCGAAATCAATTTTTACTGGGCGAGTTTTTAGTCAGATAAAAGAATTTCTGCGGAAAAGCGTCGTCTATCACTCCTACCGTCTTAGGACCCGTAATCGTATCCGCAAAGGCTACCAATTCCTCGTCGCTCCGATAGATCAGACTCCAATCCATCACTTCCATGATCCCGATTTCATCGGAATCCGCCGAAAAGTTTCCTAGGAAAATCTCTCCCGTCGGATTCAAGATGGAATACAAATGAGAACAGATCTTCTGGGCGGTGCGGGTTTTAATATAATCGAAAAGTCCAGCAGAATAGATCATGTCCATTTCGGAAACCGGCACGTATTTTTTGGGATTGGCCGCAAATCTGGAAATCTCTATATTCAAACAATGGAAATCCAGTTTCTTTTTGCTGCGTAAAAGAGCGATTCGTATTCCATGTTTCGCTTCCGTGATCGCTCTCGGATCCTGATCCAACAGAAAAATGCTTAATTTATCCAATAATGATTGGTCGGCATTCCGAACAAGAGTGACGACTTCTCTAGCGGGACCGCAAGCCACCGATAATACGTGGATTTTGCCTTCGGCCTTTTTCAAGCGATCCAGTATGGTTCTATAAAAGAAATTCTGTCTATGAAAGACCGCCTGCGCCGATTTCAAATTTAAGGTACACTTGTGTAGGCTCTTTCCCAAAAGGTTCGTGCCTTCGTTCGTGTTCCTATAGATGGCGTCCATCATCTCAAAATCGCCGGCATAACCTAACGGCTTTACCGTAGCTCTTTTGACGAAAGGATCTAAGAACAGGAATTCCCGCAATTCCTGGCGGATGTACTGGAAATTGTATCCGATCTCGTTCGGAGGCAACTCGTGGTAAAGATCGTTGGATTTCTTCTTTAAAAATTCATAAATCGGTTGGAGGAGCATATAAGTAGCTTCGTAAATTTCCTCCTTCAGATTGTACCCCACCGCGTATTCATAATCGTTCAGACTGGATTCCAATTGGGCCAATAGGGGAGCGATCGCCTGGATTTTTTCCTTTGCTTGGAACACGATGGATAGGGAACCGCTGTGAGGATTTTTGGGTTCATCCGATTCGATCTTGTTCTTAATCCCTAACAGGGAATCATGGAGAGTCCGAAACAGTTCCAAGTGAATCGGTTCGTCGAATTGTACGCCATATTCGTAACCGGATTCCGATTCTTTTTCCCAACGGATTACTCCGCTCAGCTTTCTGCTGTAATGGATCACATCCGTATAGATACTCATTTCAAGAGCGGATCCGATCGCTTCGGACACGGTGATCGGATCGGTATGAAAGATTCTCGTGCCGTGTTTCGATACGTCCCGAAGAACCGCGTTTAAGGAGCATTCCTGTCCGTTTAAGGAATGGATTCGGTATTGGCAGCGGTACGTAGGAACGAAAACTTCCTCTTTCGGGAGCTGCTTTTCGATTTCTTCCGCGATTTGGTTAGACGAGGTTTTTTCCATTTACGTGTTTCAGCCTTCCTAAAAGATTTAGCGCGATCGGATTTTCGGGCTCGTGAGAAAAGACGTCCCGAAGAAGCAATTCCGCCCTCTTCGAGTCGCCTATTCGTCTATAAGAATCCGATAATACGATTAGATTGTTCACATGATTGGGATTCCGATTCCGGAATCTTTCCCCGTATTCTATGGAATCCTTGTAATTTTTGTTTTTGTTCAGATTTTTGGATAGAAAATACAGATAGTGGGATTCGATGGGAAAAGCTTCCACGATTTCCTTTGCGGCTTCGATCGCTTTATCCATACTTCCGCTTTTGAGTCCGTCAGCTACGATCTGCTTTAAGTGATCCAGTCTAGGAGAGGAGGAGTCCTGTCCCGATCCATTTTTGAGGGAGGCCGGAGCCTTGGGAGGGTTGAACGTGATTTTTACAAGCGAAAGGTCGTCTATGATGTCTCCGGATTCCTGGAGAGCGGTTACGATTCCTTCCAGCTTGCCTTTTCCTCTCTCCACTTTCTCCAAAAAGAAGTTTTCGTCCTCCACCATTCCCTTGGCGTTGACGGCGGGGTCGAAGACCATCAGGTCTTCCCGGCCGTCCGAACCTAAAATGATCGCATCTCCCGAATGCATCTGGAATAGGCTTACGAATAATTTGCTCCTCAATTCCAGCATTCCCACTTTTCGGAAATAAATCTGGGAATCGATGAACGTGGCCTTTCCGTCCCGGTAGAGGACGGGGAAGGGATGCTCCGCATTTATGTAATATACGAGTCCTAACTCCTCGTCGATCAATCCGATCACCATGGAGATCATCATCGCGCCGTCAAAACTCTCGAACGTCTTTTGCAATTCTATGACGGCGTTTTTTAGCCAGCGCTCGGGGTATTGGTTCTGTAGAACCTCCATCATCTTGGTTCTTTGGACCATAGCGTGGAATACCGCGCCGAATACGATCGCTCCTCCTGCTCCCTGTAGGGATTTTCCCATCGCGTCCGCGTTTACGAAAACCGCGTAACTTCTTCCTTTTAAGGTGATCACGTTAGAGACGCTGATATCCCCTCCGATCTCCTGGCGCCAAGTCTTGAATACGAATTTCTTTTTCTGACTGGTAAAGAATTCGATATTCACCGAATTGCTTTTGGCTAGGTTCAAGCTCAACGGCTGCAATACCAAAGAGGTGAGAAAGTAATCCCCATCCTGCTGGGACTTTAAATTGCTGATCATGTCCATCTTTTCGAATTCGGATTTGGTCAGAGAGAATTTAAAGTGCGCAATCGTCACCGAGATCACGATGGTTCCCAACATAAAATAGAGATTGTTGATGATTGAAATAACCTGGTATTCCGGATCCAACAGCAGGTTGAGGATCACATACTGGGCGACGATGATGAGACTGTTCAGCGCTCCCTTCCATGCGTTCCAAGGTAGGAAGAGATTTACCGCGATAAGAACCAGATTCAGTCCGGCGTAATAGGAAGATTCGAATCCACCGAGACGGGTCGTCATCAGGGAAATGATTCCCCCTACGATGAAAGTGAACACATACGCATGAATCGCATTCCAAGGATTCGGAGGGGAATATTTTAAAATAATGAATTGGACGAGAACGATCAGGCTAGCGGCGGCTCTTAGAGTGAAAAAATACGTCAGGTTTTGGTCCAGGTAATTTTTCGGGATGATGAAATAATCCAATCCGCCGAAAATCGGGACCAAAGTGAATCCGAGTACGCAAACGATCTGAATCCATTTCTTTTCCAAAGTCCAAACGAATTTTTGAAAACTCTGTTCTTGAGCGAGCATGTATATGTCCTTAAAAGAAAGTGAGTTTAAGATCGGATTCTTCTTTTCTTATGCAAAAAAGACTAACGTTTTCGAACATCGACTCGAATGAAGCGAGAGGGTGTGAAAATTTCAGCTATTCTAATCAAGGATAAAGCAACGTCAATAAATAATTAATTCGAACAAACACAATGTTTTCTTTTAAAACGTTTATTTTGAATAGCGATTCCGAAATGTTACGAGATTGAAAAGGTCCCGTCTTTCGTTGCGGTGCACCAGTCTCAGGTTTGGCGAAAGGGTCTTCCAGATGAACGAAATTCCCTTGCTTTCTAAGCGAATTTTTCCAATCTGTTCGTATGAAATTTTTCGGACTCTCCGTCTTTTTGGCACTGCTTTCTTGTTCCGTAACATCGCATTCTTCCTTCCAAGTGGTTCGGGGAAAACCGGGAACGTTGGCGGATGTGCCTCTTGCGGAAAGAGGACCGATCGTTTTTCAGAAGATCGTTTCCGCGGATTGGGCCGTGGATCGTGGCGGTCTGATCAATTTGAAAGATCAGAAGGCCAGGGATGCCAAATTGGAACCGGGAAAGGAACCCATTCAAATCTATTTTTACGTGATCGATCATCCCAAGTTCGGCCGGTATGTGATCGATACGGGAGTCGCGGAAGTATTCAGAAAGGATCCTAAAGAATGGCCGATTTCCTCGATGGTGGCCTCCGCAATGAATACCGCCGATCTGAAAATCCACGTCACTTCCGAAGAATGGTTGAAGAAAGAGAACAAGAACGTGAACGGCGTCTTCTTAACCCATATGCACATGGACCATATCATGGGCACCTTGGATTTTCCTTCCGGAACTCCGATTTTCACCGGAAAACGGGAAAGCACGAAGAGAAATTTCCTAAATATGTTCGTTCAAGGAACCACGGATCGGCTATTAGGTCCTGCTCCCGCTTTGGAAGAATTGACTTTTACCGAGACGGAAACGGCTGCCGCAAGAGTCTTGGACTTTTTCGGAGACCAATCCTTTTACATCCTGCAAGTGCCGGGACATACCGTGGGGAGTTTGGCATTTTTAGTACGCAGCAGTAACGGTCTGCAATTGGTAACAGGGGATACCTGCCATACTCGCTGGGGTTGGGAAAATTCGGTGATTCCGGGAAGTTATACGGAGGATCCGGAACGAAACCGGGAAAGTTTGGATTTCCTAAAGGCTCTCGCCGCGAAATATCCGAAAATCCAGGTTCATCCGGGCCACCAATCCATTCCGGTGGAACAGAAAAAGTAGAAGTCGACAACGGATCGGGCCACCGAAGAATGTCGGAGCCGCGATCCGGCGGAATTCTAACGTTAGGCGGGCGCTTTCATCGCCTTTAAACCGGAGGCAACGTCTACGATCGGTTCGTAACCTAGTTCTTTCCGGGCCTTATCGATCCTGATCGTACATTCTCTTCCCATAATATCCGTTGCAAAACGCATTAGAGGAGGTTCCTTCCGGATTCCGAAAAGACGCCAAACACCTTCCACGATCCAGGCCAGGGTTCCCGCTATTGAAGAAGGAACGGAACCGCTCGGCAATTCCACTCCTTGCGTTCGCATCATCTCCGTCAAAAAAGAGCGGAAAGGTTGGTCAAAACCGTCCGTGACGAAATAGGCGTTCCCTCCGTTTCCTTTCGTAAGCGCAAGTTCCGTAGCGTGGACCAGGTTTCCGATGTAAGTGGTAGAAGTCTTGGCCTTGCCTCCGTCGATCCATAGAAATTTTCCTTCGGAAACCATCTTCAGGAGTACCGGCAAAATCGACGTATCTCCGGGCCCCCATACGAATCTAGGTCTTAAAGAGAGGGTTTGAAACGTTTTTGAATTCGCCGCTAGGACGGCCCGTTCTGCTGCCCCTTTCGTTTCGCTGTACAGATACGGAGTGGATTTCGGATAAGGGTAGGTCTCGTCGATTCCGATCATGTTTTGGCCGTTGAACAAGGCGGCTTCCGTACCCATGTGAACGAATCTCTTGACGCCCGCGGTTTCGGCCGCCTTCAATAATTGGCGGGTTCCTTCCACATTCGCATCCCAAAAATCCTTCCTCGTTCCCCAAGGTCCTACAAAGGCGG
The DNA here is from genome assembly GCF_004771275.1 of Leptospira fluminis. GTDB lineage: Bacteria > Spirochaetota > Leptospiria > Leptospirales > Leptospiraceae > Leptospira_B > Leptospira_B fluminis. Next base: position 137,854 of record NZ_RQEV01000008.1, on the reverse strand, counting down.
CGCAATGTACTATGGCGTCCACTTCTTGCAGAAGGGAAGGATCGACGGAACCTAGACTTCCTCGAACGATTTGCGCTCCCAGTGATCGCAAAGCTTGGTCGCTAGTTTCGGAACGGGAAAGGGCTAAAACGGTGTGCTTTTTGGAGATGAGTTCTTTTGCGATCGCACCTCCGACGAATCCGGAAGCTCCGGTGACAAATATTTTCATAGATTCTCGTTAGACTGCGAGAATCCGAAAAAGTACGTAAGATTGTTACGGATCTATGTGATCCAGCCAGAGTTGGATTTTATCCATCGCCTGTTCCCATTTTTTCTCTTCCGTAAAAGAACCGGAGGACAATTGCACGATTTCCAAGTCGCGTTCGTTCCGGACGGGTCGAAGAAGAGATTTCTCCATTTTTTTGATCCGCCGTACGTCGAATCCTCCGTAGATCAGAAGTACGGGCATCGCCAACCGGATCGAACCGTCCCCGTCCAAGCCGTCGGGATTTCCGGAAACGGAAATAATTCCGTCCAGATCCATCTTCTTCTCCAAGACGGCTTTGACGACGTAGGCGACCGCGTCGTAGGAGGCGCAACAAAAAAGGCGGAAGTTCTTTGTCTTATTCTGGGCGCGTAACCAGGCCACCACCGAGAAGAGTCTGTCCCTGAGTAGAATCGTGTCCACTCGATTGAAAGAGATCGATCTTTCCTGAATCGTAAGTAGACTTTCGACCTGAAGAGTCGCTATATTTCTGGAATGTAATTTTTCGCACAACTTGCTGAAGTGAACGTTGGCTAGATTGCCCAATCTTTCGGATACACCTTCGACAAGAAGTACCAATTTCTTCGCGCCGACGGGTAAATCTAACCTTGCGGAAATGGATACCAAATGAACGGGAATAGTTAATTGGGAAGATTCGACTTTCGTTTTCACGTCCAATGTTTTCCACCAGATCAATCGGTATTAGATTTCCATCAATTTTAGGAGGGCGTCTTCGTTTCGAATCGCTATGAAATTCTTATCTATTTCGATCCATCCTTTCGCCTTCAAATCGGCAAGAGCCCGGACCAGGGTTTCCGTTTTGGATCCTATCGTCGTAGCCATGACTTCGCGGCTAAATTTTACGTTGATTTCTGAGCCGTATTTTTCCTTCAGGGAGAGTAGAAATTCCGCGAGTTTGGAATGCACTTGTTTCGTTCCCATAGAGTAGATCCGATTTTCGGCGGATTTGCATTCTTTGGAGATGTATTTCAGAATCGCATTTTGAAAGCGATAATCTTGGTTGAATAACTGTCTGGTGTCCTCTCCGTTGATGTAGATTACGACGGTGTCTTCGAGGCATTCCGCGGTTTTATTGTACGAATCCTCGGAAATCGCGTCTCTTAATCCTACCCAACTTTCCGGAGAGTAGATTTTCAAAGTCTGCTGTCTTTGGCCGTTCGGAGAGTCTTTGAATGTCCGGACGGTACCACTTAAAATCAGGTAAAACCCTTTTGTTCCTTCTCCTTCGGAAAATAGGATGCTTTTTCTGGGAAGTTTTAGGGTCCGTTTTCCGAATTTCTGCTCCAAAAGATAGTTATATAGATCTTTCGAACAAACCGGAAACGTAGACCAGGCAGAAACGGAAGGGGTTTTCTCTTCTTCGATTTTATATGCCAAGGCGGTAGCCATAAATCAATACCTCGTTTGTCCTTTGTTGCTTGGACAGGTATTTTATACGGCAATCCGTTTCGATAGTCAACGGGCAGGGGGCCATTCGATCAATCCGGAGGGTTTTCGGCGGAAATACAGGGGCAAAATCTAGAGGAGTTCCTTGATTTTGGAGATGTATTTTCGACCCACAGGAAGTTGGGTTTCCTCCTCGTCTTTGAGAAATACGGTGTAATTTCCGGTACTGTCGCTTTGGAGTCGAATCAGGTATTCCAGATTGATGACGAATTGTTTGAAGATTCGCAGGAACTGTCTCGGAGGCAGCTTCGTTTCCAGGGCCTTCAGGGATTTGTACGTCACGTATTCTTTGCTTTCCGTGTGGATAATGCTGAAATTATCTCTCGAAGAAATGTACACGATGTCTTTGTACGGAATCAGGAAATAATTTTCCTTTTCTAAAATGAATAGACCGTGCTCGTTAAAGGCATTCTGACTCTCGGCACCCTGCTTTCCGATGAATTCCAGGGCCCTGTCCACCGCCTTGTTGAATCTTTCCCGCGAAAACGGTTTAAGCAAGTAATCGATCGCTCCGAACTCGAACGCTTCTATCGCCTTATCCCGGAGAGAAGTGATGAACACTATGTAGGGGATTTTTTCCAGTTTTTCCAATACCTCCAATCCCGAAAGCTTCGGGAGATTGATATCCAGAAAAACGAGATCGTACCAGTTGGTCTGAAGGGAATTCAGGGCTTCCAACCCGTCCTTCGCAAGTCCGGTAAGTTTGAGTTCGGAGCGACTCAGACAATAGTTCACGAGCAATTCCCGAGTCGGGGCTTCGTCCTCTACGATCAATATTTTCAATTCTTGGGCCGGCTGGGACATTCTACCTCCGGAACTCCGAACGGTTCGGCTCTTCAAAAAGCACCGTGACTACGGCGCCTCCGTCCGGATGGTTGTCTATTTTCAGTTCGGATCCGATCAGGTAATATTTCAAACGCTCCGAGATATTTCCCAAGGTTCGAGAATGGTTGACGGTGGATTTGAGTCCTTCTCCGTTGTCGCGGATCGTAATCACCGTCTTTTTACCTTGGATTTTTGCGTTCACCCAGATTTTTCCGCGTCCTTCTTTGTCCCGGATTCCGTGTATATAGGAATTTTCCACAAGGGGCTGTAGGATCAAAGGGGGGAGTACGCATCTGCTGAAATCCCCTTCTTTCGTGAGTTCCACATCCATAAAATCCTGGAATCTCAATTTCAACAGATTGATATAATTTTCCATAAATTGCCATTCCACATCGAAGGGAACCAATTGTTTATTCGCGTTATCGATTAAAAATCTGTAATTTTCCGCCAACATCAGAATGGCGGAATCCGCCAGAGAGGAATTCGTTTCGAGGTAGGAGTGGATGATGCTCAAAGTGTTGAATAGAAAGTGAGGGCTCATCCTATCCTGGAAGGTTTTGAGCGTGTTTTCCGCTTGGCGGGCCTTTTCCTCGGCCTCTTTTTGTTCCGTAATTTCATTTCGTATAACAAGGTACTGGATCGGCTTGCCATTTTCATCGAAGATGGGAGAGATCGTGGTATCCACCCAGTAGATTCTACCGTCCTTGGCCCTGTTTCGAATCTCCCCTTTCCATATTTTTCCGCGGGAGATGGTCTGCCATAAATTCCGGAAAAACTCCTGATCGTGAAAGCCAGAGTTGACGATGCGGTGGTTTTGCCCCAACAATTCCTCTTTACTGTACCCGCTGATTTTGCAGAAATTGTCGTTCGAGTAAATGATCGTTCCTTTTTTATCGGTGATCGCCACGATGGATACGGCGTTGAGGGCGGTCTGGAAATCTGAAAGGATCTTTACGGATTTCTGCAGGCTTCCTTCCACTTCCACTCGTTGGGTGACATCGACTCCTACGATCCAGTTTCTCCAGCCGGGAATATGAGCCCGGGAAGGAATCCTGGACCAGGAGACCGTTTTGGATTCCTGAGTTTTGGTCTGGAGCTCGATTTCCCAATTTTCAAAATGACTATCGGATTTCAGAAAGATGTCGGTGACCGTTTTTCGATATTCGGTATTGGGCAAAAGAGAGGCAAAGAGGGCTTCCGAATCGGAGACAGCTTCCTGGAAGGTGAAACCCGTGATTTTTTCCAACTCCCGGTTCCAAAATACGATTCCGGAGTTTTCGTCCATGGCCATGATGAGGACAGGGATATTCTCCAATACGCTTTGGATCGCAACGCCGCTTTCGAGGGTTCTTTGGTCGGTATTTCCGTTTTCTTTTTCCGGCATTTTGAAAAAATCGCTTTTGCTGCGAATTCGTTTCCGAAACGGTTCCATACTATCATTTCGGGCAGACAATTGTCAATATTCAATTTGGCGTTTTTTCGTTTTCCGTATTTCGTCGAATCCGTATATATTCGATATATTGATAGAAAAGTTCCGTAGTGCCGGAACCCATCGGACGAAGATTTCGGTGAGAAGGGAGTTCGTCCGATGAATGATTCGTATTTCATTCTATTCTAAATTATGTATTGGAATATTCGGTATTTTGAATCTGATTTTATTTTGCGACGGTAGGAGAATGGATCGAATCTTTAGTTTTTTTAGGTTTTTTTCTTCCTCTAAAAAGGGGAAGGCCTTGTTGGGCGCCGTTATAGTACTCGTTTTGGTTTTTTTGTCCACCCTTGTCTGGAAGCTGGGGTTCCGCGGCGATACGGTCCGCCCCAAAAAAGGTCCGATTGTGGAGTTGGTATACGCGTTGGGGACAGTCAAATCGGATCGCGTATACCACCTGAAGTTCGGGATCGCCTCCTCCGTACAAAAGTTATTCGTGAAGGAAGGCGATATCGTATCGCAGGGGGCAAAGCTTCTCGTTTCGGATTCGGGAACCCTTTTTCAGGCTCCCTTTACCGGTACCATCACCACGTTTCCGTTTCAGGAAGCGGAGGTCGTCATGCCGGGGATTTCCGTACTGACGATGATGGATCTGAAAAAGATCTACGTTTTGCTATCCTTAGACCAGGATTCCATGCTTCGCATCAAGGTGGGACAACCCGCGCAATTGAGTTTCGAGACTTTACGTGGAATCAAATTGGCGGGCAAGGTCACGAAGGTGTATCCTTCGGACGGACAGTTTTTTGTCAGAGTGGATGTGGATGAAATGCCGGACGGAGTTCTTCCCGAGATGACGGCAGACGTGGCGGTGGAAGTCGCAAAAAAAGAAGAAGCGCTATTGATTCCAGTTTCGGCCATCCAGAAGGGGCGGATCAAAATCAAACGGAGCGGGGATACGATTTGGGTTCCTGCAAAAGTGGGAGCTGTGGACGGCGAGTGGTGCGAGGTGCTGGAAAATTCCGTTCTTTCCACGGATACCGTGTACGTCCAAGAGGAGAAATAAGGGGTCGTGTGGTTTTTAGCGATTCGTCAACTGCTCAATCGCCCTCAGCAAACCGTGCTGACTTTCGTCGGCATCCTCCTAGGCACGGCGGCGTACTGCGTTTTTTCGGGGATCATGGTCGGATTCCAGGAATACATCACGGACCAGCTCGTCAATAACGACGCTCAGATCCGGATTTCTCCGAGAGACGAGGTGATCCGTGAACAATCGTTTTATGGACTTTTTTATCCCGAGACGACCTTTTTAAAATGGGTGAAGCCTCCTTCCGGAAAGTTGGACAACACTCAGCTGACCAACGTGAACGGATGGTTCCGAAAATTGGACCGGGACGAAAGGGTGGAAGCCTACGCCCCGCAGTTGAACCGGCAATTGATCTTTAAGTTCGGAAAGCAAAGCCTTCCCGGCAAATTACAGGGAGTGGATCCGATCCGACAGATGAGGGTCACGACCATCGGAAATTACGTGGAATCCGGAAACTTCAAGGATTTGGATCGAGGTGGGGACATGATCTTTGCCGGTTCGGGTCTTTTGGAAAAGCTGGGCGCGACCTTGGGAGATACCGTTCATATCGTTACCGACGACGGAAGAACGGCGAACGTAAAAGTGGGCGGAGTGATTCACGTGGGCAATCGTATGATAGACGACACTGCCGCGTATGCTTCTCTTCGGACAGTTCAGAGGATCACGCTCTCCACCGGGGTCGTCTCGGAAATCGCGATCCGTCTGAAACGGCTGGATATAGCCGCCGATATGGCGACGGAATGGGCTTTCTTTACCAGGGATAAGGTGGAGAGTTGGGACCAGACCTATGAGAACGTCCTCGCGGTATTTAAAACTCAGAATATAGTACGGAATACCACGACTTTTACGATCATGTTGGTAGTTGCATTCGGAATATATAATATATTGAACATGGTGGTAAATCAGAAGAAAAGGGAGATCGCCATTCTGAGGTCGATAGGATTCGACGAGAACGACACGATCCGCCTTTTCATCATCCAGGGATTGCTTCTGGGAATCGTGGGTTCATTGGCGGGCTTAGTACTCGGCGCCATTGTATGTTTCTTTTTGGACGGATACCCTATAGGGAATACTTCCTCTTCCAAGACGCAAATGATGTCGAACGTGATGCGAATTTCCTGGGACTGGACGATTTATCTGAAAGCGTTCGGATTGTCGGTAGGATGCTCCGGGATCGCGGCCTATATTCCCGCCAGGTCCGCTTCCAAACTTTCTCCGGTGGAGATCATCCGAGGAAGTGCCTGATATGAATCTGGAGAAAACGGAATATTCCATTTCCTGCAAGAATCTTCGCAAGAGTTTCGGAGAGCCTCCGATCGAAGTGATCCGGGGAGTGGAGTTCGGTCTGAAAAAAGGGGAGTTCGTTTCCCTAACCGGAAGATCGGGATCGGGGAAGTCCACGCTTTTGTACATGCTCAGCGGTTTGGACGAGCCTAGCGACGGTCAGGTGATCCTGGACGGAAGGAATCTTTTCCAGATGAAGAGTCTGGAGGCCCACCAATTCCGGAACGAGCGCATCGGGTTCGTGTTTCAGTTCCATTATCTTTTACCGGAATTGACCGCGATGGAAAACGTTCTCATGCCGGCGCGTAAAGTGAATCAACAAGGTCTTAAAAAGGAATATGCCAGGCAGCTCTTCAGCGAATTCGATTTGGAGAATTGTAAGGATAAATTTCCTTCACAAATGTCCGGAGGAGAGCAGCAAAGAACGGCAATCGCAAGAGCGCTCATCATGAATCCGAGCTTTCTTTTTGCCGACGAACCGACCGGAAATTTGGATACGGCTAACGGAGACAAGGCGATGGAAATCTTCGGAAGAGTCAATAGGGAAAACAATACCACGATTCTCTTCGTAACCCATGATCCGGATTATGCCGCGCTTGCACACCGGCAAATTCGCCTGGTCGACGGAAAAGTGGAGTCGGATACGGTGCAAAAGCACTGAAATCCGACCGTACGGTAGAGCGGATCTATACCGTCTTTTTGAATCTGGATTTTCCCAGGACCTCTCCGATTTCCGAGGCTTTGTAAGGTTTATCCAAAAAACCCTGCACTCCTTTCAGTTGCAGCGACTTCTTTTTTTCTCTTTCGATGTTTCCGGAGGTGACTATAATGGAGGCTTGCGGATTAAAGTCGAACAATTGGCAAATCAGAGCTTCTCCGCCCATTCCCGGCATTTCCAGATCCGTGATCACTACGTCGAATTTTTCCGGGGTTTTTTTGTACAAGAGAATCGCTTCCTCGGCGGTTTTACAGGTTCGGACCTCCGCGCCCATGAGTCTCAAGAGTTCTCCGAGCGCTTCCAAAACCAACTCCTCGTCGTCCACCAATAGGGCGCTCAAATTTAAATGATTCGATTTTTCTAATGTATTATTTTCCTCTTTCGATTTCGAATGTACGATCGGAAAATACAGCGAAAATCTAGTTCCTTTCCCTTTTTCGGATTCCACCGAGATAAAGCCGGAATGTTCCGTGACGATTCCGCGAACGATGGAAAGTCCTAATCCGGTCCCGTTCTTTCCTTTCGTGGTATAAAAAGGTTCGAAAATCCTGTCCTTGTATTCGTCCTCTATACCGACGCCGGTATCCGCTATGTCCAGTTCCACATAATTCGTTTCGTTAGCGCCGGGAAATTTGCGACTTAGGGTCTTCCCGTCCACGATGCCGCCCTGAACGGAGATCCTACCTCCGTTCGGAAGCGCGTCTCTCGCATTCAGGATCAGATTCATCACGGCTTGGTGCAAGTGACCCGAGTCCGCTAAAATAACCCTATCGAGAGAGGAAAAGTTCGTTTGGAGCGATATGTTCTTGGGTAAGGAGAAGCGCATCATATCCGTCACTTCCTTTAACAAGGGCGGGAGAGAGGTCGGTTTCATTTCCGCAGAGACGGGGCTCGAAAAAAGAAGTAGTTGTTTCGTAATACCTTTCCCGCGGCTACAGGCCTCTATGATTCTTTCCGAATGCCTTTTGAGCTCAGGATTCGAAGACGATAATGTTCGTAGGACTTCCGCAGTCCCTAGAATCATCGTTAATAAATTGTTGAAATCGTGCGCGATCCCTCCGGCCAAGAGCCCGATACTTTCCATTTTTTGCGCTTGTCTGAGAGTTCGTTCCGCGGCCGTTCTCTCCGATACGTCCCGTACGATCCCTTGCAAAAGGCCGGAGTCTAGATATTTTGCGCTGATCTCGACCGTGACTGTGGTCTTATCTTTTCGGACCAGACGGCGCTCCAGGATCATCATTTTCCTATCCTGCAAATCGAAGAAACGGAAAGGCATTCCCGAAAGGTCCTCCGCCTGTACCAAATCCGTTAAATTCAATTTCAGTAATTCTTCCCGTTTGTAGCCCAGCATCCTGCATCCGCTAGGATTGACTTCCAAAAGTTTTCCTTCGGAGTCCGCGACGAAAATTCCGTCGGAAGCGTTCTCCACCAGATCGCGGTATTTGTTTTCGCTCTTTCTTCTCCCTTCCTCCGATCGTTGGTACTGTAGAGAAAGCTGGACTAGGTAGGCCGCAAAAAAGATCAGTCTCAGATCCCGTTCTAAAGGAGCCCGTACTGTCTTATAGTAAATTGCGAACGTTCCTATGATCTTTCCTTCAGGCGATCGGATCGGCGTGGACCAGCACGCGCGGAGACAATGCTTGACCGCCAGATGTTTGTAATCCGCCCAAAGCGGGTTCGTCCGAATATCCTCTACGATCACCGTTTTTCCGGTATACGCGGAGGTGCCGCAGGAGCCGGCCTTCGGTCCGATTGGAAATTTTTCCAAAGAGTGTAGGTATTCCTGCGGAAGGCTGGGAGAGAGCACGTTTTCGATCCGGGCTCCGAGCGGATCCAGAAGTACGACGGAAGTAAATGTATCCGGGGAAAATCGTTCCACCGTTTCCATCAATTTGATCAACAATTGGTGAAGTGGAAGGGAAGTTCCGAGTCCGTCAAAGAGGCATTGCAACAGGGCTTCCGCACGCTTCTTTTCCTCCAGGGACCGGCGTAGTTCGCCGGGGTGAGAAAAAGTTTTGGCTCTGAAAAAAAAGGAATTTTCTTTAAAACCGACCTCTAATCCGGCCCAAAGTCCTAGATGCAAAAACAGGACTGCATAAGCGCCGGAAGAAAGGATGTCGGTAATCTTGGGAGAAAAAGGGGGATCAAGAAAGTGCAAGTAGAGAAGGAAACATATCGTAAAAGAGATGATTCCGAGCACCAATTTGATTCCAAATTTAGCCATTGCTGATACAGTAACATATCAGAATCGGCTAAGCAATCTTTAGGTTAGAAATTTAGATGATAAAATCCCAGTTCTTGGACCGATTGGAGACATTTCCTCTCGGGGTGGGTGGCCTTTTCCGGTTTTCTAAGAGGGTCGAAAAAGATCTGAACGAGCGTTTGGAATTGTGATTCCGGCTTTAAATAAATATTTCCGCCGAGGTCTCAAAAATTTCTGCGAGTTTTCTCGCCAAATCTTTTCCGATAATCAGTGTTCCTTTTTCAAGGGAGGTAACGTATTCCACGCCTACATTTCCTAGTTTCTCCGAAAGTTCTTTCCGGGAATATCCGTGTATCCTTCTCAGAGCACGGACGAAAAGGCCCGGATACACGTATTTAAGATTTGGTCTAGTGCCAAGGTAGTTTCTCTCTTCCGTCTCCCATTCCAGCAATTCTTCGTTTTCCATGAGATTTCCTCCCTCCCATCTCGGGTACAAATATGACCACGACATAAGCCTGAGCGCGTTACAGTTCCGCTACATTCGCGTTTGAATTCGGAATCCGAAAGATTTGCAAGCGATTGCCCATTTTATTGCGTTTCGTTTAGCGTTCGTTCCCTCTTTCGATTCCTAGGGAGAAAGAGATTTGCGTCGGTCGATCAGAATCGTTGATTTGAAAGGGAAAGAATAGTAGAATGAACGGATCTCTCTAGCTTTCGATACGTTTTAAGTTTGGAATTTGGTTTATGAACACGATATGGAAGAGTAAAAGCGTACTTGCGTGCATTCTGTTGCTTCTAGGGTCGCTAGGTGCTTGCAGCAATTTGGATGATTTGTACGGAACGGGAAAAAATAAGAAACACAATAAAGACAATTGTAATGCTGCGACCGGAATTTACCTGGCCTGCCTGAATACGAACGGGGGAGCGTACGCGAGTTCGAATTGCAATTCCCAATATCTATTGGTCCTGGGCGCGTGCAGTTCCGGGTCGGGCTCGGGAGGCGGAGGGGGCGGTTACTGATCCTACTCGGATTCTCCCCCGGACTCCTTGATTTCGACTCCCCATCCTTTCAAGGTTTTTAATACGAATTCCAAGAGGACTTCCTGATTTTTTCGGGAGTCCTGTTCGGGAGAAAGCGGGGGATCGAATTTGAAATGAATGACTCTGTCCCGGTATAGGCTGCCTATGTCCTTGATCCATTTTCCGTTTTCCCAAAAATCGGTTTTTACGGCGAACGGAACCACAGGGACTCCGGCGCGAGAGGCGAGTTTTACTGCTATGGAATTGAATTCGTTCGGATGAAAGGTTCTGGTTCTCGTGCTCTGGGGAAAGACAACGATCGAAGTTCCGCTTTTTAGGATTTTGGTTCCTTGTTCTAGGACTTTTACCAGGTCTTCCCTTGGATTGACTCTGCCCACGGCGATGGGATCTCTGGATCTCATGATCGGTCCGAACAAGTTGCCCTTGACCAGGCTTTCCTTTACGACGTAGGTGACCGGGCGATGCGGAACTAGAAAGAACGGAAATACGAACGTTTCCAAAACGCTCATATGATTTCCCGCGAAGACCACGGGGCCTTTCGGAGAGATCGCGTGTTCGAGTCCTTCGATCACGAATTTTCCCTGGCAGCCTTCCAGCACATCCAGGATTCTCCCCGAGGACTCCAACCAAACTTCGTCCGTGTATCTATTCTCCAGAGACTGTTTCCTGCTGGCAAAAATCTCTCCGAAGTAGCCGATCAAAAACGCGAGGTCGGTCCCGAATAAGAGCCGATCCAGAAGACTTCGTTTCCGGTCCGGAGGAGTTTCGTATCGCAACGTGACTCCTTCCTTTAGGTGGATGGGCGAACCCAGAGATTGCCGATCCAACCGAAAAATTCCGCTTCGAACCGATTCCGGAGGGATTTCCACGAACGGTTTTTTGATTCTAAGTTCCGGCTCATTCGATTCGTTCATTCCAGATTCGCTCCAGGCCTGGTATAAGGAAGAAATTAGACGGATAGGATAATTTTACCTCGTTTCCTTGTCACCATTAAATCCCGAGCTTTCGTCCTGACAATTTACCGAACCGCATTCGGAATCTGAAAGGATCTGTCCTTGAAATATCGATTCTCGAATTCTTCGATCGTTTCGGATTTGTCCAAGGTCAAGTCCACGTCGTCCCATCCGTTCCGGATTCTTTTGATCGAATCTTCGCCCAAGTCGAATCCGAATTTGGACCGATTCGTTCCTATGGTTCTATCGGAGAGATCGATCTCTACTTCCAGAGCGGAATCTAGATCAATTTCTTTCCGAAGTATTTCCATTTCCGGCTCGCCTATCTTTAATAAGGCGATTCCGTTTTTAGGACAATTGATCGAAAAGATATCCGCAAAGGAAGGCGCGATGATGGCACGTATTCCGAAATCGGCAAGCGCCCAGGGTGCGTGCTCTCTGCTGGAACCGCACCCGAAATTCGACCCCGTCAATAATATGCTCGCGGAAGCATAGCCGGATCGATTCAGGATGAAATTCGGATTCGGGATTCTTCCTTCCTCGTCGGAGTATCTCCAGTCGTGAAAGAGATGTTTTCCGAAACCGGTGCGTTCTATCTTTTTCATGAATTGCTTCGGCAGAATTTGGTCCGTATCTATATCCGCTCTAAGTAAAGGAGCCACGATCCCCTTGTGTTTCGTCCAACCGCTCATAATTCTTTCCATCCTCTTACGTCCGTAAATTTTCCATGAATCGCGGCACCCACGGCCATAGCAGGGCTCACTAAGTGTGTACGGCCGCCGCGTCCCTGCCTCCCTTCAAAATTCCGGTTGGAGGTGGAAGCGGAGCGCTCGCCGGGAAGAAGAACGTCGTCGTTCATCGCCAGGCAAAGAGAACAACCGGGTTCTCTCCATTCAAAGCCCGCCTCCAAAAAGATTTTGTCTATTCCTTCCGATTCCGCCTGACGTTTGACTCGGCCGGATCCGGGAACCACGATCGCTTGGACGTTCGGATGGACGTTTCTTCCTTTTGCAAGTTTCGCCGCCGAGCGCAAGTCCTCAATCCTGGAGTTCGTGCAGGAGCCGATGAAAACCTTGTCCACTCCGATGTCCTCCATCTTTGTGCCCGCCGTCAGCCCCATGTACTGCAAGGCTTTTTGCGCGGTTTCTTTCCGGAAGGGATCGTCCAAGTCGTCGGGAAGGGGAACTCTGCCCAGGACGGATACGGTCTGGGAAGGATTCGTTCCCCAGGTCACCTGGGGTTCCACTTCGGACAAATCCAGGGACACGGTCTTGTCATACGTCGCATCCGGATCGGAACGGAGGCTTGACCAGAAGGAAACCGCTTCCTCGAACAACATTCCTTTCGGGGATAGTTCCGTTTTTTGCAAATATGCGAAGGTCTTTTCATCCGGCGCGACCAGTCCGGCTCTCGCCCCCGCTTCGATGCTCATATTGCAGAGAGTCATCCGTTCCTCCATCGAAAACTCCCGTACAGCTTCGCCGGAATATTCCATCACGTAGCCCTGTCCTCCGTCGGTTCCGATTTTTCCGATCAGGGTTAAGGCTACGTCTTTGGCGGTTACTCCCACTTTCAATTTTCCGACGAGAGAAACCAGCATGGATTTGGATTTTCTTTGTTTCAGAGTTTGAGTCGCGAACACGTGCTCCACTTCGCTCGTACCGATACCGAAGGCCAAGGCCCCGAAAGCGCCGTGAGTCGCCGTATGAGAATCTCCGCATACGATCAGATTTCCTGGTAGGGTAAATCCTAACTCGGGGGCCAGTACATGTCCGATTCCTCGGTCCGCATGGTCCCATCCGAAAAGTCGGATTCCGAACTCCTCACAATTCCGCTCTATCGCTTCGATTTGGCGTCTCGACACGGGCCCGGCGGCGTTTTTATCGTTCCGGTTCCGTGTGGAAACGTTATGATCCACGACCGCAAGAGTCAACTCAGGGTGTTTGACCTTTCTATTCTTCCGCCTTAATCCCTCGAAGGCTTGTGGGGAAGTGACTTCGTGGACCAGATGTCTATCAACGAAGAGGAGATTTTCCCCGTTTTCCTCGCGGAGGACGGAATGTTCCTCCCAGATCTTGTCGTACAGAGTTTTCGGCATGATATATTCCTCCTGACGTATTGAATGATAACAAAATACATAATATAACTCAAATAGATTAGACTAATATAAACTATAAGTAAAAGTTATATATAGGAGAGAGGGATGGAATTCAGACAGATCGGTTACTTTCTCGAAATCGTAAAGAGCGGGACGTTTCAAAAGGCGGCGGACCGTCTCGGTCTCACCCAGCCTGCCTTGTCGAGACAAATGGCTCTCTTGGAAAGGGAGCTGGGTTGTATCCTTTTGCATCGAGGTTCTAGAGCGGTGAGGACGACCGCTAAAGGGGAATTGTTTTTGGCCTATGCGGAACGGATGAAGGATTTGTGGGCCGAACTTAAGGAAGGCATGAAGGAATCCGGAAGGGAATTGAGCGGAACGTTTTCGATATCCGCCGGTGGAACGGTTTCCGCATGGATCCTTCCGCAGATCATCAAGAGAATTTTGGCGGAATATCCAGGATTGTCCCTGTCGGTGAGAGAAGGGGATGCTCAGGAAACCAAGGAAGCCTTGCTCGGGGGAGACGCGGATCTCGGGATTTTGACGGGCCCGGTAAACGAACCCGGTTTGGTGGAGATGGAATTCCTTTCCGACAGGATCGTGCCGGTCGCTTCATCGGGGCATGAAATCTTCCGTCGGAAAAGGATCCGTCTTTCGGATCTGGAAAATCAGCCTTTCGTTTATTTCCATCCGGCCTCTGCGGTCCGGCGAGCCGTGGAAAAGAAGACCAGAAAATTGGGAAAGAAGTTTCGCCCTAGGATCGTTATGGAATTGAGGAGCGTGGAATCGGTGGTCAAGGCTTTGGAGACGGGGTTGGGAATCGGTTTCTTATCTGAATATTCGGTCAGTGAAAAACTAAAGAGATTGGAACTTCCCGAGCTCTTTGCGGAAAGAAAGTTTTATCTCTGTCACAGAAAATTCGCACGTTCCGGATTATCCTTGCTCATGGACAAAATCCGGTCCGCAGCTTCCGTAATCGGTCGGTAGAGGGACGGAAGTTCCCGAAAATGAAACCGGACTTCCTATTTTAAATCCGTCTTTTTCAGAAAATCCAGTACGGCGGTTTCGACAGCTTCCTTGTCCGAGGAAACGTGCTTGGAAGTCAGAACGTGATGTCCTTCTCCGATCGCTACGGAACGGTTTAACGGACTCTTACTGGAGCCCCCGAACTTGGAAAAACCGTCCAACATGGCGGGAACGCTCGCGACCTTGTCCTGTTTATTTTCGTCCTTATAATAATATACTAATAAAGTCGGTTCCGTTATCTTCTCGAATGTGCGGCTCGAAACGATCATTTTTTTGGCGTTTGCGATATGAGTTAAGGAATCCAGGTACTGGTCCTTGTACCAAAAATCGTAATATTTGTCCCCGATTCCGTCACCCGCAACTCTGGTGGGAGATTTACGGATTTTTCCGTTGATTGCACGGCCTAAAAAAGGTCCGCCCGGGTAGTAAAAGATTTTGGCCAGAGGAGCGGCGAAGTCGTAAAAAGGGGAGAATAGAACCAGGGCGTGGATTTTGTCCGGATACTTCGCGGCTAAATAGGTGGAAATCAATCCTCCCATACTGGTTCCAACGAGGACGATTCTGTCTCCGAGTTTGTCCATCATAAGTAGACTTTCTTCGGCAGTTTTCAAATATTCCCGAAAATCCGTATCGCGGTGATCCTCGTTGTTGGTGCCGTGTCCGGGGAGCCTCAAATAATAGAGGTTTGCCTTCAATTTTGCCGCGACTCTGTCCATGGATTCTTCCCCTTCGGCTCTAGACGCTCCGAATCCGTGAACATACAGGATCGCCGTTTTCGTTTTTCCCGGAGAATAACGGACCAATCTTTCTTCATTTCCGGGTTTCCCGCCTTTGCCTTTCGTTTCCGCCAGTTTGCTTTGATAAAAAGAATCGAAGTCGGAGGGAAGGGAATGCTGGGGATATTCGTAACTGGGAACGCTGGAATAATAAGCGCCTGTGTATGAAACTCCAGTAACGACAAGGATCGCGATCGTGATTTTAAGCCAACGTTTCAAGTTCTCTTCCTAAACCGATTTAAGTTTTCGAAGTTTCCCTTTTTCGAGTCGGATGGCAAGCGTTTTCGCCCGCTGTTCTATTGCAAAAATCAGAAAGATTTGAGTAGGGAACCTAACCAAGCTCCGAGCGCGGTGCCGATGAGGCAAACTGCAAAGGTCGAGGAAGAATAAAGTAGAAAGGAATGAAATTCCCCGGCCTTGAGGAAAGCCAAGGACTCGTGACTAAAGGCGGAAAAAGTGGTAAAACCCCCGCAAAATCCCGTCGCGAGAAAAATACGCAACTCTGGCGAAAGGAGCCCGGCTTTTTCCGAAACGGAATAGACCCAACCGATGAGAAAACTGCCGAGTACATTGACGGCGAAGGTTGCCAACGGAAAAGCGGCCTGACCCTGCCTCGTTGCGTTCAATTGGATGGAGTATCGAAGCACGCTACCGATCGCTCCGCCGAACGCTACACTGAGATAAGGCAAAATCATAAGAAAAGAATCTCCGGGAAGGCGATGCGGAAAAGAACTTTTTCCCGAAGCGTTTTCGGGAAAAAGTTTCGCAATTCCGAAGGTTCCGCGGAAAATTCGGTTTCGAAAACCGTAGTCTTTAGTAGGCGAGAGTGAATCTTTTGCCCTGGTGCTTAGGAGATTCGATTTCGTCTAGCAGGGCAACGGCAAAGTCTTCGGCGGAAATTTTGCTGTTTCCTTCCGAATCCGTCACCAATTCCTCCAAGCCCAATCTGAATTTTCCCGTACGTTCGCCGGGAGAGATGAAGGCTGCAGGACTCAGGTAGGTCCAGTGAGTGGTCCCGGAGTTCTTTAGGATTTCTAAAAATTTCCTATGTTCTAGTGCGACCGATTTGTAGGCTTCGGGAAAATTGGGAGTATCGACCAATTGTACATTCGGAGCGATGTGCAGACTTCCGGCGCCTCCTACTACGTACATCGGGGTTTTTCCCGCTTTGGAAGTACCTTCTAAAAGAGATTTGGCAACTGTGCTGAACCAGGACGGATCGACTCCTTCCGGCGCGTTGACGGAGCATACGATCGCATCGGAGTCTTTTGCAAGATACGCGACAGAATCGGGGTTTGCAATATCTCCGGGTTGTTTTTTCAATTTCGCGTGTTCCAATTTCAGGTTTTCGGGACGTCTCGCTACCGCGATCACCTCGTGTCCTCTTGTGAGAGCTTCGTTTACGATCCTTTGTCCGATCATTCCCGTC
The DNA here is from genome assembly GCF_004771275.1 of Leptospira fluminis. Lineage (GTDB taxonomy): Bacteria > Spirochaetota > Leptospiria > Leptospirales > Leptospiraceae > Leptospira_B > Leptospira_B fluminis. Next base: position 121,277 of record NZ_RQEV01000008.1, on the reverse strand, counting down.
GCTCCATAAACGGTGATTTTCATTCTTTCCTCCGACCTCCTGGATTCTAAGATCCGAAATTACTTGTAATATATATTATTACAAGTAATTTTAAAAAAACCAAAGAGAAAAATCGTTTGTTGCGGGGAAAGCGGAGAGGGCGCTCTTTTAGGCGCCTTTTTTCTTCTCTTCTTCGATATTGAGGAGTACGTGAGCCAAGGTAAAATCGTTCAATTTTTCCTCTAGAGCCTTTTGGGCATCCTGAAAGATCCGCACAAGAGCTCCTTGGATTCTCTTGCCGACTTCGCATTTCGGATCCGCTTTTGCGTGAATGGAAAAAAGTTCTTCGGAAGATTCCACGGCTTTGTAGACTTCCAGTAAGCGAATCTCTTCCGGACACCTTGCCAATTTAGCGCCGGGTACTCCCTGACGGGTCTTTACGAGACCTGCCTTTTTTAATTTTCCTAAAATTCCTCGGATCACGACAGCATTCGTTCCGATGCTGTTGGCCATCAATTGGGACGTAACGTCTTCTCCTCCCTCGGTTCGTATCAGGGAAAGAACGTGAATGGCGATGGAATATCTGCTTGGGATGGACATGGAAAGGAGTCCTACACGAAATCCTGGCGTTGCCGGTCTAGAATGCAAGGACAATTTTAAGTCCAAACTAGGACTCTTTTCCTTTCGAGAAATCGGAGCGACGTTTTCCGATCCGTTCTTTCGTTTTGGATTTGCAAATTGGTCTATGAAAAATATTATTTTGCAATGAAAATCGGAGGTTGTTCCGGATGAGATGGAAATTTCCGGCCCTGTTGCCCTTTTTGCTAATTTGTGTCTTCTGCGGGAAGAAATTGCCCGTGTCCATGATCACGGCCACCTCCATGGAAAGCGGTCTTCCGTTCGATATTCTTGACGGAAAGAAGTGGCGACCGGAAAAAGGTGCGAATTTCGTCAAACTGCACGTTTATCCGGACGAGGCCTTTCTTTTATCGAAAATAGAAATCGAATCCTGCGGCGAAGCGTTTACGGATCCGATCACGGCCTATATTAATTTTGACGAATATAATCAGGATTTGGCGCCTAAAGGATCTTCGGCGATCGTGGAATTTCCTTCCCCCAAAAACGCGAGATCCGTCACCTTCAACTTCCATAAGAACGCGAACCTCTGCGTGGACAAGGTCTCCTTTTACGACGAAAAAGGGAGTAAGATGAAATGGAAGGGACCGAAAATAGTGGAAGCTTCGGTCAAAGCATCCGAAACCGCAAAGCCGGTTCTGTCCTACGACGTTATGAATCTATTCGATTCCAGGTACGAGTATGCCTGGGCATCGGATAAGAAAGGCGCCGGGGTCGTTTTGGATTTCGAATTCAAGGATAAGCAGAAAATCAAATCCTTGAAGATCTGGAACGGTTACCAACGATCCGATAGTCATTGCCAAACCAACGGTAGGCTGAAGACGGCTACCTTAACCGGAGACGACGGAAGCACGAACAAAATAGAAGTGCAGGATGTGATGGGACCTCAAACCATCTCCCTATCCAAACCGTTCGAAGGAAGGAAACTTAGGCTCACCGTCGATTCCATTTACGGGGGAAAAACCTACAAAGGGTTGATCATCAGCGAATTGAGGTTTTCCGACGGGGAGGAATGGATTCTCCCCAATCCGATAGAACAGGTACGTAAGATCGCGAAGGAAAACGCCCTCCAGTTCGCCGCGGCAAATATTACGAACGTATTGAATTGGAGCTATGTGGGAGGCGAGTATTCGGGGGAAATTCCGGTGGCCGCTTCCGTAGCGGAAGAGACAAAGGCCACGAATTCCAACCCTCCTCCGGCCGAGAACGACAATGCAGGAGAGGAGGTCTCGAAACTATATTTGGAATCCTCGAATTGGACCCTCCGCCTGAGATCCGACGGGAGCATGTTTTTGGAAGGAAACACCACCGATACTGGATGGGGGAACAGGATGGCCAAAAGTTTCTTCGCATTGGGAAATTATGAAATTAAGGAAGCGACTCCGGAAGGTTTGAAACTCAGGATTTTCGGACTGGTCCGCCAAAAAACCTCCAGAGAACAGGAACAGGAGGAATATTTCGGAGGAGATTGCAACGGTTGCGGTCGGGATTGCAATATGGGAAATTCGGATCCGGATGACACCGAAAAGATTTTCCAGGAAACGATACGCATCCGGAAATTCGGGGATAAGATTTACGTTCAAAACGAAAACCCGGACAAGGTGTTTCATTTTAAACTTCTGGAATTGGGGCAGGAATAAATTCGTTGGACAAATTCGGTACGCCGCTCCTCGCCCTTTTCGTATCCGCCGCGGTTCTTTTAGGCTGCGGTAAGGAGGAAAAGAAGGATTCCTTTTCCTTGAATCTCGCCGGAAAAAAAGGGGTGGTTCCCGTTCATATTCTCTGGAACTCCCGCGGTTTTCCGGGAAAGATTCGGTTGTACGAACTTGCCGCAGGGCGTCCGGTATCGCTTTGGGAAACCGAAACGGTTTCCTCTTTGGAAAAAGCCCCCGTTTCCGGAGAAATCGACGGTTCGACTCTTTTACTTAGTCCCGGAGAACTCAGACGTTTCGCACTGGTATACAAAAACGAAACGTCCGAGGATCTTTTCTTCTTTGCCGCTCCGCATTCCGTGACTCCTCCCGAGTTCGGGTTCGGTTTCAAGTTCAAATGCCTTTGCGTAAATCACCTATTCAAAGTGGAAGCCGGAAAGATCTGGTACAGGATCGTAGAATTTAGAACCATGCCGAATTGGGCGAGCGGAGAGTTCGAGGTATCTCACACTTTGGTAAGAGTGGATCCTACCCAGGCGAAGGAATGGGAGACTCAGAAGTCCAGATCCTCTTCGGAGGACTAGAGGAAACTCTTCGTTATTCTTTCGGGCAGAATAACGTTTTGGATTGGATGGAGCATTCTTCGGATTCCGTTCCGTCCGAGCGAGTGAATTTTCCCGGTCCGGAGTTATTGTCGTCGGTGAATTCCACCTCGAGTACGCTTCCGTCGGAAAAAGTGAGTTTGGATTTTCCTTTCAGCGCCCCGCCGGAAAAAATCCCTTCCAGTACGGTTCCGTTCGCAAACACGTAAGTCCCGAATCCGTCCTTTTTGTCTTCCGCGAAATTTCCTTCGTATTGGTCTCCGTTTTTATAAGCGAATTTCCCATGTCCGTCGCGGAGGCCGTTCTTAAACGTTCCGTCATACTTGTCGCCGTTGGCATACGCGTACGTTCCGGAGCCGTTTTCACAATCTCCTTTTTCGCATTTGCCGTCTTCCACGGTCTGTGCGGGGAGATCCAGATCCGCGGATCGGGAGGCTGGGGTTTCCGCGGAAGTTCCGGCGGAATTTCGTTCGGAGTTGGAGTTGTTTTGCGGTCCGTCCTCTTTTCCCTGTGTGCTCGAACAATCGATCAGAATTGAACAGAAAGAAATTCCGAAAATGAGAGGGAGAAGGCGGAGACGGAAAGAGAGCATGGGGAAAGACTGTTCGGTTTTCGGGAGTCCGTCAATCCGATTTCACCTCAATAGTTCCCGAACCGGCATGGCTTGTTGGTTCAAAAAACTGGGCAATCTACGTCTGATCCTGAGGTAGACCAAATAATATACGAATCGTAAGGCTGGGTGAAACAGGACTCTGTCCAGGATCCTATACCGACTCCGGCCCCGTACGAACAAACGCAGCAGGAATTTCGGAACAGGACCGGGGAGATTTTTGCGGGGAAGAATATGGAATCGGTACGTATCGGGGTATTTTTCATGGTATTCTTTCGACTTTTCCAGCGCTTCTTCGAGTAGACTCTCTTCTTTAGAGAGATCGCGGTTGTACAAAAGTTTTCTGCAGAGTAGTAGCAGATAAAAAGTGTCTTTTTGGAATTCGTGATCGTAGGGAAGGCCCAATTTTTCCGCTAAACGATTCATTTCGTCCAGCAATTGAAAGGCGGATTCTCCGGAGCGGACGGATAGCTTCGGATTTCCGGAGAGCGCGGAATATAAGAACCGAAACGGATCGGAGACGGTCACTCGATCCCAGGTGACGTGCAATAAAGGAGGGAGACGGACTCTATGAAGATAATAGGTTTTGCCGGCGAATTCGGGATCGTAGAGCAGGTCCTCTATCACTCGATCGCTTAATTTCAAGAATCTGTAAAATTCCTCCTTTGGTCCTTGGTAGAATTTGGAAACGCATTTTTCCACGGACCAATCTTTCGTAAAAAGTTTCAGGGAGACGAAGGCATTCAATTCGTTCCAAAAGGAGGAATTTTTCAGGAAGGTGAAATTGCGGAAGGAGGACCAGCCGCCCGTCTGGGTCCAAACGCTTAAGCCAACAAGGTTCTTGGCGTGTCGTAGCTGGGTCCGATAACGTTCGTAAAGCCATCCCACGAAGGAAGGGTATTCTCCGAATCCCTCATATTCTCTTCTGGCTTGCAACTCCAGCAATTTGGGGCGATCGTCCTGCAAGAACAGAGGATTCAACCGGAGATATCGGAAAAAATCCCCTTCTCCGTATTTCATGGAAATCACCAAGGAATCGCTGCGGATATTTCGGAAAACCTTGCGGTAAGTCTCCGGATTCCAAATCAGATCCCCCACCTCGTAGGCGCCTAAGGTCCAGGTGCGGAAGATCATTAATTTATTATGTTTTTCAAATATGGGAAGGGATCTTTTTAGGAAATAATTCGTCTGTTCGGGCGTTTTTAGAAGCAGTTTGCTTTTGAAATCGGCACGAACATCGACTCCGTCGGATTCCCCGATTCTCAGCACGATTCCGTCCACTTCGGGGAAATCGGTAAAGAAACCGTCCAGTCCGATCAGAAAGAGATCGATGCAAGCGTCTAAATCCCCTTTGGTCTTCTCCGTCATCGTAGGATGAAAGGAAAGGAAATCCGCCGTGAGAAAAATCCTCAATTTTTGCGCCCGGGCGATCTTGAATAATTTCTTATATTTCTTTCGATAGGATCTGATCTTAGCGTTCAGTTCTTCGGGAAAGAAAGGATGAGGGATGAGATAGCACAATTCATCCACCGTAACCGAATTGAATCCTATCTTCGCGATTCTCTTCGTATATTTGCCGAAGGATTCGCGGACCCTTCGGTGTTTCTTTTTGGAAGGAATCGCGTTCTTTCTTTTTTCCAGGGCGGCAAGAGGGGCTTTGGACCAATTGACGGAGCCTTCCGAGTGCTCCAGAAAGAAAGGAGCCGAAGTGTCTGCGATCGTGAGAAAGAATTGCTTGGACATGACTTGCTATTCGGATCTTTTCCTGTACCTGAGTGATTCGACGAGAGCGGCGGTCAGAATCAAGGCGCCTCCCAAGAATTCCTCCCGCCTCGGAAATTCTCCGAGGATCAACCAGGCAAGTAGTGCGGAGTAAACCGGTTGTACCGTGGAAAGAAGGCCCGCAGTTTTGACCTTCATTTTAAATACCGCCTTTACGTACATGGTATGGCCCAAGGCGGTAAAAAAGGTTCCGAGTAGAAACACGGATGCCCATTCTTTTCCGGTACGGAAGACGGATTCTTGCGTTAAGACGGGAGAAAGAAGAATGCAGGTAGCGAGACTTTGGTGGAACATTACCTGGGAAGAACCGTGACTGGAAAGGTATTTCTTCGTCAAAAGATTTCGGAGCGCCAGTGTTAAGGCGGAAATTAACCCGATCCCCACTCCGAGCAGATATTCGTTTCCTAATTCGAATTTCGGTACCAGGATCCACATTCCGAAGCAGACCAGGCCTGCCATGGCCAAATCTGCAATTTTGATTTTTACCGGAAAATAGATCGGCTCCAGAAAAACGGTCCAGATCGGATGAGTAAACAGGGTCAGCACCGCCACGGCGACGGTGGAAATTTGGGCCGATGCAAAGAACGTGACCCAATGTACGGCGAGGAGGATTCCGAGTGCGAAAGAAATCGAATTCTCCCTCGGAGAGGAAAAGAAAAGAGGTCTCTTTCTGAGATACAGTAGGCTTCCGAGCAATACGCTGGAAAACAAGGTCCGTCCCCAAGTGATCATGGAAGGGGAATAGGGAAGAATATGCGCGAACAGAACGTTGCCGCTGATGATGATCTGCGAGAATTGGAATTCTAAGTAGGTCCGAAGCCGGCTCTCTTCCATGGAAGTTCGCCCAACTTATCTCGGGGAGGGAAAAAGAAAAGGAAATCCCCGATTCGAATTTCCTTTTTCAAATTGATGTAACAATCCGCCGGAAAACGTGGCTTTAAGATGCCAATCGGGCGACTCCGACACCTTCCGATTTTTCCAAACGATTCGCCCGAAAGATGCTTCCGAAATCGTTGAACCGGATTCCGTACCGTTTCATGGCCGGATGGACGAAAGGCGCCACGGCCTGTCGTAAGTAAAAGGGTTGGTTTACGACGAAATGATGGATGCCGTGCGTGCTTCCGAAATTGAAACAGAAAAGGTGCAGCGGGAGAAGCAGCCAAGAATTCAGAACCTGGGTTTGGTCGTACAACCCCTTAACGTCTCCATAATAATGCATATTGGAAGAAACGATTTGAATGCTCGTTTGGCGGATCCAATTCGGGATCGTATAGACGACCGCGGCCGCGTTCAAAAAGGAACGTAGCATATCCAACCAATCCGGCGGGGAAATCGGTTTTCCGAGAAAATCGTTGAGAAAGTAAAACCCGTTCAGGAAGAGAAATCCGTACCAAAGATGATAAAAGACGACGAGGTAAGGCCAGCTAGAACGTACGATTTCGCCTCTTTTGAACTTGGGAGCCTCTTTTCTCAACCGATGCGCTTGGAATAGAAAAGACAGATTTCCGTCCATCATCGTTAGAAAGCGCTTCCCTCCGAACCTCATTCCGTTTCCGATCAGCCTTTCTTCTATGTCTTCCTTGTGGCCGGAGACTTTATGGTGGAGGGTATGGATCATTCTTCTGTACCAAGGGCTGACCGTGTTTCCGCGAAAGATCCAAACGACCCAGAATAGGAAATTCTGTTTGGAAAGGTCGTCCTTGTAGTAGAGGTTGTGGATGAGGTCGTGCTCTATTTCGTGCAGTAGGGAAGCGAAGATCGCGTTTGCGATCACGCAAGCCCAGGCCGGAACGATCCCGGCGAGATACAAACCCGCGAAAAGAATCATGCCGAGCGCGGAACCTAAAGTGATGGCCGCTCCGATTTCGTTCTGGTGTTTTAAGAATCCGAATTTTTTCCGGAGCTGTCTATCCCGGAAACGGATCCATTTCATGATCTTTTTGCTTTTTTCCCGATCGGAAAGTCCTGCAGCGGGCCTGGTTGAAACCGGACGGATTGCGGTCGTTGTCATCGGTGTTCTCCTGTGTTTTCGTCGGGAACAAGATACTCCGTTTTAGAATCCCCGTCGTCCGAAATGATCGAATGAGTCGGGGTCTTCCGTCTCAAACTATAAATTCGTACCCTTGTCGTTCCGAAATTCGGATGGGGTTTTGTTCGTATGTTTCTGAAAGGCTCTGTGGAAGGAGGATTTCGTGCGGAAACCCACTTCGAAGGCGATGTCCAAGACCGACCGTTCCGGTTGGGATTTTAATAATTCGCAAGCCTCCCGGATCCGGTAGTCGTTTACGAAAGCGGCAAAATTCCTGCCTAGCTCTTGGTTGAGAAGTTCCGAAATCTGGTGGGTAGAAAGCGCAAGCTCGTCCGCGAGATCGGCTAGGCTTAACTCTTCGTCCCGGTAGAGTTTTTCCTTTTCCATCAGGTTTTTCAGGCTCTCTTTCAGCGCTTCTCGGTCCAGCTCCAGGAGCAAGGAACGGGCGTATTTTTGCCGGGTGGCTTGAGCTACTTCTTGTAGGGTTTGGAAAAATTCGGGACGCCTGTGTCCGATCAAATAGGCAAGGCAGAGGCTGGCCCCCATCATGGAGGCGTTGGACAAAAGGAACACCGGCTCCCGGGTCCAAAGATAAACCGCACCTAAGGATAGGTTGATCAAGGTGGCGGATACGAGAAAAAGTAGGATCCTCGCCGTCCATTCCTGGCTTAGGACTTCTGCCCGAAACAGGTCCAAACTTTCGGACAAGATCGCAAAAACATATCCCGAGAGTAGAAATAGCGGAAAGAATAGAATCATCTCTTCTTTCCGGATCCCGGGTGCGGAAAGGAAATTTCCGATCGATTCCGAGACCGTCTTTTCCGGTAAAAGGAAACTACAAAGGTAGAGGAGCCAAAAGAGTAGTGGGATAGTCAGGTGTTTTTTGTCCAGGCCGAGACTTCCGAAAGCATCCATTTCCTTTTCCGTCGCGATTCTTTGGATTCCATACAGTACCGGACCTACCGATCCTAGGGCAGGAAGGTACATCGCACTGAGATGAGGGTAGGTCCGGAATTCCCCGGAAAGAAAGAGGAGGGAACAGGATTGGAATAGGCACAATAAGCCAAATAAAACGGCCAAAAGCCGGTTGAGTCCCGTTTTTTTCTCCAGGACGATTTGGCCTACGCACATCAAAGCACCCAAATAGGCGCCGAACTGGAGGATTCCCCAGAGAAGAGAGGTGAAAAATTCTAGATGAGGCGGGTTTTCACCGAAAAAAGGCATTCGAGGAATCTGAGTCTTGGTCTTTGCTCTGTCAAGAAAATCCCCCCTTGGGGAGAAGCATAGAATCCGTTTGAGATCAGGATAGAAGGCGGCAATTTGTCTAATTTTTATTATATAACAAATGTTTCTTATAAAAGAATCAGAGAGTAGGACTTTCTGATTTTTGGTTTTCCGGAAACGGCGAGTCTCAAAAGATATTTTGGGACTCGTGGGTGGAAATCTCTCTTTTTTATAACGATCGATATGTGAATAATCGGATGTTTCTGCTCCTAAGTTTTTTCTCGGAAACCTTCTCTTTTTTTTCTCTGCGGGAGGAAATATAAGAGTGATATAAGAGGATGCTATGTAGCGTTCGCTATGCTGTCCCGGAAGCTCCAAAAAGCGAAAGGGAAGCGGAAAATGGTCGGAAAACGGTTTTGGATTTATACAGCACTTTTCCTCTCCTTGGCCTGTAAGTCCAAAGAGGGGGCGATGGACAATCCCTCCGGTTTTTTCGATAACCTCCAAAACAACGGAGGACTGAAACTCTTTAATCTTTTGGACAACTACCCATCTTTGAAGGCAGGGTTCCAGAGCCTCCAACCGATTCCTTTCAACGACCGTCTCGAAGGCTCCATGACGATTCCTTACCGGGACGATATCATAGGCTTTCTCCGCTCTTCCAGCGACATGCTTCTCAAACCGGAAGCGCACGTAAGGCAATCTCTACTGAAAGTCCATAATCTTCTGGACCGGATCGAGAACGCTCCAAACCGGGCATTCGACACCCTGCAACCTTGGTTGGAAAATCTGAGAGTTTATCCCAAGCCGGTGCTCAGAAGCTTGGCTCCGCTTAGCCAGAATGCGTTATCTTTCATGTATTCCACCTACTCGAAAAGCGACATGCAGACGAAATTTCAGGAACTCGCCGCCGTACTGCGGGATCCTGAAATCAAGATCCTATTCGTGGAGCTGGAGGACGTGCTCGACAAGGCCTTGAACCAAAATCCTACGACCAAGGGCGCCTTGCAGGGCCTGTTACAAGGAATGGTGGACCCGTCGCTGATCGCCGATCGGGTGATGAAACAAAAGCTCATTCAGATCATATCCTCCGTGGGCGAATCTTTTCAGCAGAGGGCAGGGTTCAGCGATTTCAAATCCTCGGATACGGTTCTGAAGGAGCTGATCATCAATTTACAGAAATTTTATACAGCTCAAGGCTCCGTGTATTCGGATCCGACTCTTACCGACTATACCGATCCCGTTTATCCCTCCGAATTTTCGATCGTTCTCACGGAGGCGTTTCGAACCCTAAAACCGATGATGTCCAGAGGAGGCACCTTCACTTCAGATCCGAACGTAATCCTTTCTTTGAAGTTGGCGCAAAATCTGGCCAACTTCGACTTTTCCAGAAACATCAGCGGGGTGGATTTCTCTCTGAAAGAACTGATCCGTATGGATTCTTTGGGAAGAGACAGGGTAAACGACACGACTAGCAGTCCCGTAACCGCACTGGAATCCTTGATGTTCCTACTGACTCTCTCAGATAAATTCGGTTATCGATGGGAGAACCCGGCGGACACTACGATGATGAGATTGGAGCCGAACGGTTCCGTTAACGGCGGACCGATGACGGGAGGAGTGCTGACGGTCGGAGATAGCATTTATTCTCTGGGTTCCACCATGACAGGGAATATAGGAATCAAGTCCTTTATGAACCAGAGTTCCGTCGACGGAGCGGTTTTTAGAAACGGAGATGCGTCTCATCCGACCGCCTTTTCGATCTCCATCAATACCCCCACATTGACTTTGCTGGAGGCCCCCGATCCGAGCATCGTTCCTTCCGCGACCGATCCAGTCTATACCAAGACGATCCCTTTTATCATGAAACTGGTGCGCAAGGTCCTGCTGTCAGGAGGCGGGCCGTACTACAACAGGAACAGGACGGATTCTACAGGTGCGATTTATACGATAGACGGGAACATGTACAAGGACTCCAACGGAGTGGATCTCATCTACAAGTCCAGCTGGAACACTTCCGAATATAGAATCAAAGTTTCGGACACCGCCAGCGGTACTTGTAGCGGAACCGGACTTTGTCGTTGGGTAGGTCCCGGAGGAAGGGAGACTTCCGCCAATTCTTCCGACAATTCCTTCTCTTCCGTCGCCTCCGGAGCGAATGCGTCCGGAGCCAAAGGATGGAGCATTCCCGTTTGGGAAATCAATAAGGACGATCAGACGCAAAGAGCCGTCAATTCGGACGAAGAAGCGATTTATAAAAATTTCCAATGGCTTTTGCACGAAAAGAGGATGGTGGCAGTCATTCCGCTTCGCGCGTCTCTCGGAGTCGGAGTTCCTTACAAGATGGCGGCATTCGTGACTTTGATCGGTAACGGCCTGACCGGACTTATGGGAGCCGTTCCTATCCTTCAGGACGGTCCGAACTGTACGGACAAAATCAATGGGATCTGGAGAGTAAAACAGACTTACCTAAAACCGGGATGTGCCAGTTCCACCCAGCCGAATTTTCGCCAACCTGGGATTCCCGTTCTCCAAGCGAATTATTCGGACGTTCCGGGGGACAGCATGTTTTATCTGGAAGCTTGGGACTACGGTACCACCGGATCCGGCCCCTTGACGTTTAACAGCCTCGGTGATACGAGCGTCTATAGTATCTTTTATCCTCCTACCTCTTCCTACGGAGTCATTCCTGAATCGATCGCGGCCAATTTTGGAGTGATGGAAAGACTTTCCTTTTTGACATCGAATCGGGTATTGGCTTCTCCCGCCGATTCCACTTACGGAGTTTCGGTGGATAGCGCTTGGGATAGCAGAAATCGGTTGCTCCCTCTCATCGTAGCTTTGGCCCAAACTTTGGATGACCAAGCGGATGCGACTCACAATCCGTTTCAAATCCTGACGGGATTGAGCGGAAGTTTGACCCGTCCTCTTTTAGGAAGAATTACGGACCCGGAAACCGGTTCCGGAAGTCGTCAGATCGACGTGGTAAAAATCATGAATTCGGACTCTAGCATCCGGAGCAATTCCGCCGGTCCCGACGAATATTTGTTCCGCTATCTGGATCCGGTCACCCAAAAGCCGATCCGGTCACCCCTGTCCCTCCTGGCAGAAAGCGAAAGGAGGTACCAGGACGGACTCCTGAATCTGATGTCCCGGACGGAACTTCTCTCCACGTTCGTGACCATGCTGGCCGAAATGGGAACTCCTGCGAGGGCGACGGGGGCCGCTTTGACCTTTTCTTCCTTGGCCGATTTCTTAGGAGAAATCAAGGTCACGAGCGATTCCCCTACGGCTATTCAGTACAACCTGCAGACATATTTGGAATCCGTACGGGATCTGTTGGCGAGTTATCCTACGACTCGATCCACGAACGTGTATGACACGAGTTGGGATCATGTAGGAGCTTGGGCGGTTCGTCTTCGGGATTACTTCTCGACGGAATCCGTATATAGTCTCGTTCCGATGATCGACTTCTCCTTGGACATGGTGATCGACAACGTGCCTAGCAATTCGCAAATTGCGGGAATTCTGAACCTCTTGGGTTCCTTATTCAGAGATTCCAACGGGAACCAGGATTATCTGATCACGAATCTGATTAGCGGAGATTCCGCGGACTTGTTGGACATCGCTTCTCCCAACGGAAGGAGCGTCGTGGGAGTGCTACTCGGCATCGTAAAAACCGGCGAATTCTATTCCTATCTGGAATCGGATATGAATACCCCGTATCCTTTGAAAGCCGTCTTTACCGATCTGAAAAGCCTCATCGTTTCGGATATGATTCAGACTCCTAACCAGGATTCCACATCCTTACTATATACGGTAGGCGTTTTGACCGGAATATTCGCGGACATGGCTGCGGGCGGAAGAAAGGAGATGCCCGGAGGCTTTACGTTCTACGACAGATTTAACCAAGACGAAAATTCGGACACGTATTGGAACCGACTGACTTTGATCTTTTCACGGTGAGGCAGAAAGTATGAACACCAACGGAATCAAACGCACTCTTTTTAAAAAAACGAAAAAAGGATCAGATAAAGAGATGGAAACCGGGAAGAAAAACATTTTGAGATCGGCTGGCATTCCGAGGAAGGTCGTTTGGATCTGCTTGCTCCTGATTTTGAGTTCCTTTTCGGGAGCCTGTAAATCCAAAAACGGAAGCGGCTTGGATCTCTCCGATATTTTCGATTTGGGTTTTTTCTCCTTCGGTCGCGGTTCCGGAGCAAATCCGAATTTGCAGCCGGCATACAACAGCGTGGATAATGATGTAGCTCAGTTGCCGGTGGATTTCGGTGCGGCGAATCCGCAAGCAATGCTCTTCATCAATTCCTTGGACAACGTGGATCGTTATAAGGAATTGGAAATCCGGTTTTCCCATCCGATGAATAAGACTCTGGCACAAACGAATTTTTCCATCGTGGGAAGCAAGGGGCCTCTGCTCGGGCCGAATCCGGGCGGGGAATTCTATTGGATGAGTAGTCAAAAACTACGTTTCAATTCGTATCGGGAATTCCGTCCTGCGGAAGTCTACACTCTCACCATCACATCCGCGGCTTTGACCATATCCGGAACCGCTTTGCAACAATATACGGTGCAATTCCGCACGGCTGTGGATTATAGTATGACTAATACGATCACCCAAGGAAGCCAATATACATTGAATGGAAACAACGATATGTCCTTTGACCAGTCCGCTCCCTTGCAGTTGGCTTCCAACTTTCAAAACCCGGTGGTGGCGAACAATTATATCCAAACCATCAACCTCAAAAAAGTGGGCTCGTCGAATTCCCAGTCCGTTTGTTCGGCGCCGCCTTGTTCCATGAGTAGTCCGGTCACGCTGAACTTGAACACTTCTCCCGTTCCTCCGACGATAGGAGGGAACACGTATTATTACGAGATCACGACTACGAACGGGAAGGTATTCCAAAAATATTTCAGCTTTAATTACGGTCGTCTGGAAAACGCCGATACTATTCTTCCATACGTCGCAAACGGAGTTATGGACGAGGCACAGATGTTACCCTTTTTGGGGAAAGCGATCCAGAAGTTCACTACAGGAGCGTTTAAGGTTCTGGATTCCGGCGGAGTTCCTAGAACTTTCCAGGAGTTCCTGTTAGGTCTTCCGGATTATCCTAAGAAAAAATTCTACGAAAACGGTCAATGGACGATCGGAGAAGCCTGTATGAAACCCGACGGACAAATGTCCGGAAACGCGAACCTCTCCGCTTTTCAGAATTATTCTTATATCTCCGTGTTCGGTTCCAAGCCGGGATCGGAGGGAAGAGGGTATTGTTGGGTTCGCCCAGCGGAATGCGGTCCTTCGGATAACGGCGGGCCGAACGATTATGGAGCCCCGTACCATCCGAACTCCAGTTGGAATTGGAACGACTATAACGCATGTAAGGCGGGAAATACGGCCAAATGCCAGGCAATCACCCATTGGAACGATCCCGCCTGGAGTTATTGTCATTATCCGACCGACGTGAAACAATACGACGGATATACTTCCACAGTATTCTCTCCTTACGGTAGACCTAAGGGGAATATCGGCACCATGTGCGACGATACCGTGGACATCAATAACGCCGTCAGTTGGATCGCTTGTCTCAAGACGTTCGGCGACGTAAGCGCGATCGCTCCAGGCCCTTTTTCCAAGTACAGCGCCACGCTAAACATTACGAACCAGGGAATTTCTAACGGAAACGCAGCGGTGAATATGGACGTGTACGTGACCGATATGAGACTTCCTCAATTCGTGCGTTGCGGTTCCAATAATTCCACGTATGGCTGCTCCGCAGGAGTAGGGACCCAGCTCGGAAACGTAGCCGCCGATTTGAAAGTGAATCCGGGAGCGGGTTCCGTGGCCCCCGGTCTGGGTTTGGATCTAAAATCCAGATACGTGGAAGTGGATCTTTTGGTCGTTTCCCGTTTCGAAGATTGGTTCGGAAGTTTTATGGGTCCGGGAGCACAATTGATATTCACTACCACTGCCAAATTGAATTGGGATCCGGCCGTGGAAGGAGTCTTGAACGGATCCGGATACGATTGGCAGAATGTCCAGCTTTCCAAGCCTAGGTTGGCTACGGCTCGCGCAAGGAACGTGCTCAGCGTCGGTACGGACGGTTTGATCACGATGAATGTACGCACTCCTTTTACGATCAACGATTCGTATTTTCCGAACAATCCTAGCGCGTCCGACATCGTTTCCAACCTGAACAATTTCTTTATTCTGCCTTGGTCGAACCCGAACCATCTTTCTCTGGCGGGCTTGTATCCGGGAGAGGATACGTCCGATTTCATGTGGACCTCTCCCATGACTTATCTGGGCGGCAGCGAACAGTTCGGGGCGGTGATCGCCGCCATCGTCGGCAGCCAATCCATACAGGACATGGCGGGAACCACGGTGCCTTTGGTAAAACAGATCATCACCCAATATATGCTGAAGGATATCGTGACCCGGATCGCACCGAACGTACTCAACTCGGTGATCGCGGATCTCCGGGATACGGGAGTCACAATCTCCTTACCGGATTATCTTCCCGCTCCTCTGGGTGGATTTCCCTTAACGGTTAAGTTTAAGTTAAATACGGATGCGGTCATCAAGGACGACGGCACGAACAAAGGGTTGGTTTCCTCTCTGGACTTCGCTTTTACGAGCGGCTATACCCCCGCGGCTGGCCTTCGCACGCAGTCGGGCAAGACGGGAATGGTATCCACCAGGAACTGGAACGCGGGAAATCCTCCACCTTCGGGGTATCAATTCACCCAGTCTTCGAGCAATCCCGGATTCCTGATTTCCATGCATACGGATACCATTTCTCAGGCGGCCTATCATCTTTGGAAGAGAAGGGGGTTGGACATCACGCTGAATCAGCAATTCATCAACGGGATGAATTCATTTGCAGGATCGGATCCACTCTTTGCCTTGACCACTTCCTTTCTTAAGGCCTCTCCTTTGGTAACGATTTTGGTTCCGGGCAGGAATAAGCTGCAAGGCTTGAATTCCTCCAACCAACTGGCGCCTCCCGTAAAATCCTACGACGACATAGACATGGTGCTTTCTCCCATTCACGTACCGAACGTAAGTTTCAAACCAATGACTTCGTCGGGAGTCCCTAAGATGAGGCTTTTCTTTACGGAAATGCAGTTGCAGATCATCGCCAAGAAACCGGCGTCCTGCACCGGACTCTTCGGAGACGATCTGACCGATTGTTCCGCGGATACGCGACCCAACGGGACGCAACAGGCTCTCGGAACCGTAAGAATCAGTTTTGCCGCGGACGCCGATTTTCGTTTCAAAACGTTCTCGAATCCTACCGGAAATCCTAATTTAGCGAATTTGAATGCGCTCCAGGTCGTTTTGGATCCTGTGAATAATCTCAATTATGCGGTGGAAGTTCTGGAAGGAGCGACGTACGATCCTTTCGGACTCGATCCGGAAGGAATCAAGGCGGTCATTTCTCCGTTGGTAACCACTTTGATCGTCCCTATGGTGAACAGTATCATGAAGGAAATCCCCATGCCTTCTACGATCACTTTCCCGAAATTGAGAAACCCGGCTTCGACCTCGTCCCCTCTGAACCTTTCCACCGCATGTGCGATCAGCGCGACCAGCGATAAGGTCCAGTTCTTTACGTTGAATACTCCGCAGACGGGCGATCCGTACCTGCTAGGAGGGATGAAATTCGTGGGACAGGCAGTTTCGGATCCCTCTTCTCTGATCGTATGCCCCTAGAGAAGAGGGGACGGGTTGTCCCCCGCCTTTATTGTGAACGTTAATTATAAAAAAACCGGATCTTTTTCTTCCGGTTTTTTTATTGGCTCGGCAGTTTTAGAATTGTTTGTTCGGAATCGAAAACTATTCCTTCTATTCCTGTTCCCTCCGTATTTTAGATTCGGATAAATTCAGAATTGCGATTTGAAATAGCGATGGACGTCGTAAATTGTGAGCATTTATTCACAAAATTTGTCTCCTTCTAAGAAATGGGTTGCAGGAATCCTTGTGAGATAGAAAAGGAAAGTCGATCATGACATATTACCAACTCTCCTGCTATTTGGTCGTTACGGTTCTGGTTTACAGAACCTTTCACCATTTGGTTCTTTTTTTCCGGAACCGAAAGCAGGTTTATTTGCTCCACTTCGCATTTTTGCAAATTTCCTACGGAGCATATCTTTTCTTTTTTATACAAACCATCAATGCGGAAAGCGCTCAAAAAGCGTTGGTCTGGGAGAGATTGGAAAATACCGCGGTCCCTTTTTTCGGCACGTCTCTAGTGTTGTTCGTGAATAGTTACCGGAGGATTTTTAGCCGGGATTTCACCTACCTCTATATCTTTTTGAACCTTCTACTTTCCGGGATACTGGTCACAGATCCGAACGCATACACGATGCAGTTGTCTCATCCTAGAAGTTTTCCCGCTCTAGGTATCGTCATTTACGAAACCAAGCAGCCGATCCTGGTCCAGTACCTGTATCTTTCCGGAATGTTGATGATCTTCTGGACCTTGTTCAAAGTTATGAACCAATTCCGGAAAAATCATTTTAAGAATCCGTTTCTTCTCTTCGGTCTTTTTCTATTCTGCTCTTCCGTCATTATGGACATTCTGGTTTCTACCGACGTCCTGCCTCTCCCTTACACCTCTCATTTCAGTTTTCTCATCCTGATGTTCTCGGTGGATAGCTTCTTGACTGTGAACAAATCCGAACGGGAGGTGCGTCTGGAATTCAAGGAATCGATTTCGAAATGGTTAAAGTCCCCGTTCGATGAGCCCCCGATATCCGGTCCGAAATCGCCGCAGGATAAGAGCGGAGAGGTTGTCCGATCGGATTTTTCAACGGATAAGGTCGCGACCCGTAAGAAAGAATCCAATTCGCAAATCCTGAAAATCAAAACGATGGGGCCTCTAGAGCTGGAATTGGACGGAAAGAAAATCCCCCCTTCGGAATATTCCAGCAAAAAGAAACTTCTGAAGCTCATTAAGCTACTTGTGGTTCGTTATGGAAAAGGAATCCATAAGGAGGAATTGCTGGAGAACCTGTGGCCCGGAATGTCGGAAAAGAATGCGCTGAATAGCCTGCACGCTCTATTGTTCCGATTGCGCAAGATTCTGGGAAATCCGGAAGCCTTGGTTTTTGCGGAAGACAGACTGTATTTTCATCCAGATCTGGTGATCGTGGATTTTTCGGAATTCGAAAGGGAATTGGAGCAGGCCAATCGCTTGTTGAGAAATAAGAAGGAAGGAGAGGCTCTTGCAGGATTCAGAAATGCGCAGGAGCACTACAGAGGGGATTTTTTCGAATTCGATCTGTATTTTCCGGAATCCGACGTAAAGCGGGACTATTTAAGAAAAAGCCTAATCGAAACGTACCGGATCCTTTGCGAATCTTCCCAAAAGAGTGCGAATGCTGAAGGCCTGTTTCTGGATTCCGAAAGCTGGATTCGGTTGGACGATTTGGATGAAAGAGCCTGGAGATACCATTTCGAGGCTTTGCAATTGTTAGACAGGAAGAACGAAGCCCTCAGAAAATTCGAGGATTTAAAAAAGATCTTAAAAAAGGAACTAGGAGTGGAACCGGAGCAGGATACGGTTGCGCTGGTCGAAAAGATCCGAACCGCAAATTCGGTTGCTTAAAAAGCGAACAATTTGGGCCCTTATCGTTCCCGACCGCGATTTTAGAATAAAACAATCATTAGAAAAAAAATAGTTGGACGGAACATCCTCCTTTCCATAGGTTTTCCACAGTTCCCCTATCTCTATTTGGAAAGCACATCCTATTTCGTCATGAAGAAACTCATTCTTTTTTTTGTAACGATTGTTACAATAAACGTTTTCAACTGTTCCCTCGTATATCGCGTCACCGGACGAACTCTGAATTCGTATGCCGCAGACAATCTCGTTCCTTATCTTTTGGCTTCGGATGATATCGATTCCGTTTGTACCGGCGGTACAGCTTTAGGACCCCTCATTGCTTCTTTCGAAAGAGTAGGGACATCCGTGGAATTGCCCGTAATGGTCGCGCAGATGGGAGCAGGCATCTGTGCGGAACGTAAAGCTCAGGAAGCGGAACTTTCTTATTTAGCGGCAGTAAAAAAAGGGAAAGGAGAAGAAGCCTCCGATTTCCAAGCCGTTCAGATCCGCCAACACGGGCTGGCGGCAAAAAGATACGGGGACTCCTATAATCGCTTTTTGCAATATTTCGGAGAATGGAAGGGCAAATGCCCCTCTATGAACGACGAGGAAGAATTCTATTTTATGGTGGGCTTGGCTTCCGGTTTGCTTGCGATCTTGCACGATCGTGCGGCACAAGGATATGCGGGTATTACGACGGAAATCCCTTCCGTGGTTTCTCAGGCTTCCAAATGTCTGGAACCTAAGAAATGGTGGGGAACGCCTTTGGCCTTCGAGGCGGTGGTTTGGCTTTCGGTTCCCGGCGCCACTCCGGAAGGAAAGGACGCATTTAAGCAATTGGAGGAAGCGGTTCGGATGGGTGACCAAGCGGGAGTCAGACTTTCCCGCGCTTTCCAACTCCAAGGCGTGGCCGGAAGAGGAAATCTGGAATTGATGAAAAAGCTGATCCAGGAACATGCAAAATCTCTGGAGCAGTCTCCCCCCAAAAAGGAATTCCGTTTGTTGGAGACGTTTGCAGAGAGTTTGTCCCGTCACGAGTCGGATAAAATTTGGGTGAAAGAAACCGGACATAGGGGGCCGATCCATTTCGGTCAATTCCCGGGCGGGAAGCGTAAGAACGCGAAAGAAGACGACGATTTATTAAAGGACTTATAGACTTTCGGGATTCGAAGCGGGGTTCCGAAAGAGTAGGAGAAAATGAAAATGAAAAAACTGATATTACTTGCGGCGATTTTGTCCGCATTCGGAAGTCCGGTCGGGCTACGGAATGCGGATGCGGCGGAGGCGGTGGATCGCACGATGTGCGTCTTCGATCCTTCCGGCGCTCATGGGGATGTGTACAAATCCGCACAGAGATACCAAGCACAAGCTCTCACTTGGGGGATCCGTCTGGATCTCAAAGCCTATACCGACGAGGTGGTGGCAAACAGCGATTTTAAAGCGGGCAAATGTCATATGGCATTCCTGACCTCCTTACGGGTTCGCGGTTACGTTCCTCAATCCGGATCCATCGAGGCGATCGGGGCGCTTCCTAGTTACGATCTTTTGCATAGAACGATAGAAGTTTTAGCCAACCCGAAGGCACGCAAGTTGAACGTGGACGGAGACTACGAAACCATGGCCATGTTTCCGGGCGGGGCAGTGTATCTTTTGCTTAGGGATAAAAATCTAAAAGATATCAAGGATTTGGCAGGCAAAAAGATCGCA
Organism: Leptospira fluminis; assembly: GCF_004771275.1. Taxonomy (GTDB): domain Bacteria; phylum Spirochaetota; class Leptospiria; order Leptospirales; family Leptospiraceae; genus Leptospira_B; species Leptospira_B fluminis. Next base: position 101,430 of record NZ_RQEV01000008.1, on the reverse strand, counting down.
ACTTTGACCTACGACCAGGCAGCCACTACGATGGTGGACATCGTCGGCGCTTCCATGGTTCCGGCGGAGATCGCCACCTTTGCCGGTATTTTTAATAACGGAAGGGCGGATGCTTGTTATTCTCCCGCCATAGGGATCAAACCTTTGGAACTCATGAAGGGAATTTCTCCGAATGGAGGTATCGTCCGTTTTCCCATCGGTCAATTGACCTTCCAGATCGTGGCACGGCATAAGGATTTTCCGGAAAATTTCGGAAATACCTCCAGAAGCTGGGCCTCATCCCAATTCGATTCCATGCTCGCTTTGACCAAAAGGGCGGAGCAGGAGATTCCGGCAAAATTCTGGCTGGAAGTCCCCAAGGAATTGGCCAAAAATTATTTCGAAAAATTCAGGGAAGTCCGCATCAAATTACGCGATAAGAAAGTATACCACCCCGCGATCTTAAAGCTGATGAAGGGAGTTCGTTGCAAGGCGGACTCGAGCGCGACGGAATGTTCCGATAATTTGGAATAAGCCGATTTCCATTCCATAAAATTAAAATAAAATTCGGTCGCGGAAAATCCTTTTTCCCGCGACCTTCAATCGACCGCAAATCCCGAGGATAGAGTTTCATATGTGGAGAAAGATCGTTTCCTGGTCCGTATTGTTTTTCCTTTTCGTACCTTTGATCCAGAGCGGGGCCCAGCTCGTACAAGCTAGGCTCTTAGGGCTGGGGGGAAGTATTTGGCCCGAATACGCGATGATCCGGAATGTCTGCATGGCAGGTCTCACCGCAACCGGCGACCAAAGAGCGGAAGTAAGCGAGTCCGACTCCGAGCTTTTGGAAGAGCTGGACATGGGATCCACCGCCAAGCAGAGTTCCTCCTCCGGACCCACGGAAACCCAGTTGGAATTGGCAAAGCTGGCGGCGAATCTGACCTGGACCCAAGCGACGTACTGCGGTATAGAAAGGCGCCTTTCCTGGATTACGATTTTTGCTACGGATTATATTCCGATGACGATGGTCGTTCTTCTCCTAGTTGCAGGGACCGTTTCCACAACGAGAAGATACCATATCGCTCTACGGAACCCCGAGAATTTTAGAGAAGAATTCGTAACCGAACTCAGTCAGATCGTGGCGAACCTGATCGTTCTGGTCTCCGCGGCTTACATGCTTCCCCTCCAAAAAGGAGTCGAGGCACAGATCCAAGTCCTATGGATTTCAGGTTTGGCCTTTTTATCTTTTTTGAATCTGTACAATCTCCGTCATCCGGTCTTCGCTCCGGGAAAAGAAAGCGAGGAAAAGAAAGGAAACTTCGCACACATACTTCTTTGTATTCCCCTGTATTGCTGGATGGCTTTCGTTTGCGGTCTGTATTTTTTCGTTTTAGAACACCATCCGGCGGGCTTGGCGATCTACCTACAAAAGTTAACGGCTCATGCGACTCTTTACATCCAGATCGGATTGTATGTATGGACGGGAATTCTCCTTCGGGACACTTCTTTAGGACACAGATTTTTCGATCTTCTGAATCCGTGGAAACTTCCTTCGGAATTAATGGCGGTAATCATCGTGGTGGTAGCGGCTCTTCCCACGGCCTACAGCGGAGCGTCCGGAATCGTAGTGCTTGCCTTAGGCGCCACGATTTTTACGGAGTTGAGAAGGGCGGGCGCCACACAGGAACGGGCTCTTGCTGCGACAGCCATGTCCGGAAGTCTCGGAGTGGTTTTACCTCCTTGTCTACTCGTTGTCATCGTTGCGTCCTTGAACCTAGACGTAACGACGGACGAACTGTTCCATTGGGGTTGGAGGGTCTTTGCGGTTTCTTCCAGCCTTTTCCTATTGGTGAGCTGGTTTACGAGAAAGGAATCCTGGAAAATCCGTCCCGCGGCAGACGCGTGGCAACAAACCTGGAAAGCGTTTAAGCCTTTCAGCATCTATATGCTGGTTTCGGTTTCCATCGTTCTCATCATCGTTTTAGGCTTGGGTACGCATTTCGACGAACATACCGCACCGTACATTCTGCCTCTTGCGATGCTCGCGTTATTGTCCATAGATTATAAACTATCCAAATCTTCGCATCCCATCACCGAGCCTGCGAGAGAAGCGGTAAAACTTTCCAGGACTTCGTACGACGCGGGATCCCACCTAGGCGCTCTTTTACTGCTTATGGGGCTTTCCGCCTGTATGGGAGGAGTGTTCGAAAGATCCGAGGTCATCAATCTATTTCCCACACAATTGGGTTCTCCGATTTCCGCGATGGTGGTGCTGACGATCGCATTAGTAATTATCGGGATGCTGATGGATCCGTACGGAGCGGTGATTCTGGTTTCCGTTACCCTCTATCCGATCGCGAAGGCCAACGGAATTCATCCTTTGAATTTCTGGATGACCGCGCTCGTTTCCTTCGAATTGGGATATCTAACTCCTCCCGTAGCCTTAAACCATCTGCTTACGAAACACGTCGTCCGGGAACTTTTGGTAAAGGATACGACCCTGGACGGAAAGGGATTTCTCGGAAGACACGAGCATATCGTTATCCCGATCGTAGTGCTTTTTCTCACGTTACTCGTAACCGCTTTCGGGCCGATCCTATTCGGTTGAAAGAGGCAGGATAAAAATCGAAAACCCGCTCTTAGGCGGGTTTCTTTTTTAGGTCTTCTGTTTCTTCTTCTTTTTCTTCTGCTTTCCTTCCGGTGGAGGCGGAAACGCTGAAATTTTGCCGTTGCTTGTATGGGGAGCCGACCTTTGCAGGGCCCTTTTCTTACTTTCCGCCCAGGGGATCACCTGTCCCAATTCTTCGGCGAGGGCCATTAGGTTTTCGTTGATGTCCACCAGCTCCTCGACGATTACGAAATAGGCGACGCTGGACTTCAGTTTGCTTTCTCCCTTCCGGATCCGTTTCATCTGGTTTTTATAAATCCGGATTTTGATATCGGAGAGCTCTTTGAGTTTCTTTTTGGATCTGGCTTTTTCCAACAAGCTAGGAATCTTATCGGAATCCACCAAAAGTTCGAACCCTTCCTCGGCAAGTTTGCGTAGGTCTTTCAGATCCTCTCGTTCGTCCCTGTTCAACGCGGTGCGATGGGAATCTATGCTGTTCGAACTGCTTCTGAGTATGTTCGAAATATTTTCGGAGATCCGATCAATATAACCGAGAGCGCCGGTCATCGGATGGATGGATTGGAATTCGCTTTCGTCGAAGTGTCTTTCCGCCAAAGTCAGAAAGCCGGATATCGAACTCTCGTACGTCTTTTTCAGGTTTTTTAAAAGTCTACCCGTTTGCTTGAAATCCTTCTTTTTACCGTTGATGTATCCGGAGCAGACGTTGTTCATCGCCTTCTTGGCGAGGATGAGGCTCCCCGAAATGGAGGAAATGGTTTTGGCCAAGGCCTTTTCCGGATGCTTGGTCAGGTTGACCAACTTTTCCACGCTCTCGTCGTAGGACGCTTTTCGTTGCCCGTGCACTTTCGCGAATAGGACGACGAGGAAAAGAGTCAAGGCGAGGATTCCCACCACCGCAGCGAACCCGAAATAAAAGAAGGAAACCGCAATGACCCCGCCAAGCACGGACGCAAAGATCGCAGTCATGAACCAACCGCCTACGACGGTCAGTACCCCGCTGACTCGGTGGATTGCGTTTTCCTTCTGCCAAGCGCCGTCGGCAAGAGACGTTCCCATCGCTACCATGAAGGTGACGAAGGTGGTGGAAAGCGGAAGCTTTTGCATGGTTCCGATCAGGATTAGACCGGAGGCGATCAGGATATTGACCGACGCGCGTAAGAGATCGAAGGCGTCCGACTCGTGGATCCGCACGATGTCGTCGGCGGCGTTGTTTTTCATCCTTTCCGCGATCCAAGAACGTAAGGATTTCGGAAGAATGGCGCGAAGAGGTCGGTAGATTCCTAACGCTATCTGAACGAATACTCTTGCCGCTAAGCTGGTCTGAAACGTTTCGATCGTTTCTCCTTGGGAACCCAGGTTGACTTCCGTCAGCGTAACCGTTTCCGCTTTCTTGGAACGGAAGAGAGAGATGATCATTACGAGAGCGGCGAGGAACAGTAGAAGGTTCGGCGTGGGGACTTCTCCCGCCAGACCGATCGCCAGCGCACCCGGATCCCCGTTGGAGGATCGGATCAATTCGTGCGTTTGGAGGCTCGCGATGGGAACTCCGATGAAATTCACCAAGTCGTTGCTGGCAAAAGCCATGGCGAGAGCCGCCGTTCCCAGGAGCACCACGAATTTAAGAACGTTTCTACCGGAAAGTACCAGAATTTGGAAGAGCACCGAAAACCCGATGAAGGAAAAAAGAAGGATCCGACCGAAGTGAAGGTCCATCCATTTCAGCATGTCTTTACCGATCAGAGTGGAGCCTTTCATCGCCGTCAAAAGTACGAAGAATAAAACGGTAGTCGTAGCCAATCCCGCGAACACGCCGCCGAAGCGACGGATGGTTTTTTCCAATTTGAAACTGAAGACTAGACGGAAGAGAAACATGAGGATCATTCCGGCAAAAAAAGCAAGAATGACCGAGAGTACGATTCCGAAGATGATTTTGAGGGCACTTTCCGCGTTGATGATTCTGAAGGCGTCGTTCGGGGTTTCCGTCTTTAGGAATGCGATCGCCAGAGAGGCGCCGAGCAATTCGAAGACCAAGGAAACCGTCGTGGATGTGGGAAGTCCTAAGGTATTATAAAGATCCAGAAGGATGATATCAGCGACCATTACCGCCAAAAAGAGAAACATCAACTCCGCCAGAGTGAAGTATTCCGGTCGAAAAATCCCTTTTCTGGCGACTTCCATCATTCCGCTGGAACTCATGGCTCCGACCAACACTCCGATGGATGCGATGATCAGGATAGACCGGCGGGAAGCGGCTCTAGCACCCACCGCAGAGTTCGTAAAATTCACCGCGTCGTTAGAGACCCCTACGACGAGGTCCATCACTCCAAGGATGCACATGACTCCTACGATGATCAGAAAAATATCCATATTGGTAAGTACCTACCTTCGTCGGGTCGGACGGGCCCGAAGGGTCGTTTTTTGAATATTCTGCGGACGAGAGGTCGCCACAACCTAAATTTTGGGGGTCTTCATTTCAGGGATTTTACTTTTTACGCGGACGGTTCCGAAGGATGAGGAAGGTCTCGATTTTCAAAACGGAACATCGGAATTCGAGTTTCAGATTCCGACCGATCCTAAAGAATGGATCCACAAAGGCCCGCTTTCTTTGGAGCGGGACGGAACGGAATCGTCGTTAAAGAAAGAATCAGGAGGCGATATGAAAATTTCCGTGGGAAATCTTCCCCAGGATTGGTCCGAAGAGGACATACGAAAATTGTTTTCCGAGTTCGGAGAAACCCAGCACATTTCGATCAAAAGAGATAAGCTGACCGGACGCTCTTTGGGATACGGGTCGTTGGAAATGGAGGACGAATCCGCCAAAAAGGCTTTAAATGCTCTGAATAAAAAAGAAATTTCAGGAAAAACCCTGGCAGTCGTAGATTCGGAAGAATGGAAGAAAGAGTTCGAGAAAAAGCAGTCCATAAAGGGAGGCAGCGGAGGTACGAAAGTACTCGGTAGCCAAACGAAAGGAGGATTTTCCGGCTCGGGTATCCGGCGCACAGGTGGTAGAGGAAAATGACAAAAAAAGGAATCAACGTGAGAGTTTCCGTTTTTATTCTGATCGGCTTGGTCCTTTCGATGGGTGCGGGGATTGTATTCTCTCAAGCTCAGGGGCTAGTCGTAAAGGATATCAAGAAAGGTACGGGCAAGGAAGCCTTTAACGGTTCTAACGTAACCGTTCATTATACCGGATGGTTGACGAACGGCAAAAAATTCGATAGTTCCAAGGACCGCGGCCAACCTTTCAATTTCGATCTAGGGTCCGGTCAAGTGATCAGGGGTTGGGATAAGGGAGTCCAAGGAATGAAGGAAGGTGGAATCAGAAAACTGACCATCCCTCCGGAGCTAGGATACGGATCCAGAGGGGCAGGAGCCGATATCCCGCCCAATTCCACCCTAATCTTCGAAGTGGAATTGCTGAAGGTATACTGACATTTTTATGTCAAACCGGCGAGCTCTTGTCATCGAGCCGCCGGTCTCCGCATTTTAATTTTTTTACGATATTGTAATATTTTATTCTTCCCGCCCCTCAAATAGTATAGGGGATCTCACGGTGGGGAAAGACGGAAACTTATTAGAGAAGTCGCATGATTTCATGGACGGTCTCTTTGATCAATTGCCTCTTCCGTCTCTTGTGATAGGCCCTACGGGAATCCTAGAGTTAATCAACCGGCAATTCGAAATCCTCTCTGGCTTTTTAAGACCGGAAGTGGAGGAACATCTGAAGTGGTCCGAGTTGGCGCATCCCGACGACCGCGACAGTTTTATGGAATTGTTCCTGAGCCTATCGGCGGGCAAAGAATCCGTCGCGACAAGGTTTCGGACCAGAATCAAAACCAAAAGCGGATTTAAGAACGTCTATGTTCGAGTCCAAACCCTGATGACGAAGCAAAACCAAAGCAAGATCCTTGTCCAACTTCAGGAGCTGAACGAAGACGGTCTCCTTCGGGATTACGAACTTCCGGATACGGACTATCGGTGGAGATCCCTTTTGATAGAAGGAATGGATTCTGTCGCGGTTCTGGATCTAAACGGGAATATATTATTCGTAAGCAAGACTCTGAGCGGGGCGAGCGTGGACCGGTATCTCGGAAAAAACGTGTATTCCGTTTTGAATTCCTCCGAGGGGGCGAAGTTTCGTTCTTTGCTTCGGCAGGTCATTGATACGCAAAGTCCGATTTCCTGGCAACTATGGAGCGATTTTTCGGGCGTAAAACGTCATTATTTTATGCGAGTTTCTCCCGTTACTCGATTGGGGGAAATCTATTCGATTATCGTTTTGATAAGCGACACAACCGAGCTGAAGGAATCCGATGCGGATCAGTTGAAACGGATCGAACTTCAGAAGCACAGACAAAAATTGGAAGCGCTCGGAACTTTAGCCGCCGGAGTGGCTCATGAAATCAACAATCCGTTGACGGGTATTCTGAACTACGCCGAGATAGTGAGAGACCAAATCGGTACAAACGAGCATTTACGAAAAAATTTGGACATCATCATCCGGGAGAGCGAGCGTATTTCCGTCATTGTTCGGAATCTTTTGGGTTTCGTCCATAAAGAGGAACGCATTAGAATCGAATGCAAAACGGGTGAGATTCTATTCTCTTCCGTCCAGTTGCTTTTACCTTTCATGATCAAGGACGGAATTTCGATCGAAGGATTACAGGAACTTGGTCTGGACTCCGAGATTCCCGGCGTCGAAGCGGAACCGAATAAACTCAAACAAGTTTTCCTGAATCTGCTTACGAACTCCCGGGATTCCCTGAACGATAAATATCCGGACTCCCATCCGAATAAGAAAATACGTATTTACCAATCGGTCGTAAAGCGAGGAGAAGCGCGTTACGTAAAAGTCTCCGTGGAGGACACAGGAGCCGGGATCAAAAAGGAAAACCGATCCAAAATCTTCGACCCCTTCTTTACCACGAAGGCTACGTCCAGCGGCATTGGGCTCGGGCTTTCCATTAGTTACGATATCATACGGGATTTTGCCGGAGAAATCGATTTCGAAACGACGGAGGGGGAATTTGCCCGCTTCGATATAATCCTACCCGTACCCGAAAAGAATTCTTGACCACCTTCCGGATTCGAAGAATTTTAAGGGTCGTTTATGTCCGAGCCAGATAAAAATTTTTCCGGACCGCAGGCGGCATTCCAATCCGCGTCCCGTCGGGACGTAATTCGAATTTTGGAGAGAATCACCGACGCGTTCCTGTCTTTGGACGGAGAGCTTCGGATCGGTTACGCGAACTTCGAAGCGGAACATTTGCTGGACGTATTACGCGAAAATCTGGTCGGAAAACGGATCACGGAAATTCTCCCCCAATTTTCCGGAACGCCTTTGTTCCCGTCGATCGTGGAGGCGAGACGGACGGGAATCCATAAAGATTTGGAACTACTGGATCCTACGGACGGAACTTGGTACGAAGTCAGACTTTTCCCCTCGCATGACGATCTGGCCGTTTATTTTCGGGATGTTACGTCCAGAAAATTAGGAGAAGTCAAACTTAGGGAATCGGAAGAAAGACTTTCCGAATTGGTCCGAACTTCTCTGGAACCGATCCTTTCTTTGAATTCGGATATGGAAATCGTGCTTATCAATCCCGCCGCGGAAGCTTTGTTCGGGTACAGCAGTTGGGAAGTGATCCGTAGGCATATCAAATTCCTAGTTCCGGATAGACATAAAAAATGGGGAAGTACCGTCGTACAGAGACTTTCCGAGACTCCGGATAAGGGAATCTTCGGGCCCTTTCGCGGAAAAAGAAAAGATGGAACGGAACCGATCCTCGAAGTATCCGTTTCAAAAATGAGGACTTCCTCCGGAAGCGGATTCACGCTGATCGTAAGAGACGTTACGGAAAGGATCCGAACCGAAAGAAAGTTGAAAAACACCGTTGAAAAATTGAGGCAGGTCGATAGGGAAAGAAACCATCTGTTGCACCATTTGGAGGACCAGGTGAGGGAAAGATCCAAAGAACTTTCCCGGTTCTACAAGCTGATGAAAGAGGAACTGAGTCTGGCACAAAGAGTGCAAAAAAGCCTTCTGCCTCCGATCGACACTTCCATTTCGGGGGCGTCCACTTTCATTACTTATCTTCCCGTCATGGACGTGGGCGGGGATTGGTACGACGTATTCGAAGTTCGCCCGGGAATACTCCGTATCCTGCTCGCGGACGCGACCGGACACGGAGTCCAAGCGGCACTTGTGACGATGACGATCAAAGGGGTTTGCGAGCCGATCAAATATTTGGCGGTTTCTCCGTCCGAACTGTTAACCGGAATCAATACGGATTATTGCAGGAATTTCCGCAGCCTTCAGATGTATTTCTCCTGCTTTATATTGGACATAGACGTGAATCGGAAGGAATTGAGATTCGCGTCCGCTGGTCACCCCGCCGTTTTTTGGAAAACGAACGACGAGACGCAGCTCTTGGAACGAACCGGTTCTCTGGTAGGTTTAAGTGGCGAAATGAAATTCGGAGAAGAGCTCCGTACTTATAAATCGGGTGATTCGCTGTTAATGGTGACAGACGGTATTTTCGAAGAGTTCGATTCCGAGCAGCATCCGTTCGGGGAAGAGAGGATAGAGGAGATCTATAAGACATCCGGATTGGAAGGCAAGGCGCTTCATGATCGGATGTTAAAGGACATGAAAGCGCATCTCGGAAAGAGGGAGCCTCAGGATGATATCACCCTTATATCCGTGGCTTTATCCTAGGATTGTTCGGCTCCTCGGCCGGAAAGGTTAGGTCGTCTAAGTGGTGGGGATTGCGGTCTTAACTCTCATACTTGTGTGCTTGTGCCTCTACGGTGTTTGGGAATACGAAAACCATAAAGCGATTCTGAATCGTATTCCGATCCGAATTCACGTAAACGGTACGAGGGGAAAAAGCTCCGTGACCAGACTGATCGCTTCGGGGCTTAGGGAAGGAGGAATTACCGTATTGGCAAAGACTACGGGGACGACTCCCAGAATCATCGCACCGGACGGTAAGGAATTTTCGGTCTACCGTAGGGGCGAGGCAAATATATTAGAACAATCTAAAATTCTTAAAATGGCGGCAGAGAAAAACGTCCGTGCGGTCGTTCTGGAATGTATGGCTTTGCATCCTGCGAATCAATGGATCTCGGAGAGCAGATTGGTGCAGGCCACCCATGGAGTTCTTACGAACGTGGGAGAGGATCATTTGGACGTCATGGGACCGGGAAAAAGAGGGGTAGCTTTAGCTTTAGGGGGAAGCATTCCGCCGGGTCGTAAATTGTTCAGTGCGGAGACGGAGCTGTCCGAGCTGATCAAAAATATCTGTTCTGATCGGTCCACGGAATTGATTTCTTTGGAAAAAGAGGACATCGATTCGGTATCGAAAGAGGATTTGAGGGGTTTTTCCTATTTAGAACATAAGGAAAACATAATTCTTGCTCTCAGGGTCTGCGAATCGATCGGAGTGGATCGAGCCACGGCACTGAAGGGGATGAAAAAGGCGGAACCGGATCCAGGCGCTACCACGGCTCATAAAATGGATTTTTTCGGAAAGCGGATCTATTTCGTCAACGGGTTCGCGGCCAACGATCCGGCGGCGACGAGACGGATCTGGGAAAAAGCGGTCGCCGCCTTTCCCTCCGTAGAACGTAGGATAGCGATCGTTCATTGCAGAGCGGATCGTCCGGACCGGTCTTTACAGTTGGGTCGTGAAGTGGGGCGTTGGTCGGAAAGGTCGCCGGATTCTTTTTTGGTAGTCGGCGAGGGGACTCATATCTTTTTAAAGGGAGCGGAGGAAACCGGGGTTCCACTTTCCAAGATGCATATCGCGGAGAGCGCCGCGCAGTCGGAAGTTTTCGAAAGGGCGGTGGATTTTCCGGAGAGATCCGCTCTGATCGTAGGAATGGGAAATATCGGCGGATTGGGTTTGGACTTACTCAAGGCTTTCAAAAACAGAAGCGAAAGGATCGGATCGGATTCATGGATCTACTGACTCTCGCGATCGGAATCGGATTGTTCGTGAGTTTGGCGTTTGCGGAGTTCTTCGGGATCGCCGCCGGAGGTTTGGTCGTTCCAGGATACATCGCGCTGCAATTGCACAGACCGCTCAATATTCTGATGACCCTGTCATTAGGAGGTCTGACTTTCGGTTTCGGGAGGCTGGTTTCCGGAGTCACAATCCTGTATGGAAAGAGAAAGACCGCTTTTCTACTTTTGACGGGCTTTCTCCTGGGAGCATTGGTCCAGGAATTCCTGCACAGAAACCATCTTGTCTTCTCAGCTTTTTCCCCGACGCTTTCGGATTCGGAGGAAGCTAGGGTAGTGGGCCATATCATACCGGGCTTAATCGCGTTGTGGATGGATAGACAGGGGATATGGGAAACGATATGCGTGCTGCTTACAGGGTCCGTAATCGTGCGTTTAGCGCTGATCGTGATTTTAGGCGGAGATTTTCAGCCTTGAAGAAAATCTATTGGAGGCCGACTTCGATTACGATTCGAGTTTATCTATTGATCGCTGCCGTTTCCGTATCGTGTCTTTTCGCGGTCGAAACCCTCAAAGTCCGGAAAGAACAACCGTACTATTCGGAAAAGATGGAAGCGGCAAGATTGGCCGGAGAAGCATTCCAAAGAATCCGGGAACTTAGAAAGGAGCAGAATAAAATCTCGGATTCGGAATTCGATCCTTCCCGTTCCGGCCTTATCGGTTCCTTCCTTACGCCTGTCACCAGTAATACCGGAACCTTGACCGCAAAGCAAACTTCGGTAAATCCGAATTTCGCGGGACTCGTAGTGGAATTCCTAAAACAGGCAGGAGTAAACGAAGGCGGAACCGTTGCCGTAGGTCTTTCCGGATCCTTTCCCGCTTTGAATATCTGTGTGTATGCGGCGGGGAAAGCTCTGCATTTAAAGTTGGTTCCGATTTCGAGCCTTTCCTCTTCGCAATGGGGAGCGAACGATCCGGAATTTCTTTGGGCGGATATGGAAAGGGTGTTGTTCCTGGAAAAGATACTTCCTTACAGATCCTTAGCGCTGAGTTACGGAGGGTTGGAGGATAGGGCTCTTGGCCTTTCTTCGGAAGGGAAAAATCTATTAAACGAAGCGGTTAAACGTAATTCGCTGCCGCTACTGAGCGGAAATTCCTTCACGTCCAGCGTGGAGGAGAGAATGCGTAAATTCAAGGAGGGGGCCAAGGGAGAACGGATCCAAGCGTACGTTAACGTAGGCGGAGGCACGATCTCAGTTGGTACGAGAGCGGGAAAGCAGAGTTTTAAGCCGGGATTGAATCTTTCCTCTTTGCCCGGAGCAGACAAGATCGATTCCGTTATGACCCGCTTTTTGCGGGAGGATATTCCGGTCATTCATCTGATCGAGATCGAGGAACTGGCGAAAAAATACGGTTTTCCCCTACGACCCAAAACCACTCCTAAAGGAGGAGAAGGCGAAATCTTTTCCAAGGTGGAATACAGCCGTTGGTTTGCCGGCGTCGTTTTGTCCGCGATTCTATTCCTGATATACGGACTGTTCCGAACGGGAGGAAGAATCGCCGCGGATCCCGACACCGGTTTTCCGATTTAGTGAATTAGAAAATTATAAATTTCTTTATCTCTTCTTCCGTCTTCCAGAAGCACGACTTCGTAGTGATTTTTGTCCGGGATGTCCAAAACTCGGAAAAGTTTAATTTCCCGCTCCATCTTTTTTATGGCGGAATCCGGCAGCAATTCGTCTCCCGGCTTCAAGTTCGGTTTACCCGCACGAACGGCTAAGACCGGACAGTTCAGAGCGGAATAGGGAAGGCGGTTATTCTCTTTCAGGATCCGGAAACTTCGGAGAGGTTCCTTGCAAAATTTGAGAAGAATCTTGGCCGGATCCATGGATCCTCCCATGCTTTCCAATTCGGACTCCGCGACGAAGGGAGGGAGGGAGCATCGGACGGGGCCTAACGGGCCTGATCCGTTGGAAAGATTCAGAGAAGGGGAAAGAGTTCCGAGCGGTTCCAATTCATAGGTCAGAAAATTCCGAATATCGTCGTTCCAAGCGGAAAGGATGGGGGATTTTCGGGCCTCCTCCAAGTAGACTTCCTTGCTCGGTACCGTCTTACCTAAACGCGCCAAAGACGAACGGATCATCAACAAGTTGGAAAATTTCCTTTGTGGGGAAAGCGCTCCGCCTCCGTCAACCAACACCGCTTTTTCCAGGATTTCGGGATGGGATTCCGCGAGACGAAGTGTGATCCAGCAGCCCAACGAGTGGGAAAGAACGGAGATGCGTTTGTAACCCAAAACTACGGAAAGCTGTTTTAGATCTTCCGCATGGACTTTCGCCGAATACTGTCCTTCCGGTTTGTCCGATTTTCCCCTGCCGCGCAGATCGTAAGTGATTACGGTGATTCCTTTCTTGGATAGGCCTTTTGCAATCGGTTCAAAATTTCTTAAATTTCCCGTCAGTCCGTGGATGCAGAATAAGGGGATTCTACTTTTTCCCTGGAATTTTCGGTACGCGATCCTGATGCCCGACGGAAGGGTGGCTAGTTTCGGTTCTTGAGATCTGTCGAGCATTCGATTTCATTCCGAGAGTTCCGCTCCTAAACGGCGGAGTATGTTTCCCAGATTCTTTTCCATCTCGCCACGAAAGGGGTGGTGGAGTAAAGCGATCTTTTCCTTTCTTTTGACGGCGGAAAAACCGGCCTCGCGCCGTTCCAATTTGTACCATATTCTGGATTCTCCCAGTCCGGAAAACCGGATGCAAAAATCCTCTCCTTTCAAATCGAAGCTCGTCAGGGTCCCGAGTTCTCCCCCGGATACCGCTTTTCTCAATTTTCTCAGGAAGGTCTCCGGATCTTCCTCTGCGACTCTGATTTCTTTCATTGGTTTACGCCACAAAAAGCATGTACAAGCCTTGGAACAGACCGACGATCGCACCTAAGACGGAGCCGATCAGGATCAACACGTATTCGTCTTCCTGGAACGCGGAGCGAAGGATGGGTTCGAATTCCTCCGGAGGTAGATCCTTCATGCGTTTGAACATATTGTTTTCTATGCTCATGGCTCGACCCATATAGCTTTCCAGTTTCGTGGAACTGTTCGCCAAAGTCTCGCTCACGTTGCGTATCACTTCTTTCTTGGTGTTTTCGAAATCCGAGTCCTCGCCTTTCCCGTTTTCCGCGTCGAGGTTTTCGTTCAGATTCATTTTGTGAGCCGCGGTTTCGGTCTCGGATTGGATGGTTTCTACGAGGGTCCGCGCCGCTCTTTTGTACAGGATCTCCTCTAAGACGTTCCTGGCGGTCAATACCTGTGTCGCGAAAACGTTGGAATACTTTTTGGAAACCTCCTCTTGTCTCGCCAAAAAAAGACCTCTGTATTTGATGGGGCCGAATTTCTTTTCGTAGAGAGGACGGAAGATCATGGTAAGCGCCACCCAATTCGTGACGTATCCGACGATAATTCCTTGGATCGGTAAAGTCCACCAGATCGGAAGCACTTCCCAAAGCAGCGCTTGCAGGATTCCCAAAGCTCCGCCCAAGTACCAGCCGCATCTTTCGATGAACGTAAATTCCTTCGAGCCCACTTCTTCGAAAATATCCACGATTCGTTTAACGTTCGGACCGGTAAGTTTTCGGAGAACCAAGGACCGGAAGTTGAAGACGGAGGATACGTTCTCTTTTACTTGGACCATGATATTCCGAACGGTATGAGCACATTTTTCCTGAACTGCGTTCACAATCTCGGATTCGTGTCCGTTTTCCAAATGTTTGCGAAGACTCGGATTGATATGATGGATGATCTCTCTTGTGGCGGAAGGAACGAGCCCGTCCAACACGGGTTGGAACTCTTTTTCCAATTGTTCGGGATCGACTTTGGAGAAGAAATCCTCCACTTTAATCAGTCTCTCCGTCATGATGTTCACGGATTTCAGCGCGAGTTTTTGCGCTTTTTTCGGGACGATTCCTTGCCAGCCCAGGTAGGGGGGAATTCCGACGAATTCCAAGGGATAAAAAGTCATTTTCAGGGCGACTACGTTCGTGAACCAGCCCACGAATCCGTACGTAAAGGGCATCATAATGATACCGATCAGTTCTTTGTTTTGGCTAAAGAAGGAGAAGTCCATATTTTCAAATCCTGTAGCAACCGCTATAGAGGCGGGCTTTTTTGCAAAGTCCCGTCGCCTACAGTCGGCTGCAAGTCCTTTTTCTGAAAACGTCCGGGCAAGAAATTTTCCCGTAAAAAAAACTTCCTCGTTCCGAACGGAAATCCGAGCTCTGCGGGCGAAGGGGAAAGTGGCTTGAAGGTTTTTTTCCGAAAACTAGACTCGGTCTTTCTTAAGGAAATTCTATGCAACATTCAATCGAAGAAATCCTGCAAAGCATTTATCTCTTTTCGAGCTTTTCCAAGGACGACCTCTCCAAGTTGGCGGAAAAGACCAAATACACCATTTTAGAGCAGGGAGAATCCGTTTACCAGGAAGGAAACGAAGCCAAAGCGTTTTATGTAGTGATGTACGGCACACTGAGGATCATCACTTCCACCGAAAAAGGAACCGACGTAAACGTGACCACGATCGCTACCGGAGACCATTTCGGAGAATTTCCGTTTTTGGACCACGGGAAACGTGCCGGAACGGTGGAGGCCATGGAGCGTTGCGAACTGCTGGAAATTCCTTACGAGCATTTGCAAAAGACCTTGGACGGAGACAAGGAATTGGCTTTAAAATTCTACAAAAGTATCACTACGTATCTGGTTAAAAGAATGCGCTTATTGACCCAAGACCTTGCTTACGCGAGGGAATTGAAAAAACGATATTCCTGATCGGGACGATTCCAAATGAAAAAGATGCCTGTACGTTTCTCGCTCCTTCTTTCTATACTCGTTTTTACTTTCGTTTCCTGTTCCAACACCGTAGCAAGTCTGGCCTTCGGTTTCGAACGCTGGAAGGCGGGCTTAGAACGGAAAGAACTGAAGGTCAGTCCTTGGGACTGGACGTATTTGGAAGGTGGAAACGAAAAGGGGGAAAAGATTCTCCTCGTACACGGCTTCGGCGCTGACAAGGATAACTGGACTCGATTTTCCGCAGGTCTCACCAAAGACTATAGAGTGATCGCCGTGGATCTTCCCGGTTTCGGAGAAAATCTCAGGCTTCCGAACGAAGGGTATACCATCGAACAGCAGGTGGAACGGTTGGACCGGTTTACCCAAGGGCTCGGATGGGAGAAATTTCATATCGCAGGAAATTCCATGGGAGGCTGTATCGCCGGAGTTTTCGCGGCTAAACATCCGGAGAAAGTATTGTCCTTGGGAGTATTCGCTCCCGGCGGGATCAATAGTCCGGTAAAGAGCGAACTCTCTAGAAATATGGAAAAGGGAAAGAACACTCTGATCGTAACGGACCAGAAGGATTTCGAAGAATTGATGAAGTTCGTTTTCGTAAATCCTCCTCCGATTCCTTCCCCGATGAAAAGTTATTTTGCGGAAAAAGCCATTCAAAACGCTCCGTTCAATAAGGTGATCTTCAACGACATTCGAAAAGGATTTCCTTTACAGGAGAATATGAAGGAGATCCGGGCCAAGACCTTGATTCTCTGGGGGGATACGGATCGGGTTCTGAACGTTTCCGGTGCGGATGTTTTAGAGAAAGGAATTCCGGGATCGAAAAAGGTCATTCTAAAAGATGTTGGGCATGCTCCCATGCTGGAAAAACCGCAGGATGTCTCGCAAATCTACCGGAAATTTCTTTCCGAAAAGCCTTTTCCTTAAATTCGGATCCTACGTTCGGATTAGAACATATTTTCTCGGTCTTGGTGGTCGCTGTACGCACAGTCTACGGGCGGCTTCCTAATTTGAGATTCCTTCCGGAATTTGCGGGAAGTACGTTTCTTTCGCAAAAATAAATCGAGTAAAATGTCGAATTTACAGTAATTGTCAATAAGGGAGAACCGCTCCGTCTCCCTTAGGAGAGTGGAATGGCGTTTTCCTGGATTCGGAATTGGACTCGCAAAAAAAATCAGGCGATCGCTTCCGAATCGGAATTGCAATCCGTTCTTCCGGAAATAGCACAGGATCTGATATACCGTTTCGACATATCCGAAAAAAAAGAACTTCGCTTAACATGGGCAAACGAAAGCCTGCTGAAATTTTTTCAGTTCGATGGGCCTCTACCTTCGGAAGGAATCGAATGGGCTTCTTGGCCGACCGTCCCCCCCGAAGATCGGGAAATCCTGGAAACGAAAAAAGAGGCCTCTTTAAGAGGGCTTCCTTTTCAGGCCGAATACAGGGTCATTACCAAATCGGGCGAGACCGTCTGGATTCGGGACGTCACAAAGATATACAAGGATCCGGACGATTCCGAGTTGATCCGGATATATGGTTCCATACAGGACATCCATCTCCGGAAAAAGAACGAAATCGCTCTTCGAGATCAACTGGAATACATTCAAATTCTCTTGGATAGTACGGACGAATGGGTCGTCCAATTGAATCGTTCGGGAAACGTCCAATACGTAAATTCCTCCGGAAGGCAGGAGGTCAAAAACCAGTTCGGGATTTCGCTTTTCAAAGGAATCGAATTGTCCGCTTTGATTTCTCCGGAACATAAGGAAATATTTACCGCGCAATTGGCAAAAGCGTTTGCGGGAGAACGGGTGAAATGGCATTTCAGTCGCCTTTTTCCTACGGATAAAAATTCGGAACTGGAAGTTTCTTTCGCTCCGTTGAAGCGGGAAGGTACGATCAAAGAAGCGGTCGTTTTTTTGAAAGACGTAACGCTCCGAACCGTGTGGGAAACGGCCTTACTTGCGAGCGAGGAAAAATACAGAAAACTTGTGGAAGTTTGTCCGGACGGGATCGGACTCCATTCGAACGGAAAACTCCTCTATCTGAACGATTCCGGACTTAGGATCTTAGGGTATGCGTCTCCGCAGGAAGTGGAAGGGCGTCCGATTTCCGATTTTGTGCATCCGGAGTCGAGAGCGTTAGTGGCGGAAAGGATTCGTAAGTCCCTGGAATCCAAGGTCCAGGCGGCCCCCATAGAGGAAAAATTTCTAAGAAAAGACGGAACGGAAGTCTATGTGGAAGTCACCGGGATCGCTTTCCAGCAGAGAAACAGCGATTTTATGCAGGTGATATTCCGGGATATTTCGGAAAGAAAGAAGTCCCAGCAGGAAGTGACAGATCTCAGAAAAAAAATCATGCTCACGAACGATCGCCTTCAGGCGATTCTACAGGGCGTCAACGATTCCATCTGTGCGGTGGATATGGACATGAGGATCATGGCTTGCAACACTTCTTTCGAGCTTTTGGTCTGGAGGCTTTACGGAAAGAGGGTCACGGAAGGAAATTATATCACCGACGTATTCATCACGGATGCGAAAGAAAGAAACACTATCGTGGAAAACTGGAGCCGGGCGCTGAGAGGCGAAGTTTTCCGTGTGGAGAGACGTGTTTCCGGATTGATCGACGAAAATCTCGTGTTCGAAATCAACTATAGTTCCATTCGCGATTTTAGCCACAATATGGTAGGTGCGACCCAGGTGATTCGCGATGTAACCGAAAGATACCAATACGAAGAAACGCTGAGAATTTCGTTAAACGAAAAGGAAATGATGCTGAAGGAGATACACCATCGGGTGAAGAACAATCTCCAGGTGGTTTCCAGTCTGCTCAGTCTTCAAGCGGAATTCATGGACGATCCGAAATTGGTTTCCGTCATACAGGAATGCGAAAGACGGATCCGGTCCATGGCCCTTATTCACAAGGAGCTGTACCAGAACGAATCCATTTCGGACGCGGACTTCAGAGAATACCTAAACAATCTGCTGATCGCTCTGGTGCAATCGTACGGCGCCAATCGGAAAGTTAAGTATCTGGTCGAGTCCGAAGAACTGAAACTGAATTTGGATTACGCGATTCCTTTGGCTTTAGTATTAAACGAACTGGTATCGAATAGCTTGAAATACGCATTTCCGGGGGATCGGATCGGAAACATCAGGATCGCCATTTTTAGAGCGGACGAACGATTGATTTTGGAAATGAGCGACGACGGAATCGGATTGCCGCCGGGCTTCGATATACGAAAATCCGAGAGTCTAGGTCTTCAACTAGTCGGAATGCTTTTGGGAAAATTAAAGGCCGATTGGGAACTTCTCCCTTCCGAATCCGGCGCGCATTATAGAATCCAGCTTTCAGGCCTTCCTTAAAAGGGAAAAAGGTTGCCCGACTCGCGGCAAAGAAAAGCCTGTATAGCTAGTGAATTTAATCTCTGTAGACAAAATCTCCAAAACGATCGGGGAAAAAAAACTCTTCCAGGACGTCAGTTTCGGAGTCGACGAGCGGGAAAAAACCGGCCTACTCGGAATCAACGGTTCGGGCAAGTCCACCTTGCTGCGCATCCTTTTGGGCTCCGAAGAGCCCGACCAAGGAAAGGTAATCCGAAACCGAAGTCTTAAGATTTCTTTCCTGCCTCAGTTTCCGGATTTTTTACCGGAAAATACGATTTTGGAACATGTGCTTTCCGGAGTCGGGCCCTTGACCGCTACGATCAAAAGATACGAAGTCGCTTGCACCTTATTGGAAAAGGGCGGAGCGGATGCGGAAAATGAATACCAGAACGCGATGGCCGAAATGGACCGCATGCAGGCCTGGAGCTTGGAATCCGATCTGAAAAATCTATTAAGAGAATTGAATATTCCGGATTTTTCCAGAAAGATGGGAGAACTTTCCGGAGGAATGATCAAAAAAGTGGCGCTGGTCCAAGCCTTGACCGAAGAATCCAATCTGCTCGTTTTGGACGAACCTACGAACCACCTCGACATAGACGCGATCTTATGGTTACAGGACTATTTGAAGGAAACCGATAAAGCTGTCCTGCTCGTAACGCATGATCGTTATTTTTTAGAGGAAGTCGCCGGTAGAATCTTGGAGATAGATAAGGCCGTTTTTCGGGTTTTTCCCGGAAACTACGATCTTTACCTGGAAAAGAAGGTGGAGATGCAGATGGTGGAGGAAAAAGAGGAAACGAAGCGCAAGTCCTTTTTGCGGAACGAATTGGAATGGCTGAAAAGGCAACCAAAGGCGAGAGGGACTAAGCAAAAGGCCAGAACGGATCGTGTTTTGGAAGTGCTGGACAGGAAAAAAACCGGAAAGGATATCGTTCTGGATATTTCGGTTTCCGGGCGTAGGCTCGGAGGAAAAATATTAGAACTTAAAAATATTAAAAAATCCTACTCTTCTACTCTTATCGGAGGATTTTCCTACGTATTCAAAAGCAAAGAGAGGATCGGAGTCGTCGGACCGAACGGGGCGGGAAAGACCACTCTTTTGAATCTTGTGACGGGAAGAGAAAAGCCCGATTCGGGCGACGTGTCCATCGGAGTGAACACAACGTTCGGATATTTCGATCAGATGAACCGCGGGTTACCGCCCGAAAAAAGGGTCTTGGATTATCTGAAAGAGGAGGTGGCACCGACGGTTCGAATGGCGGACGGTTCCCTCTGGTCGGCTTCCCAATTTTTGGAGAGATTCCTTTTTCCCCCTCAATTGCAATCCACTAAGATCGAAAGGCTTTCCGGAGGGGAAAAGCGCAGATTGTTTTTGGTGATGCTGCTCATGCGTAATCCCAATTTTCTCGTGCTGGACGAGCCTACCAACGATCTGGATATCCCCACTTTATCCGTCCTCGAGGATTTTTTACAGGACTTTCCGGGAGTAGTGTTGGCGGTTTCCCACGACCGCTATTTTATGGACCGGGTAGTAGATTACATTTTTATAATGAATGGGGACGGGAACGTGGAAAGATTCCCGGGAAATTATTCCGATTATCTGGAATATAAGGCCTATAAGGAAAAGAACCCGGGCGATCAGGATTTTTCTTCCGAACCGGATCCTCCTTCGGCGGACAAATCTACAGTCGCGTCGAAAAAGAAGCTGGGCTACCAGGAAAAAAGAAGACTGGAACAACTGGAAAAAGATATTTCAGAATTGGAGTCGGAGGAAAAGCAGATCGTAGAAAGACTTCAGACTCTTCTTCCTCCAAACGAGGCAAAACTTTCCGCGGAGAGACTGAAGCGGATCCAAGAGGAATTATTCGAGAAGGTTGCGGAGTGGGAAATCCTCGCTTCCAAGGAGTCTTAATTTTTAGAGCGGGTCCGGACTTGATTCGGATTTTACGGTCGTATCGATACCGCTGAAGCAGGTCGTTCTACCGTTCAAACGGCGGAGAAAGTGTGACTGAAGCCTTTTACCAAGAGAATTGCACCCCGACTTCTACCCGCTGCCGTAAATATTGTTGGTTTGTGGAGGCGTAGGTAAAGCCGTTCGAATCCCTTTCATTTCTGAGCAGGGGAGACCAGGTGGCCGTCTTGTCGGTTCCTTCTATTTTAACCTGTCTTGTGCCGGGAAAGAAAGCGGCGTCCGCTAAATTCGCGAGATACAGGACGGCCAGAATTCCGATAGAAATTTCGACTTGGTGGTATGCGGAAGAGGCGACGCCGAGTTTGGAAGGAATCTGAAAATAATTGATCGCCGCCAAGGGGTAGATCGCTATATTTCCTGTCTGGGTAATCGCGGAACCTAACATCAGATTCGTTCTTCTGGCCGCGTCATAATCTTTGACCGCATGAAGATATTCCTGGCCTTTTAAATACGTGAACGCACCTGCGGTAGCGACAAGGATCGGAAAGGCAAAGGATCTAACTTTGGATTTGCCCTGGTACAATTGTCCCCATCCGGGTAGAACCGCGGATCGCGCAAGCGCGCCGTAATCGAAACGGAAAGGTTCCTTGGAGGAAGGTTCTTGGGGAAGGTATTGCCTCTGCAGTGCCGCCAACCGTTCCGGGGTCTCCGCGACCACAAGGAAGGCTTCCGTTTCCGTCACCTTGTTTCTGGGATTTTCCAGTCTTAGGGAAACGCTTCCTTCCGGGATCTTTTTCTTGTCCAAGGAAACGATCAAGGAATCGGGTTCCCTGAATTCCACGGACTTGATAGGAAGTTCTTCTCCATTCGAATTTTTTAAAGTGATTTTCGTGGCTTCGTTCAGATATCTACCCTTGATCTCCAATACTTCGGGAAAATCCTTGGCCAAGTAAGCGTTCCGGGCGGAGGAAGTCAGGACGGGAGGTCTGGACAAGATGACTTCGAAGGGGATCCAAGTGGAAAATATGGAAACCCTACCGTATCGATTCAGGACGCCGATCCTGTGCTCATAGGTTCCGGGTTTTAGATCCACGAAGATCTGAGTCGCGTTCGTTTTTTGCCTCGTGATTCTCCCGTTTGTATCCTTGATTTCCACCAAATAGCCGTTTGCATCCGGGATGGAACTCCATTCCAACTTGGCACCTTCTTCCGCGTCTTTGGCGGAGGAGGATGCGGGCAAAAAGAGACAGACGGCCGCCACGAGGGAAAAAAGAGAAATGCGGATCGTATTTCGAAACGGTTTATTCGACATAAATTGCCTTCGGAGTCAATATATCGGGAGCCTTAAAGCTGGCCGAAACGACTACCGCGAATTCCCGGGAGATCGGAAGGGTTGTGCGAGAATTCCCGGATTCGTCCTTGTATTTTGCACTCAGCCTCCACTGGTATTTTCCTTCCTTTAATCTGTACAACTCCCGAAATTCGTAGGTTTCTCCCTGAATTTCTTTTTTAAACACCGATTTCCAGTTTTTTCCTTTGGATTCCAGAAGTTCTAATACGTAACCGTCCGTTTTTCCTTGCGTTTCCCAGTAGAAGGCCAGGCTTTCTTTTTCTTCCAGATCGATTTTGTCGCGTTCTCTCGGATAGGTCGGAGACACAAAAGGGGCGGAGTCCGATGTTTTAAAGGAAGCTACCGGACTGGATACCAGAGATTCTCCGCTCGGAGAAACGAGAGCCACCCGCCAATAAAAATCGCCGGGAGCGGGTAACAGTATGGAAACGGAACCGGATCGTACTGTGGACTCGGATAGTTTGGATTGAAAAGAGGAATCTCGGGAAACTTCCACACGATAGAGTCCGCTCGGGTCGGGACGATCCCAACGAAGGGTCATCCGTCCGTCCGAAGGGTGGCCGGATTGGGTTCCATCTTTCGGATACGTAAGTTTTACCGAATCCAATTGTTTCAGCAGGAAGGATTGGGAAACGGACTCACGAGCGCCGCTCCCTTCCTGGTTTCCTTTGACCCTCCAATAATATACTCCCTCCAGCCAGTCGAAATTCGGTTTTAGGAAATTCGCGGACGTAGATTGAGAAAAAAGGATTTTATTAAATTGGGAATCGGAGGCGATTTCCAACGTGTAAGACTTGAATTCTCTCCCGGAAGACCAACTGAAAAAGGAATTTCCGGATTTAAAAACGCGAAGGCCGATTTCCTCTCCGGCCAGTGGTCTATGGAGCTTAGGAGGTTCCGTCTCTGCGACCTTGCGAATGGAAAAGGGGACAGTTGAAGAGCTTTCCTCCGAAAACCCTTCCTTATCCGAAGACATCCGAAGCCTGGCGAAATAATTACCGTCCGATTTCGGTTCCCATTTCAAAAAACCTGATTTCGATTCGGATTTGAAGGCGATCTGCTTGAACCCGGGATCTTCCGCGACTTCCAACGTGAATTTGGAAGTCGGATCGGAGACGGACCATTGGAAACGGATTCCGGGAATTTCGGAGGTATAGGAAAATACTTCTTTAGGAGAAGGAGAGATCAATCTGGGACTGACCCAAGGGAGAATTCGAACGGAGCGGACAGTACTGGATTCCTCTTTCCCCGTACTCGGATTCACGCCCGAGACCCTCCAAAAATAGAGTCCTGCCGAAAGATTCGCGGTTACCTCCGGAAGATTCGAGGAATATTTCCGTAAACCGGATCGGAAGGAGGCGTCCTTGGCCAATTCCAATTTGTAGTTTTTGACTCCTTTTTCCGGCTTCCAAGTAAAGAATACGGAAATGGATTCTCCTTTTAGAGGAAGATTCTTTCCGTCGTTCGGACTTAACTGTTCTAAAGTCAAGTTTCGAACTTCGACCTTATTGCCCTTTAATTCCGCGGCTTGGTTTCCCTTTAGGACGTTTTCTCCGTTCGAAGAGACGACTTTCGCCTCCCCGTTTTTGACTTCCAGATTCAGGGCCTGGTCCTCGTTTTTGGAAAGACTTACGTTCGAGTTCGCAAGTGAGATCTTTGTGTCTCCGGAGCTGATTTGCAGGTTGTTCCCGCCTCCGCTACTCGTCGCCGACAAGGAACCCGCTACGAAGCTGATTTTGTCGACGTCCTCTATCAGTATCATGCTCCGTTCGTCCATTCGTATTTCCGTGGAGTTGTCTCCGTCCTTAAACAATAGGACGGCCTGAGATCCTTCTTCCGTACGAATGGTATCCCTGTATCTTACCGGGTCGTTCTGGTCCAGTTCTTCCCAAACCACTTCGGAATCGAGTTTTCGAAGTATCTTCAACTCCTTGGATTTCAATTCGCCGACGATCTTATTGTTTCCCCGTTTTTGTCCCGCGTTCGCATAAAGATACAACAAGGAGGAGAAGAATAGCAGTAGCAGAAGTAAGCCGGTGACTACGTATCTTCCGTCAGTCAAGTATCTCATACTTCACTTCCTCTTCCGGATCCCCGCTCTTGCCCGCTTTTTTGGCGTCGAACTCGATCCCGAGGAGCTTGCGCAGTTCCACCACGGAAGCCGGGGTCTCCGGATCGTCCTTTCTTCCCAGGACCGCATAGATCACTTGGGGCTCCGTCTTTCCCTTCACTTTGATGGACTGCATCTTTTCGACGGAGAATATGTCTTTAACGAAATTATAAAGATCCTGCGTTATGAGTATGTCCGTTCCGAAGGGTTTATTCAGCGCTTCCACTCGGGAAGCCAGGTTCACCGCGTCTCCGATGACCGTGTATTCCAATCTTTCTTCGGACCCGATCTGCCCCGCGATGACCGGACCGTAATTCAGGCCGCAACCGATCCGGATCACCGGCCTTTTGTCTCCGCCTCTGCCTTGGTTGAATCTTATTAGCGCCTTCCGCATCAGTAAGGCTCCGTTTACCCCGTTTTCGGCGTCCTTTTCCCCGGAGGATTTCAGAGCTCCCCAAGTGGCCATGATGGCATCTCCGATGAACTTATCCACGATTCCGTGAGTTTCGTTGACGCAACGAACCATTTCGGTCATGTATTCGTTCAGGAATTCCACCACCTCTTCCGGTTGGAGTTTTTCGGAAATCGCGGTAAAGGAGCGTATATCGGAGAAAAAGATCGTGCACATCTTCCTTTCTCCGCCTAAGGTCAGCTCCTTGTTCAGAACCATTTCGGCGATCTCTTTGTTGACGAAACGACCTAGAGCGTCCTTGACCTTTTCCCTTTCCTCCAAACCCTTACCCATGTTCACGAAGTAGTCGGTCAAAAGTCCCACTTCGTCTCTCGTAGTGGATTTGATATCGATCTTGAAATTTCCTTTAGCGATTTCCACCGTCGCTTTCAGAAGAGATAATAAAGGAATCGTAATATTTCTAGCCAGAAAAAAGACCACGATAAGAGCTGCGCAGAGCGCGATCGCCATGATGAGAAGGTTCTTGGTCTGGATCCTATAAACCATTTCGAAGACTTTTTCCTCCGGAACGGTGACGATCACCCCCGCGCCTCCGAAACCCACCTTCTGAAAGGACCCGTAATATTTCGTGCCGAGGCCGTCTTGGTATCTGGTCTGCTGACTGTCTTCCCGAACGGCGGAAAGCATGGTCTCGAATATAGGAAGATCGGCTAGATTCGTCTGAGAAGCCAGGAGTTGAGGATCGTAGTGAGCGATTAGATCCCCGTTCCCGTTGACCAGGAAGGGTACGTTAATATCTTGTTTTTGGAATGCGCTTAATAATCTTTCCGACCGCAGGACGTATACGAGTATACGGCTTTTGGACGCATCCGCCACGGCTATGGAAAAGGCCGGTTCCTTAAAATCCGCCGTAAGATTGTCGATGCGTCCCTCGGAGTTGAGCGCCTTTAATAAGGTGTTTTCTTTTTCACGGATCGCCGAGTCCAATTCTTCCCGGGTAGCCGAGATCCCTTCCAGATAGGAATCGTTGTACAGAACGATTTCCTTTTTCAGATTCGCGCCCTGGACTTTGTAGATTCCCACGAGTAAAAAATCGGGTTCGTTCCGGAAGAATAGGTCCGCATATGCGCCCGGGCCGCGAGGGTCCAATAATTTTTCCGTCAGCGACTTTCCTTTGTCCCGTATGTCCTTGAGATCGGACTTCACTTTAATGCCTAAAATATTTACGAGGGAAAAGTTCGTCTCCAATACCCGGATTTCATAATTCTTTTTGAATTCGCTCGATGCGTAAAGGATCACCGTGGAAACGGTGAGCGTTAATAATAGGGAAATCACCCCCATCAATTTCAACTGGAGAGGAAGCCTTGCTCGTGTTTGTTCCGTGGAAGTAGAAGGAGCGGGAGGCTCGTTCGGAGCCGCCGGTTCCGGAGTTTTTGCCGGAATCGTCGGAGCCGATGCGGCAGGCGTTTCGTCCGATTTTTTTTCGGCTTTAGGTTCTACGGAAGCGGTTTCCGGGACGGACTCCGAGATGATCTCGATCGGAGACTCTCGTTTCGGTTTTTCTACATTCTCTTTTTGTTCCGCAGGATTTTCCTTCCGTTTGCCGTTGGATTGGATCCTAGGAACTTGCTTTCCCGGAACTTGGTTCTGGAACCCTTGTCCCAGGTTGATCTCTTTAACGGAAAGAGGAAGCTCCCGCAAAAAAAGGGAAAATTCTCCGCGATGGATTTCCGGAATGTCGCGTGGAGGTTTTTTCCGGGAGAGAAAATTTCTATACTCGTTCAGGAATCTGGACTCTGAATCTCCTGACAGAGAAGAAAACCAGGAACCCAATTCCCCGTTTTGCAGATTCGGGTGAGCGGAGAGCACCATTTTCGAAAGAAGTACTTCCCACCTTTCGCTCCATTCTTCCGGAACTAAAAACAGAAGGTTGCCTCTTCCGACGGAATGGAGAAGTTTCCAAGTGGAAAAGAAAACGGATTCGTTCGTCTCCGGTCCCGGAGGGATTTCTAATGCGAAGAGTTTCCAGTCTTCCCTATGTAAGGTCTCTTCCAGAGTCGTGACCAGGGGAGAGCCGTTTTCCGAAAAGACGCATACCACGGATCGGATGCCGCGTTCCGCCCAAGAGAAAATGATCTCTTCCGATAGGGAAGATTCGGAAGGAGATTGTTCCCAAAAGGCCACCGAACCCCCGGTTCCAAATGGAATGTATTTGATCGAAGATCCCATCATTTGTGTACCGGAAAATGCAAGAAATTCGTTTCCGAACGCCTCAGGTAATAAGGAAAATACTACGCCCTGTAGCGGAAAGAAATTTCCGAGCCTCCTCTGTTAAATTATCGGTCCGAAAAGATTGGATATTAAAAAAGTGAGCAAATCTTCCCGGAAGCGAAAAGGGGAAACGGTTGATTCTCATGGAAGAAGCAAAATTCTGCCCAAGGGAGGAATCCAATGGCTCTTGCAAAGTTTATCACAAATCGCGGAACTTTTTCCGTTATGTTAGACACTGAAAAGGCACCTGTCACGACCGGAAATTTTATAGAACTAGCTCAAAAAGGGTTTTATAACGGCCTGGTCTTTCATCGGGTGATTCAAAATTTTATGATCCAAGGCGGTTGTCCAAACGGAACCGGAACCGGTGGTCCGGGTTATAAGATCAAAGACGAATTTCATCCGGACCTGAAAAACAAAAAGTTTACGATTTCCATGGCAAATGCCGGACCGAATACGGGAGGATCTCAGTTTTTCATCAATGTCCGGGACAATCTGTATCTGGACAACCGACACGCAGTCTTCGGACAGGTTTCCGAGGGAGAAGATGTGGTACTGCAAATTTCGGAAACGGAAACCGGCCCGGGGGACCGTCCTTTGCAACCGGTGGTCATTGAATCTTTGGAAATCATTTGAGGGAAAGTTCGTCTGAAGTTTTCCAAAATTATTCAGTTGCAATGGAATTGACGGAAAAAGACTTGTAAAATCCTCATTTTTGCCATAATTTGAACTGACACTTCCGAATCTCGTGAAGCGCAGGGTCAAATTATGGGAATTTTACACGAAGCATTTTCACCTCTTCCCGTGATTCCGGTTCCGGGAGGAGAATGCTATAAGTCCAGACTAGAATACATTTTAAATTCCGAAGCGTTGATCCTCTTTTCCACCGACAGGTACGGTCGGATCGATTTTTTGGAAGGTGAGGGATTGGCCCGGACCGGATTCCAAAGCGAAGATCTCGTCGGAATTTCTATCCAGGAGTTGGATTGGACGGCGACCGTCCGGTCCGGAAACGCGGGCTTACGAATCTTTAGTCCGAGCCAAATTTTAAAATCCGTTCTGCAAGGAGAAGAAGTAGAGGCGGAGGCTAAATTTTCCGGCAGGATCTTTCGGAGCAGATTTTCTCCCCTTCGCTACGAGAGCGGAGAAATCCAAGGGATGATCGGGCTCAGTCTGGACATCACCGAAGCGAAAAAATCCGAACTCGCCTTTGCGCAATCTTCCCGGGACTTTCGAACCGCTATCGAAGGCCTGCCCATCGTCGTTTTTTCTTTCAATCCGGTTGCCGTGATCACTTTTGCGGAAGGAGGAGGTTTAAAACGCCTCGGACTCCTCGCGGAAGATTTGGTCGGAAAAAATATCTTCGAAAGAAGTGAAGGTGACCCTGAAAGCATGCAGGCGCTCCGAGCCTCTTTAAAGGGAGAAGAATCCAGATACACTCTCCGGATCAAAGGCCGTTCGTTCGAGACGAGGCTCTATCCCAGGTTCGACGAAAAGGGGAGGATTACCCAAGTCTTGGGAGTATCGAACGAGATCACCATTCGAGAAGCTTTCGAAAAAAGGATCGCGGAAAGTGAATCAAATTATCGTAATTTATTTGAAAATAATTCTCAAATCATGTTCCTATTCGAGTACGACTCCTTAGCGATTCTTAAGGCAAACGGAATCGCAAAATCCGCGTACGGGTACGACGGAGAGGAGTTTCTCCGAAAGACCCTATCGGATCTGATGCCGCCGGAAGAGTTCGGACAGTTCACGGATCGAATTCGAGGAACCGGATCGAGACCGAATTTCATTCCGGAAGTCCGTCACCTGAAAAAGAACGGAGAACGGTTTTATGTGGATATTACGGCGACTCGTTTCGAATTTAACGGTAAGGATTGCGTTTTGGTCGCGGGCGCCGAGGTAACGGAAAGAGTCCAGTCGGAGCGGGAAAAAAGATTCAACCTGGCTATTCTTTCCCAAATCAGCGACGCGGTGATCGCGCTCGATTCGGAACGTAGAATCATCTATTACAACAAACCTGCGGAAGAGATGTACGAGATCGAGTGGGGGTACAATCCGATCGGAAAGCCTTATTCGGAATTGTTTCGGCGGGATTGGATGTCCGAAGAGAATAAGAGAGCCGTTATGGAGGAATACGAAAGGTACGGACAGGCTAGCGCCGAGGTCATTCACATCCTTCGCTCCGGAAAAAGGATTCGAATCGACTGCAATTTCAAAAAAATCAAGGACGAGGATGGAAACGATATCGGATCCGTCATGGTCATCCGGGATATTACGGACAAAGTCCGGGTCCGCGAATCCCTGGAACGAGCGATCAACGATCTGGAGACCACGAACCAGGAATTGGAACAATTCGCATACGTGGCTTCCCACGACCTTCAGGAACCCTTACGTACCATCGCCAGCTATTTGCGACTTTTGGAGAGGAGATGTTCTCCCCAGTTGCCGGAAGAGGGCAAGGAGTTCATTCAGATCACGGTCGATGCGGTAAAGCGCCAGCAAAATCTGATAGAGTCCCTGTTGAACTATTCGCGGCTCGGAGCAAAAATCGAAGTCTGGGAAAAAATTCAGACCGAGAGTCTCTTAAAGGACGTTGTCCACGATCTATTCGCGGGTCTCAACGCCGCGGACGTGGATTTTCGTTTGGAAAGCGAGATGCCGGTCATCGTAGGAGGGCCGGAGCAGATCCGCCAACTTTTCCTGAATCTGATTACCAATGCCGTTAAATTCAGGAGCAAGGAGAGGAGACCCGTTATTTCGGTTTCTGCTCGGGAAAGTCGGGAGGAATGGGAATTCAAGGTGGCCGACAACGGTATCGGAATGGATCCAAAATACTTCGATAAGATATTTATTATATTTCAAAAATTGCATTCTTTGGGGGAATATCCCGGGACCGGTATCGGCCTTTCCGTTTGCAAAAGGATCGTGGAAAACCATGCCGGACGCATTTGGGTGGTTTCCGATGAAGCCCGCGGATCCGAATTTTTCTTCACTATTCCTAAAAGGGGAAGCGAATGACCCTGATCGCTAAGAAAACGTTCGATATCCTGCTCGTGGAGGACAACCCCGCCGACGTTCGTCTTACGCTGGAAGCCTTAGGGGAGATGCCGACGGAAAAGAATCTGATTGTGGCCAAGGACGGAGAAGAAGCGATCGAATACGTTAAGGGAACCGGAATGTTTTCGGGAAACTCCAAACCCGATCTGATCTTACTCGATTTGAATCTCCCGAAGAAGAACGGATTCGAAGTGCTTCAGGAACTGAAGACGGATCCGGTTCTTTGCAGGATACCCGTAGTCGTGCTTACGACTTCCAATTCGGAAAGGGATATTCTCGCAACCTTCAGTCTACACGCGAATTCGTACATCCAAAAACCGGTAGAGTTCGGAAACTTCGTGGATGCGATGCGCTCTCTTAGAGTGTATTGGTTCGAAACTTCCAGCTTGCCTCCCAAATGATTATGCAGACATTCCCTCCGTTGGTAAAGACAAAGCGGATTCTCGTCATCGAAGACAATCCCGCCGATTCGAGACTCATAGACCTTTATTTGCAGGATGCAGCCGGGAACGAGTTGGAGACTTCTTTTGCACAGACCGTCGGCTCCGGACTAGAACAACTTAGGACTTCCTTCGGAGGATTGGATTGCATCGTCTTGGATCTTTCCTTGCCGGACAGTTTCGGGCTAGACGGTTTCGACGCGATCCGCTTGGAATTTCCGAGGATCCCGATCGTGATTTGCTCCGGGTCCGAAGATTCCGGCCTTGCGACGGAGGCTCTGAAGGCCGGCGCTCAGGACTATCTGATCAAAGGGAGATTCGATCCGTACCTTTTGCACCGATCCATCCTCTATGCCATAGAACGGAATGAATTCCTTTTTCGCCTGAACGAACAAGCCGCAACGATCCGTGATAGCGAGGAAAGATATAGGCTCTTGTTTGAGAATAATCCGCACGCTGTGTGGGTCTATGATTATGAAACTCTGGAAGTCATAGATGCGAACCAAGAAGTGGAAAAATTGTACGAATACAGTTGGGAGGAAGTCCGAAGGCTTGCTATTTCGGATATACGCATCTCTTCCGAGGCGCAAAAGGCGATGGAAGATCATATGCGTCTCAAAAGCGGAAAGAATCATCCCATCGCCTCCGTTCACAGAAAAAAGAACGGAGAACTGATCCTGGTAGAAGTCACTTCTTATAAATTCAGATTGCGGAATCGGGAAATCGTTTTAGCCATCGTTGTCGACATCACCAAATGGAAACAGGCGGAGGAATCCTTACGCGAATCCATTCGGGACAAGGAAATCCTTTTGCAGGAAATCCATCATAGGGTTAAGAACAATCTGCAGATCATGGCTAGCCTCTTGAATTTGCAGACGAATTACGCGAAGAACAAGGTAGTCATTCGGGAGTTGAAGGACACGGAGAGTAGGATTTATTCCATGTCCTTAGTGCATAACGAATTGTACAATTCCAAGAATCTCGCGGAAGTAAATCTGCGTTCGTACGTGGACAAACTTTTGGACAATCTATGGAACGTTTACGGAACGGGAGAAAAAATCCAGCGCAAGGTGGACGTCGGGGAATTGAGTTTAGAGGTGGAAAAAGCGATTCCTCTCGGAATGATACTGAATGAGATCGCGACGAATTCGCTGAAATACGCGTATCACCGGAAAAATTCCGGAACCTTTTTCGTGAGTGCGGGCCGCGAGGGAAATATCGTCAAGCTGGAGATCGGGGATAACGGACAAGGGATTCGGAATCTAAGCGAGGTGGAACAAAAAGAAACCCTCGGATTGCAACTTGTGAAAATCCTGGCAAAACAACTCAAAGCCGGCTTGGATCTGAACACGGGGGAATGGGGAACGAGGTTCGCCCTGGAATTTTCACTGGATTGAAAGAGGGGAGTCTGCCTTTTTTAAAATTCCGTTCGCTTATGCCGTAAGTTTTTTAAATTCCGTTACGCAGTTTTTACAAGCCGTAGAACACTCGCCGCATTCCTCATGATGCTCGGAATGCTTGTCGCATTGACGAGAACATGCTTCGCATACTTCTAAGCAGATGGAAGCGAGCCGTTTCGTCGAATTCGAGTTTAGGCTCGCCAGTTTCAGGAAGGCTCGGCAAAGCGCCACCGTCTCCTCTACGCTCCTTAAGCAATCGGACATTTCCGAACGGCCTTGGGACAGTTGGTCTATGCACATCGCTATACAAAGTTCGCCTTTGAGTATACACTCGGAGGCCGCCGAGATAGCGGAGTTCGCATGCTTCATTTTTTTTCCGGATCCTTTTTTTTATGGGAAGGTCCGCTTTCCTGGGCTATAAGGTCCGATACATTTCCCAGTGCAAGCGCCGCACCCCCGGCCAGGCCCAAAAATTCGTTTCTTGATAATTTTGGATTCGTCATTGCATCGGATAAAATCCCCTATCCTTTCCGGCTTTCGAGAACTTTTCGAAAAGCCCGACAAATTTCTCCAGAAACTGGAGTGTAACAAAAGAATTGGTCGTCAAATAAGCCGAGTAGATGCAAAGTTCGCAGCCAGAGCTCGGAAAAAAGACGATGACTTCTCCGGACCTACGGAAAGACCGAATTTTGATTTTAGACGATGCCCCCGAAAACTGCCTTTTGGTGGAAAGGATCCTTAAAAAGGCGGGGTATGGGGAAGTGATTTCCACGCAGAATCCGGAGACCGCTCTGGAATGGTTGGGTTTAAGCGGGGATCCGAAGAAAAGACGGCCCGTATCCCTTTTGCTGTTGGATATACTCCTGCCGGGTGGCCAAAACGGGCTAGACCTTCTCCGCCAATTCGGAGATCGGGAGGAACTTGCAGATCTTCCTGTGATCATCATCACCGCTATACACGATACGCACACTTTGGAATCCGCTTTCGAGGCGGGAGCCGTGGATTATGTTACCAAGCCGTTCGACGCTACGGAGCTTAGGGCGAGAGTGCGGTCCGCTTTAAGGCTGAGACACGAGATGGTACAAAGGCGGCGCAGGGAAAAGGATCTAGAAGAAATTACGGACAAACTCTCCGAAGCGTACCAGACCCTTCTTCGAGTCTCTAGAACCGATGGACTTTCCGGGATTTGGAACCGAAGATTTTTCGACGAGATTTTGGACGTGGAATGGAAGAGAGCCAATCGTTCCGAAAAGCCGATTTCCCTTTTATTGATCGATATAGATTTCTTTAAGAGATTCAATGATACGTACGGCCACCAAGCCGGGGACGATTGCATCCGAAAAGTCGCATCCGTTTTAAAAGAGACCGCAAAGAGAGCGGGGGATTTTGCGGCAAGGTACGGTGGAGAGGAATTTGCAATCATTTTGCCCGAAACGGACGAAGAGCGGGCCATAGTCGTGGCGGAAAAGGTCCGGGCGAAAGTCGTAGAATTGCAGATCCCGCACAAAATGTCGGAAACCTCGGAAAGCGTTTCCGTCAGTATCGGAGTCGCTACCGGCAAAGGAAACAAAAACGATATGAATCGGGAAGACCTGGTTCGTATGGCGGACGAATCTCTGTACGAATCCAAAGCCGGCGGAAGAAATCGTGTGACCCCTTATTCCACCTTGAACCGAAACGACTCCTGATTTCCCGGTTTCAGTTTTAGGACTCAATCGACACCGAAAAAGGAAGGTCCGAGCGCTAGAAACTGGATCCGAACATGTCCCAAAGTCCCTATTTCCTGCCTTTATTTAAATCAATTGATCGATATAAATAAAAATGAAAGTCCTAAATTTTGGAGACAAAACATTTTAATTGATTGACTTCTCATAACATTATGGTTCCCATCTTTCCTGCCACTTTGGTGTGGTGATCCGGTTTGTTCGAAATAAGAAGTTTGGTTTAATTTATACCAAACGTTTTGAATAAATAAAACGGGTGAATGCGGAAAACGAAGAGAAACAAATGAGGCGCTCGTTCCCAAAGAAGGACCCGCAACACAGATAGGGCCGGAGGGAAAGCTTCCTCAAGAGAATAGTGCAAGAGAAGAGGTATAAGATGTTTCGTGTAGCGAGGATTTGGATAAGTTCGTTACTAGTTTTTCTAGTGTCAGGTTCGTTACTGGCTTCCGGGGGAGGTTCTTCATCTCAACCCCTTTCCGGATCGTATCCCATCATATTGGCCCATGGAATTTTCGGATGGGGAAGCAACTCCGGAATCATAGACTATTGGGGTGGAAACGCAGCCTACCTTCAGTCGAAAGGGGCTACGGTAATTACTCCGACCGTTACCGCGATGGATTCTTCCGCAAACCGAGCCGCTCTTTTGAAGACCGCGATTCTAACAGCCTTAGCGGCAAACAATTATAACGGAAAGATCAATATCATCGGCCATTCCCAAGGCGGGTTGGATTCACGTTATATGGTATCCAACCTCGGAATGTCCAGTAGAGTTGCGACGTTGACCACGTTGAATACTCCTCACTACGGCAGCCCGGTGGCAAACGTAGTTGCAGCGGTGATTCCTAGTTGGGCATTGCCTTATGTGGCAACCGTGCTAAACGCGATCGTCGGAGTTGTTTACGGCGAATCGAATGAGAATGCGATCGCCGGGTTGAAACTCCTGACGACCGACGGGTTGGCAGCATTTAACAGTGTCACTCCGAACGCTTCCGGTGTGAAATATTTCTCTTATGGATCCATTATCACCGTTCCGGATTTGATTCAACACCCTGCAATGGGTTTGACGTATCCGATCTGCGCGATCGGAGCTCCGTTCTACGGACTTAGCATCGCGAACGATGGAGTGGTGCCTTCTTCCTCACAACTTTGGGGTACTTGGATGGGAGGACCTTCTTACGGAATCCTAACTTCGGGTGTGGACCACTTGGAAGCAACGAATGCTTTGTATACGGGACAGACTTGGTATGATACCAACGGTTACTTTCTGAGCATGGCTTCCAACGCGGCAAGCAACCAATAATTCCTCCCGAACCGGGAAGTTTTATGTGGCCCTTCCGGAATTTCCGGGAGGGCTTTTTTATTTTTCCTGAATTTCCGGAAAAAATTGCAGAAAAAATCCGATTTTTTTATCGAAAACGGAAATTTGTTTGCATTGCACAAAGTCTTATTTCTTAGTAAAGATAAGGGACGTAATGATTCGTGGAAATCCCCGGATGGGACAGGCTAGTACGAGAATTTAAGGACCGATTTTTCCAAACGGTAAAAGTTCCGGTAGAGGTGCATTCCGAATCCGGTCATTTTCCGGCGACTTGGGCGGGGATCGAAGGGACTTCTCTTAGCTTGACCTTGGATCGGTTTCATCCGGAGCCGGAAGGGCAAAATGCGACCCTAGAATTGCGGGTTCCTTTTTGGAAGGATCCGATCTTATTTTCCGGAAAACTTCTGCAAAAGAAAATGGTGCGCTCCAAATCCCCGGAGAGGATCACCGACACCGTCCTGATTTTCGAATCCGAACTTACGGAGTTCCTGAAAAAGAACCTTCCTAAGTTCGATCTAAAGATTCCGAAAAAATAGATTTCTTTTTCGTCTTTCGGGATTCCGTTATAAAGAAATTTCTAAAATCATGGGAGCATGGTCGGAAAGGATCGGGTCCTTTTTGATGGTTAGGCTTTTCAGTTTTTTTCTCAATTCCTCCGGAACAAAGAAGTAATCGATCCTCCAACCCTTGTTCTTTCCTCTGGCTCCCGCCCGGAAGGTCCACCAGGAATATTCCTGTTTTTCCGGGTACAAGGCTCGGAAGGAATCCAGCCATCCCGTTTTTAGGAAGTCCGTGAGCCAGGCTCTTTCTTCCGGTAAAAATCCGCTGCTTTTCGCGTTTCCTTTCGGGTCGTGAATGTCCTTTTCCGTATGGGCTATGTTTACGTCCCCGCAGAGGATGATGTTTGGGTGCTTTTTTTTCATTTTTTGCGAAATCTTTAAAAATTCGGCAAGGAAGCGCATTTTAGCGGCTTGTCGTACATCTCCGGTGGTTCCGGAGGGAAAATAAACCGTCCAAAGGGCAAACCCTCCGAAATCGGCGAGAACGCTTCTTCCTTCCTTATCGAATTCCTCCACCCCGATTCCGTAGGTTACCTGTTTCGGCTCTTTTTTGGTCCAGAGGCCCACTCCGGAATATCCCTTTTTTTCAGCGGAATGGAAATACGCTTTGTACCCCAATTTTTCCCAGAGTTCCGGAGCAAGTTGGTCCGGTTGTGCCTTCGTTTCTTGGAAACAGATCAAATCGGGGTTTTCTTGTTCGAGGAATTCTCCCAGTCCTTTGGTCCAGGAGGCGCGGATACCGTTACAGTTTAAGCAGATTACTTTCATAAAATCGGATGGGGTTTCCCAGGATTTTCGGGATGCGGACAAGAGGGAAAGAAAAAAACTGGTTCCCTATGGGGATTCGTATCCGGGAAGTAGACGGGAGCTTTTCTCTCAAACCGATCTTAGAGCGCGCCAAAGAGGACATGGGAGAAACCCTTCCTTTGGTTTCTCCGATTTTGGAGGCGGTCCGAACTAGAGGAGACGAGGCGCTCCGGGAATTGACCCTCAAGTTCGACAAACTGGAATGTGAATCGTTTTATCATCCGGTTTCGGAATGGAAAGGTTCCGTTTCAAGCGAACTCCAAGGCGCTCTGGAAAAGGCGAAGGAGAACATAGAGGCTTTCCATAGGGCCCAGGTTCCCGCTCCTTTGGATACGATCGTTTCGGGAAATCGTTTAGGAATCCGTTATACTCCTATCGAATCTGTTTCCGTTTATGCACCGGGAGGGAAGGCATTATATCCTTCCACCATTCTGATGGGAGTACTTCCGGCGAAAATTGCCGGAGTTCCCCATGTTCAGATCGTGACTCCTCCCCAAAAAGGAGGAATTCCGGACGGTTTGTTTGCCGCGGCAAAGATAGCGGGAGCGGACGCGATCATCACCGCCGGGGGAGCCCAGGGAATCGCCGCTGCGGCGTTCGGTACGGAGACCATCCCAAAATCGGAATTCGTTATCGGTCCCGGAAATAAATTCGTGACAGCTGCTAAGATCATCTTGAGCGGGCAGGGAAGAATCGGAATCGATAGTCCGGCCGGACCCAGCGAAGTGCTGGTCATCGCGGACGATTCCGCGAATCCGAATTGGGTAGCGGCGGACCTTCTTTCCCAAGCGGAACATGGAGAGGATTCCGCGGCTATCCTTTGCACCGATTCCATGGAATTTGCGAAACGGGTTTCGGAGGAATTGGATCTGGCTCTACTGCAAAGACCGAAGAGGAAAGATATGAAGTCCGCTTCCATCGCAAACGAAGGTTGGATATTGGTCTTTCCCGACTTGGAGTCGTGCTTAACATTCTCCAACGAATACGCTCCCGAGCACTTGGAGATCCAGACTAGAAATTATCAGGAATTGTTCCGGGGAGTCAAGCATGCAGGCTCCGTCTTTTTAGGGCCGTATTCTCCGGTCGCAATGGGGGATTATATCAGCGGGACGAACCACATTCTTCCTACGGCGGGGGGAAGCCGAATTTTTTCCTCCTTAGGCGTAGCCACCTTTTTAAAGAGAGTGACATACCAGGAAGTGAATCAAGCTTCCTTAACGGAACTATACCCGCACGTAAAAGTTCTTTCGGAATTCGAAGGGCTGGACGAGGAACACGGGAATTCGGTGAAAATCCGCATCGCCGGGAATTGAACATATGATCGTATTAAAAAATCCGAATGAACTACGCGAAGTCGTCCAAGGCTGGAAGCATGACGGTGCGGAAATCGGTTTTGCGCCGACCATGGGTTTTCTCCATAAAGGACACGGAGCTCTTTTTTCGCGCTCCGCGTCGGAAAACGATAGGACCGTCGTCTCTATTTTCGTAAATCCCGCGCAGTTCAATGATCCGGAAGACTATTCCAAGTACCCGATCAGCACGGAAAAGGATCTGGAACTCTGCAAGGCTGTGGGAGTGGATTTGGTCTATTTGCCGGACAGGGATAGCGTCTATCCGGGGGGAATCCCGAGCATAGAACTTCGGATCCCCCGATTGATGCGGAATCTGGACGCGAAAACAAGACCGGGACATTTCGAGGGAGTGCTTCTGGTTCTATCCAGATTTTTTCATGCGGTGGAGGCGGATCGTGCCTACTTCGGCAAAAAGGATTACCAACAGTACCTGATCGTAAAGGAATTCGTGCGTATGTTGGGGTTTCCGATGGAGATCATCGGAGTGGAAACGGTGCGCGATCCCGAGGGTTTGGCCTTAAGTTCCCGAAACGCAAGGTTGTCGAATTCGGAAAAGGAGGAGGCGCTTTTATTATCTAGGGCGCTACGTTTGGGGGAACGTCTGATCCAAAAAGGAGAAACGGATCCCGAAGCCGTGAGAGCGATCCTGTCGGACGTCTTGGATTCCTCGACATCTCTTAAGACCGATTATCTGGAAGTGTTGAACGCGGATTCGCTCGAAGAATTACAGGTCTTGAAAGGCGAAGTGCTTTTGGCCGTGGCGGCCTTCGTCGGACAAGTTCGTTTAATAGATAACATTACCGTTCGGATATCCTAGAAAGTTCATGTCAAGAGCCGAAGTCTCCGCCGCCGATTGGAAGCGACCGCTTTCCCAAAAAATACTGCAATCCTGGAAGAATCTACGAAGAATCGGTTCGGCTCCTGCTTCCGTTCACGGCTTATTGGCCTCCCTGATCGGAGATATAAGTCCGCGATCCGTAGTCGTAATCAGCCCCACCAATACCGAAGCGGAGTTTCTTTATCGAGAATCCCTCAGTTTTTTAAAACCGGAACGAACTCATTATTTCCCGGGCCAGGAAGTTCTGCCGTACGAATACATGCGTTACCCGCAGGAAATGAAACGGGAGCGCATCAAGGTTTTGGCCAAGATTCTTTCCGGTGAAAAGGCGATCCTGTTCACGTCCGTGGCCGGCTTTCTCAAATCCGTTCCCGCGCCCGAGGCGTTGAAAAGCAGGACGATCAAACTGGAAGTAGGGCAAGAGTTCGGTTTGGACGCACTACTTCGCGAACTTTTGCGTTTGGGTTATTCGCGAAAGGACGTCTGCGAAGCGTTCGGCGAATTCAGTCTGAAAGGCGGAATTTTAGACGTGTTCTCCTCCCTTTCCCGGGATCCGATTCGGATCGATTTTTTCGGGGAAGAAATCGAATCCATCCGCACTTTCGATCCGGCAACGCAGAGATCCTTGTCGACTATGGATAACGCATGGATTTTGCCCGCGGACGAATACGTCCTTACCGAGGAACAAAAAGTCGCATATCGGAAATTGATATCCGAAGCGGATTCTTCCCTTCATCTTCCCGAAATTCCGGACGATTCCGGCGGAACCTATTTCGAGGAATTGGTTCCTTTCGTGCGTCAGAATACGGGTTTTCTTTCCTACTTCCGGGAGCAGCCGCTGCTTCTGTTTCCGTCCGCGAACGATTCCCAGGAAAGACTCGCGAATTTGTTAAGAGAATTCGAATCGCTCTATGAGAAGAGGAATAAAGAAGTACTGTGCGCTCCTCCTTCTCTCCTCTTATCTTTGGAAAAGGAATTCAAATCGGTCGAGAATGCGGAAGGTATCCTGTTTTCCCAACTTCCACCGTCGGGGCCGGAAGACTTGGTCTGTCCTTTGAAGGAGGCTCCTGCTTTTAAAGGGAAAATACGGGAAGTGAGGGAAAAGATCGCGCAGTTGCGGGAAGAGGGGGGATGGACCGTCGTATTGACTTCCTCCTTCGAGGCGCAGACTAAGAGGCTTCAGGGATTGTTCGAATCCGAAGGGATCCGACTTTTGAATCCCGAGTCCGTCGAGCCGGAGGAAATCCTTTTCTCCAAGGGTCGGGAGGACGTCTTTCTGGCTGTATCCGAGATTCGTAGCGGCTTTATTTGGGAAGAGGAAAAGATTCTTCTACTTTCGGAAAACGACGTCTTCGGTCGGGAATACAAACGGAAAACTAGATTCAAAAAACAGAATAGTAAGGCGATTCAGAGCTTCTTAGACCTGAAGGAAGGCGACTTTATCGTCCACGTGAATCACGGAGTCGGGCGTTTTCTTAAGATAGAAAGGGTAAACGCGGGAGGAAAGGAGAGGGATTTTCTCAAGCTCGAATACCATGGAGGAGATAGTCTTTTCGTTCCTTTGGATCAGATATCCTTGGTGCAACGTTTCGTCGGAGGAACGGAAAGGCCGAGACTGGACAGTCTGGGAAAAAGCACCTGGAAAAAAACCAAAGACCGGGTTCAAAAAGCGGTGGAAGGTTTGGCGGAAGATCTCGTCCGCATGTATTCCAATAGGATAAAACTCCAAGGTTACGCTTTTCCTCCCGACACGATCTACCAGGAGGAATTCGAAGCGGAGTTCGAATACGAGGAGACTCCGGACCAGATAGACGCGATCGAGGCCGTCAAAAAGGATTTGGAATCCCCGAGGCCGATGGATCGTCTGATCTGCGGGGACGTAGGATACGGAAAAACGGAAGTCGCCATTCGCGCCGCGTTTAAGGTCTCGATGGCGGGAAAACAGATCCTCATGCTCGCGCCGACCACCATTTTAGCTTTACAACATTATAATACGATTAAGAAGAGATTCGAGAATTATCCCATTTCGGTCGAGCTCATCTCCAGGCTTCGGACCGCCTCGGAAACGAAACAAGTCCTGAAGAAATTTTCCGAAGGAAAAGTGGACATGATCATCGGCACCCATGCGATCCTGGCCAACTCCGTTCATCCGAAAAATCTGGGCCTACTGATCATCGACGAAGAGCAGAGATTCGGCGTGAACCACAAGGAATCGATCAAGAAGTTAAAGAATTTGGTCGACGTGCTCACTCTGACCGCCACGCCGATTCCGAGGACCCTGCACATGGCTTTGACCGGAATCCGGGAACTTTCGATCATAGCGACCCCTCCTAAAAATCGCCAGAGCGTGGAGACCTACGTGTTGGAAGAGGACGACGATTTGGTCAGGGACGCCATCCGAAGGGAGCTTTCCCGGGGAGGACAGGTCTTTTATCTTTACAATCGCGTGGAATCCATAGAGCGGGAAACCAAACGTTTGAACGAAATCGTCCCCGAAGCGTCGATCGGGGTTCTGCATGGACAGATGACGGAAGATGAGATCGAAGAGACTTTGGTGGATTTTTACGCCAAAAAATACGATATTCTGGTCACGACCACCATCATAGAGTCCGGTATCGATATCCCGAACGTGAATACTCTGCTCGTCAAGCGGGCGGATTTGTTCGGCCTCTCACAGCTGTACCAGATTCGTGGTCGCGTAGGGCGTAGCGATCGTAAGGCCTATGCGTATATGCTTTTACCGAGAGACCGCGTGGTCACCGAGGATGCGGAAAAGAGGCTGAATACGATCTACGAGTACCAGGAACTCGGTTCCGGCTTCAAGGTCGCTATGAGGGATTTGGAGATTCGCGGCGCGGGAAACCTACTCGGAAAGGAACAGTCCGGCGACATCATGGAAGTGGGATTCGATCTGTATGTCCAAATGTTGGAAGAATCCATCGCGAAAATTCGGGGAGAAGAAATTCCAGTAGAAGTCAGAACCGCGATCAATTTGGAAACGGATTTTTACATTCCGGAAACGTACATACCGGATACTCGTCAAAAAATCGAATTCTATAAGCGCTTCGAAGGTGCGAAAGATATGGACGAGATCGAAGAGATTTCTGCCGAAATGGTGGATCGATTCGGAGAGCCTCCGGAAGAGGCAAAAACCTTCCTTTTATTGGAAAAGATCCGTACTCTTGCCTCTCGTATCGGTTTTGAAACAGTGGCGGAAGTCGGAGAAGAAATTAGAATGAAATCCGGTCCGCATTTCCTAGGGAGTTACGAGAAGATCGTGAACTTGATCTCCGCTAGGGTCGGCCTAACGATGAATCCTAGAGAACCGAACGTATTGCTCTATCTTCCGGGCAAGGCGAATCAAAAAGAAAAATTATCGAATCTAGTGTATCTTCTGACGGAGATGCAGCCCGTTAAAAAGTAATGGACGAGAAGGAGAGGATCACTAATTTTTGCTTAGGAAATTCCTTATATGAAACGCATACTTCCTTTGCTCAGTATTTTCTTTCTCAATACCTTACTTATCGGATGCGGAGACGGTACTCCTGTGATCGAATCCATAGACGGAACCAAGATCACCGTCGGCAGTTTCGAGAGCGCTTATGAAACCGCGATCGATACCCTAAGTCGCACTCAAAACATAGAAAAAAAGAACATCATAGATTTTATCACGAAAGACGCGGCGGAAGTGCCCGAGCAGATGAGACCTCTCCGCGACGAATTTCAGAAAAAGACCTTTTTCGATCGTTATCGTCAGATGCTGATGATCAAGCTGGTAGCGGACAAAAGCGGTTTTACCAAAAGGGCAGATATTAAGGAAATCTTAAAGTTCCAAGAGATGCAGCTGATTTCCAACCTCTACATCGCCGAGCAAGTGGAGTCCAAGATAAAGATTTCGGAAGAAGAAGCGCAAACGGAGTGCGGCGAGTTAAGAAAGCGGAATGTGGAAGTAAATACTCTTCCGATCGATCGTTGTCTTTTGCTTGCGAGAGCGCAGATCAAAAGTCGTCGTTCCATGGAAGTCTATCCTAAAGTATTGGAAAGGGTCAAGGAAGGAGTCACGATCAAGCACAACGAAAAGTTCGATTTGGAAAACTACTTAAGCAAAAATATCGTATTTCCGGAAG
Source organism: Leptospira fluminis (assembly GCF_004771275.1). Taxonomy (GTDB): domain Bacteria; phylum Spirochaetota; class Leptospiria; order Leptospirales; family Leptospiraceae; genus Leptospira_B; species Leptospira_B fluminis. Next base: position 58,951 of record NZ_RQEV01000008.1, on the reverse strand, counting down.
CCGCCAAAACGGAGAAAAAAGAATCCTCCGAGGCTAAATGATTTCCGGAAGGACGAAACGTACTTAGTTTGGAATCTTTCCTAAACGCCCTATTCCGAAGCGTCATCGAGGCGGTTACGGAATTCCTACCTGTCTCCTCGACCGGGCATTTGTTCCTGTTCTCCTCCTTTTTCCCTTTTGCGGAAGGAGGAGAATTCGACGATCTATTCGATATCTTTATCCAGAGCGGTGCGATTCTTTCCGTGATCGTTCTATACCGAGACCGCTTTTTACATCATTTGACTCTCAGTCTGAATTACGTCCGCGGCAAAGAGAAGGATGCGACCGGTATCTTATTCGTGTCCCAGATTTTGGTGGGGGCTCTGCCCATCCTTGCGGTCGGGTTTCTTCTAAAGGGATTTTTGGACAAAATCAAAGCGAGGGAGGACCTTTTGTTGATTTTAGGCGCCGCCTGGGTCGGGGGAGGGATTCTCATTCTCATGGCCGAAGCCTGGTTTCGGAAAAATACCCCGAAGAGCAATCCGGAACCGATCCGTCTGAAAGATGCGATTCTGATCGGAATTTTCCAGTGTGCCGCCTTGGTTCCGGGAATGTCCAGGTCCGCGGCGACAATCGTGACGGCAAGGTTTTTGAAGAAGGACGCCCGTCATTCCGCCGAGTTTTCCTTTTTTCTTGCGGTTCCGGTTTTGTTAAGCGCAGGCGTCTATAAACTCTACAAACATAGGCATATTCTCAACGGAGACACCTTGCCTGTGTTAGGATTCGGTTTTTTGGCCTCCTTTTTACTCTGCATTCTTGTCATACGCTGGTTCCTTCGGTTTCTCCAATCCCACTCGTTCGATACCTTCGGGGTATACCGGATCCTGTTGGGCTCGGCCGTCTTGATCTTCTATAAATTAAATTGATGCAGACCTGACCGGAACGTAGATTGTGGCCTTGATTGGAATGCGCCTCTGGATCCGCACATTCGCACTTCTGCTATTTATCCCGACGGTCACCTGGGCCCAGGGAGCGGATCCCACGCGCACTCCTCGCGGCGCGGATTCTTCCGCCAGCGGGGAGGACGAATCCTCCAAATCCGCGGTAAAGACCCGGAATAAATTGCTTTCCCGATCCATAGAGTCCCTTACCGAAAGAGAGGTCGACGAACAACTGGAAAACCTGGGTCTGGTTCGGGAAGGATCGATTTATACGAAGCGACAAAGGTTGAAAGCCTTTTTGGAGGAAAAGGATCTCTCCGCTCCGGAGAACCTTCAGATTCCTCAGGCTCCCAAGAAGGACCCGCCCATCGTGATCGAAAACGCGGCGGAAGGAGAGCTCCTCCGGGTGGATAAAACCAAAGGAGGAGTTCTTGTTTTACGCGGAAGGGTCAGATTAAAATTGAGAAGCGGACACTTGGAGGCGGAAACGATCTCCGTGGATTCGGAGAGGCAGGAAATCTACGCGGAAGGCGGAATCCGTTTCGAGGACGGCCGAGCCAAAGTGGAAGGCGACAAATTCATTTACGATTATAAATTGGATAAAGGGGTCGTCTATAAAACCAAGGGGAGCATGGCCCCGGCATACTTTTTCGGGGAAAAATTCAAGAAACTAGACGATAAACGTTATCTACTCGAGATGGGGTATTTTACCGGATGCAATGCGGAAAAGCCCCATTATTCCTTCGAAGTCAGGAAAGTAATTCTGTACGAGGACCAAACCGCATTCGCCACCAATGTGCAGTTTAAGATCGGGGATAGAACCGTCTTTTGGCTTCCGGCTTTCTATACCAATAACTTGGGCAACGGATGGATCACACAAATGGGAAAGAACAACACGCAAGGGTTGTTCATGCAGAACTCCTACCAGTGGTCCGCTCTACCCACCAACTTTCTTGCACCTATGGGATACAAACTCCGGGCGGATTATTATGAAAAGACGGGACAAGCCGTACAGCTCGAGATGTGGAAACAGAGCGGGGCTCTAAACTACTTAATCGATTTAGGATATGCCAACCATAAGGATTACCAGATTACTTCGGCTTTTCAGGATAGATTCAGCCTTGCCACCACTGCGGTGACAAACGAGGTGGACAAGGGCACGAATTGGCTCGGCTATCCGAACATAGGGCAGCAAAGCGAACCTTGGAGGAAGGCGAGAATCTTCCTGAACTCCAAAACGAATAACACGGAAAAGGACGTAACCAGGAACTTCGCGATCCAATACGAGAACTATACCAACCGACTCTTCGAATACGAGTACGGAAACAGATACCAGCCTAGCAACAGTTTGCAGTCCTTGTACACGTATAGGGACGTTCGTTTCGGGTATGTCAGGAATAACTTGGAATGGAAGGCGGATTACACGGAGAACCGCGGGGATCTTTCCGTAAACGTGAACATGAAACGGAATATGCTCTTTTATATTCTGAGTCCGCAGAACAAGTCCGGATATTTTCCGACGGTGGACGTTCTGCCTTCGGTAACGATCAAGAACAATTCGGAGCTGACCCGGCTCCCTTACTTCGATACCCCGGTTTACTGGGATACGTACCTTACCAGTTCTCTCCTGCGTTTTTACGGGGCGCCGGTCCGTCAGACTCTGCAGATTCCCACCTTGGACGGAAACTACCAGGATCCCAACGGAAACTATAAGGAAAACCTACTGCGAACCCAGACCTTCCTGCAGGGAGAGACCGGCTTTAGGACTTCGATGAATTTCGGAAGTTATATTTCCCTCTCTCCTACGTTGTATTACGGGGCCAAAAAACAATCGGCGGCGATTCCGTCCAATAGCCAGAATTCCCAAACCACGTTTACCGCCTTGGAAAGAAGTCTCGCGAGGGATAGTTACCAATACTTCCGTACGAATACGAACCTGAGGATAGGAGCGCCCGTTCTATTCTTTAATGCGACATACAGGAAGGTGGAAGCGGAAAAACCGGATCTGCAGGATCCGGTCCTCATGAAGAATCGACAACACGAATTGGAACTTTCCCTGGAAAGCTACGCTTTGGAGAATTTCGAAATTTCCCTGAAAACGATGCGTGACCTCAGGAATTTTTCCTCTCAGTACGAGCCTCAGCCGACAAGCCAAGATCGTTGGTACTATACCGTTTTTCGATTTGCAGGTTACATAGATTTCCTGGACGGATTCAGTCGCAGGAGAAGAAGTCTGCTCGAAAGGAAAAGAAGTTTTTATACCGGAATCTTTTTCAACAACGACTTCGTTTATCATACTCCTCTGCATCGTCCTCTTTCCAATAACCTGACGGTCTCCTATAAGTTAGGAGGTTTCCGTTTGCCGTTTTTACGCTATATCCGCGAATTCGAAGCGGGAGGAACCTGGTATCATGTCTATTACGCTTCTATGATAGATAGTTATCGTTTTTTCCTAAAGGCCAGCGTGGACATCACGAGGGAACTCGGGTTCGAGGCGGAATTGGATTCCAGGGTGACGGAACCGTGGAGATATACCAACCAGACCGACAGCTATTATTACCAAAGGTATATCGTGGATAAGGATCCTACGGCGCCTTTTACTTCTATGAATATGAATTCCACCAACATTTGGCAGGATTTCGCCAACGGAACGGGAGTCAACGGAACCCAGGCTCAAAGGAGCACGGCTCTGAACATCAACCGGGTCATGGGTGTGATCAAATACAATCTACATACCATGAATTTAAAATTGGGTTTGAGCAGCGATTTACGCTCGGTTCCGGGCGGGACCACCGGAGCCAGCCAGGTGACCTTTTACGACCAGTCCATATTCTTTTCGGTTTCCTTGACGGACCTGACCATCGGGACGGAAGATACCTCTCAGTTGACAAGAATGCGTATTTATCGATTCAAAAAGCGTCCTTTGCGGGCCGGGGCTCTAGATGGAGTGGATTCGGAGTGACAAATGCTTAAAGAGAGGAGTCAGACTTTTAAACTTTTGTTCGTGTTCCTGGATGTGATCTTTTCCTTAGGAAGCTGCTTGTTCGCTTTCTTTCTGAGGTTCCACCTCCTCGATCCGAGCGGAGTCGATCGGTCTTACGTGGATACGGAAAGTTACGCGATACTTTCTTTTCTACTTTCCTTATCGCAAGTATTGGTCTTTCTTTCGGTGGACCTGTATCATCCGAGACGAGGTCTTTCGTTTGCCGACGAATTTTTGGTGATCTTCGGCGGGGTGTTTCTGAACCTTCTTTTGGTTCTTTCGCTACTTTTCTTTTTCCGCGGAGATTTGGGGAGCGAAAGGTTTTCCCGGACCTTCATCCTTGCATTCGCCGGTACGAATATTTTTTCGACCAGCATACTCCATTTTTTGACCAGGCAGATCCTAAGGTATCTTCGGAGTAAGGGATACAATTTGCGTAGAGTACTCGTGATCGGAGTTAGGCAAACCGCCGGTCGTTTTGCGGACTCCGTTCTCCGTCACCAAATCTACGGCTATCAGATCGTGGGGTACGTTTCCGGTAAGAATACGAAGCCTCTTCGAAAAGAGATGAAGGTATTGGGAAAGGCCGAAAGAATCGAAAAAGTCCTGCAGGAAGTCAAACCGGACCTGGTCGTCTACGCGTTGAACAATGAGGAAGGGGAATATCTACAGGACGTTTTGGATTCCTGCGACACCGAAGGAATCGATCTGAAGGTGATTCCCGGATTCCAGGAGTTCATCACCGCTAAAGGGCGGGTGGATGAAATGGACGGGTTGCCGGTTATCAGCATCCGGAATATTCCGATTCGTTTGGGATACAATCGATTCATCAAGAGAAGTTTCGATATCCTTTTCTCTCTGGCTTTTATCCTATTCTTCTCCCCGTTTTATCTTGTTTTAGCGATTCTCGTTAAATTGACCTCCGAAGGCCCCGTCTTTTACATGCAGGAGAGGGTGGGCTTGGACAATAAGAGCTTCCGGATGATCAAATTCAGAAGCATGGTCGTCCAGGAAAAATCCCGATCCGAAACGACTTGGACCGTCCAAAACGACCCAAGAGTCACGAAAATCGGGAAAATCATGAGAAAGACCTCCCTTGACGAAACCCCGCAGTTTTTTAACGTGCTCTTAGGGGATATGTCCGTCGTGGGTCCCCGGCCGGAACGCCCTCACTTCGTGGAAAAGTTCAAGAGCGATCATAGGCATTATATGAGGAGACACGCCGTTAAGGCCGGAATCACCGGATTAGCTCAGGTGAAAGGACTTAGGGGAGACACCTCGATCGAGGAAAGGATAGCGGTGGATATCTATTATATCGAAAATTGGTCCTTATGGCTGGACATTAAGATCATTCTTCTTACTCCTTTTATGGGGTTGATGGATAAAAACGCCTATTGATAAGGATCCGGGAAAAAGGAGAAAACGAACTCGTGAACTTAAACGAAGAATCCCTGAAAAAGATCGCAGACCTGGCTAAACTTAGGATACGCTCCGAAGAGGTCGGACCGTTTCTCCAAGATTTTAATAAAATACTAAATTATGTGGATACGATCAAGGAACTGGACGTGAGTTCCATCACGGAGGACGATCTGTATCCGGACTTGGGAAATTCGGTGCGCCATGACAAGATCGAATACGGGTTGACCCGCCAAGAGATCGAATCCTTTGCCCCTAGCTTTCAAAACGGCTATTTCGTCGTACCGAAGGTGATCGAGACATGAAAACCCTCTGGAAATTGGATTATTCTCAGGTAAAAAGCGGACTTAATTCGGGGGAATTTACTCCGACGGAATTGGCGGAATCCCTTTGGGAAAGAATCGAGGCGGTCGATCCGAAAATAAAGGCCTTTCTTTCCTACGAAAAAGAGTTCGTACTCAAAGCCGCATCCGAAAGTACGGAAAGGAGAAAAAACGGAAAGCCTCTCTCCGAGTTCGACGGCATTCCGATCGGGATCAAGGATAATATCTGCGTGGCGAACATGCTGACCACTTGCGCTTCCCGCATTCTGGAGAATTACCGTTCTCCCTTCAACGCGACCGTGGTGGAACGGCTCTTGGAAAAAGGGTTCGTGCTATTTCCAAGAACGAACATGGACGAATTCGCTATGGGATCTTCCACCGAAAATTCGGCTTACCAAATCACTACGAATCCCTTCGATACGACTCGGATTCCGGGAGGTTCCTCCGGAGGATCCGCCGCTGCCGTTGCCGCTTCTATGGTTCCGGTCGCCTTGGGATCGGATACCGGCGGATCCATTCGCCAGCCAGCCTCCCTATGCGGGATCTACGGACTGAAACCCACGTACGGAACCGTTTCCAGATACGGGTTGGTGGCGTACGCGTCTAGTTTGGACCAAATCGGACCTCTGTCCAAGGATTTGCAGGGAGTCGTGGATGTGTATTCCGTGATCTCCGGAAAGGACCCGAGAGACGCTAGTTCCAGGAATATTTCCCCGTACGATCCTTCCAAGCAGCAATCCGTGAAGATTCAGGGTTTGAAGTTGGGAGTCATGAAAATGACTTCCGAAATCTCCCCGGAAGTGGCAAAAGCATACTCCGAAGTTCTGGAGAAATTAAAGGCGGAAGGGGCCGAGCTGGTCGAATTGGATTTTTCGAAATTGGGTTCTGCGATTCCGATCTATTACATCATTGCGACCGCGGAATGTTCCTCGAACCTTTCCCGCTTTGACGGTATTCGTTTCGGGTCCAGAAAGGATCTCGCGGGAAAATTGGAAGATTTGTACGTGTCCAGCCGCAGTGAAGGTTTCGGACCCGAAGTCAAAAGAAGAATATTATTAGGTACGTTTTCTCTCTCTGCGGGGTATTACGACGCTTACTACGGGAGAGCCCAGAAGGCGAGGGTGCTCATCCGAAAAGAATACGAAGGATATTTCTCCAAAGTGGATTTGGTATTACAGCCGACTTCTCCCACCACGGCGTTTAAAATCGGAGAAAAAACCTCGGATCCGATCCAGATGTATAAGGCGGATATACTGACCACGTCCGTGAATTTGGCGGGAGTTCCCGCCATGTCTCTTCCGATCGGAAAGGACTCCCAAGGGCTTCCGATCGGGTTGCAAGTGACGGGACCGGTGCTGGAAGAAGGGAAAATATTCTCGTTTGTGCAATCTCTCTCCTCGCGGATCGATCCTAAGATCGACTTACCGGATACGATCCGATGAGCGAATTGACGGCTCGAATCATTCCCTGTCTGGATATCAAGGACGGGCGCGTCGTCAAAGGTGTTAATTTCGTGAATTTAGTGGACGCCGGAGATCCGGTCGAGTCCGCGGTCGCGTACGAGGCCAATCTCGCGGACGAACTCTGCTTCTTGGACATTACCGCATCCAGCGACAAGAGGGATATTCTGATTCATCTTGTGGAAGCGGTCGCCGAACGCATTTTTATCCCGTTTACCGTGGGTGGGGGAATCCGAACTTTGGAGGATGTAAGGGCGGTCTTGGAAAAAGGAGCGGATAAGGTTTCCATCAATACTGCCGCATACCAGCATCCGGAATTACTTACGGCTTCCGCAGAAATTTACGGGTCGCAATGCATCGTTTGTGCCGTCGACGTGAAATTCCACAAGGAAAGGGATAGATACGAGGTGTTTCTCCACGGGGGACGCACGGAAACGGGTAGGGATGCGCTCGATTGGGGCAGGGAAGCCCAGGAAAGAGGCGCCGGAGAAATCCTGCTAACTTCCATGGATCGCGATGGGACTAAGAAAGGATTCGATATCGGCCTTTTAAAATCATTTTCTTCTAATTTAGAAATACCTGTTATTGCCAGCGGTGGGGCGGGAAATCCGGAGCATATGGTGGAAGCCATACTGAGGGGAAAAGCGGACGCGGTTCTCGCAGCGTCCATTTTCCATTTCGGGGAATACACCATTCAGGAAACCAAAAAGAATATGAGGGAAATGGGGATCAAAGTCAGGCTTTGAGCCCGCATCCCGATTTTCGTCCTTCCGTTTTTTTAGAGACCGTTGGTGTAAGTGATCACGGTGGAAAAGAAAGATTGGACGGCGGCAGTACTGGAAGGGTTGGCCGGATTTCGGAAAGACATCTGGGAATGATCGAACGCCGACTGCGAGAATCTCCCTGCCACCGGATTGCCGTAGAGTTGGCCGGAATAGGCGGACACGATTCCGTCCGTGTTCGGAAACTGAGGGCTGGTCGAATTCAGTACGAGGCAACCGCTGGCATAAATCACATCGTGCCCCGAGCAGGATCCGGCCAAGTCTCCGTAGTAAACGGACACCTTGGAGTCCCTGAAGGTCTGCCCCAGTAGACTTTCCAGATAAGGATTGTAGGACCCTGAAATCGTTTGGCCAGGAAGCGGATTCGAACCTAAAGTGCCGCCGTTCGTATAACCTAAATCCTTTCCGCCAGGAGTGCCAGTGACGAATCCTACGATACTTCCTATCGAGGAAAGATCGTTATTCTGGTATTGAGGAGAGGCAAAGGGGGATCCGTAGTAAGGAGTTCCTAGGCTGACGATATTGTCTATGACATCCTTCGTGTTGTTGGGATGGTAAAGGGCCGCCCTGGATACTAAGCCGCCCATGGAGTGCGCCAGGATGATTACCTTGTCCGCCGTGGCAAAATACGTATTCAGAGTATCGATGAATCTTCTTCCGTTATTGGCGACGTAATCGGAGGTTCTATAAGTGAAAACGTATATTTCATAATTAGAATATACATTGGACACGTTGTTGTCGGCGAATTCCAAGGCCTGGTTCCAAGTGCCGAGAAGTTTCGTCACTTTCGTGTATTTGTCGGTAGGCGGATCCGTGTTCCGTTCCGTAAAATCCCAACCGTGAATGAAGATCAGTTTCGTTTTTCCAGAAACCTGTCCGACGGAAGGATCGCCGAAAAAATCCGCGTTGATCTGGGACTTGGTGGCCGGTACCGGACTTAGTATATTGACGTAACGATACAATGCGTGGTTCGTTTCCGTATAATATTCGAAAAGGATATAATTGATCAGTTTGTCCGTGGCCGATTCGTGATGATGGGGCGTTAACTTGGCTTTTAAATCGTGCACGTTGCAGGAAAAAAAGCCGATCGAAATGAACAGGATAAGCCAGATCCCGTAGGAGAGGTGTCCGAACATTTCTTAAGAGTCGCACGATTCGTAGAACTTTCGCAAGCAGTAAAAACGGGAGGACGGGGTAGAAAAAAGAGGGTTCCGATGACGAACGGATTACGGAAGAGGGCGATTCTTGAGTCTGTCCAAGACGATACCGGTCGCCACTGTTACATTCAGAGAGGAAATATGACCGTGAAGAGGGATCCTTAAAACGAAATCGGATTTATCCAGAAGGATCCTTTTGACTCCGTCCCCTTCGTTTCCCATCAGGATGACCAGGTCCTCCCATGCCGGAACCTTGGACCAATCTTCGCTTCCTTGGTCGGCGGTCGATACTACCCAAAAATTCCGTTTCTTTAATTTGTCCAGAAGTTGGGCTAGGTTCCCTACGCGAAACACTTGCAAGTAGGCCAGGGCTCCGGAGGCGGTTTTTTCCACCACAGGTGTGATTCCGGAAGATTCTCGATCCGGGATCAAGACGGTCTCCACTCCGAAACATTCGGCCGTCCTAAGTATGTTTCCCAAGTTGCCGGGGTCTTGGATCCGGTCAGGAATCAGGATCGGCCCCTTACAGGATTTCAAATGTTCTTCGAAGGACTTTTTATCTCCGCTGTGAAATAGAATCCTTTGGGCGATGATTCCCTGGTGGTTGCAACCCGGAACGAGTTGGTCCAATTTGCTTAACGAGACTTCGTTGACTTTGACGTGTTTCGGAAGGCGTTTCAGGATTTCTCGTAATTCCTGGTTAGGGTTCGCTTTTACCCAGACTTCCTGGAAAGAAAGTTCGGATCCGAACTCTAGATGTCGGATCAGGTTTTCGGAGATATTCCTCTTACCGTATATAAAATCCGATCGACTCACTTTCTTCTCCACCTCAATCCGTCTTTCGTGTCTTCCACTACGATTCCCAGTTCGTTTAGCCTATCTCTAATTTGGTCGGAAAGGGCAAAGTCCTTGTTCTTTCTGGCTTCCTGTCTTCTTTGTACGAGTTCGTCTATCTCGGAGTCCAAGGTTTCCGGTTTCCGCTCGAATTCCAGGATTCCGAGTATTCCGTCGGCTTTGCGGAAGAATTCCACGGCCTCTTCCGCCTGCGGAGCCGTTAATGCCCGTTTGTCCAATCTTTGATTCAAAGATTTTACCGCTTCATACACGCAGGCCAGAAATTTAGAAACGTTCAGGTCGTCCGCCAAAGAATCCAGCATTTGCTCCCAAAGTTCCCGGGTCGGAATCGGGGAGGCGTCCCGGAACGAGAAACTCGGCGTCTCTTTCTCCGTTAGCAAACGATCGAGGCAAGTCTGCAAACGCTGGACGGCTTGGTTCGCTTCTTCCAGACGATCGAAGGTAAAATTCAATTTGCTCCTGTAATGCGCTCCTAAAAGTAGAAAGCGAAGCGCTTTCGGATCGGCTCCCTTTTGCAGAAGGTCTCTGAGGGTAAAAAAATTTCCTTTGGATTTGGACATCTTTTCGCCGTTCACGAGCAGGTGTTCCGAATGGAGCCAGTACTTTACGAAAGGCTCGTCCGGATACGCGCCTTCACTCTGTGCGATTTCGTTTTCATGATGAGGGAAGGTGAGATCTACACCTCCCGTGTGAATGTCTATCCCGGAACCGTAGATTTTACGGATCATCGCGGAACATTCCAGATGCCATCCCGGTCTACCTTTGCCGAGATCCGTATCCCAGAATGCTTCCCCTTCCAGCTTCGGGGATTTCCATAAGACGAAATCGCGCACGTCGTCTTTTTCGTACTCGTCGGTGTCGTACCTGGTGCCGGTCTTCATTCCTGTCGAGTCGATATGGGAAAGCTTGCCGTATTCCGAAAATTTCGAAATAGAATAGTAGAGACTTCCTTCCTTTTCGTAGACCAGACCCCTTTTCTGCAAAAGATGAATGATCTCCACCATCTCGGGGACGGAATCCGTCGCCTTCGGATAGTGTTCCAGCCTTTGGATTCCCACGGTTTCCAAGTCCTGAAAGAACGCCTCCGTCCAAGGACGAGTGAATTCCTGGATGTTTTGTCCGGAAGAGATGGATTCTCGAATGATCTTGTCGTCTATGTCCGTGATGTTCATGGTCATCTCGGCGCCGAATCCTAACGCACGTAAGGAACGACGTAACAAATCCACGAATAAAAAGGCGCGTAGGTTTCCTATATGTGCGAAGTTATAGACCGTAGGGCCGCAGGAATAGATCCGGACCTTATTTTTGTCTTCGGGCAAGAAAGGTTCTTTCTTCCCGGTAAGAGTGTTATGGAAGCGAACTTCTCTCATTCGGAAATCAGGATTTCTTTGGCGAATTCCAGATTTGCAAGATTTTGTTTGTCTCCCGCAACGCCCGCCTCGTTGCCTTCCGTCGGATACACTTGCATTCTTTTATCGCCTTGTATATGATTGAAAAGTGCAAAGACGGACTTCGGATGGGAGACCCTGTCCTCCATTCCGACGGAGACTAACGTAGGAACCTTGATCTTTTTGGAAAAATTCAAGGTATCGAAGTAGGAAAGATTTTTACGCAAAACCGTCTTCTTGGATTTCGAAGCCGCCAACTGTTCGGACACTTCCTTGGTCCAATTCGTTCCCAATTTCAGTTGGGCATCCTCGATATAACAGAAGTTAGGCGTTTCCAGGATGATTCCTTTTACCCGATTGGAATGCGCCGCTCCGAAGAGGGACATGGCGGCACCTAAGCCCTTTCCTGCGAGAACGATTTTTTCCCCGTCGATCCCGTCCGTTAACCTCAAAAACTCTATGGTTCGGATGACGTCCAGGTACATCGCTTTTAGGAAAAACGATTCTTTCGCCTCCAGACCTTTGCGGAAATAACCGGGAGTCCAGTCCGGATCGGGGAGTTCCCCTTCCTTCAATACGGGGCGAATGAGTTGGGCCCCGTGACCTCTCAGGTCCAGGATCATTTGCGCGATTCCCGCCTCCGTCAATCCTTTGATGATCTGGGGACGATCTTTGGCGTAATCATGAAAGTACACCAATACGGGAAGGTCTCCCCGTTTCCGCGGAATGACCAAGCTTCCCGTCAAAGTAGCGTTTCCGTAGGATTGGAAGGAAATATCGTAAATGGTTTCTTTGAGTATGGTTCCTTTTAACAAGGCCTTGGTCTGGTTTTTGACCGGAAAACCTTTGAGTTCCCGAATCGCTTCCGTCCAAAATTCGTCCAGATCCGCCGGAGGCTGAAGAGTAGGGTAAGTCTGGAAGCATTCGTCGAAACTGATAGCCATTAGGGATACATCGTTTTCACTTTAACGGGGGTGTAAAGTGATCTTTTGCGGAATACAAAGTCTGAAGGAGCAGGACCGCTATCGTCATGGGACCGACTCCGCCCGGTACCGGAGTGTAGTAGGAGGAAATTTCTTTGGCTTTGGAAATCTCTATATCCCCTACGTTTCCGGGATTGTATCCCGCATCGAGTAGGACCGCACCCGGTTTGATCCAGGAAGCTTTTACGAATTCAGGTTTGCCCACGGCGCCTACGACGATGTCGGCGTTACGGACGATCTCTTCTAAACCTTTCGTTTTAGAATGACAAAGTGTGACTGTGGCGTTCATTTCCGTTAGGAGCATAGCCATCGGTTTTCCTAAGATCGGCGATCTTCCGACCACGGCTGCCTGTTTTCCTTCCGGAGAGATTCCGTATTCCCGTAATAAAAGGATCATACCGTAGGGGGTACAGGGGAGAAATGTCTCCACTCCCATAGAAAGTTTCCCGAAAGAAAGGGTGGTCACTCCGTCCACGTCCTTTTGTAAGGAGATCCGATCGAAGGCTGCGCGTTCGTCGATTTGGTGGGGGCAAGGGTGCTGCAATAGGATTCCGTGTGTGTTCGGATCCGCGTTCAACCGGTCGATGACTTTCAAAAGTTCCTCGGTGGTCGTGGATTCCGGCAGTTCGATTTTTTCGGAAAGCATTCCCACGGAATGACAGGCTTTTACTTTCATACTGACGTAGGTTTCGGAAGCCGGATTATTCCCTACGAGAATGGTCGCTAACTTCGGGGGTTTTTTCCCTGCCGCTACCATCTGTCGGATTTCCTCAGCGATCGAATCTTTGATTTTCTGGGAGAGTTTTTTGCCGTCTAACAGCCTGGGATCCATAGAATCAGGATTTCCTTTCGTCCTTGAATGTCATTCCAAAATAATCCTTTTCAGTCCTGCCTCGGAGCTAAAATACGATCCATGTCCGAACCCAAAACGATTTCCTTAAACGAACTTTCAGAATACCGGGGACAGCTCGTGACGATCCAGGGCTGGGTCCACGGGATCAGGGGCTCGAACGCTAGGCAATTTCTAAGCCTTAGGAATTCGGGGAGAATTCTGCAAGTCCTCGCGGAAAAGGAACTTCTGGCGGAAGAGACCTTTTCCGAAATCAAACATCTTAAGCAGGAAACTTCCCTGTCCGTGACAGGAAAGCTGGTAGAGAACGAAAAATCTCCGATCGGATACGAATTGATTTTGGAATCTTTTCGGAAGATCGGAGAGTCGGAAAATTATCCCATTACTCCGAAAGACCACGGAATAGATTTCCTATTATCCCAACGTCATCTTTGGTTGCGATCCAGTCGTCAACTTGCCATTTTGAGAGTGAGGGACGAGTTGTCTTTCTCCATCCGGAACTATTTTCACGAACGCAAATTCACCTTGATCGATACTCCCATATTGACCGGATCCATAGGGGAATCCGCGGGGACCCTTTTTTCCACGGAGTACTTCGATTTAGGGAACGCGTACTTGGCGCAAACGGGCCAGCTTTATCTGGAGACGGCCATCTTCGCGCACAATAGGGTATATTGTTTCGGTCCTACCTTTCGCGCGGAAAAAAGCAAAACCAGGAGACACCTAACGGAGTTTTGGATGTTGGAAGCGGAGAGCGCCTTCGTTTCCCACGAGCAAAACATGGAATTGCAGGAAGACTTTATCAAGACCGTCGTAAAGCAAACTGTGCAGGCTTGTCTTCCGGAACTGAAAGTGTTGGAACGGGATCCGGGGCCTCTATTGGAATATATGGAAAGACCGTTTCCTAAGATCGATTACAAGGATGCGCTGGAATTTCTGCGATCGGAAAAGGAAGACATCGTGTGGGGAGACGATATCAATTCGGAAAGGGAACAGATGTTGGCCCGAAAATACGGAGGACCGGTCTTTATACAAAAATATCCTAGGGAAGCCAAGGCGTTTTATATGAAAGTGAATCCGGAGGATCCTCGCACGGTCTTAAACGCGGATCTCATCGCCCCCGACGGAGTGGGGGAAATCATCGGAGGTTCCGAACGGGAGGAAAATTATTCCAATATTATAAAAAGATTGGAAGAGGAAAAACTGCCCGTGGAGTCGTACGAATGGTATTTGGAATTGCGTAAGTACGGCTCCGTTCCGCATTCCGGATTCGGGCTGGGATCGGAAAGGTTGATCGCCTGGATTTGCGGCCTTTCGCATATCCGCGAATGTATTCCGTTCCCTCGGATGATGGAAAGACTCTATCCTTAAATATCTTCCCTTCGGAAACGGTTTTTCTTTCGAAAAAAAAACGCTGAAAATCGAAATCCTCTCCGATACCAGGAATAGAGGATAGTATCACTATGGCCAAGAGTTCAGCGATTTCCCATTCCGTATCTTTGGAAGAATCCGTGTGGGAACTTTTCGAAACCGGGGCATACGAGGAAGTTTCCCTGGCCGCAGAACGGCACCCCACTAACGTTTTTATCCATCACTTAAGTGCGATCAGCCAGTTCGAAACGGGTGCCGATACCGCGAATAATTTCCCGTTGGAAGGAAAGACGGTATTGACCCCGCTTCTCGGAGCGTATCTCCATAGGTCCAACGGAAGACCGAGAGAAGCTGCGATTCTGTTTCACGAATATTTCAAAGCCTCCTCCTCTCCGATTTCCTATTCCATTCTAAAGACGGGAATCAGGACTTGCGAAGAAGCCGGCAATTACAAGTTCGCTTTGGATCTGATCCAGATCTACAAGACTCTCTTTCAAGACGATTTCTTTGCGGGATTGGAATTCTTTTCCTTGTACCATATGCGTCGTTTCGGAGAAGCGCTCGAATCTTTTAAAAGAAACAGCCTTGTTCTCCGGGAAGACCGGGATGTTTTGGCGGCTCTGGGGCTTTGTCTCGTTCATTTGGGAAAGTTCGAAGAGGCTAAGGAAATTCTGGAAAAACTTCCGGGCGCCGGAGAAATTCCGAGTTACGAGGATAAGGTAACCGAATACGAGCCTATGATCCGAAACATTCCGAAATACGAAAAAAGGAAGAAACAGCTTTCCGAAAAGGAACTTTTGGATCTAGGGTATGCCTATCTTTTTTCCCAATCCTATAAGAAAGCGGAGGAAGTCTTTACTTCCCTTGTTTCGCAAGTAAAATAACCACTTTCCCTTTCCGCAATGCCTCTCTCGTTTTGGGAGAGGCAAGGATCCTTTCTCCGTCTTCGTTCGAAATCACCAGATCCACGGGATACTTTCCGGAAACGGACAAGGCTGTCGTCAGGTACGGTTTGTCACCGGAAATCCCCCGTGTCATCGCTTCTTTCGGATCGGAAAGATAGATCGCAAAACCGTTATTCGTCACGGTTCCTTTTTTCAGGAAAAGAGGAGAATACAAGGTCACCCCGTCCTCGTTGCGTATTTCGGGGAAAAGTGCCGGCTCTACGGGTAAATGTCTGGCGTCCACGATGAGTCCCGTATAGGAATCCGTAGAGAGAAGGGCCGGATGAAATTCGGGAAACGACTCCGAGGAGTAGGGAAGAAGTAGATGGGAATAGATTCCTTTCGCACCTTTGAGGGGAAGGATTCCGGTGGCGATCAGGCGATTTTCCCTGTACCGATTTTCGATTTCTATAGGATCCTTTTCATACAATTCCTGGAAGATTTCGCGGAACGTCTCGTCTTTGCCGATTTTTTCCTTCAATAATTGGTTCGAATCCAATCTTAGGTTTTCCATTCCCCGAAAGAGGTATTTCTTCAGGTCCTCGCGTAACGCTTCTTTGGCGATATTTCTGGCTTCGGTGAGATTTTTAGCGGTTCCTTCCCGATTGTACTCCGGATCATCCGGATGAAAGACGATCCGCGGAAGCTGTCTTTCCACAGTTTTGCGGATCTCTCCGTTTTTCCAATCCGTGATCGTATCCGTTTTGTCGGAAGATTCCCAGGCGGAAAGAGGAGGAAGGAAGGACCATAACGTCAGAGTCGAAAATGCAAAAACTAGAGCGGGAATTTTCCTCGGATTCATTTCAAAGCACCTGTCGCATATTTCGGTAATTTTGAATATTCCGATTTCAATTCGTCCCAGGACGGGATCCGTTTTGCGGGCGGAAGAGCGGAGATCAGATCCTTTCCGTAGGATTTCGTCCAAATCCTGGAGTCCAGCAGGCTCACGATCCCGGTGTCTCTCTCCGATCGGATCAATCTACCGAAACCTTGCTTCAAGATCGTGGTAGCGTAGGGAAGCTGGAGATCTCGGAAAGGATTCCCACCTTGCTCCTTCCATTTTTCGCTCCTGGCTTCCAGAACCGGATCGTTGGGCGGTTGGAAGGGAAGTTTGGTCAAAATCACGGACCTAAGCTTGTCTCCTCGGATATCCACTCCCTGCCAAAACGTGGACACACCGAAGAGAACGGAATTTTCCGTGGAAAGAAACGCGTTTTTAGCCGGTTCGGATCCAAGTTCGATTTGGGAAAAAATCGGAAACCGGGACAACGGCCGTACTGTCTCTAATATTTCGTTTAAAGAACGATTGGAGGTGAAGAGTACGAACGTGTTTCCTTGGGTCAGTTCGATCAATTTGAGAATATAACGGGAAAGATCCGCGGAATTCCCCTCCGGATTTTCCGAAGCGTCCCTTACGTCTTTCGGAAGAAAGAGTAAGGAATGTTTTTCGTACGGGAATGGAGAAGGAACGATCCTGGATTTGGAGGAAAGATCCCCTATTCTCCGGCTGAAGTATTTTAAATCCCCACGATTCGTGGCTAGGGTGGCCGAGGTGAATATGATGCTTTCCGTCCTAGGTTCCAGGACTTCCCTTAGGATGCTTTCCGATTCCAACGGCTGGGTCAGGAGTTTAGGGTAGATTTCTTTCGTTTTTTGGTTCGGCGGATCCGCCCAATACACCCGCTCGCCTGCGTCCATGGTGCGAAACAAATGCAGTCCTTCCGCTACTTCTCCGATCCGCTTGGCTAGCATTTCGATTTCCAGGGCGATTTCCTTTTCCTCCAACTCTTCGCTTTCTTTGCTGTATTTCTTTCCTTCCTGGAGAAGGGTCTGTTCCAAGGAATCCAACAAGGATTCGAAGGCACCTCCGTCCATTTTCAATACCTTACGGATTCTTTGGGAGCCGTAGAAATTCAAAGGAAGTTCGCCGGCAATGGAGTTGAAGCAATGAAATAGCTTTTCTCCTGCTTGTGTCGTAAGGTCGTTGATCCTAGGGGAACCGAGGCGCACTGCTAATCCGGATTTCTTTTGGGAATTCCAGACTTGTTGGAGCAACTTTTGGATTTCGCCGGAAGACAACTCGATACGAAACGCCGACCCCAAGGTTTCCGGAAAATGATGGGCCTCGTCTATCACCAGTTTGGCGAATTCAGGAAGAATGTTAAAATCGGAAGCGATATGTGCCGCGAGCAGGTGGTGGTTGACAATCAGGATCTGGGCCTTCTGCCATTTGGCTCTTTCCAAAAAGTAAAAGGAATGGGAAAAGTTCGGGCAATTTCTTCCTAAACAGGAATCCGCTTCCCGGGTAACCTTATTCCAAAAATCGAATGAAGAAAAACCGTCGTATTCCTGTCTTCTTCCGCTCTCGGTTTTGGAAGTCCAATTCTTGAAGAACTCCAGATGGTCCAGCATTTCCGGACCGAAGGTTCCTTGCGTGAGAACGTTTCCCAGTTTCCTCTTGCACACGTAGTTTGAGGCTCCCATCGCGATTTCCGCACGGATTTCCTGGCCTAGGATTTCTGAAACGAGAGGGATGTCTTTCCGGACGAGCTGGTCTTGGAGAGCCTTGGTTTCCGTGGAAATGACCACAGTTTTTTGGTTCTCCAGGGCGGATAGAGCGGCGGGGATTAGGTATGCTAGGGATTTTCCTACTCCGGTTCCCGCTTCCACGATCAAGTGTTTGGCTTCCCGGAAAGCGCTTTCCACAGCTTCGGCCATCTGGATTTGGCCCGGTCTGGACTCGAATTCCGGCCAGATTCTGGAAAGTTTGGAGAATTGTTCCGCTACGGTTTCCAAATGAAATCCTTACTGTTCCCTTGTCTGGAACAACTTTATGATACAGTACGCCGAAAGTAGAATGACCAGACCGAGAGAAAGACCCATGGTCAGGATTCCTTCCCAACTCAATTCCGTTACCGGAAAGGAAAGGGTGGGCGCATTTCCTCCGTTACGGTACGGAAAGAAATTGTACGCGATCACTAGGATTAGACAGAATCCGACCAAGACTCCGGGTAAAACGTATTTTTCTCCGTTTCGTTTTTGGATGACCGCTTCTTCTTTTCCTTTCAAGCTGATATGTACCAGAAAATAGAAAAAGGCGAATACGCAAAGAATCGTCAAAAACACGAATCGGGAAACAAGGGCTTGTAATCTCGCTTCCTCGGGAGGCGTTCCCGGAGCCGCGTGCGCCACCATCCAATCCACGCTCATCTTGTTGATATAGGATTCCAGGTTTTGGTACAAAAAGACCCCGAAGACTAGGAGCAGAAACGTAGGGGTCACATATTTGATGATCCACCAAAAGGAATGGGGAAGTTTGATATGGGAACCTCTGTATCCTTCTTCCAAACCATGCTTCGCTCCTATGATCCAGCCGAAGATCAGGATTTGTATCGTAGCCAGGATGTAGATCAATACGGTTCCGATCCAGAAGTCCGCTTGGTCAAGAGCGTTAAAATCCTTATTGAAATATAGAATAGGAAAGGAAAGGGAAAAGCTAAGTAAGAAAAGGAGAAAACTGGAGGTGCGTCGACGCAGATGAAAGGACTCTTCCAGAAATACGGTCCAAGGTTGGAGCATGGTCACCGAAGAGGTCAAGGCCGCCAAGAAAAGAACGAAGAACCAAAGCGCTCCGAAGAATTGTCCGCCAGGCATGAGAGCAAAGACGGAGGGCAGGGCGATAAAACCCATTCCGAACGTACCGAAGGAGGTTACCGTCGCGCCTAAGAAAAGGAAAGCGACCGGAATGGTGATCATTCCGCCGAAGGCGACCTCCACGAATTCGTTTAATGACGCGGCGGAAAGAGAAGAGAGGACCACGTCGTTTTCCTTTTTCAAGTAACTGGAAAAGACGAGAGCGATTCCGAATCCGGCGGAAAGGGTAAAAAAGATCTGCCCTGCCGCGGAGATCCATACCTTGGCTTCTCCTAAGGACTTCCAGTCCGGATTCCACATTTTTCCCAGACCGATCTGTATTCCGTCCAGAGTAAGTACGCGGACGAGAACGATTCCGGAACAGAGTAACATCAAAGGCACTGCGATCTTTGCAAAGACTTCGATTCCTTTCGAAATGCCTCGGAAGACCAAAATGAAATTCATCAAAAAGCAGGCCAGAGTTGCGTAGAAGATTTTTCCGGCGATGGCGGCTCCGTTTTCCTTGGCACCTACTAGATTCCGGAAATGTTCCGTTGCGGTAGTAATGACTTCCGATCGCTCCGATCCTTGGGAGGTCAAGTGGATCTGGCCCGTCAAAAAGTCGAATGCGTACGCCAAACACCAGGCTTCCACAAAAACGTAATAGATATAAATCAATAACGGAATCGTAATCCCGATAGCGCCCACTAAGCGGAGCGGAATCCCGGAAAGATAGGAGCGAAATAGATTCGGTGCGCTATGGCCTTGTTCCCCGCCCATTCTTCCCATGACCCATTCCGTGATACATACCGGAATTCCGACTAGGATAAAGCTGATGATGTAAGGGAGCAAAAACGCCCCGCCTCCGTTTTGGACCGCCTGTCCCGGAAAGCGAAGAAAATTCCCCAAACCGATGGCTCCTGAGGCTACGGTTAAAATCAATCCAGTGCGAGATTTCCAACTCTCCTTAGGAGGTTCATTCGACATTCTTCTTTTCCGCCGGGGTCCCGGTCAGAAATCTGCCAGGAAAGTGAGATGAACCATAATCGCATAAGAGGAAGGAGATTTGTCAAAAGGATTTCCAATCCGGAAACGGAAAAAGAGGGGACATAAAAAGGGAAAAAAGTCTCTGACTAACTGGCAGAAAAATTAGACTTTTTATGAATTTGGGAGGTCTAAATGGTGCTTGAGTCGGAGACCGATTGAGAAGCGATTAGGAAGAAAAAATGAAATTGGATAAGATCACTTTAAAGCTGAACGAGGCGCTTTCGGAAGCGCAGTCTTCCGCGGAACGGTTTCGCCATCCCGAAATCAAAGAGGAACATATCCTCTCGGCAATATTTTCCCAAGGAGACGGATTCGCTCCGCCTTTGTTCTCGCGGTTGGGACTGCCTTTAGAGGAGTTCCGTAGAAGGACGGAAGCCTTTCTGCAAAAACTTCCCAAAGTGGAAGGTGGAACGGAACGGGGCTTTTCCAGAGAGGCGATTTCTTTGCTCCAAAATTCGGACTCTCTCCGCAAAGAGATGAAGGACGATTATTTGAGTACTGATCACGTTCTTCTCTCCTTTTTAAAATCCGGGATTTCACCCCTTCGTCTGGAATTCCAAACGCTTGGATTGGATTACGCAAAATTACTCAAGGTCGTTTTAGACTTAAGGAAAGGACAACCTATCATGGACGATTCACCCGAAAACAAGGCCGATGCTCTGAAAAAGTATGCGAAAAATTTAAATGAGCTGGCAAAGAAAGGCAAGCTGGATCCCGTCATCGGAAGGGACGAGGAGATCCGGCGTACGATTCAGGTTTTGACCCGCAGGACCAAAAACAATCCCGTTCTGATCGGAGAACCGGGAGTGGGAAAGACCGCGATCGTAGAAGGACTGGCCAACAAAATCATCCAAGGCGAGGTTCCGGAGGGAATCAAGAATAAGATTCTCTACGCTCTGGACCTGGGCGCCATGATCGCCGGTGCGAAATACAGAGGAGAGTTCGAAGAGAGGTTGAAGGCAACTTTGGACGAAGTGAAACAGAGCGAAGGGAATATCATTCTTTTCATTGATGAAATTCATACGCTTGTGGGAGCGGGAGCCACCGAAGGAGCGATGGACGCTTCCAATATGTTGAAACCTATGTTGGCCCGAGGAGAACTCCGTTGTATCGGGGCTACCACGCTTAAAGAATACCAAAAGTACATCGAAAAAGACGCCGCGCTGGAAAGGCGCTTCCAACCCGTTTACGTCAAGGAACCTAGTGTGGAGGAAACGGTGACCATCCTAAGAGGGTTGAAGGACAGGTACGAATTGCACCACGGAATTAAGATCTTGGATTCCGCGTTGGTTGCAGCCGCGACGCTTTCCAATCGGTACATCGCGGACCGTTTTTTACCGGATAAGGCGGTGGATCTTATCGACGAGGCAAGTTCCAAAATGCGGATCGAGATGGATTCCATGCCTGAGGAATTGGATCGTCTGAGCAAAAAGATCCAATCCTTGAAGATAGAGCGGGAGGCCCTGAAGAGGGAAACGGATCCCGCCTCGAAGCAGAGGACCCAAAATTTGGTCCAGGAGTTGGCGGAGCAAGAGGAGACCTTCCGAATCTTAAAAGCTCGTTGGGATCTGGAAAAATCCAAGATTTCCAAGATCAAGGAGATCAAGGAACAAATCGACCGTTTCAAACTGTTGGAAGCGGAGGCGGAGCGTAGGGGAGAAATCAACCAGGTCGCAGAAATTCGCTACGGCAAACTGGTGGAATTGTCCAAGCAGATGGAAAAGGCCAACGAAGAACTGAAAAAGATTTCGGGAGACAGTCGCCTACTCAAAGAGGAGGTAGACGAGGAGGACATCGCGAATATCGTTTCGAGATGGACCGGCATCCCCGTTTCCAAAATGCTCCAGGGAGAAAAGGCGAAACTACTTCAGATGGAGGAATTTTTGACCGCAAAGGTGATCGGACAGGACCACGCGATCTCTCTTTTGTCCGAAGCCATACGCAGGTCCCGGGCGGGAATCTCCGACCCTCATCGTCCGATCGGAACCTTTCTATTCTTGGGGCCGACGGGAGTGGGAAAAACGGAGACGGCCAAAGCGCTTTCGGAATTTCTATTCGACGATGCGAATGCGATGTTACGGATCGATATGAGCGAGTACATGGAAGCCCATTCCGTGGCGCGTTTGATCGGGGCTCCGCCGGGTTATATCGGGCACGATGAAGGAGGGCAATTGACGGAAGCCGTCCGCAGAAGACCCTATTCCGTGATCCTCTTCGACGAAGTGGAAAAGGCTCACCCCGAGGTGTTCAACGTATTCCTCCAAATTTTGGACGAAGGTAGGTTGACCGATAGCAAAGGTCGGAGCGTGGATTTCAAGAACACAGTGATCATTCTCACCTCCAATCTGGGTTCCGACGTTTTGTCCTCCTACGAATACAGTGCGGAGGAAAAAGAGAGATTGGTAGACGAAAGGTTGAAACGACATTTCAAACCGGAGTTCCTGAACCGTTTGGATGAAGTGATCCTGTTCAAGTCCGTGGATCAGTCCATGATTTCCAAAATTTCCGAGTTGCAACTGGACCTTATGGCTAAAAAGGCAAAGGAAAGCGGGCTTGTCGTGGAATACACGACGGCACTCAGGAAATACGTGGCCGATGCGGGTTTCGATCCGGAATACGGTGCAAGACCTCTGAAGAGATTGATCCAAAGGGAGGTAGGGAATGCTTTGAGTTCCTACATTCTAAAAGGGGATTTCGAAGCCGGCCAAAAAGTCCGAGCGGATTACAACGGAGGAAAGATAGAAGTGAAGAAAGCTTAAAGTCGGGCCTGAGCTTTCCATTCTAAAATAAAAAACCCCGGTGAAAAGCCGGGGTTACCGTTCGATTTTGTCAAAAGGGGAAGGGACAAAACGTAAATGGGTTTTTCTCTACGGGAGGCAAGCGCCCCCCGTTTGGAAATATCAGAATTCTACTTTATGTAGAAATAGTTCTTCCTTTTTCATTTTTAAGACCTTAGAGGCCATATTTTTGAATTCCTCTGGAGGTTCTAGTAATCCTAATTCCACTTTGGAAAGAAAGGGAGTCGAAACCTTTAATTTCTTTGCCATATCGTATTGTTTGATTCCCAACTCTCTGCGTTTTGCCCAGAGTTTGTTGGTGAGACCTTGGCTGAATTCGGGATAAACGTCTTCGACCGGGTTCTCGTTGAATAATTTCTCAAGTGTGGTTTTCAAATATTTTGCACAGGCTTGTCTGAATTTCTCAGTGGGTGCCTGGCTTCCCGTTTCGATCTTGGAGAGGTAGCTAGGGGAAACTCCCAAAGCCCTTGCCATATCGTATTGTTTGATACCCCGTTTTTTGCGGAGCATGTAGATGTGGTTATTCATCTTTTTCCCCTCTTTATTACCGTTTTATCCGTGTCCTATCTAGGCTCAAGAATAAATTTCCAGTACGTTCCCTTAGAACCTTTAGGATACAATTTTTTTCCAATTTTAAGAAATTCTCAACAAAAAAGGAAGAGCTTGGCACAAACGACCTAGGTATGGCAGGAAATCGATTGATTTTAAAAGTTTCTTTAGAAGGTCCGATTCCTATACGGAAAGAGGTTCGGAATTAAACCCCAAGGGTTAGGAAGAAAGTAAGACGAAATAGCTAAGTAGACTCGGGTCCGATCGAAAGAAGAAATGCAAAATAAAAAACCCCGGCTTCTTTGCCGGGGTTCGGAACGTTTTCGAATCTTTGTAGCAATTTCTATTAGATTCGTCCGGGTTTCAGTTGCTCCGTGGCTACGGTTAATTGGTATTCCGTTTTTAACTTTCCGATGAATTCCTGGGCTAAGCTCTGTTTCTTGGCTTCCAGCAACTCCTGGTGGATCTTTTCCCGAACTTCCGCAAACGGAACGGGAGTCCTTTCCTTTTGGTTATTCGGATTCGGTTTGGAATACGCGAACATCTTACCGGCTTCGTAAGTGCTTCTTACTTCCGCTTCTCCCACTTCGATTTTAGGAGGAAAAACTTTCTTCATGAAAAGCGGAAGCACTAGGAATCTTTTTTGGATCGGAAAGAGTTCTTTGAATTCCTGGGATTCTCGAATCGCGTGGATAGTTTCGGAGCGTTCTCCGATCTTCAAAGGAAGATAGCGAGAAGAGTAGAAATTGATCACTACGGATTTTTCGTCCTTTCCCGCGATCGGATCCGCTCCGCTTGTGGCCGCAAAATCTTTAAAGTTTTCTAATACTTCTTTGTATTTTACCGAAGATCCCGTCTTTTTATCGGAGAGGAGAACGGTTTCGGGTCCGAGAGCAGGGATGCTCGCTTGGGAGATTTGAGCCGGCTCCCAACCGGATTCTTCCATTACTTTGTCTATGCTCTTTTTCCAGCCCTCGGCCAAGAACTTATTTTTGTAATAGTCGGCGTACTGACCGGATATGTCTTCCACCCGGAGTTCCGAATAGAATTTCGCATTTTTCTTATCTTCTTCCGTCAAATTAGGATTCTGTAAATAATCCTTTGCGGCGTCCCTTTGTTTGGCCAATTCCGTTTTGAACAATTTGTCCAAACGAGCTAGGTAGATATTCTCAACTCTTTCCGCGCGCAGAACATAGACTTTTCCCGCGCTCTCTTCTAAGATCCATTTTCCCTTATTTTCGGCGGCCCGGGAAAGAATCGCGGAGAGAGGATCGTTTCCGCAGTCCAGACAGACGGGTTCCAAAACTCCGCCTACCGCTTTTCTCTGGGGTTCTTCGGTATGTTCGGAGACGAACTTAGCCGTCTCCTTCTTGGAGGATAACTTGGAAAGTTGAGCGAGTAGCTCTTCCCCTTTCTGTTTCGGAGTCTTTCCGGATGCGTCGGGAGTCGCTACGAGAAGTACTCGTATGAAAGCCATTCTGACTTTTCCTTCTTTCGCGATTCCGTCCTCGAATTTTTTACGATACAGGGAAAACGCGAATTGGGGTTCGGAATATTTCAGGTACTTTTCCATATCCTGATCGGAAACTAAATGATGATCCTTATTGTAAAGTTCCGCCATTTTGAGGAGACTCAGCTCTTCCAGGATCTTGTTCTGGTTTTCCACCGAGGCGTTGGTCTCATCTATTTTACGGCCTTTTAAACTGTAAAAGTAATGGGTTCTAAGCTCTTTACGTGTGACCGTACCTCCTTTAAAGGAAGCCAGTACGTCGGAATCTAATTTGCAATCCGCAAATAGGATTCCTAAGAGAGAGAGTACGATGATTTTTTTACTCATGTTTCTTTGATTACCTGATTTTTTCGGAAGTTTGATGGGATTAGTATTTATGAACGGTCTTTCGGGCAGGTTGCTGGCGCTTTCCTTGTATTTCAACGGATATTTCGCTGGTCAGACGTTTTTCGTTGTCTTGGTACAGACCCTCTGCGGCTCTTGCTCCGGAGGAAGAGGAAGGAAGGTTCCATCCGCTTGGGATTTCCTTCGTGGAAAGAGAAAGAAGTTCGTCCCTTTGCGAGCTGAGCTTTTTCATCTCGGCTCCGATGGACTCCTTTAGAGACTCAGAGTAGTCCCGGTCGGTTGCGATCCGGTCCTTGATTTTTCCCAATTCGGTCAGATCTCTTTCGATCTCTTCCGTTTTTCTGAGAAGGTGAGCGATTTTAATTTTCATACGAACGCCTGCTTATCCGGACGATTCCTCCCTTTCGGATTCTTTCTCCCTATCCCGTTCTTGCAAGTAGGAAAAAAACAACCCCAGAGAATAGCCCGGAAATTCGGGGCCCGGATGGGATGCGGAAACGGCCAAAAAGGAGAACAGAAAGAGTATTTTTTCGATGAGAGCCTCCTTTCCGTAAAATAGTAAGAGTCCCATCGCGGAACAGATCAAGATCGATTTGCTGAAGGAAGGTTCGGTCGGCAAGGAGGGGTTTATCCCGTACAAATGAATCGCGGAGAGGGAAAGAAGAGCGAGAAGCAAAAGGATCCGTATTTTTTTACCGAATCCCTTTTTTAAGAACAACAAAGCTAGGGCCGGAGATAGGAAGGCGGAAAATTCTTCCCGAGAGTAGGAGAAAATGAGTCCGCAGGCGAGTAGAAGCGCGAGGATGGCCTCAGCGGGTACGGATTTGTAATTTCCGTCGAATCGCAGCGATTCCCTGTAGGAAAGGATTCCGGCTAGGCTGATCGAGATTAGGTCCAGAATATCTTCGGGGGAAGATCCGTCCCAAAGGGAAAGGAGGCAAAGTAGGGTCGGAAATGTCAGAAAAACGGGAGGAAATTTCCGCATGCTTTCGCGGAAATCGAGGGATGTAGCTAGGGTAAGGCCGAGGACTAAGGTCCCGGAAAACGGAAAATCGTACGTTTTGAAAAAGAGAAAGGCGGAAACGAATAACAGAAAAACCATTTGTATCTTTTGGGAAAATTCCGTATCCTGACCAATCGGAGAAACTATGATCCTGAACGAGATATTGATCTCGACGGAAAAGATAGACAACGTTCAGGTTCTGAAGTTGCAAGGTTCTATCAACTCCTTTACGGAGAAAAAGTTTCGAGAAGTTCTTTCCGTTGCCGTTCGCCAAGGACCGGTGATTATGGATTTGGAAGACGTGCATCTGATCTCTTCCAAGGGCGCGCAGGCGCTCAAAGAAGTGTATCAGGTCAGTTTCGGCCATAAGAATAAGCTCGTATTGGTGAATATCTCGAAACCGATTTTGAACGTTTTCAAGATGGCGGGCTTGAACGGTTTTTTCCTGATCGCCGGCGACGAGGAGGCGGCCTTAAAAATGGCCTCCAAACGATAAACTAGGAATTAGAAAATTGGAAATTACTCGACCCGCATCCTTCAATTACTTCCGAAAGGCTTGGCATTTACTCGGGCTTTTGATTCCGGTCTGCTATTATATGGACGTTTTCCAGGGAGCCTTCGGTATGCAGCATGCGACTTGGGTGCTCATCACCGTCATCCTATTCGTCTGTCTGTTATTGCTGGTGGTTCTGGAGTATTCCCGCTTTCACGTTCAGGCGGTCCAAACCCTTTTCGTAAAGGTAGCGGGGCCTTTATTGAAAGAGGAGGAAAAATACAGGATCAACGGGACCTTTCCGTATTTTCTTTCCATTCTGTTCGTAGTACTTTTTTTTCCCCCAGACATAACGATCTTATCCATGTTGTTTCTCGTAATCGGAGATCCGATGGCGGCTTGGGTGGGGGTGCACTTCGGTAAAAACCGCTTCTCGAACGGAAAATCCAAGGAAGGGATCCTCGCTTTTATCCTTTCCACGCTGGTAGTCGGTCTTTGGTTTTTGTATCTGGTCCAAGCCCAACCTAAGATACTCGGAATCTATCATTTCGGTTCCGGTTCCTTCGGAGAGAATCTGATTTTGATTCTTCCCGCCATCGTTTCTGCCGCGGTTACGGAATTGTATAGCGGAACGTATTGGAACGGGTTGATCGACGATAATCTTCTCATACCGGTTGTTTCCGCGCTCGTTTTGGGAATCGTGGCCTATTTGGTTTTAGGCATTCATGCGGATCGGATATTTTTGAATCCTTTGCAGATGATCTATTGATTTTTTCGTTTCCGATCGAGATCGTCGTTCAGGTTATTTCGTTTCGGGCGGAAGCACGTTGTACACGAAATCGATCCTGGTCTTGAGTGTGCCGGAAAAAAGTGCGGAGGACCAGCTGAATTCCAGGTCCGCAGGAAACAAACCGGATTCGTAAGGGTATTGCTTCAGTCGATTTTCCTTTTTTAGTTTTTCCTTAATCATGGATCCGAGATAGTTGAAGGAACCCACCCAATTCTCGCCGATTTCTAAGCCTTCCATTTTGCCCCGTTCTCCCGCGAAATCGTACATGGCAAAATAGGATTCTTTTAGACGCTTCTTTTCCTCCGGTGTGAAGTTCCGATTTGCACGGATCACGAAGCCGGGAGTCTCCCTTGCATGAAAATACAGGTAGTTCGCCAAGTCTTCCCAGGTCTGGGGTCTTTTGTTATTCGGTATTTTCACTTCGTATTTCTTATTTTTTGCGACGGGCTCCTCGCAGTTCCCGTTTCTCGTAAAGTAATCGCAAAGTTCCACGGAACCGATCTGCAGAGCGGACGGTTCGCAACAGTTGAGAACAGCGGCAAAAAGGAAAATAAAAGGGTTAACGTTTTTCGAGGGATAAAACATAGGACTCTCTCAGGTTTGTAAAAAAATACAGAACTTCCGGGGACTTAAAGAAATTCGGAGCCGAGGCTTGGCAAACCCATTTCTGCCCCTGGTAAGTATAAACGATTTCGGCAAAGACTCCGTGAAACAGATAGACCCTATGGAGATCCTCTTCTACGGAAGCTAACACTAGATTATAAGGGGTAAGATACCCCGGAAAAATACGGAAGGATTGGTCGGATTTCCGAAGTCTGTCCTGGGTTTTGGAACATTCCTTTTGGAGACTCGGAAGTTCTTCTCTCGAAATCCTACGTTTGAACGAAAGGATACGAGTGTGGCGTCCCAAAGGAGAGTCCAAAAAGTTCGCGAACTCGTGACTCCACTTCGGGAGTGCTTGGGATTCGTAGAGAGTCTGGGAAAAGATCTCTTCCGCCTTTTCTTTCAGTTTATAATAGCATTCCTCGTCTTCGAAAGAAACCACTAGGAAAAAAGAAGCGGGGAGGGGTTTGCGCTGCTTGACGGTCTGTCTTTGTTTCACTCGGGATGGACTGCTCTGTTCGACAATCGATTTCTTAGGATTGTCCGGAATTCAGGCTATAATTTGGAATCGAAATAATCCAGCAGAATTTTCGTGACCCAATGGCCGTCGGGAACCTCCGGACTGGAATCGGCGACGAACCCAACGTGCCCTCCCTTTTTGGTCAGTAGGACCTTGAGATGGGGGAGTTTTTCCCAAGGCACGGAATCCCATTCGAAGAGAGGAACGACCGGATCGTCCTCCGCGTGTACTAGAATTCCGGGATGTCGGATGGAGGATATGTAATCTTTACAGGAATTTATCTTATAATAATCTAATGCACTTCTGTAGCCGAACGTGGGAGCCGTGATCAAATCGTCGAAATCGAAGAAGGATCTCACGTTCGCTAGATTCACTCCGATTTCCGGAGTCAATTGTACGACCCCTTCCTTGATCTTGCGACGGAAGCTATTCAGAAAATGTTCCCGATAAAATCTTCCCCTGGCGGAATCGATAAAAGCGCAGTTTTTGGCCAGATCGAAGGGAGGAGAAACAGCGGAGAAGCCTCTCGCCTGGCGATCCGTTCTTTCTCCGAAAAATTTTAAAATCAGGTTGGCGGAGAGGGAAAAGCCGGATACGAACACCTTACTGCAGACGGATTCTCGGACGTAATCCAACACGTCTTCCAGGTCCTCCGATTGGCCGGCGTAATACGAATGCTTTGCGAAGCCTCTTCCTCTTCCGCAATTTCTGAGATTCACTCGGATGCTTCCGTATCCCCTGTTTAACGCTCCCTGGGCCAGGGAAACCAGGTAAGGGCTTTCGGAATCTCCTTCCATTCCATGGAGCATGACTATATAAGACCCGTTCCACTTGGGTCCCTTTTTTCCGTAGGTGGAAACGGGCGGATTGTGTTCCAGCCAAAGTATGTCTCGGGAATCGTCACGAACCGTAAGAAGGATATCCTCGCAGAAATATTCGGTTCGTAGTCGATTTGCAGGCGGAAAAAAGGTATTATAGATGGTCTGAGCGTGTTTGCCGGAGACGAAACGCTTGGGTCGAAACGGAGGATGATCCATAAAGAAAGCCTTATATTCCGTTTTCTTGAAAGAATTCTTTCCAGTCTTCCGATTGGACCTTGCTCAGAAGATTCTTTCTTTCCAGATATTTGCGGAAGCGCTTGAGAAAATCCTTAGCCTTCTTTTGAATCTGAGAGTCGTCAGGGTGCATGTCGGGGAGGTAAAAATGGAAGAACTCGTCTAGTTCAAAGGAACCTAGGTTGCTCAGGGTCATTTTTTCCCGACTATCGCCTTCCTCCTCGGCGAATAAGAGTTCGCAGAATTCCAGGAGTAGGGAACAGAATGCCTTGTCTCCATCCGAGGCTCTCCCTTGGGGATTTTCCAGAAAGCCTTTTAGGGCGTCTTCGATCCGGGGAGCCTCCGACAAAGATAGCTTCCTTACGAATTCGATTTAGGGAATTCTATTTTAGTGGCGAGGGTGTCCACGATACCGTATTGAATCGCCTCGTCCGCATCCATATAATAATCCCTGTCCGTATCCTCCTCCAGCTTGGAGACGGGGTGACCGCAGGCATCCGCCAGGATTTGGTTCAGCCTTGCCCTGGTTTTCAAGATTTCTTCTGCCTGGATTTTCAGATCGGAAGCGGGAGCTACGATCTGGCCTCCGATGGAGGGTTGGTGGATCATCACTTTTCCGTTGGGCCAGATGGAGCGTTTGCCTTTGACTCCTGCGGCGAGTAGAACGGATCCCATGGATGCCGCCAATCCCATACAAACGGTGTGTACGGGAGAACTGATCATTTTGATCGTATCATAAATCGTAAGTCCGGAAGTCACGACTCCTCCGGGGCTGTTAATATAAAACGTAATATCTTTTCCGGGGTCCGCCATTTCTAGAAAGAGGAGTTTGCCTACGATATCCTTCGCGGATTCGTCCGTTACAGGTCCCCAAAGAAATATTTTTCTATGGTCGATCAGCTTCCTGGAAATTTTGCTTCCGGTAAGTTCTTCGAAAACTTCAGTAATTTTCTCGGTCTCAGACATTCGGGCTCCCTTAAGCGCTTCGTTGTTCCAGTTTCTTCTTACGCAATTTTCTGAAAACACCAATACATACGAACGCGACAAAGGACACGTAAAAAAAGCGGATCAATTGGATGGGAGGGACGGGCAGATCCTTTCCTGCACGGAGGGCGATCAAACGGGAGGCCAGAACCGGTCGGTTTTCCGACCTAGGTTCTGCTTCCTTGAATTTGATAATATGGGCGTTTTCGGATAAAAGATAATATCTTCTGGCTTCTCTTTCCAAGGCGACCTTGTCGTCCCGTAACAGTTTTTGCCTTTCTTCCAATTGGCGGTTTTCGTATTCCAACCTTTCCACATCCAGGTGCAGTTCGGAGAGGTTGGTTTCGAGGGTAGACCTCACGACCAGGCCGGATTCTCCCAGGATCGTAAAATAGAAGAGTCCTGAGAGAAAAACCAATCCTAGGAAAAGCCTGTTCGCGAGTTTCGAGCCCATGGGGTTATAGATTATAAAAGGTCTCCCTTCCTTTGTATACCGCAGAATTTCCGAGTTCCTCTTCTATCCTGAGGAGTTCGTTGTATTTTGCGATCCGATCCGTCCGGGACAAGGATCCCGTTTTGATCTGGCCTGCGTTCGTTCCGACCGCGATATGCGAAATCGTTACGTCTTCGGTTTCTCCGGATCTATGACTGATCACGTTCGTGTACTTCGCCTTTTTGGCCATGTCGATGGAGGCCAGAGTTTCGGATAAGGACCCGATTTGGTTCACCTTAATCAGGATCGAATTCCCGACTCCGGAAGAAATTCCCTTGGAAAGTTTCTCGATGTTCGTGACGAATAGATCGTCTCCGACCAACTGTACTTTTTTCCCCAGCTTTTGGCTCAGGATCTTCCAGCCTTCCCAATCGTTTTCGTCCAATCCGTCCTCAATAGTAATGATCGGATACTTAGCGGCGAGATTTGAATAGTATTCCACCAATTCCGCGCCGGTAAATTCCTTATTTCCTTCTCCGCCCAGCACGTATTTTTTCTTGGATTTATCGTAAAATTCGGAAGAGGCGGCGTCTAGACCCAAAAGTATGTCCTTTTCGGGTTTGTATCCGGCTTTTTCGACGGCTTCTAGAATGACTTCCAGGCCTTCCACATTGCTGGCTAGGTCCGGAGCGAATCCGCCTTCGTCTCCGACGGCAGTGTTCAGTTTTTTGGATTTGAGTACGGATTTCAAGCTATGGAATATTTCCGCTCCGACCCGGAGAGCTTCCCGAAAGCTGGATACTCCCACGGGGAGAATCATGAATTCTTGAAAATCCACGTTGTTGTCGGCGTGAGCACCTCCGTTCAGGATATTCATCATGGGTACGGGGAGTTCTCTGGCGAAGTTTCCTCCGATGTATCTGTACAATGGGAGCCGGGTATGGGAGGCGGCGGCTTTGGCGACAGCCAAGGAGGTACCTAAAATGGCGTTGGCCCCTAATTTGGATTTATTCTTGGTTCCGTCCTTGTCCAACATGAGCGCATCGATCCTATTTTGGTCGAGAGCGTCTTCCCCTAACAATAATTCTTTGATTTTCAAATTCACATGATCTACGGCTTTGAGAACTCCTTTGCCGCCGTATCTGGATTTGTCTCCGTCCCTTAGTTCCACCGCTTCGTATTCGCCCGTTGAGGCACCAGAGGGAACGGCGGCTCTGCCGAAAGACCCGTCTTCTAATTTTACATCCACTTCTACCGTCGGATTTCCGCGAGAGTCCATGATTTCTCGAGCTGTAATTCCGGAGATTTTGGAAGATTTGAGCATGATAGTTCCTGTAATTCTTTCCCGAAGGATTTTTTCTGAGATTCTTCGCGTTCTGCAAAATAAATCAAGCGGGAAACGGGGAAAAAAGGTTGCTCACGTTTTAGAGGAAGATACAAACTTTCGCAGCAGGGCCCGTCGGAAGGCGGACCTTTCCGAAAGAAACGGAAGGAGGTTCCCTTTGTCCGATACCGAACTTTCGACGGAATTCGAGATCGTCCGTGATTCTTCCCGATTGGATCGTTTGCGCGAAGCGCGGTCGAAAGAGATCCTTTTTTTACCGGACCATTTTATAGGAACGCCTCCGGTTTCGAGCCGGGATTTTTCCTATACCGTCGAAAGGGAATTCGTTCTAGAAGGGAAGGCGACCTTCGAAAACAGGAACAGTCGGGTTTACGTTCGTCCCGCAACCGATCCGGAAAAATCCTCCTTTTCCTGGAGAGAAAGCCGATTTCCCTTGGACGCTTCCTATTGTATTAAAGGAAATCATAATATACAATTGGGAGAAGTTAAGATCATAGAACATCCGCTGGCCTGGATGTTGGCGTACGGAGTCTATACGGATATAGAAACCTCCGAGTCGAGTTTTCCCACCTTCGATACCTGCGACCTTCCTTATTCGACAGGCTTAAAGGACAATTTTAGAAAATTGGAAAAGAGGAAAGCGATTTCGGTCTCTTCTCCTTTTGCCCTGGAATGGGAAAAGGGATATTGCATCCTGGAACCTCCTGCGAATTCCAAGGATGCCGACGAGTTGGTTTTGGATCACCAGGTTTCTTATCCCGGAACATCCGTCGGAAATTCCAGAATCCGAGTGACGTTACGTCCGGATACGTTCTCCTATTTCTGCGATGCCAGAACAACCGCGTTCCGAACCAAACCCGAGGCGGAAAAATTCCACCAGATCGGTCTCGCAGGCGGTTTGAAGGATTATCCCTTTACCCTGGAAAACGTACTCCTGCTGGATGAGGACAGAATCTATAACTCTCGGGAAAAATTTCAGGATTCCAAAACCGGCAGGAACTTCGAATTTCTCTGCCACGAGTTGATCGACATTTGCGCTTGGCTCAGGTTCGTGGAGGAGAAATATTCCGGAAGGTTTGTGGGAAGGATGACCACGTATTTGTTCGACCATCACAAGCAGATCGACATCGCTCAATTCGCTTGTGATCCGGAACGTTTGGCCGAACTCGATTTGCAAATTTTCGGATAGATTGTCGCAAGAGAAACGGTAATGACGGTTCTATTCCGAAAGAGATTTTCGGACGGAATCCTTTTGGACGAAATTTATTTCATATCGGTTTAAAAACGGTTGCAAGCAAAGAGCGAAACGCTCAGAAATGAAAAAAAATCATCTGGATGAATTTGAAATGAGGAAAAAAGCGTTCTTTCTCTCGAATCTTTTCTGTGTGCTTCTCGTAAATTGCGCGGTCTTGGATCCGATCGGTTTTACGTATGATAGGGTCAAAGGTGATGTGGCATCCAATGAAATCCAAAATGCGGCCATTACGACCGACCTCGTCAATTCCGCCATTCTTTCCGGCAAGGCTACCGTCTCTATTCTTTCCGTGATTGCGGGAGATGTCGCCGGGATAGATCCTACGAAGTACTATAAAAAGTCGGTCGTAGACCAATGCGTAAGCGATATCAAAGGATTTAAAGGATACCTGATCGGTTCCACTTTGACGATCGTAACCTCCTGTCAAAAAATCGAAGCGGACGGTTTGATTTACTAAGAATCGATCCGAAGAAAGGGCGGGGACGTTTTTCCCCGTCTGTTCTCACCGTCCTTTTTCCAAGGTACGGACCTTATCCTCGAAAACTCGGATCGAGAAAACGCTTTTCAGGGAAGGAATTCCCCTGAATTTTGTTTTTAAGCATGTCCGACCCTAGATACATCCGTAATTTCTCCATTATCGCTCATATCGACCACGGAAAATCCACGCTGGCCGACCGACTATTGGAGATCGGTAGGGTCACGGATGATAGAACCAAGAAAGACCAGATTTTGGATTCTATGGATATAGAAAGGGAAAGAGGGATCACGATCAAGGCGAATAACGCCACCTTCAATTACCTTGCCGATGACGGGCATACATATACGATGAATTTGATCGATACTCCGGGGCACGTGGATTTTACGTATGAAGTTTCCCGGTCTTTGAAAGCTTGCGAAGGGGTACTTTTGATCGTAGACGCGAGCCAGGGTGTGGAAGCCCAAACTCTAGCCAATCTGTACCTCGCGATGGAACAGGACTTGGCGATCATTCCCGTTATGAACAAGGTGGACTTGCCTGCCGCCGACGTGGAAAGGACCAAGTTGCAAATCGAGGATAGCCTCGGATTGGATGCGGAAAAGGCGGTGGCTATTTCCGCAAAGACCGGGTTGAACGTAAAAGCGGTTTTAGAGGAAATCACGAAGCAGATCCCTGCGCCGACGGGAGATTTAAAGGGACCGCTGAAGGCATTGATCTATGATTCTTACTTCGACCCGTATATGGGGGTCGTCATTAAAATCCGAGTATTCGTCGGAACCGTAAAAAAAGGGGACCGGATCCTTCTCATGAGCAACCAGAAGGATTTTACAGTGAACGAAGTCGGGATCAAAGGAATCGGACTTCTGCCCACGGAATCCCTTTCCGCAGGGGAAGTCGGATACATCATCGCAGGGATCAAAAAGGTTTCGGACGCCAGATCGGGTGATACAGTAACGCTTTATTCCAACCCCACTCAGGATCCCGTTCCGGGATATAAAGACGCTAAGCCTATGGTCTTTGCGGGTCTCTTTCCGATCGCAGGGGAGCAATTCGAGGAACTGGTCGACGCGATCGAAAAGATGAAATTGAACGACGCGGCTTTGGTCTACGAAAAGGAAAGTTCCGCCGCTCTCGGTTTCGGATTTCGGGTAGGATATCTAGGCCTTCTGCACATGGAAATCGTGCAGGAAAGATTGGAAAGGGAATTCAATCTGGATCTGATCACGACTGCTCCGTCGGTCAAATACACGATCCACACCAAGAAGGGGGAGGTCTTCGATATAGACAATCCTTCTAAATTCCCCGATCCGATCAATATAGAAACCACGGAAGAACCTTACGTAAAGGCTTCGATCATCACTCCTATCGAATATGTCGGGAACATCATGTCGCTCGCGATGGATAAGCGGGGAATCCAGCTGGATACCGTATATCTTTCCCAGGAAAAGGTCCAGTTGACGTACGAGTTGCCTCTGGCGGAGCTAATATTCGAATTTTATGATAAATTAAAATCTTTGACGCGAGGATACGCGTCCCTGGATTACGAGCCTTCCGGTTACAAGGCCTCCCAGTTGGTCAAAATGGATATATTGGTAAACGGGGAGCCTGTGGATGCATTGTCCATGATCGTGCATCGTTCCAAAGCAGAACAAAGAGGGCGGGAAATCATAGAAAAACTGAAGGAACTTATCCCGCGCCACCAATTCATGATCCCGATCCAAGCGGCAGTAGGAGGAAAAATCCTCGCCCGAGAAAGTATCTCCGCGTTGAGAAAGAACGTGACCGCAAAATGCTACGGAGGGGACATCACCCGTAAGAAGAAATTGCTGGAGAAACAGAAGGAAGGAAAGAAACGGATGAAGCAGATCGGAAACGTGGAAATCCCTCAGGAAGCCTTCCTCGCCGTCCTAAAAACGGGAGATTAAAATTGGAGGGGAAGCGATCCCCTTTCGATTTCTTCACTCCGATCCATCCTATTTTGAAGGTGGGCGGTTCCGAAATTTTCGTAAAGAGAGAAGACAGGATTTTTTTCTCCCAAGGCACTAAGATTCGAAAGCTGAAGGGAATTTACGAATTTTTAAAGTCGATTTCGGATTCCCGAAGTCGATTCCGTGCGGTTCTGCGCGGAAATTTGCATTCTAACGCGATTTTATCCGGAGTCCTTTTTTTTCATTGGATGGGAATTCCGGTTAAGGTAGAGGCGTATTCCCGGAATCCGAAATTAGAAAGTCCGGCATCGATTTTGGCCCGCCGCTTTTCCGAGATTTTCCTTTTTTCCGGTAGGAGAGAATGGGAAGAGCAGACGGTCCGAATTCCCGATTTCGATTTTTCCGGAGAGTCGGTCGGGCTTTTCATGAGAGAAAATTCCGATACAGAAATTTCGTCCGGCTTTTGGGATATTCGTATGCCGGAATATCTTTTTTGTTCTCCCTCCTTCCAAGGACTTTCTTCTCTCTGGGACGAAATCGATCCGAGAGAGTATGACTGGCTCGTGCTAGACGTAGGCTCCGGATTGACTTGGCTTTCCGCTCTAGGATGGAACAGGATTCCGGTCTTAGGAATCAGTTTGGGCCTAACTTTTCCTAGAATGAAGGATTGGATTTTACGGAACGCTAAGAAGATCGGATTCCCAGAATCGGATCTCCGGTGGTCCTCCTTGTTCGATCCTAGATCGCAATTCGAGGAAAAATCTTTTGCCTTCCGTAGCGGAAAAAAATGGAAGTCCGTAGCGGAGGAGTTTTCGACTCGGACCGGAATCTTTATCGAACCGATCTATGCGGCCAAATCCCTATTCGTTTTAGAGGAGTTGGTCAAGGCAGGCAAATTGAAAGGAAGGATTTTGTATGTGTACCAGGGTGGAATCCTGCAAAGCCTTTCCATAGGGGAAGGATAAGCGATTCAATCGAGGAGAAGTCTACCGGGGTTCTTGTCCCCGGCAGACAAGGGAGTTTAGGAAAGAATGTAATCCCGATTGAGCATTCTTATGAAATCCCGTTTGATATCTTTCGGACAAGCGGCCTCGCATTCGTACTGGTTGGTACAGTTCCCGAAGCCTTCCTTGTCCATAGCTGAGACCATTTTCTTGACCCGTTCCTGTTTTTCCACCTGTCCTTGCGGTAAAAGAGCCAAGTGGGAAACTTTCGCGGAGACGAAGAGCATCGCCGACGCGTTTTTGCAGGAAGCGACGCAGGCGCCGCATCCGATACACGTGGCGGCGTCCATCGCCAAGTCCGCATTCTTTTTCGCGACAGGAAGCGCGTTTGCATCGGGAGCTCCTCCCGTATTGATGCTGACGAATCCTCCGGATTGGATGATCCGATCGAAGGAGCTGCGGTCTACGACTAGATCTTTGATCACCGGAAAGGCCTTCGCCCTCCAAGGCTCCAGAAAGATCGTATCTCCGTCCTTGAAGGACCTCATGTGGAGCTGGCAAGTAGTTACGCCGGGAAGAGGTCCGTGGGCTTCGCCGTTGATCATGATATTGCAGGAGCCGCAGATTCCTTCCCTACAGTCATGCTCGAAAGCGATAGGATCATCGCCTTTTTCGATCAGTTCTTCGTTGACCACGTCCAACATTTCCAAAAAGGACATATCCTCGGAAATTCCTTTGGCGGGATAATCCACGATTTTTCCCTTTTCTTGGGAGTTTTTCTGTCTCCAGACTTTCAGTTTGAGATCCATTATTTATAGCTCCTCGTTGCGAGTTTAATGTTCTCGAATTCCAGGTGTTCCCTGTGTTCGACCGGTTTTCCGCCGACTCCCTTCCATTCCCATGCACTGACATGGCAGAATTTACTATCGTTGCGCTTGGCTTCCCCGTCTTCCATCTGGTGTTCCGTCCGGAAATGTCCGCCGCAGGATTCTTCCCGAGTGAGAGCGTCTAGGCAGAGTAGTTCCGCGAATTCTAGGAAGTCCGCGACCCGACCGGCTTTTTCCAAAGATTGGTTCAATTCGGCGCCGGATCCCGGGACGTTTACGTTCTTCCAGAATTCTTCCCGGATTTGCGGGATTTTCTGCAGAGCTTCCTTTAGGCCTTTGTCGTCTCTTGCCATTCCGCATTTGTCCCAGACCAATTTTCCCAATTCGCGGTGGAAGGAATCGACGGTCCGTTTTCCTTTGATGGAAAGAAATTTATTGATTTTCTCGGTGTTTTCCGTCTCCGCCTTTTTGAATTCGGCGTGATCGATCGAAGGAGTTTTTCCGAATCCGACTTCCGCCAGATAATTTCCGATCGTATACGGTAAGACGAAGTAGCCGTCGGCCAATCCTTGCATCAGAGCGGAAGCGCCCAAACGGTTGGCCCCGTGGTCGGAAAAGTTCGCTTCCCCGATTACGAATAAACCGGGTAGGTTGCTCATCAGATTATAATCCACCCAGAGTCCGCCCATCGTATAGTGAACGGCGGGGTAGATTCGCATCGGCGCCTTGTAAGGATTTTCTCCGGTGATTTGTTCGTACATCTGGAATAAGTTTCCGTATCTTTCCGCGATCGTATGCTCGCCGAGACGTTGGATGGCGGAGGAAAAATCCAGATAGACTCCTTGGCCTCCCGGACCGACTCCTAAACCTGCATCGCAAACTTCTTTTGCGGAGCGGGAAGCGATATCCCTCGGGCAGAGGTTTCCGTAGCTAGGATATTTTCTTTCCAGATAATAATCCCTTTCGCTTTCGGGGATATCCGCCGGATTCCGGGTGTCTCCCTTCTTCTTCGGCACCCAAATACGTCCGTCGTTTCTAAGAGATTCCGACATTAGAGTCAGTTTGGACTGGTGGTCTCCCGTAACCGGAATGCAGGTCGGGTGGATCTGCGTATAACAAGGGTTCGCAAAGAAAGCACCTTTTTTGTAGGCGCGGAACGTCGCGGTGACATTGGAGCCTTTTGCGTTCGTAGAAAGATAGAATACGTTTCCGTATCCTCCCGACGCCAATACGACTGCGTCCCCCGCATGAACGGAAATTTTGCCGGTAACCAAATCTCGGATTACGACTCCTTTGGCGTGTCCGTCCACTACCACTAAATCCAACATTTCGGTTCTAGGATACATTTTAACGTTTCCTAATCCGATTTGCCTGGATAGGGAAGAGTAGGCGCCTAAAAGCAATTGCTGTCCGGTCTGTCCTTTTGCGTAAAAGGTACGAGAGACTTGGGCTCCTCCGAAGGATCTGTTGTCCAAATGGCCTCCGTATTCCCTCGCGAACGGAACTCCTTGCGCGACGCATTGGTCGATGATATTCGCCGAGACTTGCGCTAGACGATATACGTTCGCTTCTCTCGCCCGAAAGTCGCCGCCTTTGATGGTATCGTAAAACAGGCGGTAAACGGAATCTCCGTCGTTCTGGTAATTCTTTGCCGCGTTGATTCCACCTTGAGCCGCAATGGAGTGGGCTCTTCTCGGACTATCTTGAAAGCAGAAGGTTTTTACGTTGTAACCGAGTTCCGCGAGGGTAGCGGAGGCGGATCCTCCGGCAAGTCCGGTTCCGATGACTATAATCGTATATTTGCGTTTGTTGGCGGGGTTTACCAATTTGATATGGGATTTGTAACTGTCCCATTTTTGTTCCAAGGGTCCCGAAGGGATTTTTGAATCTAAGCTCATTCTATTGTGCTCCTGGCAACTTTACATATCCCAGTAGGATAGAAAGGGGAATGGAAGAGTTTCCTATGAAAATCAGGATCGCAAAAGCGATCGCGAAGGCGTTGGTTTTAGGCGCCCAAAAGGATGTGTTGAGACCGAAGGTTTGGAAAACGCTGGAGACTCCGTGCCTGAGGTGAGAGGCCAGCAAAAACATCCAAAGCACGTACGCGCCGGAAACGATCGGATTTTGAAATCCCAGAACGACCATGGAATACACGTCGTGACGACCTTGCGCGTCTTTTAATGCGAAGTCCTTGGGATCGGTAATGCCCAGAGTAAAATGAGCTAGGTGGTAAAGAACCGCTCCGAAAATAACCAGGCCGGTCAGAGCCATCATTCTCGAGGAAAGAGTGGCTTGGATCGTGCTATTTTTCACGTATCCGACCGGTCTTGCCTGGCGGTTTTCCACCGAAAGTCGAATCGCATAATAGACGTGCAATACGAAGGCCACTAATAACGTACCGCGAGCGATCCAAAGAAGTCCGCCGAGGCTTTGCAGAAACGCGGCATAGCTGTTGATCTTATCCGGTTCCTGGAAGATCTGGAGGTTCCCCAGCATGTGAAAAAACACAAAGCCGAAGAAAACGAGTCCGGTAATCCCTACGATAGTTTTCCTACCGATGGAAGACCTAAGGTATCCAGCCTGAAAGTCCATTCAAAATCTCCTGTGAGAGTCATGGGAAGAAGTCATCGATTTATTTTGCGGGAGGGAGAATCCTTAAAGGAAGAAGCGTTCTCCGATTTGTCCCAAGTTTTAGGGTAAAAAAACTGCTTTGGACGGAAAGTAACTTTTAAACTAAGGGACAAAAAATGGATATTTGTAAGAAAAGGAGCGAACCCGATCGGCGTTTTCCATTGTGCAACGCGAAAATTTCCTTCAAATCGCGAGGGGCGAATTCGCGGTTTCGGTTGGGGAACACGGCGGGGAAAGAAAGGGGAAATCATGGAATTCGACCCTGAAATTCTGAGCATCCTTGCGAAAATCTCGAATACTTCCGAAGCGAGGGAAAGTTTCCCGTTTGCCTGGGAAAAGGGAAGGGAACTGTATGCAAAAGGAAGATACTTCGAGCTGCACGAAGTATTCGAATTCCAATGGAAGAAGGAAACCAAAGGGCGCAAGCTCTTATTACACGGCTGGATCCAGTTGGCGATTTCCTTAAATAAGATTTTCGTAAAACCGAACGTTCGCGGCGCGAGGATGCAGGCGGAAAAATCCAAGCAAAAATTCGAGGCGTTGCTTCTTTCCGGAGAACTTTCCGAAATCGGAAAAAGAATCGTTCCGGAATGGATCGGGTTTTTGGATTCCCTTTTGTCCGAATTTTCCGGTGAAAATCGTTGGGATCTCGAACGAATCCAAGAACTTCCCCTACCTATTTTGACGAAAACGGGAGAGGAATTGCTTTCTTCCTCCGAATCGGATTCCATTCTGGATCCGAATATGGATTCTACAGAGATTCAGATCGGCAAAACCGTAAAAGGAACTTTCGAATCGGGAGGATACAAACTCTCGTATTCCATCAGGAATAACGGTAAGGGAAGGGCGCTGCTTCTACTGCACGGATTTATGGACTCCTCCGATACCTTCGTCTTTCAGGAGGAATTTCTTTCCGAATTTTTCGATCTGTACAGATTCGATTATAGAGGTCACGGAGATTCCGAATGGTTGCGGGAAGGTTTCTATCATTTCATGCTTCCGTTAGTCGATACCCAAAGTTTTATCTCCAAATTTCTGCCGGAAAAATTTCATATACTGGGCCACTCTATGGGGGGAGGTCTTGGATCTAGGATCGCCGGGTTGGTACCGGAGAGAGTCGAATCCTTGGTTTGTCTGGAAGGATTCAGTTCTCTGCCGAATCCGGAAAAAGAACGGAAACGATTCCGTTCCTGGTTGGAAACTTGGGAAAATAGTTTAGCGGGCAGGGAAAGAAAAAGACAAAAGAGTTTTCGAAATGTGGAGGAGGCGGCTTCGAGACTTTCGCCGGTGTATCCTAGACTTCCCAAGGAAAGGTTGCTCGTGATTGCGACGTATTTGACCAAACCGGTGGAAGACGGATTCGTATGGAAAAGCGACCCGATCTACAAAAGCGGTCCGCCGGTATTCATTAGCCCTCAATTCACGAGGCATCTTTGGGAAAACGTATCCTGTCCCGTGCTAGTAATCTACGGTAAGGAAACCAATCTTCCATTGGA
The DNA here is from genome assembly GCF_004771275.1 of Leptospira fluminis. GTDB lineage: Bacteria > Spirochaetota > Leptospiria > Leptospirales > Leptospiraceae > Leptospira_B > Leptospira_B fluminis. The sequence continues at coordinate 16,852 of NZ_RQEV01000008.1, read as the reverse complement.
CGATCCGAAAGAAGTGTTTTCCCATCTTAGGAATCTTACATACATCGAGTTGGAAGACGCGGGGCACAATATGCACCATGATCGTCCGGATCTTCTCGCAAAAGTGATGGGAGAGTTTTATTTTAAGAATTCCCTAGTCTGAAACTCCGGATCGGCAAGAGATGAAACTTTAGAATCGTAAAGAACTCCGTTCGTTTCCTTAGAACTAAAATTCCGTAGAACCAACTTTATCCCCCGAAAAACTCCTATGCGACGGAAGGAGAGGAGTTTATTTTTGTCAAAAAGTTGCATCGATAAAAATGTTTCTACGAATTCTCAGTGCCGCCAGATACGGAACTCCGCTATTACTCCTTCTAATCTCCACCCAGTTGATCGCAGTGCAATCCATTCTACTTCGAAACGGAAGTACCGTAAAAGGAACGGTGATCACTCAAAACGAAAAAAATATACAGGTAAAGGGGGAAGACGGTAGGCTCGTCACCATCCCCAAAAAGTCGATCTTAAAGGTCATTTACAAGGAAGTTACGAAGGAAGAAGAAAAGAAAATCCGGCAGGAAGAGGAGAAAAAAATCCAGGACGCCCAGCAACCGCAATCCACGAAGGAAGCGGTCCCTGTGGTTCCTGTCATTCCCGAAGTTCCGCAAGAACCCGTCGTTATCCCGCCTCCATCTTCTGTTAAGCCGACGAGAAGTCGCTGGAGCCCTGTCTGGAGATCCGCAGTATTGCCCGGTTGGGGGCATATCTATGCAGGTCGTAAAAAAACGGGATGGATCTACGGAGGCACGTTCGCTGTTGCGTTAGGATATACGATCCTGTCGGCGGAACATGCAAAATCCGCAAAGTCCAGTTATGACCAGGCTACGTTTACTTCCGCCTTGATTTTCGGAAATTCTCCGATCGGACTGGGAAGATTTAATTTGGAAGGCCAGCGGAGCGAATACCAAAAAGACGTGAAACAGTACAACCAATCTCTTGCGATTTTAGGAACCGTCTATTTGGTACAATTGGTCCATAGTTATTTTACCGGAGGGACCTGGGCCGCAGAAGAGACGGTGGTTTCCGCGGATGGTACGCCGGTCCGCAACGGATTCCAATGGAATGCGGGCTATGACAGGGTTCCGACTGCCGTATTCGCGAGTGCAAGTTCCGCAAACGGATGGTACGGAAAGGCGTTGTACGGAGAAATCCGTTATTCCACCCTCTTTTAGAATGTATATTGGTGGTTTTGGGGAGGAGAGTGTATGAAATCGATGCAGTGTAGATTGTCTAGATCCGCGGCGGGATTTTTTCTTTTGTTCGTCTGTACGGGATGTATGAAATTCCAGGAAGCATCCTTGGACCCACAATCCAATTTCTCTTTGTTGACCACACTTCTCGGATTCGGAGATTCCGTCGGTTACAACAGTTTTCCGGATCAATACCAACAATTTCGAACCGTAGGAACGGGAGTACAATTTTCGTACATCACGCGTCAGAAAGGATTGCAGCCTAGCGCTCTGGACCTGCTTTTTACCGGCGGAAGTACGGGTACTTATACGGTTTCTACGAACGTTCCCGGGAACAGTCTTTTGAGTTCTACTATCGCATTGAATGCCGGTGCGAACGGGTCCGCGAACGGCTTCTATGTGATGTTCGAAGCGACCGGTTCGAATACCTATTATTTTGCTCAGGGAGTTTTGCCTCTTACGCAAGGAGCAAATCTGAATTTTACCCAAGTGACCCCGCCAATGGGAGGAACCGGATTTACTTCGATCTATTACAATTCGGGCTATTATTATTGGTGTGAAAGCGGTGCAGCATACAATTGCTACCGGGCAATCAGCTTTCCGAGTTCCGGAACGTCGATTACGAATCTTACGACCTGTGTCGGTCCGAAAAGTTCGGGCACCGGATATGAGTTTTGCGGTTTCGGAATTTCAGGTTCTTCCGGTGCGTATTCTATGAGTGGACAGTCCATCTCCAGCGCCGGAGTTTCTTCTAACGTCACTACTTCTCTCATCTCGTCATACGGATATACCCCTTTTACACTCAACGGGAGTAATGCATCCTGGGCGTTTGCGGACGGTTACAGCCAAGCCTTCTTTCTGGATGTGGGTTCCGCGACGACTTCCCTGCGTATCAATACTACGCCGGTTACGAACTTTACCGTGAGTTCGAGCGCCACTTTTACCACTGTGAACGTGACCCCTCCTTTGTATTTGACGACAACGAGTTCGATCAACCAGACAGTGGCGCGGATGGGGGCTTCCGGATCCGGAGTCTTGGTCTCCACCATGTACCCCGAAATTTCCGCTCAGAACGGTTATTCTCCGCTTTACGTAAGTTTGGATGCGGGGGCAACTTGGACTCTCGTTGACACGAGTGCTTTGCCTTTGGGAGCGGCAGGGTCCTCTTTTTACGCGAATGCGTACACTTCCACCATCGATTCCACGAACGCGATTACCGTTTTCATAAGCGTTCCGAGCGCGACGGGAACCGGATTGTACTGGTACACCACTACGAACAACGGAGCGAGTTGGACGGGACCGAATCAGGTTCCGTTTCCGAACTGACACTTCCCGGATTCGGATCTGTTCCGCCCAAGTCCTAGCAACTATCCAACATTGGAAAGACCTTCACATCCATTCAGTACTTCTAAATTAGCGGACATAAATATTTTTCGAAGGAAGAAATAAAAAAAACTTGTACTTTTACCTAGGTTCTTTAGGCTACCGTTCAACGTTTTTGCCGAGGAGCAACCATGGAACAGGGAAATAAATTCAGAGACCAACTCGAAAGATATGTCAACTACCGCGGAATCGACATCGTACTTCATCTAAAAGACGGGTCCGTAGTGGAATTGGACAAAAATAGGAGATTGGTCGGTGAAGAGATCGTTTATTTCCCGGATAAAATGAACGTAAGCAAAGTTCCACTGACGATGATCAGCAAAGCCGATCTATTCGTAGCTTAAGCCGGAGTCTTCTCGGCCGTTTTCGTCCTTTCGAATGGAAACGACCGAGTCAGAACTGCTTTCCCGCGTTTTACGCGAGGTCTCTGATCAGATCCTCGATCGCCTCTATCTTACCGAAATCCTTTTCGGTGTAATTTAGATAAACGTCGTATTCGAAGTTCGAAATCCTTTCGCATTTGATCACTTTCATCAGTAGTTCGATCGAGCCGGAAAGACTGAGCACTCCTATCTGTATAGAAAGGTTGGTTCCGGGATCTACGGCCGAGTCGCTTCTCATTACGAGTCCGACAAGAACGTTCTCTGCGAACCTAAGCTTAGTGTCGTCGATAGTCTCAAAACGAACGTTTAAAGTGGAAGGGATTCTATTGTATTTCATGGCGGTCCTCCCGTTTGCACTACCCTAATCGAGGATACTTACATACAGATTAAGGAATTTTTACGATTTTAATCGCGATTTTTGTCAGTAAAAGGTCCCTATCCAATTTCGTTCCTCCATAATCTAACAGCAATTAGCGTGCCTAAGAAAGGGATATCGGAAGAAATTTATAGGGGGTTGTGCAGAAAGGACCGGATCGCTTCTCCTGCGCGTTTCTGCGCATCACAGAAGGATTTTTGGCAGTAGAAAACGATCAAAGGGATGAACGCCCGTTGTTCAATTTGGCAGCTATTTGACCGAAAGAGAACGGATTTTACGATTTGTTAAACGAATCCAAAGTCCCAGATGAAAAGAATCCGGAACAAGGATTGCAGAGAGTTTAATACAGGATTCTGGTCTTAATGGAACCGGGATGTCTCTCGATTTTTTCCTTCAATTCGTCTCCTACGGACATATTGATCACCATCGATAGGTAACCGATTTCCGCGCTAGTACCCAGATGTTGGGAACTGATATTCGCTCCGACCTCGGAGACCATCGCGTTGATATCCTTCAGGAATCCCGGTTGGTTCTTATGGACGTTCAGGATGCGGTACATTCCGGTCGGAATCGGATTCAGCTCCAATTGCGGAAAGTTTACGGCAAAGGAAGTCGACCCATTATTGACGAATTTCAGCAATTTACTGGCCACTTCGGAACCTATGTTCTTCTGGGCTTCCTCCGTGGAACCTCCGATGTGCGGCGTAAGTATCACGTTCTGCAGATTCTGCATCGGGGTGAGGAACGGATCGTTGTTGGACTCCGGCTCCTGCGGAAATACGTCCACACCCGCGCCGGCGATATGCCCGCTTTTGATGGCTTCCGCCAGAGCTTCCAGGTCTAGAACTTTTCCTCGAGACAAATTGATGACGTACGCACCCTTTTTCGTTTGGTCGATCTGCTTTTTGCCGTACAGATTCGTGGTTTCCATAGTTTCAGGAACATGAAACGTGACAAAGTCGGAAATCGCCAATAACTCCTCGTAAGAGTGGGCAGGAGTCGCATTTCCTAAAGGAAGTACCGTTTGAACGTCGTAATAGACTACCTTGAGACCCATTGCTTCGGCGAGAACGGAGACCTGACTACCGATATGACCGTATCCCACGATTCCTAGGGTTTTTCCCCGTACTTCGAAACAATTCTTGGAGATCTTATTCCAAATCCCCGCATGGGTATTTCGGATATGGTCGGGAACTCGCCGAGCCAGGAGGACGATCTCCGCTATGACTAGTTCCGCTACGGATCTAGTATTCGAATAAGGGGCATTGAAGACTGGAATTCCCTTGCTCTCGGACTCGGTAAGATCTACCTGGTTGGTGCCAATGCAAAAACAACCTATGGTAAGCAAACGCTTTGCCTTGGCTAAAACGGGAGCGGTTATGTTGGTTTTGCTGCGGATTCCCAAAACGTGAACGTTCTCGATTTCCTTTAAAAGTTCCGCTTCGCTAAAAGCCTGGGGGAGGAGACGGACGTTAAAACCGTCCCTCTGAAAGAGATCGTAAGCGTCTTTATGAATGTTTTCGAGTAGCAGTACGTTGATCTTTTCTTTAGGGTAGGAAATCATAGGTTTAAAACCATAAAAGGACTTCCTTCATTCCCTGGAAATCGGATTTTTGCTTCACGTTTTGCGGCGGAGAGATACTATGGAATTGATTTTGGAGATGACAGTGCGGAGATTTCAATCCAGTATCCTTCTGCAATTCGCAAGCCTATTTGCGGTTTTTCTGCTTTCCCTTTCCTGTTCCGCTCGCCCGGAATCTTTCGCGGAACCGGTGATCGAGCAGACGACGCTTCGGTCCGGTCCGGTGTGCATTTTTTCCTGGTTCTGTTCTCCCGGTCGCTCGGGAGCCTTGAATTTCAAAGGGGTTTTGAATAACCGTACGGGAGAAAAACCGCTGTTTTTGGAATACTACGTGAGCTCTTTCGACGAAAGTTTTCCGATAGGGGTTTCCTTAAAATTGGACCAAACTTGGCACAATCTGCGGAAGGTTACGACCGATTACGGAGAGACCCTTCGGCTTGTTTCCATCCTTCCTCCCGAGGTGGCGGATAAGATCATGGCCGCAAAGGAGATAGAATTCAGCTTCTCTTCGCGCGAGCATACGGTCACGAAATCCCTGAGTTCGGGAGATTCGGAAAACCTGAAGCAGCAATTAAGGGAACTTAAGACCAGACTCGACGCGCAGGCCAAGCTGATCATCGCCAATTACTGAAGTGGCCCGGATTTTACTCCGGACGCATCAGAGGAAAAAGAATGGTGTCCCGGATGGATTGGGAATTCGTCAAAAGCATGACCAGTCGGTCGATCCCGATTCCCAAACCGCCGGTAGGAGGCATGCCGTATTCGAGGGCTCGGATATAATCCTCGTCCATCATAAACGCCTCGTCGTCTCCCGCTTCCCGTTGTTTCACCTGCTCTTCGAATCGTTCCTTTTGGTCGAAAGGATCGTTCAACTCCGAAAACGCGTTTCCGATTTCTCTTCCTACGATATAGGGTTCGAATCTTTCGACGTAATTCGGATCGTCCGGACGGGATTTTGCCAAGGGAGAAAGTTCTTTCGGGTAATCGGTCACGAATACCGGTTGGATCAGATTCGGTTCCGCTTTTTCTGAAAATACCTCGTCGGCGACCTTCCATATCGAGTGACATTTGGAAACGTCCACTTTTAAGGCGGATGCCTTTTCTTTTGCCTCTTGGAGGGTCTTGATCTGGGAGAAATCTATCCCGGAATATTCTTTGATGATGTCCACATATTTTACCCTTCTCCACGGAGGGGTCAGATCCACCATGTCATTTCCATAAGGAATTTTTAATGTACCATGGATTTTTTGGGTCACATGAGCGATCAGACGTTCCGTCAGGTCGAGCATCTTCGACATGTCTCCGAAGGCCATGTAGGCTTCCATCATCGTGAATTCGGGGTTGTGCTTCGTGGAGACCCCTTCGTTCCGAAAATTCCGATTCAGTTCGAAGACCCTATCCAGACCTCCCACAATCAAGCGCTTCAAATAGAGCTCCGGGGCGATTCTCAGAAATAATTGCATGTCCAGGGTGTTGTGGTGGGTGACGAAAGGTCGAGCGGCCGCACCGCCTGCGATAGGTTGCATCATAGGAGTCTCGACTTCCAAGAAACCTTCGCCGGTTAGGAAGGATCTGATTTCGGATACGATCCTGCTCCGGGTGATAAAGGTTTCGCGGACAAAATCGTTGACGACCAAGTCCACATAACGCATCCGATAGCGCTGTTCCACGTCCGCAAACGCGTCGTAAACTACTCCGTCTTTTTCCTTGACTACGGGCAGAGGACGGATGCATTTCGCCAGCAATTCCACGGAAGTAAGATGAAGGGTCGTTTCCCCTTTTTGCGTCTGGAAAAGATATCCTTCCACTCCGATTTGGTCTCCCAAATCCAGGCCTTTAAACAGAGAATAGTTTTCCTCTCCGAGGTCGTCACGTGTGGCGTAGAGTTGGATCACGCCACCCTTATCTTTCAGATGAGCGAAGCTCGCCTTACCCATGACCCGCTTCGAATGGAGTCTTCCCCCCAATTTGAATTTGGTTTCGGGGCCGCCGGGTTTTTGGGAATACCTATCGATCAATTCGGAAGAAATCGCATCCGGGAAAAAGCGAACAGGATAAGGATCGACTCCTTTGGCTTTCAATTCCTCCACTTTGTGGATTCTTTGCTGTATTAGTTCGTTGGTTTCCTTAACATCTTGCTGGGACATGCTTTAGTTTCCTAATAATATAAGATACAAATACTTTGCGAAACGGCCTATGACGGATTCGAGGTTCTTCGGTTTCAAAAACCAATCCGTAGCGGAGAACCCTTCCGGAACTTTCGAAACGGCGAAATAGATACCGGCCGGTTCCAGCACGGAACGATAAAGACGCAAAAGAGTAGCCGAATCGTATTCGCGGCCTACCAATAAGAACGTCTTCCATTGACGGTCTAACGCGATTTTCAGGAGAGTTTTCGGAAATTCCTGAGGCCCGGCCGCGACGGTATAGATTAGAATTTTATTCTCCTCCACTCCCTGAGCGATCAGATTGGATTGGATGCCGGACACGAGATCCGTAGCGACACCTACATCCGAATCGGAACCTGCGGGGGAATAGAGAACTATAACCGTCGGAGCCAAACCTTTTTTCCAAAGTTGGGCGGCTTGTTTCAGTTTATCTTTTCTTCCCGTTTCGATCGCCTCGACTAGAATCGCATTCGATTTTTTCGGATCCGCCTTCGAAACGAGGAGAAGGGGAGCGGAAAAGAAGAGAGCCAGGAATAAGAAAAGTAAAGCGAAAAAGCCGTAAAAGACCAGTTTAGCTTTATTAAGAAATTCTTGTACGGATAGAGGGCTCGATGACATTCGGTCTTACCGTCGGCCGGGCCATAAAGAGAATTTTAGGGGAATTGTCGGCAATGTTCCGTTTGCTCGAGAGGGGACTCGAACCCCTACACCTAACCGGCACAAGCACCTCAAGCTTGCGTGTCTACCAATTCCACCACCCGAGCAGGCTGCGATTGACAGAATGGGGGAGGACCTTGCTGTGTCAAGGAATTTCATACCAACTGGTACTTCTTCTTCTGTTTCTTATCCTTAGGATCCAATACGAATCTCTCGGGGTGGAATACGATGTCCCAATACCTGCGGGCATAGGCAACGACACCGATCATCAATATAGTAACTAAAAGATAACCGGAATATTCCGGATGATAAAAGAGATGATCTTGCGGATAATTCCCGTACAACAATGGGAGAGTCATGTACCAGAGAACCGTGACTGCAACGAGTCCGACTCCGATTTTTCCCCACCAATTCGGTTTCCCTTGGATCCCCCGTTTTAAGTACAAAAAGCCTCCCAGCCATACTCCTAAAATTTCCCGCAAAACGTATACGCATAGAATCCATAGAGGGAAATGATAATAATGCACGATAACGGAAAGTCCGCCTACGGTAACGATTTTATCGCAGATCGGGTCCAAGTATCTTCCGAGAACAGATTCCTGTCCCAAAAGTCTCGCCAAGAATCCGTCTAGGTAATCCGTGAGAACCGCCAAGACACAGGTACCTATCGCCAAAAGGAGATACTCCCCTTGCTTCGGTGCCTCCATGTGTTTTCGAGTAAAGTGGATGAAAAACGGAAGAAGAAATACTCTGCTGATGGAAAGAAAATTGGAGACCGTAAATATCCGATCTTCGAGTAAATCTTTGGGTTTTTTTTCCTGTAGCATTGTTTTGCGTATCCGGACGGAATACATCCGTCCTTTGGTGAAGAATGGGAAAGGGACTTAAAAATTCATCCTTTTTTCCGGTAAACATTGTTGACCGGAGCAAGCTCCGGGAAATGATGTTCATCGGAAAGAGGAGCTGTAGCTCAGCTGGTTAGAGTGCCTGCCTGTCACGCAGGATGTCGCGGGTTCGAGTCCCGTCAGCTCCGGATCTATCACACCGTTTCACTCGAATCTATTTCATGAATTCCTGGAATACCTGCAAGGTTTCTTTCGGGGACTCTTCCTGGGGAATATGCCCCAAATTTTCAAAAACGACCAATTTGCTCCCTCGGATATCGCTGTGGAATTTCTCCGCGTATTCGGGAGGTATCAACCGATCCTTTCCTCCCCAAAGGATCAAGGTAGGAATGTGAAGTTCCCGAATCTTATCCTCGTGTAATCCGGGAGCGATCTGCTGAAATCTCTGTATCAAGGCCTTGCGATTTCCTTCGCGCAAAGTTAGGTCGTAATAACGATCGATTTGTATTTCCGTAACTTTGCTAGGATCTCCGTACGTGTTCTTTACGCTGGAAGCGATGATGAATCGGGGAAGCACATTGCTTACCAGATTGCGCAGTAACGGAACTCTTGCGATCCTAAAACCGATCGGAACCGAAGTAGATTGGAAGCGGTAGCCGGAGGCGTCCACTAGTACCAATTTTTCGAAATATTTCGGGTGGTTCAGTGCGGTAAACCATGCGATGTTTCCGCCTAGGGAATTTCCCGCGATCACCGCATGTCCGACACCTAACTTGTCTAGAATGGAAATTACAAATTTTGCATATAGATCCAGAGAATAGTCTCCGTTTGGAGAAGGACCGGTAAGGCCGAATCCGGGAAGGTCGAAACGTATGACTCTGCGAGTGGGTTTGAGTTCTTCTACCCATCCATCCCAGGTATGAAGAGAGGAGGCGGTTCCGTGGATCAGGACGATCGGGTTCGGATCCGTGCGAGGTCCTTCGTCCCGCAAGTGCACTTTCATTCCCATGATATCGACGAAAACGGAAGGCAGAGGAGCCCATTTCGGTTGTAATTCGGCTAGGGTTTTGTCCGGAGCCCAGGTATATATGACCCCGAAAAATAACAGTACGAATAGCAGGGATAAAAATCCGAGCGTGAGTTTTAAAGCACGTTTCAGCATATTAGGCGAAACCATGTATAGTGCGTTTGCAAACTCCAGTCCAGAAGTATTCTGGAATTGCAAAACTTTTTCCCGGAAAGTATCGCCCGTATCGAGTCAGAAAGCGGGCCTTCGAAGTTCTTTGCCGTTTCTGTTTAGATGAACTCTTCCGTGTCTTTTTTGAGAACGATTTCTCCGGTTTCTTCCAGATCTCGAAGTAAGGAAAGGATCCTGTTTCTCGCGTCCGTGATCTCTTTTAAGGTCACCTTTCCCCTTAATTCCATCTGTTCCAAAATGTCGTTGGCTCGGTTTTTGGACATGGCCTCGAAAAAATGAGCACGGATTTCGTCGCCGGAACCTCGCAATGCGGTAGCAATCACATCATCGTCTCCGAGGCGATTGATGACGAAACGCATTTCCCGGGAATTCAAAAGAAGTACATCCTCGAAGGTATAAAGTTTTTCTCTGACCTGAGAAGCTAGTTCCGGAGAATGTTCCTCCAAGTCTCTCAGGATGGTCTCCTCGAGAGACTTGTCCATATGATTTAGAATGCTCGCAAGGGCTTCCGTTCCTCCCGCTTCACTGAATTCGGATTTGTCCCGGTTTTCATATTTTTTCTTCAGAACTCTTGCGATTTGTCTGATCGCATCCGGATGAGTTTTGGTCGTATTCGCCAATTTTAATGCTACCTTGGATTGGAGGTCCTTGGGCAGGAATTTCAAAGCTTCCGCGGCTTTTTTAGGATTTAAAAACGCGAGTGTGACCGCGATCGTCTGGGGATTTTCCGGAAGGAGGAGCTGCGCAAGAGTTTGCGGGTCCGCGTCGTTCAAAAAAGAAAAGTCCTCTTCCGTGTCTTTTCTATCTAGTTTTCCTAATATAGATTCCGATTTTTCCTTGCCTACGGATTTGTACAGCAGGTCCCGGGCGGCGTCTATGCCTCCCCGTGATTCGCCCGCGAGCTCTCTTAAAGATTCCTGAAAATCCAGAAGAGCGCCCTCTTTTTCGGCTTTGGAAACCGTCCGAATCTTGGCCATTTCCTGGACGATTTCTTCGATCAAGCCCTCTTCCAGTTGGGAAAGGGCTTTTGCCGCGGAATCCTTGTCCAGGGAAAGCAGAAGCAAAGCCGCTTTTTTGACTTTTTGGATTCGGGAATTCGGGTCTTTTTCCGCCAAGCTGCATCTCTCCCAGGAGAAGATTCAGACGAGGAGGCGTAACGGGTGCTCTACCAATTCCCGAAAGACCTGCAACCAACGTGCTCCCACCGCTCCATCCACCACTCTATGATCGCAGGAAAGGCAAACGGAGAGCGTGATTCCGGGAACGATTGCACCGAATTTTAGTACGGGTTTCGGGACCGCGTTTCCTACGGCTAAAATCGCCGCTTCCGGCTCGTTGATGACGGCCGCAAAGCGATCGATACCGAACATACCTAGGTTGGATACCGTGAACGTTCCGTCCGAATATTCTTCGGGTTTTAGTTTTCTTTCTCTGGCCCGGGAGGCAAGTTCTTTTACTCTCTTACCGATTTCCAAAACGGAGCTGAGATCGGCGTTTCGGATATACGGGGTGATGAGTCCGCCTTCGATAGAGACCGCGACCCCGACATCCACTCTTCCGTGGCGCAGGATATGGTCTTCCCTCCAGGAAGAATTCACTTCCGGCACTTGTAAAAGTGCGAACGCGGAAGCCTTGATGACAAAATCGTTTAAGCTGACCTTCGTCTCTTCTCCGGCCGCCTTTAGGTCCGCGTTTAGGTTTTCGCGCAATTTTACGAGAGGCTCCGCGTCCAACTCTATGTCCAAATAGAAATGAGGTTGGTGGGTCTTGGAATGTACCAAGCGGTTGGCAATGGTCTTTCGCATTCCGGAAATCTGTTGCTTTTCCTCTCTGAGGGGAGCCGCGGACGGGGAAAGGTTTGTCCGTACGACCTGGTTTGCCTCCACATCCCGTTTCAGGATTCTCCCGTCCGGTCCGGAACCCTGTATCCTAGCTAGGTCGATTCCGGTTTCCTTGGCGATCTGTTTTGCCAGGGGAGAAGCCTTGATTCTTCCTTCGAGAGCAGGAGTCGCAAGCCCTCTCTGGGGGGATGAAACCGGACGTGCGGAATCTTCTTCCTCCGTTTCGGAGATTTGAGGCGGTTCCGATTTGACGGGAGCTGCCTGCGGAGGTTCGGGGATTGCGGTGGGCGCAGGGGAAGCAGACACTTCCGACTTTGGTAGAGAGGAACTTCTTGTTTTGGCTTCGGCGAGAAGGGAAGTGATGTCCTCTCCCGATTTGCCGATGATCGCTACCGGAGCTCCCACGGGAAGTTTGGAGCCTTCTCCTGCGATGATTTCCAGAAGGATTCCCGTATCGAAAGATTCCATTTCCATCACGGCCTTATCGGTTTCCACCTCGGCGATCGATTCCCCCGGAGCGACGGAATCCCCTTTCTTTTTTAACCACTTTACCAATACGCCCTCGGTCATCGTAGGGCTGAGTTGGGTCATTTCGGCGATTTTAGCCATATATATTACCTATTATAATAACAGAATGTTGGAATATTCTGATATATTGGATCATTTGATCATCTCTCTTACCTTTAGGATTATCTTCTCTTCGCTCGGCAAGGAGGCTTTTTCCAGGTTGGCCGCATAGGGCATGGGCACATCCTCTTGGGTCACTCTTTCCACGGGAGCGTCGAGGTAGTCAAAGGCTTCCTTCTGGATCAGATAGGCGAGCTGTGCTCCGAACCCGGCCACGTTCCAACCTTCCTCTACGATCAGAGCCCGATTGGTTTTTCGAACCGAGGCCAAGATTGCCTCTTCGTCCAAAGGACGGATGCTCCGGATGTCTAACACCTCCACGGAGATTCCTTCCTTGGCCAATTTTTCCGCTGCGGGTAATACGTACATCAGGGCTCTAGACCAGCTAACAATCGTAAGCTGGGTTCCTTCCCGTTTGATGTCCGCTTTTCCCATCGGAATATAGAATTCTCCCGTCGGAACTTCCCCTTTCGTCCCGTACAATACTTCACTTTCGATAAAAATGGTCGGGTTATTGTCTAGGATCGAAGTTTTCAATAATCCGTACGCGTCCGCAGGAGTGTAAGGGGCGATGACCTTCAGGCCCGGAATATGAGCATACCAGCTCTCGAAGGATTGGGAATGTTGTGCGGCCAATCTTCCTCCGGCTCCTCCGGCTCCGCGGAAGACGATCGGTATCGGAAATTGGCCGGCGCTCATATAGTTCATTTTGGCCGCGGAGTTTATGATTTGATCGATCGCAACTAGGGAGAAATTCCAGGTCATGAATTCGATGATAGGTCGGAGTCCCACCATCGCGGCTCCGATCCCAACTCCCGCAAACCCGTTTTCGGAAATGGGAGTATCTATCACTCTTCTTTCCCCGAATTTCGCCAGCATTCCTTGGGAGACCTTGTACGCTCCCTCGTAATGTCCGACTTCTTCTCCCATGAGAAAGATGTTCGGATCCTTTTCCATTTCCTCTGTCATGGCCCGATTTAAGGCCTCGCGATAAGTCAGAATCGGCATCAGATATTCTCCGCATACACGTGTTTGTAAAGCCAACCTAAGGGCGGTTCTTCGCTCTTTTCCGCAAAGGTCAAAGAATCATCCACGACCGATTGTATGGAATCGCTCAGGCTGTCCAATTCCTCGCGCGCCCAGCCGCACTGCAAGAGTTCCTTTTCCGCCTTGATCAGCGGATCTCCCTGTTTGTATTTCTCCAGCTCTTCTTTTGTACGATATTTTGCCGGATCGGACATGGAATGGCCTCGAAAACGATACGTGGAGATTTCCATGAGGGTGGGACCTTCTCCGCGTCTGGCGCGATCGATGGCGAAGCGAACATGATCCCGGACTTTTCTCACTTCGTCTCCTTCTATATGGTCTCTCGCGATGTCGTATGCCGCGGCGCGTACGGATACGTCTTTGACGGATAGGGCTCTGTATTCCGGAGTTCCCATCGCGTAATGGTTGTTTTCGCAGATCATGACCAAGGGAAGTTTCCAAATTGCGGCGAGATTCATCCCTTCATGGAAGGAACCGATGTTCGCCGCTCCCTCTCCGAAAAAGCACAATGTAACCGCGCCGTCTTGTCTGTATTTGGAAGCGTATGCGATTCCGGCGGCCAAAGAAATATGACCTCCTACGATGCCGTGTCCTCCCATGAAATTCTTAGTCTTATCAAAAAAGTGCATGGACCCGCCGTTTCCTTTGGCGATCCCCGTTTTTTTTCCGAAGAGTTCCGCCATCAGGGCTTTCGGTTCGAGTCCTCTTGCAAGAGCATGCCCGTGGTCTCGGTAGGTGGAAACGATATAATCCTTTTCTTCTAAAGCCGCGATAGCACCGACTCCCACCGCTTCTTGGCCTATGTACAAGTGGCAAAATCCTCCGATTTTTCCCATGCTGTACGATTTTGCCGCGGCTTCCTCGAAGCGGCGGATCAATAGCATTTGTCTATAAAGTTCGTGAAGGTCTTGGGTGTCTTTTTTGGTTTTGGGTTGGCTCATCGTTTTCGTTAGACGGAAAGTTCTGTTTGTCTGTTGCAATCCCAAAGAATGGAATCGAAAGAGGGGAGAGCAAGCCGGATTCCGGAAGGTCAGGCCTTTTTCGGGCCGCAGACGGGAACTTCTTTCCGGAAAGAAATTTCTAAACGAGAAGTTTTCCCTTCCGGCGATAGTTTCACGGCGGGAAATCCGGGACCGGATTTTTTTCTCCTTAGGATCTAAAAAAAATACTTAGGGAAATTTCGGAATCGATCGAAGGATTAGATGTGCGTGAAAAAGATCATTTTTCCGGAAAAAAGTAAATTTTCTTCTTCTTTTGATTTCTCAAAAACTCCCAAAAATGGGTAAAAAACACCGTTTTTGAGTAAAATTAACCAAAATCTTAAAAATTAATCCAGACTATCTGCGCCACCGAAGATATATCTGAAGGAAACCGTATTTTGGAGAGGATTCTCCCGAGTTCGAGCCTTCGTTAAAAGATAGAAAACCATAAAGACCAAAACCAAACCAAGGCAAAAGATCCCGGCACGGACGCCGGGCTCATGATCTGTTTCAAGGAGGAAACTCATGATCATTAACCACAACTTAGCCGCGATTAACTCCCACCGCGTCCTGAAGTTCCAGAACAACGAAGTGGCCAAGAACATGGAAGCTCTGTCTTCCGGTATGCGTATCAACCGCGCCGGTGACGATGCATCCGGTCTTGCCGTTTCCGAAAAAATGAGAACTCAGGTAAAAGGGCTTCGTCAGGCGGAGAGAAACACCGAGGACGGCATGTCCTTAATCCAAACCACGGAAGGATATCTGCAGGAAACCAACGATATCATTCAACGGGTTCGGGTCCTTGCCATCCAATCTTCCAACGGTATCTACGGCGCGGAAGACCGCCAAATGATCCAAGTAGAAGTTTCTCAGCTCATCGACGAGATCGATCGGATCGCTTCTCAGGCAGAGTTCAACAAAATGGCGCTACTCCAAGGGGATTTTGCCCGCGGTTCCAGAAGCGCTTCGATGTGGTTCCACATCGGTCCGAACCAACACCAAAGGGAGCGGGTCTATATCGCTACGATGACCGCTAAAGCTCTGAATCTGATCAAAGCCGACGGAACGCTGTTGACTCTTTCCACTGCGGAACAGTCCAACGACGCCATCGGATTCTTGGATGACGCCCTGATGAAAATCAGCAAGCAAAGAGCGAATCTCGGAGCATACTTCAACCGACTCGAACATGCGTCGAAAGGTTTGATGGTAGCTTACGAGAACATCCAGGCTTCAGAGTCGCGTATCAGAGACACAGACATGGCGGAAGAAACCGTTGCATTTACCAAGAACCAGATTCTGGTTCAATCCGGTACTGCAATGTTAGCACAAGCCAACGTCAGACCCCAGTCCGTCCTTCAATTACTCAGGTAATTAGGACTTTCCGGCAGCGGGAGCGGATTCGCTCCCGCACCGGGAATCTTTCTATCCCGACTAAGAAGCCGCCGCAAGCGGCTATCGTCGTCTCAGGATGGTCGAAGAGAAACAGGAGCAGGGTTGGCCGAACTCTAAGAATATTGTCCAATCTTTCTCCGGTTCCTCTTCTACGGGATCGCTTCCCGCGGTTTAGGGCCGACGGATTTTTCGGAATCCGTGCTCGTTGTACGTAATTGAATCATCACTAACTCCTCGGGAGAAAATGGCCTGTCGGGTGGTCCGACCGGGTCCATCCCGGAGCACCGGACAGACCATAGTCCGACCGGAGGATAGGGAGATCCTCCGGGAATCTCTACAAGGAGTGTAGGATGATTATCAATCACAATCTGAGTGCGGTGAATTCACACCGTTCTCTAAAGTTCAACGAGCAAGCTGTGGATAAAACCATGAAGGCGCTCTCGTCGGGCATGAGGATCAACTCTGCCGGCGACGATGCCTCCGGTTTGGCTGTCTCCGAGAAGCTTCGTACCCAAGTAAACGGTCTGAGGCAGGCGGAGAGAAATACGGAAGACGGGATGAGCTTCATCCAGACTGCGGAAGGCTTTCTTCAGCAGACATCGGACATCATCCAAAGAATCCGGGTTTTGGCCATCCAAACCGCGAATGGAATCTACAGCCCCGAGGACAGACAGTTGGTCCAGGTGGAAGTGTCTGCACTGGTAGACGAGGTGGATCGAATTGCCTCCCAAGCGGAGTTCAATCGGTTCAAACTTTTCGAAGGGCAGTTCGCAAGAGGTTCGAAAGTTGCCTCTATGTGGTTTCACATGGGACCGAACCAGAACCAGAGGGAGAGGTTCTACATCGGAACGATGACTTCCCGGGCTTTGAAACTTGTGGGCGCGGACGGAAAAGCGATTTCCGTATCCACTCCCACGAAGTCGAACGACGTGATCGGTTTTGCCGACGCGGCGCTCGGGAAGATCATGAAGCAGAGAGCGGATATGGGCGCCTACTTCAATAGGTTGGAACATTCCGCAAAAGGACTGATGGCGGCATACGAAAATATGCAGGCATCGGAATCCAGAATTCGGGACGCCGATATGGCGGAGGAAATGGTTGCGCTAACATCGCCGTACCACTCTGCACGAGTATTTGTTTTGTGGTC